>CAWJUK010000029.1:0-50771 GCA_963846035.1 uncultured Acidobacteriaceae bacterium | reverse complement strand
TCACGATTGTCTGGATTTGGACGGTTCCAGCAACATCGAACTAGATAGATCAGTTCTTCGAGCACTCGGTTTCCACGACGGTTGGCATGGCCACACGCAGAGCTGGGCGGCGCAGCTATTTCGAGCGAGAGCAAGGCAGGCGAGCCGCCACTGTCTCGGTAAATCCCCAAATGAAGCCGAAGATTTATAAAGTAGGGCCGACATGGATTTTGTGGGTCCCCGGCATTCGCGTGTATCGATTTACCACCTGGACTAGGGCCATCAGCTATGCCCTCGATCCGTCTGCGCGCCAGCGCTAAGGCCATCCTGGCGGAAGCAGGTCAGCGAAAACGCCCAATTTTTCCGCTACCGACCGCGAGGGAGGTTTCGGTATCTTTCCCTCTCAAGCCCTAGAATTGCACGTACATTGGCATATGGTTCGTTGCGGTTCAAGGAACCATACGTTATTCGACGCGCAATGCGGTATTGGGGTCTAAGCGCATGGCGCGACGCGCGGGAATATACGAAGCGAGCAGCGCGATGAGAGCAAGAAACACGGCGACGCCGACAAATGTCAACGGGTCAGTGGCGCTGATGCCAAAAAGAAGGCTAGACATGAGACGTGTGATCGCCAGCGATGCGGCGATACCAAATACGACACCGAGAGCAGCCATGCGTGCACCTTCGCCTAAGATCAAATTCAGAACGTCGCTACGCCGGGCCCCGAGTGCTATGCGAATGCCGATCTCCTGAGTGCGGCGCGTAACGGAAAACGCAACAACTCCGTAAATGCCGACAGCCGCAAGAGCTACCGCAGCGGCGGCGAATAGTCCCACAAGAAGAAGCAGAAAACGACGATCCGCAAGCCAGCCGCCCATTTCGTGGGCGAGCGTAGAGAATTTGACGGGAACATCGGGAGCGAGATCGTGGAAAATGCTGCGCGCGGCAGGAACGATCTCTGCCGCCGGCGCGGCGCTGCGCACCAGGATGGTGGGCGATGAATTGGCGTTCATTCCGCGCTGGCGGTAATCGACGTAAATGATGGAACTTGGAGGAAAATCCAGGCCGCGCGCTCGAACATCGCCAACGATGCCGACGATCGTGATCGGTTTCAGGTTGCCGTCCATATTGCCAAAGTCGATAACTTGGCCGATGGGGTCCTGATCGGGCCAGCGCTGACGAGCCAGCGTTTGGCTGATTACCGCAACATGGGGCGAGTTAATGCCATCTTGTTCGCCGAACATTCTTCCGCGTACGAGGGGAACGCCAAGGGTCCGGAAGTAACCCTCGCCAGCGACGGCATATAAAGCGTGCCCGACTCGAGAAGGATTTTGAGCGAAACGATCCCATTCATCGAAATTGGCGGGCGGCTTTTGGCCATTGAGGATCAGGAACTCTCCGTCAGCGAGATTGTCACCGGCGGCGACGGGCATCGCTCCGGCCAAGCCTAGACTCTGTACGCCGGGAATTGCGCGCAGCTGAGTCACTAAATCGTCCAGCAGATGGATTTGTCGCGCAATGGCGGCCTGATCTTGGTGGAAATCTAGCGGAGTTGGAAGTGAAAACTCAATGGTTATCAGGTCTTCCTGGCGAAATCCCGGGCTGGTGGAAATCAGTCGCAAGAAGCTCCGGCCGAGAAGTCCTGCCCCGATCAAAATTAAGAGCGTGACGGCGATTTCGCCGGTCACCAGGAAGCCGCGAAATCGATGGCTCGCGGCCCCGCCGCTGTAACTGCGCGAGCCAGCAGTCAGGCTTTCCTGGAGGTCTCCGGCAGCGGCGCGCGAAGCGGCGAAGAGCCCGAGCGAAACGGAGACAGCTATGACTGCGGCCAAAGCGAACAGCAGAACCGATGTGTTAATCGCGATATCTTGCTGCCGCGGCAAGTTCGCCGGAAGAATTGCCGGAAGCGCCCTGACCGCCCAGCTCGCGAGCAGGATGCCGAGCACACCTCCAGCTAACGAAAGCGAAAAAGATTCCGCGAGGAACTGCTGAATCAGCCGGCCACGCCCAGCCCCAAGCGCCGCACGCACAGCCAGCTCTTTACGGCGGGCGGAGGTGCGCGCTACAAGTAAGCCGGCAATATTGGCGCACGCAACCAGCAGCAACAGGCCGACGGCGCCCGAGAGGGTAAGAAGAGCGGTCCGCACGTCTCCGACCATTGCGTCAGCAAGAGGTACGACCGCCGCGTCATTCAGATCGACTTTTTTTCCGTACTGATCTCTAATGCGGTGAGCAATCGCGCTGAGATTAGCGCGCGCCTGGGCGACGCTAGTACCCTTGCGAATGCGCCCGAGACATCGCCAATTGTGCGCCGTGCGGGTGCCAAGGTCCGGATCAAGCTCGCTCGGAATCCACACGGAGACGCCCGGCGGAAAATCGAACTCCGCGGGCATGACTCCAACCACAGGATAGACCCCTCCCGCTAGTCTTAAGCGGAATTTGGAGAGATACGCTGCTCCGCCGAGATATCGCTGCCAATAGCTATAGCTGACGACCGCCGCTGGCGTGCCATGCGGGCGATGCTCTTCAGGCGCAAATGCGCTACCGCGAAAAGGCTCGACACCGAGGGTTCTAAAGAAGCCGCTGGAGACGCTGGAGACATTTGCGCGTACAGGCTCACTGCCGCCAGAAACAGATAGAGGCTCGGAGCCGCTGTATACCGCCAGATGCGCGAACGTGCCGTTCTGTTCACGAAAATCCTCAAAATTGGCGTTTGCCAAATTCATTCGATGGCCGTCAGGCGCTCGTTCCCACACACGCACAATTTCTTGCGGATTCGGATAGGGCAGCGCACGGAGAAGGACGGCATCCACAACGGAAAAGATTGCCGTGCATGCCCCGATGCCCAGTGCCAGAGTGAGTATGCTGACTGCTGCAAACCCCGGATTGCTGACGAGCGTGCGAGCGGCATAGCGCAGATCGGCAAAAAAGGTGTCTACCCTGTTTTCCCAGCCGTACTCGCGTACTTGTTCGCGAACCGCCGTCGTGCCACCCAGTTCCAGCCGGGCGGCCCGGCCAGCCTCTTCGGGAGGTAGTCCTCCGGCCACCAACTTGGCCGTAGTCTCTTCTAGGTAGTGGTTGACCTCCTCGGCGATTTCCCGGTCTGTGATGTTCCGGTTCCCGAGCGCGCGCAGCCCGCGGGTAAACTGACGCCAAAGCGACACCGTTTATCCCTCGGCTTTCAGGAGACGTGCTATCGCAGATGCCCGACGATTCCAGTTTGTCGTCTCAATTTCGAGCTGCTTTCGTCCCGAACGAGTGAGTGAATAGAACTTCGCCCGACGCGAGTTGTCTGTTTGACGCCACTCGGAGTCCAGCCACCCTACACGCTCCAGCCGCTGGAATGCCGTGAGAAGCGATCCGGGATTCACCTTGAAGACTCCGCGCGATACCTGCTCAATGCGGCGCGCAATGCCGAAGCCATGCATGGGCTCAAGGCTGAGCGTCTTGAGAATAAGCATGTCCAACGTGCCCTGGATTACGTCTGTATTTGGTTCATCCATTGATGTTCCCAAAGAATCTTCGGCCCAGAATAGCTCGTGTTCATCATGACTGTCAAGAGTTGACATCCAAGCTGTCGGCGCCCTTGAGCCATCCGCACCGTAACGTCTCAAAATCGCTAACTCCGTAGCGCCCTTTTTAGAAAGACAAATTGGCCGAGTGATAGGAGTTATGCGACGCAAGGACGAGCGCTTTTCTGAGCAGCGTCTGGCCTTTGCCGTGCGCGAAAGGCCGGAGTAGATCCTGCTGCGGATCCTGCCAGGAGGTTTTCAAACCCCCGCGCCTGCTTTCCGGGAAAATTCGGAACGATTGCGGAAATCGTAACAAAGAGTCACCTAACCGCCTGCACGGATCTCCCGTCTAAAGAGCGGCCGGATGGAATGGACTGACTCAGCCGCTGCCGAGCAGGCACGCAAGGGCGACCAACGCGCCTTTCGTGTCCTGGTGGAACGGCATAGCCACTCCATTTTTCGGCTCGCATTCCGCATGACTGGAAACGAACAAGACGCTGAAGATCTGGTGCAGGAGACCTTTCTGCGGGCTTACAAACAACTGCACCGGTTCGATGGCCGGGCAGCATTTGGAACCTGGCTGTATCGGATAGCATCGAACTGCTCGCTCGACCTGATTCGGGCGCGGAAAGGCCGCGGCGCGCCACAAAGCTCAAGGCATGAAGATTCACCGAGTTGGCTCGATCGCATCGCCACGCCCGATCCATCGCCGGAACGGCTGACGCGGAGCAGCCAAATTGCGAATTTGCTCGAGGCCGCTCTGAAGCAACTGAGCGAGACGGAGCGCGCCGCATTCGTGTTGCGGCATTACGAAGGCTGCGACATAGAAGAGATCGCTCGCGCATTGGGAGTGCAGTCGAATGCCGCGAAGCACAGCGTCTTTCGAGCGGTCCAAAAGCTTCGCCGGGTGCTGGAACCCGCACTGGGGGTTGCGCGATGACTCATTTGGCCGAGGAACAGCTCACATCGGCTTACTACGGAAATACGGACGCGGAAACCCGGGCCCATCTCGACGGGTGTACGAAGTGCCGCTCGAATTTCGAACGGCTGAAAGAGATGCTTGACGCGATCCGCGAATATCCCGTGCCTGAGCGCCCGGCATCGTATGGAAACGATGTGTGGATTCGCTTGCTGCCGCAATTATCGATACGGAAGCCACGCCAGTCCTGGTTTCGATGGTGGGTCCCGATTCCGGCAGGCATCGCTTTGGCGGCGGTGGCATTCGTCGCCGGGATACTGACCCAACAACATCGGCAGCTCGGTGTGATTCCGGAAACGGCCCGTGAACGGGTCTTATTGATGGCCATGAGCGACCACCTCGAGCGCTCGCAGATTGTGTTGGCGGAGCTGCTCAACAGCACTCCGGAAGGGATGGATTTCAACGAGGAGCGCCGGCGCGCGCGCGATCTGTTAACCGAGAACCGGCTGCTCCGGCAGGCTGCGGTTCGGAGTGGTGACGCATCGGATGCGGCTGTGCTGGACGATCTAGAGCGTGCGTTGCTCAATATCGCGAATAGCCCTTCTAGCGCTTCTTCCACGGATATCGAAGCATTACAGCGGCGTGTCGAAAACGACGGCCTTTTATTCAAGGTTCGTATTGTGAGCACCGATGCTCGCCAAAAAGGACAACAATTATGATTTTGAGCACTATATTCTTGATCACTCTGGCGATGCCAGGTATGAGCCAGGAGACGTCCGTGCCTCTGGCACAGAGCTTCCAGGCACAGCAATCGAGGGCCGATGACACTGATTACCAAAATGGCCTGCGCGCACTCGACGCGCGGCAATGGGACCAGGCGATAGCCTCGTTCGGTGCTTCGGTATCGCGCAAAGCGCGCGACGCGGACGCGGCACTCTACTGGAAAGCGTACGCGCAGAGCCGATCGGGGCGCCGTGAACAGGCTCTGATGACGGTTGGCAACTTAGAGCAGACGTATCCATCCAGCCGATGGCTCAATGATGCGAAAGCCTTGGAGCTTGAAATTCGTGCCCAAAGCGGCGCGGCGGTGAATCCCAGCGCTACGTCGGACGACGATCTCAAAATGATCGCTCTGAACAGCCTCATGCAATCCGATCCGGACAAGGCGTTTCCGATTCTGGAAAAGGTGCTGACGAGTAATAGTTCAGAGAAGATCAAGGATCGTGCTCTGTTCGTTCTCACGCAGAGTTCATCGCCCGAAGCGCGCAAGCTTCTCGAAGGTATCGCCCATGGGTCGTCGAATCCCGATCTGCAACTGCGGGCCATTCGGTATATGGGCATGATGGGCGGCGGCGCGCCGCAAGAGCTGGCATCGCTTTACAATTCGTCATCGGACAAGCGCATCAAGAGCGCGATCCTGCAAGCTTTTCTGCTGTCCGGTTCCCGCAGCCCGCTGCTGAACATTGCCAAGACGGAGAAAGATCCCGAGCTGCGCCGCGAAGCAATCCGTCAACTGCTCCTCGCAGGAGGTCAGGACGAGCTGTGGCAGCTCTATCAATCAGAGAACTCAATCGATGCCAAAGAGGAAATTCTTAAATCGATGTTTCTGGGCGGAAATTCATCGCGGCTTCTGGAAATTGCACGGAGCGACAAAGATCCGCGGCTGCGTGTTGCCGCCATTCACTCGCTTGGGCTGATGGGGAACAGCGGTCAAGGAGAAGCGCTCGTGTCGATCTACAAATCCGACCCCAATCGCGATGTGCGCTCCGCAATCCTGAATTCGTTGTTCCTGCAACAAAACGGGAAGGCGCTCGTCGATCTGGCGCGGAACGAGAAAGATCCGGAGATGAAGGGCGAGATTGTCAGCAAGCTCGCTTTGGTCCATTCCAAAGAGACTACGGATTACATGATGGAGATTCTGAAATGAAGGCGCTGGTTATGGTTCTGGTTGCCTCAGCGGCCTGTGCGCAGAACGCGCAGCCCGATGTTACGAACGCGCACTTTGAAACGAGAGCCTTTTCGGGCGATCTGGCATCGCAACTGAACGCCGGGTCACCGACATGGTTTGCTTATGAGGTGAAGACAGCGACCGGAGATCACCGAAGCTGCTGTTGGAACGGTGCCGACCAATGCGGCTGCAGTCTCGAGGATGGATCGAAAAACGAGCGCATCGCGTCCCACTCGAATACGCCTGTGCAGCTTGAAGGATCCGATCGAATGGCGGTCCTTTTCCGCATCGCCAATAACAAGGTTGAAAAGATCCAGGCCTACTCACTCTCTTGCCCTCTGGATGCGGGCGGCCTTCCGTTTGTTTGGCTGACCGGGGTGCCAGCGAAGGCCAGCCTCGCTTATCTGGAGAGGCTCGTCGCAAGCAGCAATTCAGACCACGTCGTCAACGGCGCAATTTTCGCGATTTCGCAGCACGAGAATTCTGAAGCGCTTAACCTTCTGATTCAAATGGCGAAGAACAATGTTTCGCCGCACATCCGCGGCCAGGCTATTTTTTGGCTTGCGCAGAAAGCCGGCCAACGTGCTGTTTCCACAATTGATGATGCGATCAAGAACGATCCCGATACAAGCGTCAAAAGACAAGCGGTGTTCGCTCTATCACAACTTCCCAAAGACGAGGGCGTTCCCAAGCTGATTGAAGTCGCTAGCACGCAAAGGAATCCCGAAGTACGTAAACAGGCTTTCTTTTGGCTCGGGCAGTCGCAAGACCCTCGCGCTCTGGCGTTCATCGAGCAAGTGCTGACGAAATAAGGCTACGCTGTCAAGGTCTTCTTCAGGAAGACAAGCTGGCCGAGGTGATAGGAATTGTGTGAAGCGAGGACCAGCGCTTCTCGGAGCAGCGTTTGACCTTTGCCGTGTGCGAAGGGCCGGAATAGATCCTGTTGCGGGTCCTGCACGAGCTTTTCGAACTCTCGCCCATCGCTTTCGGAACGCATTCACGCTCTCGTCCCAGTCGTCGGGATCTGGCGGAGCTTCGGTTTGTGGCCAGTATCCTTCGGGCCACTTGGGCGATTTGTGTCCGGGATTGCGGGAAAATTCGAGAATGTCGCATTGCGCCAGACGCATGTGCACCAGCAATTCCCATGCACTGTGCGGCGCGCCGGAGATCCTGATGCCGCGTTTCTCGACTGGGAAATCCGTCGATCAGCCGATTCGAAGTCAATGTGCGCGTGATCGCCGCGCAAGGCGTCGAGCAGCAGCTTTCGCAGAACGGAATCATCCTGGGTCATGAACACGAGTGTATCCGCTCTCGGGCGTGTCTTACTGCGGCGATGGCGGATTAGCGGGCGCGATCGGCGCAGGAGCGTTCTGCGGAGATGCACTCGCAGGCGTCCACTTGGCCGGTTTCACCAGGAGACTCTTCGTATTCGGCAATTCGGCCACGTCCCATCCGCCGCCGAGCGCCATAATGAGCGAGACACTCGATGTCATCTCGCGCAGTTGGACCTGCAGCTCCGTTTCGCGGTTCTGTAAAACCGTGGTTTGGGCCGTGATGACGTTTAAGTAGCTATCAACCCCGCTTTTATATCGCGCAAGAGATAAATCGAGATAGTGGCTTGCCGCCTTCACTGCTTTCTGCTGCTGCTCCACCTCTTGCGAGAGAATACGCAGCGCCGAAAGGTTATCCTCGACGGCCTGAAAGGCGCCGAGAACGGTTTGCCTGTAATTGGCGACGGTTTGATCGTACTGCGCTTGCGCCTGTTCGGTTGCGCCGCGTCGTGCCCCGGCATCGAAGAGCGTCTGCGCAAACTGCGGACCGAGCGACCAAAAGCGGCTGGGCCAAGTGAACCATTGCGCAATGCTCGAGCTCTGGAACCCGGCAGACACGCTAAGCGAAAGACTCGGATAATAAGCGGCCCGTGCGACGCCGATCTGTGCGTTGGCAGCGGCGACTCGCCGTTCCGCGGCTGCGATGTCCGGCCTGCGCTCGAGCAGCTCGGAGGGCAGCGCGACGGGAACCGGGGGCGGATTGGCGTCTAAGGGCGCAACCTCTAATGAGAAATTCGCCGGTGGACGGCCGATGAGCATAGCGATTGCGTGCTCGTACTGTGCTCGCGCAACGCCTACGTCGGTCGCCTGAGCGGTTGCCGACTCAAGCTGTGTCTGGGCTTGCGCGAGGTCTTCCTCCGACGCGATGCCGCCTCTGAAACGCGTCATCGTCAGGTCGAGCGTTTGCGTATAGGCGGCGACAGTGTCTTCAAGGATCTTTCGCTGGGCATCGAGCGCCCGAACCTGAAAGTAATCCTGCGCGAGCTGCGATTGGGTGCTCAAAATGGCTGTCGCGAGGTCTGCGGCGCTCGCCTGCGCCTGAAATGCGTTCTCCGCAATCGTGTTTCGAACCTTGTGCCACAGATCGATTTCATAGGAAAACTGGAATGGAAGTGAAAAATTATTGACCACGCCTGTATTCGAAAGGCCGCCCACTCCTGATGTGGTTGTCGTTCCACCGCCGGTGGTTGTTCCGGTACGTCGTGGTTCCGGTCGTCGAACCAGTCGTGCCGCCCGTCGTCGTACCCGGGGCGCCAGTGGTTGGCCCCGTCGTTCCGCCCGGCGTCGTGCTTCCCAACACGAACGCGCCTCTCGAGGTTTGCGAGAACCGCGAATTCGTGTAAGAAGGAGACGCCGTGACTGTTGGGAACAGGTTCGAGCGCGCGCTCACGACGAGCGCTTCTGCCGCACGGAAGTTCGCTTCGGCGGCGATGATGCTCTGATTCGAGATTCGCACCTGTGCCTCGAGCGCGTTTAACTGGCGATCGTTGTACATTTCCCACCACTTGCCGCGGATCTTGTCGTCGCCGGGCTGGGCGACTTTCCAGCCGGTACCTTCCTTGTATTCCTGCGGAGCCGCTTCTTTGTACGCGGATGGCGCCTGCGCCGGGGGCTTCGCGTATTTTGGAGCGGGATTGCAGGCCCAAAGCAAGAGCAGAAGAGCGGCGGCGGCAGATCGCAACAGTATGCCGGGAACCGTGCTGTTAGTTGTCGTATTCATCACTCACCTGCGTAATCCAGTGGCGAAGATAAATGGGGCAATTCACAAGCTTCACGTCATCGCCCGCCTGTTCGGAGAAATATTCCACAGCCTTGCGGTCGACCAGAGTCACTTCGCTGAGATCGATGTAAATCTGCTGATGCGCGCCTCGCGCCTGTAGAATGGATTGCTCCAAATCTGGCAGTGCGTCTTCGCTGAACTTACCGTTCAGCAAAAGCGTGACGGAATGATCCGCGGGATGCGGCGCGCGAGTGATTGTGTAGTGCGTGTCCATTCGATTCCTAAGTTGCCGGTCCAACAGCCTCCGCCGGGGCTTCGGGCAAGCGCCCGTGCCGGATCCGTTCGAGCCACAAACTGAATCGGTCCATATAGAGGTAAATCACGGGCGTGGTAAACAGCGTGAGCGCCTGGCTGACGATTAATCCGCCGACGATGGTGATGCCGAGGGGGCGCCGCAGCTCCGATCCCGTTCCCGTTCCGAGCGCCAGTGGCAAGCCGCCGAGCATCGCCGCCATGGTGGTCATCATGATCGGGCGGAACCGCAACAGCGAAGCCTCAAAAATGGCATCCCTGGGGCTCTTGTGCTCCCTGCGCTCGACCTCGATTGCGAAGTCGATCATCATGATCGCGTTCTTTTTCACGATTCCGATGAGCAGGAGCATCCCGATCAAGGCAATCACGCTCAGATCCGTGTGGGTGATGAGCAGCGCCAGCAGAGCGCCTACTCCGGCGGAGGGCAACGTGGACAGAATCGTGATGGGATGGATATAGCTCTCGTACAGAATGCCCAAAACGATGTAGACAGTCCCGAGTGCAGCGGCAATCAGCAAGGGCTCGTTTGCCAGTGAGGATTGAAACGCCTGGGCGGTTCCCGAGAAATTTGTGTTGATTGTGGTCGGCATGCCGGCTTTTAACTCGACGGCGTTGATCGCGTTGACCGCCTGACCGAGCGAAACGTTTGGCATTAAGTTGAACGAGATGGTGATCGATGGAAATACGCCCGAGTGATTCACGGCCAGCGCCGCGGTCGAGGGCTGAAAGCGCGTGAAGGTTGCGAGCGGGACCTGTCCGCCGGTGTTCGAGTTCACGTAAATTTCACGTAAGCCGTCGGGGTTCTGCCAGAAAATCGGATTGACTTCCATAACCACGAAGTATTGATTCATCCTCGTGTAAGTTCGCGCGATCTCGCGCTCTCCGAACGCGTCATAAAGGACGTTATCGAGTGTTTGCGGGGTGATTCCCATTCGCGCCGCGGTGGGGCGATCGATGACCAGATTCGCTTCCAGGCCGTGGTTCTGCTGATCGCTGTTGACGTCCGCCAACTGTGGCATCCGCTTCATCAGATTCACTAGAATCGGCGCCCAATGCGTCAGCTCCGTGAGATTGTCGCTCTGCAGCGTGTATTGGTACTGTGCAGCGCTCTGGCGGCCGCCGACCCTCAAATCCTGCGATGCCTGCAAAAACAACGTCACGCCCGGGACTCTGCTCAACTTCGGGCGCAGCCGGTTGATAATCTGATCGGCGGTCACCTTCCGCTCGTTCAGCGGCTTGAGCGAGATAAAAGCCCGTCCTGTATTGGTTGTGGTGCCGCCGCCTCCGCCCGTGAAGGCCTGAACAGTCGCAATGGCCGGATCCGATTGAACGATCTTCGCAAGCTGCGCGATTTTCACTTGCATCGCTTGGAACGACGTAGACTGATCGCCGATGAAGTTCCCGTTCATGCGCCCCGTGTCCTGTTGTGGAAAGAAGCCTTTGGGAACGATGACGAACAAATACATCGTCAACCCCACGGTGCCGATGAGAACCAGCAGAGTGAGGGCCGAGTTACGCAGCACCCACGTCAGGCTGTGCTCATAACCCGCCAAGATCCACTGAAAGATTTTTTCGCTTGCCTGATAGATTCTCCCGTGCTTTCCCTTTTCGCCCAGCAGGCGGGAACACATCATCGGAGTCGTCGTGAGAGATACGAGCAGCGAAATCAGAATCGTCACGGATAGCGTGATCGCGAATTCCCGGAACAAGCGTCCGATGATGCCGCCCATCATCAAAATGGGAATGAACACCGCGACCAGGGAAATGCTCATCGAGAGAACCGTTGAGCCGATTTCCGCCGCGCCTTTGAAAGCCGCTTCCATGGCGCCCATCCCTTTTTCGCGATAGCGAGTGATGTTCTCGAGGACGACAATCGCGTCGTCGACGACAAACCCCGTCGAGATCGTCAACGCCATCAGGGACAAATTGTCAATGCTGAAGTTCAGGAGATACATGACCGCGCAGGTCCCGATGAGCGATACGGGCACCGCCACGCTTGGTATCAAAGTCGAGCGAACCTCGCGCAGGAACAGAAACACCACCAGAATGACCAGAGCAATTGAAATGAGAAGCATGCGTTCCACATCTTTGACCGAGGCTCGAATCGTCACGGTCTGATCGAGCGTTACGGTCATATCGATCGCGCGATTGATGGCAGCATGCAGTTGGGGAAGCGCAGCTCTGATGTTGTCCACTGTTGCGATGATGTTTGCTCCTGGCTGGCGGAAAATGATCAGCAGAGCAGACCGTTTCCCGTTCGCGAGGCCCAACGAGCGCAGTGTCTGCACGGAATCGGTTACATTTGCGACATCGGACAGCCTCACGTAGCCGCCATTGCGGTAGCTCACGATAAGCGGCTGGTAATCGATAGCGTGCAGCAACTGATCATTGGCGTTCAGTAACCAGGTTTTCTTCGAGTCGGAAAAACTGCCCTTCGCCTCGTTTGCGGTTTGCGCCGCGATGGAAGTTCGTATGTTGTCGAGTGTCAATCCGTAGCTATTAATCTGGGTGGGATTGACGTCGACGCGGACTGCAGGCGCCGAGCTCCCGCCCACGATAACCTGCCCGACGCCGCCAATTTGTGAAATTCGCTGCATCAGAATGGTTGATCCGGCGTCGTACAGCGCGCTAGGTGGGAGCTTGTCCGACGTCAGCGCGATGATCATGATCGGAGAGTCCGCGGGATTCACCTTCCGATAGGTCGGGTTACTGGGAAGATCGGCTGGAAGATAGCCGCGGGCTGCGTTGATTGCCGCTTGCACGTCGCGCGCGGCCGCGTCAATATTACGGTTCAGATCGAACTGCAGGGTGATGCTGGTCTGACCGAGCGTGCTGGAAGAAGTCATTTCGGTGACTGACGCGATCCGCCCGAATTGCCTCTCGAGCGGCGTCGCTACCGAGGACGCCATGATTTCCGGACTTGCTCCCGGCAATCCGGCGGACACAGACACGGTTGGGAAATCGACCTGAGGAAGCGGCGAAACGGGAAGCAACCGAAATGCGACTGCTCCCGCGAGCGCCACGGCCGCGGTCAGCAGCGTGGTTGCGACCGGCTTCTTGATGAATGGCGAGGAGAGGCTCAAGGTCAATCTCCCGTAGCGGGTGCCGGAGTCATCCCGATGTCTCGCCCCGAATGGCGATTGCGGAACGAGGCGAGTTTCGATGCCAGCTCATCGAAGAACAGATAAATCACAGGCGTGGTGTAGAGCGTCAAAAGTTGGCTGAGCAGCAACCCGCCGATGATGGTGATGCCGAGCGGCCGCCGCAGCTCCGATCCCACACCGCGTCCGAACGCCAGCGGCACGGCTCCGAGCAGCGCGGCCATGGTGGTCATCATGATGGGCCGGAACCGGAGCAATGAAGCCTGGTAAATGGAGTCGTAGGGGCTTTTTCCGCCTTCGCGCTCGGCTTGGAGCGCAAAATCGATCATCATGATCGCGTTCTTCTTCACGATTCCAATGAGGAGCACGATGCCGATGATCGCGACCACTGTCAGCTCCTCCCGGCAGATCATCAGCGCGAGCAGCGCGCCGACGCCGGCCGACGGCAGCGTCGACAAAATCGTGATCGGATGAATGTAGCTTTCGTAGAGGACTCCGAGAACGATGTAAACGGTCACGAGCGCGGCCAGAATCAAAAGCGGCTCGTTCGTCAGAGAAGCGACGAATGCCTGCGCCGTGCCTTGGAATGAAGTCTGCATGGCAGCGGGGGGCGACATTTGTTTCTCCACCTTCCGGATTGCGGTGACCGCCTCGCCCAGCGCCGCGCGAGGCGCGAGATTGAACGACACGGTGGTGGCAGGAAATTGCCCGAGATGGCTAATGAGGATGGGCATGGACGAGTTCGAAAACTGCGTAAACGCCGTGAAAGGAACCGGCCCGCCGCTGAGCGATCTTATATAGATGTCGTGCAGCTTCTGCGGATGGGTTTGAAAATCCGGCTGTACTTCGAGGATCACGTGATACTGGTTCAATTGCGTGAACAGAGTGGAGACTTGCCGCTGCCCGAAGGCGTCGTAAAGCGTGTCATCGATGTTCTGCGTCGTAATGCCCACTCGCATTGCTGTTTCGCGATCAATCGCCAACGCTGCCTGGAGGCCGCTCATCTGTAAATCGCTTGCGACGTCCGCCAATTCCGGCAGACCTTTCAGGTTGCTCACGAACTGGCCTGTGTAGCGCGAGAGCTCGTTCGGATCCGGGTCTTCGAGCGTGTACTGATACTGCGTTCTGCTTACGATGTCTTCCACCGAGAGGTCCTGCACCGGCTGCATATAGAGCACGATGCCGTCTATCTTCGCGAGACTCGGCTGGAGTCTGCGGATCACGTCGGAGGCGGAGATGCCCCGGGTTGCGAGCGGTTTCAAATTGATTTGAATGCGTCCGCTGTTCAGGGTTGTGTTGACGCCGTCGACGCCGATGAATGACGAGAGGCTCTCGACCGCCGGATCCTTGAGAATCACCGCCGCGAGCCGCTGCTGGAGAGTCGACATCTGTTGGAACGAGGCCGTCTGATCGGCTTCCGAAACGCCCTGAATCTCTCCCGTGTCCTGAACCGGAAAGAATCCTTTCGGAATGACGATATAGAGGAGCACGGTGATCACCAGTGTTGCCGCCGCGACTGCCAGGGTGAGATTGCGATGCCTCAGTACCCACTCGAGCGTCCTGCCGTAAAATGCGATCGTTCGCTCAAACACCCGTTCCGAGGCCCGATACAGCCGCCCCTGTTCTGCATCTTTTTTGTGACGCAGCAGCTTCGCGCATAACATAGGCGTGAGCGTCAGAGAAACAACGGCGGAAATAATGATGGTTACTGCGAGCGTGACGGCGAACTCGCGGAATAGGCGGCCGGTGATGTCGCCCATGAATAAAAGGGGAATTAAGACGGCGATCAGCGAGACTGTCAGCGAGATGATCGTGAATCCGATCTGCTGGGCACCCTTCAACGCGGCTTCGAGCGGAGCTTCGCCTTCTTCCACAAAGCGCATGATGTTTTCGATCATCACGATGGCGTCGTCCACCACGAAGCCGGTCGAAATGGTCAAAGCCATCAACGTGAGATTGTTCAGGCTGTATCCAAGCATGTACATCGCTGCGAACGTGCCCACGAGCGATAACGGCACGGCCACGCTTGGAATGAACGTTGCCGCGAGATTGCGGAGGAAAACGAAAATGACCATGACGACCAGGCCGATGCACAACATCAGCTCGAATTCAACATCTGAAACCGACGCACGCACGGTGATGGTCCGGTCGGTGAGCGTCGCGATGCCGATAGACGAGGGAATGGTCGCCCGCAGTTTGGGAAGAAGCGCTTTCACGCGATCGACGACCTGAATGATGTTGGCGCCGGGCTGCCGCTGGATGTTCACGATCACAGCCGGCGTCCGATTCATCCACGCGGCTTGTTTCACGTTCTCGATCCCGTCGATGACCGTAGCGACGTTCTGCAGCATGACCGGCGCTGCGTTTCTGTACGCGACGACTACGTGGTTGTAATCCTTCGCGCTCAGGAGTTGGTCGTTGGCGTTGATCTGGTATCCCTGATTCGGCCCATCGAAGCTGCCTTTTGCGGCATCCAAGCTGTTGACCGTGATGGCGGTGTGCAGGTCCTCCAAGTTCAGCCCGTAAGAGGCGAGCTGGGTGGGGTTCGCTTGGATTCGGACGGCGGGCTTTTGGCCTCCGCTGATCGTCACGGCGCCGACCCCCGATAGCTGCGAAATTTTCTGCGCGAGCCGCGTATCCGCGTAGTCCTCCACCTGCTGCAGCGGCATGGTGCTCGAGGTCAGCGCAAGCGTCAGAATGGGAGCGTCCGCTGGATTCGTCTTGCTGTAAATGGGAGGCATCGGAAGCTGCGCAGGAAGGAAACTTTGCGCTGCGTTGATGGCAGCTTGGACCTCCTGTTCCGCCACATCGATGTTGAGGCTAAGAACGAACTGCAGGGTAATGACGGATGCGCCTTCGGAGCTCGTCGACAGCATCTGATTCAATCCCGGGACTTCTCCAAGCTGCCGTTCAAGCGGCGCGGTGACGGCTGATGCCACCACGTCCGGGCTCGCTCCGGGATAGAACGTGACCACTTGCATGGTCGGATAGTCAACTTCCGGCAACGCCGAAACGGGGAGCTGCTTGTATGCGACGATCCCGACTAGCAGAATCGCCGCCATCAGCAGGGATGTCGCGATCGGCCGAAGAATAAACGGACGCGACGGGTTCATTTCGGCTTTACCTGTTGCGGGTTCTGCTGTTGCGTGTTGATTTGCGTGTAGCTGTTGCCTTGCTGCCGTTGCGGGGTGGCGGTCTGATTCGGCTCCGGAGTCCTCTGCAGATTCACAGGCACAGTCGCAGGACGGATTACGACTTTAACTCCGTCTTGCAGCTTGTCGAACCCGTCTGTGACCAGTGATTCGCCGGCATTCACTCCAGTGACCGCAGCCGTATTCCCCGTTGTCGCTGTAATTTTGATGTTTCGCGATTGGACAGTCTTGTTGGCCTGCACCACGTACACAAAAGCCACATCGTTGTTGCGTTGAATGGTGCCCGTGGGAATCAGCGTCACGTTCTGGAGCGTTCGCACCAGCAGCTTTGCGTTTACAAATTCATTCGGAAACAGCCGATAGTCCTTGTTCGCGAAGATGGCCCGCACTCTTACGGTTCCGGTGGTCACGTCAATCTGGTTGTCGACGGTGAGAACCGTGCCTTGCGCAAGCTCGGTCTGCTGATCGCGATCGAGAGCATCGACTCGCAGCTTGTGCCCCGTGCGCAGGGGCTCCGCTACTTCAGAAATGTAGTCCTCGGCCATTGAGAAGATCACTGTAATCGGCTGCAGCTGCGTGATGGTCAGCAGGGCTTGTGTGCCGTTCGCCTGAACAATGTTGCCCGGATCCACTTGCCGCAGTCCGACGCGCCCCGTGATGGGTGCCGTGATGCGCGTGTATTCGACGTTCACATTCGCGGCTTGTAAATTTCCTTCGTCCAGCTTTACGGTTCCTTCCGCCTCGTTTACGGTGGCCTGTTGTGTGGCGAGCTGCTGCTCGGGAATCGCGCGTTGTTGATAAATCTGGTTATACCGATTCAGGTCGATTCTGGCGTTGCTGAGGGTCGCCTGATCGCGCGCGAGCTGTCCTTGGGCTTGCGTCAGCACTGCCTGGTACGGTCGCGGATCAATCACCGCTAGCAAATCGCCTTTATGAACGATCTGACCTTCGCGGTAGTGGACCTCCTGCAACTGTCCGACAACGCGGCTGGTGACGGTGACTGTGTACACCGGGGTGACCGTTCCGAGGGCATTGATGTAAACGCCGATGTTTCCCTTTTGGACCTGCGTCACTGAGACCGGAATCGCGCCCCCGCCGCCCTGCCGTCCGCCCTTTTGGCTGCCTTGCTGCGCCGGCTGCGAACGTTTCTGCGACATCAAATAGCCCGCGCCGCACAAAAGGCACAGCACTGCAATCCAAACGGCCCATCGTCTGCGCGGCCGCGGGGATACAGGCGCGCCGCTATTCGGAGCTTCGGGTGTAACTTCGGAAGAGGGAGGGGAATTCGAATCCATAGGTCGAGGGGCAAAACTTGCCTGCCCGTTTAACTATGGGTTATTTTTCGCGGGTGAGCGACTGCCGATCGATCTACGCGTGTCTACGCCATTCGGCATAGTGGGCGGCTACGAGTATGTGCCGTTCAGTCAGAGGCGTCCTGTGATTTCTGCTGGGTCATCTCTTCGATGGAGACGTCCTTGATGTGAGTGGCGAACCACCACTTATACCCGAACGGATCTTTCACACCCGACATACGATCGCCGTAGGGTTGATCGGCCGGTTCCCGGAGGCTGGTTGCGCCAGCGGAAAGAGCACGGCGATAGAGCGCATCGCAATCCTCGGTGTAAATAAGCAAGCTGATGGGGCAGCCGCCGAAGTGATTAGGACCGAAGGCGTCCATCTGGGGCGCTTCGTCCGCCATCATGACACACGAATCGCCGATTTCGATCTCCGCATGGCCGATGCGGCCTTCGGGCCCGCTGATTCGGAACCGCTCCTTCGCGCCGAATGCTTCTTTGTAAAAGGCGATTGCGTCGGCGCATTCCTGGAAGATGAGGTAGGGTTGTACGCTGTGATATCCGGTTGGGATAGGTTTGACTGTGGACATTGCAAGTTCCTGATAAGTATCCTTCCGCCACCCGCGGACTTGAGAAATCAAACAACTCCGTCTACCATTGCAGCATGGAACAGGAAGACAGACGCCTGTAGGATGCGGTCTATATTTGGTCGATATTTGGTCGATCGCGCCAGCTTTCGGAAGTACTTGTGGCGGCTTCCGAGAAACTCTCGATGAATATCCTATACATTGTTACTAAAGCCGACGGCGGCGGTGCGCAAAAATACGTCCTAGAGCTGGCCCGGCATTTCGGCGGCGGCATTGCCGCGGGCACGGAAAACAATGAACTGTTCCAAGAAGCGCGCCGATTGGGATTAGCCTCATATCCCCTGAAGCACCTTAAACGCAATATCCATCCGTGGCACGACGCGCTGGCTATTCTTGAGATTACTGATCTGATAAAAAAACTGCAGCCAGGCATTGTCCACCTCAACTCCAGTAAGGCCGGATTTTTGGGCAGCATTGCAGGAAAACTGGCCGGCAAAAAGATCGTGTTTACAGCCCATGGGTTTTTTTATTTTAGCCGCGCCTCAGTACCCGTGCGGCTGGGTTATACCGCATTGGAACGGTTTGCGACATTGCTGCGGAACCGGATCATCACCGTTTCCGAGGAGGACTATCGTCTCGGAAAAAAGTATTTGAATCGTTCCGGAGATAAACTCGTTGCCATTCATAACAGCGTGTCGCCGATCGATTTTGTCAGCCGCGATGAGGCTCGGCGGATATTGGGTGTAGTGCCCGGCAAAGTTGCCTGTGGCACTATCGCTCAATACTACGACCGCAAGGGCCTGGATATTTTAGTGCGGGCAGTCTCGTTATTACCGGAAACTTTACGAGAAAAGTTGCAGTGTGTGCTGATTGGCGATGGGCCGGAACGGCAACAGCTCGAACGGTTGATTGCTGGTCATCATTTGACGGACGCGGTTCAGTTGCGAGGGTTCATCGCCCAGGCTTCATCGCTTCTCCAAGCCTTTGATGTTTTTGTACTGCCTTCGCGCCGCGAAGGCTTCCCTTATGTGTTGCTCGAAGCCATGCAAGGCGGCTTGCCGATTGTGGCCACAAACGTGGGCGGTGTCTCAGAGGCGCTCGGCGACGCAGGCGTGCTGGTTCCTCCAGATAACCCGAACGAGTTGGCGAAAGCGCTTACAGCATTAATAGATGATACTGACCGGCGCGCTGCGTTATCTCAAAAAGCCTTGCGGCGCAGCCAATTGTTTACCCTTGAAACGATGCTGTCAAAGACGGAGAAAATCTACCGTTCTCTGTAAGAGTCAAACCCGAACGCTGAAGATAGCGAGCACCTTCGACATGCTCACATGCCTGCTTCTGAACTTTTTTCTTCCGCTGCCGTCTTCTTCACCGATTTCCGGGAGGCAGCGTCGGCTCCCACGCTTTCTATCAGCCCTCGCTCTCCTCGTCGTCTTCATCGTTCCTGCATTCGCGCTTGATCCGACGAAAACGCTGACGCAGTACGCGCATCGAGTGTGGGGCCAGGAAGAAGGCCTGTTTCAGCCGACGATCTATTCAATCCTTCAAACCCGCGATGGCTTTCTCTGGCTGGGAACGCAAGACAGCCTCATCCGGTTTGACGGTATGCACTTTCGCGAGTTCGACGATGAGAGCAAAGAGCGCGCTGCATCACACTCTGATTCGCGCGCTTCTCGAAGATCGGCAGAAGAATTTGTGGGTCGCTTCGATCGGGGCGGGAATTGCGAAAATTGCACCGGGTGGCGCCGTCATCTCGTACACAACCAAACAAGGTCTTCCGAGCGACAGCGCATTCTGTCTGGACATGACGTCCAAAGGCGATCTTTGGGTCTGCACCAATCAGGGATTAGCTCGGTTGCATCAGGGCCATTTCCAAGTTTTCACCACCGCCGACGGATTACCGGCAAACGGAACACGCTTCACATGCCAGGCGACCGATGGCGCGCGATGGGTGGCCGGTTTGAATTTTGGTCTCAGCCGTATGCATGGCGCCCGGTTCGAACCATATGTGACTTCGAAACTCCCGGCCCGAGCGAACGTGACGGCGCTCGATTGCGCCCGGGATGGAAGCGTTTGGGCGGGAACGGAGTCCGGAGTCATTCAAATTCAAGGCGCATCCTTCCGCTGGCTCTCGACGCGCGACGGCTTGCCGGATAACGCTGTGTCATCGATCGCTCATGGCCCGGACGGTAGCGTTTGGATCGGAACGAATGATGGAATCAGTAGATACTGCAATGGCGAGATCAGCGTGTACCGTACTCGTGACGGCCTTTCCCACAGCTTGGTTCTCTCGCTTTACATTGATCGGGAGGGAAGCCTGTGGGCGGGCACGAAGGACGGACTCGACCAATTCACGGATGGCAAACTGACGCCCTACACAACCAACGAAGGCCTTTCGAGTAACGACGCCGGTCCGGTGCTCGAAGACGGGCAAGGCCGGTTGTGGATCGGGACCTTGGGGAGCGGGTTGAATTCTTTCGATGGACATCGCTTCGGGGCCGTAACGGTTCGGAATGGCTTGCTCAGCGACACGATTCTGAGCCTGGCGCTGGACAAAGCAGGCGATCTTTGGGTTGGAACAGATAAAGGTGTCAATCGGCTGCGAGGCGGGGTGGTAACCGCCGCGTACACAAGACGGCAAGGGCTCTCGGGATCGGAGATTCGAGCGCTGTTTGTCGATACGCAAGGGACGCTTTGGGCAGGAAGCGATCGGGGTCTCGATCGGCTGGAGGGCTCACGGTTTCGGTCCGCCGGCCTGGGTCCTGAATCTACAGCGCGGGGCGTTCTTGCGCTTGCTGCCGGGCAAGTGACCCGTCTGTTTGTCAGCACCGATACGCCGGCCTTTTACTATCTTCAAAATCATTCGTTCCACAATCACGCGCTGGATGTTACGCACGGCATCGATTGTTTTCATTTCGACCCCGTACATCGCATCGCCTGGATGGGAACCATCGGCTCCGGGCTGCTCCGATGGAGCAAAGGAACTGTTACACATGTTCGCGTAAAAGACGGTCTTTACGACAATCGCATTTACAGCATTCTCGATGACGGCAACTCCAATTTCTGGATGGCTTCGAGCAAAGGGATCTTTCGAGTCAGCGAAAAGGAGCTGGAGAACTTCGCGGCGGGCAGAGCGCGCAGCATCACGAGCATACCGTTCAGCACCGGCCAGCTTCGATTCGAATGCCGCTCCGGCGTGCAACCGGCCGCAATCCGGACGCGCGACGGGCGGCTGTGGTTTTCGACGACCAACGGCCTGGTGGTGGTCGATCCGAATCGTCTGTTGCGGAATACGATTGCTCCTCCGGTGGCGATTACCGCAGTGCTTGTGAACGGCGAGCGTAAAGAATTCCAGGGAAATCTCCGGTTGAAGCCATTCGAGAAAAATGTCGAGCTTCGCTATTCCGGGCTCAGTTTTATTTCTCCCGAGAAGGTGACGTTCGAGTACATGCTGGAGGGTTACGACAAGACTTGGACGGAAGCAGGCGCGCGGCGTGAAGCCTTTTTTACGAACCTGCCGCCCGGAAACTTCCGGTTCGAGGTTCTCGCGCGCAACGCCGACGGGGTCAGGAGCGTCCGCCCCGCTTCTCTCGGCTTCAGCATTGAGCCGCGTTTTTACCAACATCGCTGGTTCTTTCCGCTGCTCGCGGTTCTTCTCGGCCTGGCAATAACGGCCGGGTACCGCATTCGCGTCCGGCAGCTTCGGGATCGATTCGATCTGGTTCTCGCCGAACGAAGCCGCATCGCGCGGGAGCTGCATGACACGCTTCTGCAGGGGCTTTCGGGCATCACCATGCAATTGCAAGCGCTTTGGACCCGGTTGCCCCCGTCGAGAGAAAGGCAGTCTCTTTCGGAAATTATCAAGGATGCGGGCACTTGTTCGGCTGAAGCCCGGCAATCGCTGTGGGGTTTACGGGAGATCGGAACCACATCAGCCGGATTTTCAACAAAGCTGGCGAAACTCGCGCGCCAGACCGTCGCGCGATGCGCCAGTTTCGCTGTCTCTTGATGTAGAGCCGATATCGCTCGATAACTTTCCCGAGGTGCAGTATCAGCTTCTCGGAATCGTACAGGAAGTAATTTCGAACACGTTGGCGCATGCCGCTGCAAGCAACCTCCGGATCCGGCTCAGCGGTGGGGCCGAAGGGCTTCAGCTCTCGCTGGAAGATGACGGTGTGGGGTTTGCGAGCGGCGACCGGCGCGCCGCCTTCGGGCACTTCGGCTTGGCGGGTATCGCGGAGCGGGCGGAGGCAATTGGAGCGGAACTCAGCATCGGCAGTTCGCCCGGATCAGGGACCACGGTACGCATCCATTTACCTCTTTCTCAAGCGATCGGCAGAAACGGTAACGCGGAGGCCGTCTCCGAGCATCAGACGAAGTAGGGAATCTTGGACGCCGCACATTTGATAACCGTTCTGTCCGTGGACGATCACGACCTGGTGCGTAAAGGCATCGCTGCGATCCTGGCGACGGAGGCGGACCTGCGTCTTATCGCGGAAGCAAACACGGCGCAAGAGGCGCTTCGGCTGTTTCGCGAGCACCGTCCGGACATTACACTGATGGACCTGCGATTGCCGGACAAAAGCGGGATCGAAACCACCCATGAGATCCGGAAAGAATTCCCGGACGCGCGGATCATCGCGCTGACCTCGTATGACGGCGATCAGGACATTTATCGCTCGCTCGAAGCCGGCGTTCGCGGCTATTTGTTGAAAGACATGGTCCATACCGAAGTGGTCCGCGCGATCCGCACAGTTCACGCGGGCAAGCGATACATTCCTCTCGAAGTTACCCAGCAGGTGAATGGATTTTTCCCCGAGGTAGCGCTGACGCCTCGCGAGACAGAGGTTCTAACGCTTGTCGCGCGCGGCTTCGGCAACAAAGAAGTTGGGGATATGCTCGGCACCGCGCCGGGCACCGTGAAGGCGCATGTTCAAAGTATTCTCAGCAAGCTAGGGGCCAAGGACCGCACACACGCCGTAACGCTTGCGCTGCGACGCGGCATCATTCACCTTCATTCGCCCGATCTCGCGAATTCCATTCTGAACGGGTAAGGCGTGTCAGCGCCGACCCGGGCTTCTGGCGACGACTTACTGATGGTCAGCAAAAGGCGATCGCCATCACAAGGCTACCGCTCCTGAGTATTCATCAAGTACCCGGTCTGAGATGTGCTCGAGGTGTTTGAGTTGATTCAGGCGATCACAAGGCTACTCGGCTTCCTCTGAGTATTCATCAAGTACCCGGTCTGAGATGTGCCGAGGTGTTTGAGTTGAGCGATCTCGTGGAGAGCATCATACGAGAGATATGTGCAACTCTCCGCGAGAGGGCCCCGATCTAGCAGCGAGAAGACGGGTCTTCGAATCTCTTGAAAGACTTTCTCACGCTTTGCTTCGGGCGCAACGATATGGAGCTGTATGTCCATGTTTGGCTGGAGAGCGAGCAGGTCGGCCATCCTCAGAATGCCCGAGTACACAGACGTAGTGTGTTCCACCTCGAATGTCTCGGACTATTGAACGCCTGCGCAGCCAAAGAACGTCAATCTGTTCGATTGTCCGTAAGGTTGTGTCGTCATAGTTGAGGGGCAGGCGGTCGAGAACCTCGTTTTCTCCGCTTCGCCATTCCCGTTGAACAGCACTGCGGTCTCCGCGTGGAATCCAGATCGACATTCCCATCTTCGCTCCCATCCTGGCGATTAGCGCCTGAATGCGGATTGATTCTCGAGTCTCTGGATCGGGAAGACTGGCAGGGTCGTCGAGAATGGCGGAGTCCTCGGGAACGGAAACCGTCACTACCTTGTCAGACCGGACGACGGTGTGAGTCGCAAGCTTCCGCTTGTCCTGTTCGTCTTATCGGATAAATGGCTGCCTCATCTGCCTGCGCCCTCAGCTCGTCTGCGAGAAAGGCTCCATCGCGATCGTCTAGTCGAGTCAGGCTTCCTCGCACTCTCCCCGTCCACGCGAGGGAACTCTTCTTCCAATCCTCTAGTGAACGATAATCCTTTCCAAATCGCCTCATCGTGAATGGGGATCGCTTTGTCGAGATCAAGCCAAACCGAGGTCTTGACCTTGAATCGAACCATTCGAACGGGTCATTATCAGGGAGAAAGAGATTGGCGTTTGGTCAATAAAGGGACCGTCAACGACATCTAGCAGTCCAATCCACCGAGACAAACGGGTTACATGAGCAAACAAGGCAATCTCCTGAGCCTGATTCGAGCCGCCATGTTCTGGTGGCGCATCCGAAACCCGGAAACGTCCCGACTCGAGTTCGCAAATGCGCGATATGTCTCGGGCGAGAAAAGATCGATGTAATACGCCATTTACCCGTTGCCGGCAGAATCTAACAAGGTCCTCAACGGTTACAGCAGCTCACTATCGGGCTGAGGCGCTTATGTGAGGCATTGTCACGCTGCCAATTCTATGCCATTTGGGTGCGACGGACTTCCTTCAAGGGCTCCGAATCGCATTCTGGAGGATGCATTGCCGGTTTGTGCCTCGCGGGGTGCTGGCCCATGGCTTAGCGGGAATGCTATACGGGGTCCCGCTTCTCGATCCGCTGACTTTCATAGGTGTGTCCGTGCTTGTGCTTCTCGTGGCGGCAGTTGCAGCCGTGATTCCGGCTTTGCGTGCCGCATCGGTCGATCCGATGCAGGTGTTGCGGGAAGAGTAGCGGCGAGCTCGCAGACGGCGGGGCGCCTACAATGTCTCCATGCCGCTCGAATCTCGTGCGTCACGCCGATCCATTTGGTTCGGCAACACGAGCATTCTGGTTTATTTGGCTCTCGCAACAGTCATTGCCCACCTCCTGACGGCAAGCCGTTACGGCTTTAATCGCGACGAGCTGCAAACGCTGGATGACGCACGCCATCTCGCTTGGGGTTACGTGGTCTATCCGCCGATCACTCCCTTCTTCGGGCGCCTATCATTACGGCTGTTTGGCACGTCGCTGGTTGGTTTCCGGTTTTTTGCGGCTCTTGCGGAAGCGGCCGCAGTGGTACTCACAGGCCTGATGGCGCGTGCTTTAGGCGGAGGACGAGGCGCTCAACTGATCGCCGCCGCAGCCGCCATCCCGTTTTGTCTTGGGGGCGGGGCACTGATGCAGTATGTTTCGTTCGATTATCTGTGCTGGGTCCTCACCGCCTACTTCGTTCTTCGCTTGCTGCAATCGAATGACCCTGGATGGTGGATCGCCGTCGGGTGTGCCGTCGGCTTGGGAATGATGTCGAAATACGGGATGATCTTCTTAATCGCGGGTCTTCTTGGCGGTCTCCTGCTTACCGATGCGCGCCGGTATCTGACCAGTAAATGGCTTTGGTACGGCGTTGCCGTCGCTCTACTTATTTTTTCGCCCAATCTGATTTGGCAGGCGCAGCACGGTTTTGTGTCGCTCGATTTTCTGCGGCACATTCATGCCCGCGACGTTCGCGCCGGACGGACCCAGAGCTTTCTTCCCGACCAGTTGAAGCTGACGCTCCTCGCTTTTCCGCTCGCGATGGCCGGGCTGTATTTCTATTTGCTATCGCGAGCTGGTCGACATTTTCGGATGTTGGGTTGGATGTATGTCATCCCGCTGCTGCTCTTCGTCGTTGCCAAAGGGCGCGGCTACTATTTGGCGGCTGCCTATCCGATGTTGTATGCCGCCGGTTCCGTCTGGGGCGAGCAGCGGTTGGCATCTTTCTCACGGCAAGCGGCCGTTTCGATCCGCGCGCTCGCATGGACCGCACTGTTTATCGATTCTGTAATCGTCGGCGCATTATTCTTGCCGATCGCGCCGGTCAACTCCGCGTGGTGGAACGTTGCAAACAAGATCAACGGCGATCTCCGCGAAGAGATCGGCTGGCCGGAACTTGTGGAGACTGTCGCGCGAATCCGCGATTCGCTGGCCGCCGCTGATCGCGATCAGGTCGCTGTTTTGACCGGCAATTACGGCGAAGCCGGCGCGATTGATTTCTATGGGCCTCGTTATGGACTGCCGCCCGCAATAAGTCTGACGAATTCGTTCTGGTACCGCGGTTATGGTGATCCGCCGCCGAAAACGCTCATTTTGGTTGGCTTTTCGCGCGAGTTCGCTAATGAGCATTTCGCCGCGTGTGAACTCGCTGGACGTGCTCACGAACCGCTACGGAGTCAAAACGAAGAAACGGAGGATCATCCCGATATCTTCGTCTGCCGTGGCTTACGCCATAGTTGGCCTGAGTTCTGGAAGCAGTACCGCCGGTACGGGTAGAATCGAAACGTCTATGATGCGGAGGTCGTGGTTCACCGTCATCTTCCGTGACGTTCAGTTCTGGGTTCCCTTCAGTGTTCTCGTGGTTGGCTTGCTCCTTTTGCGCTTCGTCCAATGATCGGCACCCCCGCTGAAACGTCCGCAAGCCGCTCTCGGCGGCATGTGCTTTATCGGCTCGGAATCTTTTCCGGGTTGGCGGCGGCTCTATGGCTTGCCGGGGCGGAAGCGCCCACCAAGTTAGTAACTGTCTCTGTTTCTCCATTAGTGATCTCGTTCATGATGGTGCTGGGCGCTTTCGTATCGCGGTGGAGTTTGCCGGCCATTATCCGCGGCACTGCCGATACGGTCGCCGATACCCGCTATGTGCCGCATCTGGTTGTCTGGGGTGTTATGGCGGGTTGTCTATGGGCGATCGGGAACACGCTCACGGTATTTGCCGTGCGGGATATCGGCCTGAGCCTCGCGTTCCCCTTGTGGAACTCGAACAGCCTGATCGGAATCATTTGGGGCACGCTGCTGTTTCGGGAGCTGCATCGTGCGACCTGGATTCGCAAATTGGGCGTCGTCGGGGGTGCGCTTATTATCTTTGCCGGCGCGCTCGTCATTTCGGCGGCCTCCACGGCTGGTGCGGCTCACGGGAGTCCGGCGCACGGTATCGCAGCGGCGCTGGGAGCAGGCCTCATGTTCGGCTCCATGTACATCCCGTACCGCAAGGCTTATGTGACCGGCATGAATCCGCTCACCTTCTTGACTTTCTTCACGTTCGGCGAGATGGCGACGGTCAGTATTCTCGCAATTGTATTCCTGGGCGGCGTGAGGCCGTTCTGGCATGACTTATCCGCGAGCCGCAGCATTCTATTCTGGCCGCTGCTGGGTGGGTTCATGTGGGTGGTGGGAGACCTGTTTCAGAATTATGCAGCGAAATATGTCGGGATCAGCCGTGGGATTCCGCTGTCAAATACGAACCAGCTCTGGGGCTTGCTGTGGGCAATTTTGGTGTTCCACGAGTTGCACGGTCGAACAGGGAACGTTTACGCCGAAGTGATCGGCGGGTCGCTGTTAATGGCCGCAGGAGCGGTTGCAATCGCGTTTTCGTCGGCATCCGATGACGAATACTCAAGCTGGAAAGGCGCTGCGCAGCGTGAAATTGCGTTATACAGGATCAATTCCGACTACGTGATGGCGCGCATGGCGGGCCGCGACGTCGTCTCCATTTCGACTCGCCGCACGTGGGTGGATTGGCTCCTGATTTCCGGTGCGACATGCATCTTCGTCATCTTCGGACTGATGGCGCGAGTGCCTCAAATGGAGATCGATATGACGTGGTTACTGATCTTGAGTCTCGCGATGCTGCTGGTCCTCGTTTCCGGTACTTTTGCTTTGTGGCGGGTTACTAAGTTCAGTTAATTAAGTGGTTCAACCCGCACCGACGGGCGCTCCTTGCTCGATGCCCATGACGGCCCGCATTCCGGCCGAAATCGCCTCTTGGGCGCGCAGACCGTCCCGGTGAGTTGTGGGAAATGGCGCGCCGGTTCGGCAGCATTCAATAAAGGCGGCTAGCTCGGCTTTGTACGCTGGTCCAAAACGATCGACAAATTCCGGAACGGGCATGCCATAATCACGCATCGGGAAGGTCCGGTATCCGCTGGCTGTGCTCCCGCCGCGGCGCCCGTAAACCTCCACGGCGATCTCGAACGCCTTCTGTTCGAACCGTCCGACATGGATTTGTCCTTCCTCTCCAAACACGATCGTCTCCACCCGATATCCCGACACGTGGTTCCGGCTGACTTGAACCTGGGCCAGGAGATCCGTTTCGAACCAGAGATACAGAAGGGCGTCATCGAAATCTTCAACGCAGGTGGTGAGCGCGTGGCTATAGATGCGGGAACCGATGACCAAAGCTTTTGTGGGTGTGCGCCCGGTCAGCCACAGAATCTCATCTACATTGTGAATGGCCATGTCGGGTAAAATCCCGGTAGTCTTATAGCCATTGGGAGCGGGATTAGAATCCTCCAGCGAGGAATAAACCTTGAACGGCTTGCCGATCGCACCTGCCTCGAGGAGTTGCTTTGCGTATGCGAGGGGTTCGTCGAACCGGCGTTGGAACGCGAGCATCAGGGCGTGGGGATGCTTCCGGTCGAGTTCTGCGGAGAATTCCCGATCCGTTTCAAGGCTGCCGGTCAGCGGCTTCTCCAAGAGAACGCGGTACCCGGACGCGATCATAGCGGCCGCGTGCTCGCGGTGATTCTCGGTGGGCGTCACGATAATGGCGGCGTCGCAGACACGTGCGTCGGCGAGAGCCTTTACTGAATCGAAAACTGGGATATCCAGTCCCAGCTCGCCACAAAAATGCCGCGCGCGGTCGACATCTGAATCCGCTAGCGCGGCGAGCTTACACAGCGTGAGTATCGCGAGCCAGCTCATGCGCGTGCAGTGCGTGAACAGCGCCCATCCGGCCGATGCCGGCAACGGCAAGTTTGAGCGGATCACTCACAGAGAGCATGTGCAATAGTCGCGCGTCATTGCCCCAATTTCGTCATCAGCAGACGGAGTGCCTCTTCATTTGCGGATACCGGTCCACAGCTTTTCAGCCGCGCTTGCCAAAGCTTCTGGGCCAATCCCAACACCTCCTCCGCCATCTCGTTTGTTGCATGCACCGGCGGCTTCATCGAGATTTTGTCATCGGCCGCGACCAGCAACTTCTCAGTATCTATGGAGGCGCCCAATTGACCCTTCACGCACTGCTCCGCGGCGGCTCGCGCAAGGTCGAGTATGTGCAGGCTGCGCCGATACTTTTCGAGTGAGGGAAGCCATCGGGGAGTGGGGTCCATTTCGCTCAGAGCGAGCGACAACGCGGCGAGTTGCGGAAGAAGGCGATTATTCGGGTCGTGCACGGATGCGTGAAGAAAGGCGCCGTGTGCCAGGCGATAATCGCCCTCTTGTAGCTGCGCTTCTCCCAGCCCAGCATAGGCCGTTCCATCCTCCGGGTTGCGCTTGATGAGGGCGTGATAGACGTCCGCTGCTCGCGATGGGGAGCCCGCGATCAGGAATAGGTGGGCGAGGCGCTTCTGGGTTTCGGTACCGACGCCCGATTCCGCCTCGACGGGCAGCAGCTCGGCTAGTAATTCCTGGCGGTTGCCACTTTTTGCGAGGACCTCGGCCAATTCCAGACGCGCTGATCGGCGGTGTTCGCTAGCATCGCTCGGCCAAGATCCGTAAATCGCTCGGTGATAATAGGCGTCGGCTTGATCGAACTTTCTTTTCTTCACCATCAGGCGAGCAGCGATGAGATTGGCCTGCCCGTTATTCGAATCGCTCTCAAGAATCTCGTTTAACAGCGGCTCGGCTCGACTGATCCTGTTACCGGCCACCAGGACGTCAATCAGCGCAAGCTGGTATTCCACGTTTTCCCGATCGAGTGCGTGAGCCTTCTGAAACGACTCGATTGCTTCGTTGAGCCTACCCGAGTTCAGGAGCCGCAAACCCTGCGTGTAGCTTTGTTTCGCTTGGCCTTCAACGGCTCTTCGCTGCGCCTTCTCGAGAAACGAGTCGAGGATCCATAAACCTGTAATGACAACACCAACCATCACCACCAAGACAGGTTTCTGGCTCATGATCCTTCCCACCGGAGCTGAAATTCTGGCGGATGAGAGGTTCGTGTCTGACATGCTATTCGCGTTGCAATTGGGTGCCCGCGACGCCATATGTTGCAAGAATGTCCCGGAGCGTGACGATGCCCTGCATTTGATGGATATTCGCACGGCTGACGACGGGAACGACATCCACGCCGCTCGCCCCCATCCGCTCTAACGCATGGCTCAGCGGGTGATCCGAATGCACGTAAGGGTACGCGCCGTTAGGCTTCAGCAGATCGCGGACGCGCGTGGGCGGCGGCTCGGCTGTTTCGATTTGATGCGTGCTGATGACACCTTGCACATAGCGCCGATCACCCACCGGCCAGGAGCTGCATTTTTCTTTAGTCAGTCGCGTCTTGGCGGTCTCCATGTCCGCGTCAGCCGGCAGCAGTTCCACCCTGTCATGCATGACTTCGCTGACCCGGACGCCCGCGAGCTCGTCGCGCGATTCGCCGGTGGGAAGGTACACGCCTTCCTGTAGAGCAAGCGCTTCATAAATCGGTTCTCGCTGCAGTTGCTGGGAAATGAAAAAACTGATGAGATTCGAGATCATGAGCGGCACGATGATGGAGTAGTCGCGCGTCATTTCGAAAATCATGATCACGGAAGTAATGGGTGTACGAACAATTCCCGCAAAGGCGGTTCCCATGCCGACCAGCGCATACGCACCCGGGTTTGCAGTGACGCCGGGCAGCACCATATGGGCCACGCTGCCGACCGTCCCTCCGATCATGGCGCCGATAAACAGACTCGGGCCAAAGATGCCGCCCGAATTTCCGGAGGAGTAACAGGCGGGAGTTGCGATGATCTTCATCACGGCAAGCACGGCAACCACTCTGACTGGAAAATCGCCGTTAAGGACCCGATCGACGTAGTCGTAGCCGACGCCCAGTACTTCAGGCCGGAACAGCGCGAACACGGCCATCAGCACTCCGCCGGCGACGGGTTGCAGCCACACCGTGCGCTCCGGCAGCTTTCGGAATAAAACGCGCAGCTTGAGAAGGAGCTTTACGAAGCAAACCGAGCCGAGTCCGCCGACGACGCCGAGGACGGCGTAGACGCCGAACTCTGACGGGTCGACAAGTTGGTAAGCGGGGACATGGAACAGCGGGTTATCACCCAGCAGGAGATGCAGCACCATCCACGAGGTGGCAGAGCTCAACACGACGGATCCCAAAACCGGAGCGTGCAGGTCTCCCAGGATCTCTTCGAGTGAGAACAGCACGGCTGCGATGGGTGTATTGAAGGCCGCGGCCAGCGCGGCTGAGCTGCCGACGGGAATCAGAGCTTTCACGCGCGCTGTGCTCAATCCGAATCGCCGGCCCAAGACGGAAGCGATGCCCGCGCCCATTTGTACGGAAGGCCCTTCGCGGCCGAGCGCGATGCCGCTTGCGAGCGTGATGGAGCAGCAGAGAAATTTTCCGAGAACGGTTTTGAGTCCGATGTATCCGTCCTGGAGAAATAGCGCGAACTTCGCCTGGGGGATGCCGCTTCCGCGTGCATTGGGAAAATACCGGAAAAGCAGATAACCCGCCACCAGCGTTCCCGAAATGGGGACCAGCGCTCTATGCCATACGGCGCTTCCGGGCGGATACATTCGCGCGGCAAGGCGGCCCGTGAGAAGTATGAAGGCCACAACCGTGAGCCCGACAAGGACTCCGATGACCAAGCTCAAGAGAATCGAGACCTGATCCTCACGATTGCGGAAGCCCGTCCAGTTCAGCAGCTTGGCGCGCCAGGACAGCTTCGGCATTCAGTTTCATCTTCACAGACGGGTGAAAAGGTCTCCATTGTTTTCACCAGCTTTCTGCTACCGTCCTCATATGCGGATAGCGATGATTCGCTTGCTCCAGACTTTGTGTCTTGCGCTTGTTCCTGTCTTACTGGGCGCCGATTTATCCAAACAGCCCACATTATTTGTTGTTGGATACGCCCACCTCGATACGCAATGGCGGTGGGAATATCCGCAAGTGATCCGCGAATACCTGCCTCACACCATGCACGACAACTTCGCGCTATTTCAGAAATACCCGCACTACATTTTCAATTTCAGCGGCGCAAATCGCTATCACATGATGAAGGAGTATTATCCAGCCGACTACGCCACCGTCGCGGCATACATCGCAAAAGGACGCTGGTTTCCGGCCGGCTCGTCCATGGAAGAGAGCGATGTGAACTCGCCATCCGCCGAATCGATTTTTCGGCAGATCCTTTACGGCAATGAATTTTTCCGGCGCGAATTCAACGTCACAAGTGCGGAATATATGTTGCCCGATTGTTTCGGATTTCCGGCATCATTGCCCAGCATCCTTGCGCACGCCGGAATAAAAGGTTTTTCGACGCAAAAATTAACGTGGGGATCCTTTGCGCCTGGAGGAGGTCCGGGCTCGATTGAGAACACGCCGGTGGGCATCCCTTTTAATGTGGGATTGTGGATCGGGCCGGATGGCAGGAGCGTGATCGCGGCTCTTAACCCCGGCGCGTACGATGCCAATATCACCGACGACCTGTCGAAATCGTGGGCGGCGCGCATCGACACGGATGGGAAAGCGAGCGGCCTTTACGCCGATTACCACTATTACGGTACCGGAGATATTGGCGGTGCGCCTAAGGACGCGTCGGTAAAGCTGCTCGAGGCGATTATCACGCAAACGCAAGCCGTACTTCCCAGCCCGGATTCGCAGCGTCAGAAATCGACGGCGCCTGCGCATCCGCCCTCCGGCGGCGGCACTCCTGTTCTGGTGGGAGATGGTCCCGTGCACGTCGTGTCTTCCACGGCTGAGCAGATGTTTCTCGACATCAAATCGGCCGAAGAAAAACGTCTGCCGCGATATACAGGCGATTTCGAGCTTACGAACCACTCGGCCGGCTCGCTCACTTCGGAGGCCTATCACAAGCGCTGGAACCGGGAGAACGAGTTACTCGCCGATGCTGCCGAGAAAGCCTCCGTGGCAGCGCAGTGGCTCGGGGCGCGCGCATATCCCATCGACCGCTTGAATGAAGCCTGGCGTCTGGTGATGGGCGGTCAATTCCACGACATCATGGCCGGAACCGCCACTCCGAAGGCGTATGAGTATTCGTGGAATGACGATGTGCTGGCGATGAATCAGTTCGCGCAAGTGGTAGCTAGCGCCACGGACGGTATCGCGCCGGGGCTTGACACTGATGTAAAGGGAACGCCGCTCGTCGTCTACAATCCGCTCGCGATGGAGCGCCAGGACGTCGTAGAAGCCGAACTCACCTTTCCCGATGGACCTCCTCACGCGTTGCGGGTTATCGGTCCGAATGGGAAAGAGACGCCTTCACAGATCTGCGGGGAGGATCATGGCCGGACGAAGATCCTGTTTCTTGCCGCAATGCCTGCGACGGGCTACGCCGTGTTCGACGTCCGGTCTGTCGACAACGCACGCCCTGAACCGGCGCTGAGAGTCTCCGAATCCACTCTTGAAAACGCTCACTACCGGGTTCGCATCGACGAGAACGGAGACGTAGCAAGTATTTTCGATAAGGCTCTGGGCAAAGAGATTCTTTCCGCTCCGGCGCGCTTGGCGTTTCAGTACGAAAAACCGTCACAGTGGCCGGCCTGGAACATGGATTGGGAAGATCAGAGCAAGCCGCCGCGAGCCTACGTGCAAGGTCCTGCTCACATCCGCATCACAGAAAAAGGTCCGGTCCGAGTTGCCATTGAAATTACCCGGGAAGCCGAAGGCTCGCGATTCATCCAAACTGTGCGGCTTGCGAACGGTGATGCCGGCAAGCGCATCGAATTCGCGAATGCGATCGACTGGAAGGTAAAAGAATCGGCGCTGAAAGCCGTTTTCCCGCTGACTGCCTCGAATCCCGAGGCGACGTACAACTGGGATATCGGGACGATTAAACGCGGCAATGACAGCCCCAAGACTTTCGAATATCCCTCACATCAGTGGTTCGATCTCACCGACAAAAGCGGCACATACGGCGTAACCGTGCTTTCCGATTGCAAGACCGGCTCCGACAAGCCGGCCGATAACACTCTGCGCCTAACTCTTCTCTACTCTCCCGGAATCAGCGAACGAGGCAAGGAGTACGCAGACCAAGCCACGCAGGATTGGGGGCATCACGAATTCCTGTATGGCTTGGCCAGTCACGCGGGCGACTGGCGGCAGGCTCAAACCGATGCCCAAGCCCTCCGGCTGAACGATCCACTGATGGTGTTTGCCACCACCAAGCATCGCGGGAAGCTGGGCAACCAGCTTTCGTTGCTGAAACTCAGCAGCGCGCGCATTCGGGTTCTGGCTCTCAAGAGAGCGGAGATGAGCGATGAATTCGTCGTGCGTCTTGTGGAAACGGATGGCAGACCGCAACGCGGCGTGCACTTGAGGTTTATCGGTTCGGTCACTTCCGCGCGCGAGATCGATGCCCAAGAACAGTTGCTGGGTGCGGCAACCGTTGCGGGCGGCGAGGTGGTCGTGAATTTCACGCCTTACCAGCTTCATACGTTCGCCGTGAAATTGGCGGACACGCGTACGCCAGTTCCGGGGCGGCTGTATGAGGCCATTCCTCTGCACTACGACCGCTCTGTCGCGAGTGCTGCCGGAAAGAAGTCGAACCCCGGTTTCGATGGCGCCGGGAACGCACTCCCGGCTGAGATGCTGCCCGGGGATATTCTCTATGCGGGTATAAGTTTCCACCTCGGCCGTGCCACTGCAGCGAACGCAGTGGTTCCGGAGGGCCAGACGATCAAGATTCCGCTGGGTGATTACAACCGGTTGTATCTGCTCGCGGCTTCGACGAACGGCGACCAGGAAACCAGGTTGCGATTCGGTGACCAAACTGTCCCTTTAAGAATTCAGGATTGGGGCGGCTACATCGGCCAGTGGGATAACCGAACCTGGGATGGCGGCGAGTACAGAGGCGTGACTCCCGGCTATATCAAGCGAGCGCCAGTGGCTTGGTTCGCGTCGCATCGGCACAATGCCGACGGGACGAACGAGCCGTATTCCTACTCATATTTGTTCGTCAATGCCGTCGACATTCCGGCGAATGCCACGACCGTCACTCTGCCGAAAAACGACAAAATTCGAATCATGGCAATCAGCGTCGCGAACGAGACGAGTGAAACGCATCCTGCCCGAGCGCTGTATGACGTCCTGGAACGGGTGCAACACTAAAGATGAGAGCGACGCTTGCGTTACCGTATTTTCCGCCTGTGGTTGGGAGTTTTTTGTTCAGTTTTGCTCGAGTTGCCGGCCTCGTCACACCAGCGCTGGACGGAGCTGAATATCGGCCCTTTTTACGTCGATACAGACGAGGACGTGTCAGCCGCTCGAAACACTCTGACGCAACTCGAACAGCTCCGCTGGGTTTTGGGAAACCTGCTTGAATCGCAAAATTTGCTGAGTGTGTGGCCCATCCGCGTTCTGATCTCCGACGAAGGGACGGAACGCGATCGATTCAGCGGCGAATTCGTTTGGCAAAATGGCCAATTTGTGCTGGTCAGCCCGCGCAATGCTCACGTTCCGCTGTTTCAGGTCGCGGGTATTTTGCTTGACGCGAACACGCCCCGGTTGCCTGAAGACGTCGAGTCCGGTCTTCGGCAGCTTTTCGACACCCTCGAAGCGCACGGGAGCCGCGTGACTTGGGGTGGCGCGCCGCCGCATCCGGATCTTGCCTGGGCACGGATGCAGTTATTTGCGACAAAGTTCGAGTACACCGCCGGTTTTCACATCTTTCTCGCCGCTCTCAAAGACGAGAGTGGCATCGCGGTGGCGGAGCGCAATGCGTTCGGTAAAGATTCGAAGAGCATCGACCAGGAAGCGGCCGCAGTGCTCGCGTCTCGCGATTGGCAGCCAGTTCCGGTGTCGGGACGTCCTCTCGATCCGAAGCGCGATTTCGGGGAGCACTCGCTGAATGGCGCGGTTGCAGCGGTATATTTAGCGGATGCTGAAGTGGCGCATGATCGCAAACACGCTGAGGCTGCCTACAAAACTGCAATTGAGGCCGGTGGCGCGGCGGCCGCGCTTGGCTATGAAGGTCTGGCCACAATCGCCAAGCTCGAGAACGAAGATCCTAGACCATTTCTCAATGACGCGATCCAACGTGGTAGCAAAAGCGCGCCCGTCTATGTTGCCGCTGCCGAAGGGCTCGCCCCGGAGAAAGCTCTTCCGCTGCTGAAGACTGCCGCCAGATTGAATCCAGTCTGGGCCGAGCCAATTTACCGGCAGGCGCAGTTGGCGGCCGACCCGACTGAGCGCGAAGCGCTGCTTAAGAAGGCGACTCAGCTCAACCCCCGCGAGCCGCAATACTGGATCGCACTTGCCAAAGTTCAGACTGGGGAGGGCCATGCGACGGCCGCGCAGGGCAGTTGGCTCGAAGCGGAAAATGCGGGAACTACTCCCGTTGAGCGTGAGCACATCCACCATATGCGTCTGGAATCGGAGCAGGAACGCTTGGATGCGGCTGATGCGGCGCGTCGGCGAGAGCGAGAAGCGGTGCACGTGGCGGACCAGCAGGCACAAGATGCCGAAGCTGCACGGATTCGGCTGGCTGAGCAGAAAGCGAATCAGGCTCTCGATCAAGCCGGCTCCGGAGCGCCCGCAGCGGTCGTGCCCTGGCAAGATACCGTGCCAAAAAGAAAACTGGAAGGCATGCTGATTCGTGTCGACTGCCTGAACGGTCCCGATCGCCTGTGGGTTCGAGATCGAAGTGGCCAAACGGTGGAGCTGTTTTTAAAGGATCCGGGCGATCTTACCGGGACATGCGGTCCACAGCAGCCCGCTCGCCGCGTCTCTGTGAATTACGCCGCTCAGCCCGACGAGCGTTTCCATACGGCCGGGACCGTCGTAAGCATTCTCGTGCGATGAACGTGGCTCTCCGGAGCGCGGCTGCCGAGGACCTGCCCGCGCTTATGCGCATCGAGAAGGCGTCCTTCGCGGAGCCACATTGGGAAGCTGAAGATTTCTTGAAATATAACTGCACGGTCGCGGAATGCGAGGAACGAGTTGCCGGTTTTGTGGTCAGCCGCGAGACGCCTTCGTCCAACTCTGACTTGCCCGAACGCGAAATTCTGAACCTTGCCGTTGACCCGAAGTATCGCCGGGCGGGTATAGCCAGCGTGCTGCTCCAGCACGTGCTCAGTGCTCCCGCAATCTCTTTTTTGGAGGTTCGTGAGTCGAATCATGCGGCGCGGAATTTGTACCGGAAATTTGGTTTTGTCGAGCTCGGCCGCCGCCCGGAGTACTACGACCGGCCAATAGAAACGGCTATTGTGTTGCGAAAATGATAGTGTTAACGTTTGGAAGTCCGAACGCCAGCACTCGATTTAAGGAGAAGCTTTCGTGGAGAATCACACCCCAGACGAGGAACTGAAAGCGCATCTGCTCGAAACGAATGAGCAGTTCAAGCAACTTGCCGAGCAGCATGCGCATTTGAAGCACGAAGTGGAAGAGATCGAATCCAAACCTCACGTCACTCCGGCCGATGAACTCGAGGAACAGCGTCTCAAAAAGCTAAAGCTGCACGTCAAGGACCAGATGAACGAGATCATCGCGCGCTACCGGCACGCGGCGGTCTAACTGGAACACAGCAGAGAAATACGGCGCGCGATTAGCCCAAGTGTGGTTTTCGCGTGAGTCGAGATTAACTCGCCTGTTATTGCGGGCCCGGGTCTCCGCTATTCGTGTCGGTATCGGTCGGTCGGCGCTTCAGCTTGGGACGATCTTGTTCGTCACTCGGCGTCTTCTTCGAAGGATCGGTCTCATCCTCAATCGGCGTATTCGAGTTCGGATTTCGGCGTAGCGTTGGCTTATTGGGATCGTCGCTGGTCGCCTTGTCGGGCCGGCGTTGATTTTCGAGCATCGCGAGCCGGGCCTTCACGTCGTTGAACTCCGAAGTTGTGACCACGTATTCCGGTTTCGCTTTTAGTACCGCCGCGATCTCCTTCTGCGCTTTCACCATGCGGTCGTCCGTCGGCGGATGTGACGCAAACAGCTTGGAAACGGTGCCGGGTTTCCTCTTCTCGAGAGTTTCGATTTTTTCGAAAAAGTCCACGAACGCGGTGGGGTCATAACCGGCTTTGTACATGTATTGCACGCCGAGATAATCGGCTTCGGTTTCAAATCCCGCGTGAAAATTTCATGAACGTCACCGGGAATGAGGAGGCCCGGATGCCTCATAGATCCCGTAAGCTGCCGCTCCGCCCATGAATATGAGGGGAATCGTTGCGAGCTGCGCGATTTCGCCCGCGCGTCGCCTGGCGCGTGCCGTGCCGCGCCGCGACATGCGCAATCTCGTGCGCCATTACGCCCGCGAGCTCCGCTTCACTGTCCGCCTTCAGGATCAATCCCGAATCGACAAACATAAACCCGCCGGACAGCGCAAATGCATTGATCGTCGGGTCTTCGATGACCTTGATCGTGAACGGCACCTTGGCATCCGAATTGCGCACCAAGTTTTGCCCAACCCGATTCACGTACTCAGAGACGACCGGGTCGTTGATGACCTTCGATTGCCGCTCGACTTGCTGCGCCAACTGCTTGCCGAGGGCGATCTCTTTTTCGAGCGAATAGAAATTCACCTTGCCGCTGACATTCCGGTCGCCGATCGCGTCCGGATCGGCTTTCTTGTCGTCCTTTGGAAACGCCGCGTAGGGCGTTGCCAACAGCAGTGTCAAAGCGAAACTGACGGATGATCTCAGATGGACAAGTCGCCGCATAGTACTCCTTCTTCGAACGGGCTTCAGCGGACGGTAAACGTTTCTAAATCCAGTATAGAACTGATTTTGCGACACGCGAATACCAGCCGGGCGGGAACGCACAAATGTTAACGTGTGCGGGAAGCGATTGGTTTCAAAAGAATGCGGGTGCTCCAGCGTGCACAACACTGCGAGAGCGCCCGAACTCGGCAGTCTTTCTAGGTGGGGTATAAAAAGGTACTAGTGAAATTCACAACATTCAGGCGTTGAGCTATCCGTCGCGATAGCCCTCGCGATCATACCTGGCGCGTTTGGCCAGGAGTTGGGGCAGCAAACCCCGAGGGAAGCATCCCTTAGAACCATTGATCCCGCCGAGCTTCATATACTAAGCGATCAATCGGCGCGCGAGGCTCTGGCTGTCAGCGCGACATTTGGCGAGACGCGCAGTCCTGTTGCGAACGCCAGCTCTTCTCTCCCGATGTGGAGTTATCAGGTGAAGGCTGGGCAGAATGGACAGCAATACTCAGGCGTAATTGTTGGTCAGAGTCCCATGGGGGGCAACCAGACCACCACGGTTCCGGTCGTGCTCATCCCGGTGATATTGAAAATTACGCAGGGCGGAACGGTTTACACGTTCAATCCAAGCTCGGGAGATCCCGGATGCCTCGGAAACGGCAACACCGGTCTCAGCCTGACGACAGAATCGCCACTCTTTCATAGCGCGAATTTTACATTGAATGGCGTGAACGTCGGAGACACGCAGTACGGAGATGCAATTCTCCGGGGCGAGTTTTGGCATTACGTCCAGTCGGAACCTTCGTACCACTTGAGCCTGAGCACATCCACGGGCTCGGCTCTGACAATCAGTATCAACGCTGGCCGCAGCGGGAACACGACCGCTGAAGTGTATAACCTGAGCGGCTCGCAATGCGGCGATAACACCGGTACGAACCCGCACGGGAAAATTGCGGTGGTGAACATCAATACCGTCGACAGTCTTCTCCAGAACTACATCAGCGCCCACAGCCTGAACGCGTCTCAATTTCCGTTTTTCGTTTTGTATAACTCCGCGATGTCGGAAGGATCCGCAAACAACCTCAACTACTGCTGTGTGCTGGGCTATCACAACGCGCTCGGGAATCCCGGCCAGACTTACGGAATCGCAGATTTTGAGGGCCGCGATCAAACCGTCTTCAGCGGTACCGCAGATGTTTCCGCTGGATCGCACGAAGTGAATGAATGGATCAATGACCCGTACGGCTCCAATCCTACGCCGGCCTGGGGAAATATCGGCCAGGTCAGCGGTTGCCAAAGCAACTTCGAAGTCGGAGACCCATTGAGCGGAACGTTAATGCCATCAGTTCCGTTGAACGGGTTCACGTATCATCTCCAGGAGCTGGCATACTATTCCTGGTTCTATGGGGGAACTTCTCTGGGGACGGGCGGCAAATATTCAAGCAACGGAACCTTCGGAGGCTCCGCGAAACTGTGCCCGCCGGGCGGTACGAATTAACTCGCCTCTTTACGGGCGAAAGCTAGTGTTGAAGACCGCTGCTGGACAGCGGTCTTTCTTTCTACCCGGTACTTCGCCAGTAATCACTGGTGGATCTTTTCTCTCCCCTCCAACATTCCGATAAAGTGGCTTATTTTGCGAGCGCGTGTCTCCGCCTTTTTAACTGTTTGTATTCGCCAGAGGATCGCGTACCGATTTGCTTTGTCTAGAGTGTCGAAAAACGCCTTGGCCCTTGGACTCGCATCTAGAGCAGCCTGAAAGTCGCTGGGGACTGCTGCCCCGCTGGGCGAATCATACGCTGTATCCCATCGTCCGGCCTGTTTTGACTTCGCGATCGCCTCCAATCCGGACGGCTTCATCTCTCCACTCGCAATCAGAGCTAATGCCTTCTCCCGGTTGATCCTCGACCAGACGCTCCTCGCGGAACGCGGCACAAATCTCTGCAGCCAGATCTCTTCACTTTCAGCTCTCTTCTGCGCGTCGATCCAGCCATAGCAAAGCGCAACGTCGAGCGCTTCCTTGTATGTTACGGATTGCAACCTCGAGCCCTTCTTTACGATCCGAAGCCACAGGCCATTGCTTTTTCGATGCTCCCGCGCGAGCCAAGCAGCCCAGTCCTCTTTGTGCCGGAAAAGCCTAATTGGTGAATCAATCGCTCCGGTCGCCGGGCCAGTCGCCGCCATTCTTCTAATCTACTTGGGAACCCGGTACCTAGCATTATCGTATACTAGGCATTGTGCAGTATTCCGACGAATCCAGGGAAAGGCGGATTACCCAACTACGGAAGGGCATCCTCGAATTGGCTGTTATGGGAGTTCTTTATCATGAGCATCATTACGGCTATTCCTTGGTCCGGGTTCTCGCGGAAAATGGCTCCATTTCACTGAAGGAAGGCACGATCTATCCGATCTTGGCCCGACTCGGGAGAGATGGCTTGGTTCGTTCGGAATGGGTGGAATCGAATCAAGGACCTCCCCGCAAGTACTACGGGCTGACGTCGTCAGGCCGGCGGCTCTTCGATGAGCTGAGCCAGGAATTCGATGTGTTGATTTCGCTGGTGCAGCGGAAGTGGAGTGTCCCGGAAAAGGCAGAAAATGCCAGGAAGAAACTTGTGGTCCGCAGAGGCTGAGGCATGAACAACTATCCAGAAGTGGTCGCGAAGATCAGTAATGATTATTTGCAGCGTGTGAGATCAAAGCTCGCGCTGGTTCCAGCACATGAGCGGGACGAGTTCGTCCGGGAGATCCAATCGCATCTGTATGAGGCGTACCAGCAAATACCGGGCGACGATGACGTTACAAAAATCCTCGCTGTGCTGCGGAACCTGGGTGAACCCGCCGACGTGGTCGCCGAGCGTTTGCCCGGTGCGATGGTGCGTTCCGGCCGGAGGCGACGTCTTCCGCTGTATGTTATTGGCGGGATACTCATCGCCCTGTTTGGGCTTCCACTGGGATTTGGAGGTGCGGGGATCGTAGTGGGCGTCCTGCTCGCAGTGGCGGGCGTAGTGGTCGCGTATTATGCGGCGGCAGGAAGCATCCTTCTCGTCGGAGCGATCTTCTCGCTTGTTGGGTCTGACTCGAATTCTCGCGCCGGAGCTGTGGGACAGACTCGTGATGCTCGGGTATATCCAAATAGATGGGCCAGTGGCTGACTTCCAGCGACATTTCCCTGTATCAGACCAGGGCTTCGTTATCCTCCTGTTCGCCAGCGTGTTTCTCGCTGGCGGGTGGGGCATGCTGCGAATAGGAAGATACCTGCTTCGGGGGCTACGGTTTGTGTTTAGTTTGGTCTTCGATGGGGGGCGGCGGTTCGCCCGAAGTGTCCGGCGGAACCTTAGTCGGGTCGATCGCGCAGGATCTCCTGTGAGCGAAGCGTCATTTGTGAGAACGTGAGGAGCCCTCGAGGACAGTTGGATGGATAATTTCTTATGATGAATGCCAAAAATATTCGACAGTTCACGATTGGCCGGGCCGCTGTAGGCGCTAACGCCTTGGGTGCGCTGGCAGTCGGAGCGTTTGCATTGGGCGCGTTGGCCATAGGCCGCTTCGTCATAGGCAAACTGAGCGTTGGTACAGCAAATTTGAAGTCGGTGTCGATTGAGGATCTTACAATTGCGCGCTTGCAGGTCCGTGAGCTAACGGTGACCGATTCACTTACCGCGCCGGCCGGTAGTGGGCAGTTGTCAGCAACGCGCTCAGCCGGCCAGTAGAGCCAACCAATACTGAACGGATTGCAGGCCGAAGCCCACGAGGATGAAGACAACGCCAACGACGCCCATGCGCTTCGCCGGCATGTGATCCGCGGTCCATTCGATAAACGGCGTGCACGCGGTCAAGATTACCGTAACCGCGCCAATCACCAATCCCGCTTCTAATCCGAACGTCAGCGCCTTCGCACGCTCGTGTCCGATTAAGGCGCTGATATATCCCGCAAGTCCATACCCTACCGTCCGATTCACTGCGGCGAGAAATTGATGTCTCGTCAAACGCGGTCGCGTTCCTGGCGCGTAGTCCATGGTTGGCCGAATGCCAAGTCGGTACGCAATTACCTGTCCCACTGTGCTCAGAACGCCGAACGTGATACCGAATGTCGCGCCGAATAAAAAAGCGGCGCCCAGCGCAAACCCGCATCCCCGAATCGCACTCATGGCCGCGTCATACCAGAAGCCTGGTTTTGGCATGGCCCGCGAAGCGCGCGAGTACTCCCAAGCTAACGTAATGCCATGCGCCACGCCGCTCGTCAGCCCGAAAACAGGCCCGAGTGCAAGACCGTATCCTACTCCGACCAGCGCGCCGTAGGTGACGCCTCTTGTCAGGGTGCGAAGCGGCCCGTGCTCCCCGCCCAGAAGATCGTAGGCGAGGTATAACGCTCCCAGCACGTCAAGTGAGCTGCCGAGAATGTTTATGAATGCGAGCGTGTGCTTGTCGATCATCAAACAATCGCCGCTGATTGGCCGTTTGCCAAGATCAAGAATGAATTCGGCCGGGCGCTTGCCAAAGCCTGCTCCTTGGCCCGATCCACACTGTCATTGCCGAGTTGAAACGTGCCGTGATGGATGGCAATGCTGCTGCCTGACCCCAAAATCGCGTGCGCTCTGATTGCCTCTTCGGGAGCCATATGAACCGGCGACATGAACCACCGCGGCTCGTAGGCCCCAATCGGCAAAAGCGATAAGCGCGGCGATCCAAACCGGTCGCGAATCTCGGAGAAATGACCGCCAAACGCGGTGTCGCCGGCAAAATATACACTTCCGTTCTCAGATTCGATGACGTACCCGCACCACAGAGTTTTGTTTCGATCGAAGATTCCCCGGCCCGCGAAATGCAGAGCAGGAACGCAGTGAATAATCGTTTTGCCGAACGTCCACGCTTCGCCCCAATCCAGTTCGTACACGGGTCCAATGTTTTCCCGTCCGAGTAACCGGGCAACCCCAATCGGAGCAACGAATACGGAATTTCCGCGGCTCTTAAGCCACCGCAAAGTCGGCAGATCGAGGTGGTCATAGTGATTGTGGCTGATGAGCACGATGTCGATGGCCGGCAGATCTTCTCTGCGCACGCCCGGGATTCTCCGCCGCCGCGGGCCGATCCAGGAAAGCGGGCTGGCTCGCTCCGACCAGATGGGATCCGTCAGAATGTTCCACGCGCTTTCCTGAAGAAGCACCGTTGAGTGGTTCACAACAGTGATCCGCAGTTCGGTACCTTCAACTCGCGGCGGCGGTATGGATTGCACAACGTCCGAAATGAATCGAGGCGACGGTTCCGCACGGCTGGTCAGTTTCCACCGCAACAGATCCAGCCATCCGCGAGCCTGCGATGCACCCGGATTGTAAAACCGCTTTCCATCAAAATGCTTCGGAAATCGCGGGCCGCTGGTAGCGTGCCGCATGAATCACTATTTATGCACAATGAAGTAATCGAGCCGGCGCGCCGGATTTAGATTAGTATTGAAAACCGCAAAGCTCGCACGAACGTCTATTTCAGCAATGCATCAGTCAACCAATCCTGCCGCGAGCCGTATTTCGCGGCGCGAATGGCTCGTATCCACCGGCGGTTGCTTTCTCTTGGCGGGTACCTCTGTTGCGCAAAATCCGCCGACGTTTTCGACCGAAGTCAAAGTGGTCAACGTCTTCGCCACGGTCCGCGACAAAGACGGCCACATCGTCACCAACCTAGGCAAGAATGATTTCACACTGCTTGAGGACGGCAAGCCGCAGACGATCCGATACTTCTCGCAGGAGTCGAATCTGCCTCTCATGATCGGGCTGCTTGTTGATACGAGTCTCAGCCAGACGCGGGTGCTGGAAGAGGAGCGCGGCGCCAGCTACCGCTTTCTCGATCAGGTTCTGCGCGAAAACGAAGATAAAGCCACGATCGTTCAGTTTGATCAGGCCATTCAAATTCGCCTCGGTCTCACCGCGTCCCACAAAGACCTGCAGGACACGCTTTCTCTGCTCGGTGCTCCTACGGCCGAGGAGGCGAGCGAGGGCAGCGGCACGCTCCTCTACGATGCCGTGCGCACCGCGTCCATCCAGGTGATGCGCAGAGTGCAGGGCCGCAAGGCTTTTATCGCACTTACGGACGGTGTCGATGTCGGCAGCACCGTCACCCTCACCGACGCCATCGAGTCCGCCCAACGCGCGAATACGCTGGTCTATTGCATCCTGTTCTCTGACGAATCCTATTACGGCGGCTTTTCGCTCGGCTCGGGCGGCAAAGGCGTCCTCAAAAGGCTGGCGAAGGAGACCGGCGGCGGCTATTTCGAAGTTTCCAGAACCCGAAGCATCGGGCAGATCTATGATGCCATCCAGGAAGAGCTCCGCAGTCAATATAGCCTTGGCTTCGTTTCCGATCAGCCTGTTATCCATTCCGGCTTTCGAAAAATTCAGTTGAAAACGAAAGAGAAGAAATTCATCGTCCAAGCAACCGATCGCTATTATGCCGAGACTTGATTAAGACCAGCGATTAGCTGAGGTGCGTTACTATAGAAATGTCTTTGCGGCCCTGGAGGTACACGCCGTTGTGTGTCCTGTTGCATGGATCGCAAGCCTCAACGGAAGATTTCTTATGTACGCTGTCATTGAAACAGGCGGGAAACAGCACCGTGTTGCCCCCGGCCAAAGTATCGAAGTAGACACAATCGCCGGCGAAATCGGCGCGGATGTGGAGTTCAGCCGCGTTCTCGCCGTTTCAAACGACTCGAACGAACTGGTGCTGGGGGAGGCGCTTCAGAACGCCCGGGTGCGAGGCAAGATCGCCGCGCATGGACGGGGCGACAAAGTCCTGGTATTCAAATTCAAGCGTAAGAAGCAGTACAAGCGCACGATCGGACACCGGCAAAACTACACGCGCGTTCAGATTGAGGAGATTTTGACGTAATTCCCGGAAAACGAGGCTATTCTTAATGGCGCATAAAAAAGGTTTAGGCAGTTCGAAAAACGGGCGCGATTCGAATTCTCAGCGCCTCGGGATTAAGGTATTCGCGGGCGAGGTGGTGACCGGTGGCTCTATTATCGTTCGCCAACGCGGCACTCGATATAAGCCCGGAAAAAACGTTGGCCTCGGCAAAGACGACACGCTGTTTGCAACGGTGCCTGGCACAGTGGAGTTTCGCGATCGCGGTCGGCTGGGGAAATTCGTCAACATTCTCACCTCCGAGACTTAGACTTCAGATTTGTTTATTGACGAAGTCACGATTACCGTAAAAGCTGGAAACGGCGGTAACGGTTGCCTGGCATTTCGCCGCGAAAAATATGTTCCCAGAGGCGGCCCCAGCGGCGGGGATGGCGGACGCGGCGGCGATGTTGTCTTAGTCTCGAGCGAACACTACAACACTCTGCTTCATTTCCGGTTTAATCCGGAGCACTCGGCTGAGCGCGGCCGTCATGGCGAAGGCAGCAATCGCACGGGCCACGACGGCGCATCCATCGAAATTCCTGTTCCGGTCGGGACGATTGTGTACAACGCCGAGACGGGCGAGCAGATCTTCGACTTCACTGCGCCGGGCGAACGGATCACCGTTGCCCACGGCGGAAAAGGCGGCCGGGGTAACGCCCGTTTTGCGACGTCCACGCATCAGGCCCCGACGGAACACGAAGAAGGCCGACCAGGCGAGTTCCTGAAGCTGCGTCTGGAATTGAAGCTGCTGGCCGACGCGGCACTCATAGGTTTTCCGAACGCGGGTAAATCCACCCTCATTTCGCGGCTCTCAGCGGCCCGCCCGAAGATTGCGGATTATCCATTTACCACGCTCGAACCGAATCTTGGGGTTGTCGAAGCGGGTGATCGCACTTTTGTACTGGCCGATATTCCCGGGCTAATCGCGGGAGCGCACGAAGGCCATGGGCTTGGTACTCAATTTTTGCGTCACATTGAACGCACGCGCCTGCTGGTGCATCTGGTAGACGTTTCCGATTTCACGGGCCGCAACCCTGCTGCGGATTTCGACACGGTTCTCGAAGAGCTGGCAAGCTTCAGCGAAGACCTGGTCGAAAAGACGATGCTGGTTGTGGCATCGAAGATCGATGCCTGCCAGGACCCGCTGCGCATCGCTGCAGTGCGTGCGAAAGCTGCCGCACACGACTTTCCCTTTTACCAGATTTCGAGTGTCACTGGCACGGGAATTGAAGAGCTTCGGTTTGCGATCAGCGATCGGCTGTTTCAACCGGTTCCCAGCGATACAATTTCAGTCGGAAGCTAGACTCTGCCGGTGCAGGGCCCGGTCTTCAAAACCGGAGTGCGGCACATTTGTTGTCACGGGTGGGTTCGACTCCCATTAGCTTCCGCCGGTTTTCAAGGGAATAGTCCTTCTTACCCGAACCTTACCGGACATGGCTGTCGAACCAGTCAATGATTCGCTGTAAGCTGTCGATTTCGTGTTCGCGTTCGCCGAAGATATGCGGTTCCCGGGGATACCTCACTAGCTGAGATTCAACCCCCAGCAGTTGAAGACCCTTGTAAAACTCTTCTCCTTGGAACGTTGGTACACGCTCGTCGGAGTCGCCATGCAAGACCAATGTGGGCGTGTGGCAATGTCCAATCCAGCGCATCGGCGAGTGTTCATCGTACAGTTTGCGGTTTTCGACGAAATTTCCGAAGAACTCGTTTAGAAAGTTCGGCGCGATATCGGTCGTCGTGCTCATGCCATAAAGATCTGTCACAGCGGCGCCGGCTACCGCTGCTTTGAAGCGATCCGTATGAGTCACGGTCCAGGAGGTCATGAAGCCGCCATAGCTCCATCCGCCGATGCCAAGCCGCGATGGATCGGCGATCTTTTCTTTAACCAGAAGATTTACACCGTCCATAACGTCCTGAAAATCACCGCCGCCCCAGTCTTCGTAGTTCGCTTCCTGAAACGCGGTACCCTGTCCTTGCGAACCACGAGGATTCGGCGCCAGCACAACATAACCGTGCGAGGCCAATAACTGAGCCCACTCGTACCATGTTCCAAGCCAGCCCGTCTGCCACGCTTCGAAGGGTCCACCATGCGCATGAACGATCGTTTTGTGCGGCGTTCCCGGACGGTAATCAGGAGGCAGAACCAGCACGCCATAAATCTTTGTCCCGTCTTTCGAGCTGGTCCAGGTAATCTCCTGAACCTTGCCGAGGTTCCAACCGGCAACTTGTGGATTATGATTGGCCAGAATTTGCATGCTGCCGCCTGGCACATAAGCCCAAACCCCATTTGGCTGATCCACTTGCTGCCCCAAGTAAGCGATGATCTTTCCGTCGTCGCTCTGAGTAAAGGCATAGCCGTCGGCAGTTATTTCTGTCACTCCTTGGACACTATTTGACGATAAGTCCCAAGTTGCGAAGAACGGTTTTGTGCCGTGCACACCTTCGACAATTAGGCTTGAACCGTCCGGATTCCACGATGCTGTGCGAATCGTTGCTTTATAATCCAAGCGAAACTTGATCTTCTTGCCGTTCGAGAGCGTTTCCACGACAGGCGTGCTGGCGATCTGGCGCTCGGTCAGTTCGCCATACAAAACCTTGCCCCCGCCACGGAACCAGCGCACTGCTTCGGGCGCTGCCTTTTCTGTCAGAGTCCGGGACACTTGGCCAGAAGCCAAATCGATAAGAACTGTTTTCGAGACGTACCAATAGTCGTTCAATCGCGGCGTAGCGGATACGCGGGCGATCGCCTGTGTGCCATCCGGCGACAGGTCGAAGTCATCGATGTTGATATCGCTCTTCGTGACCAGGCGCGCCGTTTTGCCCGCCATGTCATATACCCAAAGACGGCTGAAATGGTAGTCCCGATCGACGAGGATCTGATCGGCCTTGCGCTTCTTGCGTTCCGCATCTGCTTTAGAATCCCCGTCTGTGCGGAGAAAGGCGATAAACTTTCCATCTCTCGACCATTTGAAGGATTTCACGCCGGCCGGAATGTCGGTCAGCGGATACGCTTCGCCTCCCGCGAGCGATACCGCCCAGATCTGCTGGTCATTCTTGCGCGTCGGCTCCTCCGACTTGCGCGCCTCTTCCGTCATGGCCCACGAGCCTAGATCCGGCCGGTTCTCGGCTCCGATCAGCTTGAACGAAAAGCCGCCATTGCTGGTCTCGGCAAGGGGATTCGACCGATCGGATAGAAACGCTAAGACTCGCCCATCGGGTGACCACCGCGGTGAGGTGTCACTGCGGGCACTCATCACGAAAAGGCGCTGGGAATCCTTTCTGTCACTCGAGACCAACCAGATATGCGCATTTTTTTGAGCGCCGGATTTTTCAGGTAACTCGACGACATAGGCGATTAGCTTCCCGTCAGGCGAGATTTGGGGATCACTCACTTTCTGAATCTCCACGATATCGGTCGGCATCACCGTCTTTAGGCCCGCAGAGCTAGCTAACTGGACCATGCAGAGAGCGAGGACGCAAATGGAGAATAACGGTGCATTCCGTTTGGTGGGTGAAAAAGACATCGTTGGCTTATAGGCTTTGAAGGATGTGAAAGGGCTGAGCCCGTATAAGCTTACACTAGATCCCGTTTTGGCTAGAAGATCGCCGAGCCATGCTTTCTGGCCAGCTATGTAGCTGATAGCGCTGGCGTTAGGTTTACACCTGCAGGGCTGGTGCTTTAGCGAGTTACGAGGGTGGAGTTCTAAACCGTAAACTAAGGCGTGTCCAACTGTGAGACTGAGAACGCGGGTGGATGATGAGATTGATCTCCGCCGCGAACTGGCGCGACTGCGCCAGGTGGAACAGCGCTTTCAGGATTTCGCAGATAGTGCGCGCGATTTTGCTTTCATCGCGCTCGACCTAAACAACTCTGTAATCGGCTGGAACAAAGGTGCCGAACAATTGCTCGGCTACGCTGAGACCGAAATCCTGGGGCAATCCGGGAACGTGTTCTTCACACCGGAAGATGTCGCAAAGGGTGAGGCGGATCGCGAAATCGTAACAGCCAGAGCGCAGGGCCGTGCCGAGGACGAGCGCTGGCATGTTCGGAAAGACGGTACGCGGTTCTGGGGTAGCGGAGTGATGACGCTATTGCGCGACCACGCTGGTCAAGTTCATGGCTACGCGAAGGTGATGCGCGACTATACCGAGCAACGGAAGAGACTCGAAGCGTTACGGGCGAGTGAGGAGCGTTTTCGCCTGATTGTCGAGAATGTGAGAGATTGCGCGCTGTTTCCCGTTGATGTGCACGGCAACGTATCGGACTGGAATCCGGGCGCCGAACGAATCTTCGGATATTCTGCTCCCGAGGTTTTGGGGCGGTCTGCAATTGATCTATTTGCGGCGGATGAAGGCGCAAAACGCACGTTGCTCAGGGATCTCGAGATTGCCGCCAGCAAAGATGGAGCATCAGCCGAGTCCTGGATGGTGCGCAAGGACGGATCGCGATTCTATGCGCGGTGGACTACTAACTCAATCCGCAATGACGCTGGTCAACTCACTGGCTACGCGAAGGTGCTGCGAGATGAGACGGAACGCAAGCGACAAGAAGAACAACGCGAACGGCAGATCAAACTGGATCGCGATCTTCTGGAGGGTCAGGTCCGTTTCACGAATTCCGCGCTTAACCACACGAGAGAGGAGCTTGAGGATCTCGCGGGTCAATTGCTGAATGCACAAGACGATGAGCGCCGAACCATTGCCCGAGACCTTCACGATCACCTGGCACAGAGGCTTGCACTGGTTGACATGAGAATCGCGCAGCTTCGAAACGGGCTGCCCGGTAAACTCGGCGAACTTCAGATGGAGCTCGAAAAAATCCAAGGACAGATATCAGATCTTTCGGATGAGGTCCGTGATCTTTCGCACCGGCTTCATCCGTCCACTCTTGAGCACATCGGATTCATGGCGGCCCTTAAGAGTCTAGTGGAGGAATTTCATTCGAGCCGAAGCAATCCTGTGAACATCGCCGCTGCGGATTTCTTCGAGGAAGGACTGCCATCCGAAATCCGCAGTGCGCTGTATCGAATATCGGAAGAGGCACTCCGAAATGTCCAGCGTCACGCCGGAGACGTTCCGGTGACGATTACGTTATATCGAGACCCCGAATCGGTACATCTCGAGGTTCAGGATGATGCCCCTGGATTTTCGGAACAGGCGCTAAAGGGGAGACGAACGCTCGGGCTCATCAGCATGTCTGAGCGCGCTCGTCTCGTTCGAGGAACCCTCAACCTCACATGTACTCCGGGGCGGGGCGCAAAGCTGGCGGTAGCTATACCGGTTGCTCAAAACGTATATGAATCGTCCGCGACTCACGCCGGCAGATGATACGAGGCCGGCGCGCGAAATGTATCGCGAGTTGGTCCGCAATAGGCTCGCCTGGGGCGGCTGAGTCGACCCTTCGCCGCCGTACGTACGGTAATCCGATGTTCTATATTCAAGTTTGGCGCGTCGCGACTAGCGTTGCTACCCCT
>CAWJUK010000028.1:0-39044 GCA_963846035.1 uncultured Acidobacteriaceae bacterium | reverse complement strand
GCGCGCCCGTAGCTCAGTTGGATAGAGCGATTGACTTCGAATCAATAGGTCGGGAGTTCGAGCCTCTCCGGGCGCGCCAGATGCATCACTTCACCAGCACGACCGCAACCGCCTCATCCATCCCGTCTACCTGCATCTTGTAGCCGTCCTCAGACCAATAAATAAGAACGTCGGGCATGTAGGCGTAGCGGTATTCATAGCGGTATTCCACTTGTTTCCAGATTTGGCCGTTAATCAGTTTCACGGTTGTGTCGCCATGCCAGCCCTCAAAGTCCCCGTCGATTTGGCTTTGAATGACATCGGCATCTATATCGCTCTGTGTTTGATCGAGAGGTGTTTTTGTGCGGTCGGCTGCGGCGGCGGAGATCCCGAACAGGAACAAGATAAGCGCAAACCGGAGCATCATTGGCTGCCTCAAGGGATGATTTCTCATTTCTCGCCCACACGGAGCGCCTATCATCTCTATCGTCAGCGGGAGTAGCGGACGATAGACTGATCAGGGGTCGATCGTTTTGCGATTCCGGATCATGGGTGCTAGTGCGACGTTGTCAACGCGGCCGCCTAGCTGCGCCGGATGAGCCTTCGTGGTGACGCTTGAAGAAGTAACTGTGATCCGGGCGCCGATCGAACGTTGCTTTGATCTGGCTCGAAGCGTCGAGGTTCATCTGGCGGGGAATGTCCATTTTGGCGAGGCGGCGGTAGCGACGGGCGGCGTCACATCAGGACTGATCGGCATAGCGCAGCGCGTCACCTGGCGCGCAAAGCACTTCGGCATTTGGTGGAACCTCACAAGCGAAATTACGGCCATGGATCGACCGGCATACTTTCAGGACACGATGATCCGGGGTGTCTTTCGATTCATGAAGCACGATCACATGTTCCGAAATCTGTCTTCGAGCGAAACAGAGATGAAGGACATCTTTTGCTTTGCCGCGCCGCTCGCACTGTTGGGGCGCTTGGCCGAGATCACGTTCCTCGGGCGCTACATGCGGAATTTGCTTTGCGAGCGAAACCAGGTTCTAAAGCAAATCGCCGAGTCTTCGGAATGGCAGACGTATTTGCCATCAACTTGAAGAACCTGCAGCCCGGTTCCTTAGCCGCTCCTGTTGCTCCGTTGGCAAAGCGCGCTCTGCCTCTCTGGCGGTGAGTCTCGGGACAGCGAAGCCACGGTAGACCGCAGCCGCGAGAACTGCGCCCACGAGAGGCGCGACGATGAACAGCCAAATCTGCTGCAAGGCCCAGCCGCCTACAAATAGCGCCGGCCCGATACTTCGCGCCGGGTTGACGGACGTATTTGTTACCGGAATACCGACTAAATGGATCAGGACCAAAACGAGACCAATCGGAATACCGGCGAAACCAACCGGCGCTTTAAGATCTGTGGCGCCGATCACCGTCACAACCAAGAAGAATGTGAGAATGACTTCCGTGAGTGCGGCAGCGCCCAATCCATATTGGCCCGGAGAATGCGCGCCGAAGCCGTTCGCAGCGAATCCCATCACGCCGGCATCGTAACCGCCGGGGGCACCTTTGGCGATCGCCAGCAAGCATGCTGAAGCAACGATGGCGCCCAAGATCTGCGCGATCCAATATCCGACCAGATATCGCCGCTCGAATTTCTTGCTGAGAAACAGACCGAGCGTCACAGCGGGATTGATGTGACAACCCGAAACGTGGCCGATCGTATAAACCATGGCCAGGAGCGACAGACCGAAGGCGAAAGCTATGCCCGCGAATCCGATTTTGCCGCCGGCCAAAACCGCGGCACCGCAACCGCCGAAGACAAGCACGAACGTCCCGATGAACTCAGCGAAGTATCTCGACATCGTCGTAAATCCTCCAGTTGTACAACTGTATTCGAGATCGCCCCGGGGGTCAAGCCGAATCGAGATCTGAGGTTACGGTGGGCAGGTGGAGATGCGATTCGGCGGTCAACTGAAACGTGACGCGGAACGTCGAGCCGGCTCCAGGGGCGGTTGAAACATCTATAGAAGCGTTGTGGCGCTGCGCGATACCTGACGCAATGGACAAGCCGAGGCCGCTTCCGCCGTTGCCGCTAGCTCGCGCATCAGGGGAGCGATAGAAGCGATCGAAGATAAAAGGGACGTCCGATTCGGGGATCCCGGGTCCGCTATCTTCGATTGCGAGCTCTGCGGCCGCGCCGGTTTCCCGGAGCGCAACCGTCACTTCACCCCCGGGTTTCGAATACTGCAGGGCGTTATCGAGCAGTGCAAGAATGAGGCGGCGCAAAGCCAGCTCATTGCCGCCGATGTAGAGCTCGGCTGACGGCACGCTCGAGCGCAGGCGGATACCCTTCGATTCGGCGACAGTGGTTATTTGGAAGCACACCTCCTGTACGACGGAGACGAGATCCAAGGGCGCCATGGGCATTTCAAACGAATCGGAATCGCAGCGCGCAAGGAACAGCAGATCTTCGATGAGCCGCGCGGTGCGCTCGGATTCGGCGACGATCCGGGTAAGAGCTTCGCGGTAGCTCTCAGCGGAACGCGATCTTCTCGACGCAATCTCAGCAGTGGTTCGGATAACCGACAGAGGCGTGCGCAACTCGTGCGATGCATCAGCCGTGAATCTCGACAGACGCTTTACCGCATCTTCGAGACGCGACAACATTGCGTTCCAGGTCTCCGCTAACCGCTGGAGCTCGTCGCCGGTTTGCGGGACGGCGAGGCGTTCCGAAAGATTTTCGATTCCGATCGAGCGAGCGACGGCCGTCATTTGGTCGACCGGTTTCAAGGCACGGCGGCTGAGCCAGTATCCGCCAAGCGATGCGACCGCCACGATCAGCGGAAGGAGCGTGAGAAGCAGCAAACGAAGGCGATCGAGCAGGCTGTTGATGCTCTCGAGTGATGCGGCCATAACAATGCGCCAGCGATGCCCGCCTGCAGTGAAAGTCTCGGACAGAACGTGAAGCCCGCTGCCATGCCATTGAAGCGTGTGCGATCCCGGGCCGGAGACCTCAGCGGCGGTCCGAAGAAAACCGGGATCGGAAAGGAACACGACTACGCCACGGCTCACATCCAGCACTTCGAGATAGGTACCGGGCGAAAACGCGTGTGAATACTCGTCGAGCTCCTCGCGAAGATCCACTTTGGGATCCGCCAGCTCCTGGCGCAGAAATGTTTGAACGCTGCGGGCGCGACCGGCAAGCATACGGTCGAGATCGCCCTCGAGACTGTGCTTCATGGAGAGCCAGATTGCGCACGCAAAACATGCCAGCCCGGCCGCAAGCGCGAGCGAATACCAAACGGTAAGTCGGAAGCGAACAGATTCCGTGCGCACTGTATTCCGTTCCGCGCTCATTCGGGAACGCGCATGCAATAGCCAATACCCCGGACGGTGTGAATCAGCTTGGGCTGAAACCGCGAGTCGATTTTATTGCGAAGTAGCCGGACAAAGGCTTCGAGGGTGTTTTCCTCGACGTTGCTGTCAAAGCCCCAAACCCATTCCAGAATCGTTTCGCGCGTGACCGGCCGGCCGGCATTCCGCAGAAGCAATTCCAAAAGGCTGTGTTCCGTGCGAGTCAGTGTGATGGGAGCGCCATCTCTGGTGACACGCCTCGTGCCGGTGTCCAGACATAAATCGGCGAGACGAAGGCAGACCGGTTGGGGAATCGGCCCACGCCGGCCAACTGCGCGCAAGCGAGCGAGCAGGACCTCGAATGAGAACGGCTTTGTGAGGTAATCGTCGGCGCCGATGTCGAGGCCCTTGATGGTATCAGCGTCACTGTCGCGAGCCGTCAACATCAGCACCGGAGTCTGATTCCGCGAATCCCGCAGACGGCGGGCTACCGCGAGGCCATCCATGCGAGGCAGCATGATATCCAAAACGATCACGTCGAACGGGGAGTTTTGGGCAATGGAAAGACCTTCCTGTCCATCGCGGGCAACACACACTTGGTGTCCTTCTTCGGCCAGCCCTCGTTCGAGAAGCGCGGCCATCCGAGGCTCGTCTTCGACAACCAGGATTCGCACGACGCGTCTGACCATCATGCTAGCCAATGATGCTGAAGAACGGCTGAAGGGGTATTTCAGCGATTCTTCAGAAAATACTGATTAAATGAACGCGTGCAGCGAAGGCCAGCAGTGGCGTCCGTGATCGCATTGCTTTTCGCGCTTTGTTTCATTGCGTGCCGCGCAAAACCCGACGGCCGAAAACCTGAAGATAGACCTGAAGGATGCGCTGGCGCGCGCACGCAAATACGGCGCGCAGGTGCAATCGGCGAATATCGCGACGGCTTTGGCGCGAGAGGATCGCGTGCAGGCCAAGGCGGCGACGCTTCCCTCGTTAAATGGGCTGAATCAGTTCATATATACGGAGGGGAATGGGACGCCATCGGGCGTGTTCGTCGCGAACGACGGCGTTCACGTTTACAACGAGCAGCTCGTCGCGCATGAGGAGCTGCTCGCGTTGATCCGGCGAGGCGAGGTGCGGCTGGCGGTGGCCGCCGAAGCGGTTGCGAAGGCGAAGGCCGATGTCGCAGCCCGGGGTTTGAACGCGACTGTCATTCAGGATTATTATGCGATCGCGGCGGCGCAGCGCAAAGTTGTCAATGCGCAAACCAGCGCAGGCGAGGCGGAGCGGTTTCTGGACATCACCCAAAAGCAGGAACGGGGAGGCGAGGTGGCGCATGCCGATGTGATCAAGGCGCAGATACAGGTTCAGCAGCGCCAGCGCGACGTTCAGGATGCGCAACTCGCCGTGAACAAGGCAAAGATCGCCCTCGCCGTGCTCATTTTTCCGAATTTGCAGCTTGATTACGGGATTGTGGATGATCTTTCGCAGCCGGCGGTGCTGCCCCAAATGCCTGCCGCGCTCGCGCTGGCAACTGCGAACAGCCCGGATATGCGATCGGCACGTGCGAACGTTAGCGAAAGCCGCTTAGGCGTGACGGTGGCGCGCTACGCGTACCTGCCGTCGTTTGCGCTCGACGTGTTCTACGGAATCGATGCTAACCAATTTGCCGCGACAACAAACTATCCGACGCAAGCGACGGGCCGCAGCACGTTGCCGAATTTTCAAGTTCGGAACCGTCAAAACCTGGGTTACGTGGCGCAAGCAACATTGAACATTCCGCTGTGGAACTGGGGTTCGATTCACAGCAAAGTGAAACAGGCGGAGCTAAGGCAGCGCCAAGCGGAAGTAGATCTTACAGTAGCGCAGAAGCAGCTTCAAGCCGACCTGAACTCTTTTTACGGCGAAGCGCACGTCGCACAGTCACAGGTGGATAGTCTGCGGACCTCCTCGGAACTGGCGGCTGAGAGTTTGCGTTTGACGCTGCTCCGCTATGAGGCGGGAGAAGCGACAGCGCTTGAAGTTGTGGATGCGCAAACGACCGCGACCCAAGCTCGGAGCGCGTATGATGACGGGTTATTGCGATTTCGCGTGGCGCTCGCAACTCTTCAGACACTCACCGGGAATTTCTAGCGCATGACGAACAATCGCGCTTATCTGGTTATTGCCGGAATTGCCTTGTTGGCGGGCTGTTCGGCGAAAACGAAACAGGCCAGCGAAGCCGGAGCCGAAGCAGCCACTCCCGTGCAGGTGGCGACAGCGAAGCGCGAATCGATTCACCACATCGTTACTGCTGCCGGCGTTTTGTATCCCGTGAAGCAGGCGGATATCGTACCGAAGATCAGCGCGCCGATTGCGCGCTACCTGGTGCAGCGAGGCGATCACGTCCATCAAGGGCAGCTTCTGGCCGTGCTCGAAGACCGCGACTTGCTGGCCAGCGCGCAAGAGAGCAAGAGTCTTTACGAACAGGCCCAAGCGGCGTACCAGACCACAGCGCGAGCCACGATGCCAGAAGATATGGTGAAGGCCACCGCGGATGTTGCTTCGGCCCGGCAAACGCTCGATGCAGCGACGAAAGTGTACCAAAGTCGGGAAGAACTGCTGCGTCAGGGTGCGCTGGCGAGAAAACTAGTCGATGACGCGAAAGTGGCGCTTGTTCAGGCGCAGAGCCAGTTCGACACGGCGCAGCAGCATCTGAAGTTGCTCGAGTCCGTGGGGCGGGGGGAACAGCTCAAGAGTATTGAGGCGCAGAGGGATGCCGCGAAGGCTCATTACGAAGGCGCTGAGGCGCAGGTCTCGTACGCTGAAATCCGCAGTCCGCTGGACGGGGTGATCTCAGACCGTCCACTGAATGTAGGCGAAATGGCGAGCAGCAGCTCCGCTGTGATGTCGATTCTCGATATTTCTCACGTGATCGCCCGTGCGAACGTGCCCGTCCGGGAAGCAGCGGCGATTCATGTCGGAAGAGCAGCGACGATTTCTGCACCCGATGGGGAGGCAAGCGGGAAGGTTACGGTGGTCAGTCCGGCGGTCGATCCCAACACGACAACCGTCGAAGTGTGGGTAGAGGCGGCGAACCCCGGAGAGCGATTGAAGCCCGGCGTAACGGTTCAGATTTCCGTGGATGCCGCCGAGATCGAAAATGCAATTGTTGTGCCCACGACCGCTCTTCTGTCGGCAGACGTAGGGGGCGACAAAGTGATGGTCGCGGGGTCCGATTCGCTCGCGCATGAACGCAAAGTGCAGGTGGGAGTGCGGGACGGCGACCGGGTGCAGATCGTCGACGGCGTGAAGGACGGCGAGCAAGTGATTGTGGCGGGCGCTCTCGGCTTGGACGACAAGGCCAAAATTGAAATCACGAAATCCGGCGGCGAAGCGAGCGACGCCAAATGAGCCATGTGATGCCGCTTGCCGCGCCCGTACGTGAAGACGAGGCAGCGCAGCACTGGGCCGGACGGTTCCTGCGGCCCATCCTGTTCATCATCATCGCGCTTGTCGGGTTCGGCGTTTATCTCGCGTTCACCATACCGATCGCCGTTTTTCCGGCGACGAATTTCCCGCGCATTGTGGTGGGAATCGACAACGGGGTTGCGCCGATCGATCAGATGCAGGTGATGGTCACGCGGCCAATTGAGGAAGCGGTCAACTCCGTCCCCGGCCTCGATCACGTGCTGTCAATCACCAGCCGCGGCTCTGCTGAAGTGGATCTGTTCTTCACGTGGAACGTGGATATGTTCCAGACGCTGCAATACGTAAACGCGGCGATCGGCCGCGTTCAGACGACGCTCCCGCCAACGGCTACGGTAACGACGAACCGCCTGACGTTTGCCGCGTTCCCGATCATGGGCTACAGCGTAACCTCCGCGACGGTGCCGCAGACGAGACTGTGGGAGCTGGCGACCTATACGTTGAAGCCACGACTAAACCGTCTGCCCGGAGTATCCACAGTGGTGGTGCAGGGCGGACAAGAACCGGAATTTCAGATTGAGCCCGACCCCGGCAAGCTGGTGCAGGCGCAGGTGACGGTACCCGGTCTTCTGGATGCGATTTCACGAAGCAATCTGATCGATTCGCCCGGATTGCTGGAGCACCGGCACCAGCTCGTCCTCGGGCTGGTTAGCGGCCAGGCGCACACGCCAGAGGAGATCGGCCGCATTGTCGTGAAGACGACGCAAGCTGGCGTGCCCGTCTCGATCGGCGATGTGGGATCCGTTAGTCAATCCGTAAGACCGATGTACACGGTTGTGACCGCAGACGCGAAACCGGCCGTCTTGCTGAACCTTTACCGTCAGCCGGACAGCAACACTGTCGCCGTGGCAGACGAGGTGCATCAGGGGATGGCCGATCTCATGCACTCCATGCCTCCCGACGTCAAACTTCAATCCTTTTACGATCAGTCGCAGTTAGTCAAAGCTTCGATCAGCAGCGTGCGGGATGCGATTTTGATCGGGCTCGTATTGGCCGCAATCATCCTGGTGCTGTTCCTAAGGGATTGGGGAACATCGGTGGTAGCCGGGCTGGTGATTCCGGTCACGATCGCGATTACGTTTATCGCGCTCCGGGCCATGGGGCAGAGCTTCAATTTAATGACGCTCGGCGGATTGGCGGCCGCCGTGGGGCTGGTGATCGACGACGCCATTGTCGTGGTAGAAAACATCGTTCTCCACCGGGATTCGGGGCAGAGCCGGTCGGAAGCGATCCGGAGCGCACTGCGGGAGATCCGTGTTCCTCTGGTCGGATCGACGGTAACCCCGATTGTCGTGTTCCTGCCGCTGATCACGATCACGGGCGTGACAGGGACGTTTTTCCGCGCTCTCGCGGTCACGGTGGGAGTGGCTCTTCTGACATCGCTCGCTCTCGCACTCACCTGGACACCGTCGCTCAGTCACCTGCTGTTGGGAAGGCGCAGCTCGCGCGGCTCAAAGCATTCAGGCACTGTAGAGGAACCGATTGCGACGGCGGGAATCATGGGCCGCGTCACCCGTCTCTACGAACGAGCGATCAAAGCGGCGGTGAGCCGTCCCCTGCTCTTGATGACCATATGCGTTCTGGTGATTGTTGCCTCGTTCTTCTGTTATCGAAGTCTTGGGACGGATCTGCTTCCTGCGATGGACGAAGGCGGATTTGTACTGGACTACATCATGCCGGCCGGATCATCGCTCGCCGATACAAATCACGTGCTGAAAGGCGTCGAGAGGATTTTGGCAGCAATTCCTGAAGTAGAGAGCACCTCGCGCCGAACCGGTCTACAACTGGGATTGGCTGCGGTAACGGAAGCAAACACCGGCGACATTTCGGTGAAACTCAAAGATCATCGGGACCGTGGCGTGGAAGAGGTGATCGCGGATATCCGCGGCAAGGTGAACAAGCAGTTTCCGCAATTGGACACGGATTTTCATCAGGTTCTCGAGGACATGATTGGAGATCTTACGGGCTCGCCGGACCCGATCGAGATCAAGCTGTTTTCGGAGAATATCGATCTTCTGCAGCAGTGGGCACCGAAGGTCGCGGACGCCATCAAGGGAATTCCCAGCGTCAAAGACGTCAAAAACGGTATTGAGAATACGATCAGCGGACCCGCGATTACGTTCGATATCGATCAAACCGTGGCGGCGCGCGCTGGATTCACACCGCAAGAAGTGGAGCTGGACGCGAGCGCGATCCTGGGGGGCGAACCAGCGCCTGTTCCCGTAATCGCAAATGGCCGGCCGTACACGCTGCGGGTGCGGTTCCCCGAGCAATCGAGGAGCTCGCTTGAGGCGATACGGAACACCCTGCTGATCAGTTCGACCGGGAAAGTCGCCACCTTGGGGACGCTGGCGACCATGAAGGACGAGGCGGGTCAAGTTGAGATTCGAAGGGAAAACCTTCAGCGCGATATTGCGGTGACGGGACGGCTGGAAGGAGTGAGCTTAGGCACGGGAATCGCATTGGTTAAGAAAGCCATGGCGGGAGTTCACGTGCCGCCCTCCATCCGCGTCGTGTACGGCGGTTTGTATCAAGAACAGCAGCGCTCGTTTCGGGATTTGCTGTTTGTGCTGGGAGCAGCCATTGTTCTGGTGTTTATCGTGCTGCTGATCGAATTCGGCGATTTTGCCGCACCGGCGGCGATACTTGCGTCCGCGCTGCTCTCGACTTCTGGCGTATTCTTTGCGTTATTGGTAACCGGAACAACCTTCAACATCTCGTCGTTTATGGGATTGATCATGGTTGTCGGGATCGTCGCGAAAAACGGGATTCTGCTGCTCGATGCGGATCAGAAATTCCGGGCACGGGGCGCGACGCCGCGAGAGGCTATGATCGAGGCCGGCGAAAGGCGGCTGCGGCCCATTTTGATGACGGCGCTCGCGACTGTAGCGGGTATGATTCCACTCTCGCTGGCTTTGGGCGCGGGATCCCAGATGCTTCAGCCGCTGGCGATCGCGGTGATCGGCGGAATTTTGGCCTCGATGGTGCTGTCACTCATCGTGACGCCCGCGATTCACTACTTCCTCACGAGGTCCCCGGCGAAGGTGTAACAATCGGTGGAATGGACAAACTGAGATCGCGGCTTCCGAAGGGGGCTGCGATAGCGGCGCTGTGCTTTGGAAGCGCGTGGGCCCAGCAACCCGACGTGCAGGAGATCATCAAGCGATCGGTGGCGGCCAACGATGCGAACTGGCAGGCCGCGCCAAATTATACGTATAAGGAGAGAAATCGAGAAGCGCAAGGAACGAAAACATATCAGGTGATGATGATCGAAGGATCACAATACCGGCGCTTAATTGCGGTGAACGGAAAGCCCCTCAGCCAAGCCGAGAGCGCGCGAGAACAGCAAAAGCTGGAGCAAGTGATGGCCAAACGCCGTTCCGAACCCGTAGAAGACCGGCAACGAAGAATCGCAAAATACCAAAGAGATCGCAAGCGCGACCACATGCTCATACAGCAACTGACGATCGCGTTTGACTTCAGGCTTCTTGGAGAGCGGACCGTCAATTCTCGTGAAACGTATGTGCTTCGAGCAACGCCCCGACCCGGTTACAAGCCGCCGAGCATGGAGACGCAAGTGCTCACCGGTATGCAGGGGCAGATGTGGATCGACAAGGCGACGTATCAGTGGGTAAAGGTTACGGCGCAAGTGATCTATCCGGTTTCGATCGAAGGATTTCTGGCGCAAGTGGAGCCGGGCACGCGATTCGAGGTGGAGTACATCCCGGTGGGTGGCGGAATTTGGCAGCCGGGCCACTTCGCGATGCGATCGCACGCGAAGGTGCTCTATATGTTTAACCACGCGTCGCAAGACGACGAGACGTACTTCGACTATCAGAAAAATGCAAACCCCTACGCCGTCCTCAGTCCACATATTGCTCGCATCGCAGTACAGTGCCTCGCGGATCCGCTGGGGAGCCAAAGCCGGCCCCCGAAGATACGTGGAGTTGCCGTCGAAAGGGATACCTGAGAATGGAAACCGGGCCGGAGTGCTTGACGGCATGGTCGAAATTCGAATTCATGGATTATGTCTCCTCGCGCCATGCGCCCAGTACCGGTATGCCGGCAATCCGAGCGCGATAATTGCGATGCCAACGAGCGATTCGACCGGCAACTCGATGAGCGTGTTAACGATGAGCGCAAGAACTGCGATGAGAAAGACTATGGGTACGACCGGATAGCCCCACGTTCTATATGGCCGGTCCGCATCCGGCTTGATGCGGCGCAATCGAAAGATGGCCAGTCCACCGAGTGCGCTGAATGCCACGGATGCAAAGGTGACCCACGTGTACAACTGTTCGTAGGTGCCCGTCAGCGTCAGAAGAGCCGACCAAATACATGTAAGCACGATGGCGCCGCTTGGCGTCCGAAAGCGCGGATGGACCGCCGCTGCCGCGCGGAAGAACAGGCCGTCTGCAGCCATAGCGTAACAGGCGCGCGACACAGCAATCACGGCGGCCGCATTGCAGCCCAAAGCGGAGAGGACAACGGTCGCGGCGACCAGCCGGGCGCCGCCACTGCCGATCAGCGCCGTCATCGCTTTTTCCGCGATTCGCTCCACGCCTTGAATTTGGCCAATCGGCAGCGCGAGCATGTATGCGACGTTCACCGAGACATAGATCGCCGCGATCGCGAGAATCCCGAGCATGAGCGCGCGCGGCACGGTCCGACGTGCGTCTGCGATTTCACCTGCGCAGAATGGCAGGTAATACCAACCTTCGTACGCCCACATCACCCCGATCATGACTACGCCGAATGCAGTTGCCGTGTGCGCAATCGGCGCAACCGCCCTCAGCGACAACGTCGCCGGATGTCGCGCTATTGCGATTACGGGTAGCAAGGCAATCGCCGCGATCTTGATGACCGTGAGCGTGGCTTGTAGGCGGTTGCCGGTCTCGACACCCAGGTAATTGACGGCGCCAATAACGAGAATCGAAACGGCAGCGACGATCTGTGCTGCCGAGACGGCAAACGTTCCCCACGGCAGTGGGACCGCGAGGATAATATGTGTGGTCGAGAGAGTGGGCACGAAGTACGCGAAATAGGTGGCGAAGCCCATCGCTACCGCCGCAGTGGCCCCGGTTAGGATCACCAGTATGCCTGCCCAGCCGTAGAGAAAAGCGACCAGCGGTCCAAAGGCCTCTTCAAGGAATAGATAAAGACCCCCCGACTGCGGGTACATGGCGCCCATCTCCGCGTACGTCAGACCGCCGCAGAGCGCAATCGCGCCCCCCGCGACCCACGCCAGCAGGATCAGCGGTTCCGACGGTAGCCTGGCCGCCATTGTCCCGGGCGTTAAGAAAATCGCGGATCCGATGACGTTCGTGATAACAAGGAGCACAGCGCTCCGAAATCCAATCGCACGAACAAGCCTCGGCTGCGTCAATTCACCGCTTGATTGCTGGTTGCCGCTTCGGTGCATCGAAACGTTGGGTTCTAAGCGAACGGGCTCAGTTCGATCTCTTCCGCCTCGATCCATTCACGAATGCGCCGCGAAGTGAGCACTTCAAGTTCACGAACTCGCGATTCTTTCAGCCGCGTCTCCGCTCCCCGTAACTCCGGTCCGAGAAAACCGGGATGACACATGAATTCCGTCGTCCCCTCGCGGAGAGAGGACAGGGCGACGGCGAAGGCTTGCTCGGTAAGCGATCCTGTCAGCCGAAAGCCCAAAAAATGATCCGTCATTTTAACGTCACTGTTTCGTGCCATACGGCTGTAACACTCGCGCGCCAGCTCGCACGGGATTCGCATCAGTGGAACTGTCGCGTCGAACGGCAGCCGCACGTATGGTATGCGGAACTCTCGCGCGAGCCGCACCACGACTCGAAACACCGCTGGCCAGATATGCGTGTGCTTGTGCGTGTCCAGGTGAGTCGGGTTCACTCCGGCCGACAAAATCCGCTGAATCTGGACACGGAGTTCCGCGTATGCGTCAATTCGCCCTGTAGAAACGGCCAGGATCGCATCCGCCACGCTGGAGGGAAGCGCTTCGCCTGTGATGAGGGACCGTCCTTGTACCAGAACAAGATGGCACCCCACATCCAGACTCGGCGTGTCGCGCGCAAGGCGCACTGCGTCTTCAAACGCGTCACCGGTGGCCATCAACGTGGCTGATGTGAGAATGCCTTCGTTATGCGCGTGAATAATTCCGGAATTCACGTCGCGCGTGAAACCGAAATCGTCCGCGTTCACAATCAGGCGCTTCAAAAAATATGGAGCTTGATGCTTAGAAACTTTTTTGGATTCGCGCGGAAATCTTTGAGCAGCGCATGCAACTCACGCGTCATACCCGTAGTTTCGTCGTACAACCCCGGATTCACGAGAAGCTGCCCGATTGTGCCCTGACCCGAATTTACCTTGTCAATCGTCAGGTTGACTTTCTGGAGTGTCGTCGAGACTTGGTTCCCGAGTTTGTCGCTCACCAGGAGCTGGCCCGCTGTTCCCTTCCCGGCGTTCAAGTTGGCGAGGATCGTATTCAGTTGGTTCACCGCAGTGTCCAGGTCATGGTACATCTTCGGATCCTTCAAAAAAAGCCCCATTGTGCCTTGCCCCTGCTGCAAGCCTTGGGTGATCGTATCCAGCCGGGCGACCACACCGTCAATTTGCTCGTATAGAGCGTTGTCGTTGATCAGGTGTCCGATGGTTCCAGTCTTCGAATTCAATGTGCTCGCAAGAAGCTGAACTTGATTTACCGTACCTTGAAGACTGTTGTACAGTGATTCATCAACCAGCAGCTTGCCGAGCGTACCCTTCCCGACCTCAACTTGGCTGACGATGCCCTGAACTTTTTCGAGAATCGCCTGCATAGAATCGAGCACGCCGAAACCCTGCTGAACCAGAACGTCGAATTCCCTTGTGTCGGCCGATTTCAGCGTCGCTCCCGGCTGAACCGCCTGCGGATTCGTGCCTTTCGTGATTTGCAGATATTTTGTGCTACCCAGCAGGTTGTCGGAGGCGATCGAAGCGATTGAATCCGTAGAAATTTCCTTCAACATTGCCGGATCCACCGCAAAATCGACCCGGATCGCCTTGCGAGGGTCGGGGCTCCCGGAAAGCTTGACATCCTGTACTTTCCCGGCGGGAATGCCGTTCAGGCGAACCGGCGCGCCGGGTGTTAGGGATGCGGCGTCGGAAACATATGCATGCAGGGGAACCTGTTTCTTGAACCAGCCCAAACTACCTGTAAGCAGGAACACCAACAGCGCGATGCACGCCAACGCAACGATACCCAAGATACCTACCTTCAACTGCGCAATTCCGATTTTTTCCTTGCTCGCCATAATTTACGCTCCGTGTTTGCCGAACCTCTTTATATACTCATCATCGGACTCGAGCAGCTCCGATTCGGTCCCATCGAAGATGATTTCGCCCTCCTTTAACACTATGAACTTCGTTCGCGTATGCTGCGCTGGTGTTCCGTTACTCTCACCGATTTTGACCAGCTCCTGGCGTTCCGGATCATATCTGAAGTTGGCCATTAGCTCTCCATCCTGATAACGGTTCGTAACCAGCAGCGAGGTCGAGCTGTGTACATCCCGCTGTTTCGCAACCAATGCCATGATGGTATTCGCCGTGATTGGGTCCAGCCCGGCGGTGGGAGAGTCGTATAGCAAGAGTGTCGGTTCCGTGACGATCGCGCGCGCGATCCCAACTCGCCTGCGCATTCCTCCTGAAATTTCACTCGGATATTGGTCGATATTCCGTTCGAGCTCCACGAACCGGAGTGCTTCCCGCACGCGCTCCTCGAGCCCGTCCTCTGAGCCGTTACTCGCCGTGGCGCTCTTCGCTTGTTTGCTGATTCACGAGCGGATACTCTACGTTCTCTCGAACGGAAAGCGAATCGAACAAGCCCCCTTCCTGAAACAGCATTCCTACCCGGCTGCGAAGCGGGTAGAGGTCATGTTCGGTTCGCACGGCGATGTCCTCGCCAAACAGCTTGATATCGCCGCTTTCCACTCTCACGAGCCCAATCACAGCCTTGAGCAGTGTGGTTTTCCCACTGCCCGCGGCGCCCAAAATGATGCGTGTCTCTCCTGAATTCACCGCAAACGATGCATTCCGCAGCGCCCACGTGTCTGCGTAGCGAACACTGACCCGATCGAATTCAAGAATCCGGCTGTCCTCATTTCCCATGCTTCTATAAGTTCACGAAAATCTTGTCAATCAAAAATGTCGCGAAAAAGATCCAAATGGATGCGACTACGACCGCTTGAGTTGTGGCGTGACCGACGCCTTGCGTTCCGCCGGTGGTGCGCAACCCGTAGAAACATCCAACCAGCGCGATGATTATTCCAAACAGCAACGGTTTTATCAATCCCTGCGCGAGGTCATTCAGGACAAGCGCTCGCCATGAGGTGGACCAATACGCCCCACCCGTGATGATGTGCAGCAAAGGAACTGCAACCAGATATGCTCCTACCAATCCGATGGCATCCGCAACCACGGTGAGAGCCGGAAGCATCACGGCGGTGGCCGTGAGGCGCGGGGTGACTAACTTTTGGACGGGATCGGTGCCAAGTGCTCGCATCGCGTCAATTTGCTCGGTTACTTTCATGGATCCAAGCTCGCTCGCGATGCCCGATGCGTTGCGTCCCGCAACTAGGAGCGCGGTCAATACGGGACCGAGCTCGCGGACCAGTGTTAGAGAAACGATCGACCCCACTTCGCTGGTCGCGCCGTACGTACTCAACGCGCGCGACATCTGTAGCGCGATGATCGCCCCCGCGAACGCCCCGGTGAGGAGAACGATGGGTAAGCTTCCGACGCCGATGATGTCCATCTGCAGAAAGACATCATCGTAATAATGCGGACGGCGAACAATGTTCAAAAACGCGCGGCCGGAGAGGAGTAAAAAACCCTGGAATGATGCTAGGGAGGCTGTCAGGAAGGAGAGCAAGCAGGATCCCCCGGCACGCGCCTCGCCCTCATAGGGTCGATGCTACCATGACTTCGAAGTCCACCTGCATGTCGCATTTGTGCGATGCCGAATCCGAGTAATATCACCGCGCAGCGGTGTCGATGACGCGCTGAAGGAAATGTGAGATGAGGTCGTTTATCGTTGGTTTCGTGATTGGAATCGTGGTTTTGCCCTTGTGTGGATGGCTGTACTTCCGGTTCGGCTATGCCCCTGTTGCGACCGCTTCCTCGCCCATGCCGTTCGAAAAGAAACTGGCGCACATGGCGTTGGATCAGCGCATCGCGAAAGAAGCGCCGAAGAGCCCCGCAATTCAGAGTACTAGCGACAACCTCATCGCTGGCGCTCAAATTTATCGCACGAATTGCGCTATGTGCCACGGCTTGCCGGGCCAGCCTGCATCTGCCACATCGAAGGGCATGTTTCCCCGCCCGCCGCAATTATTCGAAGGTCACGGGGTCACCGATGATCCGCCCGGGGAGACGTATTGGAAAGTCTCGAACGGCATTCGCTTGAGCGGAATGCCAGCCTATACAGGCTCTCTCACAACACAGCAGATGTGGCAAGTCAGTCTGATGCTCGCGGGTGCGGACAAGCTGCCGCCCGAAGCACGTAACGAATTGCAGCAGCCGCTCGGCACGCAGTGAAAGTTTCAGCGTGATGGCTGCCTGAGGCGAGTCTTTCCGAAACTCCCTTATTCTACGGTCACGCTCTTGGCGAGGTTACGTGGCTGATCGACATCGCAGCCGCGCCGCACAGCGATGTGATAGGCGAGCAATTGCAGCGGAATCATCTCAAGAAGAGGCAACAGCAGCTCGCGGGTGACCGGAATGGTAATCAAGTGGTCCGCCATTTTTGCGACCTCTTCGTCGCCTTCGCAGCCCACCGCGATCACGATCCCGCTACGCGCCTTTACTTCCTGAATGTTCGAGAGCGTTTTCTCGTAATGAACCTGGCTTTCTTCGGAATCCGGGTCGCGTGTGGCGAGGACAACGACGGGCAAGTTCTCGTCAATCAGGGCGTTCGGGCCGTGCTTCATTTCGCCGGCCGGATATCCTTCCGCGTGAATGTACGAAATCTCTTTCAGCTTAAGCGCGCCTTCCAGAGCGATCGGGAAGTGAATACCGCGTCCCAGGTAGAGGAAATCGCGAGCTCGGAACAACACACGGGCGAGATGTTCATAAACTGCGGTCTCGGACAGCACATGCTCGAGCTTGCCGGGAATTCGGGCGAGCTCCTGAACCAGGGCGCAGCCGTCTTGCGGGTTTAAAGTGCCTCGCACCTGCCCGAGGTGCATGCCCAGGATGACGAGCGCAGTGAGCTGAGAGGTAAACGCCTTCGTCGAAGCGACACCGATCTCCGGGCCCGCATGCGTCAGAAGATTGCCCGATGCTTCGCGCGTGATCATCGATCCCACCACGTTGCAAATCGCGAGCGTCTTCGATCCTTTCTGCTTCGCCTCCCGTTGAGCCGCCAAGGTATCGGCAGTCTCGCCCGATTGCGAGATGACGATGGTGAGCGTGTGCGGGGCAATAATGGGATCGCGATACCGGAACTCGCTGCCATAATCCACTTCAACCGGGAGACGCGCCAGCCGTTCAATGATGAACTTGCCGGCTAGACCGGCGTGCCAACTGGTCCCGCAAGCGATGATCTTGATGTGCTCGAATTTGCGGAATTCGGCTTCCGGAATTCCTACTTCGTCCAGGAAAACGCGTCCGGTCTCAAGACTCAAACGCCCCAGCATCGTGTCTTTAATGGCTCGGGGCTGCTCAAAGATTTCTTTGAGCATGAAATGCTTGTACCCGCCCTTTTCAGCCATAATCGGATCCCACGCAATGCGCGAGACCGGCCGATCCACTGCTTTTCCATCGAAATCCGTTACCTGGACGCCCTCGGGTGTGAGCGTGGCAACGTCGCCGTCGTTAAGAAAAAACATGTTCCGGGTGTGGCTCAGAATCGCCGGCACGTCGGATGCGACAAAGAATTCCTTCTCTCCAAGCCCGACCACGACCGGAGGCCCGGATCGGGCCGCCACAATCTTGTTCGGATCGGAACTGGAGATCACGGTTAACGCAAAAACGCCTGAAACTTCCTTGATTGCTGTCCGGACCGCATGCTCCAGGTTCCCGTTCAAGTGTTTTTCGATGAGATGTGCAAACACCTCCGTATCGGTATCCGTGGTGAACGTGTGGCCCTCTGCTGCGAGCTGCTTGCGAAGCGAAAGGTAATTCTCGACGATGCCGTTGTGAACGACTACCAACTGTCCCGTGCAATCGCGATGCGGATGGGCGTTTTCTTCGGTTGGCCGGCCATGTGTCGCCCAGCGAGTATGCCCGATGCCGTAAGAACCGGCTACCGGCCTGGCTCGAATCACCTCTTCGAGATTGCAGAGCTTGCCCGGAGCACGCCGGATCTCGAGCCTCTCTCCGGAAAGCACGGCGATTCCGGCTGAGTCATAGCCACGGTACTCGAGCCGCCGCAATCCATCGACGATCACGGGCACCGCTTCCCGCTCGCCTATGTAGCCCACAATTCCGCACATAGTATTAACGTTTTGCGATTCAGTCCAGAATCTCAATCCGGTACTGTTCGATTACCGGGTTGGACAGCACGTCTCGCGCGATTTCGTCCAGGGTTGCGGCCGCCCGGTCATGGGGCGTGCCCTCGGCAATGCCGATTTCGAAGTACTTGCCCTGCCGTACCCCGGCGATCTCCTTATGGCCTAAGCCGTTCAATGCCGAGCAGATGGTTTGGCCCTGAGGATCGAGAACCGTTGGTTTTATCGAGACGTAAACCCGCGCTTTCATCCCAGCTTTATTGTAGGCCGCGAGCGGGCAAACAATTTTTCCAAGAAATGTTTCAGCAATTCTGATATAACCGATAAGGACAGTCGAAGCGGTTCCCTTCCCCCGCACGCTTCGGAAAGGCGGAAAAGGTCTTATCGTCAAGATCTGCGTACTTGCGAGCAGCAGCGCGGGGAATTCCGTGTTCGCCGCGACGGATCGGACGCGTGTCCTGATCGACGCCGGGCTGAGCCGCCGGGAAATCATGAAGCGGCTGGCCGCCATTGGCGAGGATGCCGCCCGGCTGACCGCGATCCTAATCACTCACGAGCACAGCGATCACACCAGCGGCCTTCCCGCGCTGGCGAAGACGCGCACTTCGGACACTCGCCTTCCGATTTATCTCACGCATGGCACGGCTCCGTTCATCGATTGGGGCGAGTGCCAGCCGGTCCTCGAGAGGTTTCAAGCCGGTTCTTCCTTTTCGATCGGCGATTTTGAAATCTCGAGCTTTACCATTCCCCACGACGCCGGCGATCCGGTCGGCTTCACGCTGGCTGCCCAGGGCATAAAAATCGCGATCGTGACGGATTTGGGCTACATTCCCGATTCTCTTCGCGTGCATTTGCGTTCGACGGACCTGCTCGTGCTCGAATCGAATCATGACCTGGAGATGCTGCGAGTGGGACCGTATCCCTGGTCCATCAAGCAACGGGTAATGAGCCGCAACGGACACCTCTCGAACGAAGTCGCGGCTGAATTTATCGAGCGTGATCTTGATACCCGGGTATCGACCGTCATTCTCGCGCATATCAGCGAACAGAACAATCACCCCGAGCTGGTGCGGAATCTTGGGCTGAAGGCTCTCCGGGGCCGCAGCTTATTTACGCGGCTTGTCGTCGCGCAACCCGGCGTTCAGTCCGAAGTATTCTGCTACTGACGAGTTTCCGCTGAGCCGCTGGCGCGTTTTAGCACAATAGTCGGTGCATGGTCCCGCGCTACACACGCCCAGAAATGGGCGCCATCTGGAGCGACCGTAACAAGTACAATTGCTGGCTCGAGGTCGAGCTGGTGGCGTCCGAAGTTCTCGCAGAGCTCGGCCAAGTGCCCCGCGCGGCTGCGGATGCGCTGCGCGCCAATGCCGCCTTCGATGCGGATCGCATCGCCGAGATCGAACGCGAAGTACGGCACGATGTCATCGCCTTTACCACCGCAGTAGCCGAGACGCTCAGCGCCAAAGGCGCAACCGATGCAGCGCGCTGGCTTCACTACGGCCTGACTTCGAACGACGTGGTCGATACCGCGCAAGCGCTGCAGATTCGCGACGCTTCCCGCCTGATTGCCGCTGGGCTCGAGAACCTCTCTTCGGCATTAGAAAAGCTTGCATTCGAACACAAACACACCGTCCAGATTGGACGAACCCATGGCATCCACGCCGAGCCCATCACGTTCGGCCTCAAGGCCGCCCTGTGGTGGGATGAAATCGAACGCCAGCGGCGCCGCTTCACCGGGGCCGCGGAAGAAATGTGCGTCGGCAAGCTTTCTGGAGCGGTCGGCACCTTTGCTCATATCGATCCGGCGGCGGAGGCGGAGATTTGCCACCGATTGGGCGTTCGGGCCGCGCCGGTCAGCTCTCAAGTGCTGTCGCGCGATCTGCACGCTCACTACCTCGCGACGCTTGCCGGCATCGCATCAAGCCTCGATAAAATCGCGCTCGAGATTCGCCACTTGCAGCGCACCGAGGTGCGGGAGGCGGAAGAACCGTTTGCGGCCGGGCAGAAAGGGTCGTCCGCCATGCCGCACAAACGCAACCCGATTACCTGCGAGCAGATCTGCGGGCTCGCCCGCGTGGTCCGCGCCAATGCGCAAGCCGGATTCGAAAATGTCGCCCTGTGGCACGAACGCGATATCTCCCACTCCTCGGTCGAGCGGGTGATCCTTCCTGACTCGACCATTTTGATCGATTATCTCGTTGCAAAGAGCGTGTGGCTGATTTCGAATTTGCGCGTCTACCCCGATCGCATGCGCCACAACCTGGAGCAGACCAAAGGATTGGTCTTTTCGGGTCAACTGTTGCTCGCATTGACAGCCGCCGGAATGTCCCGTGAAGAGGCGTACCGCCTCGTACAGAAACACGCCCTGGAAGCCTGGGACACAAACGGCGACTTTCGCGCTTCTATTGAACAAGATCCGGACATTCGGCGGCTCCTCAGGGATGAGCAGATCGGCTCTGTTTTTTCGATCGATCGCCAGCTTGCGCACGTCGACGAAATCTTTACCCGTGTATTTGCGCGATAAGAACGGAAAAACAACTATGGGGATTTTTGTAATTTTCGTTTACACTGGACTAGCCTGGAGTCGTCGGTGGGCGAACAGGTGGAGAAATCCAGCCGACCATGATCGCGAACGAGCCAAAATCGGAAGTGCCAGAATCGGAAATCAAGGCGCTCGAGCTGGCTCGAGTTCTGCTCGTAGACGATGACATCACAGCGCGGTTGACGTTGAAAGCCGTGCTCCAGGCGGGCGGCTATTCGGTTGATTCTGCTGCGTCAGCGGCCGAGGCGGTGGGCAAGCTCGATGAGCAGCAGTACGAGCTGGTGCTCAGCGATCTCCACATGGAATCGCCCAAGGCCGGGCTAAAGGTACTCGCGCACGCGCGTTTAATGGATTACAGACCGGCTACGGCCCTCCTCACTACGTATCAAACCAAGCATCCGGAAGCCGGCCGTCCGATCCTGATCGAGCCTGAGGATCTGCCCGATCTGCTCAGCAAAGTGGCCGATCTTATCAGCCAGCGTGCGGCCCGGATCGTCGAGCGCCAGTTGCGCCAGCTCTGTTGAGCCGCGCTTTTGGCTAACGCGTGCTTCCGATACGTTCGATTACCGCTTCCAGCCGGTCCAAGCCATCTTTGAAAAAGTGATCGTTGGCCTCGATCCAATCGAGGTGCTTGGGTTCCGGCACACCGTAAAAGAAGTCGGTGAAGTCGGCCGCCGGGCTGAACTCGTCGTTCGTGCTTTGCACAAAATACTTCGGAATGCGCACCTCGTAGACATAATTGCGATCCGGAATGCTGGTTGGGAACCCGAGGGCAAGCACGCGATCCACCGCCGTTTCCTCGCGCGCCAGACGAAGCGCAATCCGCGAGCCAAATGAAAAACCTCCCGCAACGACCGGCAACCCGGGATAACGCCGGCATAACTCGTACATCGCGGCTCTCGCGTCCTCCGTCTCGCCAGCCCCGTTGCCGTACTCACCCTCGCTCAGATTCACGCCCCGATAATTGAACCGGAGCACCACACAGCCTGCCTTCCGCAGGCCGCGAGCCAACCGATAGACCACTTTGTTGTGCATTGTCCCGCCGTGTTGCGGGTGAGGATGGCACACCAGCGCGGCCTCTTTCGGCGCGAAGTCGTCAGGCTCCTCGAGCAAGCTTTCCAGTTTGCCCTCTGGACCGGCCACAAAGAAGGTTTCCAAGCGCCGCGCCATCAGTTTGTGCGGTAATTCGTGAACTGCATGTCGATGCCGAAATCTTTGGCGCGAAGCAATCCGATGACTTGCTGAAGCGTATCCCGGTCGCGGCCGCTTACACGGACCAAGTCTGCCTGAATGCTGGCCTGAACCCGCAGCTTACTGTCTTTGATGAGCTTGACGATGTCCCTCGCCTTTTCGGCCGGAATCCCCTGCTGCAACGTGATTTCCTGCCGCGCGCTGCCGTGCGAGGCGTGACTCACGGGCCCATACTGAAGACCTTTCAAGGGCACATTGCGCTTTACTAACTTCTGGCCCAAAATCTCGTTCACCGCCTTCAGCTTGTATTCATCGGAACTGGAGAGAAGAATCTTGTGATCTTTTTCATTCAGCTCGATCGATGACTTACTATCCTTCAGATCGTAGCGGGTCTGGATTTCCTTGGAAGCTTGCTGAATTGCGTTCGTAACTTCATTCAGGTCGATCTTCGAGACGATATCGAAAGTATTTTCGGGCATGGACGATTATTCTCATGTTAGGACGCGGCGGAAACGCGTTTAACCTGTGACCATCCTGAGCGTAGCCTACCCTCTTTTCCCCGTCGGACCTGATTCCGCCGGGGGAGCTGAGCAGATACTCTACTTGCTTGAGCGCGGGATTGTTGCCTCGGGACATCGTTCAATCGTCGTTGCGGCCGCGGGTTCCCGCATATCTGGCATTCTGATCGAGACGTCAATTCCCAAAGGCGAGCTTACTGACCAGGCGCGCCGTACCGTGCAGGGCGCTCACGCCAGTCACATCCAATCCGCGCTGCGGCAGTATCCGATCGACCTCGTTCACTTTCACGGTCTCGATTTCGACACCTACATCCCCAAAGATTCGGTGCCTATGCTCGCGACACTTCATCTGCCGCCGGATTGGTATTCAAGCTGTGTGTTTCAAGAGAGCCGTGTCGGATTGAACTGTGTCTCGGAGACTCAGGCGAGATCCATTCCACATGCGGCTGCCCATTCGACGAAGCCGCCAGTGATCTGTAACGGGATCGACATCGGCTGCTACGGTCAAACCTCGGGTAAGAAGGAATTTTTGCTTATCTTGGGACGCATCTGCCCCGAAAAAGGGATCCATGTCGCGCTCGAGGTCGCGCATCGGCTGGATCTGCCGCTGATTGTCGCCGGTCCGGTTCATCCGTTCCGGGATCACCAAAGATACTTCTCCGAGCGCGTCGAGCCATTACTCGATGAGAAGCGGATATATGCCGGGCAGGTGGGGCTACAGGAGAAAGTTGAGCTTCTCGCACGAGCCCACTGCCTCCTGGCGCCGAGCTCCGCGCCTGAGACAAGTTCGTTGGTTGCAATGGAGGCGATCGCGTCCGGAACCGCGGTGATTGCTTTCCGCTCGGGAGCTCTGCCGGAAATTGTGGAGAACGGCGAAACGGGCTTCGTTGTCGATTCTGCCGACCAGATGGCCGAGGCGATCAGGCGTCTCCGGGAGATCTCATCTGCGAAGTGCCGCGCCCGCGCGCGACTTCGCTTCGATGTTTCCCGGATGACGGCTGAGTATTTGAACCTGTACGGAAACCTGATTGCGAATGCCGGATCTAATCCTTGCGCCTCACGATAAACCGGCACTTCGGAATCAGCTGCGCGCCCCACCAGAATTTGTAGGGCTCGTCTCCTCGCAGAAAATCCCAGGCTGCGAATCCGTTCTCAAACGCGTATCTGAGCGCTTCGAACAGCAGCGTGCGTCCAAACCCCAATGCTTCGTACTCTGGGTCGAATGCCGTGAGATAGCCGTATATCGTGTCCGCATAGCAGACGCCAAAGATCAGCGCCGCAACCTTCTCGCGGTAGCGCAGCGAAAATAGCCGAAGCATATCTTTCCGAGCGAAGCCGGCACGCGATCTCCTGCAAAAAACCGGCCGACGAATTTGCCACAACCATTCCGGGCATCCCATGTTTCGCCCAGCGCGCGGTGTGCAGATCGATCAGCGCACTTACGAGCTCGGTCACCCGGGTCTCCACTTCGAATTGCAGCGAGCCTGCGAGCTCGGCTTTTTGCCGGTAACGCCGGACGTTCCGCCGGAGATCTTTTGGGCGATCGCGCCAGAAATCATCAAAGTTGCCGGCGAACGCAACTCGCGTGGATGGGGCATCCTCACGGATCTCCGTTTGCAAGACGCCGCAACTGTGCATGTCTCGGAACACCGTGTCTCCCGCAAGATCCTGCCAATCGCAAAGGTCCCAATCCGAGGCCTTGCCGAGATACATCCGTAGCTGTTCGAGCATCTCGTCCAATCCTTCGCGCGCCAGCGCGGGTTCGAGGTAATCGGAGATCCCAGAACCAATCAGCGTGATCTGGCGCGAACCGTTCCACGCGTGTAGAAAGCACGGAATCAGTCCGGTCAGCGCGCCGTTTCTCCGGAAAACAAACACCCGGAGGCCGCCGCTTCCGAAATGCGACCACCAGGTGTATTGCCAGACAGGCAGTTGGAAGGGAGTCATCTGCGGGAACCGGCGCACGAAGGACGACCATTCCGGTTCCAATGCCATCCAACGCGGTACCTCGTCGATGACTTCGAGCGTCAACACAATTCGCGGCGCTCCTCAGAGTTAAGAGCCGTGAACTTCAGCCGCGGAGTGCGCATCGAGAAGGCGCAACGCTTCCCGATAACCATTTAGCGTTCCGACGTCTACGTACGATTCGCCCGATTGGAATCCGCGCGCGCGGCCCCCGCGAGCCAGATACTCGTTAATCAACGTGCCCAGGTATTCATCGCCGCGCGTGTGCCACACCTCGTGGAGCTCGCGTAATACGGATCCGGGCATCTTCAACGCGCCCCAAACCCACTTCGTATGAGCTTGGGCGCTTTTCACCTGCACTTCTACCACTTCCTCTCGTTGATTAATCACCACGGCGTCAAATCGTTCCGGATGCTCTACTGGAAACAAAAGCAGTGAAAGCACGCCATCGGGCATTCGAGCGAGAGCGGTCTCGGGAAACCAGATCGTATCCGGCAGCCCGATCGCGACATGTTCAGCGGGAGAAATCAGGGGCAACGCACGGAAAACAGCATCGCACAGGCCTGCGGGTTTCGGCTGGACGGCATAGAAGATGGTGGCCGAGAGTACGTGACCCCCGAAATAATCCATGATGTCGGATTTTCCGGGCGCGATGACAAAACATATCTTGTCCACCCCGGCGTTCACCATACGCTCGATCAGATACTCGCTCACCGCGCGGGGCCGCTCCGTCGTCCCGCTCACCTGGCTTCCCACAGGCAGGAGCTCTTTGGAGAACGCAAGGGGCTGGATACGGCTGCCGACGCCCGCGGCCGGAATAATGCCCCACATCCTAGACGCCTCCGCCGACGCAGGCTTCGTCGGCAAGAGAGCCGCGCGCGTCGACTGCTGATTCGATCAACGTCAAAAAGCGGCGAGCCCGCACCGCCGCAGTGTGGCAATCGAGAGCGCGTTCCTTCGCGCGCGCCCCAATCCGGGCCAACTCTGTCGGGTCCGTCGCAATCGCGGTGATCGCTTCGGACCTGGATGTCGCAATGAGAATCTCCCGCTGCGGTTCGAAAAAAGCGTCTAATCCTGCCCACCAGTCGCTCACGACAGCCGTGCCGCATGCCGCAGCCTCAAACAGGCGTCCAGACGGGCAAAAGCCCATTTCGGCCATCGATGCTCTCGTGACATTCAGGGTCAGGGGGGAGGATGAGTAGAACGTCCCGTGCTCCGGCGGAGCCACGTGATCAAAATACCGGACATTCGCCGGCCAGCTTTCGCGGAAGGGATGCATCGCTCCGCCGACCACGAATTCGGATTCCGGCAATTCCCGAGCGGGCGCAATCAGCAGTTCCTCGAAGCCCGCTTGCCGGTCCTGTGAGTACGTTCCCAAATAAGAGAGCTGGGCTTCGAATTTCGCGCAACGCTGCACGCGATGATGCACGGCAGGATCCACCCAGCCATACAATGTCGCAACACGCCGAGCGTCGAGCTGGCCACGCAGCTGATCGAGAGCTGGGCCACCCGTGTAGCTCAGAACGATATCGAAGCCTCCGAGCCCTTCCGGCGGGATGTACGGTACGGATTCGCCGCGACTGAGCCGGCTCAGAGTGACCGGTGTATCCATATCGTAGAAAACGGCCCGCGGCAGGCGAGCGTTGAGGATGAGATCGCAGGCCGCAATCCCGTCGGGACAATACGATGTGACCATCCCCACGTCGGCGTCTGAGATCTCTCGTCTCGCCCGGCTCAGATTCTGATTCCAGTCGGAATATAGATGAAGATGCACAAACGGAAACGACACAGTGTCCCGATGTGCCGCGTAATACGGAGTGTCTCGCTCGAAAAAATGAACTTCGTGGCCTGCACTATGAAGCGCTCGAAACAATCCGCGGAGCAGTGTAGCGTGGCCGTTTCCCCACGCGGAGCTGATCGAGAGCCCAAAAACGACGATCTTCATTCTTCAATCGCGTGCTTACGTTGATACGTGCATCTTTCTGAAGATGCGGCATCATATGTTTTCGTGACACTTTCGATCTTGATGATATGGGCCTGAGCGTTCACGTACCTAGCTTACTGTTCGCACCTTTTGCCGGCGCGGGGCGCCTGCCGTTGGAGCTGCTCATTGTTTTCGGTGTGGCGAAGGTGGTTGCCGAGGTGTTTGAACGTTTGGGCCAGCCGGGAATGGTCGGTGAAATTGTCGCGGGCATATTGATCGGACCCACACTGCTCGGATGGGTGCACCCCGGCCCGGTCCTGGATGCGCTCGCACAAATTGGCGTCATGTTCCTGCTGTTTCATGTCGGCCTCGAGGTGACAGCATCCGACCTGCTTCAAGTCAAATGGACGGCACTGCTGGTGGCCGCGCTCGGAGTGGCGGTTCCGTTCGGAGTCGGCTGCTTGATCATGAAGGGCTTCGGCGGGTCCTGGATTGAGGCGTTTTTTGTAGGCGCGTCTCTGGTGGCCACGAGCGTGGCAGTGACCGCGCACGTACTCAAGACCAAAGGTTATCTTCAGCAGCGCGCGAGCCGAGTCATTTTGGCGGCAGCCGTTATCGACGATGTACTCGGACTCCTTGTCCTCTCGCTTGTGAGTAGCCTCGCAGAGCGACGCGTCAATGTCGCTGGGCTAATCGGCACCTTCGTGCTCGCGGCGGGGTTCACGGTCATTCTTGCACGGTACGGCACACACGCGGCCGGGAAAATTGTTCCCCATGTCAAGCGGAAATTGAAAGCCGAGGAAGCGCAGTTCAACGTGGCCCTCGTTCTTTTATTCAGCCTTTCCGTCCTGGCCGTGTGGTTGGGAGTCGCGGCCATCGTGGGCGCATTTCTCGCCGGAATGGTGCTCTCGAAGACGACGAAAGAGCGAGTGCCTTCCTTAACGCCCAAAGATCGAGTGCTTTCCTTATCGCCGGAAGATCGAGTCCCTTACTTCGTGCAGGGCGTAACCGAGCTGCTGGTCCCGTTCTTCCTCGTAAGCATCGGGTTGCATGTCGATCTCGCGGTCTTTCGAAGCGGCGCGACCGTTCTGCTTGCGATCGCCATCACGGGCGCCGCGATTCTTAGCAAATTCGCCGGCTGCGGGCTCGGAGCGCTGAGTTGCGGCCGCACCGACGTGCTTCGCGTCGGGGTGGGGATGATACCTCGTGGGGAGGTCGGCATGGTTGTCGCTCAAATCGGCCTGACTTTGGGCGTTATTAACGGCTCCATCTACGCCGTCGTTATCACGATGACGGTGATCACCACTCTGCTGGCGCCGCCCCTTTTGAAATATGCGTACCGCGGGGTCAAGCCCGGCCTTCCTGAAGAGAACTACACGTTGACCTAGGCGCTGTACGGCCGGGGAGCTTCATCGCAACTTGAAGTTATAAAAAAATTCGAGACTCACATTTCCGTTGTAATCCCGCAAGGCTACCGCGGAAAATCTCGAGGAAAAGGCCCATTCCACCCGCACAATCTCCGAATTTGTCTCCGACACGTCGGTTGTGTAAGTAAACGTAATATTTTGCGTAATCTGCTGTTGCAACGTTACTCGCGCCGTCGGCTGGCCGTTGTTCCCCTGCAGCGACGGATCGATCTTTAACTGGCTTATGCCAAATACGCGTTGCAGCCGGTTCGCAAGCGGATTCGCGACCGCCTGTCCCAAGATCGCCGATTCCCCCATCTGCGTAAAAGATTGCTGCGGAGGCGGGGGCTGTTGCGCGGCAATTGTGGGATCCGTCGTGGGTGTCTTATTTGTGGCCAGCAATGCCACGATCTGTTCGAACGTCAGCGGCGGGTCGGAGCGATAGCTCACTTTTAAGTTGTCGATCGGGCCGGAAACTCCGAGCGTAACGTCCACGCCTTGCGCAATCGTTTCAAGAGAGATGTTTACGACGGGCTGAATGGAGGTCGGGTTATAGAAGTTAACCGTTCCAGTATTAACCGTATATTGGTTTCCGAAGAACACGAGCTCGCCGTCGGTAACGGTCACACGTCCGAGAATTCCGGGGTTGGCGGCCGTGCCCAGCACCTGAAGGTTCGCTTCCACCTCAAGCCTCTGTGCGTATGTCGATATGACGCGCAGGTCCGGTGCAGTCACGATCCGGATATCGAGCCTCATCCCGGCGAGCATTCCGGATGGAGCCTCAGGCGTCGATGGAGGCGTGGAAGCATTCGAGAGAAACGAGCCCATGTCGCTCGTGGACTCATAGGCGATCCGCTGTACCGAAACCTGCCCCCCCAACCGCGATCGCCTGGCATTTCCGGTCAGTCGAAGAGTGGCGCTCGATACTAGCGTCGCGCCGGAATAGCGCGTGCGAACTTTATTGGCTGTAGCGCGCAGATTGTAACTCAAAGTAGACCGGCTGAATCCGACGAAGCCCGCTAACGTGATTTTTCCGCCGCCGCTTTCGGCGGTCAGGTTTTGAACGCTCGCACTGGTTCCGTTCAACAGAATCACTCCGTTCCCATTCGAAAGTCCGTTCGGCGCCTGCGTGTAATTGACGTTCGCGTTCTTCAGCTCCAACCGTCCATTCACCAACGGTTGTGTGAAATTTCCATGAATAGCGGCCTGGAGCGTTACCTTCCCACTGGAATAAAAATCGTGGTCGATGTCCTGAAGGGCGCCTAAATCCAGATTTGCGTCGACGTTCACACGGATGGGCGACGCTCGATTCGCCAGATCGACTGTGCCGGAAGCGTTAACCGCTGTCGATGGTCCCTCAATGTGAAATTGCTGAATCCGGACCACGGAACGGTCCAGAGCCACAACGATCGGTCCCTGGTTCCGAAGAGCGACGCTGCGGCTTGAAGGCGCTCCCGTAGGAGACGCCGTCGGAACGGTTCTCGCCTCCAACCGCGCAAGTTCCAGCCGGCCATTCAGATCGGTCGGTTTTAGCAGCGGTCCCGCGACCGAAACCTTGCCTTCGAGGAGGGCGTCGAAGCTGGGCTTCACTTCCGGACTTAAAGAAACAAAGGGAGCGAGATTTGAATACTTAATATTTTCGAATGAAAGAGTGGCTTCGACCGGGTAATTCCCCGCGAGCTGGGCCTGGCCGGAGCCGTGGATTCGACTCTGGGCAATATCGGAATCGACGCGGAAATTGAGATTCGATCCTGCTGTGTGAGCCGCAAAGCTCGCGTCGCCGAGATTGCGGCGGTTCAGGTGCAAGCCATCAGCGGAGGCGTCGGCATTCAGATTCGAGATCAAAAGAATGGGGCTGCCGTTGTGCTCCCGTACACTGGCGGACAGATCGGCGGCCAAATGGAGCGTGCCCGGCAATTCCGGGTTCCGCTTGCTGTGCATGCTCAATCTTCCCCAACTGCATATCAGTGCTTGTGACTTTCAAATCAAGCGAGCCTGCGTTGAAGTTTGATGCGGGGTGCGTAAGCGAGCCGGCTAGCGTAATACTGCCCGCCGGAGCGCGAACCTGTAGCGACGGAATCTCGACCAGAGTATTCGAATATCGCAGGGTTCCTGCGAGCCGATCGATCGGTTCCTGATACAGATTTGCGCGTACCAGCGCGAACGACAGGTCTGCCCTCGGCGCCGCAAGCGTACCGGCGACATGCGCGTCAGCGGACAGAGTGCCCCGAGCCGGAATGGAACTCTGGCCAGCGATCAAAAGAGTCTTCTCAACAGATAAATTGCGAATGGAAGCCGTCGCCGTGGTGGGGTAAGTTTTTTCGAGAACAGTATTGCCCGAAATCCCGATGTTAGACCCGGCAAAATCGGAACTGAGATTATAGTTGACGCTGCCACCCGCTGTATGCGCGGATGCAGTGAGGTCCCCGGCATCCTGGTTCTGAACGCGCAACCCGCGCGCCGAGAGGTCTGCGTCGATATTCGAAACCATAATCTGGGACTCGTTCTGCGAGCGAGTGATGTCCGCCGCTGCGTCGGCCGTCAACCGGATGAGCCCCGCCACTCCGGCGTTTTCACGCTGTAGCGGTTTGATATTTGCGAGTTGCACATTCGAACTGGCAACATGAATCTGCGCCCGTCCCACCATGAGGCTGTCTCGCGGATGATGGAAAGTGCCGCTTAGCCCAACTTGGGCCGCGCCAGACGCGAGTTCGAGCCTTGATAGCGTCACGAGTTGATCGGAAAGACTCACATTTGCTGTCAAGCGGTCAATCGGCTGCTGATACGCACTTCCGTTCGTTACCTCGAGCGAGGCGCTTCCGAGAGGGTTGCCATAGGTACCCCCAATGTGGACATCTGCCCCTAACGTGCCGGTCGCCGGGACCGTCCCTTCGCCCGCCAGCGCCAAGAGATCAGCGATATCGCCGTTTCGCATTGCGATGTTCGCTGTCAGTTGAGAACGCGGTGTCGGACTCCATTTCCGAAGTCCGATTGAAGCGTCAAAGGTGGTCCGGAGCGTCCTGCGAGTGAGCACGCCGTTCTGGATGGCTGCGCTCGAAGGTGATGCTGCGATATCAGCGGAAACCCCGTCGAAGACGCGCTGCTCGACCGCGAATCTATCCATCGCGATATGACTAGTGATCCGAGGCGCGGATAGGTTGCCGGCGATCTGCGCGCTTACGTTGGCAGTTCCGCCCTGAAGAGTAACAGGTAGCGAGGTCTGCGGCTTGCTGGAAGCGAAATTAGCTGCCGGCAGGAAGTCATTCAAATTGTGCGAGATTACATTCACCTCGATCCGCCGGTTCAAAGACCCAGAGACGTCGATGCGCGAATGCGGCATCGCAAGATACGAGTGGTCCAGACCGGCTATACCGCTGTTCCCCGCGTAGCTGGCGTTGACCCGGCCGCTTACTGGAACGCCGCGGTTCCCGGGAACAATTGCCAGCCTCGCCTCCGCGGCGTAGCCTTCCGCGCCGTTCGCCTTGAGGTCCCCCTGGGCCTTGATCGATCCGTCGATGATTCCGTCATAGCCCAGATGCTTGCCCGTGAAAGCCGCGGCCAGCACCGGCAAGGAAAATCGCCGCAGATTTCCTTCGACACTGAGACGCTGCAGATTTTCGATGAAGACTTTCGCTGTCAAGTCCCCGCCTAGCGCGTTCAGCTTCAACCCATCCAGGCTGATCAAGTAAGGATCCGCGTGAAACGGCGAGTACAGGCTAACGTTCGAAATCCGGGTTGTGCCGCTTCGGACAGCGAGATCGCGCGTGTTGAGCGAGCCATCGACCGCGTAATTGTTGTGCGCGTCAAGTTGCGCATTGCCGTTGACAAGAATCGCGCCGCTCGCCGCAGTCGAAGTTGAGGTCATTAGGCGGCTCAGCTCGCCAAGGGCCAGCGTCGCATTAAATTGGACCCCGTTTGCGTGAGATGGGCTGCGAAGCGCTCCCGAAGCTTGAAAACTCGATTGGCCCAAGGTCAGGCGCGCGGTCTGAATTTCTATGGCGTTGGTATCCATGTGCGCGGCAAATTCTGCCGCTAACGTTTTCGGCGCGCCTTTGGCATTTGCATTTATCCGAATATCCGCACTGCGCTCGATTTCCGGAAGCGATAGGGACGCATGCAGCCGAGCATCGATGATCGGCGCGTTCATGTTCCGGACGGAGCCATTCACGACGATTTGCGACTCATCCGTGCTGAGCTTTGCGCTCGGCCAAGGTGACAGCATCCTTTTCAATCGTGACCGGCAGATTGACATGAACATTGAGCGGCGGCTTGGAGCCAGAGTGCAACAGAAGCGGATCGATGGACAGGTTGCCTTGATAGCTCGGCGTCAGAGAATTGTAGTTCAGCAGAACCCGGAGATTTTCGCCGCGCGCGCTGAAGCCGGTCTTTTGTTGAGCCGCTTGAATAAGACCATTCTCGATATCGAACTTGCCGATTTTGAGGTCTACCACGGTTTGCAGCGCCGACGTTTGACTCGGTTGTTTCTGGATTTTGGGTTCGGGAATGTTCGTCGTTCCATCGGCGAAAACGATGAAGTTCACCTGCGGCTGCTGTATGCCGACGTATTCGAGATCGACCACATGTTTAATCCCGGAAAACAATTTGAGCTGAACCTCGAGCAGCGGAATGCGAACCAGAGGCGCGCTGCTCACCGGCTCTCTGCCGTGCAGCACGAAATTTCGAATTCGCGCGGTCAGGTGAGTCCAATCGAACTGGAAGGCGCCGACTTCGACCGTTCCCCCGGTCGATTCTTCGGTAACGGCGATAAGCTTTTCGCGGACATAGTTTGCGAACCATGCACTGCGCAACACGAGAATGGATGAAATGACGAGCACGATGATGAGGCCGCCCAGGCAGGCGGCGATCGTGAGCAGTATTCTCTTTCGTTTGCTCACCGCAGATCCTCCTCGAAAAACCTGATTTTTGCGTCCTTCCGCTGTTCGTCGAGCCAGGAAAAGAATTCCTGATTCACTCTTTCACCTGTCAAAATATTCTGAATCTCCGTCTTGACGTCTTCCAAAGAAGAATGGCCCGGATGCTCGCGGCGAAGGGCAGCCGCGTGAGTGCGGTAATACGCCTCGATATCACTCTCGGTGACAAAAACCGCCGGCCTGAAACGAAGGTCGATGAAGCGCAGAACGGTCAATTGCCATTGAAACTGAGCGCGCAGATCCAGATCCGTGATCCCGTCCACGCGCAATGCACGTTCATAGGCGGCTTCAGTCGTGTATTTCTGACGCTTTAATCGCTCGATCTCGGCTTCAGCTTCTTGTAACGTTGCCACCGGATATGCGCCCTGCCGGATTTCGCGCCGGATAAATATCTGGTCGATCAGGCGGTTGGCGGCTTCTTTCCGCGAGGCGGCTGTGAGGCGAGGAGGCTCATCGTTCAGAAAGCTTGTCACGCGAATGCTCCGCTCGATATCGCTATCTTTGATGATCGCGTTCCCAACAATAACCGCGATCTGGTCAATGATGACCGCATACGCGAGGCAGTTCAGAAAAAAAACCAGCGCGGCAATGCGGCGCCGCATTCAAAACGCCTGTCCAATGGAGAAGAAAAATTGGAAATGGCTCAGCCGCTGTGGAGAAGCCGTGCAATTGGGGTTGTAGCCCGGCGCCCCCGGAGGCAGGCCGATCACCGCAGGGCTGCACGCGATCAGCTGCTGAACGGTTTCGTTGGTGCTGAACCCCAAGTATCGGGGTGGATTGAGAGCGTACGCCAGATCGATTCGCACCGGCCCGACAGGCGTCTTATAGCGGACCCCGAAGCCAACAGCCTGTTCAGCAAAATCGAATTCTTGATCGTTGCGTTGTCGGTATCGCAGCGAGATATCGCTGACATTCGTATAGATGTTTCCCATATCATGGAACGCAACGCCGCTAAGGTTCGGAAACACGAGCGGGAATCGCAATTCGAGCGTGTTGAAGAAGAGCCCGTTCCCTCCGATTGGAAACCCTGTCGCGCAATCCCCCGGCTTTGTGCCTCGACAGCTGCTGGGGATCGGGCCGTCCGGCATTTCCGTGGTCGTGCCGATATCGCGTGGTCCGGCCTGGTTGTCGCCAAAGCCACGCATGGATACGCTACCCCCGCCGAAGAAGCGCTCCGGCAGAGGAATCGCATCGAAAGAAGTTACACCTTTGGGAATATTGAATGGCTCGATGATGCCGACCTGTGTTTGACGCGCGAACACCAGATTTCTGCCGATCGGCGTATAGGTGGCATTACGCGCCAGCACGCGAGCGAAATTGCGTTGCGATCCAAAGAAATTTCCGGCGATCCCTGCGTCGAGGGTGTTCCAAAACCCGCGGTGCGCATCCGCCGGGTTGTCGCGGTGATCCTGAACATAGCTGGCCGAAAGTATCCCCAATCGAACCGGCTGCAGCAGTTGCGGTATCAGTAGTGAAGGGATCACGACGTTTCCGGTGCTGACCCGCCGGTACGCAAATCGCAACAAAAGAGTAGACGCCCGGTTCAGCCGTTGCGTGCCTTGAATTGAGGCTTCCTGCCGGCTGGACGAGAACGTCTGCACATTCTGAGTTGTGTCATACAAAAGCGAGAATGTAAGCGTACGGTTCAAAGATCCGAGAAACCGTGGAACAACGTAGTTGATGGATTCGCGCTGCTCGAGAGTTGAATATCGCACCTGCAACGAGATCGACTGACCGGTGCCGAGGAAGTTCAAGCGGTTTACGGTAACCGAAAACAGCGGCGAAACTCCTTTTGCGCCCCCTGCTTCGCCCAGGTTGTTTGTCGTACCGCCGAACTGTCCCACTTCCAGCCCGAATCCGAGATTGATCCCATACGCGGCGGCCTCATCGAAGTCATACAGAACGTACTTGTAGCGATTGGTCCCATTAGGGTCTTGCACGGCCGTATTCACAGTCGCGAAAATGCCAAGATCGGTAAGTTGGCGCGCAATCTCGTTGATCTTGGTCAGCGATAGCGGCTCGCCAGGCTGAATGTTGATCGGATTCTGCACGAGAGATGGGCGCGTGCGGTTCAGCCCGGAAATGATCACCCCGCGCACAAACTCGCGAGGTCCTTCGGTGATGTTATACGTCAGGTTGATCGTCGCGGGAGCCGGCCCCGGAGTTGCCGTAAAGGAAAACGCCGCCTTCAAAAAACCGTTCGAGTAATAGTATTCCAGAATTCGGTTACGGTCCGAAGCGACGTTTACATCAGCGTACGGCTGTCCTTGAATAGATGCGAGCTGATTCTGAATCGGAGATAAATCCAGCCGGGCGGCGCCGCTAATTTCGAGTTTGCTAACGCGCCACTGTTGCCCTTCGTCAATGCGGAAGCTTACGCCGAGATCCTCGGGCTTGCCACGATAGTTTGTCTCGACCGTGGAGGTAACCTTTACGTCGCGAAATCCATTCGATTTGTATAGACTTTCGATCGCTTCCTCGTCTCTCTTGCGAAATGTCTCACTGTACCGGCCATATCTAAGGGCCAGTGTCCTCGTGTGCAGAAACATTCTTTCCTGCAGCGTTTGAAGCGTGAAATATTGGCTGCCCTCGAAATTGATGTTGACAAGCTTCCGGCGCGGCCCGGTCGCGATATAGTAATTGATCATTTCCTGATCGTGTTGCGGCGGTTCGCGCTTAAAAGTGACATCGACGTCTGGATAGCCCTTCGACTGAAAGTAATCGTGGATGTTTCGCGCACCTTCGGTCAGCAGATCGTTATCCACTGATCCTTCGATGTAGACGGGTACAAGCTGGCGTAACTTGCTCTTCTTGAGCTTCGCCTCGACGGCCTTGATTGTTACCTTAGGGCCGGCATCTATATCGAGCGCCGGCTTAACGCGGCGTGTCGCGGCATCGTAATCAAGCGACGTGACCTCCACTGAAGCGGTGAGTCGATCCTGCTTCTGGTATTTCTGCTCGATGCCACTCACGCCCTTATCGGTTAGTACCGCCGTCATCTGCCGCCACCGGTGGATTAACGGTATGCGCCAACCCGTCGCACGAACAATCGCTTCATCGGAGAGTTTCGTGTCACCGTGAATCGCGGGCATCTCATACCGCGCGCGCTTGCCGGCTTGCACATCGAACCTGGTTGTCACCTGATGCGTATCCGGGTCCGTAATGGTTGCAACACCGACCTGCGACTCGTATAATCCGTTGTCACGCAACAGCTGCTCGATCTGCTTTCGCGCGGATTCCACGTCGTCGGGGTCAAAGGGGCTTCCGAGACTCAGCCCGGCGTGGCTTAGGATCACACCCCGGCTAGGAGGGTCTGAGATGTGGCCGCGGGCGCCGACATGTCCGACGAATCGCTGGCTGGCCGTCAGGAAACGGAGCTTCACTCCGTTGCCCGCGATTTCGGCATCCACTCGAATATCCTCGTAGAGGCCGGTCGAAAACAGCCGATCGATTGTTGCCGCGACCTGACGAGGGTCGAGCGGCCGGCCGATTTCGACGAGCTGCGCTGTCGCCAGGTCTCGCGGGTCGATAGGCTGCACCGCTGGCTCGTATTGAATCGATATGACGGTACGCCCGCTGAAGTCCTGCCCTGCGGCTGTGCCGAGGGCACCCGCAATACTGGCGGCAACGAAGGCAAGCGCGCGGGGAATCAAGCAAGAAGTGTTCATCTTCCGGGATGCAATTCCTGGACGCAGCGCTGCAATCGCGTGTTACATGTCTCACCCCGCGTCCCCGGAACCATCTAATAGTCTAGAGAAACGTCGATGAGCTTCAAGGCGTTTACCGGATTACTCAGCAAAACGGCTTCCCACTGGAACGATTGCAACGCTCCGAGGCTGGGCGCGGCACTCGCGTACTATACGCTACTCTCCGTAGCACCCCTAATTATTCTGTTTGTCGCAATCTGCGGTCTGATCTTCGGCACAAAAGGCGCGGAGCAACAGCTTCTGCGGGAAACGGCAGCGGTCATAGGACGCGGAGGCGCGGGCGTACTGAAGACACTGATCGAGAACTCGCACCATCCCAAAGCCGGCATTATTGCCACCGCGATCGCCATCGTGACACTTTTATTTGGCGCATCCGGCGTATTCGTAGAATTACGGGATTCGCTCGATACCATCTGGAATGCTTCACGGCAAGCGTCCGCTGGATGGCGCGGGCTGCTGTGGCAAAGAGTCTTGGCCTTGGAATGGTCCTCGGTCTCGGCTTATTGCTCCTGCTGTCACTTTGCGTGAGCGCGGCTTTCGCTATCATTCAGAAGTTTTTCACTGGCTTCATACCGCTGCACGCCGCAATCTTCGGAGAGGTGCTGAATTTCGTCATTTCCATTTGTGCCATCGGACTGCTCTTCGCACTGGTGTTCAAGTTTGTGCCCGCCGTACCCATCGATTGGCGTGACGTTGCGATTGGAGCGGCCGCCACATCTATCCTGTTCATGATCGGCAAGTCATTGTTGGCCATTTTTCTTACTACCGCCGGAGTGGGATCCACCTACGGCGCGGCCGGATCACTGGTTGCATTCGTCGTATGGGTTTACTATTCGGCACAGATTTTCCTGTTCGGCGCAATTTTCACAAGAGTGTACGCAGATCGACTGGATCGCGACATGCCCGCCCTGATCCAGCCCAAAAAACGCAGAGTGCGGGAAGTACACGGTACGGCCGCCCGGCCTCTATCGCCGGCCGCGCTAAACTGAAGTTTCCCTCCTGCTTTAGCCATGATTTCAGTTAGCAATGTCAGCATGCGTTATGGCGGCAAGGTGTTGTTCGACGATGTCACAACCACCTTCTTGCCAGGGCGTCGCTATGGGCTGACGGGTCCGAACGGAGCCGGTAAATCCACTTTTATGAATCTGCTTTCGGGCGAGCTCGAGCCGCAGAAAGGGACCGTTGTCCGTCCGAAAGGAATGGGTGTTCTGCGACAGGATCAGTTTGCGTTCGACCCATACCGGGCGATCGACACCGTCGTCATGGGAAACATGCCGCTGTGGAGGGCGCTTGAAGAACGCGAGGCTCTGTATAACAAGTCCGACCTGACGGACGAAGACGGCATGAGGCTCGGGGAGCTGGAAGGCATTGTTTCCGAAGAAGACGGCTATTCGGCTGAGAGCGATGCGGCGGTGTTACTTGACGGGCTCGACATTCCTGAGCCGCTGCATGAACGCAAAATGGCAGAGCTGCAGGGCGGCCAGAAGGTGCGGATCTTGCTCGCTCAAGCTCTGTTTGGGCACCCACAGGCTTTGCTACTCGATGAGCCGACGAACTATCTCGATCTCGAATCGATTTACTGGTTGTTCACCTTCTACACGGTACGACGGCACGCTGATCGTGATTTCTCACGATCGGCACTTTTTGAACAGCGTTTCCACGCATACCGCCGACATCGGCTACCAGACCATCATTACCTACACGGGCGGATACGACGACATGGTGCTGCAGAAGACGCAGATCCGCACGAGGGTCGAAGCGGAGAACGCCCAGCGCGAGAAAAAGATCGCGCAGTTGAACGAATTCATCGCGCGGTTCGCTGCAGGAACTCGGGCAAGCCAGGTAACTTCACGCAAGAAAGAAGTAGAACGGCTGCAAACAACCGAACTCGCGCGCTCGAACATTCAGCGGCCCTACATCCGTTTCGAGATGAAGCGCCCGTCGGGCAGGCACGCGCTCGAGTTCAAGAACGTGAGCAAGGCATACGGCGCAAACAACGTGGTCAGCAACTTTTCCGCCAATGTTCCGCGCGGCCAGAAAATCGCGATCATGGGCCGCAACGGGGCCGGAAAAACGACATTGCTGAAAGCGCTTCTCGCGAATACGCCCGGAGTCGACGATCCCGACTTAGGATTGGATTCGGGCGCCGTCACCTGGGGGCACGAAGTTCAAGTCGGGTACTTCGCCCAAGATCATCGAAGCAGCATCCGAAACGGCACGACAGTTGCGGATTGGCTGCACGATTGGGATCCCAAGGCAGCGAAAGAGGAAATTCCGGGCCTGCTCGGCCAAATGTTGTTTACCGGCGAAGAGGGATTGAAGCCCACTGACGCGCTGTCGGGCGGAGAAGCGGCGCGGCTTATATTCTGCAAGCTCATGCTGCAGAAACCCAATGTTCTGGTGTTCGATGAACCGACGAACCATCTCGACCTTGAATCGATCAACGCGCTGAATATCGCGTTACAGAAGTTTGAGGGCACGGTTCTGCTGGTCACGCATGACGAAGATCTGGTGGATGAAGTCGCGACACGAATCTGGCATTTCGAGCGAGGCAAAATCGAGGACTTCGAAGGCTCTTATGAGGAGTACTCGGCAGCGGCCGTCCG
>CAWJUK010000027.1:0-69741 GCA_963846035.1 uncultured Acidobacteriaceae bacterium | reverse complement strand
TCGGCTTTTACGAACGGACGATCCTTGGAGCAAAACGCAATTACCGCCTGATGCAGCGGGGCACTCGAGCCCGCGAAAATCTGGATGTAGCTTTCGTTCCAATTCGGGCTGAATTTGACGCCCAGAATCGGCGCCATCGTCTCGGCGAGCGTGTCCGGCAGCTCGAACATGTAACGCCCGCCGTCTTTGACGATTCGATGGACCGCGTCGGCCGCTTCAGCACACGGCCCGAGTGGATTCTCGTTCGCGTTGATCTTGACGGCATCCGGGGGCACAGATTCGAGCTTGGACATCTGCGCGAGCGCATGTTCGTTGTAGAAGGGCAGAGCCGCCCCTGCACTCAAGAGGGTTGCAATTCGACCGAAAGCGCGGCGCGAGACACCGCGTCCCGTGATATCGGCTCTTTGCTCAGGGGTCAGAGTTGCTGGCATTGCGCCTCCGTAACTTTCTCAAGAGCTGGCCCGGCTCACCGCCGGGGGACACTCCGAATTATACGCACATTTAGAACCGAAAAATCGCCGCCACAGGCGCGCCATTGGGCATCTTGCCGTTTGGAACCACGAGTATCTGACCGGCATGCAAAATGGATTGCACCGCCGCATCATTCACGAGGTCCTCGTCATTGGCAGTTCCGGTCTCCCGGCCTTTGACGCTGTGGGTGGTCTCGTCAAACGCTCCTCGAGTTTCAAGCGAATCGGAAATCAGGAGCGTCAGCACCCGGCCGTCATGAGCAGCAGGGACGATGTCGCGCAAGCGGTTGGACGCGCCTCCGCCAGCTTTGTGATTGTATTCGGCTAACGCATTGTCCACTTTTTTTTCGTAGCAGCGCTCGAGAGCCTCGAGCGCGCGGGAATGCATCTCACCGGATTTAAGGCTATTAGGCGCACCCTGGACGGATTCTTCGGCGAGGTGCGCATAGGTGTTCAGCGGGCGATAAAGCGCGAGCTCATACTCGACCGCCGCGGGCACCAGTGGTTCGGTTTTACCTCGTAGCACTTCGTTTACGCCCCGATCGATCTGCTGGAAGAAATGAGTGAGATACTCACCTTTATCCTCACGATCTGAGCTAGTGGTGAACATGATGCCCTTTGACGAACCGGAACTCGGGCCTGGGGTCCCGCGATTGTCAGACACGTGGTCCGGCTTCGCGGAGTTCATATACTCATCGAAGCTGGCCGGCATGCCGGCGGGAAACGGAACCTCCTCGCAGATTCTCGAGGTGCAACGAAGCAACCGCATTTTTTTCTGGCTTAGCGCCAAAATGTAGAAGGTTCGGTTTTTTGTTAATTCCGGCAATAGCGGCCGAATAAAAAAATGAGGGCCTAAAACTGCCCGGCTCCTGACAGCTTCTTCGATCCACGTCACGCGAAAAACGTCAGGCGATCGAAATACGCCAAGTGACCGGCCTTGTGGCTCTCCGTGATTGACGATTGTGTCCCAAGCCGAAATAGATTCCAGCAGTGCACGGCCTTCCGAGCCGTACTGAGAGACTTGGGGATCGAGGGAGCGGAGGGTCTCGCGCCACTCAAGCGCGTTCGCCTTCGCACTTTGGTTCTGATTCCCGGAACTGAGTGCAATGTAAGCGCTCAAACACGGACCTGGAGACCCAAGCACCTGTTTAAGATCCTTTACGTTCCGCCACTCCACACGTTCCGCCTTCAACGTATCCATACATTAAGGAGACAAACAGGCGTCAATCGCAGTTACTAAGGGTTTTGTCGGACGTTGGCATTTTTGGCGCTTGACACCTCGATTTTTCGGTGATGTTCGCCAGAGTGGTGGAGGCGGATTTCGGTGCGCGAAGCGGGCAGCAATTCCGGAAACCGCTCGCCCCATTCAATTAATACGAGCGCTGGCTGTTCGAACAGATCGTCCATCCCGATCCGTCGGGCTTGTTCAGCAGTTTCGAGCCGGTAGAGATCGAGGTGATAAATGCTGACGGGGTCACCATACTCATGAATCAAGGTAAAGGTTGGGCTGGAGACCTCATCTGCGGCCGCTACCTTCCGCCCCTCGACGATTCCTTTAGCAAGCGTCGTCTTCCCCGCGCCGAGCTCTCCAATCAGGAGCACCACTCCCGTCTGGGGGAGGAAAGGAGCGAGACGCGAGCCGAGTGCCCGCGTTTCTTCGTCCGACGAAGTTTCAAACCGGAGGACGGACTTCATTCATGGCCTCAGGTAGGAAGTCCAGAACGTCGGTGGCCATGGTTGCCTCTTCGCCCCACTTCCGGGCGGCTAACTCGCCACAGCGGCCATGTAACCAGACGGCTGCGATGGCCGCGCGCTGCCAGTCTTTTGGGTGCTGGGCAACCAAGCCGGCGATCATCCCTGTCAACACGTCGCCCGTGCCGCCCGTCGCAAGAGCCGGTGAGCCGGTCGGATTCACCCAAGTTTCGCCACCGGGAAACGCGATGATGGTCCGATCGCCTTTCAGGACCACGGTGGCGCCGCTCTCGGCGGCCAAGCGTTGCGCGGACCCGAGGCGGTCGCCTTGCACGTCTTTCACCGATTTTCCGGTGAGTCGGGCCATCTCTCCCGGATGCGGCGTCAAAATGCGAACTCGCGAGGTCCGCGGCAAAGATCCAGCTAGAGCATTCAGAGCATCGGCATCAACGACCGCAGGAATATCGGCACCCTCGTAAAGTTCTCTTACCAAACGAACGGTCTCGGCTGCTGTGCCTAGGCCCGGACCCAGCGCAAGGACATTTTTTTTCTGAACTAATTCAACGGCATCGCGAGCGCCCTCGAGCGGCTCGGTCATCAGCTCGGGACAGAATGCGGCAGTCGTCGGGAGCACGGCATCCGGCACGGCTACTGTTACGAGACCGGCCCCCGCACGATACGACCCTAATCCAACCATTGCGGGTGCGCCGCTCTTGCCCAACGATCCGCCGACGACCAAAACGTGACCGTACATACCCTTGTTCGAATCACACGGCCGCTTGCCGAAGAGATGGCGAATATCATCGAGCGTCGTGAGGTTCAGTTTGTAGTTTGGGTTCGTTTCGTAAATTTCGGTCGCGCTGCCAATCGGAACGACAGTCAGCTTCCCCATCAACTCATAACTGGGCGGCAGACACTGGCTTCGTTTCGCAACAGTGAATGTAACAGTGTAATCGGCGCGGACAAATTGGCCCGGTGGGTTCGTTTCATCCGATGGCAAACCGGATGGCATATCAACCGCGACTTTCTTGGCGAGAGGGAAATTATGATTGATGATTTCTATAGCTTGGGCCGGAGCGCCCGTCGCCGGTCCGGAGAGGCCAGTTCCGAGGATCGCGTCCACGACGATGGTCGCGAAATTGGGTTCGTTTGGTAATTCAGACTGAACGGGGCAAGCGCAGGCGTCCAGCATGCGGCGGTTCGCAAGCGCATCCCCGGTCAGCGTTTCAGGAGGGAACAGTTCGAAAACCGTCAGTTCACGGCAGAGCTGGCGGGTAAAAAGCTGGCGCGCGATCACGAATCCGTCGCCGCCGTTGTTTCCTTTGCCACACACGACGGCCACTCGCTGCTCGTGCAAAGGAGCGAAGGTATCGCAGAGGAAATCCACCACCCGGTTTCCCGCATTTTCCATCAGAACAAGCCCGGGAATGCCGCGCTCAATCGTGAGGCGATCGATCTCGCGCATCTCGGCTGCGGTAACGATCTTCATGCCGGCTGGATATCACGGGCGAGGAGCAGGGTCATGTCATCGAACAGCTCCGGTGTCCCAGTCCAACTGCGGACTGCGTCCAGCACGGTGCTGACGGTCTGCTCGTCGGGTTCATGAGCGTGCTTACGAACCAATTCGATGAGCCGTTCTTCTCCAAACATTTCTCCGTACGCATTTTCCGGTTCTGTGATGCCGTCCGTGTAACAGACCAGCAAATCGCCGGGTTCCATCGTGATGCAGCTCTCCTCGTATTTGGCGAACGGAAACGCGCCCACGACAGTGCCGTTCGAATCAAGCCGGCGAACATCTCCATTTCGGATCAGAATAGGCGGCAGATGCCCCGCGTTTGCGTATGTTAGGGTTCGCGTCGTTTCATCGAACACGGCAAAAAAGAAGGTGGCATATTTTTCGGGCGAAGTATGGGCATAGAGCTGCTGATTCAGACGCGAGACTACCTCGGCCGCGTCAATATCGGGTACATTGCTGCATTCGTTATCCCGCGTCGGCGTATCGTGAGCGAGTTGTGCTTTCAGGGCGGCTTGAAGGGTGGCCATCAAAAGGGCAGCGGAAATTCCCTTGCCTGCAACATCGCCGATTGCAAATGCAAGCCTGTTGTCTGGCAACACCTGGTAATCGTAGTAATCGCCCGAGACCATTCGGGCGGGATCGCAGCGGACGGAGAGTTTCAGGCCCTGCTCCGGAGGCGCTCCTTTCGGGTACAACTGACCTTGCACTTCGCGCGCGATTTCGATTTCGGTTTGCAGCCGTTCCTTTTCTTTTTCAACGATCAGCAAATTCTCAATTCTCGCGGTCATCTGATTAAAAGAATCGGCGAGATCGCCCAGCTGGTCACGGTTTCGAACGGGGATGCGATGGGCGAAATCGCCGCGGATAACGCCGCGCGTGCCTTCATAAAGCTGATTGACTGCGCGAGTGATACGGCGCGAGAGAGAGATTCCGATGGCCGCGGCAACGATCTCGACAAATAGAAAGAGAACCGCGACCACAATCACCGCGTCGAACAGGACACCCCGAAGAATCTCGCCGCCCGAGAAGAAGGCGCTCAACACCGCAGAAGGGCGCGATTGGACCCAAAGGACGGCATGGTCGGTCTGTCCGGGATCGTCCAATTCATAATACGAGCGGGTGGAAGGCCAAGCAGTTTCGATATCAAATTTGTTGACTGGCGGCGGTACGGGGCTAACGTTTGCTTTGGAAGATGAATCGTTCGAGGGCAGTTGGAAATCCTGATTTTCGACGCTGAACTTTACGTGTGATGGACTTGGGTTTGTAAGGTTGCTATGACCGCCGGTTTCAACCAGAGCGATCACGCCCAGGTGAGGAACCAGGTTCGCCAATGTGCCGTTCGATAGCGGAGCGATCGCGGTGGTCTCTCCGTTCCCATCGATAGCGTGAGCCCACGCGTAGAAATCGTGGTTCACCACCAAGAGGCCGTGCACGTCTTTCCAACCCGGGGGTAGCGGGAGGGGGGGGCGGTCGGGCGGATAACGATGATCGCCGGTCGCATCTTTGATGTAAAAGGTGATGCCGGGGAAGGTCTCGTCAAGCCTTCTGATGGTTTCCGGCACAGCTACCCGGCGATCTTCGGGAGGGAGTTTTTCGATTGTTTCCGTCGAGACATGGATCGATTCGAGGCTGCGATCAAGCGCGGAGCTCGCGAGATAGATGGCGAGCTCACTCATCAGCGCCCAGACGCCGAGTCCAATCAGCACGAACAGAAGCAGAATGGGCAGAACACCGATCAGGCCGTATACGAAAAGAAGACGATTGCGGAGGCTCCACAAGGAATGGCGAGTGATGAAGCGAAACGCCCGAAATGCCATGATTGCGGCGAACGGGATATCCAGGACGACCATGAGTGCTGCAAGGCCGCCGCGATTCGTGAAATAGAAGATAAGAAACAGCGCGAGACCGAAAAGAAAAATGATTCCAGATATCCCGATGCGCTGTTTAAGCTTGCGGAATCCCGACATCCTTAGTGATTATCGCGTCCCGGCCGAGCAATGGCCGCATGATATCTGTAACTGATGAGCAATGTATCGGAGCCGCAACTCAAGATCACGCTGGAGCAGGCGCGAAGCGATCTGGCGGCCGCGAGGGACACCTGGATCGAGCTATTGACCTACGGCGATGGAAGCGTGGGCCTGTATGCGCCGAAGGGCGAAGACACGCAAGAGCCACACGATCAAGATGAAGTGTACCTGATATCGGGGGGCACGGGGAAATTTCGTCGTGGCGATACCGTCGTGCCGTTTGTCACCGGCGATGTGCTGTTTGTGCCCGCAAACGTGCCGCATCGGTTCGAGGACTTCACTGACCATTTCGAGACTTGGGTGGTGTTTTTCGGACCGAAGGGCGGATCGAAGCCGGTTAAGTGAAAGGAATGTCGAAGCGGCGGGAGCTAGAGCGAGAGCTCGCGAGCGCAGCGAACGTTGAGCGCGCGAAGACTTCAGCTTGGTTTTTCAAAACAGGCAAAGGCCAATACGGAGAGGGAGATCGCTTCCTCGGCATTCCGGTTCCCATCCAGCGGAAAATTGCGCTTCGGTACCGCGACCTCCCGCTTGAAGATGTGGCGCACTTGCTTGAATCGCCGATTCACGAGCATCGTTTTGCGGCGCTCGAGATCCTGGTGACGCGGTACGAGCGTGGAACAGAAGGGGAGCGCGCATCCATCGTCAAATTTTATTTGCGGAACGCGGAGCGCGTGAATAACTGGGATCTTGTGGATACATCGGCGCCCTACATTTTGGGCGAGCACCTGAAGACGCGTCCGCGAGGTCTGCTGGATAAGCTGGCCGGATCAGCGATTTTGTGGGAACGGCGCATTGCGATCGTCTCAACCTTGGCACTTATCAAAAAGGGCGAAATCGACGATACATTCCGAACCGCACGGAAACTGCTCGGAGACACGCATGACCTGATTCAGAAGGCGGTCGGGTGGGCGCTGCGCGAAGCAGGGCGGGTATCACGGCCAGCTCTGGTCGATTTCCTGCAAACTCATTATGCGAGGCTACCCCGGACAACACTGCGCTACGCGATTGAACACTTTGGACCGGAGGAACGGAGCCGGATGCTGCGCGGGGACTTCAATCGGGCTTCCGAGACGCCCGGCAAAGCCCTTACGAAGTCCGGGAGCGTGCGATATCGGGGGCCGGAGCGCTCTCGTCGGGCGGCCGCAAAGCGCGCTCGGGCTCGAGGTAGTACCGATTGAGCTCATCTTTGAGCAACTGAAGGGCGGTTTCCGGGGTATCGGCAAAGTGGAAGAGGTTCAGGTCGGATTCGGCGATGACGCCGTGCTTGACCATCGCCGGAAAATTAACAATTTCGTTCCAGAATTCGGAGCCGTAGAGCACGATGAGGATTTTGCTTTCCAGCTTGCCGGTTTGGGCGAGCGTGAGAATCTCCATGAGCTCGTCGAGCGTTCCGTAACCGCCGGGAAAAACCACGAGCGCTTTCGCAAGGTAGGCGAACCAGAACTTGCGCATGAAGAAGTACTGGAACTCGAAGCAGAGCTCGGGTGTGATGTAGGGATTGGGACGCTGCTCGAAAGGCAAACCGATGTTCAGGCCGATGGTTATCCCTCCCGCATCGGTCGCGCCCCGGTTAGCGGCTTCCATGATTCCAGGACCACCTCCGGAGCAGACCACGAAACGACGTCGAGGCTCACCGCACGGACCCGGTTCCGAGACCGAACCGGACCATTCGGTGAGAAGGCGGGCGAGCTCGCGCGCTTCCTGATAGAAGCGCCCGAGTGGTCCATCCTCTTCGATGCGGGCGGAACCGAAGAAAACGATTGTGTCCTGGATATTCTCTTCGTGAAAATGGGCGAGCGGCCAGAGGTATTCGGAGAGAATGCGAAGGGGCCTGGAATCCGGACTTTGCAGAAAGGCCTCTTCGCGATACGCAAGAGGCCGCCGAACCGAGTCAAGCGGCTGGCTCTCCGCAGAGCCATTTTCTTCCGGTAAGGACAAACCTCGATTGTCGCATCGGTTGCATTGATATGCGCGGAGCGGGTTAGAATTCGGGCAATGCCCAGAAGGACCTTGAATGAGCCGATTCAACTGCTGCCCGTCTTTCGCGAGCGCGTCTGGGGGCGGGAGAGTTTGGCGCCGTTTTTCCCCTCCGCACCTGAGCCCGCACGGATCGGAGAAGCGTGGTTCACAGGCGACGAGAATCCCACGTCAATCGGACTGCCATTACATGATCTGCTGACGACGCACCCGGAAATTTTGGGTTCCTCGTGCGATGCACTGCGCCCTGGGACCTGCCCCATTCTGGTGAAGCTGCTTTTCACGAGCGATCGGCTATCCGTACAGGTGCATCCGGATGACGAATATGCGACGACGCATCATCACGGTAGCTCCGGCAAGACCGAAGCTTGGTGCGTTCTAGACGCACAGCCCGGAGCGAAATTGGCGCTGGGGTTTTGTAAGCCACTGACCCGTGACGAATTGAAGCAAGCCGTGGAATCGGCCGCGGTTGAGCAGTTGCTCGACTGGCGTGACGCGAAGCCAGGCGACGTTTTTTTTGTACCCGCTGGAACCGTGCATGCAATCGGTGCGGGTTTGACCCTGTGCGAGGTTCAGCAAAATTCGGACATTACCTACCGGCTCTATGATTACGGTCGTGCGAGGGAACTCCACTTGGAAGACGGGTTGAACGTTGCGCGCCTCCAGCCGCACCGATGCACCGTTTCCCCGGTTCCGCTTGACGATTGGCGCGAGGAGTTGATCGCCTGCCGCTATTTCCGCATCGAGCGATTGCGGCCGCCTGCGGGTTTCGAGATCGGGGTCGGCACACCGCATTATATGGTGCTGGTTTGCGTGAAAGGATCAGGCGCTATCGGAACGCAATATGCAACAGCCGGAACAGCGTGGTTCATACCAGCGCACGGAAACGCAGTTCGCATCGATGCGCCGGGTTCGGAGTGGATTCTCACGTATACGGCCGAAAAACCGTTGCAGATACTTCATTGAGCTGTGGTTCCTCACACCAGACCAAGCCTGTTTGCGCCTGGTAATCGCGGGTGGGGTTGTACTCGACGAGTCGACACCCACGATGCGTACGGCTCGTGGGTAAACTAAGATCGGCGGCGTCAGGGAATTCCTCCGGCCGTCCTAGGTCGGGAGGAAGCCCCGCCACGGGCTACGCAGGAGAATGAGCGGTGGCTCCGGCCGGCAGCTCGGGGCTGCTTCCGTCGGCTGAGACCATCTGGACCTTGATAGGCGGCATGCCAACCACCTCGTAGGTGCCGGACGCGATGCCGATCCCCGCGCGATCAAGTTCGGCGAGGATGTCGCGGCTCATAGCGCTTTTTACCTGGCGAATGCCGGAATCGCCCACGATGAACCGGACCGTCATTTCGAGCCAATTGTCGGTGAGGCGCCAGTAGACTTGCGGCTCGAGCTCCGAGCGCTTAAGGACGTAGCGCCGCTCCAGGGCTTGCAGGGCCTCTTCACTCATTCCGGCGATTTTCACGGTGTGCTTGCGGGCGGCATCGAGCATTATCTGCTCGGCGCGTTTTCGATCCGATGTGTAGGGCACGGGGAGACGCATCTCTTCCCAGATGTAGGGAAACTCGCGCGTGTAGTTGTACACGGGTTCATCGAAGATCGTGGCGTTAGTGACGCGGACAATGCGGCCAGTATATTGGCGGGCCTGAATCCAGACGGGATCAGCGGCATCGCCTTCCGCGGGCTGGCCCATTTCCATAATGGCGGTCTGGAGAAAGCCGAGCGCGATGACATCTCCGCGAATACCGCCCATCGTAATGCGATCACCGACGCTGAAGGTCTTGCCGCGAAGGATGACTAAGTAACCGGCGAAAGCGGTGACGACTCGCTGGAGCGCGAACGCGAGGCCCGCGGTTACGAGCCCGACAGCGGTGGTCAGCTGGGCGGGATTCGAAAACCAAATGGAAACCAGCCCCAATATCGTGAGGACAGCAACGGTGATCGAGATGCCTTGATTCGTCCAGAACGCGAAGCGCTTACCTGAGAAATTCCACGCTTTGCGATGCGCGAGCCAGCGAAGCACGCGGCCCAGCAAAGTGATCAAAAAGACAAAGATGATGGAAAAAAGAAGTTTCTTTCCGTTCTCGGCATTGATGCCAACGAGCGTAACGCCAAAGAATTGGACCGCATGGTGGGGCCCGACCAGTTGAATTACGTTTCCCACAGGAAGAAGTCCTCAATAACGGATGTAACACGGAAGGTTGTGTTTCGGTTGGAGCGCGGGCGTTGAGGCGCCGCGCTCAGTAGTACTGATACACCTGGCCGGCGCTGTTGATGCCCCACACCACGTTTTGAGCACTTACGCTGATTTGCGTGAGCGACCCTGGGATGTTGTCCCAGATGGTTGCCGGGTCGTAGCGATAAATAGAACCAGCTCCGTTGATGCCCCAGACGGCGCCGTCGAAACCGGCGGAGAGTTGTACTAAACCGCCCTCAACGTTCTGGAACTCTTGCGTCTGCGGATCGAACGTATAGATGGAACCGGCGATGTTGATGCCCCAAACCGTGTTGGCGGAACCGACGGAGATACTCGCAAGATCGCCCGGAACTCTTACAAACGTATTCGCAGCCGGATTAAAGCGGTAGATAAAACTGGCACTGTTAAGACCCCATAGCGTCCCGTCGATTCCGACGGAAATCCGATCCAGGGCGCCGGGGACTTGAACGAAGCTCTGGTTCGGCGGGTCGTATTGATAGATTTCGCCAATTCCGTTGATCCCCCATAAAAGTCCGGTTGCGGCGACCCCGGTCTGCGCCAAGGCGCCTGGTACGGAGACGAACGTCTGGCTAGCGGGGTCGTAATTGTAGATCGCTCCACTCGTGTCCACGGCCCAGACATCCTGCCCAAAGCCGGCCGACACTTGGCTGAAGACCACGCCCGGGTTGAATTGAGCCCATCTCCGGGTAGCGAGGTTGTAGCCGAGCAGATTACCGCTCGGATCGATGCCCCAAACGTTTCCGTCGATGCTCGTCGTGATCCGAGCCAATGTGGCGCCGGGAACAGGATGGAACGTGGGCGTGGGTATTTGTGGCTGCAGAAATTGATAAATCGCCTGAGCACCGTTCAATCCCCATACGGTGCCATTCTGCCCGACGGCAATTTGTGCGAGCTCTCCCGGTTCGTTAACGAAGGTCTGGCTCGGCGTATTGAACCGGTAAATCTGGCTGGCGGCATTGATACCCCACACGTTGCCAGCCGATCCTACGGAAATCTGAGCCAATGCGCCGGGCATGTTTTCGAACTGCTGCCTCATGGGATTGAATCGATAAATGCTCTGTCCATTCAGGCCCCAAACAGCACCGTCGCTGCCTACCGAAAGTTGCGTAAGCTGTGCACCCGGAATCTGTATGAAAGATTGCGATCCGACGTTGAAGCGATACACGCCCCCGGCAGCATTGATGCCCCATATCGATCCGTCGTATCCGACCTGAATATTCGTAAGAGCTCCCGGAATGTTCATCCAAACCGCACTAGCCCCGACGTAATGAAAAATCTGGTCTGCGGCGTTAATGCCCCACACGTCGCCGTCAGAGCCGACAGCGATTTGCGCAAGCGCTCCCGGTATCTTGATCCAGGTCTGATGCGTGAAGTCGTATTGATAGATTTGACCGATCGCATTGAGACCCCAAACCGCGCGGCTCGATCCGACGGAAATTTGGGCGAGCGCTCCCGGCACGGGCAGCCAGGTCTGTGCGGCAGCTTCCAAATGGTAGATTTGTCCCGCGCCATTAATGCCCCACACAGCACCATCCGAACCAACAGAGATGCGCAGCAAATCGCCGGGCAGCGGCGCGAACGTATTCGGCATGGCGAGATCCGAAGCAGGGTTGACGGACAGAATCATGGGAGCGCGCGGAGCCTGCGTGAAATCGAAATCGGCCATCAGATCGCCTAGCTGCGGAATATTTTCGCGTACGTCCGGGCGAGGATCGGGGCGGCCATCCGTGGTCGGGTCCAGCCGCTGTCCATTAATGAAGACGTCTTCGATGAACTTCACATAGGCGTCAAAGCTGAGCGTCTGATGGTCGATATAGCCTTGCTTCGCGTAAGGCGAGATGACGATGCCGGGAACACGAAGGCCGTAGCCGTTCTCATCGACGACGGGAGGGACGACGTGATCGTAGAAGCCGCCCCAGTCGTCCCACGCAAGGAAGATGGCGCAATCCTTCCAATTGGGCCCGTTCATCACGGCGTTGATCAAGGTGGTTACATAGGATTGCCCTTTCGAGACCAGGGCGGAAGGATGCTCGCTGACTTCGGCGGAAGGCACCACCCAGGACACGGCCGGGAGCGTGCCGGCATTGGCCTGCTCCAAAAAGTTTTCAATCTTTTGAATGTTTCCAAGCTGGCCGTCATTCTTGACCGTGTCGAAATAGGGGAGCGGATTCCAGATGCCCGGGACCTGCGCGTTCTGCGGGATCGACGGACAATCTTCTACCGAGGCATCTTCGCAATCGGGCTCCGTTCCTTCGACCAGGTAATAACCCCAGCTCACGCCGTATTTGTGCATGAGATATGTCAGGTCGGTCCACGCATAAATGGGGATTTTGTTGGTGTGGCTAAAGTCGGGCGGCAAGCCGGGTGCCTCGAGCGAATTCGTGCAGCTCGAGGGGTTGTTATGTTGCGTACACAAGGGCGGACCATTCCGAAACCATGAACAAATGTGCTGGCAGGCTCCACGATGCGTTCGGCTCAAACATCTGATCTTGCAAAACGAACTGCTGAGCGTATGCCCAATAGTTCGGGATATCTCTGCCGTCGTGATAACCCATCACATCCGGCACAACGGAATTGGCGCAGGCGGGGTTTGTGGGATTGGCGCAGCCCTTCTGGGCCGCCTCGGCTTGCCCAATGAAGCCGTCCATCTTGCCGCCATCGATGTCTGCTATAGCGCTTGAGGCAGCGTGCGGTCCGCCGCCATTTTCGTCGCGCATATCGTGATACGGCGCGACGTATAGACCCGTTCTCGGATCTAGAGCGCGCGCCCCCGCTGGAAAACCATTCGCGCCCGGGAAGGTGCCGAAGTAATGATCGAAAGAGCGGTTCTCCTGCATGATGACGATGATGTGCTTGATCTTTCCACCTGTCGGATCAACCTGAGGGCTGGGCGATTGAGCCGGACCGGAATCTTTGGCCGGAAGTAATGCTGGGAAAAGAAACGCTGAAAAAAAGCACACCAGTGCAGCGAGCAATCTTGTTAGGTACATGTTCCCGAGAGTAAGACGCGCGTCAAGCTTTTCAGGTTTTCTGGATTTTCAGTGATGCAAATACTAGCAACACATCAGGTCGCTCGGCGGCGCGGGCGTAGAATAAACCTTCACATGCCTCCCGAAACGAAGTGCACACACGGGCCGTGCAGATGCCGGATATCGAAAGAAAGTCCCGGTACGACGCACGAACGTGCAGTAGGTGAAAAGGAGTACTGCAGTGACTATTGCGAGCAGGCCACTTCGCACGGAATTGAGCGGGATTTCTGCGAATGCGGACATACGGAATGTGAACAGAAGGGTTCGTCGGCATAATTTTCGCGCCGGGCTGAAGAAAGAAATTTAATGTCCCTTGAATCCGGGAGCCGCCTGGGGCTGCTGCGGAACTTGAACCTCGGGAAGTTAAGTGATCTCGAGCCCGTCGGCCGAGGCGAAGCGGTGCGCCTCGAGGGAAGCGCGGGTTCGCGCTGCAGAGCGTGGAAACAGGGAACCGATCATGAGGAACGCAAGCCAGGCGAGCGTCGTGAGATAGCGCGGGTCGGGAAACTCGACGGGAGCAATTGCATCGAAAAGGAACGCGAGCGCGCAAACCGCGCAGATCAGATGCGCGGTGGTGGCGCGCCGCAAATTGGCAACCAGAGCCAGGGGAAAAACAAGAGGAACGATCAAGAGGAACCAGTACCAAAGAATTGCGTGTTGCTCCCACGTTTTTGTCCAAGAGTTGAGGTTGCGCTGGCGCACATCCAGACCGAACGTAACCTTCATCATGTCGATATCGCGCGGGAGAGGCGGCACGCCTCTCTGTTCCAGCAGCACGAACGATTTCAGCTTGTTGTAATCGAAATACTCGGCGTAGGTAGACAGAGCCAGCCGTACTGCGGCCAGAGGGTCGCGGCGGAGCGCGTTCCAGGCGGTGTCACGGGCGAGGCGATTGGCTTCGACTTCGCTGGCGCGCCCGGCACGTGTGATGGAATCATCGAGGCCTCCGGGGAAGAGACGCTGAGCAGATCGGAGATCGGGATCGGACAGCGGGTACTTGATGCTTCGAAAAACAGCGTCGCGGGTGGCGGGCACCGGAAAGTCGAGCGGTTTGATTACGGGTGCGAGGTCTGCCGCAAGAAAGAGACCGTCGGCGTGAGTGTATGCCGCGGGACCGCCGGTGAGTGCGCCGTATATGAGGCGGTAACCGAATAGCATGAGCTGACTGAAGCCGATCGAGAACACCAGCGGCAGCGCGATAAATCGCAATCCGCGGGCCCAGGTGACACGCGCAGATGTTCCGCGAAGGGAACGACGCAGCGATTTCCAGACCGACATCGCTCGGCGCGAAAGCAGAGGCAGAAGAATCGAGAGAGTCACGACGAGCGGAAGAGCGCTGACGCGGAGGGTCACGAGGGAAACGCCGAGAATCTGGATCAGCGCGAGGAGAGAGAAACTGCTGAGCCGGAGATATGCGAAGGCCGCAACCAGAAGGACAGCAAACACGAAGGTGCCGAACGCTTCGGTAAGGATGTAGCGCTCGGAGACAAGTTGAAGCGGCTCGGCAGCACAGAGGAGGGTGAGACTAGCTGCAACGGGAAACGCGACGGCAAAAAAGCGCAGTAGCGAGAATCCAACGAGCCAAGCGGCGAGTGGCGGAAACCGCGGCTTGCAGGAAAACAATTGGCATGAGGGAGCGCGTCCAGACGCAAATAGGACGCAGGAACAGGCCGTAGACGAAGCCGCGGTCGGGCGGAATCCATTTAGCGATCGCGGTCGCGAGATAGGTACCGGAATCGTCGAAGCGATAAGATGGCGCGGAATCAAGAGCAAGGAAAATCGACTTCTCAGCCAACACGGCGAGCAGCAGAAGAGCAAGGCGTCGATTCACCGCAATCGCAGGTTAACAGATGGGAAGCATCGAGCAGCGAGGCTACAATGGTGTGGTCCACCCACGCTTGCGGATGTGGCGGAATTGGCAGACGCGCTAGATTCAGGTTCTAGTTTGGGCAACCAAGTGGAGGTTCAAGTCCTCTCATCCGCACCAACAACTTAGCTGGATCTCGCATCCTCCCATTCCCCGCTCCCGTGCAGGCGCTTTTCGAAGTTCTTTGAACGCCGCTACTTCACCCGCCTTACGTTAGCAAGCCGGAGCGGCTTCTGCCCGTAGTGCTCGATCTCGAGTTCACCTTTCTTGTTGAATTTGATCTTGCATGCGGGTGCTAGTGTCCCCGTACCCTTACCGTCTTTGTCGACATCAAGTACCGCTATTCCAAACTGGTAATCTCTCGAACGGGTGCCGTTGCGAAGCTCGTAAAACGACATGGGACGATTGGTCACCATAACAATGTGAAGCCCATCCGCTGCTCCGGTTGGCCTGTTCCGGGCAATACGAAAGGCGCTGCCTACAAATCCAGTTGGAGAAAGCCGGCCCACCTCTTTTGTCTTTTCCAGAGAGCTGACCAGTGCATTCGGTCCACCCTTTCTCAGGGTGGCGGCCAATTCCTGGATGTCCCCGTCGCTTGTCCATCCCGTGATATACACGTTGAGTCCAAAGCTTTTGCCTGCAGCGGCTCCGGCTTGGCCGAACGCGGTAGCCGAATATTGCTGCGGCAAATCAGTGTTCGGATTAGCACTCTCGGCTTTCCCCGCGACGCTAAAATGCGCACACAACGCGGACAGTGCGGAAACCATTATCAATTTTGGCGTTTGCAATTGCATTCTCCTTGCAAGAGTTGCTGGCCACTTCTCGATGTGGATAGCCCCTCCCGTGTTATCAGGATTCTCGGCCCGTTGCGCGGACTCAAATTTTATAGACTGTAGCACGGGTGGCCGGGGGCGATGGCGTTTAGCAGCAAAATGTGCACCGCCCCGATCCGGAATCGCATCAACCGCGGTGGGGTGTACTTAAGAATGAGAATCCAAACTCTATTTCTGGCCGGCATTCTGATCGCAGCAGCACTGATGGGCCTCCGAGCGATGGCACAGAGCCCTGAAGTGCAACAACGTCTGGCTGACGTGAAAGCGGCGTCAGCTCAGAACAAACAAGCCTTGGCCACCTACACCTGGCAAGAGCAAGACACAATCAGCCTGAAAGGCGAGGTCAAGAAACAAGAATCCTACCAAGTTCGCATGGGACCCGATGGCAAACCCCTGAAACACGCCGCTGAATGCCCGGGCCTGTTGTACCCATAAAACGGCAGGCTCAAATCACGAAAGAATTGCGCAGGTTGCCAGCAACACCGGCGCGAATGTCGTCTACGGCAGAGATGGGCAATCCACCGGGATTCTCGTCGCTCTTAACCATCACCCGACGAATGGCCCCGATTGGCACCGCTTTCTTAACCCGCTTATTGCCGTGACGTCCGATATACCGGGTGACTTCCCCACCCCGGTAGAGTGGCCGGCGATCGTTACATCCTTGAGATCGAGTTTTTCGAAGACCGGAATATCTGGTGGCGCTTGCGGTACAGCGCAAACAGATCCAGCGTGGGTTCACGGCCGCCCTACGCCACGCTATAGACGACCATGCGCCCCCCCTACTGCCAAGGAGTTCAGAAATGCAGGAAACACGATGCGCCAACACATCAGCGCGACCTTCGCGCCCTTACCGCCAGTAGCGTCGCGCACCACCTGCTCCAACTCGTTACGGGGTAGGGCCATGATCCCGGCATTGTTGACCAGGATGTGAAGCTATTTCTAAGGAACTGTTCCGCAAAGGCATCTATTGAGCCCGGATCGAGCAGGTCCATGATCTCAAGCGGACGTCCGGCATGTCGGCCAGGTTTGCCTTCGCCTTCGCCATCTCGCGCGCTGGCACAATAACCTTTGCGCCGGCGGAAAGGAAGGCGCGGACGGTCTCTACGACGCCGCGCTGCCGAGGTCACGACCCAGAGCGAAAAAAGCGCAGAGAACACAACAGGCCGCATATGAATGCAATAATCGTGTTATCGCTTCGAGCGCGCGCGCATGCACATTCCAGATGGGTATTTGAGCCCCGAGACGTGCGCTGCTCTTTATGCGACGGCAACGCCATTTTGGTATGTGGCACTGAGCCGAATCAAGAAACTTCTGAATACGCGATTTGTGCCGCTGATCGCAGTTTTTTCGGCATTTTCTTTCGTGATTATGATGTTCAACCTTCCGCTTCCGGGCGGCACAACGGGACATGCGGTAGGGATGGGCGTCGCCACTGTGATTCTCGGACCATGGGCATCCATTCTTGCGATTTCGACAGCCTTAGTGATTCAGGCTCTTTTCTTTGGCGATGGCGGAGTGACAACGATTGGGGCGAACTGCTTCAACATGGCGATTGTGGGCTCACTCGCCGCGTACGGCTTTTATCGCCTACTCAGCAGGGGCGCTCGAATTGGTTCGCGCAGGCGCGTGATTGCAGCCGCCGTTGCTGGATACGGAGCAATCAATCTCTCGGCGTTGTGCGCGGGCATCGAATTTGGCATTCAGCCGATGCTCTTCCACGACGCGACGGGCACGCCACTCTATTGCCCGTACCCACTCAGCATTTCGATACCAGCGATGTTAATCGGCCACGTGACGTTCGCAGGTCTGGCGGAACTCGTCATAACCGGCGGAGTTGTGGCTTACTTGCAAAGAGCCGATCCGGCGTTGTTGAAACAGACGGCTCCGGATGCGCCCGATCGGGATAGCGCCATAGCCGGAAGCGGCGAGGGAGCGGCAGTGCCAAGTTTGCGCCGGCTTTGGCTTGCTCTCAGCGTGCTACTCGTGCTCACGCCACTCGGTGTTCTGGCGGTAGGAAGCGCGTGGGGCGAATGGAGCGCGCGAGACTTCAGAGACCCCGGCGTTCGACGGCAGATCAGCGCGGCTTCCGCCAATCGTCTCCCTCCGAATCCGCCGCCCCGCGGCTTCGAGCGGCTCTCGACAATATGGACCGCACCCCTGCCGCGCTATGCTCCTGTTTTCATCCGAAGCGCCTCTTTCGGATATTTGGTTTCCGCAATGGCCGGCGTGGGCCTGATCATTCTGGTTCTGTTGCTGCTCGATTTGCTCCTGAAAAGGCAGAAGCAGTACAGTTCTGGACCCGGACCTCCGGCTCATGCAGGAAGATTTCGCCGCGGCTTTATCGAAAAAACCGTAAAAGGCTTAGGTGAGGCACTAGAGCATTCGGTGTTTGCAGAAGAACTCGCCAGATCGCGAGGACTGCTGCAGGAATTGGATCCTCGCGTGAAAGTTGCCGGAATAGCCTGTTTAGTGATTGCCGCTGCCGCTGTTTACCGCATCCCGGTCTTGCTCGCCCTGTTCGGTATCGCGGCGCTCGCGGCGGCTGCATCGCACGTCCCACCGAAAACGCTTCTTACAAAGATCTGGATGCCGGTTTTCATTTTCAGCGGAGTCGTGGCCCTTCCAGCCGTGTTCCTAACCAGCGGATCCATCGTTGGTCAAGTCCCCGTACTGCATTGGCAGATCACGAAGCAAGGCTTAACAACCTCTTCGTTGTTGGTGCTTCGAGCGGAAACAGCTGCGACATTTTCAGCACTTCTCGTTTTAACTACGGAGTGGGCGGGCGTTTTACGGGCGCTGCGGTTCTTTCGTATTCCGGTGACGGCGGTGGTGATTTTAGGGATGACTTATCGATACGTGATCCTGCTTTTGAAGACGGCTTGCGAAATGTTCGAGTCGCGCCAGAGCCGGTTAATCGGAACGCTCGAAGGACCAGAGCGGAGGCGGCTTGCAGCGGCGACCGTCGGGGTGCTCCTTTCCAAGAGCTTTCAGCTCAGCACTGAGGTCCACGCGGCCATGCGGTCCCGCGGTTTTCAGGGAGAAGTGTACCTGCTGGATGAATTTGCTATCAATTCGCGTGATTGGATACAGCTCGGACTTTTGGTCGCAGTCGCAACCACCGCGCTGATCCTGGGGCGGTGAATGGCGGAATCGCCTTTGTTTGACGTTCGCAATGTTGTCGTCCGGTTTAACCAGGTGGTTGCGCTTGACGGACTCTCGTTAACAGTTCAACGGGGAGAGCGAGTGGCGCTGCTTGGCGCAAATGGATCCGGCAAATCCACATTGCTCCGCCTGCTGGATGGACTCATTTTCCCGGATTCGGGGACGGTTCGTTTTGCGGGCGAGCAAATCAGCGAAGCACGGCTCGAAGAACGGGAGTTTGCATTTCTGTTTCGAAGACGCGTCGGCTTGCTTTTCCAAAATCCGGACGTTCAGCTTTTCAACCCGACAGTTTTCGATGAGGTCGCGTTTGGTCCGCTGCAACTGCGCTGGCCAAAGGAAAGGATTCGCGAACGAGTGGAAGAGGCTCTGGAAGCAATGGATATCGCACATTTGCGAAGTCGTTCTCCTCATCAGCTATCCGGTGGAGAGCGGAAGCGCGTGGCGCTTGCCTCTGTGATGATTCTGGATCCCGAAGTACTTTTACTTGATGAGCCTATCGGAGCGCTCGATCCGCAGAGCCAGAGCCAGATTTTGGACCTCCTCGTTTCCTGGCGTGGCGGAACAAAAACGGTAATTACCGCTACGCACGATCTGGATAATCTCGAGGATATTTCGGATCAGTGCTTGATTTTCGAGAAGGGACGCATTATTGCGGAAGGTTCTCCTCTGCAGATTCTGCACGATGTGCGTCTGCTTCAGCGCGCGAGATTACTCTCTGCCCATCGCCACTCGCATGAGGCCGGGGAGGCGATTGCACACCCCCACGTACACCACGGCGCCGGATAACTTTGCTTAGGGCCTCGCGCGCCGGAAAATCTTCACCAGCTTCGTGATCGCGCGATCCACTTCCTGTTCCCTGAAAATGTATGGCGGCAGAAAGCGCAGAACCGTTTCGTGGGTGCAGTTGAAAAGGAGCCCCTCGATCGATGCCCTCAAGTACAAGCGGCTTGCCGGGTATATCGAGTTCGACACCGATCATCAGCCCCTGACCCCGAACTTCCTTAATGAACGAGAACCGACTCATCAGATCCGCAAGCCGCGAGCGGAAATAGACGCCCACGACGCGAATGGCCGGAAGCAGTTCCTCGAGAATGTCGAAGAACTCTAAGGCGACACGGCAGGCGAGCGGACCTCCGCCAAACGTGGATCCGTGCATCGTCGGTTTGAGGGCGGAAGCGGCGCTTTCGGAGGCGACGGCTACGCCGAGGGGGATGCCGCACGCCATGGGTTTTGCCGCGATCACGATATCAGGCAGGATCACGGGATCGAATAATTGATACGCGAAGGGAGCGCCGGACCTGCCAATTCCGCATTGAATCTCATCGAACACCAGAAGGGCATCGTGGCGATAAGCGAGGTCACGTGCGGCGCGAGCGAAGTCCTCCGTGATGAGCCGCACGCCAGCTTCCCCTTGGATCAATTCGAGAACAATTGCAGCCGTGCCGCCGTCAACGGCCGCCTCGAGAGCCCGAATATCATTTCTGGGGACGAATCGAGCGCCTGGAAGAAGCGGCTCGAAATCTTTGCGGTATTTCTCTTGCCCGGTAATCGAGAGCGCTCCGAGCGTACGCCCGTGAAACGAATTCTCAAGCGCAACGATTCCATGCTTACCGCCGCCAATTGCGTTTGCGCGGGCGCGAATTATTTTCAGCGCGGTTTCCATTGCCTCCGCGCCAGAATTGCAGAAGAAACTGCGTTCGAGGCCCGTAATTCGGGCCAACCGCTCCGCCAATCGGCCCTGATATTCGTTGTAGTAAAGATTCGATGTATGGATCAGAAGGCTGGCTTGCTGGCGGATGATTCTTCGTGATACGCGGATGCGCGTAACCTAGCGCGTTCACGCCGATTCCGCTGATCAGATCGAGATATTTCTTTCCGGCAGCGTCGTAAAGATAGCAACCTCTGCCGCTATGCAGGACCACCGGATATCGCGCATAGTTCTGGACGAGATAACTGCGCTCGAGATCCATGATCTCTTCGGACGAAGAGACTAGATCCGATTCAGACGGGAGAGTTGCGGCCAAGATAATGCAAATCTCTTTTTATTGCGGCGTCGTCGAGGGCGGAACGCCGAGTTTCACCCCGATAACTTCGCCAGAAATGACGAGTTCCACCCGCCGATTGAGCTTTCGCCCTTCCGCAGTGTCGTTCGAGGCGACGGGATAGCTTTTTCCGTACCCCAGCGCCGTGACGTTCTGAGGATTTACACCCTGGCCGATCAGGAAATCGCGCACCGAATCGGCGCGTTGTTCGGACAGCTTTTGATTCAGCTCGTCAGTACCGGTGCTGTCGGTGTATCCCTCGACTTGCAAGTTCAGCCCGGGATGAGAAATGACGATCCCCGATATTTTTGCCAGGGCCTCGCGCGCCGGCGCTTTCAAAGTGTACTTGCCGGTATCGAAGAGGACGTCCTGCATATTCGCGACCAAGCCTCGGGGCGTTTCCCGCGTCGGCAGAACGGCATTGAACTGCTGCAGCAACTGCTCACGAAGCTGATTCTTTTCGGTTTCCGCCTGCTGGCGGAGACGCTCGGCCTCGGCAGCAGCCTGCTGGGCCTGAGCACGGGCCGCATCGGCTTGCTGCGTGGCCTGCTCGGCGGCGGCGCGCTGCTGGGCTTCCTGCTGGGCCTGCTGTTGGGCGGCCGCGCGCTGCTGCGCTTCTTGCTGGGCTTGCTGTTCTGCCGCTTGCGCCTGCTGTTGCGCCGCGGCCTGCCGGGCGGCGGCTTCCTGGCGTTCCTGCGCCAGCGCTTCCTGCTGCTGACGGCGCAGCGAAATGATGCGCGCGTCTTCGGCTTTTTGCACTGCCTCCCGTCGCAGTCATGATCGCGGGCTTCCATTGTTTGCGCGCCTGGTAATCTTGCGCCTGGTTCAGCGCAGTAACGGCATTCTGAAACGTATCGCCGCCGTACTGATCCGCTTTCGCGTAGCGCGCTATCTGAACCGCATTTATCGCTTGTACAGCTCGAGCGGGCTCTTCTTGTTACTCATGTCAACGGGATGCAATTGCTGAGCCGGTACTTGATACTCGTATTGCCCGCGCGGGAGAAGCTCATATTTCGCATTGATAGTTTCGATTTTTCCCATCGTGTCTGAGCGGACAATGTTTTCCATCACGACGACATCGCTCGGCTGCCTCACGGCAAAGTATGGTTCGGCAGTGATGATGAGACCAAAGGACTGCAAGTTGGTTGTCATGGTGCCTTTGAAGGCTCCGTTCGAATCGGTCACCACTTCGCCAAGGTTCGCTGCGTGGCCATCGGGCGTGATGGCCCAAAGAACGTAGGTCAGAAACTCCGGTCCGAAAGAGTTCGCGAGCCGGGTAGATTCTTTGACATCGATCTTTAATTTCCATGTGTCCGAGACGGCTATTCACCTGCGCGTTGCCCTTCGCTTGGGGAGCTAGTGAAGTCCCTTGAAAATCCACCTTCGTCCAACCGCTCCGATTGCGATAGCTGATGGCGGCGACCGAACGGGAGACGACCTGAACGCGGTACATAGGGTTTGTATTCCCTGGAGGGGGTTGCTGAGGCGTGTTTTGAGTGGGATTGGGCTCCTGGCCGAGTAGAAGCAAACGGGCAGAGCTAAGACAGCAGCAGACGCGAACAATCTCATACCTGAATGTTATCGTGAGAGACGCTCAGGCTTGGGAGTTCCCCGCCTTACGGCACGGCATAGATTTCGGCCGATCCAGCACTCTGCGTTTCCCGCTCGCCTCACAGCCAAGGCGGCGACGGTTTCTCCCTCTGCACCAGCGGCGCTGCTAGCGGTGTCGTACTATGATGTGTTCCGAGAAAAGAGGGGCAGGTCAGAGGGGAATCGAATATGAAACTGATCGGGAAGTGGGTCGTGTTCGCAGGACTAGCTTTTGGGACGGTTTGCGGCGCGTCTGGACAAACGACGGAAGGCGAAATCGTGGGCACTGCGCGCGATGCATCGGGAAGCGTCGTACCGGGCGTCGCGGTTGTGGTCACCGAAACTGCCACTGGGCTGACGAGAACATCGAGCACCGCCGATAATGGCACATTCCGCATCCCCGCGCTGCCGGCCGGCACGTACAAACTTACGGCAGACAAATCCGGATTCGCGCGGCTCAGTGTGGATCAGGTTATTGTCTCGGTGGGCGAGCCGCGAACTGTGGACTTGCCGATGGCGGTGGCCTCGCAGACGCAGACTGTCAGCGTGGAAGCAAACGCCAACCTTGTCAACACCGAAACGCAACATCTGGGCCAAGTGATCGATCATACACAGGTAGTAGCGCTGCCACTGAATGGGCGCAATTTTGCTCAACTGGCTTTGCTGAACGCTGGCGTTTCAGCATTTGGCGGAGGCGGAGGGCAACAGGGCGGCGAAGGCGGAATCTCCGGATATTCCTCCAACGGCCAGCGGTCCAGCTCAAACAATTTTATGGTTGATGGGATCGACAACAATAACTATCAAGCCGGTTCGGTATCTCAACTGCCGTCGATAGATTCGATCCAAGAGTTTCAGGTGCAGACGAACAATTACGCGGCCGAGTATGGGAGGAACAGCGGCTCAGTGGTGAATTTAATTACAAAATCGGGAACCAATCAGCTACACGGCTCACTCTACGAATTCCTGCGCAACAATGCATTTGATGCGCGCAATTATTTCGCAGATCCGCACGCGCCCGCTCCGGAACTTCGCCTCAATCAATTTGGCGGAACGCTAGGAGGGCCGATCCAAAAGGATAAAACTTTCTTTTTTGGAAACTATGAGGGTTTTCGGCAAGTTGCGGGAATCACGCGTCTCACGATTGTACCGACGGATGCGCAGAAAAAAGGGATTTTCACGGATGCCGCCGGAAATCCAGTGCAGTTGCCGCTGGATCCGACCGCGGCAATGCTCTTCAACTTATATCCTCAGCCAAACACGCTTCAGCCGGGCGGGAACTTCATCTCGTCACCGAATCTGACGAATTCGGCCAACCAATATCTGATCAAAATCGACCATCGAACCGGCAGTAACGACGCCATCACAGCCAGATACAGCTACGCGAATTACAACATTTTCAATCCATTTGCTCCGGGGCAGGAGACGACTGCGATTCCGGGCTACGGCGCGTTCGACAAAGGGGGCACGCAGCTTGCGTCATTGGGTTACACGAAGATCCTGGGTCCGACATCGCTCAACGAGGTCCGTTTAGGCTTTACACGCAACACGGATAGTTCATTTAACCAAGCCGGCCCGCAAGCAAGCGCGTACGGGTTTAATACCGGCTGGCCGGCAAATTCGCCGCTGAATCTCGGCAACATTCCCAATCTGACGATGGCTGGCGGGCTGGTATCCGGGGGCGGCGCTTTCTCAAATCTCGGCTCGAACAACAATAATCCGACGCTCTCGGCTCAAAACATGATCCAAGTCATCGATCATTTCTCGCATACGACGCCGCGCCACGACTGGAAAGTTGGGACGGATATTCGCAACATTCGGGACAACACGACTTACGACCTGGATTTCATCGGCCAAATTACTTTTACCGGAACACAGAACGCTTCAAGGGATCGTGAATCCATTCGCCGATTTTGCCGAAGGATTGCCTAGCAGCTCGCTTCATTTCGTAGGGGACTCGGCGCGCAGTTATCGCACGACCAGCTATGATTTTTTCGCGCAAGACAGCTTTAAGATCAAGCCTAACCTGGTTTTCAATTACGGTCTCCGCTACGAATACAACACCGTTCTGCACGACGCGACCGGCCGGGCCACAACATTTCGGCCTGACCGTTTCTCGCAATATCTCTCGCCGACCGCCGACCAAACGGACCTGACCGTGCTGGAGAAGTCCGGGATGATCACGGAAAATCAAGGGGGACTTTATAGATCCTTCCGGAAAAAATTTTGCACCGCGCATTGGGCTGGCATGGAGCATCGGCAAGCAGCAGAGAACAGTAGTACGCGCCGGTTACGGAATTTTCTACGACACGGTCATGGGGCAGATTCCGGGAAATGTTGCGCTGAACCCTCCATTTATGCCGGACTATTTTGATTCGCCACCGACGCTCGGCTGGCCCAACTCGTTCGCGCCTTCCGGTTTTCCGGTAATCACGATTACGCCCGCAAGTTTTCCGAGTCCCTATTCTCAGGCTTGGAATTTGGATGTCCAACACCAATTGCCGGGCAAGATGGTTGCCGAACTCGCGTACGTGGGCTCGACGGGGACGCATTTGCCGCGGTTCAGGCAGATTAATCAGGCATACATCACGCAATCGCAAATCAACGGTCTGACTCCGGACGTCATTACCCGCATGGAGCTGATCGGCATTCCGCCGCCGGTGGCCCAAATACTCTCGCAGAACATCGCCGCAATCCCGAGCATCGCGCGAGTGCCGTACTTCGGCTACGCACAAATATTCCAGGCGGAAAATACGGTAAGTTCGAATTACAACGCGTTTCAGGCGAAGCTGAACAAGCAGGCAGGCCACGGACTGAATTTTGGTCTCGCGTACACCTATGCAAAATCGATCGACGGCGCTTCGGTCTTCTATGGATCGGGGGCCAACGGCACGACGATTTTCCCCCAAGACAATTACGACACTCGGGCGGAAAGGGGGCTTTCCGATTTCGATATCCGGCACCGGTTCGTGGCGAACTACGTTTATCAGATTCCTTCGCTTCGACATCTGATTTCGGAGATGCCCCACGCCCTTGCGGACGGCTGGCAAACGACCGGCATCCTCACGCTGCAAACCGGCGAGCCGTTTTCAGTACTGACTGGCGCCGATCAAAGCAGTACGGGACTTGGAACCGACCGACCCGATCTCATCGGCAATCCGAATTCTGGTCCGCGTACGGTTCAGCAGTGGTTCAACACCGCGGCCTTCACCTTAAACGCGCCGCTAACGTTTGGAAACGCGGGCCGAAACATCGTTGAGGGACCGGGTTTCCGGAATTACGATGTTGCGCTCATGAAAAACACGAGGATCGCAGAAACAATGAACCTGGAATTCCGCGCGGAATTCTTCAATGTTTTCAATCATCCGAATTTTGCGTTGCCCGGGAATATTCTTGACGGCGCCTAATTTCGGAGCTATCTTTCAAACCCCGGATGTAGCACAGAACAATGTTGGGCTCGGCTCGGGCGGGCCACGATTGATCCAGTTTGCTTTGAAGCTCAGTTTCTAGGCCAAATCCATGGAAATGCGGACGTGGCTATTTCCACCCGCTACAGCGCTGATGCTGCTCCTCCCGTTCGGCGCTAGCACTGCGCCCGCGTATCGAAAAGTTAGGCCCCAGTCTGTTTGCGTATGTCAGCGATAACATAAACAGCAGCAATTCGACATTTCTTGTCGGCCAGAGCGGAATTCTGGTAGTGGATACGGGATTGAACCGCTGGGAGGGGCAGAAACTTCTTCGCGAAATACGCTCAGTCTCTTCGTTGCCGGTGCAGTTCATCGTCAATACGCACTATCATCCGGACCACCAAGGCGGGAATGGCGTGGTGGGCCCGGATGCGGTGGTCATCAGCTCACGCTTCACGAGAGAGCGAACCTTTTCTTTGATCCGAACAATGCAGAGGCAAGGCGCGAATTCCGGCGAAGACGCCTCCAAACAGCCGGCGTTTCGACCCGCAACGGAAACGTTTGAAAAGAAACTAACGATCTATTTTGACGACGTTCCCGTTGAAATAATCTCGGCAGGCCCTGCGCATACAATGGGCGACGTCTATGCTTATTTCCCTATGCAGCGAACGATTGCAACCGGCGATCTCTATCTGACAAACTCATCTCCTGCGATGGATCAGGGGAGTGCGTTCGAACTGGATTCACGATCTCGACGCAATGCTTGCGCTGCCGGTGGATCACTTTGTGCCGGGCCATTTCGAAGTAGGTAACCGAGCGAGCGCGACCCGCTTTCGAGATTACATGGCTGATCTTTACGCACAGGTGGCCAGACTGCAAGCCTCTGGAGCGAGCGCAGCAACGATACGCAATCGCATCAACATGACGAAGTATTCCGAGTTCCGGCAATATCCCCAGTTCCAGGCGACATTTGCGGATAACGCAGAGACGATTTATACACAGCTGCAAAACTCGGCGATGCCTGCAAAGCCTTAGCCTCTGGGAATTCCGAGGCATTCTGGGAGGAATAATGTTCGCGCGTGAATGGATTGGAGCGCCAGGCATTCGCCTTGTCGGTGATCGCTGGTTTTATATGGACTCGGGACCGCTGCGTTTGCGCAATCGGTTCCGAGCACCCTCTTCAATGGAATGAAATGGCGCTTGGTGGGCCCGTTTCGCGGAGGCCGGGTCGAAGCCGTAGCGGGTATTCCGGGAAACCCATACATCTACTATTTTGGAGCCGTTGCAGGCGGGTTGTTTAAGACGAGTGACGGCGGTGCGACATGGAATCCGGTTTTCGACCATGAGCGAGTCTCATCGATCGGCGCCATTGCGCTTGTTCCATCGAACCCGAATATTATCTATGTCGGGACCGGAGAGCCGTGCCTGAGAAATGACATTTCATTCGGCGACGGTGTGTACAAGTCTCTTGACGGCGGGAAGACCTGGAGCAACATAGGCCTCCGCGACACACAGCATATCGCTACAATTCTCGTCAATCCCAATAATTCCGACATCATTTATGTTGCTGCAGTCGGCCACGCTTTCGGTCCGAATCAAGAGCGCGGGGTATTTCGTTCGCTGGACGCGGGTAAAACCTGGCAAAAGATTCTGTACGTGGACGACAACACAGGCGCAACTGATCTTGCTTTCGATCCCAACAATCCGAATATATTGTTTGCTGGGATGTATCAAGTGCGGCGCTCGGCATGGAGCATGACGAGCGGCGGCCCTGGCAGCGGGCTCTACAAGTCAATCGACGGTGGGTCGAACTGGAAGCATCTCGAAGGATATGGCTTGCCGGCAGGAATTTTGGGGCGGATCGGCGTAGCCGTCTCGAAGGCAAATTCAAATCGCGTTTACGCCATCATCGAAGCTAAGGAAAATGCGCTCTATCGTTCGGACGATGGAGGCGCAAGTTGGCGAATGATGAACAACGATCCCATATGGGTGCGGCCGTGGTACCAGAATCACGTAATCGCCGATCCGAACGATGAAAACACGGTTTATCTGCTTGATCTTGGGGTTTTTCGCTCTACCGATGCGGGGCGGCTGTTTGACCCCCTTCCGGTTCCCCATGGCGACAACCACGCGCTCTGGATCGATCCAACCGATTCCAAGCGCATGATCGAGGGAGATGATGGTGGCGCGACGATTACAACAGATGGAGGTAAGACGTGGGCTCCACAAACTAACCAGCCAACGGCGCAGTTCTATCACGTCGCCGCGGACAACGAATTTAATTACCGGATCTACGGATCACAGCAGGACAACACGACCGTAGCCATTCGCAGCCGGAGCGACAGCGGGTGGATAGATGAACGCGACTGGCATACGGTTGCTGGCGGCGAATCCGGATACAACTGGCCTGACCCGCGCGACTTTGAAATCGTGTATGGAGGCGACCACGCCGGGCATTTCACTCGATATGACGGCCACACCGGCCAAGTGATGAACATCGCGCCTTCGTTCGGCGGCCGCGCCCATCCGGCCGAGGAGTTAAAGCACCGGTTCAATTGGACAGCGCCGATGGCTCTTTCGCCGCACGATCCAAGTGTGCTTTATCTCGGCGGTGAGGTGCTTTTCAAGACTTCCAACGGCGGAATGAGCTGGACAATCATTAGTCCCGATCTAACTCGCAACGACAAATCGAAGCAACAATCCACTCCCGGACCTCTGACGCCCGACAATTCCAGCGCGGAATATTACGACACGATTTTCGCGGTGGCGGAATCGCCCGTCCAAAAAGACTTGCTATGGGCGGGGACAGATGACGGCCTGATTCACGTTTCGAAAGATGGGGGAAAGAACTGGGCGGCGGCGACTCCCAAACAGCTACCCGAATGGTCTCGCGTAAATATGATTGAACCCTCGCCATCCGAGGCCGGCAAAGCCTATGCGGCCGCCGACCTGCATTTTTCAGATGATTTTCGTCCGATGATTTTCAAGACCACCGATTTCGGTAAGACCTGGACGGGCATCACAAACGGCATTCCCGGCAACGATTACGTTCACTCGATACATGCCGACCCGCAGCGCAAAGGATTGCTCTACGCCGGAACAGAGCTTGGCCTTTACGTTTCGCTGGACGATGGAACCAACTGGCAATCACTTCAGCTCAATCTGCCGCCGACGCCTGTCTACGATACAGCCCTGCATGGGAATGATTTGATCGTAGCGACGCATGGTCGAGGCTTTTGGGTGCTCGACGACATCGCTCCGTTGCGTCAAGCCAAAATTCAAACGGCTTCCGAACCCGTGCATCTCTATGTGCCAGCAGTGGCATACCGGGAGCATGGCAGAGACGGATTCGGCGGCGCCAATTCCCCGAAAAACGTGGGACAAAATCCGCCAGATGGCGCGCTGATCGACTATTACATTCGCGCGCCCATTTCTGGTCCACTCACACTAGAAGTTTTGGATTCGCGCGGCAAGGTTGTCCATAGAGCATCCAGCGAACAGCAGAAAAGGAGCACTCCGAACGGCCGCCCATCAGCCGGATTAGATCGCCGCAGCGTCGTCCTGACCGCTCATCAAGGAATGAATCGGTATGCATGGAATTTCCGCGAAGCGGAGCCGATTGTTGTGCCGGGCATGTATGTTCTGGAGCTCGCAAACGGCGGAGGACCGTTGGTCCCTCCCGGAAAATACGAAGTAAGGCTCCGCGCGAACGCAATGGACTACACAGCCCCTCTTGAAATAAAGCCGGACCCCAGGGTTCGGATCAGCCAGATGGATTTCGAGAAGCAGTACGAGTTGGCGCTGAAAATCAGAGATCGCATCAGCGAAATCCACGATGCCGTTAACGCAATACGCGCGCAGCATGACGTACTCGAAGTCCTGCGGAAAGCCGCGAACCCTGCGAAACTTCAGGCCATTAAGGCAGCGGAACAAAAGATGACCGAAATCGAGGGGCAACTCGTTCAAGTTGACTCCGTGAATTTGTACACTTCGTTAGTCAAACCGATCATGCTTGATGCCGAGTTTGCGGATCTGGGAAATGCGGTTGAAAGCGCGGATTCCGCTCCGACCGCGCAGGAATACGCGGCCTTCGATGAATACGAGAAGACAAAAAATGAGCTGCTTAATCGGTGGAAATCGCTTCAGCGGGAAATGAATCAGATTCAGAGCTACTAACGTCGTGGCCTCCGCTTCAGTCGCGCGACGCTCGCATCAGGGCATGGCGTAGATCTCGGCCGACCGCGGGGCCAGATCCGCGCAGCCAGCGCCATCTCGAATCCGCAGATCGCTCCCGAGCGCCAAGCGGCCGTGAAAGTCACCGTTGCGGTCCAAACGGATGCAAATCGGTTCCTTAACCGCCGTGTTATTGATCAAGACGACTACGGCAGCACTGTTCGTTTCGCGAACATAGGCCCAGCTTTGTTTCGCTGCCGTAAGACTAATCATCTTGCCGCGCCGTAAGGGTTCCAGCTCTGACCGGAGCGCGGTCAGCTTGCGAACATGGTCGAATATTGCGTTCTCGCTGGTGGTGCGGCCCCGGCTCTCGAACGCATTCCGCGGGTCGCCGGGCCAGCCGCCGGGAAAATCGCGCCGGTTGTCGGGATCTGCCCCGCCCTGCATCCCGATCTCGTCGCCGTAGTAAAGCGTCGGGATGCCGCGCATGGTGAGCAGCACGGTCAAGGCCGTTTTCAGCCCGCTCGAGGCTGGCGCCCGGCTCACTCATGAAGCGCGCTACATCATGGTCATCAACAAACGTAACGAGCGACCCGGGGTCGGGATAGAGCCGATCTTTCGCGAGGGTCTTCTGCAAGAATTCCAGAGGTTCTCCGCGCGAGAACGCGTCTCGAAGGCGGAAGTATCCCGGGTAATCGAAGACCGTGTCGATCTCGCTATCGATGCCGTCGAACTGCTTCGCTCCTCCTTGAAAGAACGATGTCACAACGGGATCGGGATCAAGCACTTCGCCCACCACGCGAAGCCGCGGATACTGGCGTTTCAAAGCCGCTTCCCAGACGTGCCAGAATCCGCGATCGACATACGGTAACGTATCCTGCCGGATTCCGTCGAACCCTGCAGTTCCTACCCACCACAGCGCATTCTGTATCTCGTACTGCGCCACGTCGGGGTCGCTTTGGTTTAAATCGGGAAGGACTCCACCGAACCACCCATCGAGCACCGGGATCCGCATCTCGGCGGACGCGCGCGGGTCGGCAATCGTCCAGATCTGCCCGCTCATGGTCAGGTGATGAGCGGCGGTGCCGTGGAACCAAGTGGGCTTCGGAGAATCCGTTATCCAAGGATGGCCGGGGCCGACGTGATTCGCGACTTGATCTTGAATAACCTTAATACCGCTTCGATGCGCCTCATCCACAAGTTTTCGCAAAAGCGCGAGGGTGCCGAAATGTTCTTCAACGCCGTAGTAATCCACGGCACCGTAACCGTGGTAACTTGTTGCGGGCTGGCCACCGTAGATTTCATGAGGATTGAGCCGGTTCGCATTGTCGTAGATCGGGGTCATCCAGAGAGCGGTAATCCCCAGCGATTTGAGATACGGAAGATGATCGATGATTCCTTGGAAATCGCCGCCATGGTAAAAACGCGGCTTGCTTCGATCGAACAGACCGCGCGAAACAGCGGGGTCATCGTTAGAGGGATCGCCATCGGCGAAAGCGGTCCGGCATCACAAGATAGATGACGTCGTCGGACGAGAACCCCTGAAACCGGCCCTTCGGGACCGAGCGGGGCCTTAAGATCGAACGGAGCGGTTGTTTGTCCGGTTGAGGTTCGAATGGCGAGCGGATAGGAACCCGGTTTCGCGCCTGCAGGAATTGTAAGGTCGAAAAAAAGGTATGTACCGGAGGCATTCACCCACACGCGGCTCGCGCTGAACCCCGGCGAGGGGGATACAGTAGCACCGGTAAGCTCGGAGCCGTGGAGCAGGAGCCGCACGGGGTCAATAGAGTGATTCGGCCACCAGTTCGGCGGCTCCACTTTCGTGACGGCAGGACTGCCGAGCGCGAATGCCGCGCATACGCTGGCCAAAACGGGCAGGTATCTGCTACGGCTCAATTTCGCCTACGTAGGCACCGAAGGGAGGAAGCGCGAGATGCTTCACATCAACGCTGCCAAGCGGCGAAAAGGATGCCAGCACCGTTTTCATGTGCGCAGTAGCCGGCAGGCCATCGGCCCCGAGACGGAAGCTCACAGTCTGCTCCGTTCCAGTGCAGTTCAGCGAGATCAGGACTGCGTTTCCATCCTGCGCTTTCCGGAGAAACGAAAGCACGTTCTGATTGTCAGGATCGAGAAGAACGAAATCTCCGTCGCGCAAAGCGCGATTCTCTTTGCGCAGCCGGATCAGCGCTTTGTAGTAGTTCAGAAGCGAATCGGGCTGCTGCTCTTCTATGGCGACATTGCGCGTCTTATAATCCGGCTCTACGGGAAGCCACGTCTGGGTGGCGCTACTGAATCCGGCATCGCGGTTGTCGTTCCACTGCATAGGCGTGCGCTCTCCATCGCGCCCTTTCTCCTTTGGCCAACCGATTTTTCCGATCGGATCCCGAACGTCCTCCTTCCGTTGCGGCGTGCGTTCTTCCATTCCGATTTCCTGCCCGTAATAGACGAGAGCGGAGCACCGCGGAGTCAGCAGGACCGTCGCGATCAGCTTTGCAATCGCGAGATTATGCTTCCCGTCTCCATACGTGCTCCAACTGCGGGGATTGTCGTGATTATCGAAGACGAAGAGCGGGAAGTTTCCCTTCAGCTTGGTTTCGGCATCGATTAGCTGGCGGCGAAAGGACGAAGCGGAGAGATGGTTTCCAATCCCGAGCCGCGTATCCATCGGGAGCTGCAACTCGGGTTTTCCTATGCCGTACATCGTAAGCAGATCTTGAGTGCTGTTGACATATGTTTCGCCAATGAGCACGCTGCCTGGATACTTGTCGGTTATCTCGCGCAGCTTCCGCAAGATGTCGTGGACCTCCGGCAGGTTGTCCGTGTACTGCTCGGAGATGTTGCGATCGCCGTACGCGTTGTACCCGGGCAAGTAGGGCTCGTCGCGGAATTCCGGATCCTCGAATAGTGTTGTAATCGCATCGAGGCGAAAACCCGAAACACCGCGATCCATCCAAAAGCGAACGACATCCCACATCGCATTCCGGACGTCAGGATTTCGCCAGTTCAGATCGGGTTGCTCTTTATAGAACTTGTGATAGTAGTACTGATTTCGCGACGCGATATATTGCCACGCGGAATGGCCGAATAGAGATTCCCAGTTGTTCGGCAGCTGCCCGTTCGCTTTGCCGTCCCGCCAGATGTACCAATCAGCCTTGGGGTTGGTCCGGGAGGATTTGGATTCGAGGAACCAGGGATGCTGGTCGGATGTGTGATTCAGAACGAGATCCGTTATGACCCGGATATTGCGCTTCTTGGCCTCGCGCACCAGCCGGTCGAAGTCCTGCATCGTTCCGTATTGGGGATCGATGCCGCGGTAATTCGAAATATCGTAGCCGAAATCGACTTGCGGGGATGGATAGAACGGGGTGATCCAAATCGCGTCGACTCCGAGCCCGCTTAGATAATCCAGATGCTCCGTGATGCCGTTCAGATCGCCGATTCCGTCGCCATTTGTATCGCCGAAGCTTCGTGGATAAATCTCATAGATGACGGCGTCCTGCCACCACTCGCGCGGCGGCTGCGCTTGAAGTACCGCTGCCGTAACAAGCGCGGAGATCGCGAGCCATGCGAGGGCAAGAAGCTGACGGGGGCGCATACGTGGTGTTCCGGCTTCGACCTAGGTCAGAAATAGATACGTCCGACTAATTCGATCTGCCGCTCGGTGCTGAGAAGGGTGCTGGTTATTCTTCCGAAGTTGCTGTCGTTGAAGTTCGTGTCCGGCGGACTGTAATGCGGGTGATTCGCGATGTTGTAAAACTCTCCGCGGAACTGGAGCTTCACTCGTTCCGTGATCGCAAAATCCTTGAAGACCGCGAGATCGACGTTGTTGAAGCCCGGGCCAAAGATGGGATTGCGGCCGAGATCGCCAGGGGCAACATATACGCCGTTTACCTGCGGGACCGCAGCGAGTGCGGCCGTATTGAACCAAAGGTTCGGATTTCCGTACACGGTCAGAGGTCCGACGAGATTCGGTCGCTCGTTGTTCCCGAAATTGATGTTGATCGGCAATCCGCTCTCCCAGCTCCAAATCGCATTGAGATGCCAGCCGCCGAAAATCTCGTCCATGGGGCGCGACCAGCCGTTGCCGAACATCCGGCCTCGCCCGAACGGCAGTTCGTAGAGCATGTCGGCCACCCAGACGTATTGCTGGTCGATTGCAGCCAATCCTCGCTCGGCGGCAAAATCAAAGGAATCCTGCGGTAACGGCTGATCGAAAGCCCCGGCTCCATCGTCGATGTCTTTCGACCACGTGAAGGAGCCTCGGAACTGAAATCCGTTGCTCATCCGCTTTTCGAATTGCGCTTGCAGAGAGTTGTACGACGAGTTGCCGCGATCGCCTTGAACGGTGACGGCGCCCAAATTGGGGTACAGCTTGGCGCCGGAAGGCGCATTGAAGAACTGCTGATTCGCGTCGTAGTAGAAAGGAAGTTTCTTGCCGATATCAGCAACATACGCCAGACTGAACACGGCATCCTTAAACACTTCGCGCTGGATCTGAAGATTGTATTCGGTAACGTAAGGCGTTCTGTTATTCATCAAATCGGCGACGATGCTGATGTTCGCCGGCGCAGCCGGGTTGAAACCCACAAAACCCGGAGCGGGCATTGCCGCAGGGTTGCTCGCCAGCGGATTGTTGCTGTTCAGCGGCGCTTGCCCGGCGAGCGTAAACCGATATCCGTTTGAATAGTTGTATGTCGAATTGCCCGCGAATGGCGCGTTTTGGCCGAGCTGGTTACTGATCCCTCCGCGGTCAACGAAATAAAATATTCCCGCGCCGCCGCGAATCACGGTTTTCCCGTCATCGGTCAATTGGTAGGCGAACCCCGCGCGCGGCGCAAAATTGTTCCAATCGTTGTTGACGAGGCTGCGGCTGTTGCCGTTTTGCCCGGCCAGCAGCACCGTCCCGTTCGCCAGATCGAAGTTCGATTGACGATTGTGGTTCTCCGTGGGCCAAGTGAGCATGTCATATCTCAAGCCAAGATTGAGCGTCAGGCGGCTCGAAACCTTCCAATCATCCTGGACGAAAAATCCGTTCTCCCAACTTTTCGTCCCGTAGTATCCACTCTGAACTCCAAGCTGATAGTTGTTCATGAAGCCGGCCAGAATGTCCGCGGCCTCGTAGCCGGTCGAACCCGTGGCTGCACCTGCACCATTGGTGCCGTTGCCGAACAGGTTGAAAAATCCTTTACCGGCGATGGGCCGAAAATAGTTGACCTGACGCTGAATAATATCCGCGCCGAATTTGAAGGTGTGCTTGCCCGTGTTCTTTGTTATTCCATCCTTGATCTGATACGTGTTCTCCGGGACTCCGTAGAGACCGTAATCACCGGTGTATTCGAGCTGGCTGCCAAAACCGCCGATCAGCGCCCCGCCGCCGAGCAGCGGGCTGCGGTTTGCATTCGGAATTCCGAGATTCGCTGAAACCGGCACGCTTCCGAACGGCGGATTGTAACCCAGGAATTCACGTTGCCAGCCCACCCAGAGTTGGTTCACTAGCGTGGAGCTCAACGTGTAGGTATCGCTCCAGACCGCGCCCCGCGGCTTGTTGAAATTGCTTCCCGTCCCGAATCCCGCGGGCAAATTCGGGAATTCCGAAGTGGTGGTCGAAATATCCTGCCCGAAACTGAACCGACCAAACATGGATTGCTTGTCGCTGACGATGTAATCGCCGCGTACATCGAAGTCGTCGAATGTCTGCTGCTGGCGTTCGCCGGTTACGTAATTCTGCCCCACCTTGTTGGTGAAGGTGGGCAGCGGAAATGCGTTTAGATACGCCTGCCCTACCTTGTTGATATCGCCGGGAGGAATAACGTTCCCGGGAAACGGCAGACCGGTGGTCACGCTCTTGATGACAATGGGCGCGCTCAGACCCGAAAGCGCCGGGTTCAGCAGAACCGAAAAATCACCCGTTCGCATGGCGGCCGTCGGGACGGTGACGAAACCTGGCTCTAGCGGCTGATTCTGCCGCAGTCCTTGATAATCCCCAAACAAGAAAAACTTGTTCTTGATGATCGGAAACCCGATAGTTCCCCCAAACTGATTCCGCTGGAACAGCGTTTTCGTCGATGCGTATGTCTGCCTGGCATCGAAATACGAGTTTCTGAGGAATTCGAACGCGCTGCCGTGGATCTCGTTGGTGCCGGACTTAATGGCCGTGTTCACGATTGCGCCGCCCGCGCGACCGAACTCAGCCGGCGCGACACTCGTATCAACGCTGAACTCTTGGATCGCTTCCGCTGGAGGAAAGAACACGATCGTGTTCACCAGCGATTCGTTGTTGTCGATTCCATCGAGCATGAAGTTGTTAGCCTGCGGAGGTAGACCGTTCACGGCGAGCGATGCGCCACCCACGCCGCCGTAGCGGAATGTCTCGGCATTGCCCTGTGCTCCGGTCGCGTTGCCGGTTGGATTGCCGCGCGTCACGCCCGGACTCAGCAGTGCGACTTGCGTGAAATTGCGGCCATTCAGCGGCAGATCCGTGATCTGCGCAGCATTCATCGTCGCGTTAATGTTCGAAGAAGCGCTTTGCACAAGAGCGGCTTCGTCCGTTACGCTCACGGTTTCCGTAACCTGCCCGGTTTCGAGCGTGATCGGCGCGTTTTCCGTTTGCCCGGGGTCGAGCCGCACCTCTTGCGTGTACTTCTTGAATCCCGTCACTTGGACCGCGATCTGATAGCTTCCGATGGGTAACGCTGGAACGGCGAAGTTGCCACTGCTGGGATCGGTGGTTACCGTGGTTTGCCTCCCGGTCGCCTCATTGGTGACGACGACAGTAGCGTTCGGAACCGCGGCTCCGCTCGGGTCCATAACGCGGCCTTCCAGCCGGGCCGTGTCGCCCTGCGCCCAAAGCGTCGTGGTGGAGACGGCGGCCAAAATGGATACGGAAAAAATGGCAAAACAGCATTTTTGAAGCATTTCGATTCCCCTGAAACCAAGCCGGCGAATTTACGCGGGCATATCAAATAGAGTCTGTGCCGTTTTCGGCGCGATGGCAAGCATTTTTCAAGTATCATGCCGTTACACATCTAAGTCCCGCGGATTCAGCCGAGTAACGATGAGGTAAAATCACGTTTAATCGGATTAATTGAGGATGGCGCCGCCAAGCGCCTCCGGCTTTTCGATGTTATCCTCCTCTGCACAGCGGGAAAAAGAAAAGCCTTCGAGCCATAACGGCAAGCGCGACATGGTGGAGCGTGTGACTCAGGATCCGATCTTGCATGGATCCGAGGCTCTGTGCAGCCTCTTGCGATATCTCGTCGAGCATTCGCTTGACGCCCCGCAGCAACCGATAAAGGAATACCAGATTGCGACAGAGGTGTTCGGACGGCCTCCGACGTTCGATCCTCGCCTCGATTCCACGGTCCGGGTTCAGACCGGCCGGCTGCGCGCGAAGCTTGGCGAGTATTATTCCGGCACCGGGGCGGACGATCCATGGCACATCGAAATCCCCAAAGGCAGTTATTCGGTCATTTTCCACGAGGGCCCGAGTCTGAGACCGGCTGCGAAGGCGTCCCGGAGATCGATACCGGCCATTCCCGCTGCCGTGGGGCTCACCATGCTGGCCATTGCTGTGATTGTTCTCCTCTTCGTGGTGTTCCTCCGTTCGCCGCGCGCCGGCAGTGCCGGAACTATTGCAGTCAGAAAAGACGCGGCGGTCACGCAATTTTGGAACACCGTTTTGCCGCATCCCGACCCGCCGCTTGTCGTCTTCAGTAACGCTGAATTCGTAGGGCGCCCGGAAACCGGCCTTCGGTATTTTCAGCCTGAGCGCGATACGGCCGCCGGGGTTTTCGATCAATATACCGGCGTTGGAGAGGTGATCGCAGTGCACGAGTTGGATGGCCTCTTCGAAGAACTGGGCAGGCCGTTCATCCTGAAGCGCGGGCGTCTGTTGAACTGGGATGACACTAAGAATCGCGATTTGATCTTCGTGGGATCTCCTTCGGAGAACCTTCCGGTACGCGAGCTGCCGTTAAACAAAGATTTCGTGTTCAAAAGGTTTCCCGGGCCACCGCGTCCGGGAGATCTCGGGATTGTGAACTTGCGGCCCCGGCCAGGCGAACAGGCGGTCTATTTCGGGTCGAAGGGATTGCCAATCACCGACGATTACGCGCTCATTGAGGTTAGTGCCGGGACGGGAGCCTCTCAGAGGATGCTTGTGGCGGCGGGCACTACCACTTTCGGAACGCAAGGCGCGGTGGAATTCGTCTGTCGTGAGGACAAAGTTGCGAACTTGCTTAACCGGCTCGGCCGGGGACACAAAATCGGGCGGATGTCAGCACTGTTGCACGTGAAGATCCAAGGCGGCGTGCCGCTCGACAGCGACATCGTGGCGCTCAGAAAAGACTAGCGAGCGTCCCGTCCGGGAAGCGCGTTACGCGGCTGCGGAGGAGGATCGGTTTTCTTGATCGCCCACCAGAGCACCGTGTTCAACTCGTCGTCTCCGACGCGATCCGCATCTGAAAAATCCATTCGCGCCGATGCAGTAGCGCCACGGCCCGTTGCGGGATTACGATCCGTCAACGAGACCTTCGGCGGAATGACTGTGTAAGGACGGGGATCGCCCTGTCGGCTGAAAGTGGCGAACATCGGGCGCGCGCCAGCATCGAAGTGTGTCAATGGCCGCAGCCCGGAGATCAGTTCAATAGTGCGAAGCAAGCCGGCTTGATTGTACATCGTGGAATCCACCACGCCGCGATGCGTGAAGGGCGATATTACCCAGACCGGAGCGCGATGGGAATCGACGTGGTCCGGCCCATTTTGCGCATCATCTTCAATGATGAAGATCGCGGTCGAGCCCCAGGCGCGGCTATGAGAAACCGCATCGACGATAAGGCCTACCGCGTAGTCGTTGTCCGCAACATGCGCAAAAGGCGTCAAAGCGCCAGCTTTTAATCCTTCCGTGTGATCATTCCCGAGACGAACGATCGACAACTGCGGCGCTTGATCCCGCGCATCGAAGTTTTTCCACTCGCGGATGAATTCTCTTGCTCGATTGACATCGGGATATTGCAAGTCGAATCCGCGATAATTCATGTCGGTGTACGGCTGCAGCGCGGAATCGTTTGCTCGTTCAATCTGCCGGGCACCGTTCACGGAGTTGAGAGGGAGGCTGGTCACCCATTCCCCGTAATCGCGAACGCTCACGCCCGCTTGGGACGCGTTGTCCCAAATATATCCAGCAGGCGGGGTGTTGGCTGGCTCTTCCCCTTCGTAATCGTACGGCTCTTTCCGGCGGTAGCCATATTCATTCGGCCACGTCTTTACGGTGTAGTCAGGGGCGATCGCGGCTGAGGCCCAGTTGTGTCCTTCGGCGCTAACATCGGCGTTTTCGTAGAAGTTGTCGTAAAGAATGAACTCGCGGGCAAGCTGGTGTTGATTCGGGGTGATCTGCTCGCCGAATAAGGTCAGGGCCTTGTCGCCATTTCCCTTCTCCAAATCGCCCAGGACCTGATCATACGTGCGATTCTCCTTGATGACGTAGATGACGTGCTGAATCGGAGAAGTGTGACCCTCCGCACGCGAAAAGAACGCGCTCTGCTCGTCGGGGTTCTTTTCGTAGATCATTTCATCGCGGTAGGGCGAATTTTCAAGCACCGTATCGGTATAGTCGGAGAGCTTGTCTTCAGTGATTGCCGGCACCAATGCGGCTGTGCCGGTCTGAATATGAGCGACATACCCAGGCGCGATGATGCCACCTCCCGTGGTTGCACGGGCTCGCGTCGCTGGATTAGGCCCGTCCGGATTCGGCCGGCTGCCCAATCCCTTCCCGTTCAGGATCACGAGCTGGCCATCATTCAAGACGCGCACCGCTGTGGGATACCAACCGGTGGGGATCATCCCGAGCACGTTACTGCGCGCTCCGGATATGTCGGCGACCGTCACCGCGTTCGCATCGGAACACACCACATACAGGCGATTCCCGCTGCCGTCAGCCGCGAGCGCCGAAGGCGTCATTCCTAGCGGATGCATGGGAGTCATCGAGACGTTAATGGATTCGAGCGCCGCTAACTGGCCGTCCGGTGTGACCCCGAGCGAATACACGTTGTTCGTGTTCGCGGACGCGACGAACAGGCGCGCGACATACGTCAATGCACCCTGGTCCGCCGGAGCGGGCTGGTTGATCCATAGCATGTCGCTGGCATGAGGACCAACGCGAGTCTTCCCGATCTGTTTTCCGTTGCGCGCGTCGTATTGATAGACGGCCGAATCCGCCCAGCTACTCACAATGAGCTGATTCCCGGCGGGTGGAACGATGATGCGGTACGGTCGACGGCCGCATTTCCAACGGCCCAGCAGTTTACCGGACTCGAGATTAATCACCGCGATCATGTCGTCATAAAGGTCTGCCGCATAGAGCACGTGACCGTCGGGCGAAAGCGCCACGTCACCGATAAAGGCGACTCCTGCATTTTTTGGATCGGGAACCGCCGCGAATTCGCGCGTGCGGGTGAGAGCGCCTGTCTGGGGATCGAGTGATAACTCATACACTGCCGCGCGGCCCCCGCCGCCCACGTAGATGATGTTTCCGCGCGGCGCAACCGCCAGACCCAGCCAGCAATCGGGAAGCGGCGTACGCCCGAGCTCGCGTTCTTGCGCGATGTCAATTACGCTGATCGACGGCGGGTTGAATCCCGCGTTCATCACCAGCAGGTATTTCTGGTTGTTCGAAACGGCAATCGCCATCGGAAATGTATCGACCGCCACTTGCGTCCCGGCCGGGCGAATGGTCCATCCGCTGTTGAGAAGGAAGCCGCCGCCTTTCAAAGGCCCCACCTGCTCCCGGGAAGCGCTTTGGGACACCACCCGCTGCCTCAATACCATGCCCGCGAATGCAATAGCCAAACACGCAAATAGCACGCGAGTGGCGCGAGTTTTATGAGGAAAGAAAATATTCATTCAGTAAACCTGTGAGCAATGGGGAATCGCCGTCCGACACCGAACGCCTTGGGCGTAATTCGCAGGCCAGGGGCAGCTTGCTGGCGTTTGTACTCGTTGCGATCGACCTTCCGAATCACGTCGCGCACCAAATCTTCGGGCAAGTTTTCTCTTGCGGCTATCTCCGGCACGGATTCATAGCGCTCGATGTAACCGGCAAGAATGGCATCCAGCACCTCGTATTCAGGGAGGCTGTCAGTATCTTTCTGTCCGGGGCGCAGCTCGGCTGAAGGAGGCTTCAAGAACGTATTCTCCGGGATAGGACCCGGAAGTCCTTTTTCAAGTGAGCGCTGGTTTGCAATTCGGGCGAGCCGATAAACCATCGTCTTTGGAACGTCACTGATGACGGCGAGGCCACCGCACATGTCGCCGTACAGCGTACAGTAACCGACAGCGATTTCGCTTTTATTACCAGTGGTGAGCACCAGAGCGCCCAGCTTATTCGATAACGACATGAGAATGAGCCCACGCAGCCGCGACTGCAGATTTTCTTCCGTAACGTCTGGATTGTAACCACCAAACAGCGGCTCGAGCGTACACGTTAATGACTGAAAACCGCAGTTGATGGGCACGATTTCAAACCGGATGCCGAGATTCTGCGCGAGCGCGCGTGCATCGGTGAGGCTGTGCTCGGACGAATACGGGCCAGGCATTCCGATACCTGTCACGTTCTCGCGGCCGACCGCTTCCGCCGCGATTGCGGCCACAAGAGCTGAGTCGATGCCGCCGCTCAGACCGACGAGGACGCTGCGGAATCCGCACTTGCGAACGTAGTCGCGCGTGCCGAGGACAAGGGCTTCATAGGCGGCGTCATCTCCAGCCAGATGGTTCGCGTGATCGTCACCCGAGCCGCTCACGGGATCAAACATGACGATATCCTCCGAAAACGACTTCGCTTTCGCGGCCAGTTCACCTCGGCCCGTCATGGCGAAGCTCGAACCGTCGAATACGAGCTGATCGTTGCCGCCCACCATGTGGACATAGGCGATAGGGAGGCCGAAGCGCCGGGCCGTAGCGTGGAAAATCTCCTGCCGTAGTGTTCTCTTTCCAATGTTCCAGGGGGACGCATTAATCGTGATGATCAATTCAGCGCCTTGCCGCACCAGTTCCTCAAGAGGGTCACGGGAATACCGTCGCCGATGCCAGAATTGTTTGTCGTTCCACGCATCTTCGCAAATCGAGAGCGCCACCCTCGCGCCGCGGATGGTACAAATGGCCTGCGAGGCCGCGGGCTCGAAATACCGCGCTTCGTCAAATACGTCGTAGGTTGGCAACAACATCTTGCATTGCCTAAAGCAAACCTCGCCTTTTTCGATTACAGCGGCGGCATTTTGCGCCTTAATCACCGACCTTTCGGGCGACCGCGCGACGTAACCGACGATTAGTGACGCGTTTAGCTGCTTCGATTCGCGGGCGATCCGTTCCAGCGCGTCAGCGGTGCGATCGAGAAAAGAATCCTTTTCAACCAAATCTCGCGGAGGATAGCCAGTGAGAGCGAGCTCCGGGAACGCAATAATTTCGGCACCACGATGCTCCGCCCGGCGGGCGAAATCCAGAATCTTGGCTGCATTTGCATCCAGATCTCCAACCGTGTTGTCGATCTGTGCAAGTGCGACGTGCATCGAAGTTCCATTCTATCGGCGCGCGGTGCGCCGCAGATGTTTTTCAGCCCATCGCAACAGCGGTACCCTGTAAGTAAGAGGCCGTGCTCACATGTCGTTGCTCGTTCGGATTCTCTTAGTCGTTGCTGTCCCGATGTTGCTGCCCCTCGGCGTGACCGCGCAGGGCCGTGCCCACGGAACACCGCCGAATCTCGGGCACTCCTCCGCCTTCGCCCGTTCCTTTTCCGCTCCGCGCAACTCTCCTGCGCTCGGCTCCTATACGCTCGGACTTCGTGCTCCCGCTGCCGGATATTACGGCATCGCCCCCGGAGCGTACAATCATCGCGGTTATGGATACGGCAGTGGCTATGGGTACGGCAATGGCTACGGTTACGGCTATCGGCACCGGCTTCCGTATGCGTACGTGGCCGCCCCCTACTACTGGCCGTTCTTCGATTCCTACGGATCGTCTGATTGGAACGACAGTAGCTATGGAAGCTATCCCGCAGGACCGCCGCCTGAAGATATTTCCGGGGATCCGGCGATGATGGCCGAAGGCGCTCTGGGACAGCAGATACAAAGGCTCAGCAACGAAATCGACCAATTGCGATACGCGCAGCAGTCTTCCCGGGGTAGCTATCCAGAGCAGGACACGGCGCAAGCGCCTCCTCAGATCCCCATCACACTCATTTTGCGCAATGGCCAGCGAATGATCGTACAGAACTACGCTGTGATGGGCCAGTTTTTTTGGGACTTCTCAGCGGAACCAGCTCGAAAAATCGCTGTTTCGAGCATCGACGTGGAAGCGTCCGAGAGAGCAACAGCCGCAAGCGGCGGAGAATTCCCGCAGTTTGCTCGTGACAGCGGGCATTAAGCGCTTTGAGAGCCAACTCAACACCCCAGTAGGGTTCGCCGCAGCAGATTCAGTGCGCTCTGAGTGGAAAGCATCCGGATTCGATAACGATCGGTTCCCTGCCGAAGGCGCACGACGCGCGTGCCCGACGGGCCGGTGATTCCGACGTACACAGTGCCGACCGGGTCATCGACGGTCCCGCCCCCTGGTCCCGCATATCCGGTAGTCGAGAGGGCGTAGGTTGCACCGCTGCGGGATCGCGCGGCTTCGGCCATCGCGGCAGCTGTCTTCTCACTGACTGCCGTATGTTTCCGGAGAAGATCCTGCGAAATGCCCAGCACGTCTGTTTTTTGACGATCGGTGTACGTGATGAAACCGGCTACGAAGAAATCGGAGCTGCCGCCACGCTCGGTTAAGCGCGAGGCAACGAGACCGCCGGTGCAACTCTCCGCTGTCGCAACGGTGGCCCGGGCCTGCCGCAACAATCTCCCGACAACTGCTTCGAGCGACTCGGCGGGATTTTCGGTATAAACGTAATCGGCGATTCTTTCCGCGATTGGATCGCCAACTTCGAGCAACAGCTTGTCGGCTTCCTGCTCGGTTGCACACCGGGCGCGCAGGTGGACGGACAAATCCCCGATGGCGGAAAGCACTGTAGTCACCGGGTTCGTATATTTCGTGTAAATGGGTGCGATCAGCGCATCGAGCGCCGATTCGCCTATTCCCGTGATTCGAAAGGTTCGCACTTTGATGACCTGAGGAGGAAGCACCGGTCTGAGGCGCGGAACAAGTTGATTGATCACCATCGCCTCCAATTCCCGCGGCGGTCCGGGCAATAACGCGAGCGCTCCGCGATCCGTTGAGACGAACTGGCCGGGTGCCGTTCCGAGCGGATTCGCCATCGCCTCTCCACCCTCAATCAAATAAATCTGGCGCAGGTTGTTCTCGGCCATGGGGCGATTGAGTTGCCGGAAACGGCGGATCAAGATAGTCTCCTGTTCGAGCGAAGGCTCAAGCCGCCGCCCTAAAGCCGCAGCCGCCGCCTCGCGCGTCCGGTCGTCTTCCGTGGGGCCCAAGCCTCCACTCACGACGACGATTTCTGAACGACGGAGCGCGTCGCGAATCGCGGTCGTTAGAGCATCCAGGTCGTCCCCGATCACATGTTTCGAGACCACCTCGACCCCCATCGAATTTAGGTGTTCGGTGATGATGAGCGAGTTCGTGTCGAGACGTTCCGGCGTGAGCAGCTCTGTGCCGACCGCTATGATTTCCGCGTTTTTCGCCATCCTATGGCATTGGACGTCCGGTAATCCCGACGTCAACCCGAAACAGCGCATTGTGCGTAGCAACGATTAGAGAGCGCGCCGGCGTGAACGCCAGTCCTACAATTCCGGGTCCGGAAAGAAACTGCTCCGCTCTCCGCGATCCGTCGATGCGTACTACTCCACGCCGTCCCCCCAATGAAGCCGCTACGTACATGCGCCCCTGGGCATCGAACGCGAGTCCCTGGGGGCGGCCCAGACCGCGGTAAAACGTGTCTACCTCGCCGGCTTTTGAGATGCGGAAGACGGAGTCAAAGCTCGATGTCGTCGGTCCCGTCACATACAGGTCATCGTCAGGTCCAAACGCCAGGTGATATGCCGCAATCGATGGTTCGAGGGTGGCAAAGACGTAGATCTGGCGAGAGCGGCTGATCTTGAAAATCGTCCCGCTCCGATCGCCGACGTACAGGTTCTCGTCTCGATCAAAAGCCAGACCTGTCGCAACTCCCATTCCCTCGACATACACGGACATATTGCCGCTGGAGGAGATCTGATAAATGATGCCGTCGTAGCGACTGGACACGTAGAGCAATCCATCATGATCGAACGCCAAGCCGGTGGGGTTCATCAAGTCTGTGACGAATGGTTTCGAGTTGTAATTCGTATCGACTTTGTAGATGGAGACCGGCGATTTCTGGCCGCGCGAGCCACTGAAGGTGCTGTAAATATTCCCGTGGCGGTCCACGGCGGGATTCGCCACAGGATGGAGGCTGCCAGCGATTTCGAACCCAATATGCGTTTCGCGAGTCTCACTTCGAAGGCCGTTCGTGGCGACCACAAGATCACCCACGACCGCCGATTCTGGAACCCGCGCAATGATGTACGAATCGCCGGCAACAATCAAGTGCGCAGCTTCGTTTCCAAGCATTACGGACGGGCGGCCCGACCCGGTTAGATGCTGCCCGTAAATGTGCAAGTCGCCTCCGGTAATCGCCGCCGAAGGCTCGACCTTCGCAATCTTGGGCCGCTCTTCCGCGTGCTGTTTACTCAACATAGTCAATAAAGCCTTAACGCCCCGCCAATATACAAAATAAGTGCGCCGTAGATTCCCGCCGCGAGATCGTCTGTGACGATACCAAATCCCTCGGGTAGTCTCTCAAAATTTCGAACCGGAAAAGGCTTCCAGATATCGAAAATCCGGAAGAGAACGAACGCCACGACAAAAACTTTCCATCCAAGCGCGGCAGCGCCGAGCAACGTCACCCACTGTCCGAGCACCTCATCTATTACCACCATGCCCGGATCATGAGTCTTTGCGGCGCGCTCCGTTACAGTTGCCGACCAAATCCCAGGACCGAGGAGCACAATAATCATCGCGAGCAGCGTCCAGCGGCCCGCTCCGAAACATGCGTGCGCAACACCGGCGATCAGAATCGCGGCGATCGATCCTATCGTTCCGGGTGCCCACCGGAAGTAGCCGCAACCAAACCATGTAGCCAGCACCATCGCCAGCCGCCTCACTGCGAGGAGCCTTCACCCCGCGTGGATGATTCCGGCCCTTCCAACTCATCCGCCGCGACGGGCGTGCATATGACGTATTTCTCAGATGCCCAATTCCCCAAATCGATGATCCGGCAACGGTCACTGCAAAACGGCATGTTGGGATCATCCAAAGCAACTTCCCTTTTGCAAATGGGGCAATGCACAGCGGCTGCCAAATGTCCCCGCGCCTCCTGCCTCGCCTTTATTATCGGACCGTCGCCAAAGCGCCAAACACCTTTTCAGTGGAAGGAAGAATTGCAAACGGGCTTGCCGGAGCCTGCAACCGCTGCATGCGTTCTGGCGCATCAACCAGTCGACCGACAACATCGTAGTCGTGAGCTTCCGTGACGCGCATCAAGCGCATCTCGCCTGCGCGAGGCTCGCCCGGACCGAAATCGTTGACATAGCATGTGCCGTCAATCTCCGGAGCCTGCGTTTGCAGCCGCGCTTCCCAAAGCAGTTCGGTCTCCTTCGATGGCCCCTCAATCAGTACCGGAAGCTCGGCGCCTAACAAACTCCGGTTTCGAGCCAGCGAGATTCGCCGCTGTAAGGCAAGCAGCCTTCGCTTGCGGTTGTAAATTGTCCGCGCGTCCACTTTTGCGTCCAAGTGAAAACTCTGACTGGTGTCCTCATCGCTGTATGAAAAGACACCCAGCCGGTCGAACTGCGCCGCTTGAATGAACTGGCACAACTCTTCGAAATCGGCGTCCGTCTCGCCAGGAAAGCCTACGATCATACTTGTTCGAATTCCAACATTCGGAACCGTCGATCGAATTCTTTCGAGGAGCTTCAGGAAGATGCCGGAATGCGCCCCGCGCTTCATGCGCTTCAGCACACCTGCGCTGGCATGCTGCAGCGGCATATCGATGTATTTGACCAACATGTCGTGTGCGGCTATAGTATCCAGCAGCTTCTGCGTGATCTTGTTTGGGTACGCGTATAGAAACCGCACCCATCTTGGCGTCTCCGACGGAATACAAGCCAAGCGAGCAAGCAGTTGAGCCAATCCGTCTTTCAGGCCCAGGTCTTCGCCGTAGCAAGTTGTATCCTGCCCGATCAGATTGATCTCACGCACTCCCATGGCAAACATGCGGGTAGCTTCGCTGACCACGCTTTCAAAGCGCCGGCTGCGGAATTTACCGCGGTACTGCGGAATCACACAGAACGTGCATGGATGATCGCAGCCTTCGGCGATTTTGATGTACGCCGAATGAGGCGGGGTGGTGAACACGCGCGCTGTGAGGTCGTGATAGAGGTACGGCTCCGGCGCAAGCTGTTTCGGCGGAAGCCCCTCGCATAGCGCGGTGATCCGGTCAAGCTCGTTGGTGCCGAGAACCGCATCCACTTCCGGAATTTGCTCTTCAATGCTCGATCGATAGCGCTCCACCAGGCATCCGGCGACGATCAGGCGCTGCGCTTTCCCCGTTTTCTTGTATTCGGCCATCTCGAGGATTGTATCGACGGATTCCTGCTTCGCCGGATCGATGAAGCTGCAGGTATTGACGACGATCACGTCAGCTTCGGCCGGCTGAGGCGTCAATTCATGGCCCGCGGTAATGAGCTGGCCCATCATGACCTCCGTGTCAACGAGGTTCTTGGGGCAGCCCAGGCTTACGAATCCGATCTTCAAGGGGAATCTTCAGAATAGCAGGAGAATCAGCGAACCGCCGCCACCGTAACCACTCTTGCGTGGCAATCGTGCGCCGCGGAGCACGGCATGGGTTTTAGGCTCTTGCTCATGCAGATCTCAATGCTTTGCAAAAATCTGCCTGTACAGATCACCGCCATATCGGCGTCGGTCAGATTCGGGTTTACCGATTCGAAGGCTTGCTTCAGAGTCTGTGGACTGATGGTGAACGAGTTGGATGGCGCGTTGAATTGCTTCGGAATCGCAATGGAAGTGAATGCCTTCCGAATCAGGTCGAAATACGCGCTCGCGTTCAGGCCGCTGCAGGTCCCGTGCGTGCTCCATTCATGGGCCACCAGCGCAGGATCGGGCATGATGTCGAGCATGGCCGAAGCGTTTGAATCATCCGGGCTGTTCGAGCAGTGTTCGGGGTAATTTCCGTTCATAAACTGCGGCCAGAGACCGTGAACAACAAACCCGCGAGGCTTCCCGTTGATACACTCCGGGCTTTCTTTTTCATGGAAACAATACTCGGGTGACCAGGAGAGTGCGAGAACGTAATAGTCGAAAACGCCCGGTTTACCGCTTTGCTGAGAGGGCTCACCCGTTTGCCGCGCGCCTGTGCCAAGGAACGCGAGCGCGATTGAGGCTGCTATCAACCCTTGCATCTGTTTGTGGACGAGAAAAGTACAATGGTCGGTTTCGTGCCTTCTGTTGAATCCAGCCCGCTCTTCAAACCGATTCCGTTCCGCCTTCCGCGCTTTTATCCGATTCTGGACACTGCACTACTGCGCTCCTGCCAACTATCTGCAACGTTGGCCACCGAGATTCTTCTTCGGGCCGGCATCAAAATCCTTCAATACCGGCACAAGGGAAATTGGACGCAGGCCGAATATGACGAAGCGGCGCAAATGGGCCGATTATGTCACGGCGCGGGCGTATTGTTCGTGCTAAACGACCGCGCCGATTTTGCGCGTCTCTTGGGAGCCGCGTTGCACGTCGGACAAGAGGATTTGCCTCCGGTTGCGGCCCGGCGCGTGATCCACGATGAAGTGATGGGACTCTCCACGCACAATCGGCTGCAACTCACTCGCGCGAATGAAGAGCCGGTAGAATACGTCTCAGTAGGACCAATTTTCGCAACAGACACCAAGGCCAGACCCGATCCGGTTTTGGGGCTTGAGGGCCTCCGTGATTTGCGGCCTGTTACAGAAAAGCCGCTGGTCGCGATTGGCGGCATCACCCTGGCAAATGCACGCGAGGTTTTGAGCACGGGCGCCGACTCGGTGGCCGTCATTTCGGGATTGCTACCGGAAAAGTTTGACCGCAACGCATTCCGCCGCAGAGCGGAGGAGTGGATCGTCGCCGCCCGTGCCTAGTAGCGCGCGGTCTCCGGTTGCCTTTGCTGGAGATGACTGTGGAACCGGCTGTAGGCGAGATACACGATCAGCCCCAGCGCCATCCAGATGAAGAAGGCGAGCCAGATCGTCCGGTCCAAACCAGCCATCAGGCCGAGGTTCACGAGTATGCCTAGGATCGGAATGACCGGCACCCACGGTGTTCGGAAGGGGCGAGGAAGGTCCGGCCGTGTCCTGCGGAGGACCATAATGCCCGCGCACACGACGATGAACGCGAAGAGCGTCCCCATGCTGGTCAATTTGCCGAGTTCTTCTATGGGAGTAAACGCTGCGCCCAGCGAAACGAAAATCAGTAGCACTACGTTCGACAGGTAGGGTGTTTGAAATCTGGGGTGAATGCGCGAGAACAAGCCTGGCAAAAGCCCGTCGCGAGACATGGAATAAAAGACTCGAGATTGGCCGAGAAGCATGACCAAAATGACGGATGTGAGGCCCAGCAGCGACCCGACCTTCATGAGCTCGCCCACCCAGGGGTAACTCCGCATTTGATCCACAGCGACCGGCAGAGGATCCGGAACGCCTAGCGCCTTGTAATTCACCAGCCCGGTAAGCACCAGCGAATACAGGATGTAGAGAATGGTGCAAATTGCGAGCGAACCGATGATGCCGATCGGCATGTCGCGCTTGGGGTTTTTCGCCTCCTGCGCCGCAGTGGAGACTGCGTCGAATCCGATGTAAGCAAAAAACACCTGGCCCGCGGCTGCTAACACGCCGGACCACCCGTATTTTCCGAAGGTGCCCGCGTTCACCGGCAGAAAGGGATGATAGTTTGCGCGATTGATATAGAAATAGCCGAGCAGGATAAACAGGATGACCACGCTGACCTTCACGAACACGATGAAGGAATTGAATCGGGCCGACTCCCGGATGCCAATGATCAGAATTGCGGAAATCGCGACGACGATGAAAACCGCAACCAGGTTCAGTGCGCCCGGATGGTTCATGTCATATGGCGAGCCCGCGATCGCCGGCGGAATGATCACACCGAAGTCTTTCAGAATGGATGCGATGGTTGCCGACCAGCTCACCGCAACCGTTGCCGCCCCGATAGCATATTCAAGGATCAGCGCCCAGCCGATGACCCACGCAATAATTTCGCCGAGAGTCGCGTACGCGTAAGTATACGCGCTGCCCGCGATCGGGATCATGGTTGCGAACTCGCTGTAGCAAAACGCTGCGAACCCGCAGCCGATCGCGGCAAGTATGAAGGAGTAGACCAAAGCCGGCCCCGCGTGATTTGCAGCCGCGACTCCCGTAAGGGTGAAGATGCCTGCACCGATTACCGCGCCAATTCCAAGCGCCACGAGCGTTGTTGCACTCAATGTCCGCTTCAAGGTGACGCCGTGATCGCCGTGTTCCGATTCTGAAAGCAGTCTCTCGAGCGATTTTGTTTCAAATACGTTCATAGCTGCACCTCAAACGTTTATGTCTCCCCGTCAGCAGACACGCGAAATATAACATGATTGCATGGCGGAGGGCAGCAAGCCGCGAGACGTGTTGAAACGGCAGGATCGGCTGCGCGGGGTAGAGGGCCAGTTCCGGTAGAACCGGCCCTCTTCTCGGTTACAGGAGCTCGCTCAATGGCATTCGACGGTCAAAGACGATTTTTGTACAACCTCGTCTGCTGCGCCCGGATGTACCACTACGTAAATATCGTGCGGTCCACACGTGCTTGCGAAATATGGCGCTTCTATCGTGTATAGGCTGTTTTCCGCAATATAAGGAGCACGCTCGAAGCCGAACGCTGTGCCACCGGCGTTCGGGTCTCCGTCGTAAAAGATCGCCGTAACGCCTGAAGCGCTGTTGTGTTCCGCGTTCAGCAGCGTTGCGATTCGAGTAACGTGTCCGCGCAAAGGCTGACAATCTGAGATTGAAAGTGGGTCCATCGCAATGGTCGCGGGTTCAGCGTTGGTTGGAGGTTCTGCGGCAAGCGAATTTTTCGCAAAAACATAGAATTCAGAGTTGTAGAAGCCGACGTTGTTACTGTACGCCTCGGTTTTCACATCCGCGATCGAATTCAGCGTTCCGGGAATGCGCTTGAGACCATGGCCCGCGATCTCGGGAACAAGCTTCCCATCGGGCGTCTGCATCCAAACGACCACCCAAAACGTCAGGTACTGACTCTCGTAGGGTGTTGTATCGAACGTACTGGTGGCAAGCACCCAGTTCGCGGGAGCATTCACATCCTCGCTGAACGGAGGGATCGATGAGAGCACCACGTCCTGTTCATTGATCAGTTGGCTATTCCCGATCGGGTTTTTTCTTTCATCGAGCGGCTGGACGTAGAAGCGGACATGCACTTCGCTATTAGACGGCATGGGCGCGAAACTGAAGTTGTAGACGCGAGCTTCGAGCGTCAGTTTATCGCCTGCCATCGCCGTGGTGAGTTGCGGGCCTTTACCGGGATTCAGCGCGCTCGAGATGAAGAAGCCGCGCATGATATGAAATAAGCTGTCCCACGGCTTGTTGGGGAAGCTGGGCCCAAAAATGGCGCAGTCCATTGTCGTTTCTCTTGATCCCACCTGGCGGCAGTTCCGCGGGATCGGATTTTCAAGACCCAAGGATTCGATTTCCCAGCGAGAAGGATGGCTCAGCCCCACATCAGGCGCGCTGGAGTAAGCGCTCCTCCACCAGCGGCCCGCATTCGTGCGGAGTGGGTTCGCGACAAACGCGGTGCGCAGAATGCCTGACGTCTCGACATCTCCTTCGAGTGGAACTTTGTCGACCATGCTGGGCGGGTGAGGCTGCCCGAAGATGTAGGGCGTGACCGCGTAATTGTAATTCGTAGGAGTAAGGAAGGTTCCAGGCTTCTCAACTCCGAGGCCGGTTGATTTGCCAACAGTGGCGATGGCCTTGTTCAGATCTGTGAAACCGGTGCTCCCGCTCAGGTTCAGCTCAGCCGAAACCGTGCCGGTGACCAAACGGCCACAGCACGCGCCTGCCACAGACAATTCGTGATTGAAGGAGTAATTCTCGTCGACGCTTGTGCTGGTTCCATTGGTCTCCTCTTTTATCCAATCGGTTTGTTCGGTCAGCGTGCTCTCATCCGTCCTCCACGTATTATCCGCGGAGAGCTTGTCGATAGCTGGAACGGACTGCTGCAGCTGCCCGAAGTTCGCGGGGTACGAGAGCAAATTTCCCGGCTCCCATGGCGGCTGGTACCACGGGACAAGCTTTCCATCCAGGTGTTCATAAGACGTATAGTCGGGTGCCGAAAACTGAATGGTTAGCGGAAACTTTTCGCTCTCCTTGCAATCGGGCTCAGCGGCCGGGCACACCGTCTTGCCCAAAACCGGGTAAACGTAAATGTTGAAGCGCGTTCCAGTAAGCCAGACGTGATCGGAAAAACCGGTTTTTACGTGCACGCTGAATTTCTTCGCTTCGTAGCTGCCGTGTTCCGTCTCGCTTACTTCCTTGAAATCTTGCGCGGCTCGGGTCGCGGCACTCACCTTTGCCCCGAACCCGTCTTCAACGCTTCCGATTTCTACCGAAGCTGATACTTTCTGCTCGGCGCCGTAGCTCCAACTTGCGGTATTGGTTGTACTCGATTCCTTTTCTTCCGATGATGTTGTTTCGTACAGCGTACGGAAACCATCCGGAATCGCGCTTACATTCAGGATTTCCGGCGTATTACTGCCAACCGGCGGGATGAAATCAACGTGCATCGGCGGCATCGCCGCGACGACGGAAGGCTGGTCCGTATCCTCGATGACCACTTTCGTCGGCTGGCCGAGGATGAACGAGCGGCCCCTTGTGTCGATCGCAATGATCGGAAGATTCAGGTTCTGCAGCCACTGCGGATCGTTCGTCGTTCGGGTAAACGCTTGCTTCGGATCTATTGTGAAATCTCCCCCGGGAGTTGCGGGCGGGTTGACGTTAAAAATATTTAGCCCCATGTCTCTGCCCGAGCAATTGTCGGTTTCGATCGCCAATTGAAGCAATAAACTCTGCTGTGTTTTGTCAGGATTCGTCGGCACCGGCTCGATGCGGCTGAAATTTCCGACCGACAGGCCCGCCACGCTGCAGCTAACCGGCGCCACCGTGAAATTCGGCAGCCGGATCTTTAGCGCCGTGTCGAAAGTGACGATCCCCAGGCGAACCTTCCCGCGGCCTAAATCGTATTTCACGGCCAATTGATAATACGGTGAAGCAGGATTGAACCGCGCGGCCTGAACAGCTACATCACCACCCGATTCAAACGGCGTGGCTACCCCGTCCTTTTGAATGACTTTAAAAGAGCTGTCGACGTCGAAGGATCGGATTGTCAGCCTGTGCTGCGGTTCGATGCTCTTGTAAGCGTAAACGCCCATCGCCAGTTGATCGTGGACGGCGCTCCCGAAACGCCCCGCGGCTAAACTTCCCGTTACGGAAAAAGTCGGCGCGTGAAGAACCACCAGAAATTCGGACTTAGACGTGAGCGCAAGGGTCTTTGGATCGACGGTCAGGATATCGAGCAGGGCTTTGTTCTTATCGGTATTGCCATAAAACAGCGCGACCTCGTGCTGGCCGTCACCGAGAAAGTCTCCTACCGCAAGCGAGAGATTGGTATTGCTTGTTCTGTAATCAGCCAGATAATTAGCAGGTTTGAAAACCGGCCCTGTATACAGGCCTTTAGCAAAATCGTGCGGGTCGCGCGCGGCGACAATCCGCACGCCGGATTTCGAAGCGATGACGACGTCCTTGAATCCATTCTGCTTGAAGTCGCCGGTGGCTATGGCCGACAAATCGAGCTCGTCACCTGGCCCGCCGATTGAAAGTTTCACGGCCTTCCCGCTATCCGGATCTGCCGCGAACAGGACTGTCACGTTGTTATAAATCAACGTATCGTGCGATGAGTCGAACATGCGAACCGCAGTCTCGATGTTCACATGCACCGGAACGAATCCGGGCAGCGTGTAGACGTCAGATTCGGGGATCTTCGTGCCGTCATCCGTCGGCAGCACCAAACCGCCGATCATCACATCGTTGATCGAAAAAAGAGTTCGTTGCCCATCGAGGAAATCGTCGACTTTGCTGTAATCGGGTTCCGAAGCGGCTGATGTCTGGGCGCGGGCGTTGAAGGGCCCACCCAGCATGAGGACCAGGAGCGCAATCGGGAGGCAATGGTGAATGGTGAGGAGTCTCATCTGATCAGTAAAGCGCAAACGAGCATCGGAACGGATCAATTGGGTCGATTTTTGGGTGCTATGCTCGGGAAATCATCGCCTACAGAGCTGTATGGAAGCGCGCACACCGGGTGACGTTACCGTGCTTCTGCACCAGATGAGGGCGGGCGACTCTGAGGCTGCCGATCGACTGGTTCCGCTGATATTACACCAGTTACACGCTCTGGCACGGCTGCACTTGCGCCGCGAACGGCCCGGACATACGCTTCAACCAACAGCGCTGATCAACGAGGCGTATTTGCGGCTGGTGGGCGACCAGGCCAGGGACTGGCAGAATCGCGCTCACTTCATTGCGGTAAGCGCTGCGGTGATGCGACGGATTCTAATCGACCACGCGCGCCGCAAACAGGCGCTGAAAAGGGCCCCCGATACCGCGCGAGCGGAAGATTGCGCTGGGCTTTCGGGCGAGCAGGCAGAAGAATTGATTGCGCTGCATATTGCGCTCGATAGGCTGCAGGCCATGAACGCTCGCCAGCGGCAGGTGGTGGAATTGCGGTATTTCGGCGGACTGTCAGTGGAAGAAACGGCGGAAGCTCTGAATATTTCTCCGGTGACCGTGAAACGTGACTGGGTGGCCGCCAGAGCATGGCTAAAAGGGCAAGTGCGGCCTGAAACTCTGGTCCGGATGGAGTAACTCTCGATGTCGCCCGAGCAATGGAGCCAGGTTGTCGAGCTGTTCCATGCTGCCCGCGAGAAGACGGCTGGTGAGCGGGTTGCCGTGCTCGATTCGGCTTGCAGCAATGACTCCTCATTGCGGCTGGCGGTTGAGCAGATGCTGCGGGATGACGAAGCCGCAGGGAGCTTCCTGAACGAATCTCCGTTGCGCTTTGCGAACCTAGATAGCTCAGGGACGGCGACGGCGAGGCGAGGCAGTTGCCGCGGGACAGAAGTTCGGACGCTACGAGGCGACCGATCTTCTCGGTCGAGGCGGTATGGGTGAGGTCTGGGCCGCTCACGATACCGAGCTCGACCGCCTAGTCGCCCTGAAATTCCTCTCCTGCGAAGCGGTGTTTGGCGGAGGTACTCGCCGAGCGATGGAACCCGCCACACGTGAAGCGAGGGCCGCGTCCGCACTGAACCACCCGAATATTGTCACTGTCCATGAGGTGATCCGGCATGAGGAAGCTCCCATCATCGTCATGGAATTCATCGATGGGACATCGTTGCGGGAATTGAGCGGAACTCCCCAGCCGATGCATCGCGTTCTCGACTATGGTCTGCAGGTTGCGCGAGCGTTGGCGACGGCTCACGCTCACGGGATTGTCCACCGCGACGTCAAACCGGAGAACATTCTGGTCCGGCGTGACGGGTATGTGAAGGTGCTGGATTTTGGACTCGCGCTGTGTGCGGCGGATGAGGGACTCGCCTCGACAGCGGGCCTCGGCGGTGGAACTTTGCGCTACATGTCACCCGAACAGGCGCGTGGCGAATTGGTCTCTTACGATAGCGACATCTTCTCTTTTGGCCTGGTGCTGTACGAATTAGCAACTGGCCGGCATGCGTTCGCAGGTGGGTCGGCCTCCGAAACACTCCATAGAATGCTCACCGAGGAGCCGGCGCCCCCGTCATCGGTTAACCCGCTCGTCACATCAGCTCTGAATTCGCTCATTCTGGCCATGCTTGCCAAGGATGCGACGGCGCGCCCTTCGGCGGAGGAGATTGTGCGCACGCTGGAGGCGCTGCAGCCTGGATCAACGACGCCCCGCACACGCCATTCGAAGAAGCTTATCGCGACACTCGTCGCGGCTGGCTTGCTGCTGCTTGCGCTGACCGTTTTTCGACTGAATGGTTTGCACGCTCGAGCGATTGGAACGGTTCATCCGAACATTGAATCCGTCGCAGTGCTTCCAATGGAGAACCTCGCTCGCGACCCGGAACAGGAGTATTTTGTCGACGGCATGACAGACCAGCTCATAACGAATCTGGTGCAGAGCACTCCATTGCGTGTAATTTCCCGGACGTCGGTGATGCAGTACAAAGGAGTCCACAAGCCGCTGCGCGATATCGCGCGCGCTTTGAACGTAGACGCCGTAGTAGAGGGCTCGGTTGTGCGGCACGGGGGCAAGGTTAAGATCCAGGCGCAGTTATTGGATGCACGAAATGACCGGTATTTGTGGGCGGAGACCTACGAACGGGACCAGAGCGATCTTTGGGCCATGCAGGACGAAATTAGCAGTGACATCGCTAACCGGGTTGCTGTCAATCTGCGTCCCGGAAATAAACAAAATCGGCGGCATGATCGCCCAGTGAGCGCGGCTGCTTATGAAGACTATCTTCGCGGCCGGTACTTCTGGGCCAAGCGGACGCCGATTGGCCTCGCGAAAGCAGCAGAGTATTTCCAGATGGCGATCGACGCCGAGCCTCAATATGCTTTGGCGTACGTCGGTCTCGCCGACACTTACAACGTGATCAGTTTCTACGATGGAGGGCCTTCGCCTTCCGAGTCATTCCCAAAAGCTGAAGCTGCCGCGCGGAAAGCCTTGTCCATTGATGACACGTTGGGAGAAGCGCACGCCGCACTTGCAGACAATCTATTCAGTTATCACTGGGATTGGTCCGGCGGTGAGCGCGAATTTCGAAGAGCCATTCAACTGAACTCCGGCTATGCTCCCGCCCATCACTGGTACAGCGAGCTGCTTTCGGTGTTAGGGCGCAACAACGAAGCGATCGCCGAAATCAAACAAGCCAGGCAGCTTGACCCTTTGTCGCTCGCGATCAACGAAACCTTCGGAGGTGCTCTTTATTTGGCGCGCCGATACGACGATGCAGCGTTACAGATCAAGAAGACCATCGACTTTGATCCGAGTTATGCACCTGCGCACAATATGCTCGGATGGATTTACACAAAGAAGGGCATGTACAGTGCAGCCATCACGGAGTTTGAGCGCGCCGTGGATCTATCGGATCATTCTCCGGCAGATGTGGCAGCGCTAGGGTGGGGGTACGCCGAAGCAGGCAAACAGCGCGAGGCGCGGCGGATTGGGGCAATGCTTGAGGCGAACTCTCTCACACGCTATGTTTCTCCCGAAGCTCTCGGCCGGCTTTACGCCGCCGCCGGCGAGAAGAAGCTGGCCATGGAACGGCTGGAGCGAAGCTTACAACACGCGAGTTGCAACTCTCAACAACATCAACGTTGAGCCGTGTTACGATCGCCTGCGGTCGGATCCGCGATTTCAGGATCTTGTTCGCCGGATGCATTTCCCCAATTGAGGCGATCGCAAGTAGGCCTTCAGCTCCGTTCCAATCGTTCAGGAACCCAAATCAGCGGTACCATAGTCAGGGTTTGTACACACTCTATACATCTGAGAGGCAATTATTATGAGCGTTATGACACCGCCGGGAATTACAACACCGGGCGGTTACGTTGAAGACGTATTACGCACGGTAAAGGCGAAAAACCCGGCCGAACCCGAGTTCCACCAAGCTGTCGAGGAGGTGATGGAATCTCTACAATTGGCGCTCGAGAGGCATCCGGAATACCGCTCGGCGAAGATTCTGGAGCGGATCACCGAACCCGAGCGCGTCGTGATGTTCCGCGTGCCCTGGTTTGACGATCAGGGAGAGATCCGAGTGAACCGCGGATTTCGCATCGAAATGAACAGCGCGATCGGCCCATATAAAGGAGGGCTGCGCTTTCATCCTTCAGTCAATCTAGGCATTTTGAAGTTCCTGGCGTTCGAACAGGTATTCAAGAATTCTTTAACCACGCTGCCGTTGGGCGGCGGCAAAGGCGGCGCGGATTTCGATCCCAAGGGCAAGAGTGACAACGAAGTGATGCGCTTCTGCCAGAGCTTTATGACCGAGCTGGCTAGGCATATCGGTCCGGCAACCGACGTTCCCGCCGGTGATATCGGCGTGGGCGGCCGCGAGATTGGTTTCCTGTTCGGCCAATACAAACGGCTGAAAAACGAATTCACCGGCGTCCTGACGGGCAAAGGCTTGAATTGGGGTGGTTCGCTTATTCGGCCCGAGGCGACCGGCTACGGCTGCGTGTATTTTGCCGCCGAGATGCTGAAGACCCGCAAGGAAACGCTGGAAGGAAAGCTGTGTCTGGTATCGGGCAGCGGAAACGTTTCGCAGTACACGATCGAGAAGTTGCTCGATCTGGGCGCAAGGCCCATCAGTTGCTCGGATTCCGATGGAGTCATTTTCGATCCGGACGGTATTGACCGTGAAAAGCTGGCCTGGATCATGGAACTGAAGAACGTCCGGCGTGGACGCATGCGTGATTATGCGGAGACGTTCAAGAGGAGCGTTTTCATGCCGACCGATATCAGGCTGGAACACAATCCGCTGTGGAACATCAAGGCGGATTGCGCGTTCCCGAGCGCGACGCAGAATGAGATTGAGGCGAAAGATGCGGCGAATCTGCTCAACAATGGCTGCAAGCTAGTGGCGGAAGGCGCGAATATGCCGTGCACGCTAGAAGCAACCAAGATGTTCCTGGACGCGAAGATCCTCTACGGGCCGGGGAAAGCCGCGAACGCCGGCGGGGTGGCCACCTCGGGCCTCGAGATGTCGCAGAACAGCACACGCATGAGCTGGACGCGAGAGGAAGTGGACGATCGGCTGCACAAAATCATGATCGCGATCCACAAGAATTGCTTCTACACGGCGGAAAAATACGGAACACCGGGCAACTTAGTGAACGGGGCGAACATCGCGGGGTTCTTGAAAGTCGCCAACGCGATGCTGGATCAGGGATTGGTGTAGTTCCATTCTCTGAGCGATTCACCGGACTCGCTTTATGCGCCGAATGTTTACGGCGCGTTGTCACTTCTGTTTGGCCGCCAGCCCGTTCGCTCCTGGTACATATATTCTGAGGTGCAGCGAAATCAGGGAAGCCACAGTGCAGCAAGCCCGCGGCGCTTCGGTGGCGCGAATTCTCGGATTAGCGATCGCCTTTGGCTGGACATTCATTTTTCTGTTGTCCGGCATCTCTCATCACAATCTTGCCAGTGCTCATGACGATCTGATCACCATTGCTTGCCGAATGGGCGGTGGCCTGTATTCTCGGATTCATCGCCTTTGGAGTGCTACGACACGGAGCTTCGCACTTCGGGCTCGAGATGTTCGGTTGGCGCGATGTGCTGGCGATGGTGGGGGCACTTGTGGGGAATGCAATTGCAACTGGAATCGCGAGCCGGTTGTTTTCATCCGCCCCTGGGATGCCCGATCTTCGTAGTCTGGCGGCAGTCCCGATTTCCCTGCGTATCATTTTGGTCTTGACCGCCGGCATTTGCGAAGAATTTATGTACCGTGGTTTCGGGATCGAGGAGATCGCGCACTTCACAGGAAACCGTTGGATAGCGGGTGGATTGTCATTGGTTTTTTTCACCTTCGGTCACCTCGGGCGGTATGGATGGTCAGCGGCGCTCTTGATTCCGGCAATCGCCGGAGGTTTTCTGACGCTCCTTTATCTCTGGCGGCGCAATCTGCCGATTTGCATGCTGATGCATGCGATTATTGACGCCACTTTCGTCGTCGTAATCCCGGAATTTGGTCGATAGAACAGCGTGCAGGTCTGTTATTCTGAGGCTTCCGCCGCATAGCTCGTTTCGGTCGACACTCCGAATGCATATCAAGAAACAGCGTCTTTTGACGCCGGGTCCGACGCCGTTGTTGCCGGCGGCGCTGCACGCGATGATGGGCGCCGATATCCATCACCGAACGGAAGATTTTCGCAATCTTTATAAGCAGGTTCTTTCGGATTTGCGCGAGGTGCTGGGCACAGGGAACGACGTTCTCATTCTGGTGGCTTCCGGTTCCGGCGGGTTGGAGGCGGCAGCGCAGAATTTCTTTTCACCGGGAGATGAAGTGCTGGTCTGCTCGGCGGGAAAGTTCGGCGAGCGTTGGGTGGAATTGGCGAGAGCTTGGGGACTGCGGGCGATGGTATTGACGGCACCATATGGCGATGCGGTTTCGCCCGAAGCGGTGGAGCGAGCGCTCGCGGAGAACACGGATATTCGCGGCGTATTCGTGCAAGCGTCGGAAACCTCGACCGGAACGGAGCACGATATCGAGGCGATGGGCCGTGCCGTCAAGAAAACCGATGCGCTCTTTGTAGTCGACGCGATTACCGGGTTCGGCACCATGCCGCTCCGGATCGAGGAATGGGGCTTGGACGTGGTGGTCGGCGGATCGCAGAAAGCGTTCATGATTCCGCCAGGCCTGGCGTTCCTCGCGGTCAGCGAAAAGGCGTGGGCGGCCGCGGAGCAAGCTACAGCTCCTCGATTCTATTTCGATTTGAAGCGAGAGCGGACGGCCGCGGCATCGGGCGAGTCGGCTTGGACACCGAACACGGCGCTGCTGCTTGCGTTCGCCGAGAGCTTGAAATATATAAAGGCGATCGGGATGGACAAGCTGATCGAAAACGCGCAACTACTCGCGGAAGCAACCCGCGAAGCGATGAAAGTGCTCGGCTTGCGGCTATTTTCGAGCTCGCCCGCGTCGTCGGCAACCGCGGTTCGGCCACCCGCTGGAATGGATTCCGGCGTGATCGTGAAGGAGTTTCGAAAACGGTTCAACGCCATCATCACCAACGGCCAAGGATCGATGTCGGGCCAGATTTTTCGGCTCGCGCATCTCGGCTATTTCGATTTCCACGATTTGTTTGCAGTAGTGGCCGAGCTCGAGCTGATTCTGGCGGCCAATGGCTATCCCGTGCAGTTCGGCACCGGGGTCGCGCGCGTACAGAATGTATACGCGGAAGCTGCGCTCGAGAAAGAAGCGGCGGTCGCGTTGCAGTAACGCTAGTTCGGATCACACTTCGTTTCGATGAAAATTCTTGTTGCGGAACCGCTCGCACCGGCGGCGATGGACTTGATGCGCTCGCAGGCCGGATGGGACGTGATCGAAGCAGACGTAAAGACTTTTGAAGTGCATCTCGACGAATGCGACGCGTTAGTGGTGCGAAGCGCAGTTCAAGTTACGCGGGAAGTGCTCCAAAGAGCGCCGAAACTGCGGACCGTGGGGCGAGCCGGCGTCGGCGTAGATAACGTCGATGTCGCGGCCGCCACAGAAGCGGGCGTGCTGGTGATGAACACCCCCGGCGGAAACGCAGTGTCGGTGGCGGAGCACACGCTTGCACTCATGCTTGTCGATGGCACGCTGGGTACCGCAGGCCAGCGCTTCGACCAAGGCGGGTCGATGGGAAAAGAAGAAATTCTTGGGGAATGAGCTCCGCGGAAAAACGTTGGGTGTCGTGGGATTGGGGAATGTGGGACGCGAAGTTGTTAAGAGGGCGAAGGCTTTCGAGATGCGGGTGGTTGCGCACGATCCTTATGTCAGCTCACAAGCCGCACGCGATTTGGATGTAGAGCTCGCGGCCTTGCCCGGCTTGTTTGCGCAAAGCGATTACATCACGCTGCACGTGGCGCTGACGCCGGAGACCGATCACATGCTCAACGCAGAGGCGTTTCGGCGGATGAAGCCCGGAGTGCGGATTGTCAATTGCGCGCGAGGCGAGCTGATCGACGCGAAGGCGCTGGAACAAGCGATTGAAGCTGGACGGGTTGCCGGGGCGGGTTTGGACGTCTTCGAGAACGAGCCGCCCACGGGAGACCCGACGCTGCCACTGGAGCCGGTGATCGCGACGCCTCACATCGCGGGCTCGACGGAAGAGGCGCAAGAGACAGTAGGGCTGCGCATCGCGGAACAATTGGTCGAATATCTCAAGAGCGGCGTGGCGCTAAACGCGGTAAACATGCCCGCCTTGACGGCGGAACAATATCGCGCGCTGGGACCGTTTATCGATCTGGCGGAGCGCATCGGATTGTTTCTCAGTCATATCTCGACTGGGAACGCGCACACCATTCGGTTGTTTTATCTGGGGCGTCTGGCGGATCAGAATACGCAGATTTTGCGGAATGCGGGGATTGCGGGCGTGCTGAGCCGGTCCTTGGAATACCGCGGCGAGTATCGAGCAAATCTTGTGAATGCGATGCAGATCGCGACGCAGCGCGGATTCCGGGTCATCGAACAGAGGGACCCGGGGCGGGCACATATGGATTCCATTCGCATGGAACTGGGGTCAGACATCGGCGTGGTCTCGGCGACGGGCGCCGTGGTGCTCGACAAACCGCGGCTACTGCAGGTGGAGGGGATTGCCTGTGAAGCGACACTCGAAGGAAATCTCGTTTATTCGAAGAACGACGACGTTCCGGGCGTGATTGGATACGTGGGCACAGTTTTGGGGCGCAACGGGATCAACATCGCCAATTTCGCCCTGGGACGGCAAGATGTGGCAGCAGGTCCTGAATTACGAGCGGGCGAGACGTTAACCGCGATTTCAATTATCGAAACGGACGAGCCGGTGAACGAAGCGGTGATTACGCAGTTACTCGAACATCAGGCGATTCGGTTTATCCGGCGTGTAAGTTTTGGTCGACGATAACGGTCAGCGCATCGGCTAGGGCGTTTCGCGCTCGAAACGGGAAAGTTCAGCAAGAAACTCGGCCGCCGCGTTCAGGTTATATCCAGCGAGGCTCCTCATGAACGCCTGAATAGCCGGGGAGCGATTCAAACGATGCCCGAATTTCTTCGATACCCAGATCGCCATCGGGATAAGGGCCAGCCCGAACGCCACATTGCTCCACACCCAGGCACCTTCATAGACGTCCACTCCGAAAACCGCCTTAAAGACGACAATCACAAAGGGCACCCAACCCACGAGTCCTGCCAGCACGCCCCACTGGATGGTCCGGATGTGCAGCACCCGAAGCGCCTCAATCTGTTTCTGGATGGCTGCGATTGGCTCGCTATAGTCTATACGCCGGGCAAGCGCAATCTGCCGTATGAGAGAGCTCAACATTGCAATCGAGTACAGATCCAGCGCCACAGCAGGCACGGCAAACCGCGCCATGGAAATATGCTCGTAAATAAAATTGCCAAGCACGATAATGACTGCAAGCCACGCCACTGCTTCCAAACCCAGATACACGGACAGCCGCGTCAAGGACGACCGTGTCCGGTTCAGTTTCGTGTCGGTCAGAAGCTGATGGTTCAGCCGAATACTCGATTCGAGCTTTCGGTCGTATTCAGCCCATTTTTCTTTAAGTTCATCCAGTTCCATTGGTTTGGCCCTCTTATTGTGTGACTTCCCGCCTCATCGTAGTTTTCAGCCTGCTAATCTTTGTTGCGACGTTGGTTTTGCTGATCCCTAAGACGTTCGCAATCTCGTCGTAGCTGTTCCCGTCCAGGTATAGAAGAACGAGAGCTTTGTTCAAAGGATCAAGCGTGCCGATGTACTCGTAGAGCAGCCGTATCTCTGAAGGTTGGGCGTCGCCTTGAACAGTTTCCAAAACGTGCTCATCCACCAAAGCGAGATTGCGCGTTCTCGTGCTCTCCCGGCGATAGAACGAAATCGCGACGTTAAGAGCGATTCGGTACATCCACGTGGAAAATCGGCAGCGTCCGTCGAACGTACGGAAAGAGCGCCACAACTGCACGACGATTTCCTGCGCAAGATCGTCGCGGTCGTCACGATTCCTGCAGTATGAATTCGAGATCTTATAGAGGATCTTCCTGTGCTCGTCGATCAGCCGCTGGAATTTTTCCTGGAATCCTGGCGAGGTCATCGGCTTTCTTTCAAGCGTTCAAACCATGATTCGCGCGAGGCACCCGAAAAATCACACGGGCTTTCGTCGTTTTTTGGAAGGCTATTGCCTAATCGTCAGTTTTGCGGAAGAACGCTGCGCGCTACATTTTATAGCGGCCCAGGTCTTCGTCGTTCAGGTTTTCGAGCCACTTTCGCAGTTCTTCGTTGTTAACCTTCTCGGAGACAGCGTTGGAGCTCTTGGATGATTGGAGCACCCGGTCTTCAACGTAAATCGGGCAATCGTGGCGCAGAGCAAGCGCGAGGGCATCGCTGGGGCGTGAGTCGACGCTGATCAGATTTCCGTCGCGCTCGAGCCATATCAGTGCGTAGAATGTATCGTCCTTCAGCTCGCTGACGACGACCTTCTTAATCGCCGCGTCGAGACCCATTAACAGGATTTTGATCAGGTCATGAGTCATGGGGCGAGGAGTCGTGACCTTTTCGATCTCGAGAGCGATGGCGTTCGCTTCATAGATGCCGACCCAGATCGGCAAGACAGAGTCTCCAGCCAGATCCTTCAGTACGACGATGGGCATGTTGGTCATCGGATCCATCATCAGGCCGCGAATTTTCATCTCAACTTCCACGTATTCCTCCTTCCAGAGACTCAATTTCCTATTGCACGCGAGCGGCGGACGACAAACGCTCACCGGCTAAACTGTTCGGCCCTGCACGCGTCACCATCACGTCGGCATAACGGCCGACCAAAGTGCAGTCCGGAGTGGGGGCGGGTAGCGTCTCATCGGTGAAATTGAGGGTCTTGTTTTGAGTCGTACGTCCGATCCACTGCCCGGTCGCAAGATTGAATCCTTCCACATGAACGTTCTCAGATTTGCCGACGTACCTGGCGTTGCGCCGAATCTGAATGCCACGCTGCCGCTCTTGCAAGACCATCAAGCGACGTGTTTTCTCTTCTTCCGGAATGTGATCTTCATATTGCAAGGCAGACGTATTCGGCCGCTTGGAATATTTGAAGATAAACATGGAGTCGTATTCGACTTCGGCTGCGAGGCGGAGCGTCTCATCGAAATCGCCGTCCGTCTCCCCGGGAAAGCCGACGATGATATCGGTGGTGATCGCGATTTCGCGTTTCGCGCCTTTCATCCAATCGATACGCCGCATGTACTGGTCGCGTGTATAGAGGCGCTGCATGCGTGAAAGCACGGAAGTGGATCCGGATTGGACAGGCAAATGGACGTGATTGCAGAGAGTTGGATTTTCGTCGATGGCATCGATAATGCTCTTGACGAAATCGCGTGGATGCGAGGTTGTAAAGCGGACGCGTCGAATGCCCGGGATCGCTCCGGTATGGGCGAGCAACTGCGCGAAATCCCAATTTGTGGCGGACGGGTCGCGATAGCTGTTCACGTTTTGGCCGAGCAGTTGAATTTCAGAATAGCCCGATTCGGCAAGCGTTTGCGCCTCACGCATGACGCTCTCGCTGGTGCGGCTTCGTTCCGGACCGCGCGTAAACGGCACAACACAATACGCACAGGATTTGTCGCAGCCTTCGATGATCGTGATGTAGGCGCGATGGGGGTTGTCGCGGCGAGTGAAAGGTGTATCGAACGTATCCGAGGTATCGAGATCGAGGCCTGTGACGCGACGATTCCCGGATTCGAGCTGTACGAGCATCTCCGGCAATTTCGTGTAGCTTGCAGAACCGGCAACCAGACTGACATGAGGCGCGCGCTCGAAGATGCGCTCGCCTTCCTGCTGCGCGACGCAGCCCAAAACCGCGAAAACCTTGCCCTTGCCGGCTTCACGCTTAAATTGCTGGAGGCGGTTGAACACCTTCTGCTCGGCTTTATCGCGAATACTGCACGTGTTGTAGAAAACGAGGTCGGCATCTTCGGGCCGGTCCACTTGCGCGTACCCTTGCTGCAGCAGCGTGCCGACAACTTTTTCGGAGTCGTGAGCATTCATTTGACAGCCGAACGTTTCTATGTAGAACGTTTTCATGTGTACCGGCAAGCAACAGCCCGGCTAGCCATGCAGAAAGTGCATGCACCAGCCGATCGCAAACAGGGCTGCCATAAAGCAGCCGAAGCAATAGACGCCGTAGCGGAGGCGCTCACGATCCGTGCGCTTTGTTACTAGACCGAGCATCACGCTCGCGAAGAGCGCAAACAGCAGTGATAACTGAAAGTGGTCAAGATTAATTTTCATGGAGATTGCCCATCAATCCTTGCGGCGCGTTGCGATTTCCCAAGCATCGACCATCGCGAGAATGTTCAGCAAGCCGGCGGCGACAAGAAGCTTGGAGCCGTAGTCCGGATCATGCCCCGCAACATCTGGCTGCGCATAGCCGAGCCAGTGGGTCAGAAAGTAGGGAAGACCGGACGCCAGATTCGCGATAAAGCCGCCGTATTGAATGAGCTTGGATAAAACGTCGCTCGCGCCCGCGAGGTGAAACATAGGGCCACGCAGCAGCAAGCCCAGGACAAAGCAGGACAGAACGGCAGCCAGGACGATGGCGCCGCGACCGCGACGACCGACCAAGAAATGACCCCCGCCCGGAATGAACCACGCAAGGGCAACAATGAGGGACGGGGACCGCAAAGGCAGCGATTCCACCGCACGAGAAGTCGCAGCAGGCATTTCTTTGATTTTAGCTGGAAGGATGGGAGCGGGCGGGTTCTACCGAATGCAAATCATCAAGGGTATCGAGAGCCTCGCGCTAGATGGGGTCCTGATCGCAATCGTTGCTCACGGGCTGATAGGAATCACGCTGGTCTGGGACAAAGTGCTGCTACAAAGGAAGGGCACTCAAAACCTGCTCTCTTATATCTTCTGGCTGGGTGCGATCAGCATCTTTGGGCTGATACTCATCGCCTTCGGCTTCCGATGGCCCGGATGGAAGCTGGCTGGATTGGGCTTCTCGGCTGGTGTGCTGGACCTTGCCGCTTCATACTTCTACTATTCCGCACTGAAGTCAGGAGAAGCATCGGAGGAGCTTGCAGCGATGGGCGGATTCGGACCCGTGGCAACCGCACTTATATCAATACCGTTTTTTCGGTCGCCGCTGGGTGGCGAGGTGCCCGGGTTTCTTCTGATGACCGCAGGCGGTTTCATCATGTTTTTCGCCGAGAAGCGGCCGCTCAAGAAAATGGTTCCGAAGATCGCGTTGGCGGCGGGCGGCTTCGGATTGATGAATGTGCTTCAGAAGATCGTCTTCAACGGCACAAATTTTGTAAGCGGGTATGTCTTCTTCACGATTGGCACCACGGTTGGCGCGTTTGCTTTGCTCGCTCCGCCGTCATGGCGCAGGCAGATTTTTCAAAGCTCCGAACATGCGCCGCCGAAGAGTAAGTTCTGGTATATGTTCAACCGCTTTCTCGCGGGGGTTGGATCATTTCTGGTGGTGTTTGCTTTGAGCCGGACTGCTCCCTCGCTGGTGCAGGCCATTTCAGGCGTTCGCTACGTAGTGATCTTTGTAGGAGCGTATCTCATCACTCAGCTCAGGCCGCGATGGTTTCGCGAAGATTTTCGCGAACCTGTGCTGATCGCGAAAGCTATTGCCACATGTCTTGTCGTGGCGGGCCTGGTGCTGGTGGGATTGCACGGAAGAAGTGGAGTGGGAGCCGCTCGCTGAGGGTGTGGCGACGCGGGCTGCGCTGAAGACGCATGAGATCCTTGTCTATCGTGAATTTGACGGACAAAGAGGTTCGGTACGTCGCCGATCTTGCGAATTTGCGGCTCACGGACGAGGAAGTTCGCCGGATGGCGCGGGATCTGGGCCAGATTTTGACCCATATGGAACAACTGAACGCGCTGGAAACCGCTGGCGTAGAGCCGATGGCTCAGGTCATGTTCGAAGAAGACGAGATAGCGACACTGCGCGAAGACATTCCGCGGTCGTCTCTCAGCAATAAAGACGCGCTTGCGAACGCGGCGGCAAGCGGCGGGGGCTACTTCAAAGTTCCGAAGGTGATCGAGCGATGAGTGCGAGTCCAGACGTTGCCTCGCTGACGATTTCGAGCATTCGCGAGGGGCTGCTCGGTAAGGCTTTCTCAGCGGCCGAACTCGCCGAAGCCGCGCTTGATTTCGCTCAGAAGCAGAATGCAAAAACGAATGCGTTGCTTACGTTTTCGCCCGAGCGAGCTTTTGAAGACAGCGGCGAAAGTGGACGCACGAATCGCAAAAGGCGAGTATCGCGGAGCGCTCGCGGGCGTGCCTTACGGCGTAAAAGACGTCATCGTCACGAAAGGGCTGCGTACGACTTGCGGCTCGCGGATTCTGGAGCATTACATTCCTCCTTACGATGCCACCGCAGTTTTGCGGATGGAAGACGAAGGCGCAATGCTTCTGGGTAAGCTGAACTGCGATGAGTTCGCGATGGGTTCCTCGAACGAGAATTCCGCGTTCGGACCGGTGCGGAATCCGAGAGCGCTCGATCGCGTACCAGGCGGGTCCAGTGGAGGACCGGCGGCAGCGGTTGCGGATGGCTCGGCGGTTGTAACGCTCGGGTCCGATACCGGCGGTTCCATCCGCCAGCCGGCAGGCCTGTGCGGCGTTGTGGGAGTAACGCCTACGTATGGGCGCGTGTCGCGATATGGGCTGGCGGCTTTCGCGAGTTCGCTCGATCACATCGGGCCTCTTGCCCGGAATGTGGAAGATTCGGCAACTGTTCTGCGGGTGATCGCGGGGCGGGACGATCTCGATTCCACTTCGGCGTTTCCGCCGGTCGACGATTACCATGCGCTCATGAAACATCCGATCGCAGGGATGAAGCTCGGGTTGCCGAAAGAGTATTTCGAAGGGCTCGGGCGCGAGACGGGCGATGTGATCAATGCTGCCATCCGGCGATTTGAGCGCCTGGGCTGCGAGTTGCGAGACATCAGCTTGCCGCATACCAAATACGCGCTGTCTTGCTACTACATCATCGCCACGGCGGAGGCAAGCTCGAATCTGGCGCGCTATGACGGCGTCCGCTACACGAATCGGGAGGACGGCGCAACGCTTTCCGATATGTACCGCAACACGCGGGGGTGCGGATTCGGGCCGGAAGTGAAGCGCCGCATTATGCTGGGGACATACGTGCTCAGCGCCGGCTATTACGACGCTTACTATCGCAAAGCGCAGCAAGTTCGCGCGCTGATCACGCGCGATTTTCATCGTGCGTTCGAGGAAGTGGACGCGATCATTACGCCGGTTTCGCCGGTGCCCGCATTCAAAATTGGGGAAAGGATAGACGATCCGTTGGCCATGTACTTATCGGACGTATATACGCTGACGGGAGATTTATCGGGCGTGCCGTGCATGAGCGTTCCGTGCGGCGAATCTCCGGAAGGGCTGCCGATCGGGCTTCAGATTTTCGCGAAGCACTTCGACGAGGCTACGATGTTTCGTGTAGCTTACAACTTCGAGCAATCGCAGGCGCGGTGATTCGCATTGGCCCGGCGGGCTGGTCCTACAAAGATTGGCAGGGGATTGTTTATCCCGCCCAGCGGCCGGCGGGATTCCACGAGCTCTCGTTTCTGGCGAATTATTTCGACACGATTGAGATCAATGTTTCGTTTTACCGGCCCGCTCCCTCGAACCACGGCCAGCAGTTGGCTGAAGCGAATTGAGCACAACAGAAATTTCCGGTTCACGGCGAAGCTATGGCGAGGCTTCACCCATGACCGCAACGCAACGGCAAAAGACGAGCAGGAATTCAAAGATGGGATGTTGCCGCTGCTTGAGGCAGGGCGCCTAGGCGCGGTTCTGCTTCAATTTCCATGGGCGTTTC
>CAWJUK010000026.1:0-84661 GCA_963846035.1 uncultured Acidobacteriaceae bacterium | reverse complement strand
GAAAATGCGGAGCTGGGAAGCCCGGGAAAACAGACGCGATCTCGCGATTGCCCATCTGCTTGCTTACCAGTTCGGAAAGCACCGTGCGGAAATCGGTTGTGACGTCGAGGTCGCGTCCTTCATAGAGCTGTTCGCGCTCCAGTCCGGGCCAGTCGCCGTAGACTTTACCGCCGCGCACGCTTCCGCCCAGCGCCAGCATCACGTTCGCATGGCCGTGATCCGTTCCCCTATCGCCGTTTTCTTTCACGGTGCGGCCGAACTCCGACATCGTGACAACCGTAATATCCGCCATTCGGTCGCCCATGTCTTGCGAAAACGCCGCCAGTGCGCCCCCGAAATCGCGGAGTAAGTTGGCAAGCTGCCCCTGATGCGGCTGCGCGCCCACTTCGTTGACGTGCGTGTCCCAACCCCCCACATCCGTGAACGCAACTTCCAGCCCGACTTGGGCCTTGATGATTCGGGCGATCTGCCGCAAACTTTGGCCGAGCCGCCCGGCTGGATAAACTGCGCCATTCGCGGGCGTGTACGGGTTCTTCTGGATAGACTGCATAATCCTGATTGCGTCGAACGTCTCGCGTGCAGTGCCATTCAGGACCTGATCGCCGCTGGTTTCATACATGCTTTCAAACGCCATCGCGGCGCGCGGATCTTTCACCTGGAAATCGTTGATGTTGGCGACTGCCAGCGCTTTGTTTTTTCCACGCAACATCCTCGGCAGATCGGGCGTAAGGCTAACCCCTCGAATGGGCGAAGGGCGCGCCTCGGCCCGCATGGCGCGATTGAGCCATCCGTCAGCGGTCGCCTTGAGACCGGGCGTTCCCGATTCCATGTAGTCCTGCGCATCGAAATGGGAGCGCGTGGGATCCGGCGACCCGACTGCTTCGATAATCGCCAGTTGCTTCTTATCCCACAGCGGCTTCAAGGCGTCCAGCGCCGGATGCAGACCGAAGTGGCCGTCGAGATCGATAGCCGATCCTTCGGTTCGATCAGGCCGGGGAATCGCGATCGAGGGGCGAAGCGCGTAATACGCCGGCTCGCCATGAGGCACGATGACGTTTAGCCCATCCACTGCCCCGCGTTGAAAAATCGCAATTAAGATCTTCTTCCGCTCGCGGGGAGCATCTTGCGCGTACACTGCGCGTGACAGCCACGCAGGCGCGGATCCCACGCCGAACATGGCGAGTGCGGAGCTTTTCAAAAACAATCTGCGAGACGGCATTCCTGGTCCTGCTTTCTAGTCAATGACGTTGAAACTCCGGAGAGCCGATTGCGAGACCCTCTTCTTCGGGAACGTTCACCTCCACCCCGGGCAGGCGATTATGCGCCAGCGCCAGCGCAAAGTTCATGCGCTCCAAAAGACCGGCGGAGCTGATCCATTCTGCATTCGCGCTCGAATACCCGGTCGGCTCGATCTTCCGGTAGAGCGGCTCACCCAACTTCTGAATCTCATTCGCGAGCGGATACGCCGATTGCACATCCGCGTTCGTCGCACGCACGGCGCTCACAATCATCTCGAACGGCGTTTTCACTTTTGCCCGATATGCGCCTTCCGACCAGAATTCGCCGGACGCAAGCATGGTCCGCATGACCTCCCGCAGATCTCCGTGCGTTCGCGTAAACGTTTGGGCCATCCGGTTGATCAAAGACGGTGGCGGATTGTCGGCAACGAATCGACGGGCGAGCTGGAGTGAGATGAAATGCGCGGTCGAGGGGTGGTGAGCCAAAATATCCAGAACCATTAAGCCGTCGTTCATGCCTCCATCCGACGGGATAACGTGCCCCAGAACAATTTTTTGCCCCTTATCGTGAACCTTATCGTTGTATTCGAACCCGCCGCCCTTTCGCGGATTCGCGATTGTCCAGCCGGTAAAGCAGCGCGCTACTTCGATAACGTCCTGCTGGGTGTAGCCGCCGTCGACGCCGAGGGTGTGCAGCTCCAGCAGCTCCCGCCCGTAATTCTCGTTCAAACCGCGCCTGTTCTTCTGATTTAGCCGCTGCGTCTGAGGAGCAACGGATTGCCAGTTATCCAAATAAAAGAGCATCGCCGGGCTCTTGGCCGTCGCGAGTAAAAGATCGTAAAACTTACCGAACACATATGGCCGGATCGCATCGCGCTCGTAAGCCGGCGTAAGATATCGCTCGCCCCCCTTGTTCAGGAATACATTGAAGTGATTAAACCAGAAATCGACCAGCAGCTCCTCCAGCTGGTGATTGCTGTAGATGGCGCGCAGCAGTTTGCCTTCGATGAGATCGTCGGCTACAACATTCTGCGGGTTGACCGTGAGGATGAGTTCGCGCCGCAGTCGGACGGGTGCGAAATTGAACAACTGGCGCCGTTCCTGGGGCCGTAAGGCCCACACGAAATCCCGACTGCTTTTCGGGAGGGATCGACTTCAGAACCTGGGTCTTCTGATCGGGTGTTCCATTCTGAAGAACCTCGATTTGGTGCGGGCTCAGAATATTGGTGATCTTAGTCTTCGGGTCAAGATCAGTGTCGTCGCTCGTGTTTTCAATAGATCCGGTAACCGGCACGGGCCTATCAGCCTTCGCGTCCGCCTCGCGCTTTTTCAAATACCGATCCGCAAGCTGCATTACAATCGCGCGCAGCTCCGGATCTTGAGGGAGCGGCTCACGCCCGCGCGCGACCGCGGCAATCATCTGGGGCGATGGATAGTGCAGCGCGATTTCACGCGTACTCATCCGTAAGGAGTCAAATGGCGCAAGCCGCTGTTCGAGTACTGGGTTGTCCGGGACTCGCCCGGGATTTAGCTCCAGCTCCAACCATTTCTCCAGCCCCATTAGCCGGACCGCATCGAAATCTCCGGGACGGGGGCCGAAGGTCAAACGGTCCAATCCGTGATGGATTCGATCATCGCGAGGCAGCAGCTTGCTGAACCGAGCGTACTCCGGCGGATTGGCTTTTGCTTTGACCGGCTTAATTTTGATGCTGGCCAGAACCGGGCTAAGTGCCACAAACAGAAGCGCCGCCAAGGCCAGTGTGAATTTGGCGAGCGCAAGGCTCCGCTGCGATGAGTGCTTCAACGTTTCTCTAAACGAGGCTGTAGCCGAAATGGTTGACCACTTCGCTTATCGGCAAGAAAGTTCTAGGCAGGAAGATCAGCGAGAAGTACGGTACTGGAGCGGGAGACGGGATTCGAACCCGCGACATCAACCTTGGCAAGGTTGCACTCTACCAACTGAGTTACTCCCGCTTTGGACTACTCCGACATTCTCCGATGAGTTTGTTCCAAAGTCAATTCATGTGATTGCATCGAAGGACCTTAGTAAAAGTCCCTGGTCCCTCGCCTCGGCATCAAATGCGTGACGCCGCGGTTACGAATTGGTGCAACTCTCGTTACACCAACGCTTTGAGAGATCGATAGATTTTCTTTGAAAACTTTTTTCCGGTGCGATAGACTCTGATTTCCGTCGAACGGAACGGTTTCCCTCAAACTGACCGGTTGCTGCGCGTTGCAGCAATTTCGTTTTCATAGGTTAACTGTACTTTTTTTCCACAGCACTGGAAAAGGTGTGGGAAACTTCCTGCCGTTCGGGTGGTTAGAAGGAGTGCGGGTGGGTGACGTTTGGGAACCTATCAAAACCTGGCTTTCGCTTCGATTGAGCGGGGAAGCGTTCGCGAATTGGATTTCACGAACCGCGTTCGAGGAGTTGGGTGGCGGAATGCTGGCCGTGCGAGTGCCGGATGAGACAACGGCGGCCTGGATTCAGCAAGAATACGGGTGTTACATCAACACCGCGATTCAGGAGTTAAGTCTACCCGTTCGGGAGATTCAGTATCGGATCGCTGCACCCCGTGCCTGCGCTGCAATCGCAGGCGGCTCTGCAGCACCTCTCAACGGTAAGGGACACACGCACGTACAATGGCCCGAGCCGGTCTTCGAGACAACGGCTTCATGGCTTAATCCACGCCTGACGTTCGACAGCTACGTTGTTGGCTCCTCGAACCAACTCGCGCATGCCGCAGCGCTGGCCGTTGCAAAGATGCCATCCCGCAACTACAATCCGCTGTTCATCTATGGCGGAGTCGGAATCGGCAAAACACATCTGATACACGCCATCGGGCGCAGCCTGCTCGATAATTACTCGGGATTGAACGTCGTTTACACCTCAAGCGAACGGTTTATGAACGAGATGATTACGTCCATCAAGCTCGACCGTATGTCGCTGTTCCATCACTACTACCGGTCCGCAGACGTGCTTCTCATTGACGACATTCATGTGATCGCCGGCAAGGAGCGGACGCAAGAGGAGTTTTTTCACACCTTCAACGATCTCTACGATCACCAGAAGCAGATCGTGATCTCGAGCGATTCGCCCCCTAACCAGGTCTCCGGGCTGGTCGAACGCCTGCGCTCGCGTTTTGAGTGGGGCCTCATGGTGGACGTGCAGCCTCCGGATCTCGAAACTAAAATGGCCATACTCGAAAAGAAGGCGGAAACCGAGCGCGTCGTCTTACCGCTCGACGTCCGCATCTTTATCGCTACGAAAACAAAATCCAACGTGCGCGAGTTGGAAGGCGCCCTGACACGCTTAATAGCCGTCTCTTCGCTCACCGGGCAACCCATCACGACCGCAATGGCGCACCAGACGCTCAAGTACCTGAGCGGCGCAAGTGAGCGAAAAATTTCGGTGGAAACGATCCTGAGAACGGTCGCAGAGCACTTCTCGCTTTCATTGGCTCAGCTTAAGGCAAAGAGCAACACCAGGAGCATCGCGTACCCGCGTCAGATTGCGATGTACCTGGTAAGGGAACTCACTCATGCATCGCTTCCGGAGATCGGGCGATACTTCGGCGGAAAGCACCACACGACCGTGCTCCACTCAGTCCAAAAAATTGAGGACCTGCGGCTGCGTGATGAGCCTTTGAACAACCTTCTCCACGGTCTAATGGATTCGTTGCAGTGAAGTTGCCCCGTTTTCCACAGCGAAGCCACGCGCCGGGTGTGCAGGCCTGTTGAAGGCTGGGTTCGAGGCCGGGTTATGAACTTTTTGCGACGCGAAATTCACACATCGAAAGTGACGCAAGAGCTATTTTTTGCTATAATTTATACAGAAATCAACATTTCCACAAGCCCTACTGATCTGGTTCTTCTAGTACTACGATATTTACCTGGTTAAGGAATACAGCAACGCAGCAGTAAGGAGCTCGCCTGAACACTCATATGGAATTCTCGGTTAGCAAGTCTGATCTGCTGCGGGAGCTTGGATTGACCCAGGGCGTGGTGGAGCGGAAGACCACTATTCCCATTCTGTCGAACATTTTGGTCGAGGCGGATCAGGACCAGGTCTGGCTCACCGCAACTGACCTGGAGCTCGGTATCCGTTGTTCTTGCCCAGCGCGTGTGAAGAGGCAGGGCGCGGGCACCATCCCCGCGCGGCGTTTGCTCGATTATGTCCGGTTGCTCCCCGATGCTGACGTTCAGGTGAAGCTCGCGGAGAACCAGTGGGCGAGCTTCGTCTGTGGACGCTCGCGAACCCGGATCGCAGGGATGTCGCGGGAGAGTTTTCCGGAACTGCCGCAAATGCCTGAGCCGTTGGCGCAGATTCCGTTGAGCTTGTTGTCGCAAATGATATCGAGCACCATCTTTGCGATCTCGGCGGAGGAGTCCCGTTTTACGCTTAACGGCGCCCTGCTCATTTTGAACGAAACGGGATTGGCGATGGTGGCAACCGATGGCCATCGTCTGGCGCTTCGAGAAATGCAGGTCAATTTGCCGGGCCTATCCGGCTCGTATCGCGCTCTTCTGCCAAGAAAGGCGATGAGCGAAATTCAGAAGCTTGCAAACGATGATTCGAGCAGTGGCGTGGAGTTTTCGGGTAACGATAACCACCTGTTCTTCCGGATCGATAAGCGCCTGCTGTTGAGCCGGAAACTGACCGGTAATTTCCCGGATTATGAACGAGTGCTGCCGAAGGAACATCCGCATTCTCTGGTATTGCAACGTGACGAATTAAGATCGGCGATCGAGCGTGTCTCGCAATTTTCGGATGAGCGTTCACGGGCCATCCGGATTCAGATCGCCAAAGGAGAGCTGAAGGTTCATTCCTCAATTTCTGAGACCGGCGAAAGCGAAGAGACGATTCCGGTTGAGTATAGCGGTCCCGATATCGAGATCGGTTTCAATGCACAGTATCTGCTCGATTTCTTGCGCTCCGTCGACCAGAGTGAAGTGGAGCTTCATTTCAAAGACGCAAACAGCGCCGGCGAGCTGCGGCCTCATGAAGGCGCAGCCGAAACCGTGTATCGCTATGTGGTCATGCCGATGCGCATTTGAACGTGCAACGGCGAGAAAGAGATTATTGGATGCGCTGTCCGCTTAGCGCGAGAGCTTTACTCGCGCGGGTCAGTGCGTTCTTCCTGGTAACAATATGCCCAACGTAGTACCGAACGAAATGTACGATTCAACGAGTATCAAAGTCTTGGAAGGCCTCGAGGCGGTTCGCCTGCGGCCCGCCATGTACATCGGCTCGACGGGAGATATTGGTCTCCATCACTTGGTGTATGAGGTCGTCGACAACTCCGTCGACGAAGCGCTGGCCGGATACTGCACCGAAGTTAGTGTCACGATCCACATCGACAACTCCATCACGATTGTTGACAACGGACGTGGAATCCCCGTAGATATTCACGCCGAAGAGGGCGTTTCAGCAGCGCAAGTGGTGCTGACGAAACTGCATGCGGGCGGGAAGTTCGATTCAAATACGTATAAAGTTTCTGGCGGTCTTCATGGCGTCGGTGTCAGTTGCGTGAATGCGCTCGCCGAAACATTGCACGTAGAGATTTGGCGCAAAGGCGCTACCTGGGAACAGGATTACGAACGCGGAATACCGAAAGCGCCACTCGCGAAAACAGGCAAGTCGAGCAAAACCGGAACGAAGATCACGTTCAAGCCGGACAACACCATCATGGATGCGACGGAGTTCAACTTCGACACGCTGGCCCAGCGCCTCCGGCAGCTCGCCTTCCTGAACAAAGGTTTGAAGATTACGCTGAGCGATGAACGCGGCGAGGACATCCGAACGGAAGAGTTCTTCTACAGTGGCGGCATATCGGAGTTCATCCGGCATCTCAATCGAGGCAAATCGGTTCTGCACGATAAGCCGATTCATTTCGAAGGAGATCGTGATCTTCCCAGCGGCGGCAAGCTGACGATGGAAATCGCTTTGCAGTACAACGACTCCTACTCGGAAAATGTATTTAGTTTTGCCAACAATATCAACACCGTCGACGGGGGATCCCACCTCACCGGCTTTCGCAGTGCCTTGACCCGCACCATCAACACCGCAGGCCAGCAGGCCGGAATTATCAAAGATCCGAAGGAAAATCTGACCGGAGATGACGTGCGCGAGGGATTAACCGCTGTCGTGAGCGTGAAGCTTCCCCAGCCGCAATTCGAAGGACAAACCAAAGGCAAGCTCAATTCCGACATTCAAGGGCAGGTCGTGCAGTTCGTGAACGAAAAATTGGGTGAGTTCTTCGACAAGAACCCCGGCGTGACAAAGCGGATTGTAACCAAGGCGATTGAGGCGGCTCGCGCGCGGGAAGCGGCTCGAAAGGCTCGCGATCTGACGCGGCGCAAAGGCGCTTTGGATTCCGGCGGCTTGCCGGGAAAGCTTGCGGACTGCCAGGAGAAAGATCCCGATCGCTGTGAGCTTTTCCTAGTAGAGGGCGAATCAGCCGGGGGAACCGCGAAAACCGGTCGCGACCGGCGGTACCAGGCCATCCTCCCGCTCAAAGGCAAGATCTTGAATGTCGAAAAGGCCCGCTACGACAAGATGCTGTCGCATGAAGAAATCCGCGCGATGATCACCGCGATCGGCACAGGCATTGGGAAGGGCGAGGATTTCGAGATCGCAAAGCTCCGCTACGGCAAGATCATCATCATGACCGACGCCGACGTGGACGGCTCGCACATCCGGACGCTTTTGCTCACGTTCTTCTTTCGTCATATGCAGCAGCTCATCACGCGAGGCAACGTGTTCGTCGCACAACCCCCGCTGTATCGCATCAAGAAAGGCAAGAGCGAGAAATACATCAAGGACGACAAGGAATTCACGCGTGAGATTCTGCGTCGCGCTACGGAAAATGTCTCGGTCGAGCGCGGCGGCGGGGTCGCGGGATCAAACGGATCCAATGGCGCTTCCGCGAAGATGGAGGGCGCCGAGCTTCGTGGATTCCTGATGTCTCTCGATGAGCTGGCGCAAATCAGCCGGCGTCTCGAACGGCGCGTCCGCGATGCGCGAGTCGTGGAAGTGCTTTCCGACATCAGCGTTCCTCTCGACACGAAAACCGATCTCCAGAACGAAGCGAGCGTTAAGGCGCTGGCCGAGGCGCTGCGGAAGGCCAAGCTCGAAACCACGGTGGAGCGCGAGGAAGAGCACTCAGCATGGATGGTCGGTTATCGAGACCCCACAAACGCCATTCGCTACATCGATACCGAGTTCATGTCACTTCCCGAGTTTCGACGGCTCCGCGCCATGGTGAAGCAAGTCAGCCGCTTCAATACGCCTCCGTTCACGATTGTCAAAGATTCTCAACGCGAAACTGTGCAGAACTGGCGTGATTTGCTGAATACCGTGAAGAATGAAGGCATGCGGGAGGTGAACGTGACGCGCTACAAGGGTCTCGGCGAGATGAACGCTGACCAGTTGTGGGCGACTACGATGAACATCGAAACGCGAACCTTGCTGAAAATCGATTTGAAGGATTTCGCGGAGGCCGAGCCGATTTTTTCGACCCTCATGGGCGAGGACGTAGAGAGTCGTCGCAAGTTCATCGAAGAAAACTCTCTCGATGTCCGGAATCTGGACGTGTAACCTGCGGTCCCAGACACTCGAGCCGGATATTGTGGCGCTTGTTCACTAGATCCCACTTCAGGCGCGGGTCCATGGACTCTCTAAATTCGGAGCCGCTGAATTGGCTGAGCGCTGTCGTCTCGAAGCATACCGGAGCGCTCGCGCCGCTACGCAGCGTGGCTTCGTCGACGCGCAACGGCAGGGGTATCCATCGTCGTCCCGGAGCGAAGTATTCGATGTACCAATCATCGGGATCGAGTGCCTTGTAGTACACCACCGCGTTCTTCGGAAGCTGCCGGTCCACCGCTTCAGCAAGCACCAGCACCGGGTCGGCGCTCGTGTGTGAATGAGGATAAATAAAAGCGGCGAAGTTCCACGCCGGCGAGGGCGAGTGCAAATGCAAGAAAGGCCTGCGCTCGCGCGTATAAATTCTGTCGCCGCGATATATACCCACCCAGCAACAGAACAATGGCGGGCCAGAGAAACAGCTTGTGAAACGCGCTTCCCGCATCCCAGCACGTCAGAAAGACTCCATACGATCCGAGCCAGACCCACAGAACCGTCAAGGCTCTCCGATCCAAAGAGACCGGCTCGACGGCTTTCGGACGCCGTAGCAGGACCACCCCGATCACAAGTGCCGCAATTGAGGCGGCTAATCCGGCGCACACCGGAATCGACAGGTAATCGCCCAGAAACGCGAGTTTTCCGCCGGCGAACAGCTTGATGTAGCTGCTGAGATACGGCCCGGCGAGCTGTTTCCATGACGTCGTGAACGTCGAATCGGACGCGTAACTGCTCGCCCAGGAAAGCAACGTCGGATACACGCGATGATCGGTCGAGGCGTAGGCGAGCAGATAACCGCTCAGCACGCACACACCCGTCAGGGCCACATAACCCGTGCAAAATTTCAGCCTTTTGGCGCGGGTCCACTGCGCATACAGCAGAATTGCAGTCAACAGAGGAAAATAGGCAAACACCGCGAGCTCATGAAACAACATGGCGAGAACGTGGCATGCGGCGGCAGGGATCACGCGCGGAGGACTATCGGTCGCAAACAACACAGCCAACAGAAGAAGGAGAACATCGAGGATGTAAACGTCGGCGTCTGTTGAAAATTTCCACCACGTCGCTCCAATCGCGAATAGTACACAGCAAAACCAGGCGATTATCTTTGATCCGATGATGCGCGATGCAACCGCAAAAATAACCAGTGCGGCAAGCGCGCCCAAAATGACGTTGAGGACCTGGAGAACAGTAATGGCGCGAAGACCGACGCCGCAAGCCATACAGGCGAGGTACAGGACGTAGCCGAGTGCTGAATACAGCAAATGATTGGGATGGAATAGGGCCGCCCACGGAAGCTTGCGTTGTGCAACGGCTTCGATGTTCAGCGAAAACAGAATGCCGTCCCAATAGTAGGTGCGAGTAAGGAATGCCACGTAGACGAGAACCAGGCAGAGAAAGAACACGACTCTTCCGGACCGCAGAAAGGGCCGGCCGGGCGCCCTAAGTGGCGCCATCTACTCGTGGCGCAGAGCGCGCCACGCGTCTATCCCGGCAGCTCTCCTTGCCGGCACATAGCTTCCCGCAGTCGCCACCGCCGTCAGGAGAATCACAACCGCAACATAGGTCCGCCAGTCAGTTGCCTGAACACCGAACAGGAGATTCGAAAGCAATCCCGTTGCTGCGAACGAAAGCGCTACACCGGCAACCGACCCGAGAAGAGCGGGCGTGACGCCTTGGCGAACGATCATGCGCAAGATATCTTCTTTTTGCGCGCCAATGGCCATGCGGATCCCGATCTCCGAAATGCGCCGGGCTGCGGAGTATGCGATGACGGCATAAATCCCAACCGCGGCCAGCAAAATCGCAATCCCCGCGAATGCCATCAGCAGAAACGTGTGGAAAGCTCGCCATCCGAGCTCCTCCGCCATAATTTGACGCATTGCTTTGACGGAATACAAGGGCAATTCAGTATCGATTCTGTGAATTTGTGCCTCCAGCGGCTTCGCCCAACTCAACGGATTACCCGTTACGCGCGCTACCACGGTGAGCACGCCATCTTCCTCCTGCGAGAGAGGCGTAAACAGCTCGGGTGAGACGGGCTTCTCTACGCCCTGCTGGCGCACGTTACCGACCTCGCCCACGATAGCTATCGGGTCCGCATGGTCAGCGAGATGCTTTATGCGCTTGCCTATGGGGTCCTCGCCGGCAAAGAATTGCCGCACGAATTCCTGGTTCACAATCCCGACACGAGCCGAGGTCCGGCGATCTCGTTCATTGAACGCTCGGCCCCGTAACATAGGAATCTTCATCGTTTGGAAGTAGCCCGGAGTGATGCGATTGAATTGCGCAGTCGGCGAATCCCACATGTTTTTCGGCTTGGCTTTGCCCTCAATCCAAATCGGACCGCTGCCCCCTCCAGTGCTGAGCAATGGCAGGCTGGACGTCAGAGCGGCGCTTTCGACACCCGGCAGTGATTGGGCGCTGTCCACCACTTCAGCGGCGAAACGGCCAACTGCTCCAGGAGCGCGGTAGCGCGATTCGGGAAGCGATAGCTGCATCGTGAGCACATGGTCCGGCTGAAAGCCGGGATCAATGCCGGAAGCCTTCGCAAAGCTCTGGATCAGGAGCGTTGCGTCAATTAACAGCACGGTAGCCATTGCGGTTTGCAAAAGCACGAAGAGCTGCCGCAATCTCTGTTGCGCTCGGGTATCTGACGTGCGGCCGCTCGATTCTTTCAGCGAAGCATTCACCTGAGTCCCCCACGTGCGAGCTACGGGGGCGAGTCCAAAGGCGATACCGGTCAGTAAGCCGGTCCCGACGGCGAACAGAAGCACCCGCCAGTCCATCGTGATCTGTTCCGGGTTACGGATTTCGTCTAGGCTGAGGCTTTTGACGAAATGGATTGCGGCTGCCGCGAATCCGAAGCCCGCGAGAGCAGCCGCGGAAGACAGCAGAATGCTTTCCGTAAGCAGTTGTCGAACCAGCCGGGCTCGCGTCGCGCCGATAGCGATGCGAACGGACATCTCGCGCTGGCGCGCCGAGGTGCGGACCAGCAGAAGATTCGCGACATTTCCTAGCGCGATGAGCAACACACATGTGACCGCCCCCAGCAGCATCATCAAAGCGGGTCGAATGGATCGCGTAAGCCAGGTCCGCAGAGGGATGGCAATTGCGCTCACGCCGGCGTTCTGCTTCGGGTATTCGGCGGCAAGCCCAGCAGCAACTGCGGCTAACTCGCTATTCGCGCGATTCAACGACACACCCGGCTTCAAGCGTGCGACCGCTGTATACCAGTGATACCCGCGCGTGTTGATCATCTCGCTGAGGTCAAACGGCACGGGAACCCAGAGGTCTGGTTTGTCGTCGCCCAGGACATAAAGGTTTTTCGGCAGCACGCCAACGATCGTGTATGGTTGGTTCTCGAGAAAAATTTTCCGCCCTAGAACGTCTTGTCCTCCGAAGCGAGCCCGCCACAGCGCCCAACTGAGAATGGCCACGTGATCGTGGCCCGGTTCATTCTCTTCAGGACGGAAGTTCCTGCCAAGCGCAGGAGCAACGCCAAGAACGGGCAGCACGGACGACTCGCAACGGTAAACAACCACGTGCTTCGGCTCTCCGGAGCCCGTGAGATTTGCCTCGCGAAGGCCGTACAATCCAAGACTCTCGAAAGACTTGAGCTGCCGCTTCCAGTCGAGGTAGTCCTCCATGCTCACGGCATCTCGGGGAGTCGTGGCGTTCGATTCGAACAGCCGAACCACGCGATCCGCATCTTTGACGGGCAGGGGACGTAGCATCACCCCATTGATGACACTGAAAACGGCGGTCGTCGCGCCGATCCCGACTGTCAGGGTGAGAAAAGCGGCAAACGTCGACCAAGGATTCTTTCGCGCTGTTCGCGCGCAATACCGCAGATCTTGAGCCAGATTCCCTGAAAACAACGAGCGCCTGTGAGTTTCGCTGACTTCCTAGAAAGCATAGCAAGCGAACATGCGATCTCGTCCTGCCCGCATCGGTGTCTCTGCTTAAATGAGGCCATGCCTTCGCTGCCAGTTGTTCGGGTGAACAGCAAGGGAGCGAATCGGATCCGCTCCGGGCATCTGTGGATCTTCGCAAGCGACGTTCTCGATCATGGCTTCGCAGCCGCTGGCGATGCCGTACAGGTGATTGATCGGCACAATCGAATGGTCGGTACCGCACACTATAGCTCCACGTCTCAAATCTGCTTGCGACTGCTCAGCGATCGGGCTGAGGCCATCGATGAAGCTTTTCTTCTGAAGCGCATCGAGAATGCGTATGCTTTTCGCCGGCGGGTGGTTGTCGATTCCGAGGCCTATCGGCTGATTCATGCTGAGGGCGATCTTCTGCCCGGACTGATCGTCGATCGTTATGCGGATTGGCTCGTCATTCAAATTCTGGATCAAGGAATGGACCGCTTGATTGTTTCGTTGACCAGCACTCTGATGGCTCTGCTCCAGCCAAAAGGGATTATCGCCCGGAACGACGCGCCGGTCAGAACGAAGGAAAATCTCCCACGAGAGACTCGCATCCTTTCAGGAGACGTGCCGGAACGCGTCACCGTAAAGATGAACGGACTCATCTTGCACGCAGACCTGCTGGCTGGGCAAAAGACCGGCATTTTTCTCGATCAGCGTGAGAACTACCTGGCTGCGCGGCAGTACGCTCGGGGGCGAGTGCTGGATTGCTTCACCGGGACAGGCGGTTTCGCGCTGCATCTGGCAGGGACATCCCATTCTGTCGATGCGGTTGACAGCTCCGCAGGAGCGCTCGAGATTGCACGGATGAATGCCGCCGCTAACGCTATCGCCAACGTGACATTTCACGAAGCCAACGTGTTCGAATATTTGCCGGATTTGATTGCCGGTGGGCGCACGTTCGACATGGTGGTCATCGACCCGCCGGCTTTCGCGAAATCGCGGTCTGCACTTGAAGGCGCCGCTCGCGGCTATAAAGAAGTGAATCTTCGTGCATTGCGTCTGCTCCAGCCAGGCGGAATCCTGGTAAGTTGCTCCTGTTCTCACCATATGAGCGAAGCCCAGTTACTCGAGTTGATTGCTGCCGCGGCGCTCGATTGCGGCAAACGGCTGCGGGTGTTGGAGCGCCGTACCCAAGCGCGCGACCACCCGATCCTATTGACCGTTCCCGAGACGCACTACCTGAAATGCCTGACCTTCGAAGTGCTTTGACGCCCTTCGAACCGCGACCGTAAGCGAGTGGCCTCAAAGCACCACACGCGCATCTCCTTCTCTTCGCGTGACCCGTTCTCGATCCAAAAATTCGAGCAGCGGAATCGCGTACTTGCGAGAGAGGCGGGTCCACTCTTTGAATTCGGGCACAGAAAACTTGCGTCCTTTGTGAGCAGAAAGCGACTTGCGAATGTGCGCGATGGCATCAGCGTGGAAGATCAGATCACCGGTTACGCGGACCAAGCTTTTGTTTTTCACAAGCGTCTCGAGTAGCCGGCGAGCCTCGTTCGGGTCTTGCGAAACCGATCGTAAGACATCTACTGCGCCGGGAGGTTCAAGGCCGCCCTGCCGGAAGGCGCCTTCGATCTTCCTGAGGCCTTCGGACTCATTGCTACTGAACCGCGCCGTATGCGTCGCTAACGAAACGAGTTCACCGCGCACTCGTACCGATTCGAAGCCTTCAAAAACGAGCGAGGCAAGCTGCGGCTCCAATCCCAAACGAGCGGCGGAAAGGGGCGCGCCGGCGGCGGACGGGTGTTTCGCGTGAAATGCACCGAGCCAATCGACGATTTTTCGGCGCGCGCGGTCGAGCCATGTTGTAGTGACAACACGTTGGGCGGCAGCGGCGAACACGAGGTCCGGAGTGTTCGAAATTAGATTGCGAAGCTCCGGTTCCGTCGCGCCTGTCGCACGCACCAACTCCGAAGTACGTCGGCCATTGACGCTCTCTTCAATCAAAATCCTGACCCGCGTCCGGAGGTCTGCGCGCTCCAGCCTTCGCAAGCGCTCCAGCGTTTTCGCTCGATTTAGGCGCAAGGGAGGAAATGCATCAATAATGACGCCTCCCGCCACAGTTCTCGCCGGCGACGCGCAGCGCAGCACGAACCGATCCCCCGGTACCGCCAAAACTGGTTCAGATACGTACAGCCGAGCCAGCGTTTGGGTTTTCGATTCGGAGCCGAGAATCTTTACCTTCGCCATCGTTTCAGTCGTGCCGATGTGAAACGCCATTTGTGCGTGTGCCCTCGAGAACTCTATACGACCGAGCCATTCGACCGAGGCGTCGATAAGCAGCGTTGTTTCCAAGCCAGCCGGCTGACTCAGAACGTGCCCGCGCCGAATCTCCGCGCTCTCGATTCCGGCAAGGTTCACGGCCGTCCGGTGACCCGCAACGGCTGTTATTACTGGTCTGCCATGTACCTGAAGATCTCGAATTCGCGCCTCGCGTTGTAGCGGATGAATCTGGACTGTCTCGCCCTTCCGCAGCGTTGCATTCCAAAGCGTTCCAGTGACCACCGTTCCGAAGCCTTTCATCGCGAAGCTGCGGTCAATGGGCAATCGCGCGAAGCCGCCATTTCCGCGCGGCGAACTACGCTCCGACAAAGCAGCCAGCTCGTTCTTGAGTTCCGTAATACCGGCTCCGGTGACCGCGCTAACGGCTATGATCTGAGCGTTCTCGAGAAAAGAACCGGCGCACAAGCTCCTCACGGCCATCTGTGCCGTTCGCAGTTGCTCGGAGTTTGCGATATCGGCCTTCGTCAAAACAATCACGCCGCGTGATATGCCGAGCAGCCTGCAGATCTCGAAGTGTTCACGCGTCTGCGGTTTTACGGATTCAGGCGCGGAAACCACCAGCACAACAGCTTCGATACCCGCAGCGCCCGCAAGCATGTTCTTGATGAAGCGCTCATGTCCTGGAACGTCGATCAGCCCGATCCGGCGGCCGTTCGGTAAATCGAGATGAGCAAATCCGAGGTCAATCGAGATGCCGCGCCGCTTCTCTTCCGCGAGGCGATCCGTATCCATCCCGGTCAATGCCCGAACCAGGGATGTTTTCCCATGGTCGATGTGACCCGCCGTCCCGAAGACTGCTCCTGAGGGACGGTTCATACTACTATCTGACATGCGAAAACCAGCTTTCATGGTCGCATCCATTTCGGCCGAAACGTCAGCCGTGCGCGCGATCATACGGAAATGAGCATAGACCGTCTGGAGGAGGTCCGCCGCAGGCATGCGCGAGCCGAGGCGGGAGGCGGCGCCGAACGCACGCAGCGGCAGCATGAAGAGGGCAAATTAGGCGCACGCGAGCGCATTGAGCTGCTGCTCGATGACGGGACTTTCGAAGAGCTCGACAAGCTGGTCCGGCACCGATCCCACAATTTCGGGATGCAGAATCACGTCATCGATGGCGACGGGTTTGTAACCGGACACGGGCTGATCCACGGCCGTCAGACATTCGTTTTTGCCCAGGATTTCACCGTTTTCGGCGGCTCGCTTTCGGAATCAAACGCGCAGAAAATCGTGAAAATCATGGATCTGGCGTTGAAAACCGGCGCGCCGATCATCGGCTTGAACGATTCGGGAGGCGCGCGGATCCAGGAGGGCGTTGTCTCGCTGGCCGGTTACGCGGATATCTTTTTGCGCAACACTCTCGCGAGCGGAGTTGTTCCGCAGATCTCCGCCATTATGGGGCCGTGCGCCGGCGGTGCTGTGTATTCGCCCGCGCTCACCGATTTTATTTTTATGGTCGACAAAACCAGTCACATGTTTGTGACAGGCCCCGACGTCATCAAAACCGTCACTCACGAAGACGTGACGAAGGAAAATCTTGGAGGCGCGAATACTCACAATTCCGTCAGCGGCGTAGCGCAGTTTCTCGCAGGAAACGACGAAGACTGCCTGCGAGGCATTCGGGAGTTGATGCGCTTCGTTCCGCAGAATAATATCGACGGCGTGCCTCGCGTGCAAACGAAAGATCCTGACGACCGCGCCGATTCCAGCCTCGATACTCTTATACCCGCGGCATCGAACAAACCGTACGACATGAAAGATGTCATCGCTCACGATCGTCGACGACGCTTACTTCCTCGAAGTTGCCGAGCACTTCGCGCGAAACATCGTCATCGGGTTCGCCCGTATGGGAGGCGCCGCAATCGGTATTGTCGCCAACCAGCCCGCGCACCTGGCCGGCTGTCTGGATATCAATTCCTCGAGCAAGGGCGCGCGCTTTGTCCGTTTTTGTGATGCGTTTCAGATTCCAATCCTGACCTTCGAAGATGTCCCGGGATTCTTGCCCGGCACGGATCAGGAGTTCGGCGGCATCATTCGCCACGGCGCAAAGCTTCTCTACGCCTATGCGGAAGCGACGGTGCCAAAGATAACGGTGATCACGCGCAAAGCGTATGGCGGAGCGTATTGTGTTATGGGATCGAAGCATCTTCGAACCGATGTGAATTTCGCGTATCCGACGGCGGAGATCGCGGTCATGGGATCCGAAGGCGCGGTGAGCGTCCTGTACCGCCGCGAACTGCAGCTTGCCCGCGATTCTGAAGAACTGCGGCAGGCGAAAATCGAGGAATATCAGGATCGGTTCGCGAATCCGTTCGACGCAGCCGAGCGCGGATATATCGATGACGTGATCGAGCCTCGCGAAACCCGCCCCAAAGTGATCCGCGCACTGCGAATGCTGGCCACGAAAGTCGATACCATGCCTCGCAAGAAACACGGCAACATCCCGCTGTAAGCTTTCGGCTTGCGTTGCCAACCAGCGAATCTGCCGGCATAAATGAATGCTCTGGTCCTGACCTCAATGGCAGCCCTTTCGACCGCCGTCGGGGGATGCTCCATAGTTTTGTTAAGACGGCAACTCCATCTTCTGATGGCTTTCGGAGCGGGTGTGCTCTTCGGGGCCGCGTCTCTGGATCTGATTCCGGCCGCGCTTTCCGCTGCTGTGTTCGGAAAATACCCCGCCTGGGTTGTTTTTGGATTCGCCGCTCTGGGAGCTCTTCTCTTCCATGGAATGAGGCATCAAAGCGGAGCAACAATCGATCTCCGGAAAAAGAGATAAGGACGCAGGGAAGCTAGGGGCTTCTCTTCTGGTCTTTCACAGTGCCGTCGACGGCAGCGCTATCTTCGCCGCTACGACGGTATCTCGTACGCATGGGAGTGATTGTTGGTTTGGGAATCATCGCACATGATGTCTGCGACGGACTAAACACGATGCTTCTGACCGCCGGCAGCCAAAGGCCGCGATGGCACGATTATGCTTTTTTGGCGCTTGACGCCCTGGCTCCTATCGCGGGAGGGCTGATTGCGCGAGGCTTGTTTTCTCTTTCGCCGGCCGTGCTGATGGTCTTTCTAAGCTTCGCTGCCGGTTCTTTTCTCTACACAGCCACTGTTTGGACTCTTGCCCGAGGCTTACGAGATGTATCCGCGTCGTCGGATCGGCTGGATCGCCTTCGCCGGATTTTTATTGATTTTCGGGCTGACATGGGGGCTCAAATCACTCGCCTGATACGCTACTCCCCCGATTCACTGCCCACTTTCAGCACCGCCAGAAACGCTTCCTGCGGAATATCTACCCGCCCGACTCGCTTCATGCGCCGCTTCCCCTCTTTTTGCTTTTCGAGCAACTTGCGCTTGCGCGTAATATCGCCTCCATAGCACTTGGCGAGCACGTTTTTCCGCATCGCGGAAATCGTTTCCCTCGCGATGATCTTCGTTCCAATTGCCGCCTGCAGCGCAACTTCGAACATTTGACGCGGAATCAGCTTCCGTAAACGCTCGATCAGCGCTTTGCCGCGATCATACGCATAGTCGCGGTGCACAATCATGGAAAGCGCGTCCACCGGCTCGCCGGCCACCAGCACGTCGAGCTTCACCATCGGTGACGTGCGGTATCCCGACAAATGGTAATCGAGCGAAGCGTAGCCGCGCGACGCCGATTTCAACCGGTCATAAAAGTCAAGCACGATCTCGTTCAGCGGCAGTTCATACAACAGCAGTACGCGTCCTGTGCCGATATATTCAAATTTCTTCTGCATCCCCCGCTTCTCTTCAAGCAGCTTCAGAATTTCTCCGATATACTCTTCGCGCGTGATTACCGTCGCATCGATAATCGGCTCTTCCACCTGCTTGATCGATGAGGGCTCGGGAAATTTTTGAGGGTTGTTGACTTCGATCACCTCGTCCGCAGTGGTTGTGACGCGGTATCGCACGCCGGGAGCCGTAGTGATCAGGTCGATTTCAAACTCGCGCTCCAGGCGCTCCTGAACGATATCCAAATGCAGCAAGCCGAGAAAGCCGCACCGGAATCCGAAGCCAAGCGCGGTTGAGGTCTCGGGTTCGAAACTGAATGCGCTGTCATTGAGCCGAAGTTTCTCGAGCGCATCGCGCAGCATCCCGTGTTCATGCGATTCGACAGGGTAGAGTCCGGCAAATACCATCGGCTTGACTTGCTGAAATCCGGGGAGCGGCTCAGCCGCGGGATTCCCGTCGTCAAGAATGGTGTCCCCAATTTGAGCGTCCGAAACGGTCTTGATATTGGCCGAAAGAAAGCCCGCTTCGCCCGCTGTTAACTCATCACAAGGCACGGGTTTCGGCGACTGGAACCCGACCGTCTCGACTTCATAGGTTGCTCCATTCGACCAGAGCCGAATTTTCTGCCCTTTACGCAAAACCCCATCCACAACTCGGGTCAAGATGATCACACCACGGTATGTATCGAACCATGAATCGAAAATCAGCGCGCGCAGAGGAGCGCTGGGATCGCCTCTAGGAGCGGGTACACGCGCGACGACCGCCTCGAGCACCTCCTTAATCCCCACGCCGTTCTTGGCGCTGGCAAGAATTGCATCGCTTGCATCTAGCCCGATGACTTGCTCGATTTGCTCTCGTATGCGCTCCGGCTCGGCGGATGGCAAATCGATCTTATTAATTACAGGGATAATTTCGAGATTGTGATTAATGGCGAGGTACGTGTTCGCCAGCGTCTGGGCCTCGACGCCCTGAGAAGCGTCCACCACCAGCAGCGTTCCTTCACAGGCCTGCAAGCTGCGCGATACCTCATATGAAAAATCCACATGCCCAGGCGTGTCGATGAGATTCAGCTCATATGCATTGCCGTCATCTGCTTTGTAGTTCAACCGAACCGCGTGCGCTTTAATGGTGATGCCACGCTCGCGCTCGAGATCCATCGTGTCGAGAACCTGAGCCATCATTTCGCGCTGTGAAAGTGCGCCCGTCTGCTCGAGCAGCCGATCTGCAAGCGTGGATTTCCCGTGGTCGATATGCGCAATGATAGAGAAATTGCGTATAAATCGGGGCTGCATGCTAGGTTATATGGAGGGTTGAAACCCGAATTATCCCATAGCAAGTGACTCTGCCCTTCGTGCCCCCGCTGCTTTCATGCCCTATCAAACGTTCCAAGGGTCACTCGATGCCGCTCACTTGCGCATTGGCGTAGTGGTCAGCCGGTTCAACGAATTCATTACCGAGCAGCTTGCCCAAGGCGCACTTGAAACGCTGGAGAAGCACGGGTGCTTGCATGAAAATATCCACTTTGTCAAAGTTCCCGGCGCATGGGAACTGCCGATTGTGGCGCAAGCTCTGGCCTCGCATTGTGACGCGGTCGTTGCTCTCGGAGCCGTCGTGCGCGGCGATACGCCCCACTTCGAATACGTGGCCGGCGGCGCTGCTGACGGGCTCCAGCAAGTGAGTCTCGATACCGGTGTCCCGATCGCCTTCGGCGTCCTCACGACCGATGATCTTCAGCAAGCCATGGATCGCGCCGGCGGAAAGAACGGCAACAAGGGCTCGGAAGCAGCCGAGGCGGCGATCGAGGTCGCCAATCTAATGCGTCAATTGAAGGAGCGCGGTTAAGATGTCCGCCCGGCACCGCTCGAGAAAACGCGCACTGCAGGTCCTCTTCGAATGGGACATGCGCGGAGAGCCCATTGACCGCGCAATCGCACACTTCTACGAAAACCTCTACTCGGAAGAGGCTGAGAATAAACCGAAGCCCGACCGTTTTATGGAGGAGTTAGCGCGCGGCACCGTGGCCAGCGCCGAAGAGATCGATCGGCAGATTCAAGCGAAATCGGAGCACTGGCGTCTCGCGCGAATGCCGGTCGTCGACCGCAATATTCTGAGACTGGCGATCTTTGAACTGGGCCAGCAGAAGGTGGCTGCGCCGATCATTATCGATGAAGCGCTGGAGCTTGCGCGCCAATTCTCCGGCGACGAATCGGTGGCGTTCATCAACGGTGTGCTGGATGGAGTCCGTCGCCAGAGCCTGGCGGCAGGCACGTTCACCGGTTGACGCGCCGCTCGGTGCGCAGCATTCGTCATACCGGCAGAGTTGACGGATCGACCCATTGAAACTCTCGATCGAACAGGTCAGCAAATCCTACCGCGGCAATGTGTCGGCGCTGCGGGACTTCAGTCTCGAAGTCGGCCCCGGCATTCTAGGTTTGCTCGGGCCCAATGGGGCAGGGAAATCCACGCTCATGCGCATTCTGGCGACGATTACCAAGGCAAGTAGTGGAACCGTCACCTGGAATGGGACCGATGTAGCCCGTTCGCCTGATACCGTGCGTGCGGTGCTCGGCTATCTGCCCCAGGATTTCGGTGTTTACCCGAATCTGAACGCCATTGAGTTCCTGGAGTACCTCGCTGCCGCCAAGGGACTCAAGAACCAGCCGGCGCGCCGACGCATTACTGAGTTGCTGGAAATTGTCAATCTTGTCGAGGTGCGGAAGCGTCCGCTGGGCGGCTACTCCGGAGGTATGAAGCAGCGCATCGGCATCGCGCAAGCGCTCCTGAATGATCCCCTGCTCCTCATTATTGACGAGCCTACGGCCGGCCTTGATCCCGAAGAACGTGTGCGCTTCCGCAACTTGCTATCGGAGCTGGCGGGCTCGCGGATTGTGATTCTCTCAACGCACATTGTCTCCGATGTCGAGGCATGTGCAACCAGCATCGCGCTAATTTCCCAAGGGCGTCTCGTGACACACGGCGCGCCCGAAGCCCTTTTGCGCTCCGTCGAGGGCAAAGTATGGGAATGGGTCGTCCCAAGCGCGGAATTACCTGCCGTCCGCCAGCAGTACGCCACCAGCAGCGCCATCCATCGCAGCGACGGCGTTCACGTGCGCCTGCTTGCCGATACATCGCCAGGTCCGGGCGCGGTCGCAGCATTACCGATGCTCGAGGATGCCTACCTCTATTGGATCTCGAGCGCCAGGGCCGTCGCATGACGACGCTGCGAATTCTCTACCAACTCGTCGAAGGCGGATTTTCTCGAGCGAGTACGGCGTTATAGCTTTCTGATCACGCTCGGTGTAACTCTCTACCTCGGATATGTCTTTCTTCCCCCGAACCACGCATCCTATGTCACGATGCAGATCACCGGTCATCGCGCAGTCTATACATCCGCATACGTCGGCAGTTCGCTAGCCGTGCTCACCTCGGTCTTCCTTTCGCTCGTCGGCTTTTACCTTGTGAAGAACGCTCTTGATCGCGACATTCAAACCAGGGTGGGGCAGATTCTAGCCACAACCCCGCTGACCAAAGCTCTCTACACGCTCAGCAAGGCCCTGAGTAACTTTGCTGTGCTCTCAATCATCGTCGCGGTGATGGCATTGGCCGCAGGCGTCATGCAACTGGTGCGGCATGAGGACACAGCGGTCCACGTCGCTGAGCTTCTGGCTCCCTTCATTTTCGTCACGCTGCCCGTTATGGCGTTAGTCGCTAGTATCGCCATCCTGTTCGAAACCGTGCGCTGGCTGCGAGGCGGCCTGGGAAATGTGGCCTATTTCTTTCTTTGGCTCGCCGCGCTCTCGGCCTTGATCGTGCGTTACGACGCGCTCAGGCGCGGATCGTTCAACGATGTGCTGGGCCTCGGCACGGTCGTTCCTAGTCTCAGCGCCGCTTGCGAAGCTGCATTCCCCGGCTGTACCGGCACCGCATTCGTTTTCAGCGCAGGTCTCACTTTCAAGGGTAACGGCGAACTGTGGGACCTTAAGACCTTCCCTTGGCACGGTGTCCATTGGACAGCGCAAATCGTGCTCGGGCGCTTGCTGTGGATTGGAGTAGCTGCTAGGTTAGCGTTGCTTGCAGCCGTTTTTTTCGATCGCTTCGATCCCGCGCGTGAGCGCGTAAAACGAGCGCAGCTTGAACCTGCTGAGCTTCCGCAACTGGAGCTCGGGCCTCCTCAACCCGCCTTTACGGGCGTAAGTTTGTCGAACGTCCACCCCGCGTTTCAGCAATTCAGCTTTCGCGCGATGGTGGTTGCGGAACTTCGGCTTGCACTCAAAGGCGTGAGCCTCTGGTGGTATCTGGTCGGCCGCTATTCTGATCATCGGAGAGCTCGCCAGTCCAGCGGCGATATCACACTTTTGGCTGATCGGCGCATGGATTTGGCCTCTCCTGATCTGGTCCGTGATGGGAACGCGAGAAGCGCGTCAAGGGACCGAGCAGTTGGTCTTTTCCATACCGCATCCACTGCGACGTCAGTTGCCGGCGTGCTGGCTCGCCGGCGTGATCGTCACCGTCGTAACGGGCTCGGGTACCGCTGTGCGCCTCGTTATTGCCCGGGATGGCCTCGGTCTCGCCGCTTGGTGCGTTTCTGTGCTGTTCATTCCAACGCTCGCTCTGGCGCTCGGAGTGTTTAGCGGCAGCAGCAAGCTGTTCGAAGTGGTCTACCTGCTCCTCTGGTACATCGGACCGGCAAACCGCGTTCCGGTTCTTGACTATATGGGAACAACAGATGCCGGTTTCCGTTCGCAAACGTCTTTGGTGTTTTTCATGTGTACGCTTATTCTCGCCTGCCTCGCTCTCGCGGGCCGCAAACGGCAAATCCGGATCTAAGGATTCCAACCTACCGTCGTGCCTGATCGAGCAGCTTGCGAACGTCTTCGTCGGTGGTTTGCGAAAAATTCTCGTACCATGCTCCGACTGCTATGAATGGCTCAGGTGTCGCGGCGCAAATAACTTCCTCTACCTCGCCGCGAAGCTCATCGCAGCTCTGTCGCGCCCCGACCGGAACCGCCACGATGATCCGCTGCACGCCTTGTGCACGAAGTGCGCGCGCGGCCGCCAACATGGTGGCGCCGGTTGCCAGGCCATCATCCACCAGCGCCACCGTGCGATTCCGAATCGGAACCGGCGGTCGCCCTTCCCGATACAGCGTTTCGCGGCGTTCCAGTTCGCGCTCCTCTCGCGCGGTCACCTCGTCAATGAGGCTTTGCGAGTAGCCCGGATTGCGCGATCAGGTCTTCGTTCAGCACCCGGACGCCTCCGCTGGCGATCGCTCCAATCGCCAATTCCTCCTGGCCTGGAAAACCTGAGCTTACGAACCAGAAATACATCAAGCTCGGCATCGAGGGCGCGCGCAATTTCAAATGCTACGGGCACGCCGCCACGCGGCAGACCCAAAACTACCGCTCTCGAATCTGAAACAACCGGGACCAGCGCTTCAGCCAATACCCGCCCCGCTTCGGCGCGATCGCTGAATAAGGGAGCTCCGTAGATGACCTTGCCCCTAAACAAAAGCTGCCACCATTTTGCCAGCTTCGGCTCCTATTTCCCGATACAGAATGTCGAGAAAATCCGGTTCAGAATGTCATCGGCAGTTGTCGCGCCCGTGATCGCGTCAATCGGCCGGAGCGCAGCATAGAGGTCAATCAGCAGCATCTCGTGCGGAATCTCAAACTGTACTGCCGAGTGTGCGTTCTTCAACGCATCGGCGCTCTCCCGCAACAGTGCTTCATGCCGCACGCTCGTGATGCTCCCGCTATCCGGAGGCGCGATTCCGTCCGGAGCCAGCCGCTTGAGAATCGCTTGCCTCAGCTCCGGGATGCCCTCGCCGGTCAATGCCGAGACTAGAATCAGGTCTTCGATCCCATCGAGCCTCCGTGTGAGATCGCACTTGTTACCGGCCAGCAAGGGCCTTCGATCTTTCAGTTTCTCCAGGAGCGCGCGGTCTTCGTCCGTTGCCTCGCACGAGACATCGAAAATCAGCAGAGTCAAATCAGCGTCCGCCATCGCCTGGTACGTGCGCTCAATGCCGAGACGTTCGACCAAGTCTTCACCTTCACGGATTCCCGCCGTATCGACCAGTTTTAAAGGAATCCCGTCCATGGAAGTCGCTTCCGATACTGCATCGCGCGTCGTTCCCGGGATCTCGGTGACAATCGCCCGGTCCTTCTCGAGGAGCCGGTTGAACAAGCTGCTTTTCCCGACGTTCGGCCGGCCCGCAATGGCCAATGTGAATCCATCGAAAACGAATTTGCCGACGGTGAAACTCGCAAGCAATTCCTCAACAGCCTTACTGATCGGCCTAAGCCGCCGCAGGATCTCTGTCGCTGGAGCAACGCTCACATCGTCTTCGGCGAAGTCGATTCCCGCCTCGAGCAGCGCAATCAGTTCGAGTAACTGCTCTTTAATGGGCTGAATACGCCGTGAGACAGAACCTTCCATCTGCTGCGCTGCCACCCGGGCCTGATACAGCGTGGTTGCATCGATCAGTTCCCGCACCGCTTCGGCCTGTGGGAGATCGATCCTGGAATTCAAGTACGCGCGGAGCGTAAACTCGCCTGGCTCGGCAATGCGAGCCCCCTGTTCGACGGCTCGCTGCACGCAGAAATGCAGTACAACCGGCGCACCATGGCACGAAATCTCCACGATGTCCTCAGCGGTATAGGAGCGAGGACTCTCAAAAAACGAAACGACTACCTGATCGACTACACCACCGTCCTGATCCATCAGCTCTGCGAATTCGCTGGTCCAACTCTCCCATCGTGGAGTATGCGAGAACCGCAAGACACCTGTCGCGATCTCGCGACTGCGCGCTCCGGAAAGACGTACCACGCCCAACCCGCCGCGCCCCATAGGCGTAGCAAGAGCGACGATGGTGTCGCGCAGATTCATGTGTAAACTGCGGCTACCGGGAATCGTGCGTTCGGCCGTCGCGAGGGCGCCTGTGCATGCCTCGGCCCGGGGCCCGTTCGCGACTTCGATCGTGATCGCGGCGGCCATTACCGCCCCGGAACGCGTTTCCGCGATCGCCCCGTTGCGGTCCGCGCATCGGCGGTGGTGGCGCGGGCGGCGTCTGCATTCCGGCCGGGACAATCACCACCGCGCGTGCCGGTCCCAGTCCGATACTTTCACTCCGCAACTCTTTTTCGTCGCGCAAGGCCAGATGAATGATTCGTCGCTCCCGGCTCGTCATCGGATTGAAGTGGAACGGCACGCCTGTCCGCTTCACCTTTTCCGCTGCCGCGAGAGCGCTCATTCTGAGTTCTTCAATCCGCAACGCTCTATAGTCATTGGCGTCGAATGCGATCAGCGAGTGATCTTCCGCCGGAAGCCTCAGCGCTTCCATTGCCAGATGTTCCAGGGCTAATAACAGCTCCGCCCGGTTGTTCAGCAAAAACTCCAAATCACGCCCCTCGAATTTCACGGCAATTTCGGGGTTTTCCACTTCAGGGTGCGCGTTCTCGGGAGCGCTCACGTCATAGGAAAGATCAAACCCGGCGTGCTCCAGCAAAGGCAATAAAAACTCATCCAGCTTTGGCCGCAGCGCGTCGACGGTGTATCGCATGGCAGAGTTTACTTTTTGACCACCCGCTTCGGGGGCGTCTTTGCGGGTGCCCTGGATGGGATCGCCGCGGGAGTCTTGACCGCGGCTGGTGCTGGGGCGGCAGAGGGCATGAACCTATTGATGATGAGCTGTTGAAAGATTCCCACCACGTTGCCGGTCAACCAATATAGTACAAGCCCGGCCGACGCGTAGTAGAACATGAAACCGAACATCAGCGGCATGAACATCATCATTTTTTGCTGGTTTGGGTCCACCCCCGCCGCAGGCGTCAGCTTTTGCGCAAAAAACTGGGTGGCGATCAAAATGATCGGCAATAGGTGGATCGGCAGCGTTTCAGCGGAGGAAAGATCCGGGACCCAAAGCCACGGCGCATGCCGCAGCTCGATGGCGATGTCCAATACCCGGTAAAAGGCGTAAAAAAACGGAAGCTGCAATAACATCGGGAGACAGCCGCCGAGCGGATTCACGCCCTCTTTCTTGTACAGCGCCATGACCTCCTGGTTTTGATCCGCCTTCTTCGGATCGCGGAGGCTGATGTTCTTGTACTTCGCGTTGATCGCCTGAATCTGCGGCTGAAGTTTTTGCATCTTGCGCGCGGATTTTAGACTCTTCAGCTTGAACGGGAAGAGTGCGATGTTGATGATCAGCGTAACAGTGATGATGGCCCAGCCATAGTTTCCGGTCCAATGATCGTTAACCCAGTTCAACCATAGAAACAGGGGCTTCGCGATGATGCCGAAAAAGCCCCAATCGACGATCTGCCCCAGTTTTGGGTTCACTTTTCGCAAGACGTCGATGTCCTTGGGGCCGACGTAGAGCGAAAAGGCATTCTCCGCCCCCGTTGAAATGCCGTCACCAATGTAGAGAGTCGATTTGTCTTCGCCCGGAATCTTTACTTCATCCCCATACGTACGCACCTCGAGCGAAGCCGAATTCGTCGGCAACGCGACGGCCGCGAAAAACTTGTCTTCCAGGCCGCCGAACGCATAGTTTCCGGTATCGGTAATCGGCCCTTTCTTCACGTCTTTAACCGTTTTGGTGATGAGCTTACCCGCGCTTGTGTCATAGCGCACCGTATGCTCCATGCTCGCGGCATTGCGGAGCTTCTGATCTCCGAATCCGCCGCGCCACATCAGGAAATGCGGCACCGGAGTGTTATTTTCCAGGATCACCGACCGCACTTCGGCCAGGTAGCTGTCCCGCGTAAACTGAAAGGATTTTCGGATCACCGTCGTTCCGTCCGAAAACTCGTAACTGATTTCGGTCCCATCCTGCGATATCGTCGGACGATAGAGGACCGTGTTCGGGTCCAAAGAAAGCTTGCGGCTGTCCACTTCAATCGTGAACGGCAGCGGAACGTCCTTCGCCGCCAGGTTGATCAGTTCGAGCGGCTTGCCGGCGTTGTCGCGATATCGCTTCACAACCCAGCTCTTCACCGCCGCGCCGCGGTTCGTAAAGACCAGGTGATACAACTCGGTATCAATATCGGTCGTTGTTTCTGCCCCTGCTTGAATGCGGCTCCCGGTATTCGCGGTTGCCGCAGCAGTTGCTACGGGCGCAGCACTCGGTTCCGGCTTCGATGCCAGAGCCGCGGCATTCTTGTTATTTATGGGCGTGACGGGCTTCGCTCCGGGTGCCGGCTTGAAAATGTACTGGGAAACCAGCAGCACCAGCATCATCAGAGCCAGTGCCAGCGGAAGTCGTTTTTCCAATGATGGCGGCTGCGAGTTCGCGCCCGAGTTGTTAGCCATTATTCATCCGCGAAAGCACGTTCAGCGCACCGGATCGTAGCCGCCCGCGTGAAAAGGATGGCACCGTCCCAGGCGTCTCGCGCCCATCCACAATCCGCGCAACGCGCCATGTTTTCGAACCGCATCTATCGTGTATTCCGAGCAAGTAGGATAGAACCGGCAGGCTGATGGGAGCAGCGGAGATACAAACAACTTGTACCCTTTGAGAACTGCAATTACGATACTCTGCATCGGTCAAAAATCCGCCCTACTTCCCGGCATAGATCTTCAAAAGAGGCGTCGAGTACGTTCCGCCTCGGGTTGAACACAATCGCCCAGCTCGCCGGAATGAAATTCAACTGGCTACGTACGGCCTCTCGCATCCGGCGCTTGAGCCGATTTCTGTCGACCGCCTTTCCCAATTTCCGGGGCACGGTAAAACCAAATCGCGAGGGTTCCTGCGCGCTCTCGAGCCGCAAGCAGAAAGCCGCAAAGTAGCGCGTTGTCATCCGAACACCGGCTTGGTAGATTTGAGCGAACTCGGAAGAGCGGACCACTCGTCTGGATCTTGGAAGTGACAGCGGACCTATTCAGTGCGGGCGCTATTTCCTGTCGCGAACAGCCCGCTCGTCGCTCACCGTAAGCTTGTGGCGTCCCTTAGCACGGCGGCGCGCAAGCACCGCACGGCCGTCTGCGCTCTTCATGCGCTTTCGGAACCCGTGCGTCTTCGCCCGATGTCGATTGTTCGGCTGAAAAGTACGCTTTGGCATCGCGCTAAACTTAAGCACTTAGTATAGCGCGCTACTGCGCCTTGATCCTGGCGCTTTCGATACAATCGGAGGCTATATGCGGGCCTCTACTCTCCTCGCGCTTTCGCTGAGTGCCGGGTTGCTCCACGGCGCGGACGCTTCGCTGCCGATGCCGTCGAACTTGAAGGCAGACGGGCTCCCTCCCATCAGTCGCGCTCTATTTGACGATGTCTCCCGCTATAACGATGCCCGCTCGGCGGCCCTCCTCGATTGGCATCCCACCCGACGTGAAATCCTGATCGAAACGCGGTTCGCCGATGTTCCCCAGCTACACCGGGTCGCAATGCCCGGCGGCGAGCGCCAGCAGCTCACGTTCTTCCCGGATCGGGTCGCGGGAGGGCTTTTCGATCCGGCCGATGGCGATGAGATCGCATTCACAAAAGACATTGGCGGCGGCGAGTTCTTCCAGCTCTACACCGAGAGTCTCCGGACCGGCAAAATTACGCGCCTCACCGCGGGCGATCGCTCCCGCAACACCGGCCTTGTCTGGTCGCGAGACGGCAAACAGATCGCATACAGCTCGACCGCTCGGAACGGCCAGGATGCAGACATATGGCTGGTCAAGCCAGATGATCCCGGTTCCGCTCGGACTCTTCTCCAGACCAGCGATCCCGGATGGGCGGTGAGCGACTGGTCGGAAGATGGCAAACAGATGCTCGTTATCCTCGGGCGCTCAGCGGTGGTCAGCGAACTGTATCTTCTGGACGTCGCGACCGGCGAGAAGACAAAACTCGGCCCCGACGCCTCTGACAGCGGCTGGTTCGAAGCGCGGTTCGCGAATGATGGCAAAGGCGCATACGTAATTTCGAATGCCGGAAGCGATTACAGCCAGCTCGCCTATGTCGATTTCGCCTCGAAAAAGGTCATTCCAATCCGGCCCGATCTCCACTGGGATGTCGACGGTCTTGAGGTTTCACGCGATGGCCGGTTCGTTGCGTACCGAGTCAATGAAGACGGATTTGCCAAGCTGCACGTCCTCGACTCACGATCCCGGAAAGATGCGGCGCTCCCGGCCATCGAATCCGGCGTGATCGGAGCCATGCGATGGCGCCCCTCCGGACACGAAATCGGGTTCACGCTTTCCTCAGCCCATTCTCCGGGCGATGTTTATTCGATTAACGTTGATACACGGCAAGTTCAACGCTGGACCTATAGCGAAACCGGCGGCTTCGATGCGGCGCAGTTCTCCGCGCCGAAGCTCATCCACTGGAAATCGTTTGACGATCGCACCATCTCGGGGTTTCTATATCCCGCGGCTGCTCGATTCGCCGGCCCCCGTCCGGTCATCATCAATATCCATGGAGGCCCCGAAGGCCAATCGCGGCCCGGCTACATGGGCACCCAGAACTACTACATGGATGAGCTGGGAATCGTGGTCATCTTTCCCAACGTTCGCGGGTCCACCGGATACGGCAAAATGTTTCTCAATCTCGATAACGGAATGAAGCGAGAGGACTCCGTTAAGGACATCGGCGCGCTTCTCGATTGGATCAAGACGCAACCGAGTCTTGACTCAAATCGCATCATGGTTACCGGCGGAAGCTACGGCGGATACATGACCCTCGCGACAATGACCCATTACAGCGACCGCGTGCGCTGCGCCGTCGAAGCTGTCGGCATCAGCAACTTCCGCACCTTCCTGGAGCACACGGAAGCATACCGCCGCGATCTGCGCCGTGTGGAGTATGGCGACGAGCGCATTCCCGAGATGCGCGCGTTCTTTGAAAAAATTGCGCCTATGAATAACGCGTCGAAAATTACCAAGCCGATGTTCATCATTGCGGGCCGCAACGATCCGCGCGTGCCCTACACGGAAGGCGAGCAAATGACTCAAGCGCTGAAAACGAACAACGTCCCCGTATGGTTTCTGCTGGCCGAGGATGAAGGCCACGGCTTCATCAAGAAAAGAAACCGCGACTTCCTGGCCGCCGCCACCGCTGAATTCGTTCAGAGCTATCTGCTTGGGAACGGATCAAACGCCCGGCGATAATCGCACGTTCGTCAATGCTCCGGCATCAGCCCGGTATGTTCGATGGCCCGTGCTCGAATCGATCAAGTTGAAGAAACCGGCTTCAGAGAATAATTCGGCCACCGGCGGCGTAATCGCTGTACAGATGAAATATGCCTCCCGCGGGTGCTCTCGCAGCGATTCCTTTAGGTTCTCGAGAACCATTTTCATGATCGGCACCGGAAACGAGTTCAGAGCGTAAAGCACCAACGCGTCCGGTGGGTAACGGTATGTCGTTGCATCCTGCCAAATCACCTCGACATCCGTGCACCGCACCTTAAAGTTGCGTTGCCTGCGGAGGTTCCGCCGAGCGAGTTCCACCAGCTTCTGCGAGAGCTCCACGCCGATTACCTTCCGGAAAGGCAGCTCCGCAGCCATTAACAATGTCTTGCCTTTTCCGGCGCCCAAGTCCACGTACACGAAAGAATTCCAGCTCAGGTTCAGCCGCCGCAGCCGCTCGGAAAACTGTCCGCTTGATGGTGTATAGTCTCCGTTCCAGCCCGGGTACACGTACTGCTCGCGCGCCGGCCCGTAGCATCCACCCTGATAGTCCAAATCGCGAAATGCCACCTCTTTGCTGGTCTCCACGCCATGCCACAAATCCCACAGTTTGTAACGAGCCATGCCCATTGATGTGAATGCCGCCACGCGCAAGGTTTCTGCAAGGCCCCGCTCTTTGCGCCACCTTGCGAACCGTTTCGCTTTGTTGATGAACTGCCTCACGCAGGTATCTCAGCGCTGAAACGCCGACGACACAAGGCGGAAGATGATGCTCAGCACGATAATGGGCACCACCACCGCGAACGCTTTCGCTTTGCTCACTCGAAATGCGGTGCTCAGGATCAGCACCATCATCACAATCCACCAAATTTGAAAAATCGAGAAGTATCCGACCAGCGCCAGAGCGTATTTATTGGTGTTCTCCGGCATGAAAATATCGAGACCCAACGGCGGCCGTATTTCTGCCATCGTGGAAATCTCGCCCTTGGCCCTCAGAATGATAATGCTCGCGATTGAAGCCAGAACCGAGATAAGCGCACAGCCGGAAACAAGGTTGAACAGAGACCGGAATTTCGCGCCCACGTTGAGCACCGAGCACATGGCGAGCATGATTACCGCCTCAATCGCGTTCAGTCCAATAATCAACAGCGGCGTAGCATACATCGAGACTCGCTGGATTGTCCCCGCCCATGCAATTCCCTTTTGATACCGCTCGGGAGTGGTATCCGCGGGCATCGGCATTACTTCCATCACGTGCTGCAGGATCGGGAACATGAGCACGCTCACGACAATGGAGATGATCGATACCACGATCACCGGCCCCACCCAAAACCACTTATGAAAGATCCGGCGTGCCGCCCCTTGGGGATCGATGAAAAAACTTCCCATCCCGGCCAAATCATCTCCAACGCTTTCGCCTCGCTGCTCGGGCAATTCCGGCACCGCTGTCGTCATTCTCGCGTCTCCTTCATTGATCCGGATGGATCTCCTTCATTGATCCGCATTATAAACACATCGCCTCTCGGTTAACCTTGTGAATACAAAGCTGTGAAGGCATTATTCGTCGCGGTTGCCGTGCTCCTCCTTGGTTGCGGCCACAAGCCCGAAGCAAACGGGCCCGAACGCCACTATCAGCTTTCGGGCGAAATTGTCGCGCTCAACGCGCATGACCGTACCGCTACCGTCAAGGCGGCTGCGATTCCGGGCTGGATGGAAGCGATGACGATGGAGTACCCGATCCGCTCGAAATCCGATTTTGACCGTCTGCGGGTGGGAGACAAGGTTAAAGCGACGGTTGACGTGCGCGGCGACGGCGATTACGATTTATCGAACATCCAGGAAGCGGGGCCGCAAAAAGCCGATTCTGCGAAGTAGACGCAAACGCCGGCTTACTGCCTTTTCTTCATGTCTTGATACACAAAATTGTCTGCGGGCTGATCCTTCACCGTGTAATCGTCCGGTACCTGGAACAAGTTTGCCGGCGGCTCAGAACGCTGAATATTCGTAAGCCTGTACGTGGTTTCGCCCATGCGCGGATCATTCGTCTTGGTCATCACCAGCACTTTCAAATCAGGCGAGTACCAGGTCTCGGTGGTAATGACTATCGGCTGTTCATTGCCGACGGACCCGGCCGGAATCGTCCGGGTAATCCGGGTGCCTTCGGCCATCACACCCTCGATGGTCTGCTTCCCCAGGTCGGTTTTGGTCACGTTCGAGTCCGATGGAATTCAAATCTTTGGTAACGATTCGGACGCCGGCCCCGGCCGGCCCAGGTCCCGCAGAAAAGAACACCTTGTCGGGTCCGAGCGGCGGTAAAAGCGGCGGCCCGGTAAGGCTGGTTCTAGACTTCACTTCCGGGCGGGGCATCTTGATGGCCGTTTTGGTTTGTGCGTCCAGCGCCCAGTGCACTCCGGCAACCGGATCTTCGATGAACACGAGATGCGGGGGCTCTCCATTACTTGACCTCAAAGCCGGCAACGCCTCGTCCCGGCGCACGCGGCCCTGGCTATCACGGCTCACACTGCCGGAACTGGTCTGCTCTATGCGATTGCCATCTACCAGAAGCTGCACTCGCCCCGTTGTGATTTCCGCCGAATAGGGCGCTCCGGCAACCGTCGCCATCGGCCCTGCCATGGCGGTTGTTATGCCGATAGGACCGAACTCAGCCACATCGCCCATTTGAATCGCGACCTGCTTTGGACCAGGCGTATCCTTGGGGCCGGCCCCAGTCTGCGCGATCGCACTCGCGGCACAAACCGCGAAAATTCCCAATGCTCTGTACATGGTTTCTCCTTTTAAACCGAACCCTTACTCCACAAAACGCACCGCGCGGGCAACGCCATCCTGTCCCACTAATACGTCCGCGCTGATCTTTCCGTCCGCCTTCATCGATATAACCGGTACGCCCATCATTTCCAGCTCAGAAGGCCCGAGCTTCACTCGCACAATGACGGCCTGTTCCAGTGGCACATCGCTCTGCCCATACGGAAGAGCCATGAAACCCGCTATGCCCTTGTTGTAATTCTCAGTTATGCTCGTCGGTGTGTGATTGGGCCTGGTCTGAAACCGCTGGGGTGAGTGATGCAGCCACAACCATCCAAAGCCCAAGGCCAGGCAGACCGCGGCGCTTCCGCCCCAATATGCCCACACTGGTCGCGATCGCCTGCGCTGTGCTCGAAAGGCGGCCAGCACTCGTTGTTGCGCAGCGGGCGTCGCTTCCCTGGGCACGCCTCGCGCAAGCCGCCCGAGCGCCCTTCTTAATTCAGCCTGTTCATTCATGCCGGACACCGTTCCCGCCTGCGCAGCTTCGCTTCCAAAATGCCTCGCGCGCGGTGCAATCTCGAGCGCACGGTTCCGACGGGGCAGCCCAGCGCGATCGCGGCGTGCGTGTAATCCTGTCCCTCCAGATCACACAGCACGATTACCTCACGATAGTTCGGCGGAAGGCTGAGTATTGCCGCCCGCAACGTGCGCAGCTCCTGATCTCTGCTGATTTCATCCACTAATCGTTCGCTCGCGTCGCCCCAGGGTCCCGTTCTGAGGTTAGTCTCCTCGAGGGCAACGGTGCGCATGCCTCTGACTCCTTGCCGCACTTGGTTCCGAGCCATCCCGATCAAATAGGCTTGCAAAGAACCATGCCCCTCCACATACTGGCCCGCATTACGTATCATCGCCAGGAAAACCTCTTGCGTTACTTCCTCGGCCGTCTCGTAACGCCCCGACATGTGGAGCGCAAATCGAAAAACCGATCGTTGATGTCGCCTGTAAAGAACCAGAAAAGCCTCTTCGTCGCCCTTCCTGGAAAGCCTCAGAAGATCCCCATCGCTCAGTGTCTCCTTAGCCCGTCGTTTGCTCACTGAATTCGTGCTGCTTCCATGGAGTATTACCGCCAACACTTACTAGAGTTCCAAACAATCTGCACCCGTCGAGCACCCTTAAGGAACAGTGCTTTGCATTGTTGTTTGAAATGAAAGATCGGGCTCCTCTGCCGGCGATGTTTCCCATTTCACGATGTTCAGATCGAGCACACAGATCGAATAGATCACTGGAAGGAGAAGCAAGGTGATGAAGGTCGCCGCATTTAGAGAAAGACAAACCGAGCGATCTGGGGCACCCACACTGTTGCCGAAAACCCCAATTGTCCACTAAACTGAAATTGACGGCATTCCCATGCGCATCCGTGATTTCTTCAAGCGCGATGACGGCCTCAAGAACTTTCGTTCCTTCACCGTCACCAATTACGAGGGTGTCACGAAAGTCAAATGGGACGTACTCTTCAATAATGAAGACTTTCTGGCTAAATCCAAACGGCTCGAAGAGTTCGCCCGCGAAATCCTTCCCATAAACGGCATCCCGCCTCGCCCGTAGCGGATGCCGTGGAATCTCCTGCTTCTGCCGCTTCTCGGCGGCTTTCTCTTCCTGCGCAAGTGCCATTACACGCGCATCAAGTTCCAACGCTTCGATAGCAATCGCCTCCTTCTCGAATCCGCAGCCGTAGGTCTCGGGCTTCTCATCCTGGGCCGCCTCCTTGCCGTTGCCTTGACACTCGGCTTCAATCGCCTTCCGCACGCACCCTCCATTCGATCCGCATACTTTTATATCGCGCCCATTCCTTATCTCGGCACCGCGCTCCTGTCGTGCATTTTGGGCTGGCTGATCGCCGCTTCGGTTAATTGTTTCATCGATGAGAGCCGCGCCAAAGAGCTCACGCTTGAACAAACCAGTGACAGCCTGCTCGCCCTGTTCGCCGAAGCGATGGATCGGAAGTCCGCGGTCTTGCTCACCCTCGCGACGCGTAAGGTTTATGTCGGCTACGTCGACGAGTTGCCGAACCTCGAAATCAAGCTCGCCTACGTTGTCCTGGTAGCCGCCTTGAGCGGATATCGTCGCGACGACACGCTCGAGCTCGTTTTCACCACCAACTACATCTCTCTCTGGCGCTCGCGCGAGGTCGATATCGACGAATTCTTCCTCGTCATCCCCATCGACAGCATCAAAACTGCCAGCCTCTTCGATTACGACATCTACCGCTCCCATTTTTCAGCCGCAAGCTGAACGCAACACTCGCTCACCGCGCTCCTTTTGACTGCGATAGGATATTCCGAAAAGCAGTATCCGATGCTGCTACTTGTTTCAGGAGCGAACAAATCTATGCACAGCGTGAAGCTGATCTTTGCGGCTTTTGCTTTGGCGTCGGGCCTGATGTACGGCCAAGCCACCACTTCACTCAGAGGAACGGTAACCGACCCGAGCGGCGCCTCAGTAGTGCATGCCGCGGTTACTCTCACCAACACGAGTACGAACAGCGTCCGCACCACAACCACCGGCACGCAAGGCGATTACACATTCCTGTCTCTTGCGCCCGGCAGGTACAACCTCGCCATCGAAGCGCCTGGATTCGAGCGCTATGAGCAGTCCAATGTCCCACTGCTCATCAGTACCCCCGCGACAGTTAACGCCCAACTTAAGATCGGCTCGGTGAACGAGACCGTTGCAGTCACTGCCGAAGCGCCGCTCCTGAACTCCACCGACGCTTCCATCGGAAATGCCTTCAGCAACATGCAGATTGAGCAGATTCCGCTGGAAGGCCGCAACGTTCCGGATCTCCTCAGCCTTCAGCCGGGCGTCGTCTATACCGGAAACCGCCCCGACTTGAACAAAGATAACGATACCCGCAGCGGCGCGGTCAATGGCGCTCGCAGCGACCAGAGCAACGTCACGCTCGATGGCGTCGATGTCAACGACCAGGGCCGCGGATACGCATTCACCTCCGTCCTGCCCACCACGCTCGACTCGGTCCAGGAATTTCGCGTCACCACCACCAACTATGGCGCCGATCAGGGACGATCATCCGGCGCCCAGGTCACGCTTGTCACGAAAAGCGGCACCGATAAATTCCACGGATCGCTATACGAATACCTCCGCAATACCGCCACCAGCGCCAACGATTACTTCGTCAAGCTCTCGGAATTGAACAGCGGCCAGCCGAATGTTCCGCTGAAGCTGAACCGCAATATCTTCGGCGTCTCGCTCGGCGGCCCCATTTGGAAGCAGAAATTATTTTTCTTCCTCAACTATGAAGGAACGCGCCAAAGCGAAGAGCAAAGTGTCATCGATACCATCCCTACCGCAACGCTTCGTGACGGAATCATTCGATATCAAAACGTAAACGGCGGAGTCACCACTCTCACGCCGCAGGACATCACCGCGCTCGATCCGCTTCACCTCGGACCGAATCCCGTCATGCTGAACTATTTCAAGAGCTTTCCTTTGCCGAACGATAATTCGGTTGGCGACGGGCTGAACTACGGCGGATACCGATTCCGCGCCCCTACGAACTATGACAATGACGTCTATATCGCTCGCTTCGATTACCGCATCGACCAGAACGGCAAACACACCCTGTTCTGGCGCGGCGCTTTGCAGGACCTGGTCAACCCCGGCGCGCCGTTTCTTCCGGGAACTGTCGCCGAACACACGATCGCCGATCACAGCAAGGGCTTTGCTATCGGCTACACCGGCGTCTTCTCGCCCACCATCGTGAACAATTTCCGCTACGGCCTGACACGCCAAAGCGTCGGCAATGCCGGCGATAGCGACCAGACCATGAACTTCTTCCGTGGACTCGTCGATAACACGGGCAATGATTCAGGCATTACCCGCAGCACCGCGTTCCAGATGCCGGTCAACAACTTCCTCGACGATCTCTCCTGGAGCAAGGGCTCCCATAACCTCCAGTTCGGCACGAATATCGGGATCGTCCGCGATCCACGCATAAGCACTCTCGATTCGTTCAGCTACGGTCTGGCGAACTCTGCTTGGCTGAACACCTCAGGAATTGCCAACACAAGTAGTCCGCTCAGCCCCGACAATGGCGGATTCCCCGCCGTCGCATCCCCGTTTAACAATTCGTACGACTTTCCACTAATGGCCGTGCTCGGCATGATCACGGAAGTGAACGCCACTTACAATTACGACAAAAGTGGCAATATCCTCGCGCAAGGCGCGCCCGTTAAGCGCAACTTCGGCCTCGATTGGTACGAGTTCTATGGTCAGGATGCCTGGCGCATCAAACCCAACTTGACCCTCACGTACGGTCTCCGCTGGTCTCTTTTCCCGCCGCCCTGGGAAACCAACGGATTGCAGGTCGAACCAAACGTCAGCATCGGTGCGCTGTTCTCAAAGCACGAATACGAAATGGCACAGGGAATTCCAGCCAACACCGATCCTCTCATTCAATTCGATCTCGCGGGCCCGGCCAACAACGGACCCGGCTATTACCATTTCGAAAAGGACGATATCGCTCCTCGCGCCTCGATTGCATGGTCGCTGCGCCCCCAATCCGATTGGGCCAAGAACCTCTTTGGCGGCGACGATAAAACCGTCATCCGGGCGGGCTTCGATAAGGTCTACGATCGTATTGGCCTCGGCCTCATCAATACCTTCGATCAGAACGGATCTTTCGGACTCTCAACTTCCATCGACAATCCCGCTGGCGTTATAACTGCTGCCACAGCGCCGCGGCTCACTAGCCTGAACGTCATCCCCACCACCGATAATCTCGGCAACACGATCTTTTTCCCGGCTCCGCCCGGCAAGTTTCCGCAGACTCCGCCCTCGTCTCTCGATACCGGCGGCTTCTCTATCTATTGGGGACTCGACGATACCATCCGAACGCCGTATTCCTACGCGCTCGACTTTTCCATTGCCCGGCAGTTCCCGAAAGATTTTGCTCTCGAGATCGCCTATGTCGGACGCATCTCGCGGCACCTTCTTGCCCAACGCGATCTCATGGAACCTCTGAATCTGGTCGATCCCAAATCGGGCATCAGCTATTTCGTCGCCGCGACCCGGATGTCCCAGCTCTATCGCCAAGGTCTCTCGCCCAACCAGATCAACGCTGCCGTTGTGGGCCCCACTGCCGCCTATTGGCAAAATCTGGTACAGCCGCTCAAGAAAGGCGGCCTTTACGAAGCTGTCGGCAATAGCTGCGGATCACCCACCCCCAACGTGCTCCAAGCCGTCTATCAGCTTTTCCTCTGTTCGAAGTTCAACGACACGACTGCGCAAGCCGATCTGGACGTCTACGGCGGGCTTACCGACGCCAACTATACCGAACGTCACTTACACTCTCAATACCGGCCCTTACTCGTACTACAATTCCCAGTTCTCATCGCTCTACGCCTGGAGCACCATCGGCAACGCGAACTACAACGCTCTCGAAGTCACCCTCCGCAAACGCTTCAGCTACGGCCTTCAGTTCGATCTGAACTACACATTCTCGAAGTCCATGGATATCTCCTCCGACGCAGAGCGCATTGGCCCATACGCCGGATTGGGCGGCCAGGTCATCAATCCCTTCTCCCCCGATCAGTTGCGCGCGGTCTCCGATTTCGACACGCCCCATCAGATCAATGGCGACTGGATTTATCAGCTACCCTTCGGAAAGGACAAATGGCTTGCTCGCAATGCCGGCCGCTGGCTCGATGCTTTCATCGGCGGTTGGCAATTCTCCGGCATCGTCCGCTGGACCAGCGGTTTCCCCGTCACGGTGGATAACGGTTTTTACTTCCCCACGAACTGGCAGGAAGAAGGAGACGCCCTCACCCTCGTCACCCCGCAGAACACCGGCGTGTACAAGCAACCCAATGGAACCGTGAATATGTTCCCCAATGGCAACGCCGCCATAATCGATTTCGCTCATCCGTTTCCGGGCCAGAGCGGTGCCCGCAACACGTTCCGCGGAGACGGCTTCGCGGGTCTCGATATGGGTCTGAGCAAGCGCTGGAAAATGCCGTTCGAAGGACACAGCCTGCAGTTCCGCTGGGAGGTCTTCAACGTGCCCAATTTCACACGCTTCGACGTCCAGTCGAATCGTCCCGAGATCGACCTCTCCACCCAATTCGGCAACTACGGAAATTTGCTCACCGAGCCCCGTGTCATGCAGTTTGCGCTTCGGTACGAATTCTAAACGGCGCGTTACCGGCTGAATTCGCGGCGCGCGCCTCGCGCGATTTCGAATGCGGTACGATATCAGCACATAAGTAGTTCTACTCGTTTTCGGGGGCTAAATTTTGTCTACTCAGAGATGTAAGCCGATTCTCGTCACCATTGCTGCGGCTCTGGTTTGTTCCATTCAACTCGGTGCGCAGGGCACGCCCACCGGCAAGATCACCGGCACGGTGACCGATCCTTCCGGCGCCGTCGTCCCGAGCGCGAGAGTGGTTGTCACGAACACTGCCACTGCGCTGAGCCAAGAAACCACTGCCAATGCGTCCGGCTATCTATCAGATCGTAAACCTGCCGATCGGTCTGTATCAGGTGACCGCAGAAGCACCCGGTTTCGACGCGTGACGATCGATTCCAAGACGCCCCTCGAAATTAATCAGACGCTGCGCGTTGACGTACAACTTCAGGTGGGCAAGGTAGCGAACGCCGTCAGCGTCGAAAGCCGCCCTTCGCAGGTGGAAACAGAAAACTCGACCATCGCCGAAACCGTTACCGGCCAGGCGATCTATGAATTGCCCTTAAACGGCCGCAACACGCTCGATCTGATCGGACGCAACCGGGCATCAACGCCGACGAATCCCGATTCGGGCGCGGCTGGTAACTACAGCATCGGCGGTCAGCGTACCGATTCCGTTACCTATCTGCTCGACGGCGGCATGAATAACAACCTTCTGGACAACACCGTTGTCGCCAACCCAAATCCCGATGCAGTCGCCGAATTCCGGTTGCTCGAGAGCAACTACAGCGCTGAATACGGCCGCAATGCCGGCGGCATCGTCAGCGTCGTGACGAAGAGCGGCACGAACCAATTCCATGGCACCGCATACGATTACGTCCGCAACAACTTTTTCGATGCCAACACGTTCTTCAACAACGAGCAAGGCCTTCCGGTCCCCGTTCTGAAGCGCAATCAATTCGGAGGAACTGTGGGCGGGCCCTCGTCCTGTCAAGGCCGAGACAAAATCTTCTTCTTCTTCTCCTATGAGGGCCAGCGCCAGACTGCGCTCGACGCGAGTCCCGGCAAAGTCAACACCTTCACGCCTGCGGAAGCGAATGGAGATTTTTCCCACGCCGTCAACGGCGGCCCGGATCCGAATGTTGTTTGCTTCCTCACGGGCTTGACTCTCAGCGGAGGTCCCTGCACAACTCCGCAAGGAACGCCCGGTGTTGCGCATCCTTATTTTCAGCCAAACCCCGCACTCGCTGCGCAGGGCATCATCAGTCCCGCCAGCATCGATCCGGTTGCCAAGGCGTATTTCGGACATGGCCTCCTGCCCATTTCACCTACGGGCTTTCTGTTCCCGGAAGCCGCTGCCACAGATAATTACAACGAATACCTAGGCAGATTCGATTACAATCTCACGCCTAGGGATGTCATTAGCGGCACGTTCACAACGCAGGACCGTCCGCTGCTCAGCCCATTCGACGGCTCCGGCACCTACGCGGGTTTTCCGTACCACGAATGAAACGACAACGTATTTCGGGTCTATCTCCTATACGCACACCTTCTCCCCGAATTTGCTGAACGAGTTTCGCGCTACGGTTCAGCGTTTCGACAATTTCCAGTCGGTTCCTGCCGTGAAACAGCCTGATGCCGCACAACTAGGAACCGCCATCATTCAGGACGATCCAGTCGGACCACCCCGGCTCGGATTTCTTGGCTCAAACCTCTACACCGGTTTCAGCACGCAAGGTCCCACTGTCGAATACAACACCACCGGCGCTCTTTACGACAATCTCTCGTGGATTAAAGGACACCACGATTGGAAGTTCGGTTTTTACTTCTCGCCGTATCAAAACAACACGACGTACGATTATCACGTTACTGGCGAGTATTATTTTTACGGACCAACCACCTCTGTCGGCTCGGGAACCGATTTTGCCGATTTCCTCATGGGATTGCCCGATGAATATCTCCAGTACCCCAAAGCGCCGTCGAATATTCGCTCCAACCAATACGCCGGATTCGCGCAGGATGCCTGGCATCTCAGCAAACGCCTGACTCTGACCCTGGGCATTCGCTATGAATATGCCGAGCCTAAATATGACACTGAAGGACGTACCTTTTCCTTCATTCCAGGGCTGCAATCGCAGAAATTCGTCAACGCTCCCAACGGCGTCGTTTTTCCTGGTGACCCTGGCGCTCCGAGGGGCGTGAATTTTCCAGATAAAAATGATTGGGCGCCCCGTTTCGGCTTCGCCTACGACGTCTTCGGAAACGCTAAGACCAGCATCCGCGGCGGGTTCGGCGTTTTCTACGATGTTCTGAAGGGCGAAGATAACTTGCAGTACAATGGTGTCCCGCCTTTCTTCAGCGCAGCCGACATCCATACCCGCCGCAACTGCCGGCACTGGCGTTCCCAGCGGTTTACAGGATCCATTTGGAGCAGCGGGAGCGGTCAATCCGTTTCCTTCCAAGCCGCCCGCATCGAATCTCGATTTCCAGGCCGCCGGTTTTATTCCGTTTGGAGGAGGCGCGGTGTACTTCGTCGATCCTCACCTGCGCACTCCCTACGTTTACCAATACAATTTTTCCGTTCAGCAACAACTCATGTCGAGCTTAATGCTCGAAGTCGGATACCTGGGCTACTCGGCGCACAAACTCACCGGCATTGTAGACAATAACCCTTTCATTCTCGGCACCAACACCAGAATCTACAACGCACCTTACGGAATGGACGAGTTCGGCTATATCGACGAATTTCAGAACGTCGGAAAGGCCAATTACAATGGACTCGAAGTCAATCTCCGGCGCAACTTTTCCAACATGGGCGGGTGGGGCAGTAGCTTCTTCACGCTCGGCTACACCTGGTCTCACGAGCTCGATAATTCATCCGGTTTCCGTGAGCGAAACTCCGATGTGCCGTTCTATAGTCACAACCAGTTCTATGGATCCGGCGATACCGACGTGCGACACGCGCTGGTATTTTCGGGCGGTTGGAATCTGCCCTTCGATCATCTTTGGCAGGGCGGGCCCAAACTGCTCACCTCCGGCTGGAGTCTGTATCCGATTTTCACGATTCACACCGGCTTCCCCATCGATATATACGGCGATCTGTTCACCAGCACCGACGATCCCGGGCCATCGGGCGCGGGCGATGCCGGTTCTGTTCGCGCCGACCTCGTGGGAAATCAGGTCGGAATCCTGAATCCAAAGGCCTTTCAGATGCTCATGAACCCGAACAACGCTGGCAGCGTCTCCGCCGGCAACTATTGGTTCAACCCCGCGAACTTCACGGTTGTCCGCATCAACGCACTGGACAATATCGCCTCCACGAACGCTGCTCTGCTTCCGTACTTCACCTACGGCAGCTTCCCGCGTAACGGTATACGCGGCCCCGGCTTCGTTAACCTCGACATGGCCCTCTCCAAGCACTTCAAACCCAGCGAGCGCTGGGACCTCGAGCTTCGCATGGATGCCTTCGATGTATTCAATCACGCGAACTTTCAAAATCCCGACACCATCATCAGCGATTCGACGTTCGGTCAGATTTCCGGGACCAATCTTTTGAGTCCCGCGCGCATCCTGCAGCTCGCTCTACACTTGCAATTCTAGATGCGCAGGCCGCTAATCGTTAAGGCCGCCTTAGCGACACTCCTTTTCACTGCGACCATCCGCGCCCAAGACAAGCGCCCGCTGACCATCGACGATTTCTTCAGTTTCGTCGAAATCACGTCTGCGCGCCTATCTCCTGACGGCATGGCTGCTGTCATCGCCACGTCGCGAGCTGACTGGCAGCACAATCGTTTTCGCGACGATCTCTGGCTGTGGCGCGACGGCCGTGAAGGTCTCGTGCCGCTCGCTCAATCCGGCCACGATAGCAACCCCGAATGGTCGCCGGACGGCAAATACATCGCGTTTTTGTCCGATCGTGCTTCGCAATCTCCCAATACGGAACCGAAAGAAGACGCAAAAGAAATTCAGCGTGTTTGGATCCTGGCCGTTACCGGAGGCGAAGCGTTTCCCTTGTATAACGAGCCGCTCAAGACCCACAATTTCGCCTGGAGTAACGACAGCTCCGCCATTCTCTTCAGCATCCCTGAGCCGCTGTCAAAATCCGCCGAAGAGGTGCAAAAACGCGACTGGAAAGACGTCTCGCGCTGGCGCGACCAGGACCGCGGCGATCTGCTTCTCGAGATCACTTTGAAGGACATCTCTCCGGAGCCGATTCCCCTCCCCGAAAGCAGCAAGTCTCAAGACACCGCCCTCCCGCTGCCGCAACGCGCGCGCATCCTGACTCGCAGCGCCTACGCCATCAACGAAATTGCGCCCGCCCCCTCGGGCTCGAACATCGCGTTTTTGACCAGCTCCATTTCCGGTCGCCTCGAGCATCCGGAGGCTTACGAAATCTATCTCGTTACTCCTGCCGCAAGCGGCGAAACTGCCCCCAAGCAGCTCACGCACAATCAGGGCCTCGAACGGCAGTTGCGTTGGAACAAAAACGGCTCCGAACTGTATTTCGGAATTTATGCGGACAGCGGAAGCGTCGAAGGCAAGTATCAGGATCTTCAGGGGCGCCTCTATTCTTTGAACATCGCCACCGGCAAAATTCGCCCTTTGGGCGCTGCTTTCAACGGCAACTGGACCGATTACTCGTGGACCGGCGACGGCAAGCTCCTTGGCTTGGGGCAAGCCGCGACCGAGGTGCAGGTCTACGCTCTCGATGGGGCGAACGCAAATAAGCTGGAAGGCCATTCCGGCTGGTATGAAGGTCTGAACACCGCAGAGCACAATCCACGCCTGCTCTTTCGCCATTCCGGAATCGATGAGCCCACCGAGCTCTATCTTGCTTCCGACGCCGCTCACCTCGCATCCGCCAAGCCCATTACGCGGTTGAATGCTTTATTCAATGACCGCGAGCTCCCGCGATGGAAAACCTGCCACTGGACGGCCGATGACGGAGTCCCCGTCGAAGGCGTTCTGCTGTACCCGCCCGGCAAGTTCAACGAAAAGCATCTTCGCATGTTGACGCTGATCCACGGCGGTCCCGCTGATGCCGACGGGAACCACTTCGGGGCCGACTGGTATGCTTGGTCCGCGCTCGCCGCCGCCAACGGCTGGCTGGTATTCGAGCCCAATTACCGCGGATCGTCCGGATACGGCGATGACTTTATGACCGGCCTTATCCCGCATATCGTGTCGCGGCCCGGCAAGGATATTCTCGAAGGCGTGGACAGCCTCGTCAAGGACGGCACTGCCGATCCCGAGCATCTTTCGATCGGCGGTTACAGTTACGGCGGCTACATGACCGATTGGCTAATCACGCAAACCACTCGCTTCCGCTCCGCAGTCTCGGGCGCCGGGGCGATCGAACACGCCTCGAATTGGGGCAACGACGATGAGACCTTCGATGACGCGTTCTATCTCGGGGGAACACCTTGGGAAAAACCGGAGATGTATCAACGGGAGGCCGCCCTCTTCCAATTCAACAAAGTGCGCACCCCGGTGCACGACGTGATCGGCGCGGACGACATCCGCGTCAGCGCCTCGCAAGGATATTTGCTGGAACGGGCGCTCGATGCACTCGGAATCCCGCACGCGTTTCTCATCTTCCCGGGCGAAGGCCACTCGCTCGGAAACAATCCGTGGCACGGCTACATCAAAGTTCGCGAAGAACTGAAATGGCTCGAAAAGTATGACCACTAGCGCTCGGCAGGTGGGGCAGATCATCGTGTTTGTGGTCTGCCGCTTCTGGGCCTCTGCGGCCCTACTCCGCCGAAACCTTAGACAATGCGAACGCGGGAACCGGTTGCCGCACCTGTGACGCCTCGAGCGTCAGCAGGATCACCGCGATCCAAACCACATCGGACAGGAACAGGTGGAATAACTGCATCCACACGGGAGCGAGCAGCATAAGATTGATTGCTCCAGCCACCAACTGGAACAGAATCAGACCCAAGACGCGAGTTGCCGCCGTCCGTGCCCCCGGTGCGTCCTGCCGGCGCAGCACGCCGCTCGCCGCCCATACAAGATACCCGGCACCGATCACAGCCACGAACGGATGAACGGACCGCAATCGCACCATCAGCGAAGGCGCCGAAAAGTCCGCCTGCAAACCGGCTCCCAGCGATGCCGCAGGAAACAGCGTATCGCCAAGCGCCGCTACCGCGCCCGTGACACTCACCACAAGCGTAACCGCCAGCGCGCCCAGAAGCAGGCGCGGCACTTCCCGCAATCGCACTCCAGAAGATCCGCTGTAAGCTAGCCATGCCGCGATCGTAATCGCACCCAGCAGTAGCATCGTATTCGCTAAGTGCGCCGATAAATACCATGCCCGGCCGGCGGATTGATCGCGTGCCACATACCGGAACAGCACAAGCCCTGCGCCGAGCAGTACTTCCACAAACATAGATGCCAATGACAGCGCGGAAAACAGCCGCACGGGATGACGTCGTGGAAATAGTGAAAACGCCCAGATGCACATCGCAACGACCGCGATCGCATCCAGCCCCGTCATGGTGCGGTGAATAAATTCGATTGCGAGCGGGACTGTCATCTTGTGAGGAATCACTTGGCCGTTGCAAAAGGGCCAGTGCGCGCCGCACCCTTCGCCCGAAAAGGAGATCCGCACGTACGCTCCCCACAAGATCACCGGGAGGTTGTACGCCAGAACGATCCAGGCGAAAATCCCGAACCCTTGCTGTCTGCGTCTTTCGCTAGTAGCTCCCATCGGTAATCGTCTCCCCGCAGATGCTCGACAGCACATCGAGATCCACGTTCCCGCCCGAAAGAATCACACCCACGGAGCGCACATCGCTCGGCAGTCTCCTGTGCAGCACCGCTGCCGCTGCTACAGCTCCACTCGGCTCCACCAGCATTTTCGTTCGCGTAAGCAGAAACCTCATCGTCTGCTTTATCTCGTTCTCCGAAACCACTAGCACTTCGTCAACTAGCGCCTGAACAATCGGAAACGTCAACGTTCCCGGCACAGGAGTGCGCAGCCCGTCGGCGATGGTGGGCGGAGGTGCAATCTCAACCCGTTCGCCGCGCGTGAGCGATCTCTGCCAATCATTCGCCAGCTCGGGTTCCACTCCGAAGACTCTTATGCCCGGGCGCAACGCCTTCGCAACGGTCAACGTACCCGATAACAGGCCGCCTCCGCCCAGCGGTACAGCGATCGCGTCCAGGTCCGGCTGCTCGCGCATCATCTCGAGCCCTGCGGTTCCCTGTCCTATCATGATCCACGGGTGGTCATAGGACGGCAGGACCACGGCTCCGGTCTGATTGGCAATCCCTTGGGCGATTTCTTCCCTGTTCTCCCGTTGCCTGTCGAAGAAAACGATTTCCGGACCGTATGCCCGAGTCGATTCCAGCTTCGCTTTCGGCGCATCTGTGGGCATCACAATCGTCGCCGCCATTCCAAAATGAGCTGCCGCTATAGCCACCGCCTGCGCATGATTGCCGGACGAAAACGTAACCACGCCCCGCTTCCGCTCCTCCGGGCTTAAAGATGCCATGAAGTTGGTTGCCCCGCGGATTTTGAAGGAGCCGCCGCGCTGCAGGTTCTCGCATTTGAAGAACGTCTGGATACCGGCTGCTTCGTTGAACAGCCGGGATGTTTCGAATGGCGTCCTACGCGCCAAATCTACGATTCGCTTGGAGGCTCGAACTACTTCGTCGAACGTGACTGCGTGTTCCGTCGCCTGCCCGGCAACGCTCATCAGTAACCCGCCCTTTTATCCACTACATTTAGCAATTCCTGGCCGTCTATGTAACGCCGGAAGTTCTCGACGAAGCACTGCATGCTCAAATCCAGCCAATCGGGGTCTCGCGTCCGATCCGTACAGTGCGGTGAGATGAGCACATTCTCCATGTCCCAGAATGGATGGTCCGCCGGCAGAGGTTCTTTTTCGAAAACGTCCAGCGCCGCTCCAGCGATTCGCTTCGTTTGAAGTGCGCGGACGAGCGCGGCTTCATCGATTACCGGCCCTCTTCCCACATTGATCACGATCGCCGAAGATTTCATCACCGCAAATTCCGGTTCGCCGATCATGTGCCTGGTTTCGGGCGTCAGTGGCGCGGCTGCAAGCAGCACATCCACTTCCGGCAGCATCTCCTTCAACTTCGTCGAGGCGAATATCCGATCCAGGACTCGGATCGTTCGCCGATCGCTCCGGCTTTCTCCGGATCGCGTAGATCTTCACGCCCATCGCCTTGGCGAGCTTGGCGCACTCGCGTCCGATCTCGCCATAACCAACGATGCCCATGATTTTTCCACGCAGCCAGTCGACCAGAAATGAGTCCCAGTGATGCGCTCGCTGGCTCTCGATAAGGCGCCGCACGTGTTTATAGAAATAGAGCATTCCGAGCACGGCGAATTCGGCCAGCGGCCTCTTGAACACTCCGCGCGCATTCGTCACGGGAACCGGACTCTCGATCAGCTCCGGAAACAGCAATTTGTCCACACCCGCAGCCAGCGAGTGGATCCAGCGAACCCGCGGCGCATGCTGCCAGATATTTTCTAGCGGGACTGAAGCTCCGGTCAATCCGGAATAAACAATGATCTCCGCGTCTCCCGCGTGCCGGTCCAGCTCATTCAATTCATTGCCCACATAAAGGTTAGCTATATCACGAATCGGGTCAAGGTTGCGCAACACGTAATGGTCGGGCGGGCAGATGACCAGAACATTCGGTTTATGCATAGCGGCATAAGCCATCTTAGCGGGAACCGGAACTTCATTTAAGGTCAGCCAATCGCCCCGCCGCCCTGCCTCGCCGTAAAATGGAGATGTGCCACAACGCTGTACCTGCGGAGCCGTCCTTCCAGAAGACGCCCGCTTCTGCCACAGATGCGCTAAACCTCAATACGAAGAAGATGTCCAGCGCTGGGCAGCCGAAGCCGAATCAGCTCCCGTTCCGCCGGCCGCCCCACCCGCTCCTGCGCTTCGCATTTCGTTCCATAACTCCCGGGCAGTGTTGGTTACATTAATCGTCGCTGGCGGCACGTTGCTGGGGATGGTGGTTGCGGGGCTGCTCAGCCCCTATCTCGCGCCTATCGTCCTGTGTGCGGCGGGCTTTTTCGCGGTTCTGATTTATCGGCGCCGCTCCCCGGAGCCGCTCACCACCGCGGGCGGCGCGCGCCTCGGATGGATGACCGGCCTCTGGCTGTTTTTGGCTGTTCTCGTCTGCACCGCTATCCTGGCCGTCTATATTGCCTCGCCCACCGGACGCGAGCTCCTGAGAAGCGTGCCCAACAGCAACAGCGAACTAGCCAAAATCCTCGACCATCCCCACGACTTCCTCATGAGCCTCCCGCTTATCATGCTCCAGGCCTTCTTTTTCGTCACTCTGCTTCCCGGACTCGGAGGCGTTCTCGGAGCGAAACTCCTGACCCGCGGCCGTCCCTCTTCCTAGTGAGCAAATCGATTCTGACGCTCACGATGAACCCGGCCATCGACCGCATCGTTCTCGTTGACCGGCTCGTGTTCGAAGATCGAGCATACATTCAATCCACAACCGATACCGCGGGTGGCCGTGGAATCAATGCCGCTCGGGTACTCACCAGTTTTGGCGCAAAGGCGATGGCGATCACGTTTTCAGGGGGCGATTGTGGCGAGGATTTCGAAAAGTATTTGGAGCACGACCACTTCGCGAAGAAGATTGTAAAAATCCGGCACAACCTTCGAATTAACCTCACAATCACTGACCGGCAGGGTCTCTCCATGAAGCTCAATGAGCTCGGACCCGTGGTCTCGGAAACTGAGCTTACACGCCTCCGCAAAACAATCGACAAGCTTCTACCCGACTCGTCGTGGCTAATGCTGTGCGGAAGCTTGCCTCAAGGCGTGGATCCGCACTTCTACACGGACCTGATTCGGCTCGCCAGGAGCCATAAAGTGCAAACGCTGCTCGATACCGATGGCGATCCGCTGCTGTATAGTCTCGATGCCGAGCCCGATATCGTGAAGCCGAACCAGCAGGAGGCTGAACGTCTACTGAACACGGCCCTCATCACGCGGTCGCATTCCATCGAAGGCGTGAAGCGCATCCGGGCCATGGGAGCACATCGGGCGGTGCTGTCTCTCGGTGGCAGGGGAGTCGTGGCCGCTTCTCCCGAAGGAGTGTTCGAGGTCATACCGCCTCGCGTGGACGCGCTGTCTCCTATCGGCGCGGGAGATGCCCTCGCCGCAGCCATGGTTTGGGCGCTGAACACTGACAAGACCTTCGTCGAAGCGCTGCGATGGGGAGTCGCGGCGGGAACGGCATCATCCGCTCTGCCGGGCAGCAAGCTGGCCAATGTCGATCAGGCGAAACAGATCTACCCGCAAACGCAAGTCTCGGCCATCGCGGCATAGTTTCCGCGCGTCAATCATATTTCTCGTAAATGATCTGTTTGCGGTCGAAGCCGCGGCGCTTCAGCTCTGCCCGCACATCGTCCACCATCTCTTCGAGGCCGCAGACATAGACATCAATCGTGACCCGCTCGTCATCGTTGCGCAACGCGAGCGCGTCATCAAGATGCTTCTGCACGCGCCCGATGCGCCCACTCCACTCCTCGCCGGGCCGCGAGATAGTCGGCATAAATTGAAAGCTTCGATACCGTTCGGCTAATTGCTCCAGCTCTCCCCGATACAGCAATCCGGCTTCATACCGCACTCCGAACAGCAACGTGATCTCTGGCGACGTTCTGGGCAAATGGTCCAGAAGAATCGATCGAAACGGCGCGATACCTGTTCCGGTTGCAATGAACACCGCGCGCCGCCCCGGATGCCGCAGCGTGAAATATCCGAGGGGCTCGCCCATTTCCACTTCATCGCCCGGTTTAAGATCGAACAAGTAAGGCGAGACAATGCCGTTCGAAACACGATTCAAACACAGTGCAAACCGGTTTCCGCCGCGCGGCGACGCAATCGAGTACGCCCGGGTAATTTCCTTGCTGTCGATGCGTTCCAGAACCGATACAAACTGTCCCGGCGTAAACGCCAGCTCCTCACGATCTCGCGCCTCAAACTCAAAGTGGCGCACCTCGGGAGCAAGCTCTACATAATTAATTAACCTCGCGATCAGCGCCAACCCTCCTTATTCGCGAGCAACTGCGTTCGACAACTCGGCGGAACGGACCACGGGAAGTTTCTGAACCTGCCGGCAGATCTCACTCGCGGCGCGCTCCGGCTTCTCATCATCATCCAGCTCCACCTCCACTTTGATATATAGATCAATCCTCTGCATTGCTTCGCTCAGGCACCACCTTCCACAAGATTTCGATGCGTACGGATTAAATAGCTGTCCGTCATTCCCGCAATGTAATCGCAGACCACCCTGTGGACCGGTTGCTCCTGGAGCCTTTCGCGATACCCCGGCGACACATGCTGAGGATGTTCCACGAGAAAGTTGAAGAGCTCCCCCATTTTGTTCACTCCTTTTTTCCTGTCCTCCACCAGTTCGGCATACGAGTAGACGGTCTGTGTGAGCAGCGCTCTCAACTGCCCGTTGATGGTGGCCGCCTCTCCCGTAAGCTTTGCGATTCGATGATCGAGCCCTCGCACGTCCTCCACCGTTTCCACGCCGGCTGACTGGGCCGCCGTCATCGTTCCTTGAATCAATCCGCCGATCAGAATATTGATGATTTGGCGCTGCACCTCCCAAAACCGCGCTCGATCCGAAGCTCCCGGAAATTGCGTATCCACCTGCTCGGTCAGCTCACGAAACGCGGGCACCCATTCGCCAATCGCATCCATTGAAAACAGCCCTATCGAGAAAGCGTCATCGAGATCGGCCGTGTTGTACGCGATTTCATCGGCAAGATCGAGAAGCTGTGCTTCGAGTGGAGGCCGCTTCCCCGGAAGCAGCTCTTGCAATTCCGGCTCCGCCCCCGCAGCAATCTCCCGCGAGTGCTTCACGATCCCCTCTCGAACTTCGAACGTCAGATTCAAGCCCGCGAAGCGCGCATACCGTTGCTCGAGGACGTCCACAATCCGCAGCGAATGAAGGTTGTGCTCGAATGAGCCGCCGAACCGGCGCATCTGGCGGTCCAACTCCTTCTCGCCCACATGCGCAAATGGAGGATGTCCCAAATCGTGCGCGAGCGCGAGAGTCTCCGTGTACTCCTCGTTCAATTGCAGCGCGAGCGCTGCCGTCCGCGCGATTTGAGAGACCTCGATCGTATGCGTGAGCCGGTTGCGAAAGTGATCGGAAAGCCCGGCGGTAAACACCTGCGTCTTGCCTTCCAGACGGCGGAATGCGCGTGAGTGAATAACGCGATCCCGATCCCGCGCGAAATCCGTTCGGTATGGATGCTGGGGCTCGGGAAATCTGCGGCCCCGCAGACCGTGCGGACCCAGGCGGAGTCGGCCCAGCATGTCTACTGGATTATTTCGATAGATCGGCGGAAATCTGATCGACGGCCCGGTTTACTGCGGAACCAGGACGCGCGGTTCTCAACGATTGGAGAAGCTTCCTCGCGTCCTTAGGATTACTGGTCTGCTCCAACTGCGCGAGCAAAATCTCGGCTTGATCCTTCGAAACAAGATCCGTCGGCTTATTCACGAGGCTGCGGAGCACCTTCTGCGCGTCGCTGACCCGGTTCTCGCCGGCATAGAGTTGCGCCAGGGCAATCTTCGCGAGCGGAGCAGTCTCATTGCTCGAATCCGCTACGGCACGCAGGTCCGACTCTGCCCCTTTAACGTCCCCGCGATCCGCCTTCAATGTTCCCAGATAATAGCGCGCAATCAATCCCTCTCGGCTGCCGCCATCTTTGGCCACTACGCCGGAAAATGCCTTCATCTCAGCTAGTTGTTTGGCGTCTTGCGTGGGATAGGTTTGCTGCGCCGAACTCGATGATGGTCCAACCGGCGTCTCGGCAACCGCGAAAGCGGCCTGCAAATCCTGTTGGCGCACCGACCTCGTATACCTCGCGTACCACACGACGCCGACGACCACGATCAAGGCGATGAGAATGGCGATCCCCCACCGGATCACCCGTTCACGGTTGGAAGTGGCGTAACTGACGGCGCCAGAAACAGCATCACGAAAGTGATCATGCTGGATCTGCTCCTTTAATTCATGGCGGGTCAAGCGGAGAACTGCCTTTCAAAACTGCTGATTTACCAGCAGTTTATCACAAGAACAAAGGTTGCTCAGGCGGACATATCGCGGTTACCAGGCCTCTCAGATCTGGCAACCTGCCGCAATATAGTTGTGATATGGCGAGAGTGTGGACGGACCTTCGCAACGCGACGCGAGCGCTCTCGAAACGCGCCGGCGCGACCGCGGTCGCTGTCTCAACTTTGGCGCTGGGCATTGGCGCGAATACGGCGATTTTCAGTTTGCTGAACGCGCTCGTGCTGCGTTCTCTCCCCGTGCCTCATCCCGAACAACTGGTCGCTCTGGCAACCACCATCTCTGATAACGTCAACGGCGATGAGCCTTTCGCTCTGCAGATGTTCGATGAGCTGAGTCGCCGGCAACGGCCGTTTTCGGAACTCTTTGTTTGGAACGGCGGCGGGATCAACTCGTTCGAAGCGGACGGACGGTACTTTACGGCAGGCCTCGCGGAAGTCTCCGGAAACTATTACCGGGGGATGCAGATTCGGCCGTTGCTGGGGCGAGGGATCGAGCCGGCCGATGTCGCCCTTCGCAGCGGCGCCTCGAATCCGGTTGCGGTGATCAGCTATCGCGCCTGGCGTAACTGGTATCACGCCGATGCCAATATCATCGGCAAAATGGTCCGAATTGGAGATCACCATCCGTTCACGGTGGTCGGCGTGGAGCCTGAAGGCTATTCCGGTCTCATCATCGATGGGTCAGCGGACGTCACGACACCGATTTTTTCGGTGCCGCAAATAGGGGGCGCGAACTTGCGGGACCCGCGACTCCTCTGGCTCAGACTGTATGGACGGCTGAAGCCCGGAGTAAAACTACCCCAGGCTCGCCAAAGTATTGGACTGTTGTGGCCGCGCATTCTGCAGGCGACCCCGCCGCCGGGCTACGCAGGCGAGAAGCGAGCACGGTTTTTTGCGCGCCGGATCGCCCTAGAACCTGCGGCAACCGGCGTCTCGTTTCTGCGCAAACGCTTTTCTTATGCACTAAGAATTCTGATGGGACTCGTCGGTGCAGTGCTGCTGATTGCCTGCCTCAATCTCGCGAATTTGACGCTAGCGCGGGCGACGGCAAGAACGCACGAATCAGGAGTCAGGAGAGCCTTGGGAGCAAACGTCTGGGACCTCATGCGGCAACCACTCATCGAAAGTTTCCTGTTGTCGTTTGCGGGTGCGCTGCTCGGTTTAGCACTGGCGTTCTGGGCCAGCCCTGCGCTGTTGCACATTGCCTGGACAGGGCTGGTTGCGACGCCATTGACCACAGCGCCTGATGCGCGCGTCCTTGCTTTTACGGCGGCGGCGACAATTATCAGCGGCCTACTGTTTGCGGCGGCTCCGGTGTGGCATATCGTCCGGGCGGATCCAATCGAAGCATTGCGGCAGCAAACCCGATCCGTACGGGGCGGGTCGAACGCCGCAGGGAGAGCTTTGTTGCTCGGGCAGATGGCGCTCTCGCTCATACTCGTAATCGGCGCATTTCTGTTAGGGGAAACCTTGAACCAGTTGCACACGGTAGATGTGGGGTACAGGCGGGATCACTTCTTGACAATGCTCTTGTTCCCCCAAGCAGGGCATCGATCCGCTCTCAATTCAGTTGCATACTACCGGCAATTGGCCGGGGAGATGAAGCGCTTGCCAGGCGTCGAGAGCGCGAGCTTTTCCGCAAACGGACCAGCGAGCGAATTCGAATTTCTCGAGGAGGTTTACGGCTCATTGACCGGAGCGCCGGTCCAAGCGATTCCCGATTTCGTGGGACCGGATTTCTTCCACGTCGCAGGTATGCACTTACTCAATGGCCGCGAGTTTAGCTGGCAAGACGACGAGCACAGTCCGCCGGTCGCAATTATCAGCCAGAGCTTGGCGGAGAGATTGTTCGGGCATGCTGATCCGATAGGCCGCACTGTCTATCTTGGCCCGCACGCGCACGCAGCTCCCATGAAGATTGTTGGGGTCGTGAACAGTGCGAGCCTATGGAAGGTGGAGAGCGTTCATCCGATGGCGATCTACCAGCCGATTGTAGAAAATTTCGCCGACGCCGATCCGCTTATGGATGTGCGAACAAGGGTCGATCCTCGCAGCATCAAGGCATCTGCCGAGCAGGTGGTCCGCGCCATGGGGCGCCAATATTCGTTGCGGACCATGACCGTCGAGGAGCGGCTGGACAGTTACTTGAGCGTGCAGCGGCTGACTGCCCTCCTGGCGGCGTTTTTTGGGGGCACCGCTTTGTTGATCGCAGCCATCGGACTTTATGGGCTGATGTCGCTTCACGTGACCCGGCGCACGGCCGAGTTGGGTATTCGGCTCGCGCTAGGAGCCCAGCGGGGGCAGGTATTGTCGATGGTATTGCGCGAAGTGCTGTTGCTAGCGAGTGTGGGCTGCGCACTGGGAGTTGCCGCAAGTTTGTTGTTGGCGAGATTGATCGGAAGTGCTTTGTTCGGAGTATCGGCTACCGATCCGGTAACTTTGGTAGCGGCCGTCTTCACCTTACTTGCAGTCGCGGTCCTTGCGGGCTTTGTGCCGGCGAAACGAGCGGCTAGCGTGGACCCGGTAGCCGCGTTGCGCCTGGAGTAGGACAGCGATTCGTGGCAATCCGGCACGAAGCGTGCCCTTGCCGAATTACGCGCGGACGTCGGCCAGATCGCGCCGAATCGCAAACTTCACGAGTCCGGCCACGTCGTGTATGTCGAGCTTCCGCATGAGGCTCGAGCGATACGTATCGACGGTTTTCGGGCTCAGAGACAAGCGCGCCGCGATCTCTTTCGCGCGTACCCCTTCCACCAGCAGAGAGAATACCTGAAACTCGCGGCTGCTCAGCGATTCAATCGGATCTTCTCCATGCCGGTACGTACCTGTTTCGCCGAACAGCGACATCACCTCAATCTGCGGCGATACGTAAATGCCGCCCAGCGTGAACTGTGCGAGCGCATCGGCCATTTGCTGCGGGCTGGACATTTTGAGCAGATAGCCGCAGGCACCGGAACGCAGCACTTCCAGAACGGTTTTGCGATCCTTTCGCACCGAGAAAACAGCGCAACGTGTCCGTAGCCCCAGATCACGTACCCGCCGGATCACTTCCGTCGTTGCGAGATCCGAAAGTCCCAGATCCAAAAGAGCCAGCGAGGGCTCGAGCCGCTCAATTTCGGCCAGCGCCGCGGTTCCGCTACCCGCCTGTGACACGACACGAAAGCCTGGCGTAGAGTTGCAAAGAGCCGCCAGACCCTCTCGGACAAGCGTTAACTCGTCTGCTATCAGGACATCGATCTCGGCCGTCTCTGCAGACGGAACCGGTAAGGTTTGGGAAGCAGAAACAGCCATAGGATGAGTTAGAGAGGGCACCTGCGTCGCTGATACAGTGCTTTTCCCCGAGTACTTATCTCACCGCAGCGAGTACTAAGGGTTTGGGCCTGCCCAAGACCCGATGCTTCACCCGTCCCTGGCTACTGGCCGGAGCGGAAGGTCAGGTGTAACTGCGCACCGCTTGCGCCTCATCATCGAAGACTTCGAAGACGGTGTATAGCTTCGTAATCTGCAGCAGGTCCTTCACTCGCTTCGACAATCCCACAAGCTTCAGTTGGCCCCCATTGTTCGTAATGGTCGTGAATCCGGAGACCAGTTCGCCGATTCCGGAGCTGTCTATATAGGAAACGTCGGCCAGATTCAGCAATAATTTCTTGTTGCCTTTCGCCGCAAGATCGCGAATGGTGTCCCGGAACGCACTGGCGCCCTCACCTAAAGTGATGCGTCCGGCCGCGTCAATAACCGTGACATCGCCTACCTGGCGAGACGACAATTTTACACTCACTTGTTCCTCCTCTGTGATCAGATACTCAATTGGGATTCGCTAACCGGGTAAATTCTTCACCAGGCGAGCTTCCATTCCTCCACCTGGCCGCGGGTGCAGGTCGAACTCGTCCATGAATGCGCGTATCAGCAACATACCGCGGCCCGACTGGTTCAGAAGATTCTCAGGCGCCAACGGATCCGGCAGCGTAGAGGGATCGAAGCCTTCCCCCTCATCGCCAATCACCACAATCAGGGCTTCTTTCGAGCTCTCGATATCCAGGTGGACCTTTTTCTTTCTGTTATAACGATTGCCATGCACCACTGCGTTGACCATGCATTCCCGCACGGCCATAGCGATCTGCTGCTGGTTTTCTTCGTCGAAACCCATCTTCTGGGCGGATCGCATGACGATCGCTTCCGCATCATCCACGCTTTCTAACGCGGATTCGAGTGTGGTCTGCGTTTTGTCCATCTTCTCGCTGCCGCGTCCTGCCATGTGACGGTTCTTTCAGCCCGGAAGCCGAATCGCCACGATATCACAGGCCGGTACGGGACTGCCCGGGCCCTATCCATCGCCAAAAAACGTAGGCGTCGGCGACCCGCTGGCCCGCTCCGCGCCGATACAATCGAAACATGTCCGCGAGCGCTGTCGAGCACCGCCGCATCGACGAAGTACGAAGCTGTTATCGGTCTCGAGGTCCACGTACAGCTCGCAACCAAGACTAAGATCTTCTGCAGTTGCCCGGTCGAATTCGGCGCGCCTCCGAATACGAATGTTTGCCCGGTTTGCCTTGGGCTGCCCGGAGCATTGCCGGTCCTCAGCCGGCAAGCTGTCGAGCTTGCGATTGGCGCGGCGGTCGCGCTCGGTTGCACGGTCAACCCATTCTCCCGTTTCGCCCGCAAGAACTATTTCTATCCGGACCTGCCCAAGGGATACCAAATCTCACAATACGATCAGCCGCTTGCGGCGCACGGTCATCTGGATGTTCCCACGCGTTCGGGCAAAAAGCGGGTCGGCATCACCCGCGTGCACATGGAAGACGATGCCGGAAAAAGCATTCACGAGGGTTTTTCAGATTCCGACCGCTACACCTATGTCGATTTGAATCGCTCTGGCACGCCCCTCATCGAAATCGTCAGCGATCCCGACATGCGGTCGCCGGATGAAGCCTACGCGTACCTGACGGAGTTGAAGCAGACGCTGCAATACATCGGCATTTCGGACTGCGACATGGAAAAGGGGCAGCTCCGTTGTGACGCAAACGTATCCGTGCGGCCGTGCGGAACGGACGAGCTGGGCACCAAAGCTGAGGTAAAAAATCTGAATTCCTTCCGATTTCTAAAGCTTGCGTTGGAGCACGAAATCGAGCGGCAAACTCGCGTCATCGAATCGGGCGCGAAAGTGATTCAGGAAACGCGTCTCTATAACACCGAAACTGGCGAAACCGTGAGCATGCGGAGTAAAGAGCAAGCCCACGATTACCGCTATTTCCCCGAACCGGATTTGGTTCCCCTGCGTGTGAGCGAGCATTGGCTCAACGCCGTGAAGCGCGCCCTGCCGGAGCTGCCGGCCGCCCGCCGTGAGCGATTCGTCAACGAGTATGGTCTGCGTGAGTACGACGCGGACGTGCTGACCTTGTCGCGTGAGACCGGTGATTACTTTGAAGCCGCGGCTCAGGCAAGTGGGGATGCGCGCGGCGCTGCGAACTGGCTCACTGGTGATTTGATGGGCCTGCTGAACGCTTCCGGCAAAGACATCGGGACCTCGCCAGTATCCGCGCAACATCTGGGCGAGCTCGTTGCGTTGATCAACAACGGCCGGCTTTCCGGCAAACTCGCCAAAGAGATTCTCCCTAAGATGTTCGAGACGAGTGAATCGTCAGCGGCCGTGATGGAGCGCGAAGGACTACAGCAGATCTCGGACTCCCGTGCTCTTGGCAAGATCGTCGAAGACGTTCTCGCTGCTAATCCGAAGCAGGTGGAGCAGTTCAAAGCGGGTAAAACCGCAGTTCTGGGTTTCCTCGTCGGCCAGGTGATGAAGGCGAGCCGCGGTCAGGCAAACCCAGCGGTCGTGAACGAGACTCTGAAACAGAAGTTGAGCTAAGGCCGCGCCGATTAGCGGTTATCCGGATGTTGGTCTCGCCACTTCCAATAACTAGACTGTTCCCGTTTGCTTGCCTTGGACCAATCGTGATCCTTCTTATGATGCTCCTTCAGATATTGGTGCCAAGACGCATTCTCGTTGTCATTCCACTCATGTGCTTTCGCTCGATCCGGGCGATCTTGATCGTGGTGATCTTGATCCGGGCGATCTTGAGCACTCAAGACCCCGACTGGTGTGAGCAGAGACAAGCCCAACACTAACGAACCCAAAAACCTGTACATCAATTTCTCCTTGAGGGTAGGAACAGTTCCCGATACCCGTTACACTTTAGACTGCCTCTAGCAACCACCGTTACGAAGCCGCACGATTACCAGCGGCTTGGGCGCTATTAAAAACTCTTCCCATTAAAATCTTTTGATGAAAGGACATTCGCATGACCACCGCTGAACTCCTGCTCCAGGATTTCGATTCCGAGATGTCAAACACCCGCCGCACTCTCGAAAGAGTTCCCGAGGACAAGCCCGATTACAAGCCTCACGACAAATCGATGCCCTTGGGCAGGCTTGCAATGCATTGCGCGACGCTCCCGCTATTCGGCGTTTATCTGATCGAGGACGAAGGCATCGACCTCGCGAAATCCAGCCGTCCCCACCCCGACCTCAACTTCAAATCGCGCGAAGAATGCCTCAAGCAGTTCGACGACACCTCCGCGAGATGCCGTGCCGCGATCGCGCGCGCTACGGACGAGCAGCTAGCCGCGCGCTGGCGCTTCAGCTTCGGCGAGCATCTCATTTCAAATGACCCCCGCTCGCTCAGCTTTCGGCGCATGTTTATCAACCACCTGATTCACCACGTGGCTCAGTTGGGCGTTTATCTCCGCCTCAACGACATCCCGGTTCCCGCCCTCTACGGCCCATCGGCCGACGAGCAGTGGTCGCCGAAGTAATGGATAGGTGAGATTTCCCTGTCTTTGTATGAAAAGAACTGCTCCACGCAAATCTGCCGAACTGCGCCTCGAAGGCCTAAAGAAGCGTCTATCAACCTTCGTCTTCGCTTTTACAACCGCGCTTGCCGGGGGCGCCGTTCTTCCCACCACCGGCTGGGCCGCAACGACCGTGGTCCATGCCGGCCACCTGATCGGGGAGCCTGGCAAGCCGGTGGCCGACAACCAGTCGGTCGTCATCGAAAACGGAAAAATCGTCGCCGTTAAGGACGGCTTTGTCTCGGGCGACATTGTCATCAATCTTAAGGATTCGTGGGTTATGCCAGGGCTGATCGACATGCACACGCACGTCACTGGGGTGCTGGACTTAGACCGGCCGGTCTCAGGCCAGATCGTGCATGCCTATATCGGTCGCCCCGCGGAGCTGGTGCTCGCCATGTTGCCGAGGCTAAAGATGCTGTTGATGAACGGCTTCACCACCGTGCGAAACCTCGGCGACCCTTCGAGCACCACCTATGACCTGCGGAACGCGATCAACGCGGGAATCGTCGTCGGTCCGCGCATGTTTGCTATCGAGCCCCAAATCAGCATCGACGGCGGCGACTACGACGCTTCAAAGACAGACGTCCGGCTCGATCTGGAAAAGTATGTCACGAACCGCGGAAATTGCTCGGGCGTGGTCGAGTGCACCAAGGTCGTGCGCGAGGAAGTCAACCGCGGGGCGGACGTCGTTAAGCTACGCCAAGCTGGGACGCCCGCGGAGGACCCTAAAGTCGAGATGGTTGAATCCGAAGACGAGGTGAAGGCGATCATCGACACCGCCCATAAGCTTGATAGGAGGGTTGCCGTTCATGTCGTCGGCAGCCCAGCTTACCTTCACATGGTTATCGCGGATGGCGCGGACACCATCGAGCACGGCCCTCTAGATGACGCGGGAATCGCGCTGATGAAGAAGCACGGCACGTCGTACACCCCCACCCTGCTCGCAGCCAAGCTCATTAATTACCGCTACGACGACGCAGTCACCGGCACCGGTAAGGCGTATCGCGCGGGCGTGAGGATCATATTCGGCACCGACCTCGGCATATTCGGCCCCGAGCGCAGCCATGAGGAGTTCGGCTTACTCGTCGCCGCCGCCGGCCTGCCGCCCGCCCAGGCGCTTCGCGCCGCCACTATCAATGCAGCCACGGCGCTCGGCCGCGCCGACACGTTGGGCTCCATCGCGCCGGGCAAGATCGCCGACATAATCGCCATGAAGTTCGATCCAATCTCCCATATCGATTCTGTGGGCGAGGTTGGTAAAGTCTCGTTCGTCATGAAAGACGGTCAGGTATTCAAGAATGAGCGCTGAGCGCGTTGGAAATACCGATAGGGTCGGAGTGTGCAGCGCTCCAGCCACTCATTTATAATGAACTCCCATGCCTCTATCCAGACGAGCGTTACTCGCTGCATCTACCGCAGGTCTTGGCCTGCTCGGCCGACCTTCTTTCCCGCACAGCACCATCGGCGGGAGCCCTGAGCAGCAAGACTGCTCAGGGCTCGAACGAGAAATCCAAGACCTGTTCCTCGATCTGCCGGATCGAAAAGCCTTCAAGATCTACGTGCCGGCAACTGAGGACAAAACTGAATTCGTCGCCGAATCCCATGCCGCCGAAAGACTCTTCTCGGCCAGTGCAAACAAAGTCTTCATCTTGTGCGAGCGTTTGCGCCAGCTCGATTCACCTACCGTCGAAGAGCAGCTTGTCAAACACGAGCTTACATTGGGCGAGAAGATCTGGTCGCTCGGCAGCAGCGTTTTCAATCCGCCCGATCTCACTGGACTTGTCAGCGAGAGGACGACCATCGAGGCGATGATTTCGCACAGCGACAACACCGCCACAGATATGATGCTGAAACAGGCCGGCCCGGAGAACGTGCGCCAATTTATCGCTTCTCTCGGCCTTACGAGCACAATGATCCCGGATAGTACGCGGGCGCTCACGGGTTATGTTTTTGGCGCGACGAATTATAAGACGATCACGTGGGAGGAGTTGCTTCGAGTCGTCAAGGGCCCGCTGGTTCACCCTCTGCTGAACGATGTAGAAACGTTTGCCTCATCGGCTCACGACCTGGTCTCGCTTTATGCGCACGCGCTGCAAGGAACATATTTCAGGAATCAGGAAACCTTGCACCAATTCAGGCGAATTCTATCGCTCGGCGACATAACCTATATCGTTCCGTTCCCATTGGGCGCGAGTGTCTTCGGGAAAGCCGGGTATTTCGATACCACGGGCCAGCACGGGCGTTGTATCGCCGGCGGCATGTATTTTTCAAATCGCTGGGTCTATTTCGCGATGATCCTGAACTGGGATGCTCCCGAAGCGGAGGATCCGAAGACTGTCGCTGCCTTCATGGGGGCCATCAGACGGTCGATCGTCCTGATTCAGGACGCGCTCGGCTAACAAGCCAAACGCTCCCTTACGTCTGCGTGAGCGCGGCCCGCTCTTCGTTATGATGGCGAACGTCGATACCCTTTACCAAGAACAGCACGTCTTCCGCGATATTTGTCGCATGATCCGCGATGCGTTCCAGATTCCGCACCACCGATAGCAGATATACCGCCTGCGGGATCTGCTGCGGATTCGCTTCCATGAAGCTGATCAGTTCCAGATAGCTCGCCGTCCTCATGTTGTCGACGGCGTCGTCGGAAACGAGCACGCTGCGCGCCAGGTCCGAATCGCGGTTCACGAACGAGTCGAGCGCCTTCCGCACCATTCCTTGCGCCAAACCGGCGATATGCGGAATATCGATCAGAGGACGAATCGAGGGCTCCTTCACCAGTGCCAGCGCGCTCTGAGCGATGCTGACGGAAAGGTCGCCCATTCGCTCCAGATCGTTGTTAATCTTGATGCATGCGGTGACCAGGCGCAAGTCCGCCGCCAGCGGCTGCTGCAGCGCCAGCAAGCTGATCGCCATGTCGTCGATTTCAATCTCCAGTTGGTTGATGCGCGATTCGTTGTTCAAGACCTGCTGCGCAAGCTCCGCGCTCTTCTCGACTACTCCCTGAACGCTGCGGTAGACCGCATTTTCCACCAGCGCGCTCATCTCCAGCAGCTTTCCTTTCAGGAGTTCGAGTTCTTGTTCAAAATGCCGCATAGTGCTTTCGACTGCTTGTTAGAATTCTGTAATCACCCGAAACGGCCGGTAACGTAATCTTCCGTTTCCTTCCTGCTCGGGTTTTGGAAAATCGTCCTGGTGTCGTTGAACTCGATCAGGTTACCCAACAGGAAGAAGCCTGTGTAGTCCGCGACCCGCGCCGCTTGCTGCATGTTGTGCGTGACGATAACGATCGTCGTCAGGTCTTTCGTGCGGAACAGCAGTTCTTCAATTTTCAGCGTCGCGATCGGATCGAGTGCCGAGCACGGTTCGTCGAGCAGCAGAACCTCCGGCTCCACCGCCAATGCACGCGCGATGCAAAGGCGTTGCTGCTGCCCACCCGATAACGCCAGCGCCGGCTTATGCAGCTTGTCTTTTACTTCGGACCAGAGCGCAGCGTGCTCCAGGCTCTTTTGTACCGCGTCGTCGATCACGGATTTTCTGCGGATTCCATTTACGCGAAGTCCGTATGCGATGTTGTCGTAGATCGTCTTCGGGAACGGATTCGATTTCTGAAACACCATTCCCACTCTGCGCCGGACGTCCGTCACGTCCATCGAAAATAAATCCTGCCCGTCCAGCAGCAGCTCGCCCTCCACCCGGGTATGCCGCATGGCCTCATACATCCGGTTCATGGTACGCAGGAAAGTCGATTTCCCGCAGCCTGACGGCCCAATGAACGCCGTAATCCGATTTGCCGGAATGTCGATGCTGATGCCGTGCAACGCCTCAAACGTTCCGTAGTGGAATTTGAGATCCTTCGTGTGCAGCTTCGTAACCCCCTGTATCCGAGCTGCTTCCGCATGTTCGCGAGTGGCTGTCACCGGTTCCTTTGCGAGTTGTGACTGATGAGGAGCTGCCAAATCTTATCTCCTGGACGACGCAGGCCCACGCATAATTATCATTCGAGCCGTTATGTTGATCAACAACACCAGCGCAAGCAGTACGAACCCTGCTGCCCAAGCCTGTTGATGCAGGTCTTCTTCCGGGGCGATTGCATAGTTATAAATCATAACCGGCAGCGTCGCGATCGGCTGGAGCCAGCCGCGGCTCCAAAACATATTTCCCAGCGCGGTAAACAGCAGTGGAGCAGTCTCGCCCGCCACTCGCGCCAAATTCAGCATCATGCCCGAGAGTAGTCCGGAAATCGCGGCCGGAATCACGACCGTAAAGATCATCTTCGCCTTGGTAGCTCCCAACGCCATCGCCGCTTCACGCAGTGAGTTCGGGACGGACCGCAGGAATTCCTCCGTCGTGCGCACCGCGATCGGGATCATCATGATCCCCAGCGCCACTCCGCCCGCCAGCGCCGAAAAATGCTTCATCGGCTGAACGACTACCGAGTAAGCAACAATTCCGACCACGATTGATGGCACGCCGTTTAATAAGTCAACTGTATAGCGCACCGCAAACGCGAACGCTTTGCCGCTGTATTCCGCCAAATACACGCCCGCTAGGAATCCGATCGGCACCCCGATCACAGCCGCCATCAGCAGAACCTTGCCGCTGCCGACGATAGCGTTGGCCATCCCGCCGCCCGTCTCGCCCGAAGGCTTCGGCAGCTTCGTGAAGAAATTCAGATCGAGCGAGCGCGCACCATGCCAAAGCAAGTAACCGAGAATAAAGAACAAAACGCATATCACCAGGACGGTGCAGACGCCTGATAACGACAGCATCAGTGCATTGATGATCCTTCGCTTCTGGGAAATTTCCGTCATCATGGCTTATAGGCCCCCCGCTGCGAAGTCGTGAGAATCAGCACGCGTGCCACGCCGTTAATCACAATCGTGAGCCCAAACAGCACCAACCCCAAAAAGATCAGCGACGATACGTAAAGATCCCCGCTCGCTTCCGCGAATTCATTCGCGATCACGGCTGCGATCGAATACCCGGGCGAAAATAAAGATGCGGCGATTTTCGGCGTATTCCCGATCACCATCGTAACGGCCATTGTTTCGCCAAGCGCGCGAGCCAATGCTAGAAATATCGATCCAATAATGCCTGTACTTGCGTTCGGAACCACAATCTGCCACGTCGTCTCCCATTTCGTTGCGCCCAGCGCAAGAGCCGCTTCGCGCTGCTCCACCGGTACGGCGAGCAGCACCTCGCGAGATACCGAAATGATGAACGGCACCACCATCACCGACAGCACGAGCCCCGCTGAGAGGAAGCTGACCCCAAGAAACTGCCCCTGGAAAATCGGAAGAAAGCCGGCGGTGTTCTTGAGCGTCGGGACCAGATACTCGCGAATCAGGGGAATGAGAACGAAAATCCCGAGAAGACCGTAGATGACGCTTGGGACCGCAGCCAAAAGCTCAATCAGAAAGGTCAAAATGTTTGAAAGTCCAGGCGGTGCCATTTCCGCCAGGAAAATGGAACAAGCGACGCCCAACGGGACAGCAATCAATAGCGCCAGAAATGATGTCACGCAGGTGCCGTAGATAAAGGGAAGCGCTCCAAAATGTCCGCTATTCGGATCCCATGCTGAAGATGTCAAGAAATGCCAGCCAAACGTCTTGATCGTCGGCTGCGAGTTGGCCCAAAGCTCACCGGCGAGCAAAATGACGATCACGAGAATTGTGACCGCCGCAATAAGCGTTATAAGGTATGCAACCTCTTCGCCATTGCGCAACCGTTCATAAAAATTGCGCCGTCTGGGACGTCGGAGTATATCCGCTACGTATGTCGAACTGGCCATCTGCGGCGTGGAAGCGCTCAAGATCAGTCTATTTGATCAGGGTGATGGCGTTCTTTTCCTTCGCTACAACCTGTGGCGGCAACTTAGCGTAATCGAGAGCCTCCACCGAATTCTGTCCAGTTGTAATCGCCCACTTCAGAAATCCCACCAGGGCGTTCCGCTTGGCCGTGTCCGGAATTTTCTCCGGTATCAGCAGCCAAGTAAACGTGGCGATCGGATACGCTTGCGCGCCGGGCGGGTCGGTTATGGAAACACGGAAGTCGGCTGGCATCGAACCCGCTACGCTCGCGGCCGCGGCTGTCGCAGATGCAAGATCCGCGTTCACGAAGTTCCCCGCTTTGTTCTTTACTTTTCCATACGGGATGTGATTACTCAGTGCGTAAGTCAACTCCAGATAGCCGAGCGTTCCCTTTTGCTGCTTAATCAGCCCCGCGACCCCGTCGTTTCCTTTCCCCCCAATGCCAACCGGCCAGTCGACCGACACGTTCTTGCCTACTTTCGACTTCCACTCGGAGCTGACCTTCGAAAGATAATCCGTCCAGCAGTAAGTCGTGCCACTCCCGTCGGATCGGTGGACGACGACGATCTCGTTATTCGGCAGCCGCGCCCCCGGGTTCGCCTTGGCAATCGCAGGATCGTTCCACATCTTGATCGTTCCCAGAAAAATACCCGCCAACGTCTCTGGAGTAAAGTTCAGCTCCTGCGAGACCCCGGGCACGTTGTAACTCGGAACTGCTGCTCCCAGCACGGTCGGAAAATGCAGGATGTTAGACCCGCGCCGCTGCTGGAATGCTTTGATCTGCGCATCCGTCATCGGGCCATCGCTCGCGCCGAAATCCACCACGCCTTCCGTGATGTTTCGGATCCCGCCTCCCGAGCCAATTGCCTGGTAATTAATCTGAACGTTCTTGTCCACTGATTGGTATTGGCTGAACCATTTCTGATAAAGGGGCGCAGCGAACGTTGAACCCGCTCCTGTCAGGCTGGTCTGCGCATCCGAGGACAGTACTGCCAAGATCATGACCGCCGCGCTGGTTGCGAGCTTCGCCCAAAAAGTATTCATCGCCTCTCTAAGTATCGAAGCGTCGTCATAAAGGATTCATTTCAGTACGATTACAATTCAATGAATCGCCGCTTCACAACTCCGCATCTGCCTCAATCTCAATCAGCATGTTCGAGTCCACCAGAGCCCGAACCTCCACCATCGTTGTGCAAGGCCGGATAGCGCCGAAAAATTCGCGATGCGCGCGCCCGTACTCTTCCCACCGGGAGATATCGGTCACGAACATGCGCGTGCGCACCACGTTTTCAAGACTCGCGCCCGCCTTCGTTAAGGCGCGCTCGATATTGCGAATCGCCTGCAAGGTTTGCTCATACCCGTTGTCGAGCCCCACAATGTTCCCGTGTTCGTCGGTCGCAGTGGTTCCAGTCACATAGACTCGATTCCCTACTCGCACGGCCCTGCTGTATCCAACGATCTCCTCCCATTTCACGCCCGAAGAAATGTTTTGCCGATTTTCCATCACTTGTTCATATCACGCGGATCGCAACAAAATAGAAAACGTCGATCCACGTCCCAGTTCGCTCTCCACCGAAACGGATCCTCCCATTTCCTCGATCGCTTGCCTCACGATGGATAAGCCGAGACCCGTTCCGCCGCCCGGCCGCGTTCGCGCTTTGTCTACGCGATAAAAACGTTCGAATATTCGCTTGAGATCGCTGCTCGCGATCCCAATCCCGGTGTCGCTCACTGCAATTCGCACCCGGCCGCCATCTGCGCGCTCCGCGATTATTTTCACTTCGCCGTTCGGCCGGTTGAATTTCACCGCGTTATCGACGAGATTCACTAAAACCTGTTCCAGACGAAACCGATGCCCCAGAACCGCGCATCCTTCGCAGACATCCGATTCCAGTCGCACTCCGCTGCGCCCCGCGATCTTTTCAACCGAATGAAGCGCCGATTCAACGATCGCGCTTACCGAAATCTCCTCGGGAGGAGAAGGGGGCGAAGCCGCATCCAGCTCTGATAACACCAGGAGATCGGAAGCAATATTATTCAGGCGTATCGTGTGCGCCAGAATAGTCTCCACGAATTTCCGGTTGTTCTTCTGGTCCGCAATGCCGCCCTCGAGCAATGTCTCGGCGTACCCGCGAATGGCCGCCAACGGTGTCCGCAGTTCGTGTGACACATCCGCCACGAAATCCTTTCGAAGCTGCTCCTGCCGTTCCAGGTCGGTAATGTCGTGAAGCACAATCACGGCGCCGCGGCTGGGTCGCTCGCCCAGCGGCAATGCCCGCGATTCGAACCAGCGACCGGCTGCCGTGGGAAACTGCATCCGATCTTTCCTCTGAGCGCCTGTCTCAACTACTTGCTCTAGAACGTCCCGCAACGCCGGTTCGCGGACGACTTCATACAAGCCCCTGCCCTTGTCGACGGGTGCTCGCGTACGAAATGCGCGCGCGAACGCCTCGTTGCAGAAGATAACTCTCAGGCTTTCGTCCACCGCGAGCACGCCCTCAGCCATACACGCGAGAATCGCTTCGCGCCTCGATGATTCCGTTCTGGCGCGTTCCACCACCGCCCGCACACGCTCCGCCATCCCACTCATTGCACGCGAAAGGCGCTGCAGTTCCGGCGGGGCGTCTTCCGGAAGTGCCATCGTTGTTTCCGGCAGCGCGGATGCAAAATTCTCCAGCCTTTCGACCGGTGCCGACCAACTTCGGATTAGCGCGTACGTAACCGCCAGGCTGGCCGCGCTGACCAGCGCCAGCAGAATGCCGAGTTTAACGAATATCGCTGTCTCGTCTCTCGACGCCTACATCCGGCCACAGCCAAACCACACCCGCGGGCAGCGAAAGCATGAGCAGCACCCATAAGGTGGCCAGCTTTCCCGGACCGATCCCGTTCATCGATATTTCAGAGGAAAGGCACGCTGCGCGGAGCAGGCCTTAAGCTTCATGCCGCTTCAGAAACCATGCTTGACTGCTCAGCGGTCGCTTGCCATGCGCGCGCTTTGGACGCGTGTACGTGCCATCCGGCTGCATAATGCGCGCCGCCGCGTCATCCTCCAGGTATTTCGCGAGCACCCTGTCGCGAATCCGCCGGATCAGGTGTCCGTCTTCGATGGGAAAAAGAACTTCCACGCGCCGGTTCAGGTTTCGAGGCATCAAATCGGCGCTGCCCACATAAACCAGCTCCTCCCCGCCGTTATGGAAGTAATAAATGCGGCTATGTTCCAGAAACCGCCCCACGATGCTCCTGACTCGAATCGTCTCGCTCACGCCCGGCACGCCCGGGCGCAGCGAACAAACCCCCCGCACGATCAAATCGATCTCGACGCCTGCTCTTGACGCTTCGTACAGCAGCCGAATCATCCCAGCGTCTTCAAGAGCGTTCATTTTGAAAATGAGGTGGCCGTCGCCGTGCTTCCGGTGGCGTTCCATCTCCGCCCGAATCAAGCGCTCCAGGCCCGTCCTCAAGCTATTCGGCGCTACAAGCAGCTTGCGGTACGATTTCTTGGCCGAATAGCCGGTCAAAAAGTTGAACAGATCGCTCACATCCGCCCCGATCTCTTCGTTGCAGGTGAACAAGCCGAAATCTGTGTACAGGCGCGCTGTCACGGGATTGTAGTTGCCCGTCCCCAGATGGATATAGCGGCGAATGCTGTCGCCTTCCCGCCGCACAATCATTGCCATCTTGGCGTGAACTTTGACATCCGGCAACCCATAGACCACATGCACGCCTTCGCGCTCCAGCTTCTGCGCCCATTCGATGTTGCTTTCCTCATCGAAACGAGCCTTCAACTCCACCAACACCGCCACTTGCTTTCCATCCTGGCTTGCCTCGAGCAGCGCATCCACAATCGGAGAGTTGCGGCCCACCCGGTACAGAGTCATCTTGATCGCCAGAACGTCCGGATCCACCGCCGACGCGCGCAGGAAATCCACGAACGGTTGGAACGATTCGAACGGATGATGCAGAAGTATGTCCGATTCCCGAATCGCCGCGAAAATATCCGTCCCCGACGCCGGAACCAATGCCTTCGGGGTCGACGCAATGAATGGCCGGTCTTTGTGCGCCGGGCGGTCGATCGAGAGAAGCGCACGCACGCGGCTCAAGTCAATCGGGCCGTCCACACGGTACACATCGTTCTGATCCAGCTCGAGATTTGTCGTCAGCAGATCGATCAGCTTCCGAGGCATCGTCGCGTTCACCTGCAGCCGGACTGCGTCGCGGAATCTGCGGCGCCAAATCGCCTCTTGGATGCTCTCCAGCATGTCATCCGTCTCGAGCTCCTGAATGGCGAGCTCGGCGTCTCGCGTCACGTGGAACACGTCCGCCTCGATGATGTCCATCTCGGGAAATAGCAGCCGCAAATTTGCGATAATCACCTGCTCAATCCAGATGAACGCGAGCTCGCCCGCTTGCGACGGCAGCGGCACCAGATGAGGAAGCGAATCCGGAACCTTGACCCGCGCGAATCGCTCCTGCCCATCGCCATTGCTGACGAACGTCCCAATATTCAAGCTCAGATTCGAGATATGAGGAAACGGCCGGCCCTGGTCCACCGCCAACGGCGTCAGAACCGGATACACCGCGCGCCTGAAGTAATCGTCGATTGCCGTCTTCTGCTGTGCGTTCGTCTCATCCAGTTGCAGGATGTTGATTCCGGCGTCTCTCAATTCCGGCATCAAATCTTCCCGCCAGACCTTGTAAATGTCCGTCATGAGATTCGTGACTTCATGACGGATGAGCTCCAGTTGCTCCGCGGGCGACTTCCCGTCCATGCTGATCTCGGTGGTACGGGTCTCGATCTGCTGCCATAAACCGGCCACCCGAACCATGAAAAACTCGTCCAGATTCGAGCCCAGAATGGAAATGAACTTTACGCGCTCGAGCAGCGGGTTCGAACGGTCCTCAGCCTCTTCCAGCACGCGACACTGGAACTCGAGCAGGCTGAGATTTGGATTTAAGTAAAGATCCGGCGAGTCGAGGCGCAGGCGAGGCGCAGACCCGCCGCGGCCCGCCAGGGCCGATCGTCTGCGTACAACCCGCGCGCTTGCCATATTTCGGTAAAAAACTAGACCTTTTCACTGTAAAACGACCTGTGAGAAGTGCGTGCCTGTCATTTACGTTATGATGGTGCCATCATGATGGCTCGCACCCAGATTACGCTCGAACCCGAGATACAGCGACGGGCTCGTCGGCGCGCGAGTGATCTCGGCGTCTCGCTGGCGGAATACTTCCGACGTCTTGTAGCACGCGACCTCGCCAGCCCTCAAACCGCATCCGATCCTACTTGCGTTTTCGATCTCGGCAATTCCGGAGGGTCGGACATCGCGAGGAACAAAGGCACGATGATCGCCGATGCGTTTCATTCAGCTCATAAAAGGCCTCGACGCCGATAGCGCTCTGAAGGCATGAGCCTCTTTATTGATACATCGATTTGGTATGCTGCGGCGGACTCTTCCGATTTGAGCAACGTTCGCGCCAAGGACATCATCAACAGGGCCGGGGAGCCGCTGCTCACCACCGATCACGTCGCTCGTCGAGACCTGGACATTGCTCCGCTTTCGAATTCGCCGGGATGCCGCGGAGCGGTTCTGGGAAGGCCTGCGGGGCGGAGCGGCCACAATCGAGCCCGTCGGCGCGGCGGATTTAGAAGCTGCCTGGCAAATTGGGGTTTCCTATCACGACCAGGATTTTTCGCTCGTCGATCGGACCAGCTTCGCGATCATGCGCCGGCTCGGTATCGACCGTGCAGCCTCCCTCGACGACGATTTCGCAATCTTCCGCTTCGGCCCGAACCGCCGTCGAGCTTTCACCATTGTCCGATAAAGACCAGCGGCAATAATGGATGGTATGGCAGCCGCAAACACCCTGCTCAGGCTGGAACAATTCAACGCGCAATATGCCGCGAACACCGTTACGAATATTGGTTCGGAGAGTTGGTCCAAAGGGCGACGCCGACCTGGTTACACGGCCTGCTTCGGCGATTCTGGTCGGATTCCATAAGCTCGGCTATGTGAGCGGTTCTGAAATTGAGCGCGCAGAGATCTGGGCTGAGCTGGACGCCAGAATGCAACCTCAGCGGCGGCACTTCCCGGCCTAAAACCTGTCATACTTGGAGGTAACAGTACATCCCTTCCCAGACTGGCCCCATCCGGGGGCACGTCAGCCCAGGGCAGACCTGCCTTTGTGGGCACAGGCCACAAACGAACATCTACTCGTTTTCACGCATGATTCGCCATGTGTAGGGAGGTTCGATGGAAACACAGGCACCCGCAGCCGATTATCAGCGATTGCCCGAGCTTCTTCTCGAGGAGCTGAAAGACGTTGGCGTTTTTCTAATGGATGCGGATCGCCGCATCACGAGCTGGAGCCCAGGGATCGAACACATTTTAGGCTATGCCGAAGAAGAGTTTATCGGACGCGATGCAACGGTTCTTTTTACGCCCGAAGACCGTGAGGAAGGGGCTGATGAAGTCGAGTTTGACAAAGCACGCACGCAGGGCCGCGCTCCCGATATGCGCTGGCACATGCGACAGGACGGCAGCCGCGTCTTTGTGGATGGTGTACTCCGGGCGATCACAGATGATGCCGGAACTCATATGGGGTACGCCAAGATTATGCGCGAAATCCGCCCGAACCGGATCGGAGATAGCATGTTGCGAGCGATCCTCGATCGCACTCCTGACGCCATCTATATAAAGGATATTCAGGGCCGCTACGTTTTTGCAAACTCCGAAACCGCCCGCATTTTTGGCCGGAGCATTGAAGAGGTCGTCGGTCATGAGTGCGAGGAATTCCTTCCCAAGGATGTATGCGGCGCGCTCCGTGAGCAGGACGTCGGCGTCATAGAGGGGCACTCCCCCCGTATCGTCGAGGAGCTCATGATCACCAAAGAGCACGGCGAGCGCACTTTCCTAACCGGGAAGGCCCCCTGGCAAGATAGCGAAGGCAAGACCATCGGCGTAGTCAGCATCGCGCAGGACATCTCAGCTCGCAAGGCTGGCGAAGCGGAACGGGAGCGTCTGGTTCGAGAGCTCCGCAGATCGAATGACGATCTCGCGCAGTTTGCGTATGTCGTTTCACACGACCTGCAGACGCCGCTTCGAACGATAAGGAGCTACACGGATCTTCTTGCCCGGCGCTATAAAGGAAAGCTTGATGACACGGCGGATGAGTTCATCTCCATCGTTTTGAATGGCGCTCGCAACATGCAGCAACTGATTGAATCCCTCCTCCGTTACGCCCAAGTGGGCGAGGAAACATTCGTCAGAACCCCGGTGCGAATCGATGCCGTTCTGGAAGGAGTCCGATCCAATTTGCAATTGCTTGTCGCGGAAACTTCCGCCAAACTGACGCACGGCCGATTACCAACGGTCGTGGGCGATCCTGTCCAGCTTCTTCAGCTCTTTCAGAATCTGATCAGCAACGCGATTAAATATTCCAGAGCCGCCGTCCCACCGCGAATCGATGTATTTGCTCACAGGACTGGCCCGGAAGAGTATCGCTTCGAAATCAAGGACAATGGCATCGGCATCGATCCCAATAACTTCGACCGGATCTTTGCTCCTCTCAAGCGCCTCCACGGCCAAGAGATTCCCGGCAGTGGCATCGGATTGGCTGTCTGCAAGAAAATCGTCGAGCGCCACGGCGGCCGAATCTGGGTTACCTCGGAAATCGGCAAGGGTTCGACGTTCTATTTCACTCTTCCAGCAGAGTAGCCCCGCATGTCGGCTGCGGCTCGTGCGACAGTGTGAGATAAGCCATAGCGTCCTAAGGAGCCCGATATGCCGAAAAGAAATTCTTTGCTTATTGCCGTTTTCGCCGCGCTCGCGGCGTTCGCCATCGGACGGTGGAGCAACTCACCCACTACCGTAAAGGCGGATTCAGGTGACACGCCTCAGATTGAAGTTCGCCCCATAGGCGGCGACAGCAGCTTGACCGTGTACTACCCGAACCTCAATAAGCTGTTCGTCTATCAAAACCCGTTTGTTGGCCTGCCTAAATGGTCCTGCTCGTATTCGGTTCAGCTCAGTACGCCGGGTGGAACAATCGAACGCAAACCGTGCGGCAACTCAGCGCAGGTCTGGCAGTGAGGCGCGTTTGTTGTAGGCGCTCAACAATCGGGAGATCAGCACCGCCAGGTACAGAATCCCGAGTAACGCTTCGATAACCGAAGTCGAACGCGCTTGGTCCGACACCGGTGTGATTCCCGCCGAGCCCCAACACGTCATCGTTCCGAAGCTGTAATAGATCAGGTCGAACCGGTCGGGAACACTATGCACGTTAAATACCGGATCGAGGTAGAAGGCGTGCGGCTGCATCGTCACCAAAATGCTGTAGAGGTTGGCAAAGCTGAATCCCACCAGAAGATAGATACAAAGCGCGCCAAAGATCGCTTCAGCGGTCGCTTCTTCCTTTATGAAAACGCGCCGGAAGATGACCGCCACAATAAATACGTCGAACGCAAAGCTGAGAACGATGTTGAGGATTGAAAGTGCGCCCGCATCACCCCGCGGCAGCGCGACACGCTGTACGAGGGCCGGAATCGCTAGCATCAGCGCAAAGAACAGGAACTTCCGCCGGAAGCTCACAGCGTAAACACTAAGCACGGTGACAGCAATAGCGAAAATGCGGAACGCTGTATAACGAAGATCGCCGTGCTGTGCATATGGATAAAGAATTAGATATGCCAACAGGAAAAAAAACAACGCCGAGAATTTCCCCCGGGTGAGAGTCCGTCCGGGGCTGTCTTCCGCTGCGGCTTTTGACGCTTTGCTCGGTTTCACCCTCTCATTTTCGCTACCCAGAATCTCAATGAGCCACAATAGAGCGACACAAAAACGATAGAGACATATGAAAGCGCACCCGCCCGCAGTCGAGCTTTGGCCGCCTCTGGCTTGGGACGAGTGGAAAGAAACGGCCGCAACCCTTCACATGTGGACGCAGATCGTGGGTAAGACACGCCTGGCGCTTACGCCTTTAGAGAATCATTGGTGGAATGTGCCCTTCTACGTAACTCCGCGCGGCCTCTCCACCTCGTCCATTCCCTACCGTAACGATCTCTTTGATGTTGAGTTCGATTTCATTGACCACCACCTGCACGTTCGGGTAAGTTCTGGGACGAACAAGTCCATCCCGCTCCGGCCTCAGTCCGTCGCGGCATTCTACAAAGAATATCTCGATCTCCTAAAATCGCTCAATATTGACGTCAAGATTTATCCCAAGCCCGTTGAGGTAGCCGACCCGATCCCTTTTGCGGAAGACCACCAGCACGCATCCTATGACAAGGATTTTGTCGATCGGTTCTGGCGCATACTGCAAGGCTCCGCTACGCTTTTCAAGCAATTCCGCGCACGCTTTATCGGCAAATCGAGTCCGGTGCATTTCTTTTGGGGCAGCTTCGACTTGGCTGTCACTCGATTTTCCGGAAAGCCCGCGCCTCCCCGTCCCGGGGCGGATGCGATTACCCGGGAAGCGTATTCGCATGAGGTGATTAGCGCCGGATTCTGGCCCGGCAATGGCGGCTTCGGAGCACCGGCTTTCTATTGTTATGCTGCGCCGGAACCCGTTGGACTCAATCAGGAACACGTTCGCCCCGCTCAAGCCTTCTATAGCCCTGAGCTTAAAGAATTCCTACTGAAATACGACGACGTACGTGGAGCGAATGCGCCGGAGGACGCGCTACTCGAATTCCTCCAAAGCTCTTACGAAGCCGCAGCCAAACTGGCGCGCTGGGATCGTGCCGCCCTAGAGCGCACGTAACACGCACAGAGTACTAACGTTCAATCGAGAGCAGGCCCTTTTCCACCAGCACTGGTGGTCGCCGCATTCGGGTCGCCTGCTCGAACGCGTATGCCCATCCGAGCAGATCGCCGTCGTGCCACCGCCGGGCAGAAATCTCAAGTCCGAAGGGTAGCCCATCCGCGTAGAATCCCGCGGGCACCACAACTGCTGGAACTCCGATCATATTTACCCAACCCGTGTCACTGTGCGGGCCGGTGCTCAATACGCCATTCTGCGGCATCGTCTCATCCACCGGCGGCATCTGAATCGCGGGATAAACATAACCGTCGAGGAGAAAACGGTCGAGCGTTTGGTTATAAAGTTCAAGTGCTCGCATGCGTGGATTAAGTACGTCAGCAGCCGCTTGAGGATTGTTTTCGAATCTGACCTGTGTTACCAGAGGCCGGGAGTCGGTGGGATCCGGCTTAGCGCCTCCAATGATGGTGGCAGGCAAAGGCGAACCCACCGCCTTCTGATACTCTTCCGGCGAGTGGTATTGCACCGGCCCGTAAGCTGCGAGAAATTTTTCTGTTCCTTCGCGAATATACGGAAGCGTGCCTACGCGCGAAACGGCTTCGGCGAAGCTATTCGGCAGAATGGAGTCATCAAAGATAACCGTTGCTCCTGCGGCCTCTAGCGCTTCGATCGCGCGCATGAACGCACCTCGCGTCTCCGGATGCAAGGGCATGACCGCCGCCTCACGGTCAGCGGCCGCTTGCGCTGGAGTCTCGGCGGAAGGGATGCCCTGGAACGGGATTCCCGCACCGTTAAGAATGAAAGCCGGAACCCCGAACCGTTTCCCCTTGAGCGAATCGCGCTTCAGATACCTCGTGTACGGGCCCGGCTGCGCGTCGTGAGTCGATCCAATCGTTGCTGGATCCATTGCGTCTTCGCCAGCCATTACGGTGAGTGCAATCGCAGCGTCTTCCACACTCCTCGCGATCGGTCCCGTATTGTCGAGCAGCCAGTCCAACGGGGCGATCCCGGCGATGCTCACGAGTCCACGTGTCGGAAACACTCCCACAACTGCACTCGTCGCGGAAGGCATCCGGATCGAATTACCAGTATCCGTACCGTTGCCGAGAAGCGCGAGATTGGCAGTTACGGCCGTCACTGTGCCTCCGGATGATCCGCCGGGACTGAACCGAACGTCGTAAGCATTACCGGTGCGCCCGTAGGCAGTGCTCCGGTTTGTGTCGCTCGCGGCAAAGTCCGGCATATTGGTCTTCCCAAGGATCACGGCTCCCGCCGCGCGTAGTTTCGCAATGATGGTGGCGTCCCGCGGGGCAATCAGCTCGTGCCCTGGAATGACGTAGCCTTTCCATCCATCGCTGGTGATCAGCCCACGCACGCTGGTGTTTTCCTTAATCACAATGGGAACGCCCCACATCGTCCCTCGGATAAAGCCGCCTCCGCCCGCCGCAGCTTCTGCATCCTCTCGCGCAGCGGTTGCCAGTGCTCCCTTTTCATCCAAATTTTCAATGGCGCCGTAGACGCCGTTGTATCGCTTGATGCGCTCGATGTACCAGTTCACGACCTCCGTCACCGTGTACTCATGCCGGCTGTATAGCTCTTCGAGCTGCGGAATGCTGACTTCAAGCAGATCCCGATCGAGCTTTGCCTGCGAGTAACTTGCTTTGGACACCTTGGCCTTCTCAGGACTTACTTTCATGCCCAACCCAAGTGACAGGGCTGCGATTCCGGCACCGATTTTCCAGATGTTCATTGCGGATAATTGCCCCTACCCCGTATCTTCCATCGCGAAGCTCGCTACCGGTTTCTTCGCTCGCGTCGTCGTGATCACCACCACGCTCACCAGAACAAACAGAGTTCCCAAAATCGCTCGCAAGCCCAGTGTTTCTCCGCCGAGGAAATATCCAATCAGCACCGCCACAACCGGATTCACGTACGCATAGGTCCCGACTTTCGTTGGTGATTCGTGATGAATCAGCCACAAGTAGGCGGTAAATCCCATAATCGAGCCCGCAACAATTTGATAGAGCAGCGCGAACCACGCTACACGTGAGACAGTCCACGGACTGAAATTACGAAATTCTCCCAGCGCGGCCGCAGCGAGAGTCAGCAGCACTCCTCCGGCGAGCATCTGAGCCCCCGCGCTCATGACTTTCGACGGCGGAAGCGGCAGCTTGCGCGTAAGCACAGACGCTACCGACCAACTCATCGATGCAAGGATTAGCGCCACCGCGCCTGCCGTGTCGACCGGCGCGCCTCCGAGGTTCAGCGAGTGGCTCACTAGCACCGCCACGCCCCCAATCCCGATCAACAGTGCCAAGGCCAAGCGAAGCGTCAACCTCTGGGTCCGAAGAAGAATGATTTCCGACAGCGCCATAAACGCAGGTATCGTCGCCATCATCACCGCCGCGATCCCCGAAGCGACGCGCTGCTCGGCCCAGAACAACAGACCGTAATCGAAGACGAAGATCATCAGACCCAGCAACAATGCCGATTTCCATTGCCGTCCGCTCGGTGAGCGTTCGTGCTGCGCGATCATCCAGCCGTAAAGCACCAGCCCCGCAACCAGGAACCGCATGGCCGCGAAAAGGAGCGGCGGAACTTCACGTACACCAATGCGAATTGCGAGAAACGTCGATCCCCAGACAAAATAGATAATCGCGAACGCCAGCAGTGTCTTCCACATTGCGCGATCGGTTTCGGGTTCCATGGCAGATTCGTACCCCGCACTCTACCAGTTCCCTCGCCCGGTGTTCGCTGTGATGGCGCCAAAGGCCGTGGTGAAGTGATAACGTAAGTGGGATGCGCTGCCGGATTCCCTGCCAGGGTCGGTTCCATGTGGAGGCGATCTTGGTTACTTTCACGATTCTCTTCGCCTCAACCTTGGCTGCCAGTGAGGTGCCGTCTCCCGAAGCTCAGATCGCTGCAGCGGTCCTCGCTGCCCCTTCGGACCTTCGTGACGGCGCCGCCGTCTTGGGTTATAGCCCAGAGGGGAAACTGGTGAAACTCCGCGAGGGAAAGAACGAGCTGATCTGCATCGCAAACGATCCAAGCAAGACCTCATTCAGTGTCGCCTGTTATCACAAGGATTTGGAACCCTACATGGCGCGGGGCCGCGAACTTGTGGCCCAGAAGATCACCGGGCGCGAGCGAAATGAGATCCGCTGGAAAGAAGTTGCGGAAGGGAAGCTCCCAATACCTCGCGAGCCTCGCACGCTTTATGTACTCACCGGTAGCGGCTATGACGCCAACAGCGGGAAAGTGATCGACCCCTACCTGCGATGGGTCATCTACTTGCCTTTCGCGACACCGGAATCCACTGGGTTATCGACCAAACCGAGTGACAACGCACCGTGGCTGATGTTTCCGGGCACCGCGGGTGCACACATCATGATTAACCCGAAGAAATAGATACCGCGCGAGATCTACTGCCAAAGCATTCGGCAGATTATCCAGTTCCGTTGGACCCCCTCCTGAGCACGGCAAACGATATTCTCACGAAGTATTATCAAAGCAAGTACTTTGAGACAGACGTACTTGCGGTAGCCGGTGTCGGCATTCACGGTGGATCCCATGGAGAGCTCGCAACATCGGTCCGTAATCTCTGAGCAAGTGAATTCGGCTGGAGCCGGCGGTCAGAAACTGAGGCCCAGGACTTTCGTTTACTGTTCGAGTCCGCGCCTGGACTCTTCCTTGTATTACTCCCCAATGACCCGACCTTCACGATTGTTGCTGTGAGCGACGCCTACGCCGCGGCCACCATGACGAAACGTGAAGACATTCTCGGCCACGGCCTCTTTGAGGTCTTTCCCGATAACCCGAATGATCCCTCAGCTACTGGCGTGGGCAATCTGCATGCCTCGCTTCGTCGCATTTTGGAGAATTGCACGCCGGACATAATGGCCGTTCAGAAATACGATATTCGGCGGCCGGATGGAACCTTCGAAGAGCGCTACTGGAGCCCAATGAACTCGCCTGTTGTCGGCCAGGAACGGTCAGTGCAGTACATCATTCATCGCGTTGAAGATGTGACGGAATTGGTTCGGCTAAGGCACCTCGAGGCAGAGCAAGGCAGGTCCACCGGCGAACTTCGATTGTGCGCTGATCAGATCGAAGCGGAATTGTTCTTTCGGAATTGGGAGCTCGCCGAAGCGCGACACCTAATACAGGAACTTAAACTCTCGCACAAAGCGCTTCACGAAAGCGAAATCCGCTATCGGACCTTATTCGAGAATACGCGTGACGGCATTCTGATCGTCAACGATGAAGGCCGCTACGTTGACGTGAACGACAGCTTCTGCCGAATCCTAAAGGCGCCTCGGGAGCGCCTGGTCGGTGCTCATTTTTCGGACTTCATTCCCGTCGAGCGGATTACTGAAGCGCAAAAGGCTTTTGTGAACCTGAAAAGTGATCTGAGCACGCCCATTGATTTTCCCTTGCGTGCGCTGGACGGAAGTGTTGTTCAGCTCGAATGGACCTCTTCCTCGAAGTATGTGCCGGGGCTCTACTTCTGTGCATGCCGTGACATCACGGATCGCAAGATCATGGAGGCGAGCAGCTTCCGCCTGGCCGCAATCGTCGAATCCTCTGATGATGCCATTGTCGGGAAGGACTTGAGCGGCATCATCCAGACCTGGAACCGTAGCGCGGAGCGAATCTTCGGATACACCGCTGAAGAGGTTCTAGGTCGCCACATCTCCATCTTGGCGGCACCGGATTGTGTGGATGAGATTTCAAACATCCTGCAGCGCATTTCACGTGGAGAACGCGTTGAACACTACGAAACGAAGCGCCGCAAGAAAGACGGTCAGATCATCGATGTGTCGCTCACGGTCTCCCCGATTCGTGATCCGGCAGGACACATTATCGGAGCGTCCAAGATTGTGCGCGACATCACGGAGCGTACATTCACCGAAGAAGCGCTCCGCTCGACCAACGCCGCACTCAGCCGTGCGAACACCGATCTGGAGCAGTTTGCCTACTCTGTCTCGCATGATCTTCAGGAGCCGCTTCGCATGGTGGCGATGTACAGCCAGATGCTCAAGAAAAAATTCAGCGGCAAACTGGGCCGGGATGCTGATGAGTACATCGAGTACGCAGTCAATGGGGCGCTCCGTATGGAGCAACTTCTGAAAGACCTGCTCGTCTATACACGGGTAACGAGCATAAAGGATGTGCAACTCACGCCTGTAGATGCAAATCAAACGGTGGCGGATGCCGTCGCCAATCTACAAGTTGCCATTCAAGAGAGCGGAGCGTCGATTATGTATGACCGCCTTCCCCGTGTGAACATGAACCCGCTGCACCTGTTGCAAATCTTCCAAAACTTGATCGGAAACGCGATCAAGTACCGGAGCAACGAGCCGCCATCCATTTCGGTGTGTGCCGCCCGGCGCAATAAAGAGTGGCTTTTCTCCGTAAAAGATAATGGCCTCGGCATTCAGGAGCAGGATGCAGACCAAATTTTTGGAATCTTTAAGCGCCTCCACACCCCGGGCACGCACCCCGGAACGGGTATCGGCCTGGCAATTTGTGAACGCTTGGTTCAGCGCTACGGCGGCAACATCTGGGTGGAGTCTCAGCTCGGCAGCGGAGCCACCTTCTTTTTCACAATTCCAGATCCGGCAGCACGAATACGAAAAGATCCCGGGAGCCCGCCGACGATTTTATGAAATCGATCGCATTTTGAAAGCTGCGCTTTTCGGAGCGGTCCACTGAAACGAACCTAAATGGACGCGGATTAAGATCTGTGCGGGCTACAGCACAATCAATGGAGTAGCTCGATGGATACTCCCCGGCGCCAAAGCTTCGACAGCCCAGCTTTATATGCGGCGCTCGACACGCGGCGCCGTGCTCGCGGCATATCGTGGCAGCAGGTTGCGCGGGAAATCGGCGTTGCCCCTTCAACCATCGGCCGTACGAAAAAGGGTGGGCCGATGGAAACGGACGGAATTCTGGTGATGGTGCGGTGGCTCGACTGCAACCCGGAGCAGTTCATTCGCGGATCCGACCAGAATCGCTCTGGATTTCCCATTCGCTGCGAAGGCAGGTTTGACACGAAAGCCCTTTACGAGGCCTTGAATGAATACCGCCGTTCGCACCAGAAAACTTGGGTCGAGCTTGCTCGTGATGTCGGTGGCGTTTCCCCAGGGATGCTTACTCGTCTTTCAAAAGGAGGGCGCGTCAACATAAACCTGGTGGTCGCTATTACCGGCTATTTGGGGCGCGCAGCTAGAAATTCCACACGGAAAGAGCGGGCTTTGTGATTCCTGAGTTTTGCGGAATGCGGGCATCAGGAGTTTTGGTTCCAAATGTCAATATGCCATCTCCACTCGCTATGTTCCTGCTTCCAATACACGACGTACTTAACCTCTATCTCGATCGCCGTTTGTCCTTCGGGCTCGATGCCAAGGGTGGCACGCCCTATCTCGACCGCCCCATCACCCGCTGGAATTACGTCTACAGATGCAAGCACCGCGGACTTAGCATTCACCGATTGAATCCGGTTAGACCAAAATTCCTTGATCCCCTTCCGGCCAGAAATCATCGGTGCCCCAGGCGGAAGGATGCGAGCGTCGGCAGTGTAGATCTTGTCGAGAGCGTCAAAATTCCGCTTACCGAAAACCTCGGTGCTAAACACGTCATTTGTGCTCGCCATCGCGAGCCGAATCTGCTGAAGTGGCGATTGCCCTGAACTTGGCATAGCCGCAAGGCTATCACAGTGCGCCGGCATCTGGACGCGCGCATCGAACCCGTCGAATATCGAAGCTTCGCGGCAAATCAGCCGTTCCCCCGCTCGATAATAGCCTCTTTACCACGCGATTTCATGACCTCAGCCCTCTGCGTGCGAGACGGATGAAATCGTTTTTGGGCGCTATAATTCGTCGGTGAGCAGTTCCCCTTCGGTCCATAGGGCGCACCGGTGCAGCTTTCTGCCGGGTCGCGAGGATCCGTATCTGCGTCTGGGCACCGTGAGTGTTTACGTTCGCGATCAGGATCGAAGCCTGCGGTTTTATCTGGACCAGCTTGGATTCTATGTGGCCCTTGATACCCGGCTTCCCTCCGGTCATCGCTGGCTGACTGTGAGTCCTCCTGACGGCACGGCTAGTCTTGCGCTCGTGGCTCCTGCGCCGGACTCTGAAGAATGCAAGCTGATTGGCCGGTGCACTCAGATCGTTTTCCTCACCGAAGATGTATTTAGCAAATTCGAAGAATGGCGCAAACGCGGGGTGTGTTTTCACAATTCGCCGCAACTGCAGGCTTCGGGCGCGCTGTGCGCGACGTTTGAGGACGTGGACGGGAACTCGTTTACCCTTCTCAGCTTTGACGAGCTGACTCGGGAACTCGAGGAGCATCGCCGCGCCCATGCCGAGAGATTGGAGTCCGAACGGCGAGTCGCCCAGGAGTTGGAAACCGCGCGAGACGTACAGGCGAGACTCTTCCCGCAGACGCAGCCGGCGCTCAAGAGCCTCGATTGTACGGGTGTTTGCATCCCGGCGCGCCACGTGGGTGGCGATTACTACGACTTTATTGATCTAGGTCGAGAGCGGCTGGGGCTAGTGGTCGGCGACGTTTCCGGGAAAGGAATCGCCGCGGCTCTCTTGATGGCCAATCTGCAGGCGCACTTGCACAACCAATGCGCGGCGTACTGGAGCCGCCCCTTCACGCCGTTCGCGTTGGAACAGCCACAACGCTTTCTGCTCTCGGTAAATCGGCTCTTCGCGGAGAATACAACCAACAACGCTTACGCCACTCTCTTCTTTGCCGAATATGATGACGGAACACGGCGGCTGCGGTACGCGAATTGCGGGCACCCGGCAGGCCTCCTCCTGCGCGGCAATAACGAGGTTGAACGGCTGCATTCCACGTCCACGGTGCTGGGGCTTTTCAAGCATTGGGATTGCGGCGTCGGCGAGTGCGAGCTGTTCGGAGGCGACACGCTGGCGCTCTACACTGATGGCATAACGGAGTCGTTTAACGCTGCGGGCGAAGAGTTCGGCGAAGAGCGGCTGATCGAAGCGCTGCGGCGGCGGCGCGATTTGCCGTCGCAGGCTTTGCTGGGGTCGCTGGTTGACGATGTCCGGCAATTCAGTCGCTCGTGAACAGCACGACGACATCACGCTTGTAGTGGCGCGGTGCAGAGGAGATTAAAAGCAAATACGCTGGTGCGCTAATGTCGAAGCCTCGCCGCAAATCAGCCATTCCACCGCTCGACGATACCCTCTTGCCGCCTAAGCCACGCAAGATCACCCCGCATGAGTTCGTGCTCGACGCGCTTGCTCCGCTGTCGCCCACGACGCGCCCCATGTTCGGCTGTCTTGCCGTCTACGTTGGCGACAAAATTGTCGCCGTGCTCCGGGACAGGCCCGGCGAAACGGCAGATAATGGCATGTGGCTCGCCACCACTCACCAGCATCACGAGAGTCTGCGCCGCGAGCTCCCGAGTATGCGATCCATTCAGCTCTTAGGGAAGGACGTAACCGGCTGGCAGGTTCTTCCGGCCGACGCGCCCGACTTCGAAGAAGCAGCGCTGCGCGGTTGTGAGCTCATCAGCGCCAGAGATCCTCGCATCGGCAAGGTACCGAAGCGGCGCGCCTCAGGAGCCAAGAAGAAACGAGCCTCCTCGACGAGACCTGGAAAATGATCCAGATTTGCTTGTTCCACTCCAGAAAACCAGATGGTTGGCCGCTCTCATCGGCGGTCGTGCTGAGCTTAACCGCAGATTTTAAGATGCGTTTTTACCCCGCGGCGCTGACTGCCTGCGCATAAGCAGCGAGATGGTTACTCCCATAAAGAGTACGAGGGCCAGCACGCCGTTGATCCGCGAAGCGAGCGTAACTGCGGCGGCTCGATGTGGAACAGTGGAAAGCGGCAGAACGATGAAGTTCATGAACAGGTATACGCCGCCGCCGTAAAGCGAGCCGCTCATCAGAGGACGACGAAGCAGGATGGCGAATTTGCGGCTTGCGGCGTAAAAGATGCCCGTCCAAATTAAAGCGTTGACGAAGTGCAGCACTATGCCAAGAGCAACTGTTGCAAGACCTCCCTGGAAGGATTTCGTACCCAAAACTCCGCTCGCAATGTATTGAAAGACCATCTTCGGAGTGATTCCTCGTATCTGGTTAAAGATGAGGTTCTCCGTGATGTCCAGCGTTCCGGCGACCAAACTGATTGGCAGGATCATCCAAGCAACCGCCGAGGGGGCGACATTCATCGCAGTCATTATCCT
>CAWJUK010000025.1:0-44155 GCA_963846035.1 uncultured Acidobacteriaceae bacterium | reverse complement strand
TCACCGCCGTTGACAGCGCCGGCATCGGAGAATTAACGGTCGTCTACACTCTGCTGCACGTCGCGCTCTCCACTTGTTCTGATCGCTGTCTCCCCGGTGTTACGGAAGCTGCTCGAGATCACGCTCTCGAAGCGCTGCTGCCCTCCGTCGGCGACCTTGCGGAAGCGAAGAAGCGCCTCGCACGATCCGCGGCGCGCGGAGAGTAAGAATGGTCCTCCTGCCCTAGCTCCAGGCCGCCCGTGATGGTCATAGCCAGTTGGAACGTCAACTCGATTCGCGCTCGCTTGGAGCATGTAAAAACCTGGCTCGCGATGCTCAATCCGGATGTCTCTGCCTGCAGGAACTCAAAGCAGCCGAATTCCCCACGGAGTTGTTTCAGGAGCTTGGGTACGCAAGTGCAGCCGTCACGCAGAAGACATACAACGGTGTTGCGATCTTGTCTCGCTCCCCGATTGACATCGTCTCGACGACGCTCATCGGCGACGAAACAGATAGCCCCGCGCGCTTTCTTGAAGCCGTGGTCAGCGACATTCGTATCGTCAACATCTACGCCCCGAATGGAAATCCGGCCGGCAGCGATAAGTTTGTTTACAAACTGGAATGGATGGATCGCCTCCACCGGCAAATGCAGATTTGGTTGAAAAGCGAGATGCCGACCCTCGTGGGAGGCGACTTCAATGTGATTCCGGAGGACATCGACTGCCACAAACCTTCATCCTGGATGCACGACGCGCTGTTTCAGCCCGAGCCCCGGGCCCGCTATCGGGCATTAATGAAGCTGGGCTATATCGACGCATTTCGTTTCTTACACCCCGGCGAAGGCGGCCACTTTACATTTTGGGATTACTTTCGAAAGGCCTTTGAATATAACCGCGGCATTCGCATTGACCATTTTTTGCTTTCGCCGGAACTAAATCAGCGACTCGAGAGTCGCGAGATCGACAAAGGCCCGCGGGCTCTAGAAAAGCCCTCGGACCACACGCCCATCCTTGCCCGATTCCGCACCGGCTCACCAATTGCTCTGGCCAAATGCTAGCCGGTGCTTTTCTTAGCGGTATTGCGGTGATTCGTTGAAAGCACCGAGTTCCTCCCTCCACGCTACGCTTAGGACAGCCGGGCCGCGTCTACATCACATTTCTCCCGGCGTGAACCGTCACCTTGCCCCGCGCCACACATTGCTCGATCCCCATGCCGGTCGAAATTCCGGCCGACGTCGATTCCTGCGTCGCAAAACTCGGAACGAAAAAAGTCACGCTGACTAATCTGCAAAAGGTCTTTTGGCCGGAGTTAAACAAAACCAAGCGCGATCTGCTCTGCTATTACGCCGCTGTTTCCGCCGCCCTTCTGCCGCACCTGAAAGAGCGCCCCATGGTGATGAAACGCTACCCGCACGGCATTGCGGGAGAGTTCTTCTTCATGAAGCGTACCCCCGAGTACCGGCCGGACTGGCTCGAGATGTGCTCGGTTCCCCACCGCTCCGGCAACATCATCGATTTCCCCATCGTGCAGGACCTCGCCTCGCTGCTTTGGATCGTGAACCTGGGATGCATCGATCTCAACCCCTGGTATTCGCGTTGCGATGACGTTGACCGGCCCGATTTTTTGCACTTCGATCTCGACCCCGTTCCTCCGGCCGAGTTTCCGCAGGTCCGTGAAGTCGCGCTCCTGGTGAGGGCCTACCTCGAACAGCGGCACGTCGAAAGCTTTCCCAAGACCACCGGCTCGCGCGGGATTCACATCTACGTTCCCATTATTCGCAAGCCGCTGCAGAAGGAAGTCTGGCGGGTCGCCAAACGCATCGCATTCGATCTCGCGAAACAGTATCCGGATCTCATTACATCGGAATATCGCGTTGCGCATCGTCCTGCCGGCCGCGTCCTGGTCGACTACAATCAGAACGCTTGGGGAAGAACACTCGCTTCCGTCTACTCCGTTCGACCGAAACCAGGAGCGACGGTATCCGCACCCGTCACGTGGGAAGAGATCGAAGCAGGCATTTCCATTTCGGATCTCTCGATGGATAGCGTTCCGGCACGCCTCGCCGCACAGGGCGACCTCTTTAAGCCGGTCTTGCGGAAACGCGGACGCTTCCGCTTGGAAGCACTCGAATGAGCCTCCCCCTCCCGATCGAATACGCTCCCATGGAAGCCGAGACCGCCCGCGAGATCCCAACCGGCGCGGAGTGGGAGTACGAGCCTAAGTGGGACGGCTTCAGATGTCTCGCGTTTCGAGACGGCGAGCACCTCGACATCATGTCGAAATCCAGCCAGCCCCTGGCACGCTACTTTCCGGAAATCAAAGATGCCCTGCTTTCGCTCGGCGCAAAGAAATTCGTGTTGGATGGCGAACTGATCGTCACCCTCGAACGAACGTTGAGCTTCGACGATTTGCTGCAGCGAATCCATCCCGCCGAAAGCCGGATTCGCAAGCTCGCCAAAGAAACGCCCGCGACGCTCATCGTCTTCGATCTCCTGGTGAATGAACGCGGCGTCGATTTCACCGGCCGCACTCTGGATGAGCGCCGGAAAGAGCTCGAGAAGTTTGCCGAAAAGTTCTTCCAGAACAGCATCCGGCTCTCGCCCGCCACGCGCGACTTTGAGACCGCGAAATCCTGGTTCAAACGCATGGCCGGCCCGCTTGATGGGGTCATCGCGAAGCGCGTCGATCACGCCTATGGTTCCGGCGAGCGCCGCTCGATGGTGAAGATCAAGAATCTCCGAACGGCGGATTGCGTCGTGGGCGGCTTCCGATATGGGTCAAAAGCCCGCGTTGTCGGTTCTTTGCTGTTGGGTCTCTATGACGATGCTGGCAAGTTGAATCACGTTGGATTCACTTCAGGACTCGCCGCCGCCGAAAAACCCGATTTGACGAAACGGCTCGAGGCGCTGATCGAGCCTCCCGGCTTCACCGGCGCTGCGCCCGGCGGTCCCAGCCGTTGGAGCACGGAACGGAGCACCGAATGGGAGCCGCTCGCTCCCAAGCTGGTGGTCGAAGTGCAATACGATCACTTCTCCGGAGATCGCTTCCGGCACGGCACCAAGTTGGTTCGATGGCGGCCCGATAAACGGCCGGGCGAGTGCACGGTGAAGCAGGTGAGAAAAGAAAGCGACTCGCCGCTGACTCTGCTGAGCTAGGCAAGGCCGGCGCGCACGTGTTTTGCGGGTCCGTCGATATTGGGCAAAAAGCCCGTCAAAAGTCCGATCGCGGGCAAGAACGAGCAGACATGGTACACAAACTGGATGCTAGTTTTGTCCGCTAACACTCCCAGCAAAGCCGCACCGACACCGCCCATGCCGAATGCGAATCCGAAGAACAGGCCGGAAATCATGCCGATCCTTCCCGGTACCAATTCCTGCGCATACACCAGGATGGCCGTAAACGCCGACGCGAGAATCAAGCCGATGAGGACGCTCAGAATGCACGTCCACGCGAGATTCGCATAGGGCAACACGAGCGTAAACGGCAGTGCGCCGACGATCGAGCACCAGATGACATACTTGCGGCCGATACGATCACCGATCGGGCCGCCAATGACGGTTCCCGCTGCAACGGCCCCCAGAAACACGAACAGATAGATCTGCGAGATCCGAACGGAAACGCCGAATTTACTGATCAGGTAGAACGTGTAATAGCTGCTGAGGCTCGCCAGATAAAAGTATTTCGAAAAGATCAGAGCGCCAAGAATCGCGATGGAAAGCAAAACTTTCCGCGATCCCAGCTCCACGCCACGTGTTTCGATCTCACCTTCCCTCTACTCGAAGCATGTTTTCTATACCACGCCCCTACTTTTATCAACACGAATATGGCCACGAGGGCGGCAATTGAAAACCAGGAAATGCTCCGCTGGCCGTTCGGAACGACGATAAACGCCGCCAGCAAAGGACCCAGCGCGGAGCCTGCGTTGCCCCCTACTTGGAACAGCGATTGCGCCAGCCCGTGTTGGCCGCCCGAAGCCATTCTCGCCACCCGCGAAGACTCGGGATGAAACACGGAAGAGCCGACTCCCACCAGCGCGGCAGCCGCGAGAATGATCCCAAAATTCGGGGCAACCGACAAAAGAATCAGACCCACCAGAGTGGATACCATTCCGGCGGCCAAGGAATAGGGTTTCGGCCGCCGATCGGCATACATCCCGACGAACGGCTGCAGAAGGGATGCCGTCAGCTGATAGGTGAATGAGATCATCCCCACCTGCGCGAATTCCAAGTGGAAAGACGCTTTCAGGATGGGGTAAATCGCTGGAATCAGCGATTGCGACATGTCGTTCAGCAGATGACAGAAGCTGATGGCGGCGAGAACCGTAAACGCGATCTTCGCCGCCGCTTCCTTCTGAGGCGCCGCTGCTACGTCACTCAACTCGACTTCAGTTTAGCTGCAACCGCTGGTGCCACCGCAGTTCTCGCACTTATAGCAGGAGCCGTTGCGGGTCATGATGCTGCCGCATTCGGAGCATAGCGGCGCATCGCTGGCTGAAGCATCGAAGGGCAGCGCTTGCTGCGGCTCCGCTTCCGTGGGACGAAGCTTCGGCGCCTCGCCTGCTTCGGTCGCTTCCGTAATCCCGAGGAAGCGCGCTCCCAGCCAGCGAAAGATGTAGTCGATGATCGACTTCGCGTATGGAACTTGCGCGTTACCGGTCCAGCCGCTCGGCTCGAAACGCACATGGCTGAACTTATCGACGAAAAACTTGAGCGGGACGCCATACTGCAATCCATAGCTGATGGACGTTGCGAGAGTATCCATCAGGCCAGAGATGGTCGATCCTTCCTTCGCCATTGAGATGAAGACCTCGCCCGGCGTGCCGTCTTCGTACAGACCGACGGTGATATAGCCTTCATGACCTGCAATGGAAAATTTGTGCGTCAAGGATTGGCGTTCGTCGGGCAGCTTCCGGCGGACCGGCCGATACACAATCTTCTCGACCGTTTGCGGCTGAGCGGCGGAAACCGGCGCTCCCGTCTTCTTCTCGCCTTTACCGGTGCCGGAGCTGAGCGGCTGTACGCGCTTCGAGCCGTCGCGATAAATCGCCACGGCTTTAAGGCCGAGACGCCAGCTTTCCGTGTACGCTTCCATGATCTCTTCGGCCGTCGATTCCTCGGGCATGTTGATGGTCTTCGAAATCGCGCCTGAAATAAACGGCTGGACCGCCGCCATCATCCGGATATGACCCGTATGATGTATGAAACGCTTTCCATTTTGCGGACGGAAACTGCAATCGAAGATCGCCAGGTGTTCGGGCTTCAGGTGAGGGGCGTCCTCAATCGTACCCGTAGCGTCAATGTGCGCGACAATCTGCTCTGTTTGTCCGGGCGTGTAGCCCAGCTTGATGAGAGCTTGCGGAACTGTGTTATTGACGATCTTGATCACGCCTCCGCCGACAAGCTTCTTGTATTTCACGAGAGCGAGATCGGGCTCGACACCCGTGGTGTCGCAGTCCATCATGAAGCCGATCGTCCCCGTCGGCGCAATCACCGTGGTTTGTGCGTTGCGGAAGCCGGCGCACGCGCCAAGCTCATGAGCATGATGCCAGCATTCTTCCGCCGCCCTGCACATCGCGGCAGGCACCAGCTTGCTGTCGATCCCATTCACCGCGTTCCAGTGCATCCGAATCACATCCAGGAACGATTCTTCGTTTTCCGCGTATCCGGGGCACGGGCCTACGGCTTCGGCGATCCGGGCGCTTGTCAGATACGCTTGCCCGCACATAATCGCGGTGATCGCCGCCGCAAAATCGCGCCCCTGCTTGCTGTCATACGGAATCCCTAACGACATCAACAGCGCGCCCAGATTCGCATAGCCTAAGCCGAGCGGGCGGAAATCATGCGAGTTCTTGGCGATCTTCTCCGTCGGGTAACTCGCGTTATCGACAATGATTTCCTGCGCCAGCGTCACGGTATCGACAGCATGGCGGAATGCTTCCACATCGAAGGCGCTATCCGGACCCACGAAATTCATCAGATTCAGCGATGCAAGGTTGCACGCCGAATCATCCAGGAACATGTATTCCGAGCAGGGATTTGACGCATTGATGCGCGCCGTCTGCTTCGACGTGTGCCAGCGGTTAATCGTGCTGTCGAACTGCATCCCGGGATCGCCGCACTGATGCGTCGCTTCCGCAATTTGGCGCATTAGCTCGCGGGCCTTATAACGCTTGCTGGGCAAGCCGTTCACCACGCTGCGTGTCCACCAGTCCGCATCTTCCGCCACGGCCTGCATGAATTCGTCGGTCGCCCGGACCGAGTTGTTAGCGTTCTGGAAAAATACCGAGCTGTACGCTTCGCCGTCGAGCGATGAGTCATAACCCGCGTCGACAAGCGTGTGCGCCTTCTTCTCTTCCTTGGCCTTGCACCAGATAAATTTCTCGATATCCGGATGATCGGAGTTGAGAATGACCATCTTGGCCGCCCGTCGCGTTTTGCCGCCGGATTTGATCACGCCTGCGAACGCATCGAAGCCTTTCATGAAGCTGAGCGGGCCCGAGGCACGCCCGCCGCCCCACAGATGAGCGTCTTCTTCGCGGATGCTGGATAGGTTCGTGCCCGTGCCGGAACCCCACTTGAACAGCATTCCTTCGGTCTTCGCGAGATCGAGAATCGATTCCAGCGAATCCGAAACCGAATTGATGAAACATGCCGAGCACTGCGGACGAGTCTCGCCCGGCAGAAGCTTCTTCACCTGCTGCTCGGTTTCGTCGAAATAGAAACCGTAGCCGCGCGCTTCCCGAACGCCGACATTGAACCAAACCGGCGAATTGAAGCAAGCCTTTTGCGTGAGCATCAAGTGAGCCAGCTCGCTGCGGAAATTCTCGGCGTCTTCGGCCGTCCGGAAGTAATTGCCCCCAAGTCCCCAATCGGCGATCGTGTCCACCACCCGGTGAACGAGCTGAGCCACGCTCGATTCGCGCTCCGGCGAACCCATGCGGCCGTGAAAATACTTGCTGGCCACGATATTGGTCGCGGTCTGCGACCATCCGGCAGGCACTTCCACGTCGCGCTGCTCGAATATCACCGATCCTTTGTCTGAGCCGATGGTAGCTGTTCTCAGCTCCCACGCGATCTGGTCATAGGGCGTAACGCCCGCCTCCAGCTTGGCCGTGAAAAAACGTGGAAAAGAGACGCCGACCCGCTCCTCTCGCTTCAGAGATCTATGTAGTTCCTTCGCCTTAATGGCGAGATTGACGCTGAGTTGTCCCATTTAGGACCTTTCTTCGGGGGAGCTGTTTTCGAATCAGACTGCGGGGAGGCACTTCGTTATGATGTCCCTATATATAGTGTTCCGTCAAGAAAAATATCTATAAGCAAGCGCAGCAGGTTACAGAGTAGAGCTTTGCGGAGTCGATTTACAGCCTTGGAATGCCGGTTTCCCGCCCACCTAGCAAGTACCTTTTGGGCTCGCCATCCTTTTAGACTTCTTAACTATACATCCCGGAATTTCCGATTGACTCTCTTGCAGCCCTCGTATAGTATCTAGGCAGTAGTACTCCTGGTAATAGGAAGCGGCAGAGTACCGCCGGAGGTTGCAATGGCTGACACGACCATTGACGTAAACGATAACAGTACCATCGACATCGCTGGTCTCAACGACATCAAAGCGGATCTCAAGCTCGAGCTTCCTCAGCCCTTCCAGACTTCGAACTCCAGCACTCTCGAAATCAAGCCCGTCAAGGCCGATCTCGGAACGGATACTCATATCACCATCGACCCTCTCAAGCTTGACCTCGAGATCGAGCCTCTCAAGACCGACAGCAGCTTGTTCATCGATCTGAAGCCGGCCGTCATCGATCTCTGTCTGACCGCCAACATCGGCAAGATTCCGAGCGTCTGTATACGCCAGCCGTATCATCACCACATCGGATTCACTCTGTTCGGCGCCGAAGTTTGGGGGTTAACGTTCTCCGGTCAGCAGGAAACGGTAATCGAAGAGCTTGATCGCCAGCCGAGAGTGGCTTGGGGCGGCGCTCTTACCGCTCGGCCGCCGCAACGCCCTCCACATCAGCCAGTCCACCAGCCGCCTACCCGTCAAGTCGGCGGTCTGCGCGTCCGAATCGATCCATAGAAGCCCCGCAATGGCGGAACCCATTCGGCACGAGATCATCGCGGGTACTGAGGACCAGCGGCTCGTGTTGGCCGGTCCACCCGCGCGACTTACCGGCAACCTGCACGTCCACAATCGAAGCGACACGCACCTGGTGCTCCGAGATGTTGGTTTGACGGATCCAAGTGGCGTGTTGACGATCGGGCGATCGCGTCAGAAGGTTTCGACTCTCGTGCTTCGGCCTCATCAAGAACGCCGTGTTCTCCTCAGGCTCGCCCTGCCTTCCACAACCCCGCCCGGCGAATTTCATGCCGAGCTGGAAATCGTCGGTCAATCTCGCCCTATAGAGCTCCATGTTACCGAGGTAGTTGATCTCACCGTGACGCCGCAGTCGATTGTTGTCCTGAATCGTCGCGGCGAACGCCAACACAGGCGGATCGTGGTGACGAATGACGGAAATCTCGCTTTCACGATTGGCGATTTCGGCGACGTGGATCTTGAAGACGACGTGATCCCGGACCGCGCTGTCCGACTCGCGCTTGAGCAGTGCGCAGGAATTGGGAAAGATAAGATCGAGGGGCCCCTCCTAGCGCTTCTCAGAATCAGGGACGAGGGCGCCTGGCGGCGGGGCGGCCTGTCGGTTCGCAGGCTAGGCGAAAACATCGAGATCGCCCCTGGAGCAACAACCGCAATCGATCTCGAGATCACGCTGGAAACAGAGCTGCCACCGAACAGCCGCTATCGCGGAACGATGCCCCTGCTGACCCGCGATCTCGAAATTGTGATCGTCTCATCAGATGGCCCTCTGGAGAGCGCGCCACGTATCGAAGCCTGAACACCACGCTATGAAGAGAGCCGGGAGCGAGACGGGTAGTAAGCACCGCAAGAAACATGCAAGGAGATAGACCGTGAGAGAAACAACAACCAGCCAGAAGAGCCCGGATTGGACGACCATGACGCCTTCCGATTGGATGGCATGAAACCTTCCGATTGGATGCAGATGACGCCTTCCGATTGGATGAACCGGACGTTCTCCGGATGGTGGAACAAGAGTTACGGCGATTTGATCAACACCAAGCCTAGCGACTGGTGGACGATACTTTACGGCGCGGGCACCGCGACCCAGGCCTCGGGGGCGCCCCCTACTATGCCGCCGGCCGGCACGGTTCAGAAGCACCATCGCCACCACCGGCACCCGGCAGGCTGCTGCTGCGAGGAGTGCTCTCACAGCCGCCGTCATCACGACGATCACGATTGCCACCGCTGCGGACCCGATCCATGCGAATGCTTCTGTTGTATCGGCGACGTCGACCTGGCCGTTTACTCGCGTGTGGGCGAGCAGCGCGTAATCCCGGTTGTTGTCGAGAACGAACGGCGCCGGGATAAGCAGATCACGCTCGAGCTTAGTGATTGGACGACTCGTGGCGGTAAGCCTGCCCCAGTCGAAACCGTTGCGCTTGAGCCGAAGACGTTCACTCTGGCAGCATGCGCGCAACAGAAGGTCACCCTTGTCGTAAGGGTCCGCGGCGATGATACAGCGACCACGAATCAACCCAACCCCACGCTAAACCAGCCACCCGGCAGACCCTTAACGTTCCGGGGCGAACGTCTGCCTTCGATGTGGACAACTGCATTGTTGCGACTACGGATATCCGGCTAGTCGGCTGCGATCACCGGCCCATCCGCATCGCTGTGGCCATCCTGCCGCGCGATTGCGATCCGTACGAGGTCAGTTGTGGCTGCACATGCTGCTAGCGCAAGTCAGCACGATCAGACTTACGATTTAGGTGGCGGGTCCGCGGAATGGGCGGCTTGGTACGCGCAGTATCTCACCCGCTCCACGAGTCAATCAGCCAAAAGTCTTGAGTTGTTCCAGCAGGTATTAGAGTGCGTGGCACGGGGCCAGCTCGCGCCGTCAGCCCTCCAAGACCTATTGCCCGGTTTCGCCCAAGCACGCGGGGCTGAGCACGCGAACAAACTTACAGCGCTGAGCTCCCGGTTTTTTAGTGGGCTGGTACAGATCGGCACTCTGTTCTTGCAGGAGCAGGCGGAGCTAGTCACGCCTGGCATTCCTACTTCAGAGGCTTCGCCGCCCCAATTCGACGCAACAGATCCCGTCAAATGGTTTCAGCAGCTCACCGATTACGCCGGTCAGCTCAGCGCCAGAGCGGCAAAGATCTATCAATCCCACCTTGAGCGAGCGGCTGCCGGAGATACGGCACCCAGCCAGCTCCAGCAGGCCACGTCCGACTACTTCGCGCGCCGCCTCCCCGTACACCTCCGGAAGATAGGCAAGCTGTACTTCGATCTGCTGAACGGTCTCAATGAGGTTCTGACCAGTTACCAGCGGGACTATCTCTCGAGCGTGTTGGCAAACGCCAACCGAGGCGACAAAGAAGCTCCTTTCGTGCTCAATCTGTCTGCCGCGCTTAACGAAACCGCGTCGGCTTCTCTATCGCTCGCCAATACCAACCCGGAGCGAGCCATCATCCGTTGCTCGGTAAGCGATGTCCGGCGCGCGGATGGCGTGGGCCCGGCGTTCGCTCCGAAAGTTACGATCACCCCCGATTCGCTCGAGCTCGCTTCCGGCGAGGAGGGAATCCTTCGCTTGTCGCTGCTCCTCGATGAATCCGACTATGACGTGGATGCGCTGTACGTCGGCGCCGTGCACGTAACCGGTCACGGGGAACCCCGCATCGAAGTACCCCTCCGCATCATCGCCACTCAGTCAGCTGCAGCCGCGAAAGACACCACATCAACAACACACCGGGAGCCGTAACAAATGACCCGTGGCAACGGCGTTCACCGCAACGGGGCGCCCTCAAGACAAGCCGAGCCTATCGCGATTATCGGTATGCGGGGGCGGTTTCCCGGTGCCAACGATCTCGATCAGTACTGGAAGAACTTGGCTGAGGGCGTCGAGTCAATTGCGGTTCTGAGCCACGACGAAATGCGCGCCAGCGGCGTGCCCGATACAGTCTTCCGCCTTCCCGGTTACGTGAATGCATCGCCCGTCCTCGACGCCGTCGACGAGTTCGACGCCGAGTTCTTCGGATTCTCCGCGCGCGACGCTTCGCTTACCGACCCGCAGCATCGCCTCTTCCTTGAAACCGCGTGGGAGGCGTTGGAAGATGCGGGTTATGATCCCGCGCGATATCCGGGTCCCATCGGCGTCTTCGGCGGTTCCGAGCTCAGCACCTACCTGTATCAGCTCTATCTCAACCTCGATTCCTTGAAATACATCGACGGCATGCAGTTGATGGTCACCAACGACAAAGATCATCTCTGCACCCAGGTGTCATACCGGCTCAATCTGATGGGCCCCAGCGTCGTCGTGCAGACCACATGCTCCACTTCGCTGGTCGCGGTTTCGCTCGCCTGTGAAAGCCTGGAGCACCACCGCTGCGATATGGCGCTTGCCGGCGGAGTAACCGTAAGAGTTCCTCAACGCGGCGGCTACATGTACACCGCCGGATCGATTCTCTCTCCCGACGGCCACTGCCGTCCTTTCGATGCTAACGCTCAGGGCACGATCGTGGGAAGCGGCGTTGGCATTGTTGTTCTAAAACGCCTCGCCGACGCCCTGGCCGAGGGCGACAACGTGCGCGCGGTCGTTCTTGGCGCCGGACTGAACAACGACGGTAACGACAAGGTCGGTTACACTGCCCCTAGCTTTCGAGGTCAAGCGGCAGCGATCCGCTCCGCCCACGCCACCGCGGGCATCTCTGCCGAGTCCATCGGCTATGTCGAGGCGCACGGAACCGGGACCATTCTCGGTGACCCCATCGAGATGTCCGCCTTGACCGAGGTCTTCAAAGCCAGCACCGATCGGCGCGGGTTCTGTGCGGTCGGGTCCGTCAAATCGAATTTCGGCCACCTTTCGTGCGCCGCGGGTATCGCCGGTTTGATGAAGACCGTGCTCGCGCTGGAGCACGGCGCAATCCCCCCCACCGTGCACTACGCCGCGCCGAACCCCGCCATCGACTTAGCTTCAAGTCCCTTCTATGTCACAACGAAATTGCGCCAGTGGGAGCGTAATCGTTCTCCGCGCCGTGCTGGAGTGAGCTCGTTCGGTGTTGGCGGCACGAATGCGCATCTTGTGATTGAGGAAGCGCCGGAGCAACCTGCTCCTGTCGAGCGCCGCCCTCATCAGCTCATCGTGCTCTCCGCGCGCAGCGAGGCGGCTCTTGATCACGCAACCGCCAGGCTCGCGGCCCACCTCAAAGCTCACTCGGAACTGCACCTCGCTGATGTCGCCCATACCCTTCATGTCGGTCGCCGCTCGTTTCGGTATCGACGAGCGCTCGTGGCTGCGAGCGACGATCTGATCAACACCGCGGATCTCCTCAGCGAGCCGGAACGCCTCAGCGCCATTCCCTCGATTCCAGACCAGCCCGTAATTTTTATGTTCCCCGGCCAAGGCTCGCAATATCCGGGGATGGCTGCTGGTCTCTACAAAAACGAGCCCGTGGTGCGCCGCGCAATTGACCACTGCGCGCGCATGCTCAAGCCTGCCTTGGGAGCAGACCTGCGCCGCCTGCTTTTTCCCGGACCGCGCGGCCGCAAAAACGCTGCAGAGGCTCTGAAAGATACGAAATGGGCGCAGCCGGCGCTTTTCACAATCGGATACGCGCTCGCCGAGCTGTGGAAGTCATGGGGAATTGAGCCCGCCGCGATGATCGGCCACAGCGTCGGTGAGTACATCGCTGCGACACTTTCGGGCGTCATGACCCTCGAGGACGCTCTCGGACTTATAGCCCGTAGAGGGCAGCTTATTTCGGCTCTGCCCCGTGGATCTATGTTGGCAGCCATGGCTCCGGCGGAAGCGCTCGCGCGGTTCGTAGACAGCGACGTGTCTCTGGCGGCCATCAACGCACCTGGTCTGTCCGTGCTCTCGGGGCCGGACCATGCCATCGAGCGCGTGCACAGCGCTCTAGCTGCGGAGTCTGTTCCCGCCCGCCGCCTTCACACCTCACACGCCTTCCACTCGTCGATGATGGATCCAATATTGGAAGAATTCAAAGACCTCGTTTCGCGCGTCAAGCTTTCCAGGCCGGCCATCCCCTTCGTGGCCACGCTTTCAGGTAAATGGGCCGCTGCGAATGTTACCCAACCGCAATACTGGAGCGCTCAGCTCCGGTCTCCCGTCCGATTCGCCGACGGCATGCTCGCTCTTTCCGAAGCCAACAGCCTGGCCGGCAAACACCCGATCTACCTCGAAGTCGGCCCCGGAAACACGCTTGTGACCTTCGCGGCCCAAACCGTCCGCGCCGACGGCAATCCACCCGTTTGCCTGACATCTCTCCCCGGCGCCGATACCCGGCGACCGGATACCGAGGTGATTCTCAACGCGCTCGGGCAATTGTGGGCGAACGGCGTCGCTGTCGATTGGGATGGCTTCCACCGCGCGGAGCGTAGGGCCCGGGTCAGTCTGCCGACCTACCCTTTCGAGCGCCAGAGCTATTGGATCGGCGCCCGCCCCGGAGCCGCAGCGCCCCCACTGGAGCTCCGCAACACTTCCGCTTGGTTCTATAAGCCAATGTGGCGTGAAGTGCCGCCCGCCAAAGGTGACCCTGTCTCCCTCAACGGACGCCGCATCCTGGTCTTCGACGAGGAGACAGGTCTCGGCGCAACTGTCTTCGATCGACTCACGGCCGTCGGGGCGCATCCGATCGTCGTTAAACAACGCGTCAAACAGGACGGCGGTTTCCATCGCACTAGTGACGGCGAATATCTCCTCGATCCCTCGCAGCCCGAGTCGTTCCAGCAATTGGCTGCGCAGGTATGCGCCGTTGGCACGCGTCTGGCTGGTGTCATCGACTGCTGGACCGCGGGGGCGCCAGGCGCCACCGATCTCGACGCTGCGGCCCTTATCACCCTGCTCGGTCCTATGCGCCTCGCGCATGCGCTCAGCGGTCAACCGACAGTCCGCCCGCTTCCCATGCTGTTGGTGGCGCGCGGCACCGGCCGCGTACACGAAACCGATGTGCTCGATCCACCGAGAGCGCTTGGCAGGGGCTCTGCACGAGTGCTGCCTCAAGAGCACCCCGGGCTCCGTGTCGCTCACATCGATGTTGACGCCGATTCTTCTGTACCGGATCTGCTCCTCGCAGAGATCGCGGCGGACGCGCCCGAGCCGGCGGTCGCCCTCCGTAGCGGGCGTCGTTTCATCGAGGCTTTCGAGCCGGTCGTGATCGGCTCTGTGAATCCTCCTGAGAAGCTGCCCGAGCATCCCGTCGTGATGGTCACGGGTGGCCTGGGACATATGGGGATGGCCCTTGCCGAGGCAATGTATGACCGGATGGGCGCGCGCCTTATCCTGATTGGCCGCTCCGTCCTTCCTGAACCAAGCCAGTGGGAAGCCAAAAGTGAAGACCAGTCGACCGCCCCTGAGCTCCGCACGCTGCTCCGGCGGCTCGCTCGCATGCGGGCACAGGGGGATAAGGTTCTTGTGCTCACGGCCGACTTCAACAATGCCGCTCAGGTGAGCGCAGCGGTTGATGCCGCTGTGGCCCGCTTCGGCCCGCTCGATCTGGTTATACATGGAGCAGCAAGAATTGATGCGGCCGCGTTTGCCTCAGCGGCAGAAACCGGGCCGGCCGTCGTCAACGCACAGTTCTCACCGAAATTACGCGGCCTCTTTTTTCTAATGGACGCGCTGCGCGGCCGCGAGCCCCGCCGGTGGGTGTTGCATTCCTCGATTTCTACCGTCTTAGGTGGCCTCGGGTTGGCGGCTTACTCCGGTGCAAACGCGATGCTCGATGTCCTAGCACTGGCCAGTGGAGACCACTGGCTCAGTATTGATTGGGACGCTTGGGACAACGCTGCTGAAGCCCAGGCCACAAGCATGCCCACTGCCATCCAGCCCCCCGAAGGACAGGAAGCGTTCCTTCGGCTCCTGGGGACCGAGATCGGGTCCCGTGCGCTCGTCGTTGTCGATGATCTTGCCGCTCGTCTGAAAGCTTGGGTCCGCCATGCCGATGCAGCGCCCGGGAAAGGAATTATTATTGAGCGCCATCCACGCCCGAACTTGCCCACTGTCTTTGTAGAGCCTCGCACAGAAACGGAGCGCGCGCTCGCCGAGATCTGGGGAGCTCAGCTCGGCATAGAGTGCGTCGGAGTGCACGACCGGTTTTTTGATCTCGGAGGTCACTCGTTGCTGGCGGCCCAAGTCGCATCTCAGGTCTGCGATCGTTTCCAAATCGAGATGCCCGTGCTGAAGCTGTTTCAGGCCCCTACGGTGGCAGAGCTCGCAGTGCTCGTAGATCAGGCGCAATCTCGCGGCGGTGTTGACGGCGCGCCCGCCGGCCTACCAACGGTCGAGGTCGCCGTGCCGACCGCAATGGCTCTCGAAGGCGAAGCGCCTGGGGCCGCCGCTAAGGCAAGCTATCGTGAGTTCTACAATGACGTGACGCGGCGTCTTGAGAGGTCGGGCGTCGGAGATGCGTCCTTCTTCCTCAATTACGGCTATATCAGCCTCGGTGAGGGCGACGAAGCGCGCTTCGAGGTGCCGGATCTCGTCTTCAATCCAAGCTCCGTCCGGCTCGCTTTCGAGCTGATCGGCGGAACCGCCCTGCAAGGCCGTCGCGTCCTCGACGTCGGATGTGGGCGCGGCGGCACTGTGGCCTTGATTGGCCGAGCACTTTGACGCGGAAGCCACCGGCGTCGATCTCGCGCCCGAAGCCGTGGCCTTCTGCCGCAAAACTCACCGGCACCCTGCCCGTTTTGAGGTTGGGGATGCCGAGCATCTGCCGTTCGACGACTGCGCCTTCGACGTGGTCACTAATATCGAGTCCTCGCACACCTACCCCAATTTGCGGGCGTTCTTCGCCGAGGTCCGCCGTGTACTCGTGTCCGACGGCCGGTTTCTCTACACAGACCTCTTGCCAGTGCCGCGTTGGATGGAAATTCGGGCGCTTCTCGGCCCCCTCGGATTTCAAATAATACACGAGCGAAACATCACTCGGAACGTGCTTGCTTCCTGCGACGACGTCGCTGCTACCCGAGCGCAGGCCTTCGGCGAGCGAAGCGCTACGATCGACAACTTTCTGGCTCTCCCCGGCTCCGCAGTTTACGACCAGATGCGCTCGGGAGCATGGGAATACCGCATTGTCCGCGCCGCTCGAATGTAACTCGGAGAGCGAGGCTAAACTCGGCGCATCCTGTGTTTTTACCCGCAACGACCATCTTTTCGCCTCCTCTCCGCTCGGCGCTCTTTTTTGAAGACGGTAAAAACCCGTCCTCCGCCTCTACAATGGAAAGATGAACCGTTCCCTCCCGCAAAGTTCATGCGTCGTTTTGCGGCTCGCTAGTTTGCTATTGCTGAGCGTCTGCTTCCTCGCGGCGCAGGACTGGAAGACGGCAACGTCGCTGCCGGGAACCGATTTCAGCAAATTGACGGCGCCGCAGCAAGCGATCGTGTTGAAGATTTTGCGGGAACACGATTGCTCGTGCGGTTGCGGAATGAAACTGGCCGAATGCCGGATGGTCGATCCGAACTGCAGCTATAGCCGCGGTTTGGCTTCCGTCGTGATCGATGCCATCGCGCATGGAAAGAGCGAAGCGGATGCCATCGCGGCGGCTGATGCGTCGCATTTCGCGCACATAGCGCCGACCGCGTTGCTTGAAGATCCGATCTCCATTCCAATCGGAGGCGCTCCCTTCACCGGTCCCGAACATGCGCCCATAACCGTCGTCGAGTTCTCAGATTTTCAGTGCCCGTACTGCGCCGTCGCCATGGTAGGGTTGCGCGATGTTCTCAAAGCCTATCCGGCCAAAGTCAAACTCGTCTTCAAAGAATTTCCGCTGGACATTCATTCTCAAGCCCAGCTTGCGGCTGCGGCGGCAGTTGCGGCGCAGAAGCAGGGAAAGTTCTGGCCCATGCACGATGCGATGTTTGCAAATCGCGACGACCTCTCTCGCGACAAGATAATCGAACTCGCGAAGCAGAACGGGCTCGATCTCAAACGCTTTCAGGCCGACTGGGATTCAACCGAAGTCCGCGAGCAGATCCAGCGGGATGTGCAAGACGGAGAGCAGGCAGGCGTCCAAGGGACCCCAACAATTTTCATCAACGGCCAGCGCTATAACGGCCAGGTGACTCTGGCTTCCTTGCGCCCGGTATTGGATACCAGCTTCAAAGCCGCTCCAGGACCGCAAACTGCTTCGACGAAGCGGTAGCGATCACATGAAATTTCCGGAGTTCGCGTGCTTTGCCGCGCTCATTTTTTTCAGCGGCAAGGCGGATCTGACGCACGCGCTTCGAGCAATTTCCACCGATTCGTTGCGCGCGAATCTCTCGTTTCTCGCGTCCGATGCGCTCGCCGGACGGTGGACGCCATCACCGGGCCTGAACGCTGCGGCGGAATTCATCGCTTCGCGCTTCCGCGCAGCCGGAATCGAGCCCGGGAACAGCGGCAGTTATTTCCAATCCGCCGATCTCACGGACATCGCGAAGAGTAGTCCCTGGGCTCACGACAAAATAGACGAGCCGATCAAATCCCAAAATGTTGTTGGAATCCTGCGAGGCTCCGACCCGCAGTTACGAGACACCTACGTGATTGTTTCCGCGCATTACGATCACCTGGGCACGCTCGCGACCGGCGGGCGGCTGTCCGAACACAAGGCATCGACGGACGGCGATCAGATTTTCAATGGCGCGAATGACGATGGCAGCGGAACCGTTTCGGTAATCGAGATCGCCTCCGCATTTGCGAAAGTGAAACATCGCCCCAAGCGCTCGATCGTGTTTCTCCTGTTCTGCGGTGAAGAGCGCGGAGAATTGGGGTCGCGCTATTACGTGCAGCATCCACTGTTCCCGCTGAACCAGACCATCGCCAATATCAACATCGAGCAAGTGGGCCGCAGCGATTCGGATCTGGGAAAGGGCAACGCCACCATGACGGGCTATGGGTATACGAGCATCACTCCTGTAATCGAACGAGCAGCTCAGGCCAGTGGCGTCAAGATGGTCAAAACCAAGGAGACGGATCCATATTTTCGGGCCAGCGATAATTACAGCTTTGCGCGCGCCGGCGTACCGGATTTGACCATCGGGACTTCCTACGATTTCCCCGATTACCACGGACTTAAGGACGAGTGGCAGAAGATCGATTTTCCGGAGATGACAAAAGTTGACCGGCTGATCGCCCGTGTCGTATGGGCTGTCGCAAACGATCGCAATCCGCCCGAGTGGAACGCGGATAACGCGAAAACCGCCGAGTATCGGCAAGCCGCCGCAAAGCTTGGCAGCGCGCGCTAGCTCCGGCTTTCCAACTCCTTCAGCATCCCCAAAACGACGTCCCCTACCACCTGGAAGCTGTGCGCGCTGAGCTTGTCCATCGTGTCCTGCGCGGTATGCCAATAAGACCCGAAAGGCGCTGTTGACCATTCTGGGCCGACATCGGCGATGATGTCGATGACGTTCACCCCGAATTCCGCGAAGGGCTTGTGGTCGTCGCTCGATCCCGCCGGGATCGTGCCGGAAATACTTGGGATCGTCCAGCCGGGCCGCGACTTGCCACATCATTCTCCGCAGGGATTCCGAAGAGTTTTCGTCATCGCTTGATGTCGAGATTCTTGTCCCCGATCATGTCGACATTGATCAGCGCCTTGATACGGGGCAGAGTCCCGTCCGCGCGCCACTTTGTCGGCAAATGGCGGCTGCCGTAGAGGCCGTCGGAGTCAGTCCAATTTACCACCGTCTTCTTCGCCATCGAAAAACACGATATAGATGTCGTCGGGGTGTTTGAGCGTGGAAACTACCCGGGCCAGCTCCATCAGAAACCCCGGTCGAGGAGCCGCCGTCGTTCGCGCCCACGAAATGCACCATAGCGATACGTTTCGTGTCGTAATGGCCGCTGATCACGATGGCTTTCCCCGACGAACCCGGGAACTTTACGATGATATTGACCATCGGAACCGGGCCGTCCGGCGTTTGGCCGTTGAACGAATCAAGTGAAATTTCTGCGCCGAGCAGTTTGATTTCCGACACGATCCAGGCACGTAGTTGTTGCAGCGCCTCCGAACCGGAAGGCCGCTCTCCGAAGGACACCGCGCGGCTGGTAGCGGCCAATGCGGCGCTTCCGCGGAATACAGGGGTGGTTACGGGTTTTCCGTTCGCCACGCCCGAAACGATCGATAGAAGTGAAGCCTGAGCTAAAGTTGCGAGCCAGATGAACCGATTAGATTTACGCACTGTATCAAGTTCGGGTAGGCGAGGGATAGTACCGGGAATACACCCCGCCCTGAGAAGAGCGGGATAGGGAAAACACTGTTGTATTATAGCTTTTACATTGAGCTGAGCGATCCGTCGGATTGGGAACCATGGAGTCGGTAGGAAGCATACTCCGCAGCGAGCGTCTGCGCCAGGGCGTTGGGCTAGAAGAGGTCAGCGCCGAAACTCGCGTATCTGTCAAGCATCTGCGAGCGATTGAGAGCGATGATATCGCCGCAATTCACGGCGCCTTCTTTTATAGGAGCTTCGTTCGGCAGTTTGCCGCATTTTTGGGCTTGCCGCCCGAAGTAGTTTCAACGCCGCTCGCTGCGGCGATGAGCGCCGTTCCCGAGCCGATGGTGCCTGGCCAGCGCGCGCTCGAGCAACAGGCGGTGACCCCGAAAGTCCCGGCCCTTCGACCCAGCCGTCCCAAGAAACTGCGGTCGGTGTATTCGGTTCTGTCGCTCGTAGTGATGCTGGCTGCCTGCTCCACACTTCACGCGTTGTGGCAACACTCAAGAGCGCAGTTACAGACATCAGCTATCGACTTCGTTAAGTCGTTTGGTTCCGAACGGAGCGCCGCACCGGCTCAGATCACGCAAGTGCCGACGGCGCAACCAGCAACGGTTGATAGCGCCAGGGTCATTACGCAAGCGAGCGCCGCTCGATCCGGGATTGAAGCGCCACCACCGCAAACGAACGCTGCGGCTGCATCTTCTGCGACGGCAGCGGAGCCTGAGAATGCGTTCCGCGTGGAAGTCTCGGCTCTCGAGCCTGCGTGGCTTTCCATCATCAGCGATGGCAAGCAGATCTACAGCGGAATGCTTGCGGCGGCGCAAACGAAAATTTTGCAAGGGCGCGAGATGGCCCGTATACGAACCGGAAACGCGGGAGCGCTCAACGTCTTGTTCAACGGCCGATCAATTGGAACACTCGGGCCTCGGGGCCAAGTCCGGACAGTGGTCTTCACCCGAGACAATTACGAGATTCTCGGCACCACCACGGCCGCAATAGCTTTGGCAAGCTTCACCCCGACCGGCGAATAGAAGCGGGTTCCTCTGCAACGGCGTCGCGGTACTTGGCGGCGCGTTTCAAACGGCGTTTTTGCCGTTCCATGAGAATAAGCTCGTGGCGACGTCGCAGCTTAATGCTCATGTCCACCCTGCGCCAGAATTTCCGGAAGTAAGAAACGGCCGACGCCAGCCCAAAAATCACTACAGCCCACATTGAGGCGAGCGCCGCCAGACGAAGTGCAGGCCAGCGAATCGCTAGCATCACGAGCATAACGCCCACCACTTGCAACAGCATTTTCGATTTCCCGAGCTCGTTTGCGCTGATCGTGTAGCCTTCCGCGGCGGCGATGCTGCGCAGTCCTGAGACGGCGAATTCGCGGCTGATGATGAGAATCACCAGCCAGCCTGGCAGTTGCCGGATTTCAACCAGCGAAATGAGAGCGGCCGAAATGAGGAGCTTGTCGGCGATCGGATCGAGGAGTGTGCCCACCGTCGTGACTTGTTTCCAGCGGCGCGCGAGATAGCCGTCGAGAAGGTCTGTAGAAGCGGCCGCAAGAAACACAGTGAGCGCGAAAAAATCGTTGGCGAGAAGTAGCTTCGCGCCCCAATGAACCCGAAAATTCTGCTGGACGAGAGCCGCGACGAGGAGCGGCACTAAGAAGATCCGGACGAGTGTCAGCAGGTTGGGAAAGTTCACCGCTGGTAACAAATATAGAACACCGCTGGGCGTTTTTTGCGTGACGTACCCTGTATAGGGAGGCGCAAACTTTGCCCGCTACGGAAACCCAAACGCTTGAAGATCTGTGCATTAACACGATCCGGTTTTTATCGGCCGACGCCGTGCAGAACGCGAACTCGGGCCATCCGGGCATGCCGATGGGCGCGGCCGCGATGGCCTACACGTTGTGGACGAAGTTTCTGAAGTTCAATCCCAAAGATCCACAATGGTTCGATCGCGATCGGTTCGTTCTCTCAGCCGGGCATGGTTCCATGCTGCTCTACAGTCTGCTGTATTTGACAGGGTACGATCTGCCTCTGGAGGAAATTAAGCGATTCCGGCAATGGGGCAGCAAGACGCCCGGACATCCGGAACGCGGGCACACGGTGGGCGTGGAAGTTGCCACGGGACCCCTAGGGCAGGGCTTTGGCAACGCGGTGGGCATGGCGATGGCGGAAGCTTGGCTGGGTGCGCGCTACAACCGTCCCGGCCACAAGGTTGTCGATCACTATACGTTTTCAATCTGCAGCGACGGTGACTTAATGGAGGGCGTTACGCAGGAGGCGGCATCGCTTGCCGGTCACCTGGAGCTCGGGAAATTGATCTTCCTCTATGATCAGAACCACATTTCGCTCGCGGGCGCGACCAACCTTACCTTTACCGAAGATGTCGCCAAGCGGTTCGAGGGTTATGGATGGCATACGCGCCACATTCACGATGGCAATAACACGGAGGACATATCGAAGGCGATTGAAGAAGCGCGGGCGGAGCGCCGCCGTCCCTCTTTGATTCTGGTCCACACTCATATCGGTTACGGCAGCCCGAAAAAGCAGGACACGTTCGCCGCGCACGGCAATCCGCTTGGCGACGAAGAATTGCAGGCCGCGAAGAAAGCGCTGGGCTGGCCGAGCATGGACAAGTTTTATCTGCCCGAAGACGCGGTGAAGTATTTCCGGCAGGCCGTTGCCAAAGGCGCCAAAGCGCAAAATGAGTGGCGGAAGAAGCTCGCAGCATATAAGAAGGATTTTCCGAACGAAGCGGCGGAATTCGAGCAGGTGATAATCGGAACGCTTCCAGCGAACTGGAACGCCGACTTGCCGAAATGGAAGCCCGACGATAAGCCGATGTCGACACGCGTCGCAGGCGGAGAAGTGATGAATGCGCTCGCCAAGCACATCCCGAATTTGATTGGCGGATCGGCGGACCTGAATCCTTCGACGAATACCGCTCTGAAAGGTATGGGCGATTTCCAGCCGCCGGAAGCGGAGGGTCCGGGAACACAGGGTGCCGTAGGCGGAAATTGGGGGTATGCGGGACGCAACTTCGCGTTCGGTGTTCGCGAGCACTCTATGGGCGCAGCGATTAACGGCATGGCAGCGCACGGAGGAGTGTTGCCATTTAGCGCGACGTTCCTTGTGTTCTCCGATTACATGAGGCCGTCAATTCGCCTGGGAGCGTTAAGCCGGCTGAAGGCCTTTTATATTTTTACTCACGATAGTGTTGCGGTCGGGGAGGACGGTCCCACGCACGAGCCGATTGAGCAGCTCGCCAGTTTGCGCGCGATTCCGGGGCTGAGCGTTATGCGTCCGGCCGACGCGACGGAAACTTCACAAGCATGGGCGGCCGCAATCACGCATGATGGTCCCACATTGTTCGCCTTGACGCGGCAGAACGTGCCGCATCTGGATCGGAGCAACGTAGAGAACGGCGACGTTTCGAAGGGCGCTTATATCCTTGCAGAAGCCGAAGGCGGGGCTCCGGATGTGATTTTGATCGGCTCGGGGTCCGAAGTGTCGCTGTGCATGAAGGCACGCGAGAAGCTGAGGGATTATGGCGTGAAGGCTCGCGTCGTCAGCATGCCGGGATGGAATCTATTCGAGGCGCAAGACGACGCATATCGCGAAAGTGTGCTGCCGAAAGCGATGAAAAAGCGCGTGAGCGTCGAAGCAGCGTCCACATTCGGATGGTGCCGCTGGGCTGGCGATGAAGGAATCATGATTGGAATCGATCACTATGGCGCGTCTGCCCCAGGTGAGGAAAACATGAAGCATTTCGGTTTTACTGCGGAACACGTCACGTCGGCGGCATTGCGATTGCTAGGCCGCAACGAAGAGGCCGACAAGGAATTCGGAGGCGATACAACGAATGTCGCGCCTACGTCTCCACAGGAAGGGCATTCCTAGAAATGGCATATCGATTAAAAGCCGGCGAATCTGTACCCGAAGGAATTAAGCGAGTGATCGGGGAAGAGATTGACGACGCGGTGAAGCAGCTCACGAATCATCGCACAAAAAACCCCGACGAAGCGGTGCACGAGGCTCGAAAAAGCATCAAGAAAATTCGAGGCGCGCTGCGACTGGTAGAACCCGAGCTGGGACGCGTGTACCGGAAGGAGAACGGGCGTCTGCGTGACATCGGGCGTAAGCTTTCAGAGCTTCGCGATGCCAAAGCAATCATCGAAACGTTTGATGGGGTGCTGGACCGATACAAGGACAACCTGCAGGCGAACGGCCTGGCTTCGATCCGCAAGGGACTCGAGAGCAGCAAACGGGATGTGGAGAAAATGCTGGATAGCGGGAAGGTCGCGACGGACGCCGCCGCGATCCTGCGCGCCACCCGCCGCCGTGCCGAAAAGTTGCCGCTCAAAACCGACGGATTCCGGACAATTGCGGGCGGCCTCGAATTCCGGTACCGCAAAGGCCGGAGGGCCATGGCCGCGGCGCAGGCCGATCCTTGCCCGGAGAATTATCACGAATGGCGCAAGCGCGTGAAGGATCACTGGTATCACGTGCGTCTTCTCGAGAGCCTGTGGACCGAAGTGATGCAGGCGCACGAAGCGAGTTTGAAGAATCTCGAGACATGGTTGGGCGACGATCACAACTTGGTTGTGCTTCGAGGAAAGCTCCAGAGCGAACCCGAAAAATACGGGGAGGCTCAGGATATCCAGTTGTTCTTCACGCTCGCCGATCAACATCAAAAAGAGCTGCGTGAAAAGTCGACCTCGCTTGGCCAGCGCGTTTACGAAGAGAAGCCGAAGCGATTTACGAAGAACATAGCCAAGCTATGGGATGCCTGGCAAAAACAGCCCGACAGCATGAAGCAGGAGCAGAAGGCACAGCGCGATAGCCAGCCCTCGGCGACGAGAAAGAGGCCCCAAGCGGCGGTGAAAGGCAAGAAAATAGCGATCGCCTAGACAAGGCTTGCTCTGGCTTGGTCGGTGTGTAATTATTCTATTTGGTGAATACTTACGCAACGGAACGGATTTCTGAAGTAGCTGCCTTGGGCGTCCCCGACCCCGGCGCAGGCCGGGCCGATCAATCTTCGCAGCGATAGCGACCTCTCACTTCAACAGGTAGTCAGATTATTGGAGCTGACGTTCCAAGTGAAATATTCGCCCCGAAGGTTCGCACCGGCGCTCAAGGGGCGCTACTTGGGCCTTCTGTTCGAAAAGCCATCGCTACGCACTCGTTTGACATTCGAATTGGCGATCAAGCAGTTGGGCGGCGACTCGGTCAGGTTGACCGGCCCGATCGCTGACCGGGAGCCTGTGAAGGACATCGCGCGAAATCTGGCGCGCTGGACTGACGCTATTGTGGCACGCACGTTCTCGCAAGAAACCGTAGACGAGCTTGCTCAGTGGTCGCGGGTACCCGTGATTAATGCCCTGACCGACATGTATCATCCATGCCAGGCGCTTGCCGACATGTTCACGCTAAAGGAGCATTTCGGAGATTTGCGCGGACTTAAGCTCGCATATGTCGGTGATGGGAATAACGTGGCGCATTCACTGCTGCTGTGCTGCTCGCGACTGGGCGTGCATTGTTCGGTTGCAACACCGCTGGGCTATGAACCGAAACCAGCCATCCTAGAGCGTGCCCGGCGATTCGCCGCTGTGTCCGGCGGCGAAATCGAAATTGTGCGATGTCCTGCCGCCGCGGTGAAATCGGCGCATGCGGTGTATACAGATGTCTGGGCCGGTATGGGGCAAGAATTTGAAGTCGAGTCGCGCAAACGAATCTTTGGCCCGTATCAGGTAAACGAGACTCTTCTCGCACAGGCGCGGCCGGATGCGATTTTCATGCATTGCCTACCCGCGCGCCGAGGTTCGGAAGTGACGGACGGCGTCATGGAATGCGCGCGGTCGGTGGTGTTCGATCAAGCGGAGAATCGTTTGCACATCCACAAGGCGCTACTTCTCATGCTGCTTGCGTAACCCGCCTGCCAGCTTCGGAGCCGCGGTTTGCTGTAATGCTTACGTGAAACCGAAGAAAGTGGCGCTCGCCTATTCGGGCGGCCTGGATACCTCGATCATCATTCCCTGGCTGAAGGAGCGCTACGGGTGCGAAATTGCAGCAGTTTGCGGCAATATCGGGCAGGGCGAGGAGGAACTGGCGGGTCTCGAACAAAAAGCGCTCGCGACCGGCGCCTCCGAGGTTTATATCGAAGATATGCGCGAGGAGTTCGTCAGCGATTATCTTTGGAAGCTGGTGCGCTCCGGAGCCGTTTACGAGCACAAATATCTTCTTGGGACGTCCATTGCACGCCCTCTGCTTGCGAAGCGGCAAGCCGAGATTGCGATGGAATTCGGCTGCGATGCTCTCGCGCACGGATGCACTGGGAAGGGCAACGACCAGGTTCGGTTTGAGCTGACGTATAAATCGATCGCTCCCGATCTGCCCGTCATCGCGCCCTGGCGGGAATGGGACATCGTTTCCCGCGAGGATGCGATCGCGTATGCCCGCGCTCATAACGTCCCCATCTCGCAATCGACTGCCAAAATCTACAGCCGCGATCGCAACATCTGGCACATTTCCCACGAAGGCGGCGATTTGGAAGATCCCGCGCGAGCCGCTCCGGACGAGGTTTGGATGATCACGAAGAGCCCTGCGCAAGCAGCATCGACACCCAGCGAAGTGGCGGTCGGTTTCGAGCATGGCATACCAGTCTCGCTAAACGGCGCGCATGTAGACGGCGTCGCACTTCTCGAGCAGTTGAACAAGACAGGAGGCGAGCACGGGATTGGGCGCATCGACATCGTTGAGAACCGGTTCGTCGGAATGAAATCGCGAGGCTGTTACGAGACGCCGGGCGGTACGATTCTCCTGGCGGCGATCCGGGAACTGGAAGCGCTAACGCTTGACCGTGACTCGCTGCACTACAAACAAAAGCTGGCGTTAGATTATGGCGAGCTGGTTTACAACGGCTTCTGGTTTACTCCGTTGCGCGAGTCGCTCGATGCGTTCTTCGAAAAGTTATCGGAACCCGTCACAGGCGAGATCAAGCTGCGCCTGCATTCCGGCGCGATCGAACCGGTCAGCCGGAGAAGCCCCAACTCCCTTCACAATCTCGATCTGGCGAGCTTCACTATGGGTTCCGCTTATGACCAGAAGGACGCGCTCGGCTTCATTAACCTGATCGGGCTCCCGATCAAAGCTCGAGCTTCGCTGCGATGAAACTCTGGGGCGGCAGATTTGAGGCCGGACCCTCAGAGGTCTTCGAGAAATTCTCACGCTCCCTCGATCTGGACCGCAAGCTGATCTTTGCCGATGTCGAGGGTTCGAAGGCGTTCGCAAAAGCGTTATCGGCGGTCGGCATCCTCACGGAAGAAGAATGCCGGAGCGTGCTCGATGCATACGACGCGATTGCAACCGAAGCCAGGAACCCATCGTTTTTCGAGGATGCGGAAGATGAAGACGTACACACGCTCGTCATCCGCAAGCTGAAAGAGAAAGTGGGACCTCTCGCGGCCAAGATTCACACAGGCCGTAGCCGGAACGAACAGGTTTCCTTGGACTTGCGCTTGTATCTGCGAGAGTCAGTTGACCGGCTGCTTGAAAAATTGGCCGCATTCTTGAGCGGGCTGGTGGCGCTTGGGCGCAAGTATCCGGATGTGATTATTCCCGGGTACACGCATCTTCGACGCGCTCAGCCGGTGTTGTGGGCACATTACGTCCTCGCGTATTTTGAAATGTTTGGGCGCGATTTCGAGCGGCTGGAGGAGGCGAGGGCGCGGATCGACGTCATGCCGCTCGGATCCGGCGCTTTGGCGGGAAGCGGCTTCAGCTTCGATCGCGAATCGCTGGCTCGAGAGCTTGGGTTTGCGGCCATCACGCGCAACAGCATGGACGCGGCCGGGGATCGCGATTTCGCGCTCGATTTTCTTTATGCGTGCAGCATGATCATGCTCCATTTGAGCCGGCTCGCTGAGGATTGGGTTGTGTATTCGACAGATGAATTCGGTTGGATGGTGCTAGAAGATCGGGTCACCAGCGGATCCAGTCTGATGCCGCAGAAAAAAAACCCCGATTCGCTTGAATTGTTACGGGGCAAAGCCGGACGGGTATTCGGCGATTTGACATCGTTGTTCATAACGCTGAAGGGTCTTCCCATGACCTACAATCGCGATTTGCAGGAGGACAAGCAGCCTGTGTTTGACGCGTTTCAGGAAACGCTGGCATCGCTCGAGATGGCGGGCGCGATTGCTGAATCTGTTGTGGTGGATAAGACGAAAGCTTACCAATCGGTTGAGGAAAGCTGGACTGTTGCTACGGACTTGGCGGAGGAACTATCGCGAAACGGCGTTCCGTTCCATCGCGCACACGAGTTGATCGGAAAACTCGTGCTTGAAAGCACAAAAACCGGCAAGACGCCGGCAAATTGGAACGCCCAATCGCTAGCGGCCTTCGCTCCCGAATTTACGGCTGCTATAGCTCGGCTGGTCACGCCGTCCGAAGGAATGAAGACCCGCGAGCTGCCGGGCGGCACCGGGCCAGCTACTGTGGCACGCGCGCTCGAACAAGCAGAGGAGCGCCTGGACCTTTTCCGTGTGCGTCTCAGCAAACGATGAACAAGAGCTTCCGGCAGGGACAAATTCTCGGGCTGATCCGCGAAAAGCGTATCTTCACGCAAGAGGAGCTGGCCCGCCACTTGCGTGAATTGGATATTCAGACTACGCAAGTGACCTTATCGCGCGATATGCATGAACTTGGACTTGTGAAAACGGCGGAGGGTTACCGCCAGCTCGATACTGAAGCGGGCGGCCATCCGTTTTCCGAAGTAGCGAGCAATTTTCTGCTGGATCTTCGAATCGCCCAAAATTTGGCGGTTCTTCGCACCTCTCCTGGCCACGCAAATCCTCTCGCCATTGCACTCGATCGGGAGCAATGGGAAGAAGTGACTGGCACGATTGCCGGGGACGATACGGTGCTTGTCGTTACACCCAATAACGAAACGGCCGTCCGGTTCCGCAAGAAGATGCTTGCGCTGATTTCCCGTTAATTCAACGGTGTTCATGGCCGCGCCGGTGGCTGTGGCCGGCCGCCATTCCGCATTCATTATCGGAAACAAGGCAGGGCACGTGCTCGAATTGTATGGTCGCGTGGTGAATCCCTAAACCGTTCAACACTTCATTGATTTGCTTCAGAATACATTCGCTTGCTGATGGCGGCATATCTTCGATCAGCACGTGCGAGCTGAGTGCGTGAGTGCTTGATCCGAGGCTCCAGATATGAACGTGGTGGACATCCAGAACGCCGTCGACTTCCGCCATCGCTTTCGTGACTTGCTCGAGTTTCAGTCCACGCGGCAAGCCTTCCAGCAGAATATTCAAAGATTCGCGGATGATGTCCCAAGCGGTGTAGACGATAAAGATGGCCAGCGCGATCGAAAGGATCGGATCAACGTATGTCAGTCCGGTGAAACGAATAACGAGCGCACCGAGGACGATTGTAATGGCGCCAATAGCATCGCCTGCCATGTGAACGACTGCGGCATTGATATTGATATCGCCTTTTCGCCCGCGATGAAGCGCGACGACGATGATTCCGTTGAGCGCCAGGGCCGCAACTGCGACCCACATCATCACACGGTCGTTCACGTGTTGCGGATGGGCGATCCGGCCGGCAGCTTCCCAGAAGATAAGCACAGATATGAGAACCAGCGTAGAAGCGTTCAGAAACGCAGTAATCACGCCCGCACGGTGGTAACCGTACGTCTTCACCTGGTTCCCTGGCTTGCTTTCGAGATACAAACCAATACTCGCAAGCAGGAGCGCAAGCGCATCGGTAAAATTGTGGCCGGCATCAGACAACAGCGCCAGACTGTGTGCGTGCACACCGGCGTACACCTCGACCGCCGTGAACGTCAACGTGGCAATTAGAGATAGCCTGAGGACCCAGCCCGTTCCATGCGAGTGGTCATGATGTTGATGACTCAAACCGTAGCCTTACTTCTAACTTACTAGACCGGAGCGCTATTGGGGATCGGGCGGCTTCTCCCCGGGCCTGTAGAGCGATGGCACTTTCTTTTTCTGGTTCTCTCCGCTTGCATCGGTCTTTTTTCGCTCCGCAGTCTCTTTCGTGGGCATCATCGCATCCCGCTCCGCCTTCTCCTTTGTGTCGTGCGCGGTCAATGCTGACGCGCGCTTCCCGGCATCTTCGACAGACAGCTCGTGGCTGTCGCTGGTTGTGTCGATTGCGTCCGTGAGGACAAACTTATAACGATCGAGGTCTCGCGGATCGGCGTCTTGGATCTTGTTCAGTTTATCCAAAAACTCTTTTTCCGCCGCAGCAACGGCTACCATTCCTTTCTCGATGGGCAGCTTCCGCCGGAGGGAATCGTCCGCGACCGTGTCAATCGCTTCAATGATCCTGCTGTAGTCCTCAAGTGCGTTGTGGATGAAGATGCTTCGCCCAGGTTTATCATTTGCCAGATACTGATCCACCAGATCCATTCGCTGTTTGGCGAAATGCACATACAGCAAGAGCCGCTGGTTTGGCTCCTGGGCTTCGCGGACCTGATCGACTTCGTTTGATGTCAGGAAATCTCGATCCTGCGCACTCAAAAAGGAAGCGGAGCAGAGTACGGCAGCAATCACGATGCTCAGTTTCATTTCCCCATAACCCCGTTCAGCAGCTTGTCGTGGATTTCGTCGAGTTTCCGTCCCGTGTACTCGGCCCAGCCGCGCTGCTCGACACTCAAATCGTCCAAGAGACCCTGCAGACGCCGCTGGAGAGACGCCACCTTCAACTCCGCTTTCTTGTAATACCTGCTTTTGTGCGCCTCTTGCAAAGAGGCTACGCACTCCCTCAGCACATTGGTCATGTTTTCGAGCTGCGCGTCGCCTGCTTGAATCTGTCCTTTTCCGTAGAGCTCGCGCGCGTTATCAAACGCCTCATCGGCAAACGCCAAAGCCATTTCGGAGCGCTTGGCTGGATTGTGCTCCGCCCGCAACTCGGCAAGGAATGATTGCGCTTCCATCACTCCGCCGCATATCAGGAAAAGCAAGCTCATTGAGACCAGGTTAGATGCTTTAAAGCGTGGGCTCATCGACTTGCCTCCTTTGCGAGTATCCGGCTGCGTTGGCGCGCGATGAACTCCTGATCCGGGTGCTGGCCCTGGCTGAGCTCGAGAAAACGCTGATAACTGGCCAGCGCCGGTTTCACTTGGTGCAGTTTGTCCAGCACAATCGCCCGCAAATAAAAGTTACCAGCTTTTTCGGCATGAAGATCACGGACTTTATCGAGGGCAGCCAAACCTTCGGGGTATAGTTCGGCTAGTACGAGCACGCTCGCGGCTTCGTTCCATGCCTCGACCGAATCCGGCCTAAGCTTTGCCGCCGCTAGAAATTGATTTGCAGCGGCCCGAAAATCGCGCCGGTCGCGATGAATACGCCCGACCGCCATTCGCACGTCATAGTCATTTGGGTTCTCCGCCTCTGCTTGCTCCAGAATGGGGGCTGCCTTGTCCGGTTGATTGTTCTTGAGGTACGCAGTGGCAAGCGCAAGCCGGTTCGCGGGCGTGGGAGAGAGCCGAACAGCGGCTTCGAATTCCTGAACAGCATCGGCCGGCTGATTGAGCGTCAAGTCCAACCGCCCGAGCTCTTCACGTGCTCCCGGATCGTCCGGAAACTCGTTTAGCAGATTCATCGCATCCTTCGGCCGGTTGGCCTTCGAAAATGCAATTGCGAGTTCCTCGAGATACGAGGTCAGCTTCGGATCGAGCGTTGCAGCCTGGCGGTAATGCGGTAATGCGTCGTCCAATTTGCCGTCGTGCTGTAGACTTTGCCCCAGCCCCAATTGCGCTTCGGCAAGGTAATGCTTCGGACGAGGCTGATCGGGTTTCTGTTTCGACGCCGCTTCGAGGAACGGTATGGCCTCAGCGGGCTGGCTGTCGCGAAGGTACAGCATTCCTAAATTCAGCTCGGCTTCGTATAAGTCGGGCTTCACCGCGAGGGCCCGTTTGTAGTCGGTTGCGGCCTGTTCGTCTCGTTTCAGCCCGGTCTCTGCAAACGCGAGATTGAAAAGTGCTGAGTAGTCCCGGGGATTCGCGGCCGCCAAGCGCGCAAAGATCGCCGCCGCTTTCTCGTAATCGTGCTGTTCCAGCGCCTGCAGTCCCTGCGCTTGCGAATCCGTTTGTCCCGGAATCGACAAACACCCGGCGAGATACAGCACAGCCAAAAAGCGCACGGCCTTTGTACCTATTTTATCGAGGCGTTTTCCGGAATGACGGACCGGCCATTTTGCCTGGCGGCAGCCGTAGCTTCCTTGTGAAGGTGGATCATATTCACGCCGGTGATCGCCAGCGCAATAAATCCTATGATCACGATGGGAAGAGTCACAACGGCCCACAAGATGAGAGAGAATCGTTTGGAGTGCGCCAGGGGCAACGCAAACATGCGGTGCAGCGTTTCAGCAGTGACCCACTGGAACGATCCGAGGTTGCCGGGAGCTTGCGGAAGCACACTGCTCAACCGAAGCAGAATGGTCAGCACGAATGAAGCCATCAAGGGAACAGGAAGGCGGCTTGCAAGGAGCAGTGCGTAAATGGGCAGAAACTGAGCAACCATAAACAGCCCACTGGCGACAAACGAAAAATAAAGATACCGGGAATGGCCGATCAGATGTAAATCCTCGAGTAGAGTATTTACCCAACGCGGCAACGAACGGTCGAAAATCTCAAGTGATTGGTTTTTGGCGTACATAGCGTACCCGAGGAGGACGCCACAAATCACGATGCTCGCGCCCAAGACGTAACCACCATTCAGAAGCACGCGGGGGAGCCGTTGCATCCGGAAGCAAAGAAAGAAGCCGACCATCAGCCAGATCCCGTCAAAAATTCGCTCGATCAGAGCGGACGCCAAAGTGACGGACAACGGCAGACTCGTAGATTTCGACAGAAGAAAACAGCGGATCAGCTCGCCGGCGCGAAGTGGCAGAACTTCGTTCGCAAACAGGCCGGCGTAGATTGCTTCAATCGCTGAGCTGTAGGGAATGCGCTGTACGGGTCGAAGCAGCAGTTTCCAGCGCCATCCTTGCACAAGATACACGAAGATGTTGCTGAGTGCCGCGATGGATACCCAAGCCCAGTGCATGTGCCTGAGCTCGCCCCAAATGTGCTGCAATCCGGCCCCGGAGAGAGCCCAGATGAGGAAAAGAACCGAGATCAAGTTCGTGAGAATTAGGACGGCCCACTGCTTGAATCTCTGGTTCTGCCGGACAGGCCTGGTAAGAGCGGTCGGTGTGACCAAGCCTCATGATAACGTTCACTCCCCGGGCTGCCTCATGAGGCAAATGGCTCATTCGGTACACTCTTTCTGGTCATGCAGACGATTCAACGTGTTGCGGTACTCGGTGCAGGAACGATGGGTTCACGAATTGCAGCCCACTTTGCCAATGCAGGCATTCCGAGTTTGCTTTTGGACATTCCTTCCGCGGGTGCGGATCGCAGTGCGATTGCGAAGCGAGGCGTCGAGAACGCGTTTAAAAAAGCCGAGCGCCTTCTTCACCGAAGCCGGAAAGGCATTGATTCACACCGGGAACTTCGAGGACGATTTTAAGCAGATTGGCGACTGCCAGTGGGTGATCGAAGCCGTGACGGAAGATCTCGCCATCAAGCGCGCGCTCTGGTCGAAGGTAGAGAGCAACCGCGATCGACAGGCGATTCTCTCAACAAATACGAGCGGCATCCGGCTGGCTGAGATTGCGAACGATTTTCCGCCGGATTTTAGGCGTCGTTTTCTTGGCACCCATTTTTTCAATCCGCCTCGCTATTTGCACCTGCTCGAAGTAATCCCCGGAGCGGAGACTGACCCGGACATCATCGATTTCGTGAGCACGTTCGGAACGCGAACCCTCGGCAAAGGCATTGTTATTTGCAAAGACACTCCGAATTTCATTGCAAACCGCATCGGCATTTTCTACAGCATGGCGATTCAGCGGACAGCGACAGAGAACGACTACAGCGTGGAAGAAGTGGACGCGCTCACCGGTCCTGTGATGGGCATGCCAAAAAGCGCCTCTTTCCGACTGATGGACGTCATTGGACTGGATGTGTGGGCGCAGGTGGCGCGGAACGTTTACACCGCTACCGATGACCGATGGCGCGACTGGTTTCTGCCCCAAGGGTACATGCAAAAAATGATTGAGAGCGGCCGGCTCGGAGAAAAAACAGGCGAAGGCTTTTATAAACGCGTCGGGCCGGAAAAGCAGATCCATGCGTTGGATTTGAAGACGCTGGAATATCACACGGCACGCAACGTATCGTTCGAGAGCGTTGAGGCAGTGCGGAAAGTCTCCGATATTGGGCCACGGATCCGGAAATTAATCGAGAACGAGGACCGGGCCGGGAGTTTTATCTGGAGCGTGCTTCGCAATGTTTTTTCGTATTCCGCGGCTATGATTCCGGAGATTTCGGATCGAGTTGTCGAAATCGATCGCGCGATGCGCTGGGGATTCGGACACAGGCTCGGGCCGTTTGAATTGTGGGATGCGATCGGGTTCGACTACGTCGCGGAACGGATGGATAAAGAGGGCGTTCCATTGCCCGAGCACATCCGGCAGATGCGGGCCTCAGGAGCGAAATCGCTTTACAAACCTGCGGAGTTCTTCGATCTTCTGCGTGGAACGTACGCGCCCCTCGAGAAGCGGCCCGGCGTTCTGGTTCTGAGTGACATCAAACGAACGCGGGGCGAAATCGAAGGTAACCGCGACGCGTCGCTGATTGACTTGGGCGATCGCGTTCTTTGCCTGGAATTTCACACCAAGATGAATGCGGTCGATGAGGGAACGCTTCAGATGATACACCGCGGAGTTGCGCTGCTCGACCGCGATTTCGACGCGATGGTGATCGCCAACGAAGGCGAGAACTTCAGTGTTGGCGCAAATCTCCTGATGATGCTGAATGCAGCGCAAGCCGGAGATTTGGCAAGCATCGAAGGATTTATCCGCCGTTTTCAGGATTCGATGCTGGCCATCAAGTATGCGCCCAAGCCGGTGGTTGCCGCTCCGTTCTCACTCGCCCTGGGCGGAGGGTGCGAGGTCGTGCTGCAGAGCCATCGTGCACAAGCGGCCGCCGAGCTCAACATCGGACTTGTCGAGTTCAACGTCGGCCTCATTCCCGCGGCGGGAGGAACGAAAGAAATGGCTCTCCGTTTCTCGGATCCCTCGAAAGGGTTGGGCCTGATCAGCCAGGCGAAAGTTTCAAGCTGCGCTGCGGAAGCGAGGCAGCTAGGCTTTCTGCAACCTGCGGACCGGATCTCGATGAATCCTGAGTTATTGATCGGCGATGCGAAACAGTTCGCGTTGGAGCTCACACAGAATTATCAAGCCGGACAGCCGCAAATGGAGGTTGTCGTGTCCGGCGAGCCCGGATATCAGCGCATGCGCGAAGCCGCGTTCACGAGGAAAGAAGACGGTCAGATCAGCGAACACGATTTTGTGATTCTCGAGAAGTTGGCGTACGTTCTGAGCGGCGGACGCGTTCCTGCCGGAACAACTGTGACGGAACAGCGGCTACTCGATCTGGAGCGCGAAGTGTTCGTTGAGCTGTGTGGAATGAAAAAATCGCAGGAACGCATCCAACACATGCTAAAGAACGGAAAGCCGCTGCGAAATTGAACGCGTGACTTATACGTACAAGCCCATCGCGCGCTTCGCAATGCGAACCGTTTCGATGGCGATAGGCAGAACGCGCTCTCTGCTTTCCTCAAGAACCGAATCGACATACGATGCGTCAGCGGTGATTTCGCGATAACGTTTTTGAATTGGTTCCAGCCGCGCGATCACCGTCGCGGCAATGAGTTTTTTGAAATCGCCATATCGCATGCCGGCCACACGATCCATCGTCAAGGCGGGATCGCAGGCTTGACCGATGATGAAGAGATTTGCGATCCCGGCGCCCATCGTCTCGGGATCGACCGCGGGCTGGGAATCGGTTGTCGCTCGCGCAATCTTTTTCTCGATCACTTTGGGGTCATCCAGCAGAGCGATCGCATGTCCCGTTCCGGTAGCGGATTTGCTCATCTTTTGCGTCGGGTCATCGAGACCCATTACGCGCGCCCCCACCGCCGGGAGATGCGTGGCCGGCATGACAAATGTCTCACCGTAGATCGTATTGAAGCGGTGCGCGACGTCACGCGCGAGCTCGAGATGTTGGGACTGGTCTTCTCCGACCGGAACGATGCTGGCCTGGTATAGCAGGATGTCGGCCGCCATAAGGACCGGATATTGGAGCAAACCATCTCCGACAGTTTCCTGAGTTTCCGCTTTTGCCTTGAACTGCGTCATGCGCTGTAACCACCCGACGGGCGTGACACAGGTGAGCATCCATGCAAGCTCCGCGTGGCCTGAAATACTCGATTGCACGACAATAGAAGACTGTTTGGGATCGATGCCTGAGGCAATAAAGAGCGCTGCGGTTTGGCGGATTTTAGCTAATAGCTCCTCAGGCGCTTGAAACGTGGTAACCGCGTGGAGATCGACGATGCAAAAAATACTCTCGTACTGGTTCTGAATTTCGGCCCAATTCTTGAGAGCTCCAAGATAATTGCCAATATGAAGCTGGCCCGTGGGTTGAACTCCAGAAAAAACTCGCGCTTTCATGCAGGTAAGCGAATCTTACCTTAGCGATGCCTTCAAAGCCCGCCACCGACGCACAGGAGCACGGTCCCACGGTCGTGAATATCGAGAAACTTGTATACGGCGGGGATGGATTGGCGCGTGTTGACGGCCAAATCGCGCTCATTCCCTTCGTTCTTCCCGGTGAGCGGGTTGCTGTTCACATGTCGCGCGGAAAGGCGGGAATGTTGCGCGGCCATTCGCCTGAAATCCTCGAAGCATCTCCCGAGAGGACGGCGCCCGGCTGCGAATATTTCGGAAACTGCGGCGGCTGCCATTACCAACACGCGAACTACCCCTTTCAACTGGATCAGAAATCCGCGATTCTTCGGGAAACGTTGCGGCGCCTGGGTGGAATCACGCACGACGGCCAGATTCGCGTTCGTAGCGGACCCGAGTGGGAGTATCGCAATCGCATTCAACTTCATTTCGAGAGGCGGCGGACCGGCTTTCGGAGGGCCGATTCACACGAACTGTGCGCGATCACCCATTGTCCGATCTCATCGCCGATGTTGAATCAGGTTATTTCGCAGCTTCAGAGCGCCACCAAACGACCCGAGTGGCCCGAGTTTCTGCGCTCGCTCGAACTTTTCACGAACGAACACGAGGTGCAGGTACGCGTTGTCGATTCCATGCGTCCGATCGCCGCGCGCTTCTTTGCCTGGTGCGAGACGTTCCTGCCATCGTTGACCCGGGACCCGATCGAGTACACAGCGGCCGGGAACACGTTCCGGGTCAGTAGTGGCTCTTTTTTTCAAGTGAATCGCTTCCTCATCGACGCGCTAGTTGAGGAAGTACTCGCAGATTCAGAAGGCGCCCACGCTATAGATCTATACGCGGGCGCAGGTCTCTTTTCCGCAGCGCTCGGCGCACGTTTTCAGCGCGTCGATGCGGTTGAGCGAAATGGGCCCGGGTATCGCGATTTGGAATGGAATTCATCCCGAAGCCGTTTGAACATACGAGCAATCAAGGCTTCGGCTGAAGATTTTCTCCGAGCTGTGGTGGAAATACCTGAACTGATTGTGGCTGATCCGCCCCGCGCCGGTCTCGAGCGGGGCACGGTGCAAGAGTTGCTGCGCATCGCGGCACCCAGGTTGACGCTCGTGAGCTGCGATATTGCAACGCTTGCTCGAGATCTAAAAAAACTGGCTGCGCAGTACCGGATCGAGAGCCTGACTTTGGTGGATTTGTTTCCCCAGACGTACCATCTGGAAGCAGTGGTTCAGCTAGTGAAGGGATCGACGGTGGCTAGGAATGTTGAAAACGCGCCACAAGGCCCTTCCACTTTCTTGCGATGAGCTCGGCGATGGTCAGGGCAATGGCAAGCATCAGCAGAGCCGGCCACAGCTCCAGTTCGGTGTATATGGCTCGGTTACCTGCATCAAAGATAGAGCTGGGAGACGGATTAAACCGGCCGCCTGTGAGAGACGAGATTTGCTTCAGCAGAGTCTGATTGGAACCATAGTCCTCGAATTCGTCTTCGGCTCGGTATAGGCCGGTCTCCGGAAACTCTGCCGAGTCGTTAACCGGACGAATGCGAAATAACCCGGTCCGATCCCCTAAGTGGAAATGTCCTCGGTACACGCCGGACGATATGCGCTGAAGCGCGACCGGTTCTTGGAATCCCTTCGGTCCGAGCGCAAACATCTCGGGAGATTGCTCGGGCTCCGAAACACCGGGGCCGAGACGATATGTAACCAGGACATCGCGATTAGCAGGATCCCACTGCGCTGTCGCCTCACTCCGATCCGTGTGCGCGAGCAAATCCCGGCTGATGTTGATCCATAACTTGTCGAAACCGGGCCACGTGACCCAGGATTCAGCCCAGCGGCTTTTGGCGTCCGAGGTGAATACACCCGCGCGGCCCAAACCATACTGCCAGCGCACGTAGAGCGGATCCTTTTTCTCTTTGTCAATGGATAAGATTGTTTCAGCGGAAGGCTTCCCGGTGAACCGAACGTATCCTTTCAGCGGTGGTGCGCTTTCCATATGGACGCCATCCAAAATCGGCTCATTCTGGGCGATCGATGGAAGCAGAAGCTTCTCCACCGAAGTGGAGCCGCTGTAATCGTGAACGTCCTTGAGCAAGATCTGCTCCAGTCCTTGCGGATCATTCAAGAAGTAACTGCGGCCGCCGGAGGCGTTGGCAATCTTCTCCAGATAACTTCGATTTACATCCTGCCCTAATCCGACGGTAGAGATCGTGACCTGGTGTTGCGATGCTTCTCTGGCAAGCTCGATGCTGTCGCCTTCTTCGGAAATGCCGTCTGTGAGTAACACGACGTGCTTGTACATGGTTTTGAGGGGCAATATTTTCCGATACGCTTCGCCGAGCGCGGGCGCGATCTGAGTGCCGCCATCAGGCGTGATGCCTGAAATGAGCCGTTTGATCATGGATTTGTCTTCGGCACGCCGGATCGGGACTGCCCATTGGAAGGAGTTGTCGAAGATCAGCACACCCATGAGGTCGGTGGGCCGTAAGCGATCGACCACGCCGACTGCGGATAGGCGGGCGAGCTCGATTTTTCGCCCTTCCATGGAAGATGATTTGTCGATGATCAGAGCGACCGCTGTGCCTTGCTCAGTTTTGGGAGGCGCAAGTTCTGCCGGCAACACGCGGTCGAGCGCGTCCGGCTGCTTTTCGCCCTTATAAACCAAGCGCTCGCCGGCAATGAGCAATAGACCGCCGCCAGCCGTGACGTACTCTTCCAGGTGGTTTTTCTGGGACGAATTGAACGTATTTAAATCCACATTATTCAGCACGACGAGCTGAACGCTGCTGAGCCCCCGCTCGATCAACGAGCGATCGGGAGTAAGGTCGAAACCTGCCTCGTTGAAAGCCGCGACCAGATTCGTTTCCGTCCCTCGTGGATCGTCCGAGACGTATAAGACTCTTGCACGGCGCAACTGAACCGCCTGCTCAAACGCGATTTCCCCCAAACCCGGAGCCGAAACGCGGCCCGCAATGGAAGTTGTTCCCACAGACTTCACGCGAGCATGTACTCGAATGGCGTTCGTTCCAGACCCGAGGTCGACAAGGTTACTGCCGAGGGGCTTTCCTTCGGCGGATATTTCCAACTTTCCGGGTGCCGCACCCGGAGAAGCGACACTCAAATCAATTGGGATTTGCTCGCCCGAGTAAGCCTCGCGGGGCATCGAGACAGAGAGTAGCCGGAGGCCACCTTTGGGCCGCCCTGACAGCGGTATAGTATCGACCGGAATGCCGAGCCGTTGCAGCTCCGTAACGGCGCGGAGAGCGCTTCCTTCGTTGTCGTTCCCATCGCTGATCAGCACGATCCGAGGCACATACCCGGCCGGAAACGTGGCCATGCTGTCATTGAGAGCGCCTTCGAAATTCGTGCCATTGGCCCATCCAGAGGAGGTGGGAACCAGGTGAACCCCGTGCGAAAGCTCTTGGGATTGAAGCACGCGGGTTTCATGCGCAAATGGAACGACTCGCATCCAATTGCCGTGCTTGTGGCGCGCAATCCGGTCAATTAAATCGGCAGCGTGGTTGAGGTCATCTCGGGGGATGCTTGCCGAGCCATCCAGAAGAATGACTGCTGCGGTTTTCATGCTGGGCCAGGTGATCATGGGTTCCGCGAGAGCGAGCAGCACGAGTGCGACACTGGCAGCTTTGAGCGCCAGCGCAAACCGGCGGCTGGCGGATCGCCAGGAATAGATGAGCCATGCGAACGGAATCGCTAAGAGAAGCAGAACCCAGGTATGGTGGAAGCTCATTTCGCCACCGTCGCGTCTTCCCGCTCCGATGCCGGCTTAAGCACGTCACGATTTCCCAAGAGATGGCGGCGTGAACGCCGGCGTCCGAATAACAGCCACTCGATAAGCAAAAGGAACGCACCCAGAATTGCGAAATACCGCCAAAGAGTGACGGGCCCGCGGGAAAAAGTTGCGGGAGGCAAGCCGATCGCTGGCTTCATTGCTGGGTTCGCAGGCGGTTTCCATTCGAGGTCGGCAATTTCGGGAAGGGTGAGTGAAAGTACACGCTCGCGATCGCCGGAAAGAATGCGCACGACGGTGGGGCGGCTTACAAAGAGTTGCAACGCTGGGCCTCGAGTGGTGAACGGAACAGCTGCGCCCTTGTCATCCACCACCCGAAGGCGCGAGGTCCGCTCGGTCGAATCGAGAGAAACGGTCGCGGCGCCCACCGGGCCGGCGGAAACATCTATCTCTCGCGAGGCGTCAGGTGAAAGCCAGGCGAGGAGATCGGCAATCAGAAGGGGTGTCCGGACTTCGAACCGCAATTCGTTGCTGAGCGGGTCGAATCCAATTGCTGTGAATTTCGGGTGATTTTGGCTCGCAGCACGGGCGACAACTACCGGCCCGAAACTGGTGTTCGCGACTGGAATATCGCCTTGAAATATTTGAAATGCCTGAGCATCCGCAACCGGCTCTTTCGAGTGCAATCCTGCGGCCAAGATGGTGTCCCAGTCATTGATAAGGGCCTCGTTCCTTACGTCCTTGACAGTGAATGGCGAGCCCTTTCGAGGCGGATCTATCCAGAGCGCCGGGATTTGAGGAAGCTGGTCCGGCGCTATCCGATCCAGCAGCACCACTTCCGCGGCGGATTTCGGCGTGTACTGGGCAGGATCGAAGAATCGTGCGGCCACACGATGATTTGTAGTAAGCAGGAGCCTGAGCACTTCAGGGCGAGCCGTGAAAACAGCCACGCGAAGCGGCCCACGCCTTGGCACGGTGAGGGCCGCGCGATCATCGGCCCGAAGAGCATCCGGCGGCTCGATTTCTGCGGTGAACTCACCTGCCGCGTTCGTCGCCAGGCGGTATTCCTGGGTGATCTCGCGGCCGCCTAGAAGCTGAATTTGGCGTGGAGGAAACAGCTTTCCACCAACATGAGCATTTAGGCGCAGCGCTCGTTCTTCCTGCCCATAATTCTTAAGGGTCACAAAAACCGTGCTGGAATCTGTTTCGTCGTCCTGTTTCACGCCCATGCGCCGGATGCCAACGTGTTCCCGGTCAGCGTTCACGGTCATTACGCGGAAATTGGGAATTGCTTCGGGGGAGGCTTCGTTAGGCGCCACAAGGCCTGGGCCGACGTATGCGATATCGCCCGGCCGTCGACCTGAGCGGCCCTGTATCCGCCGGGCAAATAACAGCGCCTGCTGCATATTCAAAGCGGAAAATCCGGGGCGGGACTTCTCAATCTCGGCCAGCAGGGGTCTGCGGCTGCGGGTAAAGGGCACGACAGGCGTTGCGAGCGCATCGACTCGGACCAGCATGATGCGATCGCGGTCCTCTAGGCGAGCGAGGTACTGGCGCGCCAGCCGTTTCTCTTCATCGAGCAGAATGCCGGGCCCTCTGCGCTCTCCCGTCCATGCGGACGTATCGAGCAGCAGAACGTGATCGCGGCCGCCACGATCGCGAGCGCCCCACTCGAGCCCTGCCGCCGCGAACAACAGCAGCAGCACACCCGCGAGCTGCAGAAAAAGAGACAACGGCTCCGTTATGCGCCTGCGGGCGCGGCTCTCGTGAACCTGTGCAGCGGGCGTCCAGAACCGCAGGGAAGAGACAATTTTCTTTTGCTTGGTGCGGTCAAAAAAATAGAGCGCTGTAATCAAGGCGCTGGCGCTGCCGAGAAGGACCAAGAATTCCGCGACGCTGAGATTCAGAAGAAACATCGATCAGCGCACGCCTCGATCCGCCGTGTAGCGGAGACCGCCCATCATTGCCAGAGGCCCGAAAATCGCTTGTTCCACCGGCATACTTGTCGGAAGGCCAGCATACCGGCCGCCATTTCGCAAGGCGAGTGTTTCAAGCTGCTCCGAGTGGCTGTCAAATGCTCTGGTGTAGAGGTTTGCTGCACCGTCGTCAATCGGAATTCTGGAGCAGGCACCGGATTCGGCGTCGATCAACTCCATTTCGCCCCGCACCGCCGGGCAACGGTCATCGTCGCTCCAGAGCTGGATCAGCAGAAGCTCATGACCGAAGTCGGCCATGTACTGAAGCGGGCGAAGGCAATCGGAATCGTCGAGAAAATCCGAAATGATGATCGTCAGACCTCGCTGCGGGTACGTGCTGAGATACTCGCGCGCGAGCTCGAAATAATTTGTTTTGCCATTTGATCGTAACGCGCGCAAGTAGTTCTCAGCGGGCTGAAATCGATGCCGGCCCCCGCTCGATAGGAATGGATCGAGAAGGCGGTTTGAGAACGGCTGGATCAAGATACTGTCCAGGCGCACCAGTCCGATGTAAGAAAGCGCCGCTGCCAACGTGCGGCCGTAGTCGAACTTGGTCGGATCGCCGGAATTGACTCCGGCAGTCATCGAGAGGCTGACATCGAGAAGCAACCGAACGGGCACGCGCGGCTCAATCTGGAACATCTTCAGAAACAGCTTTTCGAAACGCATGTACGCCCGCCAATTCACGGCGCGCAGATCGTCGCCTTGATGAAAATTCCGGTGGTCGAGGAATTCCTGGCCCGGCCCGGAAAAGCGCGATACATTGTGGCCGCCCACCAAGCCGGGAAAAGACTTTCGCCACTGCAAAGTGAGCCGCTCGAGCCTCTCAAGAAAGTGGCGATCGACGAGCGGTTCAAGCATGCGTCACAACCCTTGAGCTAGAGACGCTATTGAGAATGGGCCGAAACGCGGACCAGGATTTTATCCAGTATGGATTCGGGGGTTTCACCATCCGAATGGGCATCGAAGTTCAAAATGATGCGATGTCGCAAGACAGCAGGGGCGACGGCGGTGACGTCCTGAATACTGAGATGGAGACGGCCGTTCATGAGAGCCAGAACGCGGCCGCATTCAATGAGAGCTTGCGCACCACGCGGCGAGCTGCCGTAACGAATGTAGCGGTTCGTAATCTCCGGCGCTTCCCTGGCCCCCGGTTGCGTTGCCATAACCAGCTCGATCGCGAAATCCTGCACGTGCGGCGCGACGATTACCTGCCTGCATACGGAGTTTAAAGCGGCGATCTGTTCGCGATCCACCACCTGCTTCAATTCGAGACCGCCGTTATTCGTGGTCACCTCGACAATTTTGCTCAAGTCCGCGCGCGAGGGATAGGTGACTAAGATCTTCATCAGGAAACGATCGAGCTGCGCTTCCGGAAGCGGATACGTGCCCTCCATCTCGATCGGATTTTGGGTCGCCATGACAAGGAAAGGCGGCTCGAGCGAGTACGTGGAGGTGCCGCTTGTGACCGTGCGCTCCTGCATGGCTTCGAGCAGAGCCGATTGCGTTTTCGGGGTAGCGCGGTTGATTTCATCGGCCAAGACGAGGTTTGCGAAGATGGGCCCCTGCTGAAAGCGAAGCGTCTTGTGTCCGCGGTCGTCGTTCTCCATCACCATGCTGCCGACGATATCCCCGGGCATCAGATCCGGCGTGAATTGTATGCGCGAATAGCGCAGGTCCATAACGCGCGCCAGGGTTCGCAAAAGCGTGGTTTTGCCGAGCCCCGGGACACCTTCAAGCAAGACGTGGCCGCCCGCGATCAGGCAGATCAGGACGCCGTCAATCACCTGCGCCTGTCCTACGATGGCTTTGGCGATTTCCTTCCGCGCCCGTGCTAAATCGCTGGTGACGCGATCAAGTATGCGGGCATCGATGCTGAGCACTTCTGACATTTTTGACTCGTGCGGGACCATGCTGCCTGCGGGAGACTTGGCGCAAACGCGCTATCCGTGGGACGCGAACACCATATGCCCGGGTTCCATTCCCCTGCTTTCGCAATCCGCTACATAGAGTCTGGCATAGCTCTCCAGGATGTAATCGGCGCGGGAGAAACCGAGGCCCCCCGCTGTTTCGTCAATCCAGTCGCCCGAACCCTCCAATTCCAGAAAATTGCCTATAGGAGTCTCATCGACCGTCACTACACCGCCCCCGCGTTGGCCGCGAAATTCCGTCCGGAACTTCTCGTACCGGAACGAGGGAGCGTAACCCAGGCGCTGCAAGATCTGTCCCAGGGTCTCGCACGAGCCAATGCTGGTTTCGAGCTCCGGCCGGCTCTTGTACGAACTGGGGACGCCAGGTCCTTTCCAGGTGAGCACGCACTTGTCGCCCACTTGTCTCAGACGCAAAATCATTGACGCGTGCTGGAGCGTGCGGCCGGCTGTGTCGTAGAGCGTGTTTGCTTCGAATTGCCGTGGCGCGGAAATCGTCAGGCCTTTGGCGCGCAACGTGTCGAGAATGCGGTCGGTGTCGCGGATTCGAATTTTGACCTCGGTTTCGAGGCCGGTTGCGGTTGCGCTCACGTATGAAACGATTCTCTCATCCGTATAATGAGAGCAATCGATCGCGCC
>CAWJUK010000024.1:0-54769 GCA_963846035.1 uncultured Acidobacteriaceae bacterium | reverse complement strand
TAATCCTTTGGTCGTAGGTTCAAATCCTACAGGGCCCACTAATGAAATCATTGTTCTTCAATGAGCGTGTCGAAGACGTATAGATCGGATTGCGCGCCGTAATCCCGATCAGTCCGACTTCGCCGTGCTCGGCTCAGCTTCCAGATACCTCTGAAAGAAATCGACCAGCGCCACCGTGGATCGGACTCGGTTATTCGTTTTACGCCAGCCGTGACCTTCGTCGGGGAACAGAATAAACTCGACGTGCACGCCGCGTCGCTTTAAGGTGTCGACCACCTGTTCGGCTTCGACAACCGGAACGTTCGTATCGTTGGCTCCGTGTTGCACCATAAGCGCAGCCTTCACCTGATTCAGCTTGCCAAGCGGCGATAACGCGCGCAGCAGGTCCGGCTGCGTTTTGGGATCGCCATACTCGACTGTCGAGATTGCGGCCATCCAGGGTTCGGTGTGCTGAAAGAACGTGAAGAAATTCACCATTCCGAAGAGATCCACGCCGGCGGCGAAAAGATCGGGAAATTCGGTGACCCCTTCCAAAGTCATGTAGCCGCCGTAGGATCCGCCAGTGATGCCGACGCGCCGAGGATCTGCGATGCCCGCACTTACCAGGTAATCAACACAGGATTTTATGTCCTTGATGCCGTTGAAGCGCAATGCGCCATTATCGAGATTCACGAATTTCTTTCCGAACCCGGAGGAGCCTCGCACATTAGGCGCGAAGACCCCGATTCCTTCGCTGAGGAGAGCCTGATAATCGCTTCGAAAGCTTGGCCGTTCCTGTCCTTCCGGGCCGCCATGAAAACTCAGCACATACGGTCCAGGTCCTGACTGCTTGGGACGATACAGCCACGCCGTAAGCTCCAGTCCGTCATGCGCGCTGAATTTCACTAGCGTCGGGCGTACTAACGATCGCAGGTCAACGCCCGGATGTGCGCTGTGCGTTAGCTGGTGTAACTGTTTGGTGGCGACGTCCATGATCCAAACATCCGGCGGCAAGGCAGCGCCGGAGATCGTCAACGCTAATATGCGGCCGTCGTTTGAAAACTTTCCCGCGCTCGATATCTCGCCAGGAAGTTCAGGCCCTTTCGTCATGCGGCCGGATGGCAAATCGACAAACGCGAGCTCCGTCTTCCCCGCCACATTCCAAGCCAGCGATGCCATCGTGCCCTGCTTGTTCACATCGAAACCGTCGAGCTCGGCATCGCTCCGCTGGGCTATCGTTTCAATGGCTCCGGCCGATCCATCGGCCGAGATGCGAACTCGCGCGAAACAGAGCAGGTCGCGATCTTTGTTCGATGCCAAGTAAACAGTTCGGCCATCGGGCGAGAGAGCGCCGGAGAAACTCCCTGGCCCGGTGTGAGGCGTCAGCAGCGTTTCGCGTCGGGTCTTGAAATCGACAAGATAGAGATTGTTGTCGCCGCGACTTACTAACCGGCTTACAAGCCCATGTGTGTTATCGCGGCTAACAGCCTCCAGCGTCGCCAACGCGTCATTCTGAACCAGCATGGTCGTCGAGTTGTTGGTTGGGTCAGTAAAGTAAGCGTCAATCGCGGAAGGATTCCGGACATTCGAACCCGTCGCAAGACGCGTACCGTCTAAGGTCCAGTCGAAGAGCCGGTTGGTCTCTTTCGCGCCCCGAGTAAGGCGCTTCTGCCCCGTACCGTCGGGCTTGACCAAATAAATTTGTGTATTCATGCCGCCGCCGGGAGCCAAGGAATAGGCAAGCCAATCGCTTGTGGGCGACCAAATCACCTCGCCCACGGGATCGTTATCATTCGTGACCAAGGTTGGCCACCCGCCCTGCGTCGGTACAACCCAGATCTGCGGGATTCCGTTCAGATCAGAGATGAAAGCGACGCGCTTACCGTCAGGTGAGAAGCTGGGCGAACTGGCCCGGCTCACCTTGGCCATGCGAGTGACTTTTTCCGTCAGGTCATCGGGAGTTGTTGCCGGCAGGGCGTAGCTCGCTAAAACGAGCATCAGCATCGAAAAACGTGAAAAGTTAGTTGTCACAAGGACGTCCTTCATGCTTCCAAGTATGCTGTAAGGCTGGAACCTCCTGGAGCACCGACGAACTTGAAACCACTGATACTTCTTCTCCTCTCGACAATCCTTGCGAACGCACAAGTTCAGATCTACTCCGCTGCAAAGCTGAAGCAGACGGCCGAGAAACTGGCGCAAAAGCGAACTCCATTCGCGAGCCAGGATTTCGACCGATATCGCGATCACTACACTCTTCTCGCCGTTCGGAACAGCACCGGGTCGTCCGAGCTGCATCAGCACGAAGCAGACGTTTTCATCATCGTTAGCGGCGAGGCGACGCTCGTCAGCGGCGGCAAAATCATTGCGCCGCGGACCGTGAAAGCGGGTGAAATCCGCGGCACCTCCATCAACGGCGGTGAGCGGCATCAGCTCGCGGCTGGCGATATCGTGCACATCGCCGCAAACACCCCGCATCAACTGCTGGTCGAGAAAGGAAAAACGTTCACGTACTTTGTGGTGAAGGTGACTGGCCAATAGAGGGCGGGTGCTGCCTGTGAAAATCCGTGCGGCTTTGAAATTCCTTCGCAAATGCGAGGATGCGATTTTCAGAAAACGGCGGCCCCACGATCTGTAATCCGATCGGCAGTCCGTTGACAAAGCCGCACGGAATGCTGAGGCCTGGATTGCCGCACAGATTGCTCGCGGGCACCAGCCCAGCGCCTACACCCTTGCGATCCGGCCGCTTCTTCTCCGTTTCGTCGAATGGTTGATCCGCGCGATCGGGCGGGCTGAAATTCGTGGGTGCAATCAACAGATCAAGCCCAGCAAACATATCGCGGAAAGCTGCCTGTATCTGCGTCCGAACACGCATCGCTTTGAGATAGTCAATTGCCGAGTAACTCAGCGACGCTTTGAGGCCGTCGATTTGGCTGAGATCGGCAAGCTGATCCACGGCGCCGCTGCGAATGAGCTGCTCGAAAATCGAAGCGGCTTCAGAGTCGATGATCGTGCCAATAAGCGGGCCGTAAGCGAACGCGGGAAGCTGCGTTTCCACCATTTGCGCGTCCATCGCCTTGACTGCGGACAGGGCAGCGAGAAACGTCGGACGCAGCGATTCTTCCGGCCACTCCGAAAAATCGAGTTCGGCAAAGCCGACCTTGAGATCGGATATTTTCTGGTAATACTGCGGCGTGTAATAGAAGCTCTTGCGAGCGGAACCGGGATCATCGGAATCTGCGCCGGCGATCACTTGAAGCACCAGCCCACAGTCTTCCGCCGATCGCGCCAGCACGCCGATTTTATCGAGCGTCCAGGACAGAGCCATCGCGCCATGCCGGCTCACCAAGCCATACGTCGGCCGCAGACCCGTGACCCCGCAATACGACGCAGGCGTCATGATCGAGCCCGATGTTTCCGACCCGAGCGCGAACGGAACCAGACCGGCTGCGACCGCCGCGCCGGAGCCGCTCGACGACCCGCCGGACCAATAGGACGTGTTCCACGGATTGAGGCCGGGCCCCTGGAGTGAAGCGGACGCGGAGTTGTACCCGCCGCCACCGGCGAGTTCCACCATCGAAAGTTTCCCGATCAGGACAGCGCGCGCCTTTTCCAGCCGCTGGATTACTGTCGCGTCGTAGTCGAAGACTTGATCGGCGAATGGCTTTGCACCCCATGTTGTGGGGTGCTTCGCGACGGCGAGCAGGTCCTTGGCCCCATACGGTATTCCTTGCAGTGGACCTCGGAAGCGCTCGCGTTTCAGGTCCCAATCGACATCCTTCGCGAAACCGTGAGCTTGTTTCGCCAGCGAGCAAGCTAAAGCGTTATACTGCGGGCCGATCGTATCCAGACGTTTCGCGAAGAACTTCGTCAGTTCGACACACGAAATCTCGCGAGCACGAAGGGCTGCGCTGAGCTCAGCGATCGTGGCAAACGGGAGAGACGCTTCGTCGAGCTTGGTCTTCGGCTTGCGCATGAGCCGCTACGGTTTGAAGGCGAAGGCCGGCTCCACGTCCATCGATACCTCGATTTTCGAAAGACGGTCGCTAATCTGGTGGACCGCCGCTTGAGCTTTTTGCATACGGACTTCCGGCGTTGGAGCGGCTGCGGCGACAGGCACCCCTTTGGGCGGCACTTTCGATTGAACTTGCGCGAGGAGTGGCGAGACGCCGAGCAGAGCGGTGAGTTGTCGGCGGGTCATGGCCGAGGAGAGCGTGCGGCGGGAGTTCATGCGTCGATTATAGAGGGGCGGATGCGGGGTTCCGCTCTCGCGCCCTCCGTCAACCCGAGCACCAAAGACTCCATAACAATCCGGTCGTCCCTGTATCCTTCACGGAACTTTTTATCTGTTTCATAAATCAGAGCCACGCCTCTTGCAAGATGCTCATCACTGAAGGCCTTTGTGGTGGCAACAATCTGCTCCGCGCGTTCACGCCAGATCCGAACCCCCAGTTTCGCGAAATAACCCTGAGCCTGCTGCGCGGAGCCGACCCGCGCCTGCTTTGCCGCTAGCGCAAGCCGGAACTGCGTATTCAGAAACGTCAGCGCGAGCGGTAGGTACTCGCGTTCCCGAATTAAGATGTCGAGCGATCTCAGCGCGCCCGCGCGATCGCGCCGCGCCAACGCGTTCACCAGCGCAAAAATCGTGCTTTGCGCCGCGCTTGGGATCAAGGCCGCCACATCGTCCGCGGTTACGGCCCGGCCCGTTCCCACAAACAGGGACAGTTTCTCGATTTCCGTGGCGAGCCGGTTCGCATCGGGTCCCATCGCCTCCACAAGCATCGCCAGCTCCGCGCCTCCCACCCGCAGCTTGTACTTCTTGGCAAGCTCCTGCGCGAGAAATCGGATCGATTCCGGAGCGAGCTGGCGAAATTCCACACTCGCCGGGACGCCGGAATAGAATTTTTCGACGCGCTCCACCTTCGTGCGATCGTCGCCCAAAAAATCGTAGCGGCTGCACTCGAATACGAGCACCGTTCCCGGCGTCGGTGCTTTCAGATATGTCGTGAGCTCGGATTCAGACGATCCTTCGGTGCCGCCCTCACCCTCTTCAGACGTGGTCATGCGCCTGGGGAGCGCCAGTTCCGCGCTCGCAACCCAAACCACACGCTCACTTGCGAATAGAGACAGCGATCGCGCATCGTCCAACACCTCCGAAAGACTCATCGCCTCCAAATCAAACTGCGCGAAACCATCCGCCCTCGTTGCTCCCGGCAAGGCACGATCCAGCAGGGCCTGTTTGCAGATCCGGCGATAATAGCCTTCCTGTCCCAGGAACAGGTACGCGGGAGAAAGAGGCTGCTTGGCGAGGCGAGCCAAAAACTGTTCCGGCGACATTCGCTCAGAAGTTTTCGACCACCGAGGTGACCACGTCTCGCGCCACGTCGCGGCTCAAACGATCGAAAGCGGGAGCGCTTTCGTCAAAAAACTGGTGCGGGTCAACGGCGAACCCGTACTCTTCGGAAATCACCCATGCCTGATGCGAGTAAAGAACCCGGCCAGTCCCGCGTTCCATCAAATTGATATTCAAAACAACGGATACGCGCACAGTGGTCGCTTTCCCGGATGTGGGATCAAAAACCGCAGGACTTACAGCCACGGTAGTAATGGCGCCATTCAAAACTGCATCCGCCTCAGCGGGATTATTCTCGATTCGGAATCGCGTACGTGCCTGAAATTCTCGCGCGATCGCGCGTGGCAGTACGTCCCTGAGCGTGTAGCGCGTCGATAAGCTCGTGAACGCGGGTATCGAGATCGTCTGAACGGTTTTCGGGACCAAGTCGGCTTTTCCGCCCACGTGATATCCGCAGGAGATGAGTGTTGCCGCTGCGGCGCACAGCGCAGCAAGAATTGTCCGCCGCTTCAAGATTCAGCCTTCCCGAGTGCGCCCACAACGTCCGCCGCCGCGTCGGCTGTTAGCCGAAGATTGTCACCGACAATCCACAGCCAAGCCGCACGTGGGTTGTTCCGATCTATCCGGATATCTCCCGCAATCAGACCGCTCTGCCCCGCGGCTCCCACGCTGTGCGGCGGTTCTTCGTTCGGGCCCCGGACTTCGATCTGCGCGGACGCAAGGGCCCCGCCGAGATGCGTCGCGTCGACGTTCGTCTCAAACTCCACCCATAGCGAGATGCTGTATCCATGGAAGACAGGTGCTTGCACGAGCCGCAAGGACGGCATCGGAATCCGTCCGCTGGCGCCATCGCGGCTCAACAGCGTCGCTACATGCCGCTCAATTCGTTGTTCCACTGCAGCGAGTTTCGCTTGTGCATCTTCCCCATACCGCGACAAGAGATTGAAGCTCAGTTGCGCATCGAAGATGTGCGTGTCCAGAGGCTTAAACGACAGCAGGCTGGTGGTCTGCTGGTGGAGTTCCGATACTCCGCGCTTCCCTCGCTCACTTGCCGGCTCGAAGATGTGGACGATCGTATGCCGGATCTGTGCTCGCCGCGCGAGTCGCTTCAGTGCCAAAACCAGGGCGCTCGCGGCCGGATGGGCAAGCACCAACAACCAGCTCTCGCTTGACCCCGGTTCGTCGACGAGAGGCGCAACGATGCGAGCTTCCGTTTGTTGATCCAAAATACCGGTACAGTCAATCACTGTGCGGATGGCCATTCGCAGCTTTCGCCAGCCGATAAGCTTTCTGCGCCCCTTCGGCGCTGCCGGCCACGAGGATCGCGCGATCTTCCCTGATGGCGGCCGCTTCTAAGGGTTCCAGGTAAACGGCTTCTCCTTCCTGCTCGCTGAAATTTCCTTCCCCGGTGCCTGCGTACGTAGTGACCAAAACGCCCGCGCCCCGGTTCTCGAGTACCTCCTCCAGCTCCCGGCCGAGAAGCGTGTCGCCTCCCACCAGCGCGAGCTTCATCCCGCTTTTTGAGGACGATCTAGCCAACTTGACGCTCCGGAAGGTGCGCATGAGAACTCGATCTGCGATATTTGCGCGCCCAGCCGCCGATCCGAATCGCAATCCCGCTGATAAAATACGCGAGCGCACTTGCAAGCAGCACCGGCTGCGCCCAATTCCAGATCAGGAAAAAAGCTCCCGCCACAATCAACACAATTAGCGGAGTGCGAGGTTTCGTGATATTGATCTGCTTGAAGCTCGGATATCTCCACCTGCTCACCATCAGCAGCGCCACAATCACGATCAGAGCCAGCCACATAATCGCGAACGCGAAGGAACGGACAGGCGCCGTATCCATGAAGACCACCGCTGCGATAACCGCCGCTGCGGCGGGACTGGGCAATCCAACAAAATATCTCCGGTCCGGGCGGCCCGGATTCGCCGGTTTTGGATTTGTCTGTACGTTGAAGCGCGCCAGGCGCACCGCTCCGCAGAGCAGATAAAGGAAGGCAACCAGGTATCCCGCGCGCATGAGCTGGCTCAGAACTTGCCCTCGAAATGGTGTAACCACAAACAACACGCCCCACAGGAATGCCAGAACCGCAGGAGCAATCGCAAACGTAATGAAGTCGGCCAGCGAATCGAGTTCGCGGCCAAAATCGCTGGTCGTGTTTGTCATACGCGCAATGCGCCCGTCCAGCCCATCGAAGAAGATGGCAAACCCAAGCGCCTTCGCGGCCAAATCGAAGTGTGCGTTCGCCCCGAAATCACCCGCCTGAGCCTGGAGTGCTCCCTGGAATGCCTGCGAAATCGCAAGAAATCCGAGAAAGATGTTTCCGCTCGTGAAGAGCGTGGGCAGTGCGTACGCGGCCCTCCGCGGTATTCGGCGCGAAGACGCGGGGTAATTCGAATGAAAGCTGGAATGCGGCGCGGTGCTCATGCTGCACCTTCTCGTCGCCGGCGTCGCCAGCACGCTCGCTCCCGCTTTCACACGGTCACCCACTTTCACAGCGCTGGCCCACTCGGGTCCGAAGATCACGTCCACGCGGGAGCCGAATTTGATGTACCCAATCCGTTCCCCCGCCAACACCCGCTGTCCGGCGTGTTTATAGCAAACGATTCGCCTGGCAATCAGACCCGCAATCTGGCGGCATACAACCGTCGATCCGGCTCCCGAAACCACCAGCGTGTTCTGCTCATTTTCGAGCGAAGCGGATTCCAGGCTCGCGACGCGAAACCTGCCCTTCCGATATACGACTTCAGTAACCAAGCCAGGAAGCGGAGTCCGGTTCACATGTACATCGAAAATATTCAAAAAGATGCTGACGCGGGTCTCAGTCGGACTGAGTTTCCGGATGGAAACCACCTTTCCATCGGCTGGCGCCACCATTACGTTGCCGGCCGGAGCGACTCTCTCCGGGTCGCGAAAAAAGTAGAGGCAAAAACCCGCCGCGACATAAAGCGGCGCTCCCGCCAAAGGCGTCCAGAAATACGAGAGCGCCAGCCCAGCCAGCGTCAACCCGCACGCGTAATAGATACCATCCGCAATGATGCGCAAAGCAACATTTTCTCACGCGAGAGGTCTTTGAGCGCGGCTTACCGCGCCGACATCAGCTTCGCCAGCAGCGCAGTACGATCCGCAATCCGATCCACCAGGATGCTCTCGTTCACCGCATGCGCGCCTTCTCCCACCGCTCCCAGACCGTCGAGTGTTGGTACGCCGAGCGCTGCCGTGAAATTGCCGTCCGATCCGCCGCCGGTGGATGATTCTTCGAGCTCCCTCCCCAACTCGGCGCCAATCCTCTTTGCTTTTTCAAACAACTGCGCAATCGCGGGCGTCCGCTCCATAGGCGGACGGTTCAGGCCGCCTTCGACGCGCACTGCGCATTGTTTATCCACCGGCCGAAGCGCTTGAAATTTCCCGTCCAGCACGTCCGCATCGCTCAGAGTCTCCACCCTTACATCCACCTCGATGCGCGCGTCCGCGGCAATAACATTGGTTCTCGTTCCGCCCGCGACCAGACCCGGATTCACCGTGATTCCGCGCGCGAGATCCGTAAATCCAGCAATCGTTTGTATCTGCCGTGCCGCTTCGATAATTGCGCTCGCGCCATTCGAGAAGTCCACACCGGCATGCGACGCCTTGCCCTCGATAAATATGGTGTAGACGCCCACTCCCTTGCGAGCGGTCTTTATTTTTCCGCTCAACCCCGTCCCGGGCTCCACCACCATGACGAAGTCGCTCGACTTCGCTTCCGCCTCGGTCAACGCCCGCGACGATTCGCTTCCTACTTCTTCATCCGAAACGATCCACAACACCACCTTCCGACCTACCGGAACGTCCAAATCCCGCAGCGTGCGGGCCGCGTAAATGAAGAATGCCAGCCCCGCTTTCATATCCAGCACGCCGGGACCCCACAATCGCCCATCGCCGCGTCGAAAAGGCATGCGCTCTAAAGTGCCCGCAGGCCATACGGTGTCCGAATGCCCTACTCCGAGAACCTGCCCCTGCTTCTCGTCTCCGGGCAACTGGAATTCCAGGCGCAGATGATCTCCGTAACCTACCGGCCGGATTCTCTTTGCGGTCGCGATATCACTCGTCCGATCGATCAGCACATCGAGAAAGCGGTTTACGTGTTCCGGCGAATCGCTGGGCGATTCGGAATTGACCATGTCCTCGATCAAGGCGATGATTTCTGCTTGTTTCTCAGTGGCATAGCGGAGGTAAGCGTCCATTAGGTTGTTATAATACGATTCTCCGTGACCCCCCTCGAAACCCAGGAAATCTGCACGGTTCTGCCACATCGGTACCCGATGCTGATGGTCGATCGTATTGTCGAAATGACTCGCGACACCATCGTCGGGATCAAGAACGTCACGCTCAATGAGCCGCAATTCGCCGGACATTTTCCCGGATTCCCCGTCATGCCCGGAGTTCTCATCATCGAGGCCATGGCGCAGGTCGGCGGTGTCTTCGTCGCCAATGTCGCGCCTCACACTCGCGGCCGCATCATGTTTCTCGCCTCCATCGAAGAAGCCAAGTTCCGCAAGCCGGTGGTGCCGGGCGATCAGTTGCGCATCGAAATGAAAATCCTCCGCCTCAAAACCACAGTCGCCAGAATGCAAGGCACTGCCAGCGTCGACGGACAGACCGTGGCCGAAGCCACTCTCATGTGCAAGCTCACAGAACGGCTGTTTGCCGCCGAACGCGAAGCCGAGGTGCCCGAGCCGCAAATGGCTTAGCAACCTCCGACCGCGATGGCGATTCACCCCACCGCAATTATCGACACGAAAGCCGAAATTTCACCCGATGCCGACATCGGGCCCTACTGCATCATCGGCGCGAACGTCACCGTTGGCGCGCGCACCCGCCTTGTCGCTCACGTCTATCTGGAAGGCAAGCTGACCATCGGAGAGAACAACACCTTTTATCCGTATTGCTCCTGCGGCGTCGCTCCCCAGGACAAGAAATACAAAGGCGAGCCCTCCGAGACCCGGATCGGAAGCGCCAACGCGATCCGCGAGTTCGTCACGATTCATCGCGGCACCGAAGGCGGAGGCATGGTCACGCGTATCGGCGACGGCAACCTGCTTATGGCGTACGTGCACATCGCGCACGACGTTGCGATTCAAAATTACACTATCCTGGCAAATGGCGTCACCTTCGCCGGTCACGTTACCGTGGAGGACTATGCCAACATCGGCGGCCTTAGCGCCATCCATCAGTTTTGCCGCATCGGCCGTCATGCGATCGTGGGAAGCTACAGTGTCGTCAAGCAGAATGTGCTTCCGTATTCCATCACGGCCTCGAATCATCAGGTTGAGGTCTATGGTGCGAATCGCATCGGCCTCGAACGGCGCGGCTATTCTTCCGAAGCCATCGAAATTCTCCAAAACGCGTTCCGTATTCTGACGCGTGCCGGCCTGAACACCACGCAGGCTTTAACCCGCATTGAGGGAGAGCTTCCACAGACCGCTGAGATTCAGGAGCTGCTCGCCTTCATTCGCAGCTCGCAGCGCGGTGTCAGTAAGTAAGCAAAGGAATTTGGCGGACATGCGCTACGGAATGATCGCAGGCAACGGTCGTTTTCCTTTGCTCGCCCTCGAAGCCGCGCAGCGGGAAGGATATGAGATGGTAGTCGTCGCAATCGAAAACGAAGCCACGCCCGATCTCGCCCGCTTCGCTTCCTCAGTCGAATGGATCCACATCGGCCAGCTCGGAAAGCTGATCGATATTTTCAAGCGCGAGCGCATTTCGGAAGTGATGATGACGGGGCAAGTGAAACATGCCAGCATCTTCTCTTCCCTTACTCCCGATTGGCGGCTGGTGAAATTGCTCGCATCGCTCAAAGAGAAGAACACGGCATCGCTCATCGGAGGAGTGCAGAAAGTGTTGCGCGACGAAGGCATCGAATTGGTCGATTCCACGCGCCTGTTAAAGCCTTTGCTTGCAGCCGAAGGCGTGGTTACCCAGCGCAAGCCCGACAAAGACGAACAAGCGGACATCGCCTATGGCCGCCGCATGGCTTCGATCCTAGCCTCCGCCGATATCGGCCAGAGCGTTGCCATCAGCGAGAAAGCCTGCGTTGCCGCGGAAGCTATGGAAGGCACCGACGCCATGCTGCGCCGCGCGGCTTCACTCACCAAGGGCAAGCCGCTCCGGCTGATCAAGGCCTCGCACGGGCGCGCTCATCTCTTGTTCGATGTTCCCGTCGTGGGCCTCACGACAATCGAAACCATGATCGAGACACAAACCACCACGCTGGCGATTGATGCCGGACGCACGCTGCTGCTCGACAAAGAACAGATGATCGAGCGCGCGAACCACGCCGGTATCACGGTGCTCGGTTACCCGCCGCTCAAGCAGCCAGGTCTATGACCAAAATTCGGGCCGCGGTCATCGGCGTGGGGGCATTCGGTCATCACCACCTCCGTGTACTCCGCAGCCTCAAGGAAGTGCAGCTTGCCGCAATCGTCGACATCGAGCCTGAAAAGGCGCAACAAGCCGGCGCACAGTACGAAGTGCCTGCCTTCACCAGTATCGAACCGATACTCGGACGAGTGGAGGCGGCCATCGTTGCCGCTCCCACGGTTACGCATGCCGCCATTGCCTCTCAACTACTCGAGGCGGGAATCGACGTCCTGGTCGAGAAGCCGATTGCCGCTTGCGCTGCCGATGGCGACCGCCTCGCTCGCCTAGCCCAAGAGCACGGCCGCATCCTGCAGGCCGGCCATCTCGAACGCTTCAATCCTGCCGTCACCGCCCTCGAACAGATTCTCACTCTCCCTCTGTTTTTCGAAGTTCATCGCCTCAGTATGTTCACGCCTCGAAGCCTCGATATCGACGTCGTGCTCGACTTGATGATTCACGATCTGGACATCGTTTTGAGCCTCACCGGAAACGCACCTGTAGAAATCCGGGCAGCCGGAATCTCCGTTCTCTCTCCGCAGGTGGATATCGCGAACGCTCGTCTCTCCTTCGCCAATGGCTGCGTGGCAAATCTCACCGCAAGCCGCGTCTCTACGGAAAAGATCCGCAAGCTGCGCGTCTTTCAACCCGGCGAATATATTTCGCTCGATTATCAGCGTCAGGAGGTACTCCGCCTCGCGGTCTCGAAGCCCCAACCCGATTCCTCACCGTCCGGACCCTTTGTCCGGCAAGATCGCCTGGAGGTCCGCCACGGTGAGCCCTTGGAGCTAGAGCTCGCGGCATTTTTCGGCTGCATTCGCTCCCGCGAAAGACCTCGCGTCGACGGATTTGAAGCTGCTAACATGCTCCGAGTCGCCGAGGCGGTCCTTGTTAAAATTAAGGAACACGCAGAGTTAGTTGCCGCCACCCTTCAGGGCCAAAGTTGATGCGCCCGGGCAACCGTACCGCTCCTGGCGGCGTCGCTTATTTGCTTCAGCAGCATGGCCAATCTTTTAGTACCCGAGGCTGAGCCCGTCGCAGGTCTCGCGCCCACCTCGCCCGTGCTGCCGGCCTCGGTGTATCCGCTGAATCTCCTGCTCGAAATGCCTCGCGAGCGCTCGCGCTGGCCGGCCATCCTGTCCGGGTCGCTGGCATTGCATGGCCTCATCTTTGTCCTCGCCATCCAACTGCCCAGCTTCATTCCTCTATCCGTGCCCGAGCATACTGTCGTCCTCAGACGCACGCCTCTCTATTTGCCGCCCGATCTCCTTACGCAAAAAGCGCCTAACCGGCAGAAGCTCTCGAAGCGGATCGATCTGGCCGATCTGCTTGCGTCCCGGCCCGCGCCCGTTCGAAGAGAAGCTCCTCCGCCCAGCCGCCGTTTAGCCCCGCATATCCTCGCGCAAGCTCCTAAAATCGATCTCACGCCTGCGCCCACGCCTCCTCCGCCCGGCTCGCCCGTTGCTCTGAGCGCCCCGCCTCAGCCCGTCCCCGCTCCTCAGACTCCGTTCCAGAACATCGGCTCGGAATCCGCGACCAAAGCCCCGCCGAAAATCGCTGTCCCGAAGGCCACCGTTCAGTCCGCCATCGGAGAACTTGCTCACAATCCGAGCAGCAGGAGACCCACCGCCAGCGACGACACTCAAGCGCCGCCCGCGTCCGGGCTTTCCGGATCCGCCAATCAGCTCGCTGCCCATCATGCTACCGTCGAGCTCCAGAGCGATCCGCAAGGCGCGAGACTTCAAGCCCTACTTGGCGCAGATTCTTGCGATTGTTCGGGCCAACTGGCGCCGCGTGATTCCGGAAAGCGTCCGAATGGGCACGCTGCGCGGCCGCACGGTGGTTGAATTCACGATCAACCGCGACGGCAGCATCCCGCATTTAGCAACGGCTGATCCATCGGGCTCGGAACCACTCGATCGCGCGGCTGTGGCAGGTCTCAGCATGTCGAATCCCCTGCCGCCGCTGCCCGCCGATTTCAAAGGCTTTAGCGTACGGCTGGCATTCACGTTCAGCTACAACATGCCATCCCAGTGAACCCGCCCGAACCAGGTCGCTCCGTCATCGGCTTCCGAACGGCGATCATCCTATATATCCTGCTCGCCATCGCGGCGCTCACAACCCTGCGAGGCACCGCTCGCATCATCGCCCTGCTCATTGTCGGCCTACTTGCGGCAAAGACCTACGTCCACCATGTGCGGCGCCGAATTGAATAGTCGAACCACTGGAGCGCGTGGCTGAAATCCACCACGACCGGTGAATCCGGGCCGGATCGCGGCCGTTCTCTGCCCATTAACCCTTTACCATGCAATGACTTCGCCACGCTGTCCAATGGCGAAACGCGTGCATATCCCATTCCGTCGACATGAATGAGGAAGCAATGATAACTAAATTATTTCTAGGTGCGTCGCACCGTGTTGCGGTCGCTTTATTGGCTGCGGCATCAACCCTTGCTTTCGCGCAAGACCCATCAACGCCGCCCCAGTCTCCACCCACGGATCAACAGCAGGCCGCCAACCCGAATGGCGGGTGGAAGCGAGTAGGCGATCCGCAGGCGCCAGACCCTCAAGCGCAAGATCCGCAGAACCAGAATTCCGCCAATCCTCAAGACAACCCTCAATATCCGGATCCGAATCAGGCGCAGCAGGCTCCGCCCCCGGATCAAGGGAACAATTATCAGCCCCAGGGCAAACCTGTTCCGGCGCAATTGACCGTTCCGCAAGGTACCTTTTTGACAGTTCGGATGAATCAGTTCTTGTCGTCCGACCGCAATCAGGCGGGGGATGCAATTTCCGCAACGCTGGTGCGGCCGCTCGTGGTGAATGGCATCGTTGTTGCATCGCCAGGCCAGACATTAGGAGGCCGCGTCGTTGAAGCTCAGAAAGCAGGTCGCGTGGAAGGCGTCGCGCGATTGGGAGTTCAGCTCACGGATCTGACGCTCGTCGATGGGCAGCAAGTGCCCATCCAATCGCAACTCATCAGCCGAAAAGGTCCCACCTCGGTGGGCCGTGACGCTGGCGCAATCGCCGGGACCACGGCTTTAGGCGCCGCCATCGGAGCCGCGGCAGGCTGGGGCACGGGAGCCGCCATTGGTGCAGGAGCGGGTGCAATCGTCGGAACCATCGGCGTGCTCGTCACGCGCGGTCGTCCGAGCGAGATCTATCCCGAGCAGGTGCTGACGTTCCGCATCCAGGCGCCGGTCACGATCTCCACCACCAACGCGCCTCAGGCATTTCAATACGTGCAGCCGAATGAATACCAGGCCGACAACGGCTATGGGCAGCAAGGATACAACCAGCAGGCGCAATACGCGCCTCCGCCCGCGCCCTATTACAACTACGGTTATTCTTATCCTTACTACGACGACTACCCCTACGGGTATCCCTACTACGGTTACCCCTACTATGCTTACGGCTATCCCTATTGGGGGCTTGGATTCTATTGGGGCCCGGGCTACTGGTGGGGTGGTCGTTGGTATGGGCGCGGATACGGATATGGTCGCGGATATGGCTACGGTTACGGTCGCGGCGGATACGGATATCGCGGATTTACTGGCCGCTCGGGTGGCTTTGCGACTCGGCGGTTTCGCCGGAACCGGCCGGAGCGGTTTCAGCGGTGCCACTCGCGGTGGATTCAGCGGAGCCAGTCGCGGTGGCTTGGGGGGTGGCGCTCGCGGCGGTGGCGGCGGTCGCCGTTAGGCTTTCTGCAAAACACATCTCCTGTTGGGGCCGAGGGGTTTGCAAGATCCTTCGGCCTCATTTTTTTTGCATCAGCTATTTGCGTGCGCTCGGAAACGCGCGGCCGTATTGCGCCGGAACGGAAGGTTCAGCATTCAAAACCTGAGCGGCGTGAATCGGCCAATACGGATCCCGCAAAAGTTCGCGCGCGAGTAGCACGACATCGGCTGATCCGTTTCGAATGATTGCGTCGGCTTATGCCGGTTCGGTAATCAGCCCGACGGCTCCCGTGAGAATGTCGGTTTCGGGCCGATGCGGGCGTGGATCCGATGTCCGCACTCCGATACGACTGAGGCGTAACGTCTCCGAGCCAGCCGAAGTTACACAATAAGGGCATGAGCACCGCAATGCGCACAGAATCCGACAGCATGGGCAGCATTCCTGTTCCGGCTGACAAGTACTGGGGCGCTCAGACCCAGCGCTCTTTGATTCACTTCGATATTGGCGACGACCGCATGCCCGCCGAGTTGATCCGCGCCTTCGGAGTGCTCAAGAAAGCTGCTGCGCTCGTGAATCACGATCTGGGAAAACTGGACGATGAGAAGACCCGGTTGATCATCGAAGCCGCCGACGAGGTCATCTCAGGAAAATGGAACGCCGAATTTCCCCTGCGGATCTGGCAGACCGGGAGCGGAACGCAGACCAACATGAACGCCAATGAAGTGATCTCGAATCGCGCCATCGAGCTCGCGGGTGGCGTGATGGGCACCAAGAAACCTATCCATCCGAATGATCACGTGAACATGTCGCAGTCTTCCAACGACACGTTTCCGACCGCGATGCACATCTCCGCCGCCGAGCAGATGGTCCACAAACTGATTCCGGCCGTCGAGCACCTCGCTTCCGTTCTGGAAAACAAGGCAAAAGCGTTCGCCGACGTGGTCAAAATTGGCCGAACGCACCTTCAGGATGCAACGCCGCTCACCGTGGGGCAGGAGATCTCCGGCTGGGTCTCCCTGTTGCAGCGCGACATCGAGCGCCTCAACGCCGCGCTCGACGGTTTGTACGACTTGGCGATCGGCGGCACAGCCGTCGGCACCGGGCTGAATGCGCCGCCTGACTTTGGAGAGCGAACCGCGGCCAAAATCGCTGAGCTGACCGGCTTGCCCTTCCGCTCCCATCCCAATAAATTCGCGGCACTATCGGCTCATGACGAGTTAGTCGCCGCCAGCGGCGCGCTGAAAACGCTTGCCTGCTCTCTCATGAAGATCGCGAACGACGTCCGGTGGCTTGCCTCAGGCCCTCGGTGCGGTCTCGGTGAGTTGTTGATCCCGGAGAACGAGCCCGGCTCCTCGATCATGCCCGGAAAAGTCAATCCAACCCAGTGCGAAGCCATGACTATGGCCGCGGTTCAGGTGCTTGGAAATGATGCCGCGATCGGGTTTGCCGGCTCACAGGGCAACTTCGAGCTGAATGTGTTCAAACCGGTAATCATCTACAACTTCCTGCATTCCGTCCGGCTCCTCGCCGACGCTTGCCGCAGCTTCACCGAGCATTGCGCCATCGGTATCGAGATCAACCGCTCTCGAATCGATCACTATCTACGCAGCTCCCTCATGTTAGTTACCGCCGTGAGCCCTGTCGTCGGTTACGACAACGCCGCGAAAATCGCCCATACCGCTCACGTCGAGAACCTAAACCTCCGCGAGGCAGCGATAAAACTCGGCCTCCTTACGGGCGAACAGTTTGACAAGCTTGTCAAGGCCGAAGAAATGACCCGGCCCTCATAAGGCCCGGCGACCCACGCCTCACCCCGTTCCACTGAGACTTTATCCACATCTTGCACACGAATAATTCGGCACTTCTCTCAAGCAGAGCGGTGCCGAATAGTCTATGTGTGCGCAGAATGACCGCGAATATGCCGTCTTCAATTTGAATCGTGACTCGCGAATCGCGGCGCGGGTTCGCGTAGCGGCCACCAGCTCCGCGCGGCGTAAGGGCCTGCTGGGTGCGAATGCGCTGGACGGCGAATCCGGTCTCTGGATCGCGCCGTGTGAAGCCATTCACACCTTCGGCATGAAGATGCCGATCGACGCGATTTTCCTCGATCGAAGCCTCAGGGTGAAGAAGTTGCTGCGGGAATTGCCGCCCCGGCGCCTGTCGGTATGCATTTCGGCATCATCTGTCCTCGAGGTAGGTGCCGGAACGATATCGCGAACCGCCACCGAGCTGGGCGACCGCCTCACGTTTCAGGCCGCTTCTCCCGCTCAACTGCCGGGCGTAGAGACCGATAACGCTTCTAAGATATGCCAACCGTTCTCAAGATCGTTTTGATGGTGACGGCCGTTGTCGCCGGAACCTACGATCTCCGATTCAGGCGCATCCCGAATTGGCTGAACATGAGTGCTGTCATCCTTGGCATCGGCATGAACACATTCCTCTCGGACCGGCAGGGTTTAACCTTGGCCATTCTCGGAATCGTCTGCTCTCTAATGATTTACTTTCCCCTATACCTTCTTCGAGGAATGGGAGCAGGGGATGTCAAACTCATGGCCGCCGTTGGCGCGATTGCTGGGCCGGGAAACTGGCTTCGAATCTTCATCGCGACCGCTCTGCTGGGCGGACTCCTATCGGTGCTCCTCGTTGGATTCAAAAAGCGATTTCACGAAACGTGGTGGAACGTAGTCCTGATCCTAAGCGAGCTAATGCATGGCCGGAGACCGTCAGAGGCGAACGCGAGCCTTGATATCCGGGACCGTGATGCGGTCGGCATGCCGCACGGGGCGGTGGTCGCCATAGGCGCTTTTGCCTTTCTCCTTTTGTTTTAAGAGGAGGCGCATGGATCCTGTATGTCGGAGCGTGGGGCAGAAGCACACTCGGAAAGAACTGACCGCTCATGGAAACAGGGCGACCCGCCGATTAGAGATCGTAGACCAATTCCTGAGAAACAGATGATCGAGGCACTTCAGGTCAGCAAAGCGAGTGATACGTGTACGTATACGCGGCGTCTGCGCCTGCTCCCATCGCTTACCGACTTGGCGTTCCTGCTGCCGGCGATTCTGCTGTTCTCGAAAATGACGGGTGCAAAAAGCCTGTTGACGGACGGCGATACAGGATGGCACATCCGGACGGGCGAATGGATCCTGCAGCATAAAACTGTTCCGATGTGGGATCTGTTCTCGTTTACCATGCCGCACCACCCGTGGTTTGCGTGGGAGTGGGGCTGGGATACCCTATTCGCGCTTATTTACAAGGCGGGCGGGCTGGCTGGCGTCGTGTTTGCGAACGTGTTGCTGCTATGCGTGATCTCCGTGCTGCTGTTCCGGCTTGTCCGGCGGTGCTGCGGAAATGACGTGCTCGCAATCTTCTGTACGCCGCTCGCGTTGTGCGCCTCAAGCATTCACTGGTTGGCGCGGCCTCATCTCTTTTCGTGGCTCTTTACGCTGATCTTTGCCCACGTCATTCTGTCCGCGGAACAAGGCAACCGGAAAGGCCTGAAATGGCTGCCGCTGATCACGCTGGTGTGGGTGAATATTCACGGGGGATTCTTCATTGGAGTCATCCTGTTGCTTACAGCCGCGTTGGGAGAATCAGTTGCCGAGTTAGTCGCGGCAGATGAGTTTAATTACCGGATCATTTGGACGAAATCGCGCCCGTACGTCTTGTGCGCGGCGGCGTGCCTGGTCGTGACGCTGGTTAATCCCTATACCTGGCACTTGCACCAACATATTCTGTCTTACTTGGGCGATTCGAAACTGCTCGATGAGATTCAGGAATACCAGTCCGTAAGCTTCCATGGGGGAGCCAGCATCTTCTTCGAAGCGATGCTGCTGCTCGGCGCAGCGTCGGCTCTGTGGTGCTTCAAGCTGAACAAGTTCGGGGCGTCCTTTACGCTTTTGCTCTGGGCCCATCTCGCCCTCGTGTCAGGGCGAAACATCCCGGTTTATGCCTTCCTAGCGGCTCCCTGGATTGCCGGCATGCTGCGGGATTTACCGGCGCACCTGAGGTCTCCGGCCTGGCTGCGTGGCTTTGCCAGTGATGTATCCGCCGTCTGCAATGATCTGCAGAGTTTCGAGCGCGTCAGGCGTCTGCATGTTTCTTCGGCACTTGCGGTAGGGCTCATCGCGTTATTATTCACCACGCACAATCCGCAATTCGAGGCTAAGTTCGACTCCGAGAAGTTCCCGGTACGAGCGATCCCTATTCTCGTGGAGTCTGGCAGCTCTCGGGTGTTTACTTACGATCAATGGGGCGATTACCTGATTTACCGCATGTTTCCAGCGAAGCAGGTTTTTTTTGATGGCCGCAGCGATTTTTATGGCCACGACTTTGTCGATCGCTGCCTCAACATCATTAACGCGCGTTACGACTGGGAGGGAGACTTGCGACACTTCGCGGTCGACACCGTGCTGGTGAAGCCGGATGCTCCCATCGCCACGATTTTGAAGACATCGCCACATTGGAAAGTGCTGTTTGACGACGGCTCGTTCGTGATCTTCCGCGCGCATTCCGCCGCCGAAGGCCAGATGCACGAAGCCGCCAACCGGCTGCTACGATTTTCACCCGTTTCTCACAACGGAGGAAATGAAGTGGGGACCTTCAACGCCTTCCACGTTGATGGCTCCAATTCAAAACTTATATCTCACGAAAGGAGAAGCTTATGATCACTTCGGTTTTGAAAGCTTTTTGGCAGGAAGAGGACGGGCAGGATCTTGTGGAATATTCTCTATTGCTTGCCTTCATTGCCCTCGCTGCCATTGCGCTGATGAGCAGCGCTGGCACCAGCGTCAGCACGATCTGGAGCAAGATTAGCAGCCAATTGACTTCCGCTTCGTCTTAAGGGAGGTCCAGTGTCAGTAAAGGGGAGCCGCAGAGGCAATCGGCAACTGCGGCTCTCTTTGTCTTTCCCGCCTCCGCTTCAGAATTTCTGACCTGAAGCGGCACAACCTAGGTAAAGTCGTTTACCCAAACGGCCGATCTTAGTATCGACAGGTTGCTTACACCCCAATGAATCGACGTTTACTTTCAGTTTTCGCGTTCGCCCTTCTTGTAGCGGCCGGGACCAGTTTCCTGGTCTACCGCGTGGTCATTTCGCACGTTCACCCTCCATCACACCCGGTTACGGCCACGAAACTCGTTCTTGCGGCCCATGATCTGCAAGTTGGCACCCTTATCCACGATTACGATGTCCAGGAGATTTCCTGGAGTAGCGCGATCCCACAACACGCGGTGAGAACGCGTCAAGAAGTGATCGGGCGTGGGGTAATCGCCACGATTTATCGCAATGAACCGTTCTTGACCGATCGGCTCGCGTCAAAAGGCGCAGGAGCGGGCCTCGCCTCAACGATCCCGATCGGCAAGCGCGCCGTTGCCCTCCGCGTCAACGAAGTAGTCGGGCTGGCGGGCTTCGTCATTCCCGGTATGCGCGTTGATGTGCTTGTTTCGGGAACTCCACCCGTGCCGGGAGCGAACTGGGGCGGGACGTTAAGCCGGACCGTGCTCCAGAATATCGAGGTGCTTTCCGCCGGCCAGAAGATCGCGAAGAATGTTGACGGTAAGCCCGAAGAGGTCCAGGTCGTCAACCTTCTCGTCACGCCCGATCAGGCCGAAGTTCTCAGTCTGGCGAGCAGCGAAACAAAAGTTCAACTGGTCCTCCGAAATCCGCTGGATACGGAAGAGGCAATTACCCACGGAACGTCAGTAGCGAGCCTGTTCGGCATTACCCCTCCTAAACCGCCGGTTGCCCGAGCTATGCCCATCAGCGCGCGCGGATTCGCTCGGGCGCCCATAGGACCCGATATCTCGACCATTGAAGTTTTTAGCAGCGGAAAAAAGAGCGAGCAAAAGGTCGATCTGCCGCAGGAGAACAACTAATGAAAACCTTCGTCCTGATAATTTTGTCTGCCGGCGTTCTGGCCGCTCAGTCCGAAATGAAAGTTGGAACGCATGCGGCTGGCCTATTGGCCGCGGCCTCCTCGCAGCCGGTGCTCTCCAGCGCTCCGCATGAAATGACTCTCGTCAACACGGAGCCGTCGAACATATCCGTGACCACGAACGATTCACTTGTTCTGCAGCATGATCTTCCCATCCGTCGCATTTCGATTGCGAACGGCGACGTCGCCGAAGCCGTGGCCATCAGTCCGACTGAAGTGCTTCTCAACGGGAAGACCCCGGGGGAAACGAGCCTGATCTTTTGGGATTCGAAAGGCGCGCGCGTTTCGTATCAAGTTCACGTACTTGCAAACAGCGCCAAGATCGACGCGGTACGGGACGAGTTGACCAAGGAGTTTGGATCCGATGTTTCTTTAACGGAAGACGAAGGCAGCGTGTTCTTGCGAGGCACGGTAAAAGACGTAGTCGCCGCAGACCGCGCCCTCAGCATCGCGTCAACTCTCGGGAAAGTGATCGATCTGCTGCGGGTGTTAGTGCCCGCTTCGCAACCCCAAATCTTGCTGAAAGTTCGCTTCGCGGATGTCGATCGTTCCGCGGCAACCCAACTGGGCTTCAACATTTTTTCCATGGATCCTTCTAAGGGCATCGGATCTTCGACTACCGGCCAATTTGGGGCAGCGCCTACGTTTGCGCTTGCCCAGAATCAGTTGAACTGGTCAATTTCAGATCTGCTGAACATCTTTTACTATCGCCCCGATTTGAACCTCGGCGCGGTTCTCCAGGATCTTCAAGCCAAGAACCTGCTGCAGATCTTGGCGGAGCCCAATCTTCTGACCGAGAGCGGGAAGCCCGCCCGGTTCCTCGCGGGAGGCGAATTCCCGTTCCCGACCTTGCAGGGTGGGGCTGCAGGCGTGGGCCAAATCACCATCCAGTTTAAGGAATTTGGCATCAAGCTTCAGTTTCTGCCGACTGTCACCCCGCGGGGCACGATTCACTTGATTGTGACTCCGGAAGTAAGCTCGCTCGATTATGCGAATGGCCTGACGGTCAGCGGATTTACCATCCCCGGACTCTCAACCAGGCGCGTCCAGACCGAAGTGGAGCTGCAAGACGGCCAGAGCTTCGTCATCGCGGGCCTGCTCGATAATCAGCTCACCGAGACCCTGAATAGGATTCCCGGATTCGCAAACATTCCCTTACTGGGAAAGCTGTTCCAATCGCGCTCGGTGAACAAGAGCAACACAGAGCTGCTGGTGCTGGTCACTCCGGAGCTGGTGGGACCGATTCCGGCTGGTGTACAGCCCCCGACGGTCAATATGCCGTCGCCTTTCTTGAAGGGAACTGCGCCCTCTGCTCCCCGGAATCCCGGACCTGCGGTCACAGGCGCTTTGCCTCCGCCGGTGAAACGCGATTCAATGCCGGTCGAGGAGCTCAAGAATCTTACCAAAGCAAACAGCGCAACGGGAGGATTCGGGTCGAACCAGGGTCCCGGATCATCAATGGGAATCCAGCCCGTCCTTTCACTTCAACCTGCGACCCCAGCCAATCCCGACAACCCGCCAAACTCTGACGGACCTCACAACTGATTGAAAACCATGCCTTCCGCCAACGTACTCCTGTTTATAAAAGACGACGCCCTCCGCAATGAGGCCTCACGGGCTCTTCGCCAATCGGAACCCCCGATGCCGTTCGATCAGCATGATTCGGATTGGCCCAGTCTCCTCGAGCGAGTGGGCAAGGCCAAAACCGAAGTCCTGGTGCTTGATCTGGCCGCAGTGCCCTTCGAATTGACCACCGCGCTGCGACAGCTTCGCTACCATACCCCCCGGCTCAAGGTCGTCGCGGTGCATCCGACTCCGGAGACCGAAAAAATCCTTGGTGCGATGCGAGCCGGCGCGAACGAATTCATGAGCCCGCCGTTTCATGAGACGCTGAGTGCGGCGCTCGAACGTCTCCTCAGCGCAAGCGACGGAAGCGCCGTCCCGCTTCACCGCGGAAAAATCGTCGGCTTTCTATCGGCGAAAGGCGGATGCGGCGCGACGACGCTCGCCTGCCATATCTCCTATGAGCTGCAACAAATGACGCGCAAGAGCGTGCTTCTCGCCGACCTTGACCTGACGTCCGGACTTGCGGGATTCATTATGAAGACGCCGAGCTCATATTCGATTCTCGATGCGATCAAGAACCTCTCTCGACTAGACGAGAGCCTGTGGAAGGCGCTCATCAGCGAATACAGCCCGAATCTGGCCGTTATGCCCGCTCCCGCTTCCTATTCGCGCTGGGACCATCCGGATGAGACCCATCTCCGGCAAGTCCTGCAATTCATGCGCACCCAGCATGACTGGATTGTCCTCGATTTGGGCCGCAGCCTCAATTCAATCGCCACGGCGGTGTTGGACGAGATTGACCAGCTTTTCCTGGTATCCACGCTCGAGGTAGTCGCCTTGCACGGCCTAAAATCCATCGTTCACGGACTTTTCGAACAGGGCGAAAAGTTGCAGCTTGTTCTAAACCGCACTCCCAAGATGATGGACATCAGCACGCAGGAACTCGAAAAAATTCTTGGTCGCACCCTTTACGCGACGCTTCCAAACGATTACATGGGCCTGTACCAGTCCTATTCGAGCGGCAATCTCCTCGATTCGAACAATCGCCTAGCGCAGCACTTTGGGTTTTTGGCCTCTAAGATCGCCGGCGTTCCAGCGGCAAGATCGAAGAAGAAATTCGCTCTGTTTGGGTAAGGAAAACTTATGACCGGCACAGACACACTTCTAAACGAATCCCGATCGGGCGAAACAGTCCGCGGGGCGAAGGGCGAGGGCACGTCGTCGCAATATCAAGAGCTGAAGTTTTCCATTCACCGGAAATTGCTCGACCGGATCAACCTCGAAGCGGTCAATGCAGTGCCGGGAGAGCGGGTTCGGCAGGAGATCCGCCCGGCCATTGCGAAACTCGTCAACGAGGAAAAAACTCCCTTGAGCCTCGGCGAGAAGGAAAAGCTGATCGAGGAAGTGCTCGACGAGGTTTTCGGCCTGGGTCCCCTGGAACCTTTATTGCGGGATCGCGCCGTATCCGACATCTTGGTCACGACGCCCCGGTTGATTTACGTCGAACGAGGCGGCCGTCTCGAGAGGACCGCAATTCAGTTCAAAGATGACGCTCACCTGATGCGGATCATCGAGCGTGTTGTATCCCGTGTCGGACGGCGCATCGATGAATCCTCTCCCATGGTGGATGCGCGTCTGCCCGACGGCTCGCGCGTAAATGCCGTGATTCCACCGCTCGCGGTAGACGGACCCCTTCTTTCCATACGCCGGTTCGGCGGCGACCCTTTGCAACCCGCCGACCTGCTCCGCAACCTATCGCTAACCGAAGGAATGCTCGAGGTGTTGAAAGGGTGCGTGAAGGCCCGGCTCAACATCATCATTTCCGGCGGTACCGGGGCCGGTAAGACCACGTTCCTCAACATGCTTTCGGGTTTCATTCCGTCCCACGAGCGTATCGTCACAATCGAGGACGCGGCCGAGCTGCAGCTCCGTCAAACACACGTTGCGCGGCTTGAGACCAGGCCTGCAAACATCGAAGGGAAAGGCGCCATCGTTCAGCGGCATCTTCTGATCAACGCTCTCCGTATGCGCCCCGATCGCATCATCGTCGGCGAGGTTCGCGGCGAGGAAGCGCTCGATATGCTACAGGCGATGAACACCGGCCACGACGGCTCGCTGACTACGATTCACGCCAACAGCCCGCGCGACGCAATCAGCCGCATGGAGGTAATGATCGGCATGGCGAGCTCGAACCTCAGCGTGCGCTCCATCCGCCAGCAGGTAGCCTCGGCGGTCGATCTGTTCATTCAGAACTCCCGTCTCGCTGATGGAACACGCAAAGTGACGTATATTACCGAGTGCCTCGGAATGGAAGGAGAGCTGGTCACCACGCAAGATATCTTTCTTTTCGAGCGCACAGGGCTGACAGCCGAAGGACGCGTCGCAGGTCGATTTCGGCCCACGGGCGTGCGTCCGAAATTCGCCGAACGTCTCAAAGCTGCGGGAGTCGAACTGCCGCCTCACCTGTTTCAAAGCGTGGTGGAGGTTCACTAAGGCACCATGGCGCTCGCCATCATTCTTTTCTTCGTTACGTTCCTCACGATTGTGGGGTGCGTCGGGCTTGGGTTTGCGTTCTTCAAGTCGAAACAGAGAAACCAGATCCGCTCGATGCTGCACAAGGCCGAAACGGGTCCGACAGACCAGTACACCACCGAGCTGATACGTCCGGCCGATGTTGAAGACGCGCTGACGAAAATGCTGCGGAACTTCCGGTTCACGGACCGGCTCGAGCTCATACTCGAGCAATCGGGAAAGAGCTGGACAGTCAGCAAGCTTGCGACCATTTCATGCATCGTGGCGGTCGTGGGCGCGATCGCGGGAACCCGGATTCATTTCTTCTATCCCCAGTTGACGGCTGCAATATGCGGAATTCTGGGCGCGTTCCTTCCCTTGCTCGTCGTGTTGCGGAAGCGATCCAAGAATATTAGCGCCTTTGAAGAGCAGTTTCCGGAGGCCCTCGATTTTCTTTCCCGCTCCATGCGCGCTGGCCATGGCTTCTCCGTCGGGCTCGAAATGCTCGGCAGCGATTCGCCCGATCCGCTTGGCTCCGCATTTCGCCGCGTTTCGAACGATATTCAGCTAGGCGCGTCGCTCCAGGAAGCGTTAAGTAAATTAGTCGTCCTGATCCCGCTCATCGACGTGCGATTCTTCGTTTCCTCGGTGCTGCTCCAGCAGGAGACCGGCGGCAATCTGGGCGAGATTTTGAACAAGCTCTCTTACGTGATCCGCGAGCGGTTTCGGCTGAAAGGGCAGGTGAAGGCGGTCAGTGCTCATGGACGCATCACCGGGCTCGTTCTCCTCTTAATGCCTGTCGGGGTCACCATATTCATCATGATGACCAAACCCTATTATTTGACCGATCTCACCAAAGACCATATCGGGCGAATCATGATCTACATCGCGTTTTTTGGTCAGATCGTCGGCTACTTCGTCATCAAGAAAATCGTAAATATCAAGGTGTAATGATGGCCCTTTTACTTTCTGCGCTTCTGTTTTTATTGCTCGCGGGAACGGTTTCCTTCTTCGGTTACCGGCATTACGTTAAGCCGGGACGACTGTTGGATCAGCTCACTACGAGCTCTTCAGATGCCATACCCACGCGCCTCACGGCCTTAGACCGCAAATCGAAGTTTTCATTCACGCAATGGTTAGAGCCGATCGGCAATCTTTTGCCCATCTCTCCGCAAGACGCTTCGATGGTAAAACAGCAGCTGACATCGGCCGGATTGCGCTCCCGATCGGCGGTTGCGGTATTTTACGGAACCAAGATTCTAGGAACGGTTTGTTTTCTGATCGTGGGCCTTTTTCTGCGGCATCACATTGGGAATCCTATGCTGCGAATTGTCGGCCCGATTGCCTCCGGCGGGATCGGCTACATGATGCCGGGCCTCGTTTTGGGCCGGCTTATGAAACGCCGGCAGGAGCAGATTCGCTTCTCTCTTCCTGACGTATTGGACCTCCTGGTGGTTTGTACCGAAGCCGGTTGTGGTCTGGACCAAGCCATCTTGAACGTGAGCCGCGAGCTGAAAGTGGTCCACCCTGCGGTAAGCGAGGAGCTCGGGTTCGTGAACATGGAGATTATGGCCGGAAAGAGCCGCGCCGACGCCTTGCGCAATTTCGGCCGCCGGACCGGCGAGGACGAAGTGAAAAAACTCACGGGCATCTTGATCCAAACAGACCGATTCGGAACCAGCATTTCCGATGCGCTTCGCACCCAGTCGGATTTCCTGCGGATCAGGCGTCGCCAGGAGGCCGAAGAGCGGGCAGGAAAGGTCGGGGTAAAACTGGTTTTTCCGATCTTCTTCTTCTGCCTTCCATCGCTGCTCATCGTCACCGCAGGACCCGGAATGCTCCAACTGTTCAACCATTTGCTTCCGGCCATGAACGGCATTCGCTAAGCCAAGTCTTACCGCTAACAGAACTCCCCTAAAGTGCCGATGTGATGGATGTCGGCAGGTGCGAGAAACTTCGCGAGGCATGCACTTCCCCAAAGAGGCCGAAGTGTTGTGGAAAGGAGAACAGAATGGGAATGACGGTTCAGGCCCTCGTCTGGATAGGCGCAGGGTCGTTGCTGGTGATTTATTTGAAGCGCCGCAACAAGCGCAAGATGGAGCCCTAGAGGCTTTCTATGTCTGAAGCTGACAGCCTGGAACTGCAGCTTCTGAGGGCACAGAACGGAGACGGCGGTTGGGGATACCGGAACGGCAGTTCCTGGACGGAGCCAACCGCCTTTGCGCTTCTCGCGCTTGAAGCTCGGCGAACGCGCACCGAGGCCTGCTTGCGCGCTCGCGCATGGCTGCGGACCCGGCAGCACGCCGATGGAGCTTGGGCTCCGAACCCGGCGGTCGATGCGGGCACCTGGGTAACTAGCTTGGCGCTCCTGGCCATCTCCGGCACCGAGGAGGGCACGCCGGAATTGCTCCGGGCTGCGCAGTGGACCGCCTCACAAATTAACGCGAACACCACTCTCATGGAACGTATCGTCCGCCGCATCGACGGGATCTCTAGTTCCGAGAACACGGCTGGCGGCTCGCCCTGGTTCCCGGGCACCGCAAGTTGGATCGCTCCCACGGTGATGACTGTCCTTGCGCTTGCAGCATCAGCGGCGGCGAACCACGACGTGCACTTGAAAAACTGCGTCCAGGATGCGAAAGAGTACATCTTATCGAGGCGCTGCGCGGACGGCGGGTGGAATCACGGCGGAACGAGCTATCGAAGCCAGAACGCCAGTTCCTATCCCGAAATGACCGGCATGGCCCTATTGGCGCTCGGCGGAGTTTCGGAGACTGCACTGCAGTCCTCGCTGAATATCGCGGAAGGCTACCTCGCAAACCCCGGCTCGATCGAGGGATTGTCATGGCTGCAGCTCGGATTAATGAGGCACGGCCGCGACAGGCTGAGCCTCGAAACACAGCTGCCGTGCTGGACAACGCGAGACATGTCTCTCCGGCTGCTTGCTCTCGCAGCAGACAGCAGCAGCAATAAACTCCTATTGCCGGTTTGCTGATCTATGCAGGATATGCATCGCAGGCATTTCTTCTTCGGATGCTTGGCTCTCGCCGCGTCCTGTACGCGGGCGCCCCAAATCGCGAAACGTAAAGTCTCGATCGTTCGCGCGTCCTCCTATTCCGCGGATCTCGTCGATGTGATCCGGCGCATCCTGATTGAGCATCGTGTGCCGATCCATGGCAAGAAGATCTTGCTCAAACCAAATCTGGTGGAATTCAGTCCCTCTGCTCCCGTCAATACACATCCCGTATTCGTCGCGTCGGCAGCCGAAGCGTTTCGCTCACTCGGGGCGAGCGAGATCGGAATCGCAGAAGGGCCGGGTCACCGCCGTATGACCCTTGACATGGCGTCAGCCGCTGGGTACTTCGCGGTCATTCCGTCCTTTGAGAAGCGGTTCACGGACTTAAACCTGGACGATGTCCAGAAACTCCATCTATCGAACCCGTTCTCATCGCTATCGCACCTGTATCTTCCACAAACCGCGCTCCGCTGCGACCTGCTGGTTTCGCTCGCGAAAATGAAAACCCATCATTGGGTAGGCGCAACGCTTTCCATGAAAAACCTCTTCGGATTGGTTCCGGGATCGGTTTACGGGTGGCCCAAGAACGTCCTCCACTGGGCCGGCATTAGCGAATGCATCGCCGATTTGCATTACCTGTTTCCCCGCCAATTTTGCCTTGTCGATGGAATCGAAGGAATGGAAGGGAACGGGCCCATTCTTGGAACCCGCAAGAAAGCGGGCGTAATCATCGCGGGCGCACACGGTCCAAGCGTCGACGCAACTTGCTGCCGGATCATGCGGATTGATCCAAACAAAATCGACTATCTGCGCCTGATCGCCCGCCGTTCCCGGTGGAACTCCGGCGCAATCGAAAACCTCGGGGAACCGGTCCGCGACGTCCAGACACGCTTTTCGCTCATACCCGATTTGGAACATTTTCGGTTGAGAGGAGAAGGCTGACATGAAGCCCGCATCACTCCGCCGCAGGTCATTTGATGAAGGGAATGAGCTCATTGAGTTCAGCCTAGTCATCATCCCGCTTTTGGCGTTCTTGTTGCTGATCATGGATGGAGCATGGATCATCTTCGCAAAAGCGAGCCTTCAAGAAGCGGTTCGGGAAGGTGTTCGATACGCCATCACCGGCCAGGGCGGAGACTCCTCCATTCAACAAACCGTAGCGCAGTACTCCTTCGGTTTCATACCGCAATCCAGCGCGGGCTGCTACGTTTCCGTGCAGTATTTCGCCGAGTCGGCCATCGGAACTCCTCTCAGCGGCGTCGATAGCAACGCAGGCGGTAACGTCGTGCAGATCAACGTGAGCGGCATAACCATTTCCCCGCTCGGACCTCTTCTGCGCAGCGCCACCCCGATCACACTATCCGCAGTCGCCTCGGACGTCATGGAGAGTTCTCCTAATGGCGTGCCGCCTTCGCGAGGAACTCCACTCTCATGCCCCTAAGAAATCGCCAGCAGGAGCGCGGTGCCGCGCTCGTCGAATTTGTTGTTTCATCTATTTTCTGGGTGCCTTTGCTGCTCGGAACGCTCGTGATCGGACTCACCCTCATTCGAGCGATTCAGGTAACGCAGGTCTGCCGGGACACTGCCCACATGTACGCGTACGGCGTCGACTTTTCCCAGTCCTCGAATCAGAATCTAATCATCAACGAGTCGCAAGGCTTAAATATGAGTACAAGCGGAGGAAATGGAGTCATCATCCTTTCCACGCTGACGTATATCGATTCGACCGCGTGCGCGGCCGGCGGGTACACCACGTCAAACTGTCCGAATTACCAATATGTCGTATTCACGAAGCGAATCACCTTCGGCAATACGGCCGTTTATACCAGCACGTTTGGCTCACCAAGCGCCAGCATTATAAGCTCCACCGGAGACATCAGCACACAGAACTATTTGACCGACCCGAGCGTCCGAGCCACCAATTTTTCCCCGAACGTGATGACCGTAAATACCGCCGGCCAGTACGTGTATATGGCCGAGATGTACGTCTCGTCGCCTGACTTGAACTGGTGGGCGTTCATCGGCACACCCGGCGCATACTCCCGCGCGATCTTCTAAACGCATCAGCTGTATTTGTGTACTGGCGGTCCTCAATAGAACCGGAACACCGAGCCGGCGTTTATGCCCCAAATCACCGCGTCTCCAGCTACGGCTATCTGCGAGAGCGCGCCCGGGAAATTTGTCCAAATCGTCTGCGGATTCGATTGAAAGATCTGACTCGCGCCATTGATGCCCCAAACGCTGCCGTCGAAGCCAACGGATAGCTGCGCAAGCGCGCCGCCAACTTGATTCCAACTCTGCTGCTGCACGTTGTAGCGGTAGATCGAATCCGCACCATTCAGGCCCCAAACACTACTGTTCGATCCGACGCTCAACTGACTTAGCGTGCCGGGCACATTGATCCATGTCTGGCCTTGAGGGCTGAATTGGTATATCTGGCCTCCGCTATTGAGTCCCCATACGGAGCCGTCGAATCCGACCAATAGCTGGGCGAGTGCACCCCCGATTTGATTCCAGCCCTGCTGCTGCCGATTGTAGTGGTAGATCGAACCCGAGCCGTTCAGGCCCCACACATCATCAGGGCCGCCCACCTTTGATTTGCGTCAATGCACCAGGTACCTGAAGAAACGTTTGCGAGGGGATGTCGAACCGGTAAATGCCATTGTTCCCACCGAGCGCCCACACGTTTTGATCAAATCCCACTGATACCTGGGCGACGTTGCTGCCCATAAGTTTCCAGGTCTGCGCCGCGATGTTGTAGCCGTAAAGCTCGCCACTAGCGTCTATGCCCCAGACGTTTCCATCGGGCGCCGCAGCGATGGTCGCAAGTGGTGGGCTGGGAACCTGGTGAAACGAGGGGGTTGAGAGAGAAGCGGTCGATGCTTGATAAATTGCTCCGTTCGCGTCCAGTCCCCATACCGAGCCGTTCAACGCCGCCGCTATGCTAGCCAATCCTCCCGGAAATGTGATCCAACTCTGGGTCGACAAATCGAAATGGGCAGTTTGGTTGCTTGTGGTGATCCCCCACACGTTATTGGCTGACGCGGTGGTTATACAGGTGAGTTGCTGTCCGGAGATGAGCTCGAAACTCTGGGTCAGAGAATTGAACCGGTAGACTTGGCCGGCGTTCAGGGCCCACACTGCGCCATCCGCGCCCACCGACACTTGAGACGCCAGCCCTGCGATCTGTTCCCAACTTCCGAGCTCCGGGTTGAAGCGGTATAACTGTCCGCCTGAACCGATGCCCCACACTGCTCCGTCGAAGCCGGCAGCAATCTGGGCCAGAGTTGCCCCGGCGACGGGCTGCCAAACTTGGCCGCCACCGACATAGTGATACGCCTGTCCGGCGCCGTTGATACCCCAAACATCGCCGTCGGAGCCGATCGCAAGCTGGGCCAGAGAACCCGGCACCTGAACCCACGTCTGAGCACCCGGATCGTAACGATAAATGGCGGAACTGGCATTCAAACCCCAAACGGATAGCGCGTTGCCAACGGATATGCTCGCCAGACCGCCCGGGATCGGGACCCATGTTTCTTGAGCTGCGTTCCACCGGTATATCTGCCCACCCGAATTCAATCCCCAAACCGCGCCATCGGCGCCGACCGAAATCTGCTGGAGATTGCCCGGAACGATCGTGAACCCGGCGCCGGTCCCACTGAGTGCGACAACTCGAGGCGAAGCTGTACCCGTATTCGTGACCGACAGCGAAGCAGTTCTCGCACCCGCCGCAGAGGGCAGGAACGTGATCGAGATGTTGCAAGCGGCCCCCGGTGTCAGGCTCGAAGGGCATGCGCTGCTGATCCTGAAATCGCTCGAGTTCGTTCCGGCCAACCAGATGCTGTTCACATTCAGCACGGCGCTGCTGGTATTCGATAGCGTGATCGTCTGTGCCGCGCTCGTGCCGATCGTCTGAGCGCCGAAGCTCAGGCTCGGCGGGTTAACGGAAAGCTGGCCGGCGCCGAAGCCGCTTAGCGCGGTGCTCTGCGGCGAGTTGCCGATGCTGACCGACAGAGAAGCCGCTCGCACTCCGATCGCGGAAGGCGCGAAGATGACCGAAAATGCACAGTTCGCGCCGGCCGCGAGCGCCGATCCGCACGTACTCGTCATCGAAAAATCAGCCGCATTTGCGCCTGATATCGAAGCGCTGGCAATCGGCAGCGAGGAAGCGCCGCCGTTTGACAGGGTCACGGTTTGGGGCGCGCTCGCGCTTCCGATGTTTTGCTGTCCGAAGCTCAAGCTGGATGGAGTGAGCGAGACTTGCGCGAGAGCATTGCCCGTAAACGTGGCAACTTGAGGCGAATTGGTTGCCGAGTCGTTGAATGAAATCTGAGCGCTCCGAGTGCCTGAGGCAGTCGGCGAGAAAGTGATCGATACAGCGCAGCTCGCGCCTGGGGCGACCGATGTCCCGCAGGTCGTGCTCATTCCAAAATCGCTTGCGTTCTGGCCCGACAACCAGATGCTGCTGATCGAAACCGCAGCTCCGCCGGTGTTCGAAAATGTGATTGTTTGAGGTGCGCTTGCGCTGCCCACCGTCTGGTTGCCGAACGTCAGGGAAGCCGGTGATAGCGTTGCTTGGGCGGCCGTGCCGGGCGTTCCCATTGCATTGAGTACAACTGTCTGCGAGGAGCCGGGAGAGTTGAGCGAGTTTGTCGTATATGCGATCGAGCCCGTTGAGCTCCCGGCGGCGGTTGGCGCGAAAGCGACAGCTACCGAACAAGCTCCGCCCGACGCAATTGACGATGATGGCGAACAATCATTTCCTCCGGAGCTGGTTTGCACAAAATTGCCGGCGATCGAAAGACCGCTCAGGCCAAGCGACTGATTGCCCGTATTCGCGATTGCGACTTGCATCACCGATGTCTTGCCCACCGCCGTGGCCGGAAAACTGAGAGTGGAAATCGTCATCGCAACGCGTCGAATCACGTTGTTTGCGTAATCTGCGATGTAAATGTTGCCGCCTGCATCCACCGCGAGACCCGTCGGATTTTGAAGCTGGGCCGCATTGGAGAACCCGCCATCTCCTGCGTATCCGCCACTGCCGGTCCCAGCGAATGTTGTGATGATCCCGGTCGCCCCACTGACTTGCCGAATGGCGCTATTCCCGTAGTCGGCGATATAGAGATCGCCGCAAGCATCGATTCGTACCGTCCAAGGGCGTTTCAATTCCGCGCTGACAGCCGGGTTGTGATCTCCACGGTAGCCCGATGCGCCGTTGCCCGCAACCACAGTAATCACGCCCGTGGAAGCGTTTACTTCTCGAACCACGTTGTGGCCGTTATCGGCAATGTAGAGGTTGCCGGAGATATCGAGAGCGATTCCGGTCGGATTCGCCAATACGGCAGACGTAGCTTCGCCACCATCGCCCCAGCCGTCCGACCCCCCGCCGTTCCCTCCGCCCGCAATAACCGTGATCACGCCGGACGAGGCATTCACCTCCCGCACCAGACCGTCAAATGAATCGGCGATGTAGATATCTCCGGCCGGATCAACGGCTAAATCCGAGGGGCCGTTCAATATGGCAGCAGTTGACAGGCCTCCATCACCGAGGCCGTCCGCGCCTGAGCCACCCGTTCCCCCACCGGCTACGGTGGTTATTATTCCTGACGATCCGCTGAGTTCCCGTACCCGATTGTTCCCAAAATCAGCGATAAACAAATTCCCGGCACCGTCGAGCGCAACCGCCGTTGGAGAATTCAAAGTGGCAGCAATTGCCGGCCCGTTATCACCGGAGAACCCTGCGTAGCCTGTTCCGGCTACGGTAGTGATAATTCCTGTGCTGCTGACTTTCCGAATCACCTGGTTGATCAGATCCGCGATGTAAAGATTTCCGGATCCGTCAAGCGCAACTCCTTGGGGTTGCCGAAGCGTGGCTGAACTCGCCGGTCCATTGTCGCCCGTATAATTCCACGCGCCCGTTCCGGCGATGGTTTTGATAATTCCCGGCATGGCAGCCACTTTCGGGGCGAGCCCTACTCCGCGCAAGAGAGTGGTGGCGATCACATTTCCTGACCCGTCCCGCGCAAGCACCGCATCCTGCCTCAATCCAGGCATTTGCGGCGAAAAAGTCACTGGGACTGAACATCGTAGAACGGGAGCGCCGCTACATGCCGCGGCTCCCTTCGTGAAGTCTGTGCCGTATCGGAGAGAAAAGGCCGGGTTGGAAATTCCGGTGAACTGAAATGCCACCTGTTCCGTAACAGGACTACCCCCATTCACCGCCGCGGATCCAAAATCTTGGAAAGAAGTCAGCGTCTGCGCAGTGAGGCCCGTCCCTGCAGATGCCCAGAGGAGGCAATTGACCGCGAACGGGCCTCGAAACTGCACGAGTTCAACATCGGCAATTTAGTGCGGTTTTTTAGCGGAGAATAAGCCCGGAAACTCAGCAAAGATGGGATTTACTACATTTGGGATCGCTGTGACCGAACTTGCGTAGCCTCAGATAAACATCTCTTCGTCCGCTGTGGCGTGATCGACCGTCGGGCGGCCGCCCCGCCCCAAATGAACGATGGCCGTTCGAACGCCGTTTAGCACACCGTGCACTTCGCGGACAGGTCTGAGCACGCTGCGCTGGAGAAATGAGACCGTGTCTTGAGTGCGGGTCATCGTGTCATCCAACACCATTTCAGCCCGTTCCATCTGCACCTTCGCACGAGTGGCCGCATCCGTCAACAACTCGTCGATCTTAACGACTTGCTGTTTGGTAACGTCCAGAATTGACCCGCTAACATTCCCAATCTTATCGATGTGCTTTTCCACGTGGTCCACCGTCCGCCGAACGACACCGATGATGTTTTGGATCTCCGGCATCAACTGCGTTACTTTCTTTTCAAGGCCGCGGGCCACGATAAACAGGCCCAGCAACGTTCCCGCCTGGATCAGCATCGCGAAAGCAGCGCAGCCCACGAAGATTGTCAGTAGAATAAGCAGCGTTTGGTCCATAGCTATATTAAGGGCGCACGAGCGCCCACCCCGATGGGCGGCGCTGATTCGTGATCACGCGCGAAAATCCTAACGGTTCTCCGTGCCGAGGTTAGACGGGCTTCTGCCGGGGCTCGCGGTACTGGCCTTGGCGTCGCTCACGGCATCCCGGTACGCCTGTTTACCCGCTTCAACAGCGGAGTTGAGGTTCTCTTTCTGCCGTTGAACTGTCGACCGGCCCTGCTCGTATAAATCAGAGGCCGATTGCTTTAGATCTCCCGTGCGCTGGCGCAGGTAATCTTTGCCCTCTTGCGTGCGCGCCTTGAGGTAGTCGGCACCCTCCCCGGCCCTATCGGCAAGCATTTGGCGGGTTTCCTCGCCGGTCCTGGGAGCCCAAAGAACTCCGGCAGCCACGCCGATACCGAGTCCCAGGAGAAAATAACCAAATCCGCTCTTTTCCTCCATCTCCAATCTCCTTATTTGCAGTATTTGCAGTTTTGACAATCGGACCGAATTGAGGCCCTAACGTGCCGTCACATAGATGTAGAGCGTGCTACAGTAGCAAACGTTTCAGCAAGATGGCGCGGCGCGGTAGACAGAAAAAGCTCGACCGCGATGCGCTATGGGAGTACGCGCTGCGTGCCTTGGGCCAGCGGGTACATTCGGTTAGCCAGATTCGACAGAAGCTGTCGATGCGAGCCGAGACCCCCGCGGATGTCGCAACAACAATCGCCAAATTGCGAGAATACGATCTCATAGACGACCGCAAGTTTTCTGAAGGATTCGCCTCATCGCGCCTTCAAAACCAGGGATTCGGGAGGTTCCGAGTGTTGCGCGACCTGCGGTCCAAAAGAGTCTCCGCCGAGGTTGCCGGAAACGCGGTGGAAAAGACGTTTGCCCAAACCGACGAGCGGGAATTGATCCAACGCTTTCTTGAGAAGAAATATCGCGGGAAGGATCTGGCGGAATTCCTGAAGGATGAAAAGAACCTGGCGAGTGCTTACCGGAGGCTGCGAACTGCGGGCTTCACTAGTCTGCGCTCACTTGAGATTTTGAAGCGATACCGAAGTCACGTCGATTGGGAAATGCCTTCGGAAGACGATGAAGAACCCTAAAACTTAACTGCCGGCACCTTGCGTTCTTCTTCCGTCGTTTTGAAGTAAGCGTTATCGCGCTGAAAACCGAAAATTGAGGCGGCGATGTTCTTGGGAAATAGCTGAACGTCAATGTTATAACGTTTGATCGCCTCGTTGTAATCGCGCCGGTCCACAGCAATGCGATTCTCGGTCCCCGCTAGCTCGTCCTGTAATCGCAGGAAGTTTTCATTCGATTTGAGTTGCGGGTAATTTTCCTGAAGCACGAGCAGGCGGCCGATCGCGCCGCTCAACTGTGTATTCGCGTTGATCGCGTCCTCCCGCGAGTGAGCGTTCAGCAAGGCTGCGCGCGCGCTCGTCACTTCTCCGATGACCGTCTGTTCCTGCTTCGCGTAGCCTTTGACGGTCTCTACCAGGTTGGGAATCAGATCTGCCCGGCGCTTCATGTCATTGTCCACCTGTGCCCAACGCGCATCGATTTCATTCTTCTCCGTGACGAATTGGTTCCGCTGCCCCATCATTTGTCCGCCAAACAGTAGAACAGCCAACACCACGATTCCTAAGATTATGAGCGCACCTTTCATATCTGTCCCCTTTTACCGGATTTTCTAAGCATAAGCCAGAGAGCGCGAAAACGCACCTAATGGTCGAGCGCGTCGACGAAGCGCACCAGGGAGTCGATTTCCGTCAAATAGGCTTCGAGCAGCGGGACCGGGTCGGTTTTCGGCGGATGTTTTCCGGCAGCGCGAATCGCGAGGATCTGGCGAGCAGCGGGCAGTGGCGAGCCCAATACCCGTTCCAGCTCTGCGACAATCTCCTGCCGTTTCCAGCGTGGCTGATGGCCGCTCAGAATAAGCGCATGGCGGCCCAGAACAGAGAAAGTGGAAATTGAATCGGTCAGCAGCTTGCGAAGATGATCCCGTTCCGACAACACCTCGGCCGCTTTCTGGCGCAGCCGAATCTGCTTGGCGCGTAGATCGTGTTCCACTTGAGCGCGGTAAAACGAACGATCAATCGCCAGGTTCTCGACCACATCCTGCCCGGAAAGAACACGACGGTGTTCCTTCATGTCATGGAATTCCATGGGGAAGCAATCCGTCGACGAGCGAACCTCGTCGAGGGTCAGCAGTAGCGGTGGCGGGTTCCCTTGGTCGCGCCACCATTTGAAAACCGGCTCGGATTCGGCCAGCTCCTGAGATGTGATTCGGGAAAGAACGCACAGCACATTCAGATCGGAGTGGTGCTCGTTCCAGTCACCCATAGCCGCCGAGCCATAGAGAATTGCCGAGACAAGGCGGTCACCATATGTGCGGTTAAGCCGTTCGATCAGGCCTGAAAGCTGCTGTTCTTGATCCATATTGTACTCCTTGGTTGGAACCGCGCTGGTCACCAGTTACTCGAAGCTCCACCACCACCGAACCCGCCACCGCCGAAACCGCCAAATCCGCCGCCACCCCCCGAGCCGCCGCCGAATCCACCTCCACCGCCCCAACTGCCCCCACCCCAACCTCCGCGTCCTCCGCCGAGAAGGTTGCCGAGCAGGATGCCGGTCCAGAACCCTCCTCCGCCTCCGCCGTAGCGGCCCCCGCGTCCTCCGCGTCCGAAGATCCAAAACAGGATGAAAATGCCGAAGATAATGAGGGGCCAGGGAATGCCGCGGGTATGGGAAACACGTGTTTCTGGCTCCTCTCGCGGGGGCGCCAGATTATCCGAAAACGCGATACCCTTGCCCTGCGCGATCTGCTGGGCCATCGAATGCGCCGCGGCAATCAATGCAGCGCCGTAGTTGCCGCTACGCAAATCCGGACGCATGGATCGCAGCGTGCTCCCTGCGAAACCGTCGGTGATGTAGGGTTCAATGCCGCGGCCGGTTTCGATATCGTCCTTGTGATCTTTAACCGCTAAAAGCAGCAGCACGCCCTGATTCGTCTTGCGGTCGCCGACGCCCCATTTGCGCGATAGATCGAGCGCGAAGTCTCGAATCGGTTGATCGCCAATGGAATCGATTGTGACAAGTGCAAACTGTACTCCGAGCTCCTGCTCCACGCGCGTGCAGAACGCTTCGAGCGTGTCTTTATCAGCGGGACTCACCACATGCGCGAGATCGCTCACATAGCCGGTTGGCTTCGGCAACGAATTTACGCCGACCGCCCCACAGGCCAAAGCAGCGGCACAAAGCACGCCAAGCCGATACACCTGACAAGTGTTAAAGCGCGACCTCGCATGAAACAAAAGCGTACCAGGACCCGGTACACTGCCAGAAGCGGCGTTCCGTCCATAATGGAATGAAGGAAAATATCACCGTGTCGACCGCAACTGTCGTGCCGCTGAGTGAATACCTAAACACCAGCTACCGTCCCGACTGTGAATACCTGGATGGCGAACTATTGGAGCGAAACTCGTATCGTCATGCGCTGATCAACCCGCGGACGCGCCGTGCATTGGTCTATACACCGGAAGGCGTTCAGGAAGTCAAAGATGGCATTCTCTGCACGAAGAATCCCGAAATCCGCGTTCCTTTATCCGAACTGGACTGAGGCAGCCATAGCCGCGCGCCGAATGGCCCCATCCGCTAGGCTGGTGAGGGAAAGGAAGGTTTATGGCTGAGGTTACACCAGTAGCAGCAGGCGATGTCTCGCGGCGTGTCGGCGTAGAAACAATCCAGGCGCGCGGCGTGGACGTACCGAAATTGATTAAAATGCTGGTCGCAAATGCGGCGGCGGAGTTTGCGAGCACTTATTACTACTACACAATCCTCCGCATGCATTTGGCCGGATACGAAGACTACAAGGAAATCTGCGAAGACGCGCGGCTCGAAGATCGCGCCCATTGGGAATTGATTGTCCCGCGCATTTATGAGCTGGGCGGCGAGCTTCCGAACGATCTTTGTGAATTTCACAATCAGGCGGGATGCCAGGCTGCCAAACTGCCCGATCCGCCAACCGCTGTGAATATCTTGACGCTGTTGCTCGAATCCGAGCGCTGCGCCATTCGGAGCTGGAGCGCGGTTTGCGACATGACGTTCGGAAAAGATCCGCGGACGTACGACCTGGCATCCAGAATTCTGAACGAAGAAGTGGAGCACGAGGCGTGGTTCATTGAGCTACTAGCGCACGAGCGCGATGGCAAATCGATCCCATCGGGTCACTTCCGGCGCGGTGAGCCGGGTGAAGCACCCTACAGCAAGAACAACCGTTTTTACAATCCCTAGGCGGAGTGGAAGGCCCACAGCGCGCGGCCGTAATGGACAGCCTTATCGCTCATCTGGTGACCCTCGAAACGCCGGATGGTGAACGCTGTTTCACTTGCAACGAAAATGAGTTCCTGTGGAATGCGGCCGCGCGCAACGGCATCACGCTTCCTTCCATCTGCCATCAGGGAAGATGCCTCACCTGCGCGGGCCGGCTGCTGGGCGGGGAAGTGGATCAAACCAGCTCCGTCGCTTATTTCCCTGAGGACAAGCAAGCGGGATTCGTGCTGTTGTGTACAGGACGACCCCGGAGTGATGTCCGCATTCGCACGCACCAACAGTGGAACATGCGCGAATACCGGTCGAGGCTCGGCTTGCCCGCGCCGTATGCTTGAGGAACGCCTCCGTCACGCGGCATCCACCAGCTCCGGCAGAATTTGGCCTGCAGGACCGATCAGAGAGTGATCGACGTCATCCGACACGAAGGTCGATTCGAGATTTACTTCGATCGTGCGGGCGCCCGGCGGTACGAGCGATCGTAATCAGGCCCGCAGCGGGATAGACAAGGGCGGACGTGCCCGCTACGATAAACACGTCACAATGAACGGCGGCATGCTCGGCGGCGTTCCAAACGTGCGCGCGGCAAATTTTCTCCGAACCACACAACACCCGGACGCGCACGGCCACCGCACTCGCAGCGGGGCGGGACCGGAAAAGCGACATGCTGGAATCGGGCCACGCGCGGCCACACCACATGCACTTCAATCTCCAGATGCTGCCGTGGACCTCCAGAACCGATTTGCTTCCGGCGCGCTGGTGAAGGCCATCCACGTTTTGCGTAACCAGTGTGAATACCGGCACGCGCTGTTCCAGCCGGGCGAGCGCGTAGTGACCTGCGTTCGGCTGTGCCGCCGCGATCAGGCTGCGCCGCCAAGCGTACCACTCCCAAACTAGCACCGGATCCCGGGCGAAAGCTTCCGGAGTGGCGAGATCTTCGGGGCGAAATTGTCTTCCACAGCCCGCCGGGTCCCCGGAACGTCGGTATCCCGCTTTCGGCCGACATTCCGGCGCCTGTGAGGACCGTTACGGCTGGTGCGCGCTGTAAGTAACCGGCGCACTTCATCAACGACACTCATGGGAGTTCATTCGAGCGACCCTGGCAGTAGCCGCAGTAAGCTGTAAATATGGCACGGGGCTGGGAAAGCAAGTCTGTCGAATCCCAGATGGAGTCGGTCGAGGAGAGGCGCAAGAGTTCGCAAGCAGCGCGGCTAAGCGCCGAGCAAATCGCGCGGCAGCGGGAACGCGAGAGCATTGAGCTCTCTCGCACAAGGGTCCTGCAGGATCTCGCGTCCGCAACGAGTCCCAGGTATCGGGAGCTGCTGCAGAAATCGCTCAAGTTCCTGGACGAGAAGATCGCCGCGCTCGATCAGCCGACTTCTGAGAAGAAGGCGAAAAGCCAGTCGGCATAAAGTCGCTCGCCTAACAAACCAGGTCTTCGCGAGCCACCTTGAACTCTGCAAGTCGGCCCAGCATAGCGAGCGCTATATTTCCAGTCTGAAAGAACTCCTGCGCGGTCCGCTGCACCTGATCGCGCGTTACGGCCGCGATGCTTTCCAGCATCTCGTCGAGAGACATGAAGCGGTCAAAATACAGCTCCTGCCGCGCCAGGTTCGACATCCGGCTGGAGGTCGATTCCAGGCTCAACATAAGGGAGCCCTTCAGATGATCTTTCGCGCGCTGAAGCTCATCTTCGCCAATGCTCTCGTCTTTCAGATGCCGGAACTCTTCGATTACGCAATCGATCACCTGCCTGGCCGTTTCTGCCGCCGTCCCCGCGTAGACGGTCAGGCACCCGGTATCGCTAAACAGATTGAGCTCCGAATAGACCGCGTAAGCGAGCCCCTGCTTTTCGCGTATGTTTTGGAAGAGGCGTGAGCTCATCCCACCTCCCAGAACCGTATTCAGGACGTATAGCGGGAAGCGCGCTTCGTGTGCCAGGGGATAAGCGGGAACGCCCAGCGCAATGTGCACCTGCTCCAGGGATTCTTTCTTCTTAAGCACAATGTGGGCGTGCGATTTAGGAATCGAATCGTTCGGGAGAGTTCCGCGCTCCCCGAGGCCGTCGAATTTCTCTCGGATCAACTCCACGATCCGATCATGCTCGAGGTTCCCAGCCGCCGTCACCAAAATGTTCTTCGGAGAATAGATGCGGTTGTAATAATCGAACAGCATCTCCCGCCCGAATTTCTTGACAGTTTCTTTGGTCCCGAGGATCGGCTTCCCGAGCCCGTGACCCTTCCAGAAATTACTGATGAACGCCTCATGCAGCACGAATTCAGGCTGATCGGCCTCCATCTTGATCTCTTCGAGAATGACGCTCTTCTCTTTCTCGATATCGTCATCGCGGAACAGGGGATTCAGAACCAGATCGGCGAGAACATCGAAGGCGAGCGGCAGATGCTCGTCCAGGACTTTCGTATTGAAGCTGACGAGCTCCTTGCTCGTGAAGGCATCCAGACCTCCTCCGATGGAGTCGACGGAACGGGCAATGTCTTCAGCCGATCGATGCTTAGTCCCCTTGAACACCATGTGCTCGATGAAGTGAGAGATCCCGTTTTCCGGACCGTGCTCGATTCGTGATCCGCTGCCGATCCACACACCCAGAGACACGGAGCGCACGTAAGGCATCGCTTCGGTGACGATGCGAATCCCGTTCGGGAGCGTTGCCCGCTGAATCTGCCGGACTGTGGGGGATGCAAGAACCATTTCTTTGCGCCCGTTCGAGCGAATAAAGATACACTAACCTTAGATGCACCAACGACTTGAAGGTCACGCACTGGTCGGGATAGGTATTCCCGACCTACAGGAACTGCTAGGCCCGGGCAGCCCACCTACCGCGCCCAACAACTATATGACGCATTGTACAGGCAACAGGTGGCGGATTTGTGGAAAATTTCGGGGCGTTCGTAAATCATTGCATATCAAGTAGTTAGCACATTCAGGAGCCAGGAGAATTCCGTTGGAAATTGGGAATGCAAAAATCGGGTCGTCCCGGCCAAGCCGTCTTAAACGCTGGGTTCTCGGAGGACTACTTGGCCTGCTGGCACTTGTCGTTTTGGCCGCAGTCGTAGGCGTGTCTTATCAAATCCTTGGAAGCAGAGCGGATGCGCGGAGATTTCCGCAAGAAGGCAAATCCGTTTCTCTCGGTCCGGCGTTTGCGAACCTGACTCTGAATCTCGACTGCGAAGGGCAGGGCCATCCGACCGTTATTCTAGACAGCGGTCTCGGCGTTCCTGCCATCGGATGGAAACGTGTCCAATCGGAAGTCGCCAAATTCACTCGCGTATGTTCTTATGATCGCGCCGGCTATGGTTGGAGCGACTCTAGTCCTTTGCCCCGAACGAGCATGCAAATCGCCAAAGAGTTGCACGCCCTCCTCGAAGCCGCGAACGAGAAAGGTCCGTACATTCTGGTCGGTCATTCATTCGGCGGCTACAACATCCGCGTTTATAACGGACTGTACCCGGCCGATGTTGCCGGCATGGTTCTGGTCGATGCCTCGCAGGAGGACCAGGAAGCCCGCATGCCTCCGGCGTTCCAGAAATATATGAAGAAACAAACCCAAGAACTCGCTCGGCAAGAGTGGGTCACGCCTCTCCTCATTGACTTCGGCGTGGCGCGGTTCTCTCAACGCAACCAAGGAGAAGGTCCCGGCGTTTCGAAAGCGTTTGGGCAGGAAATGCTCTATCTGCAACGTCAGCCCAAGTTCATTCACGCCATCGCTTCGGAAATGCGCTCCTTTTCGGAAAGCGCCAACCAAGTCCGGGCCGCCGGCAATCTGGGCAATAAACCTCTCGTCGTTCTCACTGCCGGCAAAGGCGTCCCTCCGGGAAACTTGCCCCAAGGACTATCAAAAAAGGATTTTGAAGACCTGCACGCTCTCTGGGTCAATGAGCTGCAAGTGAAAGAGGCTCATCTCTCCACTCGCGGCAAGCGAATCATGGTTCCCGATAGCGACCACATGATCCCCTTCGAACGGCCCGACGCTGTCGTTTCCGCCATTCGCGAAGTCTCGACCGCCGCGCAGTAGAGTGACGACCCATATGCTGCGGCAACGCGAGGGTCAGGCGCTGGTCGGCATGGATACTGCCGACTTAAAGAAATTGCTTGGCCCCGCGCAGCCCAACTACCGCGCCCGGCAGCTGTACGACGCGCTGTACAGGCGGCAGGTGGCGAGTGTATCGGAAATCTCAAACCTTCCGCAGACTCTCAAGAATCAGGTACTCGAAAACGTATCCCTGGGCTTGCCGGAGATTGAGCGGCGGTTCGATTCGGCGGATGGGACGCGGCGGTATTTGCTGAAGCTGGCCGACAATCGAACCATCGAAGCGGTATTAATGCCGGAGGAGAGCCGGAACACAATCTGTATTTCGAGCCAGGTGGGCTGCGCCGTCGATTGCAAGTTTTGCTTGACCGCTCTGATGGGCCTGGAACGAAATCTCACGGCTGGCGAGATTGTCGGTCAGGTCCTGTACGTCGCGCGCGAGAACCGCCTGGCGCCCACAGGCGGAGGATTGAATGTCGTGATGATGGGGATGGGCGAGCCGCTACTCAACCTCGAAAACGTCCTGAAAGCGACACGGCTGTTGACCGACAGCGCAGGCATCGGGATCTCGCCCAAAGCGCATCACAATTTCCACCTCCGGAATTGTCTCGAAGATGGAGGAGCTGGGGAAAGCGGCGGTGAGACCGAAGCTCGCGATTTCGCTAAATGCTTCCACGGAAGAGCAGCGTCGCGAACTCATGCCAATAACGCGCAAGTATCACCTTTTGGACCTCATGCAAGTATGCCGCGCGTACCCGCTCCGGCCGTGGGAACGGCTGACCTTCGAGTACGTGCTGCTGAAGGGAGTGAACGATACGGAGGCGGACGCGCGCCGCGTCGTGCGCCTGATCGGCAGTTTGAAAGCCAAGGTTAACCTGATTGCATGGAATCCCGGCCCCGGCATTTCGTTTGAAACTCCAGACCCCGAGCGCGTGGACCGCTTTCAGCAAATCGTTCGACGCGCCATACCGTGTTTCGTCCGTAAGCCGCGAGGACGGGACATCTACGCCGCCTGCGGCCAGTTGCGGCGCACGTCTTCGGAAATGATCGCCATACGATAAGTGAAGCGTCGGCGTTGCCACCCCTCCTCCACTACTCCTCCCGCAGCGTTCTCATCGGGTCAATCCGCGACGCGCGTCGCGCCGGAGCGTAGGCAGCCAGCAGGGCTACCCCCAGCAGCGGAAGCATTACGACGACAAACAAACCCGGATTCGTACCGCTGAAGGAAAGAACAAACATCGATCCAACCAGGCGGGAAGCAACAATCCCGAGGGCCAGACCCACCGCCGTTCCCGCGAGCGCTAGCCCGAAGCCTTGCCGCAAAATCATTCGCAACACGCTTCGCCGGTCTGCCCCGACTGCCATGCGAATTCCAATCTCGCGCGTACGGCGGCTGACCGAAAAGGCAATCAGTCCGTATAGTCCGATCACGGCCAGAACGAGCGCCATCGCGCCCATGCCCGCAACCGCCTCGACGATGATGTTCGGAGTTTGAATCGCGCGCTTGTTAAACAGATCTTGCATGGTACGAACGTCGAAGGCAGGCATGTTCGGATCGATGCTATGCACGAGCCGGCGCAAAACGGGCGCGAGTGCGGAGGCATCGCTCGCGGGTGATTCCGTGACGAGAGCCATGCTGCTTTGCTGATCTTGAGAAAACGGTAGATAGAAGAAGTCGGAAGCCGGCTCGCCGATCCAGTGATATTTTCCCTGCTTGGCGATTCCTACAATCTGCACCCGCGGACCGTTTGCATCCCCCAGATGAAACCGTTTGCCGATCGCGTCCTGGTGTGGCCAGAAGCGATTCGCAAAATGCTCGTTAACCACGGCGATGCGCGGTGAATCCGGCTTGTCAGATTGCAGAAAGCCTCTGCCGCGAAGGATACCGATATGCATGGTCTGGAAATATCCATCGCTAATCGTGGAATCGAAAGCCGTAGGCGGTTGTTCGCCACGCCTCAAAGTACGGCCTTCGGGTACAACATTTTTGACGTCGCCATTGAAACTGAACGGTACGTTGGACGAAAGCGCAGCCGACCGTACTCCCGGCGTCGAACGCGCTCGATCCAAGAGCTGCCTGTAGAACTGCTCGTTTTGGGCCTTGGTGTAGTGGGCCATCTGCGAATCGAAGCTCATGAGGAACAGATGGTCGGTTTGAAAACCTGGGCCTTGTAGGAGCTCGCGCCGAAACCCGGCAAATATCACCACTGAGATGATCAACAGGACTGAGGAAACGGCCAATTGAGAAGAGACGAGAACGTTGCGTCCCCAGAGCCGGCCTTTGCGCGTGCCCACAGTGTCCCGCGCCTTTAACGACGAAATAACGTCAGAGCGGGAACTGCGCAAAGCCGGCACCAGGCCAAACAGAAACGTGCTCAGTATCGACACGATCAGCGTAAACGCCAGCACTCGGTGATTAAGCCGGATGTCGAACGAAACCGGGATATCGCTTGGAATGGGAATGCTGGCGAACAGCTTAATGCCGGCCAACGCAATCGCGATGCCGAACACTCCGCCGCAAACGGCAAGCAGGAGATTTTCGAGAAAGAGCTGCCGGATCAGTTGCCACCGCGCTGCTCCCACGGCCAGCCGTACCGCGATCTCGCGCCCCCGTGCTGTCGCGCGGCTCAGCAACAGGCCCGCGACGTTCGCGCAGGCAACCAGAAGAACGCAAATCGCAAGCAGGGTCAGCATCTCTATCAGAGCGGCGTCAGGGGGATCTTGTTCGATGCGAAAGCCGAGTTCGCTCTGGACGCGAATCTTCTCGCGCGCCTCCAATGGATACGTCTGTTGCAGGACCTTAGCGATGGCGTTCAGATCGGCTTCCGCCATCGCGTTTGTCACGCCCCGCTTGAGCCGGCCTTTGATCGTCAACCAGCGAACGTCGCGTTTGCTCAGGTTATCCGCACCGGAGAGAGCGGGCGACATAGCGATCGGGACAAACATCGCGGGCTTGAAAAATTGATCGATGCCCGTGAAAGCCGCAGGCGCAACGCCGATCACGGTAAATTCCATCCCATTGAGGCGCACCTTCGCGCCCACCGCCGAAGCAGCGTCGTTGAACTGCGCGAGGCAGAAATCGTGGCCTAAAACGACCACCCGGTCGCGCCCGGGGGCCTCGTCTTCGCTGGGGCGAAATCCACGTCCGGCGGTTGGCTGTACTCCCAGAACCTGAAAGAAGTTGCCGGACACGAATACGCCAAACTGCATTCCCGGTACCACCGAGGGATTCGGCGCGTATCCCAACTGCCCATACTGAAAGGCAATCAGGCCCTCGAACGAACGGTTTCGATCGCGATAGTCGACGTAATCGGGATAGGAGAACGTGGTGCTGCCGCCGAAGCCGCCCGCGCTCGGATTTAGGGTGACCACGCCGCTCGGCTTCATCACCGGGAGCGGCCGCAGCAACATCGTATCGGCAAAACTGAAAATCGCTGAATTCGCTCCGATGCCTATAGCCAGCGAACAAACAGCGACTGCCGTGAATGCGGGATTTGTGGCCAGCATTCTGGCTGCATACTTCACGTCTTTCAGCACGGGGAATTCCTCGATCTTCTTATACGCAGTTCGGATTCGAACAGTTCCTGTGCCGTTCTGCACTGTAAGCTGTTGATGCCGCTCTTCTGGAAAGTATGCGAACCCTTTTACTCTGTCTGTTCTTCGGCGTGCTCGTGAGTATTGCGGGCGGGCTTGCGCAAAACCCGGCGGCCAAAACGGTCCTGACCGTCCCCACGTTCACCGGTTCTTTTGTCACAAACGGAAGGCAATATTCATACACGATGGCGGGCAAAAACCCGGAATTAGGCGGAACCACCACCATCCCGACCGTAGTGGTCCCGCTTTCCTTTACATTTGACGCGCGTGGCGGATTAGGTGGACCCCGCGTGTCGATGAAGGTGCAAAGCATTTTGCCCTGAGTTCTGCGCTCGCCGATTTTCCAGAATTTTGCATTTGCGACGGGAAACACCCAGTACGCCGATGCTGTCCAGCGCGCGCAATTCTATGCAATGCGGCAAAGACCGGCTGGCACACATTACTGGGGCAGCCCCACATTGCGCCGCCTATTCAGATCGAAGTCCCCGTCGCTAACGGCTATATGTTGCATTCTCGGCGGACCGGACGATCGCTCGCCGTCGCTGGATCTCGACTTTGTTCAAAAACAGCTCCTTCAGCATCTGGCGAGTACAGGTGCAGAACCGGACACGCTTCTCATCGCCGTCGCTAGGAATGCGGCGTTTTATTCTCTCGGCGACGCGACCGTTTGCTGCTCGCTGGGTACTCATGGCGCGCAGCTCGATTCTTCCGGCGGCTCAGCGCAAGCCTTTGTGATCGGTTCCTACTTTCGACCGAGACGTGATTCCGCGCTACACGGACGTACAAGCGATTAGCCAGCAGATCGCCGAGTGGATGAACGATCCGCTGCATGGTTATCGGACAAATGCGTTTCCCGCTTGGCTCACCCCGCCCCGGAATGTTGATTGCGGGGGTACAGGGGAAAGCAGCTCGTATCTTCTGGAACAACCAACGGATTCCTTCCCAGCGCCCAATTCGATCCCGATGGCTGCGAAGGGCAAACTGTACCACTTGGAGAACATGGCCCTGCTGCCCTGGTTCGCGCAGATGCCATCGAACGAAACATTCCAGAACGCGTATAGCTTCCCCGATACGAAGGCGCTATCCGGTCATGCACAGCCTTGTTCGAGCGCACGGGACCTCAATACGCCGCTATCCGCCTCTCCCGCGGCCCGGACAGGCGCGCCGAACGGGCACGCGTTGATCGGGTATTGGGAAGGCTACGCTTCGGCTCAGGCGCCCATCCCGCTGCGCGATGTTTCTCCACAATGGGACATCATCATCGCAACCTTCGCTGCGCCGGTGAAAGGCTCGACGAGCTTGCTGCACTTCGAGCCGCCCCCAGGTTTGGGTGAGGAACAGTTTAAGACCGATGTTGCTTACCTGCAAAGCATCGGTAAGAACGTGTTGATCTCCTTGGGAGGCGGCGGGCAGGTGGTGACGCTGAATACTGCCGAAGATCTTCGCAATTTCGTCAGCTCCGTATCAGCCATTGTGCAGACATACGGTTTCGACGGCGTTGATCTCGATATCGAAACGCCCTCACTGCTGATCAATCCCGGCGACACAAACTTCCGTAACCCGACCACCCCCTCGGTCGTGAACCTGATTGCAGCCATGCATCAGTTACGGGAGCATTTCGGACCCAAGTTCATGATCGCGGAGGTGCCCGAAGCGGCGCAGGCGCAGGCCGGCATGCAGGCGTACGGCGGCCAGTTCGGATCCTTTCTGGCTGTGATTTACGGTACGCGAGACATTCTCTCGTTTGTAGACGCGCAACATTACAACACTCCCCCGCTGGAGGGCCTCGATGGAAATTACTACTTCCCCGGCACTGCCGATTACCATGTGGCTTTAGCCGAAATGCTGGTGCATGGTTTCCCTGTTGCCGGCGACCATCAAATACTCTTTCCGCCGCTTCCTCCGGAGAAGGTCGCCATTGGCCTTCCCGCCACCCCTGCCTCGGCGCGCAACTATACGGAACCCGCAGCCATCGAAAATGCTCTCCGCTATCTCATCGAAGGCAAGTCATACGCCGGGGCCCAGTACGGGCTGCGCGATCCGCTCGGTTATCCGGCCTTTAAGGGAGCCATGTTCTGGGCCATTAACGAAGATCGCCGTAACAACTATGAAATGTCGAATGCAATTGGCCCGTTTCTGCATACTTTGCAGCCCCGGTAAGGACGCGTTGCGGTATCTTCCGAAAATGTTCTAATATAAGACATAGCGCGTCGAACGAAAAGTGGGCGAAATGCCCACTTTTTTATTGCGCGGTGCGAGATGGCGGCTATGAAAGAGACCGGGCTTTTGGAACGGATTACGGAACTCAGCGAACAAGCCGTGGCGAGTATGCCGATTGAGATTGTCGACGTCGAATTGCGGGGCGCTGGCAAGGCTCGTTTGCTGCGCGTTTATATCGACAAGCCCGGTGGCGTTACGCATGCCGATTGTGAGCTCACATCCGAGAAGCTGGGGAGCTTGCTCGACCAGGAGAATGCGATTCTGGGCGACAGCTATACGCTCGAGGTCAGTTCACCAGGCCTGGAGCGCAAGCTCACGAAGCCTTGCGATTTCGAGCGTGTCGTGGGTCACAAAATCCGAATGACGTTGAAGGAACCGGTCCAGGGTCAGACGCATTTTGAGGGGAAGCTCTCGGGGTTTCGCGACGGCATTGTCGAAGTGGAATCTGCCCCCGGCGAACCGATCCAGGTGCCGCTCGACCAAGTGCGGAAGGCGAACCTGAAGTTCGAGTGGTAGGTTCCGCACCGTTTCCAGCTCGCTAAAGACCCAGTTTCAATTGAAGAGGTGTTGTTGATATGGCTTCGATCTATCAGTCCATCGAAATTTTGAGTAAAGAGAAGGGCATCGATCCGCAGATCGTGCGCGATGCCGTAAAGGATGCCATGCTGGCGGCCGCGCGCAAACATTTCCGATCGCAGGAGGATCTGATCGCGGATTTCGACGACAGTACCGGGAATATCCAGATTTTCAGCGTGAAACAGGTCGTCGACGCCGTGGAAGATCCGGTCAAGCAGATCGCGATCGACGAGGCGAGAAAAATCGATGAGCAGGCGCAGATCGGCTCAGAGATCCGGGAAGCCAAGCCGACTGACGCCTTGGGACGGATCTCGGCGCAAACCGCAAAGCAAGTGATCTTACAGAAAGTTCGGGAAGCGGAGCGAGACAGTGTGTTTTCCGAATTCCAGGGCCGCCAAGGCGAGCTTGTGAACTGTACCGTTAAGCGGCTCGAGGGCCAAGACTATATCGTCGAGATGGGGAAGACGGAAGCCCGCCTCGCGAAAAAGGAGCAGTCGCGTGTCGAGACCTTTGCGGCGGGGGATCGGGTGCGTTGCGTCATCAGAATGGTGGAACGCGCCGGAAAGAATTCGGGAGTGGTCGTGTCGCGCGCGGCGCCCGAGCTGGTTATGCGGTTATTCGAGCAGGAAGTCCCCGAGATTTACGACAACACCGTCACCATCAAGGCGTGCGCGCGCGAGGCCGGTGAGCGGACGAAAATCGCTGTGTCCAGCCGCGATCGCGATGTCGACAGCGTGGGCGCTTGCGTAGGCATGAAAGGCATGCGCGTGCAGTCGATTATCCGGGAGTTACGCGGAGAAAAAATCGACATCATCGAGTATTCGGATGATCCGGTTCAATATGTAACCAAAGCCTTGAGCCCGGCGAAGATTTCACGCGTGACAATCATTGATCCGGCCGAGAAGCACATGGAAGTGGTCGTCGATGATCTGCAACTCTCGCTCGCAATCGGCAAGCGAGGACAGAACGTGCGGCTCGCTGCCAAGCTGATTGGCTGGAAAATCGATATCAAGAGTGAAGAGGAGAAGCGACGCGAATTGGAGGAGCGCATGGCGGATATGGTCATTTCCGGAGCGCCGGTCTCGGTGCTGATCGACCGTGGCCTGGACGAAAATATCGTGGAAAAACTGGTGGCCGCAAATATCGGTACCGTGGAGCGTCTCGGTTCCATGACGCCCGAGGAGCTGGAGGCGATACCCGAGATCAGCGAAGCGGTTGTGAGGCAAATCCAATCGGCTGTCGTTTCCTTCTACGGGCAATACGACACCCCTGAGGATGAGAGCGCACCGGCAGATGGCGAAGCCGTCGAGAACGCAATTGATGAGAGCGGCGGCGCCGCATTCGAAGGAGCCGATCTCGCCGACATCGATCTTCCCGCAGCGTTCGAGAATATTGAAACCGGTGTTCTCGAACGAGATCTCGCGACCCACGCGGAAGCTGCGATCGATGAGACGGACCACGGCGAAATCTTGGATCTCGGACGGGTGGAAGGGCTGTCGGCAGCCCCTTCAACGCTGCGCGATTTGACCGCTTCGGAAGAAAATGGCAAGGCGGATGCCTCTGATACCATGGAGAAATCCGGGTGACCCGCAGCCAAGTGCAATAGGTGCAGGTGTTATCTCGTAGTTCGTCCGTATGAAAAAAATCCGAATCAACGAGCTGGCCCGGGAGCTTGAGGTCAAAACCGGTGTCATTCTCGACCTGCTGCTCGAATTGGGCGTGCAGGAAAAAAAGACGCATTCCAGCTCGGTCGATGAAGACGTAGCCATCGAGCTTCGAAAACGTCTGCTCGGGCCCGGCGGAGCTCGAAAAACCGGATCTGAAACCAGCAACGGACAACCGCATACTCCCGAACACGACGGTAGTGGTGCGAGTGAACAGCACGCGGCGCGAGCGCCCGAACATGTGCCTTCTGAGCCGGTCGCAGCAGCGGAGCCGTCACTCCCAACAGCAGAGCCGCTAGCCACAGAGAAGCCTTCAGTTCCAGTTGATTGGCCGGTGCGCGGCAGTGAAGCGGAAACCGCTTCGGCCTCCGCGCCCGAGGCAACAGAAACCGCCTCCGCTTCCGCGAGTGCTGACGTTGGCCATCCGGGAGAGCCGGAACGCCCCGCGCCAAAGTTTCAGCCGCTGCGGCCGCCCCTGACGCGCGGCGGACCCGCGCTTCATCCGCCCCTCGCTCCCAGCGGCCAGGGTCCGGGTTCGGTTCCGCGAAACATTCCCATCCCCCCACGCCCCGTGATGCCGCGGGCTGGAGCTCCCGCAACAGGAACGCCGATGGGTCCGCATCAGCCGCTTCCCCCAGATCTGGCACGCCCGCCCGCTCCTGTGCCGCTTCGTCCTGCGCGGCCCGTTCCAGCAATCGGACACATGGGCGTACCTCAGACGCCTCCGCCGGAAACACCTCCGGCCGTCCGGGCAACCCCTCAAGTGCCGACCCACATTGTCGCGCCCGGGCCGCCGTCCTCGGCTCCTGCGCAGGGTGCCGTCCCGGGTGCGCCTATTCCGCAACGTCCCGCTGCGCGTCCCTCGGGACCGGGCTTGATTCCAGGCGCGCCGATTGCGCCGAGACCTCCAGCTTCACGCGCAACATTAGCCGGTCAGCCAGGCGTTCGTCCCGTTGTGCCCCCGCGTCCGGATCTGCTTCAGCGCATAAAACAGCAGCAGACCCGCCCCGGTCCCGGTTCGCCGGTGCTTTCGCGTCCGGGAGCACCGGCCAGACCCTCGCCTGTTCCGGGCCAGCCGCTCTATCCGGGGCCGATCCGCCCCGGGAGGCCTGGAATGCGCGGACCTGCGGGATTGAGTGGCGTGCCGATGTTGCCGGGCCAACGGCGACCGGGATCCCGACCCCCGCACCCGACGAGTTTGCGGCCCGAGTCCGCGACTCCGATGCCCACCGAGCAGCGGCGTCATCAGCCCAGGCCGATGGGGCGGCAGGGTCCCCGAAAGCGTGAGGACATCGAAGAGGGCACGCTTCGCGAGCGTGTCTCCAAGCGCGCGGCCGTGCTGGAACCGCCGCCCATTGATCGCGAAATCACTGTCGCTGAGGGCGTCACCGTAAAAGAGCTGTCCGAGAAGCTCGGGGTCAAGGCCAACTTAGTGATCAAGAAGCTGGTCGAAAAGAAAATTTTCGCGACCATCAACCAAACGATGGACGTCAAGCTCGCCGAAGAACTTGCGCGGGAGTTCGGCGCATCGACAAACCAGGTCAGTTATGAAGAAGAGTCCACGCAGGATCTCGAGCTCGCCGATGAATCGAGAGATACGGTTCGCCGTCCGCCCGTGGTCACCGTCATGGGCCACGTCGATCATGGAAAAACATCTTTGCTCGACGCGATTCGCGAAACCAACGTGGCGGGGCGCGAAGCGGGCGGCATCACGCAACACATCGGCGCCTATTCGATAGACAAGGATGGCCGCAAGATCGTCTTTATCGACACCCCGGGCCATCAGGCGTTCACGCGCATGCGCGCCCGAGGCGCAAAGGTCACGGACATCGTGGTCCTGGTCGTCTCGGCCGATGACGGTGTCATGCCGCAGACGTTAGAGGCCATCGATCACGCGAGAGCTGCCGGCGTCCCAATCGTCGTAGCTATCAACAAAATCGACAAGCCGGATGCGCAGCCTGAGCGAGTAAAGCAGCAGCTCGCCGATCGAGGACTGTTGGCCGAAGACTGGGGCGGAGACACCGTCATGGTTCCGGTGTCCGCGAAGACTGGGCAAAATTTGGATCTGCTGCTTGAAATGCTGCTGCTGGTAGCCGACCTGCAAGATCTCAAGGCGAATCCCAAGCGGCCGGCATTGGGCACCGTTCTCGAAGCTAAGCTCGACAAAGGTCGCGGACCGGTGGCGACCGTTCTGGTCCGCAACGGAACCCTCCATGTCGGAGATTACTTTATTTGCGGGGCGCTCTTCACGAAAGTTCGAGCGCTGTTCGATGATCGCGGCAGCGCCGCCAAAGAAGCGGAGCCGTCCATGCCCGTCGAAGTGATCGGCCTCGAAAGCCTGCCGGAAGTGGGCGACAACTTCCAGGTAGTTTCCGACACCTCGAAGGCCAAGCAAATCGTTATCTATCGCGAGGCCAAAGCGCGCGAGGCCGCTATGGCCAAAGGCGCCCGCAGCATCAGCCTCGATTCTCTGAACCAGCAGTTTCGCGAAGGCGAGCTGAAGGACCTGAATCTGATCATTAAGGCCGACGTTGGAGGGACCGCGGAAGTTCTTTCAGATACTCTGCAGCAGCTCTCCACCGACAAGGTACGCGTTCGCGTGCTTCACGCGGGTGTCGGGGCCATAACGGAATCCGATGTGCTGCTCGCATCCGCATCGGACGCGATCATCATCGGCTTCAATGTTCGGCCGGAGCGAAACGCGCAGTCCACTGCCGAGCAGCAGAAGGTCGACATTCGTCTCCACAGCATCATCTACGAGCTCATCGATGAAGTGAAGCTTGCGATGACAGGACTGCTGGAGCCCATCTTCAAAGAAACCGTGCAGGGTCACGCCGAAGTTCGGGAAATTTTCAAGATCAGCAAGGTTGGAACCGTCGCTGGTTGCTACGTGGCAGATGGGATTGTCCGGCGCGATAGCCAGGTTCGCGTCATGCGTGACGGCGACGTTATCCATACCGGCAAGATCGACGC
>CAWJUK010000023.1:0-314982 GCA_963846035.1 uncultured Acidobacteriaceae bacterium | reverse complement strand
GCGCGGCGCCTCAAGGCCGCGCTCCAACGGAAACACAACCTTCCGTGTTACATCCGTTATTGAGGACTTCTTCCTGTGGGAAACGTAATTCAACTCGTCGGGCCCCACCATGCGGTCCAATTCTTTGGCGTTACGCTCGTTGGCATCAATGCCGAGAACGGAAAGAAACTTCTTTTTTCCATCATCTTTGTCTTTTTGATCACTTTGCTGGGTCGCGTGCTTCGCTGGCTCGCGCATCGCAAAGCGTGGAATTTCTCAGGTAAGCGCTTCGCGTTCTGGACGAATCAAGGCATCTCGATCACCGTTGCTGTCCTCACGATATTGGGGCTGGTTTCCATTTGGTTTTCGAATCCCGCCCAGCTGACCACCGCTGTCGGGCTCGTAACCGCGGGCCTCGCGTTCGCGCTCCAGCGAGTCGTCACCGCTTTCGCCGGTTACTTAGTCATCCTTCGCGGCAAGACCTTCAGCGTCGGTGATCGCATTACGATGGGCGGTATTCGCGGAGATGTCATCGCGCTCGGCTTTCTCCAGACCGCCATTATGGAAATGGGCCAGCCCGCGGAAGGCGATGCCGCTGATCCCGTCTGGATTCAGGCCCGCCAATACACTGGCCGCATTGTCCGCGTCACTAACGCCACGATCTTCGATGAACCCGTGTACAACTACACGCGCGAGTTTCCCTACATCTGGGAAGAGATGCGTCTCCCCGTGCCCTACACATCGGATCGAAAACGCGCCGAGCAGATAATCCTCGATGCCGCCCGCAAGCACACCGTGAAAATCGCCGGAATGAGTGAAGAGGCCCTGCAAGCCCTGGAGCGGCGCTACGTCCTTAAGCGCTCGGAGCTCGAGCCGCAAGTCTACTGGCGCCTCACCGACAATTGGCTCGAAATGACGGTCCGGTTCATCGTGGGCGATTCCGGCATTCGCCAGGTAAAAAGCGCTATGAGCCGCGACATCCTCGCCGAACTTGATCGCGCGGGGATCGGCATCGCGTCCGGCACCTACGAGGTGGTTGGCATGCCGCCTATCAAGGTCCAGATGGTCTCAGCCGACGGAAGCAGCCCCGAACTGCCGGCCGGAGCCACCGCTCATTCTCCTGCGTAGCCTGCGGCGGGGCTTCCTCCCGACCTAGGACGGCCGGAGGTATTCCATAACGCCGGCGATCTTAGTTTACCCACACTTACCCATCGTGGGTGCCGACTCGTAGAGTACAACCCCATCCGCGATTACCAGGCGCAAACAGCCTTGGTCTGGTGTGAGGAACCGCAGCTCAATGAAGTATCTGAAACGGCTTTTCGGCCGTATACGTGAGAATCCACTCCGACCCCGGCGCATCGATGCGAACTGCGTTTCCCCGCGCTGGTATCAACCACGCTGTTCCGGATGTTGCATATTGCGTGCCGATGATCCCTGATCCTTTCACGCAAACCAGCACCATGTAATGCGGTGCGCCAGCCCCGATCGCGAAACCCGCATGCGGCCGCAACCGCTCGATGCGGAAATAGCGGCAAGCGACCAACTCCTCGCGCCAATCGTCAAGCGAAACCGGCGAAACGGTGGTTCGGTGCGGCTCGAGACGCGCAACGTTCAACCCGTCTTCCAAGTGGAGTTCCCTCGCACGCCCGTAATCATAGAGCCGGTAGGTGATGTCCGAATTTTGCTGAACCTCGCACAGCGTCAAACCCGCACCGATTGCATGTACGGTTCCAGCCGGAACAAAAAAAACGTCGCCTGGTTTCGCGTCATGCCAGTCGAGCAACTGCTCAACCGCACCTGATTCCACGGCTTTCCTCAATTCGTCCCGCGTCAGCGGCTCGCGAAATCCCAGCGCCAATTTCGCTCCGGCCTGTACGTCCAAAACGCACCAGGCTTCGGTCTTGCCGGAGCTGCCGTGATGATGCGTCGTGCATATTCGTCATCCGGATGCACCTGTACGGACAGCCGATCGCTCGTGAAGAGCAGCTTCACCAGAATGGGGCAGGTCCCCGGGCGCAGTGCATCGCGCGAGGCAACCCAAAATTTCCGGGTGCGTCGTCAGCAGATCACGTAGCGGAACTCCGATTGAAGTGCGATTCTCATCGCCTGTGAACCACGCTTCTCCGATCCTTGTGGGCTCAGGCGCGGCGGGGAAAAACGGCGCCAAACTCTCCCGCCCCCACACGCGCTCGCGAAAGTCGGGTAGCAGTTGAATCGGCTCATTCACGGTCCTGCTGGGCACTGCCAGAATTCTAACCCGTCCGCGCATGAACCGATGCGACAATCGAGGTTTGTCCTTACCGGAAGAAAATGGCTCTGCTGAGAGCCAGCCGCTCGACTCGGTTCGTAGGCCTCTCGCTTATCGCGAAGAAGCTTTTCTGCAAAGCCCGGACTCCCGGCCTCTTCGCATTCTCTCCGAATATCTCTGGCCGCTCGCCCACTTTCAAGAAGAGAATATCCAGGACACAATCGTCTTCTTCGGTTCTGCCCGCATCGAAGAGGATGGGCCACTCGGGCGGTTCTATCAGGAAGCGCGCGAGCTCGCCCGCCTTCTCACTGAATGGTCCGGTTCGGTCTCGGAACCGGGTCCGTGCGGTGAGCCTCGCCGCCGTTTCGTGATCTGCTCGGGTGGTGGTCCCGGAATCATGGAAGCCGCTAATCGGGGCGCCACCGAAGCGGGAGGGATAACCATCGGCCTGAACATCGGTTTGCCGTTCGAGCAGCGCCCCAATCCCTACATCACACCCGAGCTCTGCTTCGAGTTCCAGTACTTCTTCATGCGCAAGTTCTGGTTCGCCTATCTTGCGAAAGCGCTCGTCGTTTTTCCCGGCGGCTACGGAACGCTCGACGAGCTCATGGAGATTCTTACGCTCGCCCAAACCGGCAAGCTGGAAAGCAAAATCCTCATCGTGCTCTACGGCTCCGAATTCTGGAACGAAATTGTCAATTTTCCGGCGATGGTGAAGCATGGAGTTATCGCCGAATCCGACCTGAACCTCTTCCACTTTGCCGATACTCCGGAAACCGCTCTTCAGTTGCTCAAAGATGAGCTCACTCGGTATTACCTCGAGCCTGAGCGCGCTTTGCGGCCTCCCGTCGAGAGCGCTCCGGCTCCCGATATCGCACGCTCCCGGACTTCGTGAGGGGTTTGCCGGGCCATCTCAGCGACCCGATCAAAGTCCCCGCGAAGCATGCGGCTCCGTTCCTCAGGTCCAAAGTGTTCAATCGCGTAGCGCAGTGTCGTCCGGGGTAGCCTCGCATAATGAGTTTGCAGGAAATCGACCAGAGCCGGCCGTGATACCCGCCCGCTTCGCGCAGCGCCCACCCGACCGCCTTCTGAATCAGGTCATGCTTGTCCCCGAGCAGTTTCCGTGCAATTCGGAATGTATCTTCGATCTCTCCTTGCTTGATAAGTGCCAGGGTTGACACGATCGCAATGCGCCGCTCCCAGACCATCGCTGATCCAGCCAGCTTATCCAGCAGACCTCGCGGACGCGTCTTCAGGTGCTCGCCCAAAATGTAGGGCGCTGAGGTATCCACAAGGTCCCAGTTGTTCACGCGCTGCGCATTCCGCAGATAGAACCTGACGATGGATGCGCTATCCCCTTCTGTTCCACGCTCGTACCGCGTAACCAGGATCTCGAGCGCCGCAAAACGATGTTCGTGAATCGGCGACTGAAGCAAGTGCGCCACATCTTCGAGTGGTAGGTCGCGGTACCGAAGCGCAATTTTCCGCTGCATCGGAACCGGAATGCCGAGGAAGCGATCTCCCTCTCCGTATTGCCCTTTGCCTGTTTTGAAAAACCAGGCTGAAACCTTCGCGCGCTCAGTATTGGCTGCACTCGCGAGCTCTCGCTCCAGCTCCCTCCGCTTCGACATTTCTCTCACTCAACCGGTTTCGATCCGCCCATCGGTCCGAAAAACACCACCCAAGTCTCGAAATCATCAGTGAAGTCCTCGAACCGATGCGGCACGTTCGCGGCCACAAACAGCACATCGCCGGTGACAAACGGCACGACGGTATCCCCACGGCGAAATTTCCCTGTGCCCCGCGAAATCAGGTACACTTCGTCCTGATCGTGCGGCTCCTGCGTGTCCTCGCCCTTCGGCGCATACAGTCCCACGCTTCCGTCACCGTAGGTGAATAGCTCGATCCAGGTGTCCTTCGCGGCCGCCAGATCGCTTCGCGCCTGCTCCAGCGTGATCTTCAGTTGCGGTTCCGATACATTGCTCATCAGTTACAGATATCATGCGGCCCTTGCTCGGCCGGGACGCGATAATCACTAAGGATGTCGGGATTCCGCAAGCTTAAACAGCGCATCGGGATATCTGGAATCATTTTTCTTTTCGGTCTCGCGCTGTTTCTTATCTTCTATTTCACGAATCGCGGCGGCCTTGCAGCACTCATGGTCGTCCTGGATATCCCATTCGCCGTAATCATGGCATTTCGGGCGTTTCGCTTCATCACTCGCCATTCCTTGTGGAGCCTCCGCAATCGTCTTCTTTTCGTATACGGCCTCATCGGTGTTCTGCCCATTCTGCTTCTGTTCGTGCTGATTGGACTCGGCGTCTGGGCGCTGATGAGTGAGCTCGCCATCTATCTCGCAAGCTCCGCGCTTGATCGCAGCCTCGAATCGATCCATGTCTCGACGGAGACAATCGAAAAACTCCCTCCCGAAGATCGCCGGTTAGCCGTGCCGGAAACCATCAGAAGGCTTGACGAGACCTTCCCCGGCATCACCTTTTACATCAAAGATGCGACCGGCGATCATCGTTATCCGCCCGACCGTCCCCCCCTCCCGCTACCCCCGGGATGGAAAGACGTGCACGGCCTCTTAGTGGTGAACCACGATTTCTATGCGTGGGCTCACGCTATCGATGGGAACGGAGAGACCACCGCGATCGCTCCGCTATCGAACGGCACATTGGCCAACCTGGTTCCTCACCTGGGCGTGATCGCTCTGGTTGAAACCGCCGGTCATAGCAACCTTACAAACCCAAGCCCATCACACGTAAAGTTCAGCGTCGAAAATCAGGATTTCCAACTGCCCTCGAACGATTCATCTTCCAAAGCAAACGTTAGCCCCGTACCGCCGCCAGTCAATAAATTCGATATCGAAACTGCTTGGCCTTCCACCCGCTCGTATTATGAATTGGACGATCCCGGACACACCGACCATGCTGTCCTTTGGGTCCAATCGCGCCCTTCGGCGGTGTTGAGCGCCTTCTTTTCGGGCGGCGAGATTCTTCGGGGTGTCCTGTTCGACGCGGTGATTGTGGTCGCGGTTCTCTTTCTATTTGTCGAGATCGTTGCCGCGGCCATCGGAATCTCTCTCTCGCGCCGTATTACTCGCGCAGTCAATCAGCTTTATGAAGGTACGCGCGGCGTTATCCGCGGCGATTTCGCCCACCGCATCCCCGTTCGAAACCGTGACCAGCTGGGCGATCTCGCCGATTCTTTTAACCAGATGACCGCGAGAATTGAGAATTTGCTGATCGTTGAAAAAGAAAAGGAACGGCTGCAAACCGAAATCGAAATCGCGCGCGAAGTGCAAGGCCAGTTATACCCGAAAGGAGCGCCTCCGGAGCAGGGGCTGAAACTCTCCGTCCGCTGCGATCCCGCCCGGATGGTCTCGGGCGATTACTACGATTACCAGGTGTTGCCAGACAACAGGCTTGCATTTGCAATCGGCGATGTTGCAGGCAAGGGAATCTCCGCTGCCCTTTTGATGGCCACCCTTCAAGCCGCCCTGAAAGCGCAACTCGCTCACGATACGCCGACGCGAGATAACGAATGCAGCACTGTACCCGACATTGATGCGGCCGAGGTGGTCTCGCGTCTGAATCAGCAGCTCTATGCCCATACTTCGCCCGAAAAATATGCCACCTTCTTTTTTGCCGTGTTCGATGAAACGACGCGCACCCTAACATACGCAAACGCGGGGCATCTACCGCCTATTCTGATCCGAAATGGAGATGTTCGCCGGCTTGATTCGAACGGCACTGTCGTGGGCGCGTTTCCGTTCGCCAAATACGAGGAGAGCTGCATCACGATGGAACCCGGCGATTTGCTGGTTTGTTACACCGACGGCATCACAGAACCGGAAAATGCGTACGGAGAAATGTTTGGAGAAGAACGGCTCATCGAATTGGTTCGCAAGCACGCTCATGATCCCGACGAGCAGACCGTCAGCACCGTGCTGGACGCAGTCCGCAGTTGGACTGGGACACCGGAGCTGTTCGATGACATGACCCTGCTCCTCGCCCGTGATATCCAGCCGGCATGAAGATCGTTACGGCAGCCGAGATGCGCGAGATCGATCGCCTCACGATTGAGCGGGGCATTCCCGGGCTTGTTTTGATGGAAAACGCGGGAAACCGGGTGGTCGATTTCCTCCGCGAGACCTTCGCTCCTTTGCACGAGCACCGAGTGGCCGTCGTGTGCGGCAAAGGAAACAACGGCGGCGACGGATTCGTGATCGCGCGCCAGCTTTTTACCCGCCAGCTCTGCCGTGAACTGACGGTTTTCGAACTGTTCCCTCCTGAAACGCTGACCGGGGATGCGCTTGCGAACCGCCGCATGCTGGACGCCTGCGCTTGCCCCGTTCAGTCCAAATTACCAAACGAACCCAATTTCGCGACCATCGTCGTGGACGCGATCCTCGGAACTGGCCTCTCCGGACCGGCGACGGGCGCTCCAGCTCAAGCTATAGAAATCATCAATGATCATTTCCCTCTCGCCAAGAAAGTCGCGGTCGATATTCCATCCGGTTTGCCATCGGACGAAACGAACCCACTGGGCCAGTTTGTGCGCGCCGATTACACTGTTACATTCACCGCAGCGAAACGAAGCCAGTGTCTGCCGCCGACCTATGAGTTCATGGGGAGGCTGATGGTTGTCCCGATTGGCTCCCCCCTCGAAATTTACAAAACGAACCCAAACTACAAACTGAACCTCACGACGCGCCATGATATTCGCCATCTCTTCGGCAGGCGGCCGTGTGATTCGAACAAGGGTATGTACGGTCACGTTTTGGTCGTCGGGGGATCCTTGGGCAAGAGCGGCGCACCCGCAATGGTTGGATTAGGGTCGTATCGTGCGGGGGCCGGTCTCGTAACAGTAGCCGTGCCGAATGCCGTGCTCCCGACCACTGCCGCATTCTGGCCCGAGCTGATGACCCAGCCGCTCGAGGGCGCTCGCGATGCCGTTGAATTGGTTCAGAAAAAAACTGTCCTTGCGCTGGGTCCGGGCCTGGGCACAGCACCCGAGGCCGTTCGCTTGGCAAGAGAACTTTACGAGGGTGCCGATATTCCCGCCGTCGTCGACGCGGACGCTCTCAACGCTTTGGCTGGATCTTTGCCGCGGACGTCCCGGATTCGCGTCTTGACGCCGCATCCGGGAGAGATGGCTCGCCTCACCGGAAAATCGCTGAAAGACGTGCAAGGCGACCGCCTCGGGTGCGCGCAACGCTTGGCCGCCGAGAGTGGCGCCACCGTGGTCCTGAAAGGCGATCGGACCATCATCGCGTTTCCCGGTGGCGAAACTTGGCTGAATCCGACCGGCTCACCGGCTCTTGCAACGGGCGGCACGGGCGACGTGTTGACAGGGATGATCGCCGGCTTGGTTGCCCAGTACCCAAAAGACTGGCAGCGCGCGGCCATCGCAGCCGTCTGGTTACATGGCCGCTGTGGCGAGTTAGCCGCCCGGAAGTGGGGCGAAGAGGCAACCATGGCCACCGACGTTCTGGACTTCCTACCTGAGGCCATGAATGAAGTCCGTCCTCCGGTTTGAAACTTCGTCGGACGAAGAAACGCGGGCACTCGGCTCGCGTCTCGCTCCTTTACTTCCCCAGACCGGAGTGGTGCTGCTAATCGGCGAGCTCGGCGCAGGGAAGACGACGCTTGCTAAAGGAATCATCGAGGGGCGGAAGGCAGCGGCCGCAGATGAAGTCTCCAGCCCAACCTTTACCTTGATTCATGAGTATGGTGATCCCGTCAGCATTTATCACGTCGATCTCTACCGGCTTGAAAATGCTGAACAAGCCCGACGGATCGGGATGGACGATCTGTTCGAACAGCTCGCGCTCGTATTAATTGAATGGGGCGAGCGGTTTCCGGAATTGCTGCCCGCTTCGCGCACCGAAATCCGCCTCCACCACTCTGGCGAACATCACCGAAAAATCGAGGTGTCAAGCGCTAAAATGCCAACTTCCGACAAAACCCCTAGTAACTGCGATTGACGCCTGTTTGTCTCTTTAATGTATGGATACGTTGAAGGCGGAACGTGTGGAGTTGCGGAACGTGAAGGATCTTAAACAGGTGCTTGGGTCTCCAGGTCCGTGTTTGAGCGCTTACATTGCACTCAGTTCCGGGAATCAGAACCAAAGTGCGAAAGCGAACGCGCTCGAGTGGCGCGAGACCCTCCGCTCACTCGATCCCCAAGTCTCTCAGTACGGCTCAGAGGGCCGCGCGCTGGTGGAATCCATTACGGATTGGGACGCAATCGTCAATCACGGAGAGCCACAAGGCCGGTCACTTGGCGTATTTCGATCACCCGACGTTTTTCGCGTGACGTGGATCGACGACGTGGTCAGGAGCCGGGCAGTTTTAGGCCCTCATTTTTTTATTCGGCCGCTATTGCCGGAGTTAACAAAAAACCGAACCTTCTACATTTTGGCGCTAAGTCAGAAAAACGTGCGGTTGCTTCGTTGCACCTCGAGAATCTGCGAGGAGGTTCCGTTTCCCGCCGGCATGCCGGCCAGCTTCGATGAGTATATGAACTCCGCGAAGCCGGACCACGTGTCTGACAATCGCGGGACCCCAGGCCCGAGTTCCGGTTCGTCAAAGGGCATCATGTTCACCACTAGCTCCGATCGTGAGGATAAAGGTGAGTATCTCACTCATTTCTTCCAGCAGATCGATCGGGGCGTAAACGAGGTGCTACGAGGCAAAACCGAACCACTGGTGCCCGCGGCGGTCGAGTATGAACTCGCGCTTTATCGCCCGCTGAACACCTATGCGCACCTCGCCGAAGAATCCGTCCAGGGTGCGCCTAACAGCCTTAAATCCGGTGAACTGCATTCCCGCGCGCTCGAGGCTCTCGAGCGCTGCTACGAAAAAAAGGTGGACAATGCGTTAGCCGAGTACAATCACAAAGCTGGCGGAGGCGCGTCCAACCGCTTGCGCGACATCGTCCCTGCTGCCCATGACGGCCGGGTGCTGACGCTCCTGATTTCCGATTCGCTTGAAACTCGAGGAGCGTTTGACGAGACCACCCACAGTGTCAAAGGCCGGGAGACCGGAACTGCCAATGACGAGGACCTCGTGAATGATGCGGCGGTGCAATCCATTTTGCATGCCGGTCAGATACTCGTGGTTCCAAACGGCAAGATGCCCAATGGCGCGCCTGTGGCGGCGATTTTTCGGTTCTAAATTTGCGTATAATTCGGAGTGTCCCCCGGCGGTGAGCCGGGCCAGCTCTTGAGAAACTTACGGAGGCGCAATGCCAGCAACTCTGACCCTTGAGCAAAGAGCCGATATCACGGGACGCGGTGTCTCGCGCCGCGCTTTCGGTCGAATTGCAACCCTCTTGAGTGCAGGGGCGGCTCTGCCCTTCTACAACGAACATGCGCTCGCGCAGATGTCCAAGCTCGAATCTGTGCCTCCGAATGCCGTCAAGATCAACGCGAACGAGAATCCACTCGGGCCGTGTGCTGAAGCGGCCGACGCGGTCCATCAAATCGTCAAAGACGGCGGGCGTTACATGTTCGAGCTGCCGGACACGCTCGCCGAGACGATGGCGCCGATTCTGGGCGTCAAATTCAGCCCGAATTGGAACGAAAGCTATATCCAGATTTTCGCGGGCTCGAGTGCCCCGCTGCATCAGGCGGTAATTGCGTTTTGCTCCAAGGATCGTCCGTTCGTAAAAGCCGATCCCGGATACGAGGCTGGTGAAGTCGCCGCCAAATACATCGGAGCGAAGGTGGTGAATGTTCCGCTCAAGAAGGGCACCTACGATCACGATGTAAGAGCGATGATCGATGCAGCGCCCAATGCCGGTCTGTTCTACGTCTGCAACCCGAATAATCCAACCGGAACGTTGACCAGCCGATCCGATATCGAATATCTGGTGGCCAACAAGCCGCAGGGGTCGATCGTCATGATCGACGAAGCGTATATCCATTTTTCGCGCAACGCAGTTCCGTCTACTAATCTGGCGGCAGCGGACAAAGATGTCATCGTACTGCGGACATTTTCCAAGCTCTACGGCATGGCGGGTCTGCGCGCCGGGGCTGCAATTGGCCGGCCGGATCTTCTGAACAGAGTGATGCAATGGAGCGCGGGCGCCATGCCCGTCACCGCCATGGTTGCAGCAACCGCTAGCCTGAAAGTGAAGAACTTGGTAGAGCAGCGCCGGACGTTCATGACGGGTATCCGCACCGACACGTTCGATTGGCTTACGGCACGAAATGTCGAGTTCATTCCATCCGAAAGCAACTGCTTCATGATCAACGTGAAACGGAATGGACGCGCGTTCCATCGGGCCATGGCACAGCAGAACGTTTACATTGGACGCGTCTGGCCGGTTTGGCCGAACTGGGTTCGCGTGTCGGTGGGCAGCCGGGACGATATGGCGCAGTTTAAGGAAGCGTTTACGAAGGCCTACCAGCAGTCGTAGCATGCCGATTCTGAGCCGTCCCGCCCTGCGGAATCAGCAAGCAGTTTCGCGAATTTGCACCGCGAAGTAGCTATTTCCCCGACCTGAGCCCATCCAACGTCGCACGAGCGCGCACGAACCCCGCTGGGCTGACGTGAACGGAGCCCTGAAACGGCCGATTGATGTCGGCAATCGCAACCAGCGCTGATGCAATCAAGAGAGAAAGCATCAACACCTGCGCCATCTGAAGCCTGAAATCCGAGCCTCCGAATAAACACGCCGAAACGATGGTGACGATCGCGCCCAAAATGAGGATCGCCCACAGGATGCCCGGAAGATCCGCGTTCACTTCCAAGTCGCGGGTACGGCGATGGTCAGTCATTGTCCGAAGATCGGTAATCGTGTGATCAAGCGCGATCTGTTCCAAAGTGCTATGTACCTGGGTGTTCATAACCGTTGTCCAAAGCTGCTCGACAATTTGGTGCGACTTAGGGCTGACGGTCAGCCGATTCATGGCGGGCCATTCCTCGGTGAGCATGACGTTCACGTAGTCACTTGCGAGATTCTGGATTTTTTCTCGCTCCCCCGCCGGAAGCCCTTCGGCGGAGCGGGCAACGGAAACGAGTGTGTTCGCCTCCACTTCCGCGTTTACCTCGGCGTATTGGAAAGCTGTCCAAACTGCGTACAGCATAAAACCTACGATCACTGCGTACGTCGTGCCGAGAACCGAGATTTGCCACCCAATCAAATCATTGTGCTTGCGGCGCATTTCGGTGGGCCATGCGCGGCTCAGTAGCCATAGGAAAGCAACCGAAGCGGCTACGATCAATACGATGATCGCGATGCTTTCACCTTGATTGAGCAATGATGTCCTCCTCTGCCGGAGACCGCTACCATCGAATACGTGGACGATCTACTCGCTTGGCGTAACGAATTTCCAATTCTCGCGCACACAACCTACATGATCAGCCATTCCCTGGGTGCCGCGCCGCGCCGCGCCTCGGGTGCCCTGCAGGAGTTCGCCGATACCTGGGCGGACCGCGGCATTCGCGCTTGGGAAGAGGGCTGGTGGGAGATGCCGGTTACGATCGGCGATCTGATTGGGTCGATCATCGGCGCGGGCCAGGGCGAAGTGGTGATGCAACAAAATGTTTCCATCTGCCAATGGATTGTGACGTCGTGCCTCGATTGGAGCGGAGGACGGAACAAGCTGGTAACGGACGGCCTGAACTTCCCTTCGAACGATTACATCTATTACGGGCTCGAGCGGCAGGGCGCGCAAGTGATTTCCGTTCCTTCTCCGGACGGCATGACCCTTCCGCTCGAAATGATGCTCCAGGCGATCGATGAAGAAACGCAATTAGTATCGGTTTCGCATGTCGCGTTTCGCAGCTCGTACGTGCAGGACCTCGCGGCCATCACCCGGCGGGCACACGAAGTTGGTGCGCTGATTATCGCAGACGTCTATCAATCGGCTGGCATACTGCCGCTGAACGTGCGCGAGCTTGGAGTCGATTTTGCAACCGGCGGATCGGTGAAATGGCTCTGCGGCGGCCCGGGCGCCGGCTATCTGTATGTGCGGCGCGATCTCTGGCCGCGGCTGCAACCTGCTGCAACCGGCTGGATGGCCCATCGCGAGCCGTTCGACTTTGAAAGCGGTCCGATTGACATCTCACCCGGCGTATTTCGGTTTCTGAATGGCACTCCCAACGTTCCCGCCATGTACTCGGCGCGTTCAGGATACGAGATCATCCGGCAGATTGGCGTAGACGCGATACGTAAGAAATCCCTGCGGCAGACGCAACGGCTCATCGATCTTGCGTGCGAAGCTGGTCTGCCGGTGCGCACCTGCCTGGACCCGGAGCGGCGAGGCGGAGTGGTGATCGTCGATGTTTCAAACGGCAAGGATGTCACGCGTGAGCTTGCGCGCCGCGACGTGCTGGTCGACTTTCGTCCGCAGGCTGGCATCCGGATCGCGCCCCATTTCTACACAACAGACGATGAGCTGGATCACACCATCGCGCAGATTCGATCGATTCTGGACGGCACCGGGAAGTGAGCGATAGCATCCTGACATTTGGCCAATATTCGAGCCGAGCATCGTGGAGCATTCGATTGCTGCGGCCAGTTCCCGCCACGGGGAGGCGTTGCCTAACCTCCGCCAGCTTGGTCTGTTTGCCGTAGCAGCGATTATGCAAATGCTCATACTGGGCATTGGCCATCTGTATCTCGGTCGCGGATCCCCTCAGGAGGCGCGCACGCCACCGGATGAACGGGATCGTGCAATGATGCGCCGCTAGATCAGTTCCGCTTACTATGTTCTGATCGCCGGCATGATCCTGGTGGCTGCATCATGCCCTCAGCTCCAGCGGATGGACCCTCATCAATGCTGCGGTTCTGATGATCGTTTCTGCGGAAGTCGTTCACTACGGCCTAGTCGTGTTGAGCTATCGAATGCGGACATGATGGAAGGATCGATTTCTAATCGGATCCGCATCCTTCGTTTCCACAACGGCGAAATGTCGCAGGCCGAGCTCGGTCAGCGCATCGGCGTCACCCGCCAGACGATTGCCGCGATAGAAGTGGGGAAATACTCGCCGTCATTAGAGGCTGCATTGCGTATCGCCGACGTCTTCAATATGCCGCTGGGGGAGGTCTTCCAGTGGGACACGAAGGCCGCCGATTTCGCCACGGGGTCGGGCCTAGATAGCTTACTGAAATTACAAATCCGAGATGACATCGTTCAGACTGCTAGAGGTCAGCAGCGCCTGGCGAACCGTATCGATCACATCGCTGCGCGTCAGCGGAGCCTCAGCAACCGACGGCGCCGCAGCTGGAGCAGGCGTTGAGACCTGGTGTTCGACATCCGTGCCCTGATAGACCGCCGAACCTCGGGAGCTCACATACTCGGTCATCTCCTGAGACGCCGGAAGCTGGAACGGAGTCAGTGCCGCCGGCTGCTTCTTCGAATCGAACATTCCCAACAACCCCGTCACATCCGACAGCAAACCACCGCCGCCGAAAGCCCCGGAAATGCCGCCGGTTAGCACATTCGATAAAAGAGAACCCCACGCACTCGGTGCCGGCGTGGGCGATTTTGTAGCGGACCCGGGCGCACGCCCGAACTGAATGCCTTCACTACCGCTAGCCGACGAGGACGGACGAATGCTGGACCCGATCGGCAGTGTGCGAGTACCGCCCGACGACCCGGCCGAGGGCAGCTTCAGCAGCGCCGCGACCGACGAAGAAGTCGACGGCACCAGCGCCATTTTGTACAGTTGCGAAAACGTAAAACTCTTCCTATTCGAAGCCATAGAATCCTCACCCGCTTGAAGCAAAATGCTAAGCCGCGCGCATGGCGGGTTTATCCCGGGAAATGGCTGAACCCGTTGACGATAAACAACGAAAACCTAGCCATAACATTCGTGACTGCTTTGCAACGCAGAATGCCGCCATCGCTCGATGTGCTTGCCCCGCCCTCGCCGAAAACAAGATATGCTGTCTTGATATGCGAAAAATCCTGTTGTTGCTTTCCATTGCTGCGTTTCTGAAGCCCGCGTTCGCCCAGGAGGACGTCAAAGGGACCATCCTGAAACACCTGAAAGTCTCGCGTGATTTTACCGTCAAAGTGGCCGAGGCGATGCCTGCGTCAGACTACAGTTTCAAGCTGACTCCACCCCAGATGAGCTTCGCGGAGCAGATGGTGCACCTGTCGCAAGGGCTCTCCTACTTCCTCGCGCCGTTCTCCGGAGAGAAACCGAATCCCGGGAAGCCAAAATCGATGGACAAAGATGACGTGATCGCCTTCATAAAAACGTCTTACGACCGTGCGATCGATCGCGTTTCTCAGTTGACACCGGAACAGTTGTCGAAGACTTACAAGGGGGGCGAAGGCGAAACGGACACCGGATTCGAGTTGCTCCTGGGCATGCTGGATCACACGACTCATCACCGAGCTTCGGCTGAAATGTACCTTCGAGCCAAGGGAATCAAGCCACCCGAGTATCAGACGTAATCAGGTCCGAAACCCGCATCTCAAAGCCAGATCGCTCGTCCGGAGACTCCCGTCCCCGGTACGTGTGCGGTGTTCCTTTTTTATAGACGGTAAAAACCACCCAAAAACTGCCCAAATGGTCGATGCGAACGCCGAACCAAGCGCACGAAACTTAAAGCATGAGTGCTACAGAATTAACTCTGAGCGGATTATCAGAGCACCTGATTGAGTTAGTGCAGAAGGTAAAATCGGGCGTCGTTGCAGTCGACGTGGCTCCGTACCGCGTTGCGAGCGGGCTCATCATCGGGAAAGACTTGGTTGCGGTTACAAACCACACGCTCCGGCGTGAACCATCGACCACCGTTTGGAGCAAAGACAGCGGGCAGCTAACGGCGACGATCCTCGGCCGGGATGCGAGCCTCGATCTCGCGATCTTGAGAGTAGAAGGTTCAGCATGGCAGCCTCTTCCGCCATGCCCGGAGGAGTCGCTGAAGCCGGGCATGCTGAGCCTGATCGTCGGTATGACGAAGGATGTCGGGCCTTCCGTCAGCCTGGGTATTCTGGGCGCCGTTGGAGAAAGCCGGCGAATTTGGAAAGGTGGAACACTCGATCGGTTCTTGCGGCTCGACGTCAACCTCTATCCTTCGCAATCGGGGGCTGCGGTGGTGGATAGCGAAGGACGGCTCATTGGGTTAGCGACAGGGGCGCTCTCGCGGCATTCCGTGATTGCGGTACCCACCGCGACGGTCAAGCGTATCGCCGACGAGCTGGTGAAAGAAGGCCGCATTCGCCGCGGCTATATCGGCGTGGGCGTGCAGCCTGTCGAGTTGCCTGCGAAGCTCCGTGATAAATCGGGAGTTGGGTCGGAATCGGGCCTGATGTTGATGACCGTCGAACCCGATTCACCGGCGGAACAGGCTGGGCTACAGATCGGTGATATCTTAACCGCGCTTGAGGGAAAGGCGCTGGCGGATATCGACGAGCTGCAAGCAGAGCTGAGCGGCGAGAAAGTCGGACGCAGCGTGAAGGCAATTATCATCCGCGGCGGCGAAGCGCGCGAGATCCAGATTGCGATAGGCGAGCGTCGAAAGGCGAAGTGATTCGGGTCGCTATCGTCACGCCAAGCTCGGAGCTGGCGCGGAAAATAGCGGAGCTCGTTGCCTGGGAAGATCAGATTGAAGTTGTTTCTGCTGGCGCTCGGTTCGACCGATCATCCAACGCGGACGTGCTGATCGTAGCGGGAGTGCCGGTCCAGGATGTCGATCGGAGCCGCACGCCGGTGTTGCTACTGGTGGCCGGGATTCCCGATGAGCTTCCCATTACTCAGACAATTCGGGCGTGCTTGGCAATCGATTCTCAGGCGGATGAGCTGCGGGCTGCGGTTCTCGCGCTTTCAAACGATCTGACCGTGATGACACAAGAGCAGGCAAACGCGTGGGTGCTGCGCGGTGGACCCTCCGCCCTCGAGCAGGAGGCCGGACAATCCGTCTCAGAGGCGTTGACCAAGCGCGAAATTGAAGTCCTGCGGATGATCGCGGCTGGATTGTCAAATAAGGAAATTGCGGTGGAGCTCGGAGTCTCGAGTCACACCGCAAAATTCCACGTTGCGCAAATCATGGCCAAACTCGGGGCGATGAGCCGCACAGAAGCTGCATCGCTCGGTATCCGCAGAGGGCTGGTCCCGCTTTAAGGAAATCAGAAAACGAAGTTCACGCCGCCGCGGATCGCGCGTGCAGCCTGCATGACGAGGACCCTGTGGCCGTCAACCGTGTCGATGGGAAGATATCCCTGCGCGAGTAGATTGCGGACATCGGCGGTCAACTCCACATGGCCGGGCACACCGAAAAATGAGGGCAGCGGCTGCCGGATGAAGATATTCAGTCCGGGCCGCGCATACGCGTCTTGCGTGGTGAAGATGTGCTGCGGGATGATCGCGTTGTGGTCTACCCAGCCGTAGTTCGCTGAAATTCGAGTGCCCGCCACAGGGGCGCGGGCATCCAGGTTCACTGTCGCGAAATTCTGGTCGCCCTGATCGAGAAATCGTTGCTGCGGCTCGGTGGAAATGAACGCGCTGTCCGCGCCCGTTGTGAAGCCTCCCATGCGCCCATAGGCAACGTCTACGGAAAGCGAGTCCCCAATCCGCTGATTGACGGAAGCAAGAGCGCCGTGCCGCGTGTAATGACCAATGTTATAGGCGGATGTTTTCGAGATGCCCTCGGCGAAAAGGTCATCGGGGTCGAGCGCCGAGAGGTCGCCGGCGACATGAACCCAGCCGTTCGATGCGTCCTCATAGAAGGCGCTGACCGCATACGTGCGTGAGCCGGCGTTCTTTCGGTAGCCGAGCTCATAATCCTGCGTGCGCTGGAGCTCCAGACGTCCTTCGCGAAACGATAGCTGGGGTAAACGCGCCAGCGCGTCGACCGCCGTTACGAGATCGTCCCCAGAACCGTCCTCCGTGACAGGCCTCGTTTGCTGGTGAGCAGTAAGCTCGTCCGGGCGCGCGCCATCGCTGTAGGCGGCGATCACTTGGCCCATGTTCCCGAGATCCACGGTGGAGCGTGCGAACGGGCTTACCCGGCTGGTGTGCTGGACGTAGTCCACCGATTCGCCAGTAACGCCATACTCCAGGTGCACCGCAGACGTGGGATCGGCAACTTCGTAAATGCTAAGAGACATGGCTCGTACGGATATGGCAGATCCGGGGCCGACAGGAGCAGCCGGCGATTGCCCCGTTGCCACGCCAAATTCGGAAACAGTGAAAGTCAATTCGGGCGGCTCACCGAAACCGCCATTCTGATCGCGCGTGTAGACGGCCGCCAAGCTCATCGCGCCGGAACCGAATGCGGGATTCGGACCAAAGGTCCCACCGACCTGAACCTGGTTTTTTCCGAAAACATTCGTGGAGAGCGCGAATCCCGTGCCGAGATCGCCTCCCGACGAGTCGATGTCCGCCAATGCCGCGTCTCCCCCCGAAACCGAAAACATCGCGTGGGTGCCGGAGAAAACGCGCGGATGCAACCGCTGAGAGGTTGAGCTCGACACCTCTTCGGGCAGCATCCGCGTGATAGGCCGAGTGGCAGGTGACGAGCGCAGAACCCATTTCCAGTCATCCATCATGGCGGCGGTGGGAACGGCATAACTCACCTCGATGCTGCTAACCAATGTCGCCAAGTGGATTTGCAGGATGCTGTCCAGCCCTGCGCGGACTGCAATCCGATCGCGCGATGCGGGCAAAAAGCTGGGGAGAGAAACTCGAATCGCGTATAGATCTCCCGGAAGGTTGGCGAACGCGAAACGGCCATTCAGCGCGGTCAGGGTCTTGGCGATCGGGCGCTGGTACTTGTTGAAAAGTTGAACGGTCGCGCCCATCTGGGGCGTGCCGGAAGGATCGAGAACCGCGCCAACCAGGTTGCCGGTGACGGGCAGAGAGAGATCCGCGGCAATTCCATTCGAGGCAAGCGCGAATGCGCCGGCGGCGAGCGCCAATGCCTTCATGTTCTTGCCCGCGAAACTCGATTTCAACATGATCGTTCGCGTTCCCGGCGAGATAACCCCGCTTCCTAAGATGTTACCGTAAATGGCGCAGACGGGGTAAGCGTCTGGTTTTTCAGCTTATCGAAAAGTTTCAGCTTCAACGTGTACTGCCCCGGTGGAAGCGACTTCAGCGGCAGTTTCTTTTCCACGGTTACCAGGAAAGCCGAGGCGTTCGGAATGCTGTTCAGATCCTCAGTTTGCGACAACACCGTTTGATTATTTGCTTTATTCACAACCTGGTACTCAACGGTTCCGTCGGGCTTCTTGGTTTTTTGATCCATGCCGAGGTTGTAGAACTCGGTGTAGATGCCCATCGTCTCGTCCTGCTTGAACGTATCGTTGACGCGCGGGCGCACTTTGGAGCTACGGATCACAAACGGGCCCGCCCCGATGCTTTTCGTGGGAACGCGCTCGAGCTCATCCGCCAGAATCAGGCTGCTGGATCCGATCTGCTCCTCGTCGTAGTGCGGAACGTTGAGCGCCATCTCGAAGTTGTTCACCGTGTTCCCGACCGTGTCTTTAGCGACCACGTTTAGCCGGTACGTGCCGGGTGCAAGAGGAACGGTCTTGGAATAAATCTGTGAGCCATCCATCGCCTTCTGCAACATCTCGGCGGGAATATCGGCGTTGACCGTGTCTTCAAACCAATTCACCGGCCGCCGGGTCAAGGATGTGATCCGGCCGTAGATGTTGACCGTCGCTTTTGCGACGCTGTCTTTCGTGGAATATTGCAGGTCGCTGTTCTTGAACTGCAGCGTCAGGCTGGTGAGAACGGTGGCGTCGGTGACGCGGATATAATCGGCCCGCACCAGCATGGGAAGCGTGTTATAGCGGATGCTCGAGTTCACCACCGCTTCGAGATCCTTAAACTTGACCTTGGGAGGGGCCTGCAGCTTGGCGAACTGTTCCAAGCGGGTAAACTCGTCCATGCTTTCCGGCAGCGGCTGATTGCCGGTACCGAGGTGCGTTCCATCGGTGCGGCTGAAGCGCTGTGTCTTGTTGGCCATCCCCATCTCTTCCGAAAGCGTCAGGCCCGCACCGGGTACATACAGCAGAGCGTCTTTTTCGGACGGGTCCATGGTCATGTGGAATTCGCCGCTCATAGTCGGATCTACGAACTCGATCTTGATGTTGCTCCCGATCCCCTCGATATACCGATAGGTCCAGTCTTCAAACGGATACGTCGAGGTTTCGCCGCCTCCTTCCTCGATGGGGCGCTCGTAGGTGCCGCCGGACGGATGAGATTCGATATCGTCGGGAGGTCCGTAGGTGATATAGATTCGGCCGCGATCGGTTTTCCAGCCCGGGATACCTGATGCGTAGTGGTCATTCGCGTACGCGATCCGGCGATAGTGCTCTTCTTTGAATTCGTTCTCTTCTGTGTCGGGCGTGGGATCCCGGCGAGCCCAAAACGCCTCCACGAACTGCTGCCGTTCTTCATCGGTCCGGAGCCGTTTGAACGCCTGCTTCTCTTCATCCGTGATGATGTAGACAACGTCTTCGTTGAGCCACTTCTTCCAGGGCCCTGTCAGCTCTTTTTCCAGCTCTTTCTGCTTCCGCTTGAGCTGCTTCTGGGTAAGCGGTTTCGCGACCGTCTGAGCATCCGTCGAGCTGCTGGATCCCGTCGTTTTGTCCTGAGTCTTATCCTGAGCCGCGAACGTGCTCAGCGACTAGCAAAGCAGCCGAACCAGCGTAGAAAGACAGGCGTAGGCCAGCGGATAATTTCATACGGAGAAACTCACCTCTGCGAAACAAGGGGTATACCTACGATGTTACCGTAAATGGCGCGGACGGGGTAAGCGTCTGGTTTTTGAGTTTATCGAAGACCTTCAACTTCAACGTGTACTGCCCTGGTGCAAGCGATTTCAGGGGCAGTTTCTTTCCGACAGTCACCAGAAATGCCGAGGCGTTCGGAATACCGTTCAGATCCTCAGCGTACGAGAACACAATCTGATTATTTGCTTTATTCACAACCTGGTATTCAATGGTTCCCTCGGGCTTTTTCGTCTTCGGATTAATGCCCAGGTCATAGAACTCGGTGTAGATGCCCATCATCTCGTTGCGCTTGAACGTGTCGTTCAGGCGGGGGCGTACTTTGAAGCTGCGGATCACGAACGGGCCCGCGCCGATGCTCCTCGTTGGAACGCGCTCCAACTCATCCGCCAGGATCAGGCTGCTGGATCCGATCTGGTCCTCGTCGTAGTGCGGAACGTTCAAGGCCATTTCGAAGTTGTTGACCGTGTTCCCGACGGTGTCTTTCGCGACCACGTTCAGCCGGTACGTGCCGGGTGCAAGAGGAACGGTCTTCGAATAAATCTGTGAGCCATCCATCGCCTTCTGCAGCATCTCGGCTGGAATATCGGCGTTGACTGTGTCTTCGAACCAATCTACGGGACGGCCCGTCAGCGATGTGATCCGTCCGTAGAGGTTGACCGTCGCCTTCGCGACGCTATCTTTCGTCGCATACTGCAGATCGCTGTTCTTGAACTGGAGCGTCAGGCTGGTGAGAACGGTGGCGTCGGTGACGCGGATATAATCGGCCCGGACCAGCATGGGGAGGGTGTTATAGCGGATATTCGAGGTCACGACCGCTTCCAAATCCTTAAACTTCACCTTTGGAGAGGCGTGTAGGTTGGCGAATTGTTCCAGCCGGCTGAACTCGTCCATACTTTCGGGCAGCGGCTGATTGCCGGGACGGCTTAATGGCTGGTTCTGGTTAGTGTCCTTCTCCGACGGGTCCATCGTCATGTGGAATTCGCCGCTCATAGTTGGATCGACGAACTCAATTTTGATGTTGCTGCCGACCCCCTCGATATACCGATAGGTCCAGTCTTCAAACGGATACGTCGATGTTTCGCCCCCGCCTTCCTCAATCGGGCGTTCGTAGGTGCCTCCGGAAGGATGAGATTCGATGTCGTCGGGAGGGCCGTAAGTGATATAGATCCTGCCGCGATCCGTTTTCCACCCCGGGATACCCGATGCGAAGTGGTCATTCGCGTACGCGATCCGCCGATAATGCTCTTCTTTGAATTCGTTCTCTTCTGTATCGGGGGTGGGGTCGCGGCGCGCCCAAAACGCCTCTACGAACTGCTGCCGTTCTTCATCAGTCCGGAGCCGTTTAAATGCCTGCTTTTCTTCATCGGTGATGATATAGACAACGTCCTCGTTAAGCCACTCTTTCCAGGGCCCGGTCAGTTCCTTTTCCAGCTCTGTTTGCTTTCGCTTGAGTTGTTTTTGGGTTAGCGGTTTCGAGACCGTCTGGACGGCGGTGGAGCTGCTGGATCCCGTCGTTTTGTCCTGATGAGCGAACCCGCTCATCGCCAGAACGAGGGCTCCAGCGAAAATAGACAGGCGTGGGGCAGTCGGATACTTTCATCCCGAGAAGCTCACCTTTGTAGACAGGAGGTGCACCTCCGCCCGTGACGTACAATGAGTGTCTTTGGTTTCCTCGTCCTGAGCGTGCCAGAACGTTATTCGGGTGGGCTAACCGATGAAAGTCGAATACGGAATTCCGTAGGAGCGTTTCCAAAATGCAAAGTTATAGAGCGGCTTGATGAAACCGTTGCTACTTATGTCTTAGGCTTGAAAGAACGCAAACGCAAACATTCAGTTGGCGAGGCACGTGCGGGGAATTCTTTCCTCACACGAAGAATGCGATGAGGAGCGGAAAGCGGTCGTAAGGTTTTTGTGCGCGAGTCGAGAGGCCAATTCGCGGCGACACTACTGCTGGTTTTGACGGCGGCGGCGGCCGTCGCAGCCGTCCTGAGCTTCCAGCATCTACGGGATTACGCGTTGCACGATGACGGGGTAACGTGGATCGGCCAGCGCAGCAAAGGCGCCGAGCGGGTTGTCGCGATTCACGTGGCCCTCGGCGGACCTGGAGATAAAGCGGGAATCCGGGTGGGTGACGAGTTGGTCAGCGATCGACCGATTTCCGATCAAGAGCTCCCTCGATGTCCCGCGAGCACTCTGGCAAATCCCGCTCTTGGGACAGACGAGGTATACGCTGCGCCGGAACGGGATTGAGTTCCAGAAAGACGATATCTTCATACGGGCCGCGCCCAGGGATTCGGCGCTGTACTACGAATACCTGGTCGGGATCGCCTATCTGGCGATTGGGCTGTTTGTCTATTACCGGCGGACCAGCGCCGTAAAATCTCTCCATTTCTTCGTCCTGTGCCTGGTCTCGTTCATCGCTTCGTCATTTCACTATTCAGGAAAGCTGAATACATTCGATGAAGCAATGTACTGGGGCAATGTGGCTGCCAGCCTGTTCGCGCCAGCGATTTTCCTGCATTTCTGTCTTACCTTCCACGTTTGTCCCGCATGGCTGCGCCGCCGAGGCGCCTGGCTGAGCCTCTATCTTGCGCCCGCAGCGTTGCTGGCGTTCGCAGTTTTGTCGGCCGAAGGCGTGCTTCGCTTTTCGTCTCCCTTGCTGGAGGTGCGGTGGTTTCTCGATCGCGTGATCCTGGGCTTCTCACTGGTGCTATATTTTGCGGGCGCGGCGGCGCTGGGCTTTGATCTAGCGCGCGCGGAAGATCCGGTAGCGCGGCGGCAACTGAAGTACCTTCGCAATGGCGCCCTGGTGGGACTTGCTCCCTTCGCGTTTCTGTACGCGATCCCGTACATAGCGGGCGCGGTTCCGACGCATGTGATGAATCTGAGCGTGCTATCGATGGCGCTGATTCCTCTGACCTGGGCGTATGCGATCACCCGGTATCGGTTGATGGACGTCGACATCATCTTCCAGCAGGGGTATGTCTATACCCTCGCAACTCTGGCGGTCATTGGGACGTTTTACGGATTGATTTTCTTGATTTTCAACACGCGAACGATTCCCGCACCGGCATTCGTCGTGCTGATTGCGTTTGCGACCTTTGTGTTCCAGCCAATCCGGCGATGGATACAGGAACAGCTTGATCGCCGGGTGTTTTATCGAGACCGCTATGATGCCCGGGCGACTTTGATTGAGTTCGCTCGGGAATTAAGCTCCGAGACGGATCTAAATGCGATGCTCGCAAGAGTCTCGGACCGGCTCTTGCGCACGCTTTCCATCCAGCAGATCGGGTTCTTTCTTGGAGATGAGGATGGGTTCGAAAACGAGCAGAATGAACGCGGGTCCGCCGAAGCTCCGGATTCCCAGGGCAAATTTCGTTTGCATTCGTTGACGCAGAAGACGGGGCGGCATGCGAAGGCCCTGAATGGAGCTTTCGATCTGCGATTTCTCGAGGGTTCATTTGACAAGCCGTACCTCTTTTTCGAGCGGCCAAAGCATCTTCGTGACATCGTATCCCAGGAATGGCCTCCATCGGTGCGGAATACCATTGCGGAACTCGATTTCACCTATTACGTAAGTTGCAAATCTCGCGGGAAGACAATCGCGTTTTTGGGGGTCAGCCGGACGACCGAAGGTGATTTTCTGTCGAGCGACGATGTGGAGTTGCTCGTGACCTTATCGAATTACGTCGCGATTGCGATCGAGAACTCGCGGCTCTACGCCTCGTTGCAACGGAAGGCGGACGAGTACGAGCGATTGAAGGAATTCAGCGAGAACATCGTCGAGTCGATCAGCGTGGGTATCCTGGCCGCCGATTTGAACGATCGCGTAGAAAGCTGGAACACGCAGATCGAGCGGCTGACCGGGATTCCGCGCGAGCAAGCTCTCGGCAAGCGGTTGAATGAGCTCTTTTCACCCGAGCTGTGCGAAAAATTCGAAGAGTTTCGCGGTCGAGCGGGTATTCACAACGCTTACAAAGTGGCATTGGAGCCCCGGGCCGAAGCAATCGAGCCAGCCGACGGCGACACGAACGGCCATCACGGGCTCGAGCTAACCAAGCGGCCTGAGCGGGCTCGCGAGTCGATTGTGAATCTTGCGATCGCGCCGTTAGTTTCGAAGGATCTGAAGCAGATCGGGCGGCTGATTATTTTCGACGATGTAACGGATCGCGACGACTTGGAGCGCCGGTTGGTGCAAGCGGACAAGCTCAGCTCCATCGGCCTGCTGGCCGCGGGCGTGGCACATGAGGTTAATACCCCGCTCGCCGTAATCTCGACGTATGCGCAGATGCTTGCCAAACAAGTCACCGGCGACGATCAGAAATCGAAGCTGCTCGAGAAGATCGCCAAGCAGACGTTCCGTGCGAGCGAAATCGTAAATTCTCTCCTCAATTTCTCGCGCACTTCGCCGACCGACTTCGTCGAGCTCGATCTCAATCGGGTGATTCGAGATACTGCCACGTTGGTCGAGCATCAATTCGAAAAGGCGAGAATCATTACGCATCTTACGCTCACAGAAGGGTTGCCTGAGGTTCGTGGAAACGCGGGGAAACTCCAACAGGTGTTTCTGAACCTTTTCATCAACGCGCGGGACGCGATGCCCGGAGGCGGGCTGCTGAGCGTACGTACCTGGGCTGAGACCGGATTTGCTCATATAGAAATTGCCGATACCGGCCAAGGCATTCCCACGGAGCACCTGGCGCGAATCTACGACCCGTTTTTCACGACCAAAGGACCGAAGAAGGGGACCGGTTTGGGGCTCTCGATCACCTATGGAATCGTCCAGGAGCACAATGGAATCATTGAAGTGGATAGCGCGGTCGGGCGGGGCACGCGCTTCCGTCTCGAGTTTCCCGCTGTGGCGGTGCGCCCCGCAAGAACCGTAGGCGCGGCGCGAAAAGCGCTGCCCGCTTGATTCGACGGTCGCCTTGAATTTCTCGCAATTTCGTCATGTCTGATCCAATCCCTGTGCGTTCTGATCTGCCGCCTGATCGCGTCAGCTCTCCGCAACAGCGGCGAATCCTGGTTATCGATGACGAAGCGGATATTCGCGAGAGTCTCGATTTGTTGCTGACCGGCGAAAATTACGGTGTCGATCTGGCGGAGACAGCCGCGGCCGGTCTCCAGAGGTTTGAATCCGGACCATACGATCTCGTGCTGCTCGATCTCATGATGCCGGACCGCTCCGGCATGGAGGTTCTTCAAGACATCCGGCAAAGGGATGGAGAGACCCCGGTGTTTATGCTCACGGCCTACGGCTCGGTGGAGGTGGCGGTTCGGGCGCTGAAATCCGGAGCCAACGATTATTTCGCGAAGCCGTGGGACAACGAGAAACTGCTGATCGAGGTCGACCGAGTCATCTCAAAGGGGTACCTGGAACGCGAGAATACTCAGCTAAAGCGCGCATTGAAGCAGCGCTACGCGTTTCCGAACATCGTTGGAAAAAGCGAACGGATGCTCCGGCTCCTCGATCAGGTGGCGCAGGTAGCGCCGAGCCGCGCGACGATCTTGATCACCGGAGAGACAGGGACGGGGAAAGAGCTGATCGCGAAAGCGATTCACCTCCATTCGGCACGCGCGGACCATTTGTTTGTGCCCGTCAACAGCGGCTCCTTGCCTTCGGAGCTTCTCGAATCGATTCTGTTCGGACACGTTAAGGGATCCTTCACCGGCGCAATTGCCAATCGCAAAGGCCTGTTTGAAACCGCGAATCGCGGAACGATCTTTTTCGACGAGGTCGGGAACATCGGCCCTGAGATCCAGGTGAAGTTGTTGCGTGTACTCCAGGACCGGGAGTTTATGCCCCTCGGATCGAACGAGAGCATGCGGGTAGATGTGCGGATCATCGCAGCGACGAATGCGGATTTGAAAAGGCTGGTGGATGAGGGAAAGTTCCGTGAAGACCTGTATTACCGCTTGAACGTGATCAATCTTAACTTGCCGCCATTGCGGGAGCGCAAGGAAGATTTGCCATTGCTGGTCGACCATTTCTTCACGCGGTACTGCCGTGAAAACGAAAAGTTCCTGAACGCCGAACAACGTTCGGTTCTAAACTTTGAACCGGACGCGATGCAAATCTTGATGGAGCATGATTGGCCGGGAAACGTGAGAGAACTCGAGAACGCAGTTGAGAGGGCCGTTGTGTTGGCGACCACGCCTTCCGTTCCCGCGCACGTACTGCCCGAGCATCTTCAGCAGGCGAGCGGGATGAAAATTTCGCGTGACAGTAACGGGGTGCTGGCGCCCGACGCATCGCTGCCCGAGATCTGTGCCGATTTCGAACGCCGCAAAATTATCGAGGCCCTGGAAGCGGCGAATTACAGCCAAACGGAAGCCGCAGAGGCGTTGCGTATACCGCTATCGACCCTGAATCAGAAGATCAAGCGGCTGAATATTGATGTGAAGCGGCGTGGCGCTGGGTGACACTCTTGGCGCGCTTACAGGTGAAATTCCTGCCCGATCTCGTGAATACATACGCGATCGGGCTCCGGCCCAGCAGCCTTCAAAAGTCGCTCGATCGGCTCGAACTGAGGTTCCCGGCTTAGCTGAAATGTTTGGTGATGAATCGGCAGGACAAATTCCGCCCCTGCGTCGTTTGCCATCTTCCAGGCCTGCTCCGGATTACAATGCACGCGAATCCACGGGTCGTATGCGCCGACGGGCATGATGGCGAGATGAACAGGACGCGATGAGCGCAGGCGCGCAAATGAGGGAGTGTAGGCCGTGTCGCCGCCGAAAATAACGCGGTACCGGCCGGTTTCGATCAGATACCCGTTGTAGCCCCGATAGAGATCGCTGCGCATGCGCGCGCCCCAATGAGAGACCTCGAAGCCCGTCACCGCGACCGGTCCTATGCGCGCCGATTCGCCCCAGCGCAACTCGTGAACCCGCGCATAGCGCTTCGGACGCAGCAGATCCGACGTTCGGAACGCGGTAACGACATGCGTGCGCCGGTTTTCGAGTTGGCGCAACGTGGGCACATCGAAATGATCCATGTGCGCATGCGAGAGCACCACGAGGTCGGCGTGGGGGAGCTTGCCCGCGTCGATGGCGGGCTCGATTAATCGTTTCATTCCGACGGTGAGCGGACCGAAATTTAACCCGATCCGATCACTGAAGACCGGATCGGTCAGAACGGTGAATCCGTCGAGTTTCATTACCACCGAACTGTGACCCAGCCAAGCCACGTGAAGACCCTGTTCCGGCCATAGTCGCGGCTGAGGATGGTGCGGCGGAGCAAGGATCTCTCGCTTATACTCTTTCGAAACCGTTTTCAAGAAAGCCGGCGCGGCGCGCCGCACGAATCGGACAGTTTCAGGTGCACGGCGCAGGTGACCCGAGAAAGCTGCGGAACGTGCGGACTTCAAGCGCGCTCCAGCTCCTTTACTCTGGCAGCGATCGTCCGCAGATCGCGAACGAAGAGTCCATATTCATCGTCGTATCGCTCGGCGGCACGGAGTATGGCCGATGGGTGGACAGTGGCGACGAGCTGCTTGGCCCAGGGATGGGGAAAAAACAGACCGCGCTGCCGGGTAATTCGAAACGCAGCCCCCATGAGTGATTGGGCAGCGGTTGCACCCAGGCAGACCACGAGCTCCGGTTCGATTGAGGCGAGCTCGGCTTCGAGCCACGGGCGACACGCCGACACCTCGAGTGTGTCGGGCTTCGCATGTATACGGCGCTTCCCGCGCTCGACGAACTTGAAATGCTTTACGGCGTTCGTGACGTAGATTTTCTCCCGATCCAGTCCGGACTCATGCAGCGCTTTGCTCAACAACCGGCCGGAGGGACCGACGAACGGATGGCCTTTTTGGTCTTCTTCGTCCCCAGGCTGTTCGCCTATCATGACCACCTTGGCATCACGAGGTCCTTCGCCGAAGACAACTTGAGTCGCGTGCCGATAAAGATGGCATCCCTGGCAAGCCGGTGCGGCGGCGCGCAGGGTTGCGAGATCCAGGGAATTCGGCACCCATGGCGCCGCTGAAGTTTCCTGTCTGTGAACCATTGATTGCGGTTGAGAGAAGCAGCAAAAAGGGCTCTCTTACTCATTGTCGCCCTGCGGGGGCCGATGAGTTCGATGAGCCGGCTATAAAGCCGTCCTCTGGAGTCCGGGATGAATACTGACGTGTTAGCTCGAACCCTGTGTTTCGTTGCGGTGTTCTGCGCGGCGTACGTGGTCGGCATCTACCCGCTACTCCTAGGGTGGCTATCCCGGGTAAGGCCTCAGCCCATCCTTCGACAGGCATATACCCCCAGCGTATCGGTCATCATCGCGACGCATAACGGCGCAGCGTTCCTTGCGGACAAACTGCGATCGGTTTTCGCGCTGGATTACCCGAGACATCTTCTCCAGGTGATTGTGGTGAGTGACGGGTCGACGGACAATACGCGGGCGATTGTCGAGCAGTACGAGGGCGACGTGCTTTTTATTGACGCGATCCGGGCCGGGAAAGCGGCTGCCCTGAACCACGGTATGGCTGCGGCAACAGGCGAGATATTCGTCTTCACGGATGTACGGCAGCAACTTGCCGGCGACAGCTTGCGATTGTTGATGGAAAACTTTGCGGACGCGACTGTGGGAGTAACGTCTGGAGAGCTGCAGATCAGTCCGGAACCCTCCGGCGCCAGCACAGGAATGGGCGCGTATTGGAAATACGAGCGCTGGATTCGCCTGAAACTGAGCACGGTCGACTCGATCTTCGGAGCGACCGGGGCATATTATGCGATGCGCCGTGAGCTTGCCGTCCCATTGCCGGCCAACGAGCTGGTGGACGACATGTTTCTTCCGTTGCACGCGTTCTTCAAGGGATACCGGCTGATCGTTGATGCGAGAGCGAAAATGTACGATTACCCGGCCGATCTCGCAGCGGAATTTAGCAGAAAGGTACGGACGCTGGCGGGCAATTATCAGATTCTTGCGTATTATCCACAGCTACTCGGCCCGAAGAACCGCCTGCTGCTGCACTTTCTTTCGTACAAACTTGGCCGGCTTTTCCTGCCTTTTGCGCTTCTCTTGGCTGCTATTTCGAGCCTGGCGGGCGGTGGCGCTTTCGCGGACATGAGCTCGCTTCTTCAGTGCGCCATATGTCTGGCGATAACCGTGGATCTATGGATCTCTGCAAAGAATCCGCTGAAGCGCGTAACGGCACCCGTTACAAGCTATGCGGTGATGATGATCGCGAGTTTGCTTGCGATCTCAATCTGGTTTCTTCCGCCAGAGCACTTCTGGAAACCGTCGCGGATATCTCGGCACAGCGAGGCGATTCCATAGCCCCCAGACCGTTCTGGAGGGCCTGGGCAATCCGGTCGTAAGCGGTTTCAAACGCGGCGGCATCTTGTCCGAATGGATCGCGGATTTCGAGCGGTCCCCGAAGATCGAGGGCACCCAGCAACATCACGGGAACGCGTTTCCTCTGAATCCGGGCGATGTGCCGGATGGCGCGCACCTGATCGGCATCGAAGACGAATATGACGTCGAAGCGGCCGAGATCTTCGACGGCCAACATTCGGGACCGGTGATGCGAGAGATCGATGCCATGAAGCCCGGCAATTTCCACTGCCATCGCTGGAGACGAACGCCCGGACAAGGGGAGGAACCCGGCAGACCAGACGATGAGCTGCGGCTTCAAAGCGTGCGCGTAGCGCTCGGCAAACGGACTGCGGCAGATATTGCCTTTACATACAAAGAGCACGCTCGACGCAGGCTGGAGGGCGGCGCGCGCACTCGCGTGTAAGCGCTTTCGGAAAAGTGGGAGCGAAGAGGCGACGCGAACGAATGCCCGGCTGAACAACCCAAGAAACTCGTCCAATGCAGGCCCGGGATCGTCGATTGTGAACGTATCGCTGCGCTCGCGGAGCAAGAGCGGATTCAAAACTTCCGTCGCGACGCGGTGCAGAGGAACCGTAAGCAAAGTCGGATCTGTCCTATCGAGGCGGATGTTGGATCGGAGCCAAGCAAGATCGATGAGCCAGTTCCGGCAGTAAAGGCCCGAGCGGTAGCGGACGTTGAAATCGGTCTTGCCGTACACCCACATCTCGTACAGGTAACGAGGAAAATCAATCCCTGACGCGATGGCGAGCGGCAATGAGCCCCAAAACCGGCCGTTGATTTCGATCAGCACCCAGCGGCGCGACTTCGGGTTGAATCGAAACTCGATCATACAGACGCCCGTATAATCGAGGGCTTTCATGAGGCGCCGGGCGGCTTCGAGCATTTCAGGATTCAATGGCACGCTCTTGCGATAGGAACTCCCTCCTCCGAGCAGAGGCTCATGGACGCGCTCGTGTTGAAACGCGACCAGAATGTCACCGTTCCGGCAGAGTGTCTCGACACCCACGCCGATGCCCAGGAAGTGCTCCTGGATCAGGACAGGCCCGCGCGCGAGCATCGGCGTGGCGAGCAATTCGATCTCTTCGGGGCGGCGAATTTTCTTGACGAAGCGGCGCGCCTGAGGATCGTCGGCTTCGGCGGAGCGCGGCGGCTTGACTACTGCGGGAATCCCGAACTCCCGGATGGCTGTCTCGAGTTCAGCCTGGTTCGTCGCGACGGCCTGGCGCGGTAAAGAAATATCGAGAGCTCGCGCGAGCGCATATGTCGCGTGCTTGTCAGAGGTGACGCGATACGATTCCTCGGCCAGCAGGTAAATGCTCTGCTGGCGAACCAGTTGCTGCTTATGGAGCTGCAGAGGGACCAGCGAGCTGTCATCACACGGAATAACGAGATCAAACTCATGCTCGGAAAGCAACTCGTTGAATCTGTCGATCCACTCGGAATCCTGCGGTCGGTAATAGGGAATCGGATGAATTGCCTTAACGTATTTCGACCGGAGCGCAGCCGAGTACGCGGGGCACCACGCCACATGCACTTCGAGACCGGCCCTGCCCAATGAGCGGACAACCGCGAGAAAGCTGCGCGTGTCGGACCCGAGCACGAGTACGCGGCCAGTAGGGGCCGTCATGTGCGTGCCTGGTACCACTCAAAATACTCTCGCAAGGTAGCGCCACGGAATCCAGCCGAGGCCGAAGCGAACAGCCGCCTCATATGAGAGTAAAGCGTTTCAATGCGCTGATCGGTCGGAAACGTGGGACTGCCGCCGGGCATGAATTCAGACGAGTGGAGCATGAACTCCGCATAGCTCTTACGTTCGCGAACGGTCCGGCGAAGAACATGAAGAAGGCGATGAGCGTTCCGCCCTGTGGGACGCAGCCAGGACGATTCGGGGAGAACGCGGTTGAGAGCTGTCCGGAGCGCTGCGGGCTTTACCCATGCCCAATGGTGAGAGTTGTAGATTGTCATCGGCACCTCAAGAATTCCCGAGCCGGCAGGGTGCGCGATATCAGAAGGATCGATCCAATACGGATCTGACGGAAAGTGACGGTAATCGCTTCCGTTGGCTCCGGCCGGAGCCGCGGAATCAGTGCGCCAGGAGACGCCCGGCGTGACAGAGCAATCGACGCGGTAACCGTATTCCATCAGAATATCCACGTAGCGCTCGTCGAGCGCCCAGCGCCCTGCGCGATGACTGACCGGCTGCACGCCAAAGACATCCTCCAGCAGCTTTGTCTGGTAAGCGATTTTCGATCGCATCACGGGAGTTGGATATTCGATGAGAAACGGAAGAAAGCGATGATCGTCGTCCGTCAGAGGCGTGACCGGGGGCGCGTTCCAGGCGTGAAGATGCATTCCGATTTCGCCGGCTTTGCGGGACAGAACGTCGCGCCCGAAACCGCGAAATTCGGGACACATCGCCATCTCATAGTTGACGAGATAAGTGGGCTTAAGGTGAAACTCCTCACAGAGATCCTGGAATCGCTTCAGAAACCGGGAGTTTCGGGTGGTAATTTCCCGGGGAGCCGACCAGAGATTGTCGCCCTCCGTGTCAATCGTTATGAGAAAGAAGGGCGGCTCGGAGGGTTTCTGGAGGCGCGGGGTTGAGTTGAACAACCGTTTAGAGATTTTGCGAACCTCCGCCTTTCCACTTGGCTACCGCGCCACTCTCAGTTTCGCAATAAAACCGATCGTTTGTCCAGCAAACGGGAGAACTGGCCGGCGAGGCGGGCATGTAGGGAATAGAGCTGGCTCCCGATTGCGTCCCAGTCATAGCTATGGCGGACCAGCGTAGCGGCCTGGGCGGCCAGCCGGGCACCATCTTCAGGATTTTGGAGCAGTTGTCCGACAGCCGAAATCATTTCCTGAGGAGAGTCGGCGAAGAGGACGTTCGTGCCGTGCTGAAGCGGGAGACCTTCGGCGCCAATGCTGGTGGAGATGACCGGGACGCCGGCGGCCATAGCTTCGAGAATCTTGAGCCGGGTGCCGCCGCCGACCCGGAGCGGGACTACTACTGCTGCCGCAGCATGGTAGAACGGCTGTACGTCATCCACCGTCCCCGTTATATGCACGCGAGGAGAAGCCAAGGCGCGCACTGCCGGGCTGGGATCGCTACCCGCGATTACGAAGTGAAGCGCGGGGTGGGTCCGTGACAATTCGGGCCAGGCCTCTTGAACGAACCAGGTGACCGCGTCAATGTTGGCGTGGTAGTTCATGGAGCCAACGAAAAGCAGTGTCTGACGCTTCAACGGTTCCATGCAACTAGATGCGACCCTTCGTTTAGCTGAATAAGACGCCACGTCGACACCGTTGGGAATGACATGAATGTTCGCCTTCGGGCGCCGGGCGAGTAATTCGTGTTTCTCACGGTCGCTGACAACGGTTACGGCGTCGCATGTTTCGAGCGCGTGAAGCTCAGTCGCTTGGAGCAGGTGTGCAGTTCGGCGGGCAATCATGCGGCGCGGCCAACTGCTGGTCCGTTCCGCGTAGCGCAACATCAGCTCCGATTCGATATTGTGCCAGTCCATAAGAACAGGCGGATGGTTCGGCGCAGCGCGGACGGTCTTCAGATAATCGATCAGGTGAATGCTGACTAAGTGGATGGTATCGAACGGTTCCGCGTTGACGAGTTCAGTAAGCCGTTCGGCGGCGGAATGACAGGAGTAGTTGAGAACCGAGACAGGAAGAGGGCCGAGTACTCCTCGAAAGAGTTTCGAAGGGGTGTAGCTAGGATCTTTTCGAATTGCGACAATCTCTTCGAACCTTCCGGCCGTTTCATCCTCTCTTCTCGCTTCCGCCGGCGGAAGGAGTTGGAAAAGCGTAACGGTGCAGCGCGACGCCAGGGCGCTTGCCAGGTGAAAATTGCGCAGTTTCGCCCCGGTGTTCTGAGGCCAAACCTGATGGGGGGAGATGAAAAGAATTTTCAAGCGACCGATTCCCTAGTCGCCGATCGCATCGCGAATTCTCACTGCCCTCCACGGAACCGCCGGTGCGCGCTACGCTCGAGCCGGGTAGACGTCCCAGATTAATAATGCACCGCTGCCAGGGGCAGGCGTCACACGCGACGAAGCCAAGCTTCCCGCCAATAAAGAAAACAAGAACGATGGCAGCCGAGGCCTGCGCCTTCGCAGACCACGTTTTCGAGCAGGACCGTATTCTTCACACGGCGTTGCGATTTGTGGTACTCATCGAACATCAGCTCGAGGCGTTTGAAAACTCGATAGCGCTTTCCGCAATGTTTCGCCATCTCGGGTGTGAACACTAGGCCGCGATTCCGGCTCTTGCCATCGAGGGTCGCTGCAATCTCTTCGAGCGACTTGATCTCGACGAGCTCGCCTGGGACAAGGTCAAGGACTGCGTCCGGGAACAAAAGGCGTGGGGCGAACAGGCGGGGGTCCATATACGAGTGTGCGGGCGGATTCAATGCGGCCCTTTAACGTAACCTTGAGCGTGTACAGGAAACCGCGCTCGTGCAAATTCGTTTTGATTCGCTTGAAAATGTAAAGAAATCCGGGCCGGCGCATGGTCCCGCCGTGCATGGCTGAATCAATTTGGCATAGCTCCTCAGCGTCGTCACAGTCCGCGAGTATCGGCTCAATGTGGATTAACGGTGTTGCGGCTCCAGCAGTATCGGGGCTTGGTGCGGCGGAAGGTGCGAGGGCGGATCGATCCATATCAGGTGCGTTCATTTATGATGCTACTCGCTTGGCGCTCTTTTTGCCAGCGATTCCGGTCAGATCGCAGAAAGTTCTAGAACCACCAGGACTTTTACTGGCTCTTGTTTGTGTCATGCGGATTGGAAGGCAGGAAGAATGGGCGCTCGATACGCCGGAAAATGAGTGCCGATGTGGCCGCCGCGACGTTCCGCTTCTTTTCGTCTCTCGTATGCCAGCGATTCATAAGCAGCCGAATTCAGGATCCAGCGGCCCGTATAAAACGGTGGGTGCGAGTCAGAGAACTGAGCCTTGAACTGAAACAGCGTGTCATCGTCGCGACCGCCACGTCCGCCGCCGAAATGGAGGAATCTATTCTCCCTGGCGCGCGCAAAACATTGCACTTTGTGGAACAGAAACTTGTTCGGCGCACCCCGGGAAGAGCTTTCATCCGAGCCGGCGAGAAAAACGGTCGCAATCCCGCCGTATTCAATGAGTAAGAACCCGGCGACAACTGCTCCTTCGCGAAAACTGAGGTACAAGCTGCCGTGCGGTCCGAGCGCCTCCTTGAAAGCGACGAAATAGGAACGGGGGAAAAACAGGAAGGGCGCCGCATTGTTCCGCTTCATGGTCGCGTGATAAATCGCGATGAATTCGTCGAGGTGCTCCCAATGAGGATCGTGAACGGCTGTGAACTCTTGCCCGCGCTCGACGTGGCGTATGGCTTGACGAAGCTGCCGTTTGTAACCGTTCCAAATTTCGTCGGGAGATTGCGACAGATCGATGAACACCGTGGCGCCTGTTCTCTCGGTCCGGCCCTCTATCCCACCGCGCTCGGGACCGAACCACCGGTGATTCCCAAAAATCGGGTGGAAGCGTGTAAATACGCTGACCACTCGTTGTTCGCGCCAGACTTCCAGGAAAGAATTGGAAGCCTCGGACAGAAACTCGGGATCTTCGATGCAGTTGTGGGCAATAGGACCGGAAAATCCGTACACTGAGGTTGCATCCCGAAACGGATTCGACAGTGAGTTCGCGGAATCGACTGTTTGCAATATGTAGGGCCACGCGACAAACTTGTCGTGGTCCCCGTATTTGAGGAGCCATGCCTCGCCCGTCATCGAGCCTGCTGAAAGCGCGTGGTACTGCGCGGTCTGAAAGAAATCATGGGGAGCTTGTGCCAGGCACTCCTGCCAATCCGGCGAGGACGCTGGAATCAAGGTCGGTGAAGAAATAATGGCTGCCATGACTCTAAGAATGATTTTCGACGATCCTGTGCATCCCCGGGAGTAAGCGTGTGCAGCTCAATTGGAAAGCTGAATCTCGGAACTCTGCGCTGACTCCGGGGAAGCGGGCGTCCTCGTAGAGGCTCGTAATTGATCGAGAGGGACAGACTCTAAGACATAACCGGATTGCGTGCATACCTTCCAGAGCGTATGGAAAAGAATTCGGATATCAAGCTGCCAAGAAGCGTGGTCCACGTACCAGACATCGAGCCTTAGGCGCTCTTCGAAGGGTATGGACGTCCGGCCACGGATCTGAGCCCAGCCGGTCAGGCCGGGCCGTACGGAATGGCGGCGGCGTTCTGTTTCCGTGTAGTAAGGCAGATACTCCACGTACAGAGGCCGTGGACCGACGAAGCTGATATCGCCTCGAAGAATATTCCAGAGCTGCGGAAGCTCGTCCAAACTGGCGCGCCGGAGCAATGTTCCGAAACGGGTCTGGCGGTGTGGGTGGTTCAAGTGAATCCCGTTCTCATTCGGCTCCAGAATCATGGTGCGGAATTTGTAACACGTAAAGAGCCGCTCATGGAAGCCTACCCTGGTTTGGCGGAACAGGATGGGCCGACCCAGGCGCAGCAGCACGCCGAGAGCGATCAGGAGCGCGAAGGGCGCGGTGACAATGATGGCGACTGCGGCAGCCGTAACGTCGAACCATCGCTTGGACCGCTGATACATGAGACGATCTCCAGAGTCCTTCCCTTATAGTGTCGACCTGGCTCTACTTTCCGAAACGCCGGAAGGGACGTACTGTTTCGGTTTGAGGCTGTCGATCGCATTTCGAAGGGCCGTTGTGACATACTCGATCTGGTCTTCCGACAAACGGTTGAAGAATGGCAGGGCAACGGTCCGTGCTGCAACGTGTTCAGTGACCGGAAATGCACCATCCTTATAGCCGAAAAGATTCCGATACACGGCCTGGAGATGGATTGGGGGGAAATAGTTCCGGCATTCGACGCCCTGGCGTTGCAGCTCGAGCAGCACGCGATCGCGATCTGCCGCGGTGAACTCATCGGCGAGGCGCACCACATAAACAAACCAGCTAATTTCAGAATTCGGATGATCGACCCCCGGGGGGGTGACCTCGGGAATGCACTGTAGCGCCTGATTATATGTACGAGCCACCCGAGACCGCGCCGCGAGAATTTCATCGACCCGCCTAAGCTGATTGACGCCTAGGGCACAGTTCACATCACTTAGCCGATAATTGTAGCCGATCAGGTCGTGCTCGAGCCAGTTGCTCGCGGCGCGTCCCTGGTTCCGGAGGCTCCGGCATTGCCGTGCCACCGCATCATCGTCGGTGACGATCACGCCTCCTTCGCCGGTGGTTACCTGCTTGTTGGGATAAAAGGCAAAGACGCCGCTTTGACCGAACGATCCAACGGGCTTACCGAAGTACCGAGCCCCAATGGCTTCGCACGAATCCTCGATGACCGGCAGCCCGTGTTTGTTCGCGATCTGCAGGATGGGTTCAATCTCGCAGGGCCTTCCAAAGATGTGCACTGGAAGCAGCGCTTTGGTCCGCGGCGTGATGGCGGCTTCAATGCTCTCCGGGATGATGTTGTAGGTCACCGGGTCGATATCGACAAACACCGGCGTGGCTCGCTCGAATAGAATGCAGTTGGATGAAGCTACGAAGCTGAACGGGCTCGTAATCACTTCATCGCCCGGGGAGATTCCTGCCGCTCGGACGCACAAGTGCAATCCGCTTGTTCCGCTATTGACCGCGATGGCGTGCCGCGTCCCGGCGATGTCGGCTGCAGCCTTTTCGAATTCGAGAAGCTTCGGTCCCAAGCTCAACGTCCTCGAATTGAGAACGTCGAGCACAGCATTTTTGTCGTCATCATTCAAATCGGGAGACGAGAGAGGTATTCGCATATGGATGTTCTTTTATAGATCGGTTGAAAATGATGCCGGAGCGGCTGGTGTTTCGGGTTGCCTGAGATCCGCAGCGGAACCTTTGTTCCAGTGGCGTGTCGCTTCGCGCACATAGGTATAGAACTCCCGCCGACGCTCTGTCAATACGGAAGAGTGGTACTCGCGCGCCACCCTCAGATTGCGTGCTGACATGCGCGTCATGCGCGCCGGGTCGTTCACGATTTCGGCAACTTTGCGGGCGAGGGCGGGAGCATTTCCGCGCTCGAACAGACTCTCTGAATCGAGCAATTCCGGAATCGCCCCCACCGCGGAGCCGATACACGGCAGCCCGCTTGCCATTGCTTCGATCATCGCCCGGGGCAAGCCCTCGGTTTTCGAAGCGAGCACAAAGAGATCTGCACGACTCAATTCGTGGCGCACGGCTTCAGCAGGAAGCTGTCCGCGAAAGGCGATGCGGCGCTCCATCCCACAAGCCTGGGTGCGTCTTTCCAGGTCCGTGCGGCAGCGGCCGTCGCCGACGATTGTCACGTCGACATCAAGCCCGGCGTGAACGCACGCGGCAGCGGCATCGATCAGCGTGTCAAATCCTTTATACGGAAGTGCGAGCGAGCCCACACTGACGATCCGCAGCGGGCAGGGTCGAGTGGTGATGACCCGCGGCACGGGAGCGAAAGCGGCATCCCTGAGTTCGATGCTCGAGTAGGCGGTGCAGAAGGCCATCGGATTAGGCGGATACCGGCGCTGAAGCGTTTCCCCCGAAACATACGCAATGGCAGCGGCAGTCCGGCATTGGCGCTGCAATTGGGACGTCATTTGTGTTCGGAAAAACGGGCGCAGGGGATGATTGACCGAGCCAGGCGCAAGAACCTCATACGGATCGCCCACCACCTCGAGCGCGAATGGGCGAGAGCGCGCCAACTGCCGCTCCAGGCGGTGCGCAATAACGGAAGGAACACGCATGATGACCGCGTCGTCTCCGGCTACGCTGCCGCGGATGCTCCGAATCACCGAAAAATACCGGCGGGCGTATTGAACCGGACCAATATAGTAAGGCAAAGCATGGAACACCACCGCCTCGCCGTCTGCCCGTATCCAATGGGGCTCGGGAGCCTGGACGTCGGCGACGCGCGCGATCACCTTGACCCGGTCAAAAGCCGTGAGGTAGCGTTGCCAGAACGAATACCCGCACGTGCCCGACGCACCCGACCACACACTCCCGTCGGGCGTCCGGCGGAAGCGCTCCTCCAGTGTGATGCAAACTCTCATGAACCGCGTTCGTCAGTACGCATCTACTCCGGCGAACTCCTCTGCGAACGCTCGGTTGGCCGGGTCCAGGCTAGCCGCGATCTCGTGAATGATGTCATCGAGGCAACGCTTGGGAGCCCATCCGAGCAGGTCACGCGCGCGCGTGAGGTCAGGCACGCGGCGCGGCATATCATCGAAACCCCGCCCGTATGCCTCGTCGTAGGGAACCAACACGATCTCGGAGGTCGACGCGGTGAGGTATTTTATTTTCTGGGCTAACATTGCGATGGTGATTTCCTCTTGGGTACCGATATTGATCACCTTGCCCGCGGCTTCGGGGCACTCAAGAAAACGCGTGAGCGCTTCAACGGTGTCGTGAACCGAGCAGAAGCACCTGCTCTGCTGGCCCGAGCCGTACACGGTCAGGGGCTTCCCGGCAAGCGCTTGCTCAATGAGAGTGGGGAGCACCATGCCGTATCGGCCCGTTTGCCGAGGTCCGACGGTGTTGAACAGCCGCACGATGAAGACCGGCAGATTTGTTTCGTACGAATGAGCGAGCACCAGAAACTCATTCAGAGCCTTCGCGCACGCGTACGACCACCTTCGCTTCGAGGTGGGGCCCATGACGACATCGGCATCCTCGCGAAAGGGAAAAGAAGTAGATTTTCCGTACACTTCGCTGGTTGAGGTGAGAAGGATAGGCTTGCGATACTTCGAGCAAACTTGGGTCACTGCTTCCGTGGTACGGACAATCGTTTGGACGGTCTTCACCGGCTGATCGACGATCAATCTCACCCCGACGGCGCTCGCCAGGTGATAAACGAAGTCGTGCCGCGGGATCTCTTTCTCGAGAAGTCTCGGATCGCTCGCCGAGGCGACGATGACGCGTAGCCCCTTGTTGTGGCTGATATGGTCCAAATTGCGCCAGGCACCAGTCGTCAGGCCGTCGATTACAGTAACCGCCATATTCCGGCGAAGAAGCTCTTCGGTTAAATGGGAACCGATGAATCCGGCGCCACCTGTGATCAAAATTTTCTTATAAGTCATAGTGAAGTTCCGATTTGCTCGCCTGTATACATGCGAGTCAACTTTTCGACGCACACCGGCAACGCGAACGCGCTGTTTTGCATCAGGCGCGCTGCATCGAGCGATCTGCCGTTTCCGTTTGTCAGTCTCTTCGAAATGGCGTCGGCCCAGGCTGGTGCACCGGCATCGAGCGGGATACGCTGCATCAGATTCGGAACGATATCCATTTCGGCGGGCACAGCCGGCGAAGCTACGATCGGCACGCCCGCGGCTTGGGCCTCGAGCACAGCCAGCGGGATCCCCTCGTGCAGCGATGGAAACACGAACACGTCCATTGCGGAGAGGAAGGGGGGGACATTCGGTTGAAGGCCGGCGAACATGCAGCGGTCCGACAATCCTTTCGCTTCGAGGTCGCGGCGTATCGACGGCAGTAGCGGACCGTCTCCCACTAGAAGGAGGTGGGCATCTGTTCCGTTGGCAATCACCTGTGCAAAGGTGTCGATTAGAAATTTGTGATTCTTCACGGGATCGAATCGCCCAACGTGTCCCACCAGCTTGCGATTCTGAGGAATTCCAAGGCGGCTCTTGAGTTCCGGAATGTCCATTGGATTCAAGAAAGCGCGGAAGTCCAAGCCGTAGGGGAGTATGGCCGCGCTCGCGAGACCTCGCTTTCCGAACAGGCTTTCGACGGCCGCGCGGCTGACGCCTACTCGGTTCGTTGCGTATCGGGCGATAAGCGCTCTCATCAGCCTTCGATACGCAAGCCGTGGAAAACCGGAACTTTTCTGCCGCGGTGCAGTATGGCTGTGAGCGATGCGAATCGGGACTTTGGATTCGGCGGCGAAGCGCATGATGAATCCCGTATAGGTGTAAATGTGGCTGTGCACGACGTCAAAGGGCCCGTGCCGGTCCAGGATGTCCTTGAATTTCCGGCCATACTGGAGCGGATGGCGATGGCCTAGGCAAGGATGGATTTGTGCTCCAAGCGAACGGATCTCATCGTCATAGGCAGCCTTTGCGTCCTTCTGCACGACGAAATGAAATTCGAATTCCTGCCGATCGATGGTGCGCAGCACATGCATCAGCCAGGTTTCGACACCGCCGCGGTTCATCGAGCCGATGACATGTAGAACTTTTCGTTTCATACGCGGCATCGTAGCTTAGGATTCCGAGGCCAGCATCACGGCGGCTGAAGATGGATCAGGTGCATGTTGCGGCTGCCTTCGCTTGGCGAGCGCGCGGTTAACAATCAGGCATGCGCCTGCGAATTGGACCACCATGGAGGCTAAACTTGCCGCAGCTGCGCCGTACAGACCGAACGGGGGAATAAGAAGAAACGACAGTCCTGCGGAAACGCTGGTGACCGCAAGGAACAGCGGTATCTGCTGGCGGAACTGGGAGGCGGCTACGGACGCCGACCCAACGCAAGCCGCTACGCAGGCCACTGCTCCCGTGGCAACCAGCCACATCAGAAGGTCCCAATGCGCGGCGTATTCGGGACGGTAGAGGATGGCCAAGATCTGCCGACCAGCCACCAGGCTGACCGCGAGCGCCATGGCTCCCAGGGCGGCGCAAATGAGGACGTTCTTACCGAGCAGCCCTCTGAAATTGACAAGATCCCGATTGAAATAGAACTTGCTCAAACGCGCGAAGGTCACGCTCGCGAGCGTCGTCGAGATCATGATCGCCGCTTGCGGAATGTAGTTTAACGCCGAGTAGATTCCCAGCTCGCGCGGGCCGAGATAGTTTTCGATGATGTATCGCGGGATATTACTGTTAAAAGAAACCAAAATATTCACGAATCCCAGAGGCAACGCTAGCCAGATCATCTGAAATTGGGACCTCAGATCCCACTGGGGAGCAAAGCGCGTCTTGACGGTATCGGTGTCAGGCAGCAGCTCGCGGCCTTCAGATCCGGCCGCGGCAATTCGGAACGCCTCCGGTGCGGAATCGTACAGGAGCAGCGTCATCGAGCGCGCGGCAAGCATTCCGCAGACGGCGTACACCAGGTTTCGCGTGAGATACAGAATGGTAGCCACCGTTGTCAGCGAGAGCAGGCTTCTCATAATCTGAGAACGAGCCATGCGTTCCATGCGATCGTACTTCTGGACCATGCTGTAGTAGGATTCGCTAAGGCTATCGAGAAGCAGCGCGGTTCCAACGATAAACACAGTCGCCATTTTTTGGAAGGCAGCATGATTCAGCGCGCAAATGACGAGCAGGACTGCCCAGGCGAGCCCGACCAAAAGATATCTGGCGCCTAGCATCCGGGCAAACGGGAATCGCCCTTCGAAATCGTTCACGAAAATGGCCCGGAGGCTCAGGTTCCCGATCAACGCGATAGGAAACGCAATGGCGGCCGCGTATGCATAGTGCCCGACCATGGCAGCGTTCCCCAATTTCGCGAACAGGACGATCAGACACCACTGAGACAGGGCCAAAGTGAGGGAGCCGGCGAGCATCCAGGCGAACGACACCTTAAGCGAGGGGATCGCAAAACGATGCTGGAGTGAGGCGGGCACAATTAAGTGAAAGCTGGGCGGCGAGGTGCGAGCGTTATCGTCTGTAAATCGCGACACCCGTACCCAGTTGAATCGCAGCTTCAACGGCTCTTAAGCCGACACTCTTGGGAGCGCTGTTCGGAACAAACAGGATGTCGTTCGGATAGAGGGGTACGTCCGGGGCCTGGCCCGAGAAAATCTTGGGCAAATTCACCGCGGTTTCGATCCTTTGATTATTTTCGTCGCGATGGATGATTCGGGCCCGGCCCGAAGCGGCGGTCCGATCCAAACCCTCCGCCATCGATAGTGCCTGCAGAACCGACATGCTCTCGGTTTGAGAGAGCACGAACCCGCCTGCTTTGTTTACGGCGCCAACGACATAGACGAGGTCCGCTTTAGGCACCGAGATCACATCGTTCGGCTTGATTTTGATGTTTGCACCGGGATCCCGAGCTTGGAACAGCCGCTTCGTGTCAACCGTAGCAGTGTAAAACTGCCCGCTCTTGTCCTCCGTACATTGCGGTAGAGGAATGGGCCCCTGATCTTTTTCTCTGGTGAGGTTTATGGTGTTCCCGGCGTTGTCGCTCAGTCCCTTCGCCTGAGATAACACCTGGATAAGCGTGTCTTGGCCGTTCAGATGATAAACACCGGGATCCATCACCTCGCCAACGATCGAAACCGGCCGACTCTTAAACTCGGCTACCGTGACGGTCACGTGAGGGTTTCGGACGTAACTGCTAAGTTGCTGTGTGATTGTCGCTTCCAGTTGTTCGGGGGTCAAACCGGCTGCTTTTACGTGGCCGACAAGGGGGACATCCACATATCCGCGCAGGTCGATTTCCTGAGGCTTGTTCGTGTCTTCCGGCTTGGTATCAAACTCGTCCACGCCGACAGCCTTGACGACCACCTGATCTCCCGGCCCGAGCGTGTAGTCCGCCCCTGGTACCGAGGATGTAGGCGGGGTGCTCGCTCGAGATGCCGCCGGGGCGCTCACTTGAGATGCTGGCGGAGTAGTCGCTTGAGCGTGCAAGAGAGTGGCGAATGCGATGCTGGCCACCAGGATTTTAGGACTGCGATATGACATGATGAACGTCTTTCAAAAAACAGGAATTTTACGATCTTTCTCGATTTTCGGAATGCCCGAGCATTTCGGCGATACGTTCGGTTGCAGCACGCAACGCCCGATACAGGTCTTCCATGCGCTCCCTCAGGAGCTCCTTTTCGCGCTCGATGAGGCTCGCGTTCGCACGTCGCAAAGCGAGATTCTCTTTCATCACAGTACGAGTGAACTCCGATAGACTGCGGGCTTCCTCAGCTTGGCACGCCTTGGTGAGGGTGTCGTACTCTTCTTCTGTGAGCCTGACGCTCACCACCCGCATCTTGTGTTGCCAACTCGGCGAATTCGAACAATGCATGGAGGCTAATTCGGTTCAGAGATAAAGAACAAAAGTGTTACGTCCTGAGTGCGGCGGCTTCGTCACTCTCAATAATCGCTGAAATGGAACGATGCAGCAGCGAGATAGAGACGAGCAGACGATTCTTGCCCCGCCCGTGCAGCAGAACGCCCTCGACTCCCCTTAGCGGTCCGGTTTCGATCCGGACCTTCTGCCCGGGCGCCATGACGCACGGTTCGATCTCAACTCCCGACACGAGGATGTTGCGGACGGCCTCCAGTTCCTGGGGGTCGATTGCCACGGGCACCTTTCCTGTGCCCACGATGCCCAACACACCTGGGGTAGTCAGGATCGGGAGTCGCTTTTTCACATCGAAAGCACAAAAAACATACCCCGGAAATACTGGCGTTTCAATCTCCGTAATCCGGTCAGACCAGCGGCGACGGTTCTTGTATACAGCAACAAACGGACGATAACCCCGAAGGCGCAGCGATTGTTCCACGATGCGTTCGTGCCTGTATCGAACCTGAATTGCATAGTGAGGCCATTCCCTGAATTCATCATATAGATCCAGCGGTTCCGCAAGAGACCGACAGATGTTCGATGACATAGGAAAGCTACCGCAGAGTGACCCACAATTGGATCCCTGCAGAGCGCGTCGCGTGTTTACACCGACAACAACCCCGTATACATAGTGTCCCGCGCCAGCTTTCGGCCCGTCAAGAAGACCGGGATCAGAAATATCTTGTAGGCAAATGGCTTGGTAATAGGCGTACTACAGAACAATGCTCGAGCCGAGATTCTGAATTAATTCCCGCACTGTGATTGAAATCCGTCGTCATTTCCGTAAATTTTACGGGCCGAATTGACAGGAATCGAATCCCGTTGCGCTGGCTCAACATGAGCGAACCAGATACCACTTCCATACTATGTAAATTTTGCTAAAGCCTAGGAAGTTTTTGCATATTTTAACTGGTACAAGCTACTTATCGTGATAGAGTCCGTATTGTTCCTTACATGAGCGCTGGACGACTTCGCAATCGCGACTTGGGAAGTGAGGGCTGTACCAGCGCACGGACCATAAATACAAAAAAGAGGATTAAAAAACATGAAGAAACTTGTACTGTCACTCCTTCTCCTGTCTTCGAGTACTTGGGCTCTCAACGTGAGCGTAACAAGCTACGGGGCTAAAGGCGACGGGCACCATGATGACACCAGCGCGATAGTGAATGCATCGCACGCAGTTGCAGCAGCCGGAGGGTACCTGCAATTCCCCCCAGGCGTTTATATGTTCAATCCGAACCGGGGACACATCGAGATTGGCAGCAATATGGAAATTTGGGGATCGGGGACCATTCGGGTCATTCCGGACGTGGGGGTCTTCGATTACATTATGGGCCCGGTTCCGCAGGACGCTGCGATTTCGAACGTGACCGTGCGCGATATCACGATCGATGAAAACGTGTTCAACAACCCTGGGCTTCTCGGGCCCGGTGAGAGCCAGTTTGAAAATATAATGACCGCGTACGGGCTCAAGCACCTTCTGGTATCAAACGCGACGTTCTATTTGTCGGGTATGTACGCCTTCAAAATCAAGGACTTCCTAACGGTCCAGAACAGTAAGTTCGTGTTTCAACAACGACCCGAGCAGCCGCATTTCGATAACAGTGCAGTGTACCTCGCCGCCGACCACGGAACCTGTTTGATCACGAACAACTCTTTTCACGGGACGCCGACGAACGCAGATCAACCGTCACAGGCGGGTCAAGCGGTCGAAGTTCATTACACATCGAACTGCGAGATTTCAGACAACACCATGGATGGTTACGTAACGGCTGTGCTGATGGAAGACAATTACAGTCTGCTGATCGTGAACAACACGATAACGCGCGCCGTAGTCGCGATCTCGTTGTGGTCCCAGAAAGGGCTCGATAACGTTTCTATTCTCAAAAACAACATCTCCCTGGACACTAAGGATCGACAGAGCACTATGGGAGCGGGCATCATGTTTCAATACTGCGACTATTGCGAGCCGATGGGTAATTTTCACAACGTCACGATCAAAGGCAACACGATCACGTATGAACCGGATGTGCGCAGTTCTGGAATGTGCGTCAGCTGCTTTTGGGGGATCGGCCTTCAAACCACAGGGGACATCGATACTGTCACGATCAGCGGCAATACGATTACTAACGCACCAATCCGCGGTATCCAGATCGGAAGCGCCTATACGGAGAGCGTCGTTTCGAACGTTTTGGTCGAGGACAATATCCTCATCAATCCGGGCTGCGACTCGGACGAACCCTGGTCTGCCGCGGGTATCAGTCTGGCTGGCCGTGTTAAGAGCACAACGGTTACCGCCAACCAGATCAAGGACGAGATGCATCCATTCGCGGGCAATTACGGGCTGTATGCCGACAGGGGCGGGAAGTACTACAACGTGAAGGTGGCGGGTAATACCGTCCAATCGGTGTACAAGAACCAGCTCGCATCCGGCATCGAGCAATAACCACCGCCGCCGCTCTGAATTCGGGCGTCTGCTCACTCGTAAGTGGACGCCCGGATCTGGTATAGTTGGAGCTTGTGTCGTCGCGGACGATGCGTGTTCTCCACCTCGTAAAAGGCTCTGACGTTGGGGCGTTCGCGGCCTGGGAGGCGCGCGAGTTAGTATCGCGCGGCATCGAGGTCCACGTCGCCCTTCCGAGTGAGACGGGCGCAGTCGTCAAGGATTGGCAGACAGCGGGAGCGAAGATCCACATCGTTCCGCTCGACTTTCCCATTAAGAAACCATGGCGTTTGCAGTCGATCTGCGCGTCCATGCGCAAGCTGGTTGCGGAGGTCGCTCCGGATGTAATCCACAGCCACTTTGTGGGGACCACGTTAGTGATGCGCTTAGCACTCGGCAAGCGGCACCCGGTCCCGAGGGTGTTTCAGGTGCCCGGGCCCTTACATCTCGAGCACGAGCCCTATAAGAGATTAGATTTAGCGACTGCGGGCGAAAACGATTATTGGATACCTTCGAGCAAGTGCATTTTGAGGCACTACCGGCGCGCCGGTGTAGATCCCTCGAGGCTGTTTCTCAGCTATTATGGCTGGCCGGTGAAGAAGTTCGCGACTCATCGAACGAAGTTGCTACGCAACCTGTTAGGGATCCGTGACGATCAAATTGTGGTTGGGAACATCTGCTGGATGTATGCGCCGAAGTATTTTTTGGGCCAGACGGTTGGGTTGAAATGCCACGAGGATATCATTGACGCCCTGGGGATCATTCTTCGAAGGAATACTCGGACAGTGGGAGTGCTTGCGGGCGGGCCTGTTCGAAATGCCTATTGGTATGAAAAGCGCCTGCGTGCCCGCGCTAAGGCGACGAATGAGCGGATTCTCATGCCGGGCTTGATCCCGCACGACGTCGTCCAAAATGCCTGGGCAGATTTCGACCTCGTGGTTCATGTCCCTATCACTGAGAACTGCGGCGGAGTGTTGGAGCCACTGCTATCGCGGGTTCCCGTGGTCGCGAGTAATATAGGCGGTATTCCCGAGTTGGTGATCGATGGCGTTACGGGCAAGTTGGTGAGTCCGCGACGCCCGCAGGAGCTCGCTGAAGCCGTTCTCGATGCTCTGGAAAACTTGGAGCACCATCGAAGCATGGCAGAGACCGGACATGCGCTAGCAAAATGCACGTTTGATCCGCAGCGGGCGGCAGCAGAGGTTCATCAAGTTTATCGGCATTTGCTCGATGCATCCGAGCCAGCGCCGGAGGAATTCACGCCTCCCCCGATACTATTCGCAGGCGAAGCCGATCAGGCGTGCGGCCGTTTAGGCCTGCAATAATCCGTTTGGCGTCCCCGGGTCTGCGCGCTGTTTCTACCGCAATCGCCGAGACTCGGCTTCGAACCGGGCAATGCGCTGCATGAATGCCGGTTCACGGAGCGCCGGACGGGGTGCAGGCTGACGGGCGCGTCGGGTTGCGGCGAGAAGATGCACGAGCAGGTAGGGGAAAAGCGCATACCACACCATCTCTCGGAAAATACCGGTGGCTTCATTGCGCGTGTACCAGAACAGGGGCATGGCGAAATTGATGAGACAGACGTAGCGCAGGGGATCGGTACTCTGATTCGCCCACCGCAGGAGGCGCGCGACCGCAAACCCGATCAGGCCGAGAACGAGCGCGCCATACCAGCCGAAATTGTAGTAAGCCTCCGCGATAAAGGAGTATCCGATGCTAGCGCCCAAATATGCTGCCTTGGGATTCACAATGCTGACGAGCCATTCGGCGGGTCTTCCTTGGAGACCGGGATTGATATCCCAGAAGAGGTTCGGGAAGATGGTGAGACTGGCGGTCGCATAGCTGCGGCCTTTATCGAAGTCGTGGACTATGGGAACTAATTGCAATGTGTAAGCCACCGTACCGAGCGTGCCGCCGGTTTCGGTCAGGCCGGCAGTGGCGGGGCTGTCCATCGACTCCCACTGTTCCGTCAAATAATCCAAGGAGAAGCGCGATTCGCCGCCCACCCCGCGGATTAAAGCGATGGAGGGGAACACAACAAACAGCGCCAAGGCGCCCGATCCGATCAGAGCGGATTTCGGGATGGGCCGTACCATGCGATGCCAGAGCCAAGCATAGGCGGCGCCGGCAACGGCAGCACTGCCGCGGGATCCCGCTATCAGGTACATTCCGCAATGGAAGATCACCATCCCGAGCGAGAGGTATCGGGGAAGCCGCTTTTCCCCGCTGCCGGCCAAGAGGAACAGAGCTGCCGGTATGAAAAACTCAGCCAAAACACGCTTGAAGGCGGCGATACCCGTGGCCTGCTGCGATTCAAATAGACCGACAAAATATCCGCCTGACATCGCTGCACTGACCATGTCTTTGTAGACCAGGGGCGCGGCGAAGGCGGAGAGAGCGAAAAAGATCCAGCCGATGAGCAGAACGTCTTTGCGATGTGACGGATCCACCGCTGCGGAGGAGCGCTGGCGGGAGGAGGATCCGCTGACGGCGAGAAGCGCTCCGAAGTGAAGAACCGCGAAACAAAGCACTACTAAGCAAACGGCATCGAGGGCGATTTCGGCGGGGAAGATGCCTCTCAGGAATCCGCGGCGGTTGAGCCCCAGGACTTCCAAGATCATCTGACCGGCATGGAAGATGGAAGCGGAAAGGACCAGCAACATGTAGGGATCGAAAAGGGTTCCGTTGACCCACCACCAGGAGCAGGCCATCCAAACGATAAGGCCGATCTCCAGGGCACAGGCGGGGCGAAGCAGGTCTTCGGGGGACGCTTGCACCATGATGGTGAAATATCGAATCACCAGCAGGAGCACGATCAAGAGCGCCTGAACGCAAACGGCTATTTTTGCTCTGGAGGAGGTCGGTTCAGTCATTTAGAAGTTAGTGTCGCGATCTCTACATAAGGATCGCATTTCGGCGGCCCCCACGCGATAGAGTTTGAACGTCACGGGTCGGGGGTATAGGCCATCCCTGAAGTGAGTACTAGCCGTTTGGTACCGTTTAGCGTCTCGCACGGGGTGCATTCTGGACATGCGAGTGGGTTGTATACGAAGATAAAGACGAGGACGAGTGACGCGCGGATCGGGGGAGTTCGTGTCTCCCAGTCCCGAGCGGCGTCAAGCTGCGAATAAGTTCTGTATATTTCGCGACTTAACCCGCTAAAACATACTACTCCGGTGTATTGATGGACGCGAGCGGTTTCTCTCTACCGCGAATACAGTGGCTCTTCGATTAGGACAATACCGATCGACCCGGCACTCTATAGTTTGAGGACTTCAAGATTTCACAACAGGCGGAGAAAAGAACAGGAATGAGGAACCGAGACACTTACGCGCTACGAAACCGACGCTTAGGATATGACGTGCCGGTTCGACTAGAGCGCGCACCAGCGTTGCCCGAACAGGTGGCGGAGGGTTCCGGGTACCGGGGTGAAGCTGCAGATTCCACTGGCTTCATGCGTTACTTTGACATTCTGCGTCGCTGGAAGTGGAGCTTCGTTCTATGTGCCCTTTTGGGTCTGGCGGGGGCACTGGGAATCTGCTGGATTATGACCCCCGTCTGGCAGGCACAAGCGCTTATCGAAGTTCAGAACATCAACGAAGAGTTTCTGAATATGAAGGACGTCACTCCGGTCCACAACGCAGGATATTTCGATACGCTGACGGACGTCGAGACGCAACTTAAGGCGCTGGAGAGCGATAATCTGATTCGAAACTCCGTTCGCCGATTGCACGCGGATGCGTCGGATATCGAGTCCTATCCCGTTCCAACTCCGATCTGGCAGCCGATAATCAATCTCTTCACCGATCCGCCGAAAAAGGGAGATTGGGCGAATAGGAGCTTCGAGAGCTGGAAGAGGATGGTGAAGGCGCGCGTGGTGCCTCAAACCCGGGACATTGAAGTCAGCGTAAAATCCACGAACAAGCGTTTGGCTGTGGACTATGTCAACCAAATTTGCGACGAATTCGTGAAGGAAAACATTCAAGCGCGAGAAAGTCTCGGGAAACAGACTGCCGTATGGTTGGATGGATTGCTGAAGGACATGCGTGCGAAGTTGGAGCGCTCCGAAGCTGCATTGCAGGCCTACGCCGAATCGGCAGGCCTCTTATACACGGGAGCGTCACAAGATTCGAGATCCGACAAAAGGAACATGTCCGAGGAGCGGCTCCGGGAAACACAGGATGCACTCTCGACTGCGAGGGCCGACAGGATTCAGAAGCAGGCGCGATATGAGCAAGCGCAAAAGAGTCCTAACGAGGACATTCCGGAGTTGGCGGATGATCAAACTCTCTCTGACGATCGGGACAAGCTGGCTGACCTGCGCCGCCAAGCTGCGGACTTATCGACGACCTATACCGATGGTTACGGCAAATTGAAGCGAGTCGAAGCGGAAATTGCATCGCTCGAGCAGTCGATCGCGAAAGAGCGGCAGAGCGTTGTCCAAAAGGTGACGAACGACTACCTTTCGGCGGCGCGGCGCGAGAGCTTGCTAGAAGCCGACTACGACGCGCAATCGCGCGTGGTGTCGAATGAAGCGGAGAAGACGGTTCAGTACAACGTATTGGAACGGCAGGTGGACAGCGACCGCGCGGCTTATGATGCAATGTTGCAACGGGCTCAGGAAGTTACACTCGCCGCAGGCATACAGACCAGCAATATTCGAATCGTGGACAGGCCGAGCCCGCCCGAACGGCCATACATGCCGAAATGGCTGTTGTTCTCTGTCCTTGGGCTGTTTTGCGGAATGGTGGCGGGAGTCGGTTACGTGCTACTGCGCGAGAGCGCGGACTCGGCGATTCGTCAGCCGGGCGATGGGGCGCAATTTCTGAGTCTTCCCGAGCTGGGCGTCATTCTGCATGTCGACGGGAAGAAGGCAAAGATTCCGGGTGCCGGACTGCTGACCGGCCTGAGCAGTGACGGCGATGGAAACAGGGCCGATGATGGGAGCTCGATGGCAATTGCGGCTTGGGCGCCGAAATCGGAAATGGTCGCCGATTCGTTTCGCGGCGTTCGGACATCCATATTATTCTCGGTTCGGGGACGCGATGGCGCGCGAGTGTTCGCGATGACAAGCCCAGGTCCTGGCGAGGGTAAGACGACGGCGGTGGCGAACTTAGGTGTTGCGCTTGCAGAAGTGAGCTCACGAGTTCTTTTGATTGATGGTGATTTACGGCGGCGGCGGCTGAGTGAACTGTTCCGCGTCTCGAACACGCGCGGGCTCATCGAGCTGCTGCAGTCGCCCTCCGACCGGAGTCCGTCGGAGTTTATTCAACCCACCGGCGTGCCCGGCTTGTCGGTAGTGAGCGGTGGAAGCGCCATGTTGCCAGCCGCGCAGCTGCTGCACTCTCGGCAATTGACAAAGCTCTTAAGCCGCTTCAGGGAAAACTTCGATGTCATACTAATCGACACACCTCCTGTGTTGACCGCGCCGGACGCCCGGATACTCGGGCGCAGTGCAGATGGTGTCATTCTGTTGACCAGGGCGGGGCGAACAACCCGCCAAGCGGCTCTCGCGGCATGTGAGCGCCTTGCGAATGACGGGAGCGTGTTGCTCGGGACGATATTGAATGATTGGGATCCGAAAACAAGCTTCGGCTCGTATCACGGGTATTACGGCGAGTATTACGTTCAGCAGGACGAACACCCGCGTGGTTCGCGCCGCTCGAGCGAGCCGCGATTTAGCGCGCGTAGCTAGTCTTCGCACGCGCTTCCTTGTCAGTATGTCCGGTACGAATCCGCCGCTGATTTCCTGCTTTGTTTCATTCTGTGCAAAAGAACCGGCCGATATGAGGCGGCTGTGGCGAGAAAGCGCGGTGAGAATCCGCTGTTCGGCTGAATACTGAATATCGACGGTGCGGGCTGAAACTGCTACAAGAGGAAAGTGGAGATGGAAGCACAGGAAATCTTGCACAAATTGCAACCGATATTCCGTGACGTATTTGACGACGAGTCACTGAATGTCGAAAGGGAGTCGAACGCGTCCACAGTGAAAGGGTGGGACTCTTTCGCTCAAATAAACCTCGTAATGTCGATCGAGAAGGACTTTGGGATCGAGCTGGCTCTCGGTGAACTGGAGGATTTGAAGAACGTCGGAGACATGGTCGATCTTATCGGAGTGAAGCTGAACCGGAAAAGATAAGGTGCCAGCCGGGTTAGTTGCTGACGACCCGTGCCGGGGTAAATGCTGTTCAATTCGTTCACGTTCCTTCTTGTCTTTCTGCCCGCGGTTTGCATTTCGTATCGATGGATGCAATCGCACGGGCGGTTCACTGAGGGGAAGCTATTTCTCGTAATCGCCTCGCTCTTCTTCTACGCGCAAGCGGGGCTCCGCAACCTGCCATGCCTCGTAGGTTCGCTGCTGTTCAACTACATAATGGCTCGCGCGATTGCGGCGACCGTAAAGCCCGCAAGGCGGCGGTTATTGGTGTTGGGCATAACTGCGAATATCGCTTTCTTGTGTTCATTCAAGTACGTCAACTTTTTCTTCGACAGCCTATTTCGAAGCTTTGAGCTGAATCTGCATCTGCCGTCACTCGCCTTTCCGCTTGGGATCAGTTTCTATACGGTGCAGCAAATCATGTACCTCGTGGACTGCTACGAGGAGATGTCGAAGCCAAATACTTTGCTGGACCATTCCGTTTTTGCATCTCTGTTCGCATACATCACGGCGGGACCAATTACTCGATCACGCGACGTCGTTCCACAATTGAATTCGAGTCCAGTTCGTAGGGCCAGCGAAGATACAGCGCGCGCACTTACTCTACTCGCGATTGGCTTGGGCAAGAAAGTGATCTTGGCCGACAGCTTCGCGAGCGTCGCAAACGCTGGGTTTAAGAACACCGCAACGTTGTCGTTCGGGGGCTCATGGATCTCAATTCTGGCGTATACGTTTCAACTTTACTTCGATTTCAGCGGCTACTCGGACATGGCGATGGCGGTGGCACTCTTCTTGGGCATTCGAATACCCAAGAATTTCGACAACCCCTTCATTTCGCGCTCGATCACCGAGTTTTGGCGCAGGTGGCACATGACGCTGACGAATTTCTTGACTACTTATCTATACACGCCCCTGCTGAAATCGTTCAAGCGAATCACGCTTGCGAACTCGATTCGAGCCACACTCATCACCATGATCATTATCGGGGCATGGCACGGACCAGGTTGGACCTTCATCATCTTCGGTGCGATGCACGGCATCGGTTTGTCAGTGAATCAGTATCGAAAGAAGAAAAAGGCCAGTTTGCCTGGCCCAATTGCCTGGGGCGCGACATTGTTCTGGGTGGTACTGGCATTCGTCTTTTTTCGATCTCCGACGTTGGGAGTCGCCGGAGAGCTGTTTGCGGGCATGTTCGGGTTTCACGGATTTGGCGGTATCGGGGTCCTAGTCCACGCCGTTTCGTTAACCAGGCTCTCCGAGATTTGTGTTCCAATCGCGATCGGCACAGTGATCGCATTTCTCGGACCGACATCGAATAAGCTGGCCGATGAGTTCCGCCCCTCGTTCGCCCTAGGCTGCGGGATTATCGCCTTGTTGCTGGCCTCAGCTTTTTATATGAATTCGATAGCAGCCTCGACGTTCATCTATGCCGCTTTTTAATGTGAGCCGGGAAGCCCGTTGGGCGAGTTGCTGCATACTAGCCGCCATTGCACTTGGGGGGATCTGCTGCTTCATCAATTACCGCATCGACCTCTATGGACTGTTCGGAGCGACCAGTGACCATGATCGTCTCATTTATCAGAACGAAAAACCCGACAAATATCTGCTTTCGCTCCGCTACATTCCCGAGCATTTCGATGCCTTGCTGGTAGGATCTTCTGTCACCGACAATTGGGACACGTCTCGAATAAAAAGTGTCCAGATGTACAACGGCTCGATTTCGGGCGGGACGATTTCAGAAGCTAAGATCATTGCCGACAATGTCATGCATCGCAGAAAATTGCGCGTGATCGTTTTTTGCGTGTATCCCTATTTAACGGCGAGCCACCGGACTGATCCCGGAATGGTTCCACGCGCCTTTTGGGGAGCCCTGGGATCGTGGCAACTTTTTCGGGACTATTCTCAGGCGTTTCTCATCTCTCACGGCCGTATTCGACAAAAGTTCACCGGCTACGGCGTCTTCAAATTCGATATCGACGCCGCCGACCAGCACGCTTGGGAACAGGGAAGGTTCGTGCCGGAGACACTGGAAATCGACCCTCTCGCCTGGGCGCAATACGTCGAACTGATCAACGAAGCCAGGGCGCAGGAAGCGACGATTATTCGATTGGATCCGCCGATTGCCGAGCGCATGTGGGGTCAGCAGGCGACCGGCTACCAAGCATATTACGCACGGATGGGGAAGTTATTTAGACCAGACGATCCGGTCATTAATTTCAATAAAGGAGAATTTGATGAACTTCGAAACCGTCAAGACGCGTATTACGACGGCGCTCATCTCACCGAGCAGGCTGCGACGATGGTGATGGCGTCGCTTAAACACGATATCGACAGCCTGGTCCAGGGGCATATTATCGATTACGGCAAATGAGCATCCCCGCTCACTGCTGGCCGCGAGTGATTTCCGGTGGGATCAGTTGTTTCATAGGTTTATTGGACGAAATCTGCTGCGCGGAATACTGGACAGTCGAGTAAGGCTCACTGTGGTTCCCAAACCATACGGAATAGACACCTCCCGGAGCAGAAGATTGAGTTATCGTGTTTCCTCGGATAGTGAGGTTGTGGACGGTTCCCTCGACAGCAATTGCAGCGCGAAGCGGAGCGACGCTACTGTCGGCGTTATATCCGGCGTCGATGATGGTATTGCCTTCGACAAGAATATTGGACTGTGGAGCATCGTCTCTGTTTTCACCGATCTTAATTCCCCGGACCGGCGCATTCTCGATTCGGTTACCAATGATCTTTACATTGTTCACCGGTCCGAAAGCTTGGGTTGAGATACCCCAGTTCGATCGAGGGTGTCCTACTCTGCGCGACTGCGTTTCCGGCTGAAAGGTGATTTGGTTGTCCTTGATCGTGATGCCGTCGAATTTGCCAGTTTCCGCATGGTTATAGTATGTGACGATGCCGGCGCTCTCGGGCGACTGGCGGTCTACGTTATTTATTGAAAGCTTATTGTCTGTGATTACTACGTTGCGGCATTCGCGGCCGCGGTTTGCCCACAGGAAGATGCCGTTTTCAACGTTCGTACCCGTATTGTTCGTCACGAGTATGCTATCGACGTCCACGATGTAAAGCCCCGTCAAATAATTCTCGAAGACGTTGTTCTGGACCTTGGAAACTCCATGGTGCATTTCGATGCAGCCGACTGCGGCCGCTCCGGGCGCAGATTGACAGTGATTTCCGATTGCCGCTCCCATCCGGCCTGAATAGTAAAACGCGGAATTATCGAAGTTCGGTTGCCCGTGCCGCTGGTGAAACGTAACCACATTATTTTCGAGCAGAACATTTTCGACATTGATCCCGTTTGCAACCACTGTATTAATTCCGGAAGCATCGAACGTGCAGTTGCGGACGATCAAACCTCGGACATTGTAGGAGAAGAACACGATCTGAGCCGTTGAAGTCATCGTTTGGGTGGTGATCAGGGAGGTAGTGTTCTGTTCGATGTTCTGGTCGACGTGGAGCCCCTCGAGCGTGACGTTCTGGATGGGCTGACGCAGATCGGCTGGGCCTATCATGTACTCGTAATCGCCCGCGTCGGGTTTCACCTTGATTGTTCCTGGACCAGTTATTGTCATGTTCGATCCGACGAGGATTTTGGCTTGCGCGGGATTAAAAATGTACGTTCCCGGCGAGAAGACAAGACGACCGCCGTGCTGCGAGGCGGCTCTCGCGGCCGTAGCGATGGCTTCCGTGTCGTCGGTCGCTCCGTCGCCTTTAGCACCGAACGTTTTCACATCAAAAACCGACTCCATCGCGAAGGCGCTGTTGGATAAAACACTAATCTGAAGCAGTGCGCCGAGCGCAGTGAGAAGCCGGAGCGCGCGGATACGAGAAATGGACAAGTTACCTCCTGTCGACATTTTGATTATCGCGGACCGGGTCACAAGACTTGAATATTGTTTCTAGCCTCGTATTTGCAGAAGGTTAGCTCGCCGGCCTCCGCGGAGGCGCAAGGAGCGTGGGAGTTCTTCTAACGAGTGACCGATGGAGGTTTGTAAACGCATGCTCGTTAGATGTGCCGCAGTGGTGTTGATGGTGGCGATGGGGAGTTTCGGCCAGACGCCGACCACGCTTAATTTGGGAACGCAGGGGCGTAACGCGGATTTTTCCAATTTTTCATTCACAAGGCCGGCTGCAATGGGAGCAGCGGCGCCCGCCACGTGCCAAGTCGGCCAGCTCTTTTTCAATGTCGCCGCGCCAGCGGGCGAAAACCTGTTTGCATGCGCACAGCAAGACACGTGGATCGCTCTGGGCGCCACTCCGCAAGCGACATCAACAACACTCGGCGGCGTGATGATTCCGGACAGTTCGGGGCTCTTGCTCTCGTCCGGATCGCTGTCGGTCTCATACGGAAAAACTGCGAATTCGGCTCTCCAAGGGAACGCTCTTGGACAGGCGAACGGGGTGGCATCGCTCGATCCGACCGGAAACGTTCCTGTTTCACAGCTCAAGAACCTTGGTTCTGCGGCCTTTCTCGCGTCAGGCGCATTCGATGCCTCGGGCGCAGCCGCGGCGGCTGTCGCTCGCATCCCCTCATCGGGTTCCACCACTACTGCGCCCGCATTGATCACGCCGGCAGACTGGAGCAGTTTCGCGGGTAAACAGGCGCCGCTTGGATTCACTCCCGAGAACTCGGCCAACAAAGCGAAAGCGGGAGGCTATGCTTCGTTAGGTAGCAATGGGCAAGTTCCAGCAGTTCAGCTTCCGGCGATTCCGACCAAAACGAGTCAGTTGACGAACGATGCCGGATACGTGAACGCTACGCAAGCCGCTTTGGCTGCCCCAGTGCAAACCGTAGACGGGCAGGCGGGCGCCGTGGTTACCAACTACAACACGATTGAGAATAACGGCAACGCACTCACCGCGAGGGGCGCGCTGAACTTCAAGCCTGGCGCAAATGTAAGTTTCACGTTTACCGACAATGGCGGAAATAACAGCACCGACCTGGCAATCAACGCTGTTGCGAACCCAGCGTTTAATGTTCTCACCGGCGGGACGAATACGGGCGCTGCAATGCTTTGCGGAACCGGATGCTCTTTTGGGCCGGCGGCGAGTGGGACTGTAACAGCAAACGCCTACTCCGGGACGATCGGGTTCAGTAACGGGGGAACGAATGCAACCACTGCGGCGGCAGCCCTGTCGAACCTTGGAGGTCAACCTGCAGGAAATTATCTCGTCGATTCCTCGGTTAACGGGCTGGTGTTTCGAAACGCGTTGAACACGACACGAGCCGCGAGTTCCGCCGATGTCAGGTTACTTCTCCCGGCATTCACTGGAGACACTTCTACGGCGGCAGGGTCAAGCGTTACAACGACCAGCAAAGTGAATGGGACGAGCGTTCCCTCGAATTCGGCCTCGGATCAAACTCTTGTTACGACTGCTGCGGCAACAGGATCCTGGGCCTCCATCCCGGCGTGTCCGGACAATGGAGGAAACCATCTGAACTACAATGCGTCGACCCACTCGTTCTCTTGTGGCAACACAGGCGGGACGGGAGGCAGCGGCACGGTGAGTTCGTCCACTCAAGGGTATCGTGCCGTCTACTCCGCAACGGGTAGTGCCGTAGCCGGTTCCGCGCCGTCACTCGATTGCTCACAATTTCCGGGCAGCGATATGTCTGTGCAGATTCAGAACTGCCTCGTAGCCTTGAATTCCCTCAACTCGCAGGGCGGTGTTGCTGATGCCCGGAATTTCAGCACGGCGCAGACTTGGTCTGTCAATCCCTTTGGAGGTTCCAGCTTACCCACCAGCGGCACACTCCTGCTGCCCGCAATCAATATCAGCGAGAATCTGCCGCTGCTGATTCCTAGCTATTGGTCCGTGGCTGGGGTCGCTTCCAACGGAGTATGGAACCAGCGCGGCACGTCGATCCGCCCCTCGGGCAGCTTTCACGCTTGGGCAAACCCCGACGCCGGGACAATCTCAGCTGTCACTGCGAATTCGACTTCAGGTGCAACTGTGACTGGGGCTGGCACTTCGTTTGTTCCTTCGATGGTCGGCTGCGAGCTGATTGCAGGGCCAATGATCACTACCGGCGCGGGAAACACGGTGGCGGGCATCATCGCTTCGGTTGCGAGCACTACGAGCTTGACCCTCGGGTACAACGTACCCGGAACGCCGTTTACCGGCCACGCGGACGGTTATGCAATTCAATGTCCGCTGGTCACGATGGGCGCGGGCGCGGAAGTTAGCGGGACGAATGCGTATCAATTCGGGATCAGCATTCGCAATCTGGACGTAGACTGCAATAACGTGACCGGCTGTATCGGGATAGCGAATTGGTTTGCCGAAGAGTTGAGCGAGCTCGACCATGTGCAATTCCACGGTTATACAAATATCGGTCTCGACATCGAGACCTCCTACGCGCAGAACTCTGGGCCGTATCGAAACTTAAAAATGCAGTCGGGAACAAGTTGTACGGGTAGCACCTTAGGGCTGGTCGAACGAGTAAACGGTGGAAGCGTACGGGAAATATCCGACGTTACACACACAACACCGGGCTGCAACGGGAATGAAGCGATCGCGTGGGATATAGAAACCCCGCAGCAGTCGATCCGGGACATACACTTTGAATCGAGCTTAGTTGGTATCAATCTCGGTGGTACGGGTGGCGCGGCGATTCCTTGCCCCATCGCCTGCGGTGCAGGATATCAGGCTGCAAACGGGGCGATGATCGATGACGTGACGGGTGCCACAAATACCGGCAACACTCCGTCGCTGGTGCAGATCGGCAGCGGCCAATATGGCATTACACTACGCGACTTAGACAAGCAGAGTAACTGGACCAATGTTCTAAATGATCGCTCGAACAGTTGCGCCATTACTGATAGCCGCTTGGGTCTTTATGCGTTAGACATAAACGGGAACACAAAATACAGCACGGCCGTATCCGGCTGCCCTGCCGCGGCGGTAACAAGTGTAAATGGCACAGCAGTACCTGTAAACAACACCTCGGATCAAACTCTTGTTACGACGGCTGCGGCAACAGGAGCCTGGGCGTCTCTTCCGGCGTGTCTGGATAGCGGCGGGAATCATCTGAACTACAATGCGGCGACCCATTCTTTTGCTTGCGGTACCACAGGCGGAACGGCCGGAAGCGCCACCTTCGGCACTCTGACGAGCGGCACAAATACTCAGGCGTCAATGACGATCGGTAACGGAGCATCTTTGGCACCTACGGGTGCAGGCACCATCACCGCAAACCTGTACTCGGGCGCCCTCAGTACTCTACCCAGCTACAATATCGGCACAAAGGGCACGAACCGCACTCTTGCGAGCAAGCTCGGAGATGCTATGAGCCTTCTCGATTTCTCCGGCATTGATCCGACGTTTACTACTGATTCGACGCTGGGCATTCAAAACGCTATGAATGCTGCATGTGCTGCGGGGGCAATCTTGCAGGTTCCGCCTGGGACTTATATGCTAACGCCGACGATGGGGGCTCCTGCGCTCACCCTATGCACAAATCTTAAGATCCAGGGCTCGCCCAACGCGGTTTTCAAAGTCAGAAACAACGCCGACGCTTATAGTCAGCTGATCAAGTGCCAAACGTGCAGCAACATAAGGGTCGAAGGTATGACATTTGACGACAATATCTCGAATAACACCATTCCCTCGATTTCGGTCATGTCGATTACCCCGACCGCCGGCGGCAGCGGCTACAGCAGCCAGCCGACGCTCGCCATCTCGGGGTGCAGCGGATTTGCTGCGTCCGCGACGCTTTCAGGCGGCGCGATTAGCGGCTTCACGATGACGAAGGTCGGAAGCTGCACGGGAGGCGGCAACCCCTCCGCCACGGTGACAATCACTGGTGGAGGCGGATCGGGCGCAACCGCGACAGCAAACCTCGATTATTCGATGAGCAATACTTACGCATACGGTCGTCTCCAGTTCCAACTTTTTGGCTGCATAAATTGTCTGTTCGATCATAATATTTTCCAGAACTCATCGGCAAAGAACGCGATTGATATCGATCCGGGTGAAAACGACATTATTTCCGACAATATCTTCAATAACATGGGCGGGCGACCCGAATCTCGAAGGGCACGATATGTCAACGGTCTACGTGAAGGGACCCGGAGTCGTTGTGTCGAACAACGCCTTCCAAACGGCCACGGTTACCTTGGGCACCTACAGTAACTGTAGTGCGACCGCAGGAAGCAATACAATCACCTGCCCGTCTGCGGACAACCCGCAAGGTAGCGTTCACTGGATCGGCAACAGCATCTCGGTCGTAGGTGGGGGAACTTTAAGTGGCAGCACGCTGCAATCGAGCATCATCGGCATTGGGGGCGCAGGGATCTTCTACACGCGCGATACTGCGACCCAAACGTCATCAACGGCGACCGTTACGGTGACGGGCTACGCAGGATATGCCGGGGCTCTAGCCGCGTTGGAAGCCCACGGCTCCGGCGAGACGATCACCGGCAACACGGTGGTCGGATACAACAAGTTCCTTCAGCTCGCCGAGGCGACTACGAACACGGAAACGCTGGTCGCAAACAATAACATCGATACGCAGGCAGCGGGAATCGACATCTGGGGCTATCCCAAAGTAGACCACACCGGAAATACAGCGACGGACTCTTACAGCATGGATGCGGTCGTAATCGCTGGCAACACGATCCGAATCCATCAGATGACGTACTACTCTCCGAATGCCCAGTTCGCCGCGACGGGTATTTATTGCGATGCGGGCTCGACTCTGCCGTTTCGAAATGTGAGGATTCAAGACAACATCATCAAGTATGACCCAGAGAGTGTGCAGGCGTCACAGCCGTCAACCTCGATCAGTGTGTCCTCGAATGTTGCGACCATTACTGTCGCAACGCCGGTAATCCTTCAAGGTTCGGATACTGTATCGCAACCGGACTATGTCATTCTGTCTGGCGCCTCAACGGGCGCGCTCAACAAGACTTATGCGGTTACGCACGTGAATTCGACCACCTCATTTACGGTCGCGACATCGGGCGTCTCGAATGGTTCTAGCTATAGCGCAACGGTTGGCCTCATCGCCCATCGGGGCAGCAATGACTTCGCCATTGGGTGCAATCCAAATAATACCGGCGTCTCGTTCACAAATCTCGCGATCGTGAACAACACGATCGATCGTGCGCCAGCGGCGGCAATCCGCTTCGGAAACGTTACGATCACAGGTCTAAAGATCGACGGTAATCAGATTCGCGACGCTGGCTCTACACCCGATACCACCCTCGGGTCGGCGTACACTTCGGCCATCCTCTGGAATCTCAGTACACCTCTTACAGACGTAACGGTTACTGGGAACAACATTTCAGACGATCTAAGCCCGACAGAGATGCCTTACGCCTTCAATTTGACCAGTGGAAGCGGAACCTCGAATGTAGTCTTTAAGGATAATTACGTCAATGTCACCGGGGCGCCAACGAACGGATTTCTCGGTTACTTCAACCTTGATGCGAATACGAATCCACTTGTGCAAATGATCGCGCCTAACATACCCTGGTCGAGTTTCAGTACACACTTTGCCGTAGGGAGCCGGGTTTGGGACCAGACATCGAACAAGATGTATCAGGTGCTCTCGGCCGGACAAGCTATGGTCGCCGGATCGCTCTCGTTAATGGTGCCAGCACCGGCGACCACCGGCCTGTCTTGCACGCCGGGAACGTTTGCGTACGGATCCGGTTACTACTATGCTTGTCAGCCGAATAATACCTGGGGAAGAACAGTTCTCAGCACCTACTGACGCGATGTGACGTCGAGTCACATACGAATCGTTCCGCGAGGTTCTGCCGATTCAGCCACTATATCTGTTGGACCGGGAAACGTAGGCATGAATCGGCAGCTTCGGAATGGGATGCAATCGATTGCGCTTCGCTCCTTGCGGTCGATGGGTGTCTTTCCGCTCCTTGGGCAGAAGGCGCGAAACAACGGGCTTCTAATCCTGTGTTATCACGGGCTTTCATTGTGCGACGAGCACGAATGGCTCGATCACCTATTTATTCGGCCAGAGCAGTTTCGCGAGAGGCTTTCGTGTTTGCGGGATGCGAAAGCCTGCGTGCTCCCATTTGCGGAGGCTCTGGGACGTCTGGAAGCGGGATCTTTGCCTCCGCGAAGCGTGGCAATTACCTTCGACGACGGATTCTACGATTTTCTGCATCATGGTGTTCCGATCCTTGCGGAGTTCGGGTATCCTTGTACTCTTTACCTGACGACTCATTATTGCCAGTACCGACTTCCGATCATCAATTTGGTGTTGGATTACTCTGCTCTGGAAATCAGACCTTGCAGTGATCGCATTGCCAGACCAAGGAATCGGCGCAAGCCTGCCTATACGCACGTACGAGGAGCGGCAGCAGGTCGTCAAACGGGTGCTGAAGTGGATGGAAGAGCAGAATCTTGACACCCCGGGTAAAGATCACGTTGCGCGAGCGATTGCCGAACGGCTGGGCATCAATTACGACCTTCTGCTGCAGCGGCGGATCGTACAGATTCTGAGCGGTGATGAAGCCCGCCAAGTCGCTCGCGCAGGAGTGGACATCCAGCTCCATACTCATCGGCATCGTACGCCGCGGGACCGCGACCTGTTCACCCGAGAAGTCCGCAACAATTCAGCTTTCATCCACGAGCTGACCGGCAAAACACCCGAACACTTCTGCTATCCGAGCGGTGATTATTCGCTCGATTTCCTTCCCTGGCTGCGCGAATGTGGCGTGAAGAGCGCGACGACTTGCGAGCGCGGCTTGGCACGCCCGAGCTCCCCTCCACTGTTGCTGCCCAGAGTGCTCGATGACAGCACGATGGACCCGATACGGTTCGAGAGCTTTATCTACGGCCTTTTCACCTGATTCGCAGTTGATCAATCAGAGCCCGCGAGGGTTTCCGCATGCGTTTGCGCATTGAACTCTCTTTCAAACCATGCGCTCGGCTGTTTGGGATCGGTTGATAACTGAAAGAACCGCAGGATCGATTCGTCGAGACATTTCCGGGGAGCTGGATGAATACGCGCATTGGTAAAGAATGCTGCTTCCCCTGAGGAGGTCCTCAATTGCTGAGTCCGGCGGAACAAACGCCAGAATCGGGCGTCCGATCTGAATGTACTCGAACAGCTTTCCCGGAACTTGAAGTGAGGAGTGCGGCTGCACAAGAAGAAGGCCGTCGGAGTTTTGCATGAGGGCCTGTGCCTCGGGTTGAGGAACCTGCTCGCGGATCAATCGCAACCAGCCCTGTTCTTCGGCAGCAGCCGTGAAAGCGGGGTCGGGCAGCGAGGTGGCGCGCGCGGGTCCAATGAGATGTACCTGAATTGTGTGCGGCTCGAGCCGTCCAGAGCGTATGAGGCGGCCGATTGATTCGAGCAGCGGTACGATGCTTCTACCTTCGTACAGCTCACCCACATGGCTGAAAACGCGATGCGGACGCGGACAGATCGGCATAGGATGCAGTCGTTGTTCGGGGTCGAAGCCGTTCCAGATCAACTCAGTTTTCCCGGAATGCCGCGGATAACTGCTCTTCAGCTTGGCTTCCGCGGTGCTCGTGTTTGCGATTACACAATCGGCCGAAGCCACAAAAATTCGTTCCAACATTTTGTAGATAGCGGCATTAAAGCCATTGATATCGCCGCTTCCTGGATTGTGGGCGAGTGGGTCTCGAAAATCCGCGATCCAAGGCAATCGGAAGCGTTGCGCAAGCAAGTAAGCGGCGAGATGAGTACCAAGAGGCGGATACGTAGAGAGCAGAGTGACTGGCGCATGACGATGTTGGCGGATAAATTCCGCGCCCGCTCGCGCCGCAAGAGCTGACCATCGTATCCCGTTAACTCCCGGAAGCAGGAACTTGCGCGTGAAGAGCTCGATTTGCCAACCCCGTCCACGGCGCGGGTTCTGCACGAAGGGATCGGACACATGGACCGCATCCAGGTCCGGCCGGGATGAGACATCAGCGGCCGTGATCACATGACACGCGTAGCCAAGACGCTGAAGATATTTGTAAAACCGAAATGGCCTTGCCGCCCCGATCGCGTTTTCGGGCGGGAAGTGATACGCCAGCATCAACACAAATTGCTGGGTCATTTCGATTGCGAGCGATCAGGCCCATGGCGACCCAGAAGAAATGCCTTGATGGCCGCGTGGGACCGCAGCGCCGCTTGGCCGTCCCAGAGCGGAGGGATGGCGCCGCTCTTGGGGCTCGAAAGGGTCTCCCGCCAAGCCTGAAGGATAGTTTCAGCGCGTATTCCGGCCAAACGGTTTGTGCCACAGGTGACCGTGACAGGGCGCTCTGTGTTTTCGCGCAGGGTGAGGCAGGGAACCCCGAGTACGGTTGACTCTTCCTGAATGCCGCCGGAATCCGTCAGCACCAGCGCGCATTCCGCTTCCATGTGCAAGAAATCGAAGTAACCGAGTGGCTCGAGCAAGCGAATGGGACCCGGAAGGCCAAAACCGTTATGTGTCATGCGGGATCGGGTTCGTGGGTGGAGGGGCCAATACAGTGGTAACTCTTCGGCAATTACTCGCAGCGCGCTCAGGATCTCCTTAAACTGGTGCTCATTGTCGACGTTTGCTGACCGATGCAGGGTGACCAAGCCAAAGCGATTTTCTCGGATTCCGAGCCGCTCCCGTATGTCGGACCGGAGGGCTTGAGGAAGATGAGTTTGAAGCGAATCGACCATTAGGTTGCCGACAAACGCGATCTGTGAAGGCAATTTCCCTTCTCGCAAGAGATTCGTGCGGCCGCTTTCTTCGGTGATAAGGAGCAGATCCGAAAGCGCGTCAGTGGCCACGCGATTAACTTCCTCCGGCATCGAGCGGTCGAAACTGCGCAGTCCTGCTTCCGCGTGGATCACGGCGATTTCGAGCTTAGCGGCGACCAATGCGCCTGCAAGCGTCGAGTTCACGTCGCCAACGACTACCAAGGCAGATGGGTTCTCTTGAATGAGGACAGGCTCCAGGCGTTTCAGTACATCAGCGGTTTGTTGGGCGTGTGTTCCAGAACCAACTTCCAGATGATGGTGGGGAGCTGGAAGTCCCAGATCGCGAAGGAAGCTGCCAGACATGTTGTCGTCATAGTGCTGGCCGGTGTGAATCAACAAGAGTTCGAAAGCATTGTCGGTCGACAGAGCTGCGTACAGCGGCGCGACCTTCATGAAATTGGGTCGCGCCGCCGCTAGCAAGGCGAGACGAAGAGGTGGCTTTTGCAGGGTCATTTCAGTCTCGTCAGATTGCTATCCGACGGCTTTTTTGCGGCGAAGGATTGTCTCATAAATGTCGGCATTTCGCTCGGCATTTGATTCCATGTTGAGTTTCGTTCTCGCGAACTGCGCCGCATTTCGCCGGAGAGAGTCCCTGAGATTGATGTTCTGAATAAGCTGGCAAATTCTTTCCGAGAGCTCTTCGACGTTTCCCGAAGAAAACAACAGGCCGCGCTCGTCGTCTCCAATCAGCTCGGGAGTCCCACCAACGCGGGAACCAATGATTGCGCACCCGCACGCCATGGCTTCAAGGATGGAATTGGAAAAGGCCTCGGAATGAGAGCAGGAGACGAAGATGTCGATCGCGCGCATGAATGGCGCTACATGTGCCACTGCGGGCGCAAAAATGCATGCGTCGCCGATACCCAATTGCGAGCTATTTGCGCGTAAGGTTTCCAGTTCAGGTCCGCTACCGACGATCAACAACTTTGCACCGGGAATGGTGGCCCGTACTCGCGCGAAAGCCTGCTGAAGAATTTCGAGACGCTTCTCCGGGCGGAGGACGCAGACTGTGCCGATGACGAGCGGAACATTAGAAACCGGATCGGGTTTCGGCTCAGATGCGGGATAGAATTCGTTTACGTCGACGCCGTTGTAACAGAGTTCGATACGCTCTCGAGGAATGGAATAATCCCGAATCAAGTGATCTCGCATGGCTTCGCAGTTCACGACGAGAGCGTCGACTAGCGGGTCTGTAAACCGCATCTGCTTTTGAGATTTGCAATCCAGTAATCGGCGATCTCCGAGCGTGCTCGAGAGAACCACCGGCACTCTCATCAGGCGGGCCAGCGGCACTCCAAAGACGGCTGTGGTATCGAAGGCGTGGAGCACGCGAACGCGTTTCGCGCCCAGAAAACCGCATGAACCGTTTTACAGCGGAGACGGCCTTACGTGACTTAAACGAGTCCATATCGATGTGAAATATTGGGACGCCTGCCTCCCGGAGCTCATCGTGCCGTGCGCCTTCAGGTTTGTACGTAGCCACGTAGGGCGTGAACCGATTTCGATCCAAGGCGAGCGCGAGCTTGGTGACGTCGCGTTCAATGCCACCGGATGACAGTTCTCTCACGGTCAGCAACACCGGAATCGGATTTTGCTTTCAGACCTGGGGACAAGCAGTGCACTCCGGAGATTGCGTCTCGTTCAAAGTTTCCAGCAGAACGGAAAGTACCGATTGAAAGAAAGCCTGCGGCGTATTCCGATGAATCACCCGCATCGCGGAGAAGGTGAGGCGCTCCGCGAGATGTTTGTTGGTGAGCACCATGGAAAGCGCTGCCGCAGAGGGCGTTCACGTCCGCGGGCTGGCACCAGTATGGCGTCTTCGCCGTCTGCAGCGAGTTCAGGTATACCGCCGACACTCGGTCGCGACCACAGGAACTTTTGCGGCGATTGCTTCCAGGAGAACGTTGGGTGAGCCCTCGCTATAGGAGGGAAGGGCGAAAACATCTGCGATGCCGTAAAAAGGATTGACATCGGCTCTGGTAGCCGGCGAACACGACAGAGTTTGCAACGCCGCAAGCTTTCGCCATCTCCTGAAGACGTGCTCGTTCGGGGCCATCGCCGACCAGAACCAGTGCAAACGGATCAGAAGCGAAAGTGCCCTGAAGGCTGGCAAATGCCTGGATTAGAGTGCGATGCCCTTTCTCGCCAGAAAGGCGCCCGACGCTTAGAATGATGCGCGTGCGCTGCGGGATTCTCAGTTGTTGACGGAGCCGCGCGCAATCTACGCGGGCTGGTGGCGAACCTGGCCGGATCGGTACGTGCTGGATCCGAATGCGGCTCGGTTCGACGCCACGCCTCGCGAGATCAGCGGCAAACGGACGACAAACAGTGAGGACGCGGTGGGCTGATGGTAGGGACCATCGGTCGAGCTGATTGTAGATGCGCATCTTCGCGTCAGGTGTTGTGTAGCCGTGATGAAAAGCGACCCATTTTCGAGAGCGATGCAGTCCGGCAGCGCGAATAAGGAAATGGGATTTGACACTGTTCGACCAGATAACGTCCGGGGAATTACGGTCGACTATCGAGCGAAGTTGAGAAATGACGGTGTAGTCGAATCGACCGCGCTCGGCGACAACAGAGAAGGGTACATTTGTCTTCGTAGCCGCGGCGATCAGGGGATTTGTATTCGAATCCTGCCTAGCAAACATTAGAAGGGACAAATCCACGCGCCGTTGCGGTCGGCGCGCACGCTGACTCGCGTGCGAACTCCAGAACCGCCTTGGCAGGACCGGTAATCGAATATGCCTCGAGCATCGAGAGGACCCGGATCGGCCGCGGCAGCTTCAGCATTCGGATATCGTCGAGACCTCGGCAGCAGAGCTGAATTTGGCTGAGCGAAATGGCGAGTCCGGTCAGAACGAGCAGGTTCACGGTGTAGGCGTTCGAGAGAAAGATCATGCACGTGCAGAGGCTCAGCATGGCGATGGTCAGTACTCGAGCAGGTACGGCGACTTCGGGATTGGAAGACTTGCCCGACCTCCTGAGCGAGCAAAAAGTCAGGCCGAGTCCAGCTAGATACAAAAAGAACGCGGGAATGCCACACTCACTCGAAACTTGGGTGTATGAGTTGTGAGTGACGTGCCATAAGCCGCGTTGGCCATTGTTTTCGGCATCGTTTCCCTGATACTCCATGAACACGCCGGGCCCGACACCGAGGACGGGATGTTCGAACGTGGCTTTTACGCTTTCACGAAGAAGCGCGAGCCTATCCTCTCGTGAATCAGCCGCCTCCTCCGTCTGAGCGCTCGAACTAAATAGCGACGCGAGCCGAGTTGCCGCCTCGCCAGGCAAAAAAGGAATCGCAGATAAGACAGTGATCGGTGCGCCGACGAGGATCAGGAGTTTGATTTTGGGAGAAGATGCCAAGAAGAGATAAACAGCAGTCACGATGAGGCCGACGAGTCCTCCGCGGGAACCGGTGCTCAGGATGTTGAACAGACCTATTCCGATGGCGAACACGCCGCAGGCTTTAATCAAGAGATTCCGACGCTGTCCTAGGGTCAGGTATGCGATCGCCGGAAGCACGAAAATCAGGTGCGCAGCATAATCGTTTGAATTTCCGATCGTGCCAAGAGCATCGAGGGCGAGCCGACCGCCTCTGAAACTGTCCGTGAACACGCCTAGAATTACGGTTGCGATTCCAGCGATTCCAATCGTATTTAGAATTTTCTTGATGTGATTTGGCGTGACGATAAGCGCAGGGAAGACGAACAGCAAGGGCAAGGCGGTCCTGAGGTAGTCCGAGGTGACCGTGAATGAGCCTCCGCGCCAGAAACTCGTGACAGTTGCCAGACACATACAGGCGGCGAACAGAACCCAAACGAGCGTGACTTTGCGCTTCCAGGCGATCAAAGCGCGCCCGGAAAGAGCGCAGGCTATGTAGCAGAGCGAGTACAGGACTAGGCTTAGGTGGGTATCCAAGCCGGTTTTGGCAGTGATGAATTCATGGAGAAAGCTGAAGCGGAAGAAGACGTACACCAACGTGCAACGAAAGCCGAACTTTTGGAGTGCCGTATCTTCCGGCCGCTCGGGAGCTTCCACCGGGCAGGTTGTTACAATCGGGGAGCTTGGGGAAGGCTGAATCGCGCGTCGTGGAGTCAGTGTTCTGCGCAACCACAGAAATGGCTGCGGGATTTGGCTTGAACTTGGACAACGAGAGGAACCGGTTCCGTCAATTTAGCGATTGCCCAGATATTCGATAGCCGGACCGCGGCTTGCCCGTCGCTTTCGCGGTCAGCGCATAAACTCTGAGTAGCTTTTCGGTGAAACTTATCTCGTAAGGATTTCCAGGGTCATAATCGCTCGTAAACTGAAACCAATAAGCGATTTAGCCGGAGATCTCTTCACTTTTCAACTGATGGCGCGTGTTGAATCCCAGTCAGCCGGTAAACCTGACAAAGCGAGCGGTGGCTGGCACGACCTGGTCTACCTTCGCCACGATAGCGAGACAAGGGCTTTCGCTAGCGTCAATGGCCACCGTTGCGCGAGTGCTGGGGCCGGGTGCTTATGGCTTGATGGGAATGGCCGGCCTGGTGACTGGCTTCATCTTGATTTTTCGCGATCTGGGAACGGCATCTGCGATCGTGCAGAGGCCTTCCGTTTCCAGCAGGTTGCTGTCCAGTCTGTTCTGGATTAACGCTGGAATCGGCCTGGCGATCTGTGTCGTTGTCATCGGTATGGCGCCGCTGGTTGCGGATTTCTTCCATGCAAGCGAAGTCAAGGGAATCCTGCGCGTTCTCGCGCTGTCATTACTAGTAGCCTCTTGCGGCGTTGTCCAAACGGCTCTTTTGAATCGTCTGATGGCGTTCAAGGTGATTGCCGTGGTAGACACGGTGTCGGCGTTAGTTGGATATGTAGTCGCGTTGATAAGTGCGTATGCAGGATTGGGAGTCTGGAGCCTGGTAATCGCAAACATTGCAAGTTCGTGCGTGTCCACTGTGATGTATTGGATTTCGTGCACGGCTTGGCGTCCACGATGGGAGTTTGACCGCGCCGAAGTGAAATCGATTAGTGCAGTTCAGTCTAAATCTTTCGGGATTCGGAATAGTAAATTACGCGTCGCGGAATGCGGACAACCTGATCATCGGAAGAGTTTTGGGAAGCATTCAACTGGGCTACTACCAAATGGCATACAATCTGATGCTCGCGCCCATTCAGAACATCAGCTCCGTTATCAGCCAGGTGGCGTATCCGGCTTTCTCCCGCATTCAAGACGATAATGAACGCTTCCGGTCCGCATACGTTCGTAGCTGTGCGCTCATTGCGCTGGTCACTTTTCCAGTGATGGCGGGTCTGGCCGTCATTGCCGATCCTTTGGTTCGCGTGATTTTGGGATCGAAGTGGATCGGAGCCATTCGAATTTTCGAAATTCTGGCTCCTGTTGGTCTTCTTCAATCCGTGCAGACGACCGTAGGTCAAATCTACACAGCAAAAGCCCGTACGGATTGGATGTTCCGTTGGGGCTTGGTATAGTGGAGTTCTCGTGGCCGCGTTTTTGTTGGGGGTGCGTTTTGGGGCGATTGGGGTGGCGACCGCATATTGCGCGACTTACTTTGGATTGCTGGCATATCCCGGTTTCGCAATCCCGTTTCGCTTAATTGATCTTAGAGTGCGCGACTTCGCGCGAGCGATGTGGCCACAATTGGCGTTCACCGCTTCTTATGGCAGGCGTATGTTGGTCGTGGCTGCGAATGCTCGGAGTATTAGGTTCGCCGAACGTGTGGACAAAGGTAAGTTCCACTTGCTTTATTGGAGTGGTTGTCTACATCGGCGCCCTAGCAGTTTTCAAACCGCCAGTTGTGCGGTACTTGGGAGAAGCGGTAAGAGCTTCGGAAAACAAGCTTGCAATAAGAGGGATGGAGATAGTGACGTGCTTGTAGTTGCTGAAACCCCGTGCTTGAATAGACCGGCCGACGATCAGGTGTAGGCGTGGGGCAATCGAATGCTCGGGACGCTGCTGGTGCGTTTGGTTACTGCTTTGTTCTTTCCTGGCCATTGACAATCCATGGCGGCGTGAATCAGGTCGTCATTAACTTAATACGAGAACTCAAAACTCGGAAGGACCAGAAGTGGAAGCCTCTAGCTTTGGAGCTAGGCTGGAGCTTTTCTCGCTCTGAAGCAGTGCTGCCGGATGGCACGCAGGCACTGTACTTAGCGTTAAATTCCCCTTATGTGAAAGACAAGCCCTTTCGGAGTTTCATTGTTTTCTTGTTACGTCTTCCCGTGGCGCTTTTACGACTGAGCAGGTTGGCGCGGCGGCATAACGTAAAAGTATTCAATGTGCATTTTCCTGATCTTGAAGCAATCAACTTTCTACTCGTCGCGAGACTGCCGCTTATTTCGTGGGAAAGTTATCCTCTCACTGCATGGATCGGACCTTCGTTCTGCCCATCAGGAGCGTGGCATCTCGAATTGGCTTTGGCGGATACTATTGCGCCGCGCGGATGCTGTCGTGTTGTGCTCCGAGGGCTTGAAAGAAGAAGACAGTTGATGCTGGAGCCGCGGTGCAGAGCGGTTACGATTCATAACGGGGTTGATATACCAACGTTTGATAGCGGAATCCCGGCCGACCTCTTACTGGCCGCGCCAATTAGAGGGAAAACATGTATTGATGAGCATCGGCTCGTTTGAGCATAGAAAGGGACACGACGTCCTCATACGGGCGTTTCAGAAGGTAGTGAGGAGGCACAGGGACGTCGCACTGCTCCTGGTGGGCAAGCCGGGCCCTGTCAGCGGGCAGATTCGCGAGATGATCGAAGACGCACAGCTTGAGAGTGATATCCAGATTTTGGAAAACGTTCCTCACCGCGAAATCCATGATCTACTTACTCGCTCAACGGTTTTCGTTTTGGCAAGCCGGTGGCAGAAAGGCCGAATAGGTGAAGGTTTCGCGATTGCAATACTCGAAGCGGCGGCGGCGGGCGTTCCGGTGGTTGCCACAGCATCGTGTGGTGTTCGTGAACTCATTGAGGACGGGGTAACAGGCCGCGTGGTGCCTCTCGAGGATCACGACGAGCTCGCGAATGCAATTTGTGAAATGCTGGAAAACCCACCTCGGGCGGCGTACATGGCAGAAAATCTCCGAAGGCTCGTTTCGGATCGCTTTACCTGGCGTGGCGCGGCAGATAAATATTTGGATTTGTGCCGCGAGCTCGCATGATTAACGCGCTTGAGCAGGATCGATGGGCTCGATCTCGATTCCATTGATAAATGCCGCCCCAAAATTCGCGATGAAATCAATCCGCAGCAGCTTGTTTGTAACAATCGTCTGGAACTGCTTATCGACGGCGGTTTTGCTCGTCTTATAGACGGCGTCCGGATCAAATTTGGCGAGGACACGCTCTCCGTTCAATTTGACGTCGAAGCTGTAATGCCCCGGAGCGTCATAAGAGTAGTCGGCGAATTTGAGGATTACACGATACCGTCCGTTCGGCAAATGGAACAAATACGCGAATTTCTCGCCTTCGTAGACGTAGCGCGAGGATTGATACAGAGGGAGCAGATCGGGGGGAGCTCTCTTGATTGCCACCGGCCACGTGATAGGATGTCGTCGGCCCGACGAATCCATAATCGTTTGACCATCGGACACCTCGGGCGTCAGTGAACGATCCGTTATCCCCGCAATTCACAAATATGGGATCAGGTTGTGCTCTGAGGAGGAAAGCGGTCAATGGACGACTTGCGAACATCGTCTTTGCTGACAGCGGTTACAGTTATGGAAGTGTCTCGATCCACTGTGTCCGGCGCCGTGTAGAAACCATCACTCGTGATGGTTCCGAGTAACGGGTTGAGAGACCACGTGACGTTCGTGTATGACGCGCCATTCAGAGTGGCCTTGATCCTTTGGGTCATGCCTCTTGCAACCGACCTTTTTTGGGGCTGACAATTCGAAGCTGCCAAAAATAAATCGAACCTTGGCGGTCGCGGTTTTCGTAGTGTCTACCGTACTTTGAGCTTTGATGAGAATCATTTGATCGGCTGATGGCGGCGTGGACGGTGGTGTGTACGTGCCATCAGCGGCTATTTCCCCCGAACCGGCTACAACGGACCACTTTACAGCGTTGCTCATGTACCAACCAACAGCATTGAAATGTACATGCTGGCCAATCGTCACTGCCGCGGCAGCTTCCGGATCGATCGAAAGGTGCGGCGGAGAGTGATCGGCCTCGATGGAGAATGCGTTCAGGAGGGGATCGGGCGCAGATTTGGGAGACGTAAAACGCCGCAGCGCGAAATACAGCTCATTGTGTGTGACGGAAGCGGGGATTGAGGCTGCTATTGGAGTGCGGCACTGGTAATTGATGGAAGCGCCCCAATCAAAATTGGCTGAGACAATTTGCCCCTGGGATTCCAGCTTAATTGGAGCTTTGGAATCGCGAATCGAATGTTGCGGACGAACTGCAATCCGGTTGTGCGAACATCAGCGTAATTTTGTAATTGCCATTAGGCACGAGAAAGCTGTAGACCATGTCATCCAGACTGTATCTGCTGGTGTAATACAGACTGATATTCGGCTGGCGTGGGTACTGAGATGCGTATGGGGCGTCGTCGACTTGGGAGAAGGCGCCGAGTTGGCCGGCTTGACTGCGCCACCACATATTTCCGTTGGTATCGGGGCCGTAATCGGGGGCTTGGGCGTTGGGAGCGCCGGGTGCGGCGGTGGCGTCTCCGACGGCGATGCGAATCGGGCCGGGGGGCAGGACGGTGATGGCGATGGAGCTGAGGGCGGTGGAATCGGCAACGCTGATGGCTTTGATGGTGGTGGTGGCCGGGGCGGTGAGGCCGGTGGGCGCTGTATAAAGGCCCGAGGCGCTCAAGGTGCCGAGCGCAGGCGTCATGGTCCAAGTGACCGCTTGATTCGTTGCGCCCCTCGACCGTGGCGCTCAGTTGTTTCGAGACGCCGCTTTGGATCCACAGAGCCGGTGCCGGCACCGCCACCCGCACACCGGTCAACGCGATGGGTAGCTGAGCGGTGCGGTTGCTGGAATCGGTCGCAATCACCACCGCGTAGTTGGCCGGGGTGACATATCCATTCGCCGGATTCACCTGACCGCTGGTCGCCGAGACCTCCAGACTCGATTCATCCACGATCTCGAAATTCGCGGTCGTGAGCGCCTGGCCCACTTCGTTCAAGGCCGCCATCACGTCCCGATCTTCCGTCACGTCGGTGTCGGTTTCAATCTGCCAGTCCTGGCCTCCGTCGGCCAGAATCAGCCCGTAGTTCTTCAGTTGCGCCAACAGAATTTGCGCAGTCACCGAGAAATGCGAGCTGTCGAAGCTCGCTTGCAGCCGGAAGCGCGTGCCGTAGGGAATGGCCGTGGCCGCACCGTACCCCGACGACCCTTGGCTCGCCGGCCACACGTACTGGTGCGCCCCAATCAAGTTATTCGTCAACGTGAACCGCAGCGCGTGCTTGACCGCTCCCGCTTTGATTTCCGAAAGCCGCAACGTCAGCGGAGCCAACGGCAGGCTCGCCGCGTCCGTCGCTCCCTGCGCCCCCGGCAGCGCATACGTCATGCTGTTGTACTGATATCCGCTTTGCGCGGTTTGCGCCGGTGCGCTCGCCATCGTCCCGGCGGGATATTCGTTGTAGATTTCGTATACCTGGCAGGTGTTTTGGTCAATCGTCACGGTGTGCCGGTCTTCCCCGTCCAGGGGCGAGGAAAACACTCCGTTCTCCCGGTGCAGATACGGCCATTGCGGAAGCTCAAACCACCCATTGTTCGCGGGCGTGTACGCGAACACCTCGGCATTCACCGTGATCGGCGTCGAACTCGTGATCACGTTCTCACCCCACGACGGCAGATAACTCACCCGCACCGAGGGAATCGTCCCCATCCACGCCCCCGACCTCGCATGCACCGGCAAACCGTCCACTCTTGTATTCAATACGTGATCGTTCCCCAATAACTGACACCCCCCCAGTTGCTGGTTCACAGAAATGTGGGCCGGAGCGTGGTATGTCCCGTCGGAGTCGATCACTCCGGAACTCCCCGGCAAAAGAGACCACCGCACATGAGCGTTCGCCCTGAGGTAAAGACTTCCGCCCTGTTGCGCGACTGATGACCGCGTCGGGGAAATGATTTGCAACTTAGCAGCAAATCCGTGCGTGCCCGCAAGAATCAGCACCAGGGCCGCTGAACGAGAGATTGGCCGCGCGTGTCTCACTACGTAAGGTTGATAAGTGTCGATGGATTTCTCACGCGATTCCGTCGGCTATCTTGAAGATGCGAATGACAGACCCGACTGAGCTGCATCTTCATCATGTCGGATTCGTTGTTGCTGAGATCACGAGTTCGATGGAGGCATTCGTTAATTCTCTTGGTGCTCGCTGGGATGGATCTATTTTTAACGATCCGAATCAGCGGGTTAGGGTGGCATTCCTGACAACTAGATCCTCCGATGCCCAGATTGAGCTAATTGCCCCAGCGGCCGGGGAATCCCCGGTCCGCAACTTTCTTGAGAAAAAGGGCGGAGGACTTCACCACCTGTGCTATGAAGTCGCGGATCTCGAGCAGGCGCTCGCCGATTTCAGGAGCAGAAAAGCTGTTCTGGCAAAACAACCCCTTCCGGCAGTGGCATTCAGAGGCCGACGGATCGCGTGGATTGTAACGCGCGAAAAGCTCCTGATAGAGCTATTAGAGCGGCGGAATGTCCGATAGCGAAGCGAGAACGCCAGCTTGATTGACAATTTGATTTTGAAGGTCCGCCGGGGAGAAACCCCGTTCTATAGACGCATTCGCAGCTTTGCGAAAATCCTGTTGTCGAGCACACTGCCGATACCGCGTTCGCTTCACCCGCTGCTGCGTTTTGGGTTCACGTTGCATAGTGCGGCTGCAGACGCTTTGCGTTGCATCGCTTACGTACTTCTATCGGGAGCCTTTGTTTCGTGGCCGCTGCGAAAAAGTCGGGAAGCGCTTTCGACTGTTTCAACTTCCCTATGTCGTCGGCCACACGAAAATCTATATTGGCGATGACGTGAATTTTTTCGGCAAAGTGGATATTTTTAGCGGCAGGATGCTAGATGAGCCGAAGCTGATGATTTGGAATCGGGTCGATATCGGCCACCATGTATCATTCATCGTTAACCGAGAGATCGTGATCGAGGACGATGTAAATGTGGCGTCAGGGGTGCGGTTCATGGATTCTGACGCTCATCCGAGAGATACGGCAGCCCGAATTGCTGATCTGCCGCCGAAACTCGAGGAGATCAAGCCGGTTCGCGTGTGCCGCAACGCATGGATCGGTCAGAACGCATTTATTCTGAAAGGCGTCACGGTCGGTGAAGGCGCGATCATCGGAGCGAATAGCGTAGTTGTGACCGATATTCCGCCGTATTCCGTCGCGATGGGGAATCCCGCTCGCGTGATAGTCAGGAATCTGGTGAAACCGGTGGATACGGGCGAGCCTGTGTCCACTCCGGCGTAGCGAAGTCACAGCTTTCACCGTTTGGCGTAAGATCAGCCGCTTCAGCGGCTTACTCAAGCAATTCGCGTTGCCAGAGCCCTTGATGATGCTGACGTGATGCTGAAAGGATCGATCCGCATTGCGTCAGCGTTCAGCAGTCAAACACCTCATAGCCATTTCGATTTTCAGCACGATAGTAGCGGGACAAGCGCCGGATACTACTCTGAATTTGGCGACGCAAAGCCGAAACGCTGATTTTTCAAGTTTCTCCGTCACTCGACCGGTGAGTGTCGGAATCACGCTTCCGGCAACATGTCAAGTAGGTCAACTATTCTTTAACAGCGCTGCCGCAGCCGGGCGCGAATCTTTTCGGATGCACTGCGATGAACACTTGGACTCTGATGGGGAGTGGTGGCGCGAGTTCGTCCGACTCCTCAGGTGTCCTTCAGCCCAGCGTGGCTGACGTTCGGTAACCAGAACGTCGGAACGACAACTCCGATGCAAACGATCACTCTCGCCAATGGAGGTAACGCGGCGCTGTCGATCTCTAGCCTGAGCATAGGTGGCGCGAATGCCAGCGATTTCAGTGAGACGAATAATTGTGCGAACAGTTTGGGCATTGGTGCGATTTGTACTATTGCCGCGACATTCAGACCGTCCTTGGCCGCGAACGAAAGTGCTTTTATTTCGGTGATCGACAATGCGAGTGGGTCACCTCAAAATATTCCGTTGAGCGGCACAGGTTCCGGCAGTAACGGAGGGGGCGGTTTAGCTATTAATCCCCCGTTTCCCGTCGCGCAAGAGGGAATGCCGCTCTCGTTTTCGGCGAACAGCTCAGTTACCTGGTCACTTGTGAGTGGGAGCAGCGGAAGCATTGGGTCAGGCGGAATTTATACCGCCCCCCCGACGATTGCGCCCAACCAGCAACTGGGGGGGTGTCAGTTAATGGGGAACGATCACGTATTCAACACGAGAGTGGACGGGTTGCCGGTGCATGCGAAATCGGGGGCGTGGATGGGGACGATTCCCTCGGTGCGGGTGAGTTATCTGCCGTCGTGGGGAGAGAACGTGATCACGAGTTCGACGCCGATCACGGTGAATGCCGAGGTGTTCGCGTACACGCCGGCGAACAATGGGTGGTTTGAGCTTCCGCAATGGCCGTATCTGCACCGGGAGAACGGAGTGTTTTCCTCGCCCCTGGACGGGGAAGACCGGCACACCGTGACGATTGACCAAAACACCTGCCAGGTGTACGAAATCTACAACGAATATCCTGCCGGGACGATGGCCGAGCGCACCGGCGCAAACCGCGCAAAGCGGATATCAGTACAACAGCATGACGTATGCGCTGCCGGGGGCGCAGGGAGCGACGGACGCGGCGAGCCTGCCGTTGGCTCCGCTGACGTTGCGGCTTTCGGAAATCAAAGCGGGAGTCATCAAGCACGCGCTGCGGTTCACGTTGACGAATAACTTGATTGGGGCGCACCAGTACGTGTGGCCGGCGAGCCAAGGGTCGTCGGGGTACGGTGCGGCCACGGCCATTCCCTACGGCACGCGCTTCCGGCTGCAAGCGAGCTTCGACAGCTCGCATTTCTCGGTAACTGCGCAAATTCTGCTGGCGCAGCTGAAGAACTACGGGCTGATTCTGGCCGACGGAGGCCAGGACTGGCAGATTGAAACCGACACCGACGTGACGGAAGATCGGGACGTGATGGCGGCCTTGAACGAAGTGGGCCAGGCGCTCACGACCTCGAATTTCGAGATCGTGGATGAATCGAGTTTGGAGCTCTCGGCCACCAGCGGTCAGGTGAATCCGGCGAACGGCTATGTCACCCCCGCCAATTACGCGGTGGTGATTGCGACCGATTCGAGCAACCGCACCGCTCAGCTACCCATCGCGTTGACCGGCGTGCGGGTGGCGGTGCCGGCACCGGCTCTGTGGATCCAGAGCGGCGTCTCGAAACAACTGAGCGCCACGGTCGCGGGGACCACCGAATCAAGCGGTCACGTGGACCATGACTCCTGCGCTCGGCGCCTTGAGCGCCTCGGGCCTCTATACAGCGCCCACCGGCATCACCGCCCCGGCCACCACCACCATCAAAGCCACCAGCGTTGCCGATTCCACCGCCCTGAGTTCCATCGCCATCACCGTCCTGCCCCCCGGCCCCATCCGCATCGCCGTCGGAGACGCCACCGCCGCACCCGGCGCTCCCAACGCCCAAGCCCCCGACTACGGCCCCGATACCAACGGAAATATGTGGTGGCGCAGTCAAGCCGGCCAACTCGGCGCCTTCTCCCAAGTCGACGACGGGTTCGGCTCGGATTATCCGCCACTACCGAATACTTCGTTATACGAAACCAGCCGCTACAGCCTCGACGATATGATCTATCGGTTCGCAGTCTCGAATGGAAACTACTGGGTAAAGCTCATGTTTGCCAGGCCGGGGTGCAGCTCTTCGGCGCAGTTCGACCCCAATGGAGTTTCGCCGATCAAACTGGAGGCTCAAGCCCAAATAGTTGCGGATAACTGGCATTGGGGGAATCACGTCACTCCTATAAACGAATGCCGCATGCCGACGTCTGTTCTCCTGCCTGCCCAGGTGGTTAATAACGATCTTTATTTCGCACTTAGAAGAGTGACGGCAGCAAACGCAACCCCAGTCCCTCTGTTAAATGCGTTCGAGATCGACTCCGACCCAGTGACTACGCCGACAATCGCGATTGACACGACACATTTGCCAGCGAACCAGCAAGCGCCAGCCGGCACAACAGTTCAGTTCAGCGCGTATGGTGTGTTTATGAGCAATTCGGTGAACTGGTCGGCAACCGGGGTTGGGTACATTGATCAGGCTGGGCTGTACACGGCACCAGCAAATGCTCCCTCGAGCGCACAAACCGTGACCGTAACGGCGACTAGCAGCGCGAACCCCGATGTTACTGCTTCGGCTACGTTTACAGTTCCCGGCGGAAGCTAACGTTGCTGATTCGGATCAATTCTCATTGTGATTCCTTAATCGAGCCGCTCTTTACCCGAACCTCTTCACCCGAGTCTTTAGTTGTCCAATGGACGCCATCCGGTGACTCGGCCTGCTCAAAATGTATTCGATCACTGCCTAGGAATGTATTTGTCGTTTTGTAATAAGTAACTTTCCCTCCCCCTTGCTGCCAGCGACTGAGATAAGTCCACTGATTGCCTGAAATTTCCAGGTCGGAGCGACCCGTTGCACGTCCGTCTGGCATGATCGTTTGTGTGTGAAACGCCCCCTTTCTATCGCCGACCACAAAGATTAGCAGCGCACCAACCTGTCCATTTATTGTTTGCTGGCAAACGAAATAGCTATCGAATAACGAACATTGGTCAGTCAACAACTCCGGTTTGGCTCCTGAAGGCCCGCTTTTGCGAGTCACGTGCCAAGAGCCCTGGTAAGAAAGCAGAGGAGTGAAGATTGTCCTCGTCGTGTTGGCGGTGGTCGGTGCGGAAAGCAAGATTGCGAACCATAATATTGCGTGCATGTTGTTTGTCTCTCTTTGATGGTATAAGCAGCGCGTGCGAAAACGCCAAGAATCACGGAATACCAAAAAAAGTTAAGTCTCCTGAGTTCTGATGTTTACCAGACTGCTGATTGGCATGCGCGTTCCATCACGTTAGCTTGATGTGTGGATGACGAGGTCTGAGGCATTGAGCCTGAGGCATTGATGAGCTTTCGTGCACAAACGAAACGGTGGGTGAAGGCGCGAAGCTCGATTGCGAGACCCAGAAAACACAAAATGATTGATATCGATCGAGAGCATCCCGAATTTCGACGCCAAAAGCTGATGTGGCGAATGTACCGCGATCTTTACTCAGGTGGCCACGAATTCAAGCACCGAGCAGCGGAGTATCTTCTTCGGCGCCAGAAAGAACCATTGGACGTCTATGGCGAGCGTCTGCAGCGAGCCTTCTACCAAAACTATATCGGGTCCATTGTTGATTGGTATGCCGCCACGCTGTTTCGGCGAGAGCCGAGCTTACAACTCGAGGGCGGGATCGAGACAGGCCGGAGCTTCCTAACGGAGCTTGCGGACGACTGTGATCTTCGGGGATCAAATCTCAGCAGCTTTTTCAGGCAATGTCTGACAGACGCATTGGTGGCTGGCCGCAGCCACATTTTGATCGATTTCCCACGTCCAACAAAACTGCCTGCGAACCGGGCGGAAGAAGAGGCCGAGGGGCTATCGCGTGCGTATCTTGTGCGCTACCAAGCAGAAGATCTGATCAATTGGAGCTTGGATGATCGGGGTGAGTATGACTGGGTTGTCTTAAGACAATCCATACGAAAGCAGCCGAGCGTCAATTCCAACGAGACGGTTGACGAGACATACTGGCAATATTTCGACAGGACGGAATACCGGATTTACAGACGAGTGGCGCGCGAGCACCAGCAGACGGATATTCAGCTTGTTGCGGAAGGCGTCCACTCGTTAGCGCGCGAAAAACGGGTACCGTTGCTGACCCTCGAGTTAAGCCAGGGCCTATGGTTGATGAACAAAGCTGCACATCTTCAGCTAGAGCACTTCAACAAATCAAATGCTTTAGGCTGGGCGATAACAATGGGGCTATTTGCGATGCCGGTTGTCTATTCAGATCGTGAATGGAACCAAATTGTTGGTGAAAGCTACTATATTCAACTCGGGCCACAAGACAGGTTTGGATGGACGGAACCAGACGGAAAGGTTTATCAGATTGCCGCAGCAAATTTAGAGACTCTTAAAGAAGAGATCTATCGGGTGTGTTACCTTTCGCAAGCTTCTGGCGAGATGGTCGGTGGGCACGCACAATCTGCCTTAAGTAAACAACTTGATTTCACGATTACTCAAGAGGTTTTGCGGGCCTATGGAGCGGCCGTCAAGGAAAACATTCAAAAGGTGTTCAGTGCTGTGAGTGATGCGCGTGAGGATGGCGTAACCGTTATGGTGTCGGGCCTGGATGAGGCGGATATCACAGATTTCGCCATGGAGCTAAACAATGCCACCAGCCTCCTGCAGGTGGGCATCGAATCCCCCACGCTGAAGCGTCAAATCTTTCAAAGGCTGGCGCTGAAATATGTTAGCGATGCCAGACAAGAAATGAAAGACGAAATTGCGCGTGAGATTGATGCACAGGTCAAGCGGTAGAGAGGAGACTTATGTCAGAGCAAATCACCGACGATAAGCAGATTGCAGTCGAGCCGGAGGTTCGGCTAATCGTTCGACAGGCGATTGATGAGTTCGTTCGGGCGGAACAACAGAAAGATGAGCCGGCGTACAAGGCAGAGCTACTCGAAGAACGCAAACGCCGGGAAAGCCTTGAAGCGCGATTGAATCAATTGATTGAAGAGAACAGGAAGGCCCGGTCAGCTGCTGAAGAGACGGACCGTCACTCGCAGATTAGAACCGAATTGCAGCGCTTGGGCGTGAGTAAAGTTGATCTCGCATTTAAGGCGATCAAGGATGAAATCGTTCGCGGCGAAGATGGCCGGTTGCAACCAAAGGGTTGTGATAACAAATCTTTACAGGAATACCTTGCGGGTTTTGTCCAGGAGAATCCGGAGCTTTTGCCGGCGAGGATCAGTGGTGGAAGCGGTATCCATGCTGGATCGCGTAACGCACATTCCAGTTCCCCTGGAATTGAGATCGACAAGATCAAGCCGGGGATGAACAAAGAGGATCTTGAACGCGTACGCCAGGAGATCTCGCGCCTTGCGTCACAGGCGCTGCGTGGGGCCTAAATAGTTTCCGAGGCACCGAGCAAAGTAAGGCAATTGCGAGCTGTGTGCTTCGGCATTGCGCATTAGAGAAATCTAGAGCGTAACAACAATCGCGCGCAGGAGACCTACCGTTTCTGCGCGCCCGTATGTAATGACTCAACTAGGAGATTTATGTCAACAATTACATCTGCCAATTTGGCAAATGCGATCGTGAAGCTCGTTGCTGCCGACGCACTTCCCGCACTTATGGGAAATTTCGTCATGGGCAATTTGGTGAACCGTGATTATGAGCCGATCCTGGCGCACGCCGGGGATACTGTTAATATCCCGATTCCTCCGATTCTTGTGGCAAATAACATTGCGGAGGGCGGGACGGTAACGCCGCAGAATCCAAGTCTGGGGAACGCCCAGATCGTTCTGAATACGCACGCCGAAGCGACTTTCCAGATTCCGGACGTTACGAAGGCTCTCGCATTTCCCGAGCTTTTGAAGGCGTACATGCAGCCTGCCGTCATTGCGATCGCAGAACGCGTGGAAAGCGATCTACTGAATCTGTACAGCCAATTTACAGCGAATGCGCCGATTGGAGCTGCTGGAACTCCGATAACAGAGGCGACGATCGATGCCGCCGAAACTGCGCTGTTTCAGGCCATGGTTCCGGCGAGCGCGCCGAAGTATCTGGTGGTTAACTCGAGTACGTACTCGCAAATACGCCAGATTCCACGCTTCAGCGAATACTATTCTGCTGGAGAGGCCGGGCTTCGAGCTTTGGTCGAAGGCAACGTCGGTAAGATGAAAGACTTCTTCATCCTCCGTTCGCAATTCGTGCCTGTAACTGGCGCGACGAGCCCCAACGCTCACAACCTGGCATTCAGCCGGGACGGGCTCGGCTTGGTTGTCCGTCGGCTGCCTCAACCGCTGCCGGGCACGGGCGCGATCGCCGAGTACGCCGAGATGGGCAATTTCGGCATTCGCGTGGTCATGAGTTATCAGCCGAACACTCTGTCGCAGCAGTTCACAGTGGACGTTCTGTATGGAACAGGTGTGTTGCGGAATAATTTTGCGGTTCAGGTGAATAGCTAATCGCTTTTTCGGGTAGATTACTTTCAGGGAGCCGTTTGGGCGGCTCCCTTTTTCTGATAGGAGGCACGCAGTGGACTTACGACAATATTTCCGAAAGCTCCGCGAGATTGAATCGAGCATCGACGAGGATTATCCGATGGTGACGAGCCTAGAGACGGCAGAGGGAGGGAAGGCAGGAACCGTGTCGGAAGTATCACGTTACATGGCGGCCAAGCTGATCGTCGAGGGCCGCGCGACATTGGCCAGTCCCGAAGAGAAGCAGTCGTACAGAGAAGAACGGGCAGTACGCAAGGCCGCGAGCGAGAGAGCTGACCTCGCGCGACGAGTGCGAGTGACTCTCCTTAACGATTCAGACCTTCAGAAGCAGTTAGGTGAGACAAAAGATCGGACCGAACCTTAATCACATGGCTCTCTTTACCGATGCGAATGTCATCTCACTCACCGACCTTTTGCCGTTTGAGTCCACCCTCGCACAAGTGGCTTCGTCGCACGCAATCAACGTGGACACGAAGATCAATCTGGCTGTAAGCTCCATTGGCGAAGAGTTGATGCTATGGATGTTGAACGTGGGCGCTTCGGACCCGCAGTTCCTGACTCGGCGGCTCATTGGCTTGTCAACGGTGGTAATCACTGCGCCGGTTCAGCAATGGATTTGTATGGAATCGTTGTCCCGCTTTTTCGCGGAAGCGTACAATGTCCAGCTCAACACGCGTTTTCAAGGTAAATGGACGGAATACCAAACGGCCTCCCAACACGCCGCTGAGATGGTGTTCATGTCAGGTCTGGGGATCGTCTACAAGCCGCTGCCGCAGCCGTCCATGCCGGTAGCCTCCGTTCAGACCGGGAGCGTAAATTTGGGATCGCTTTTCATCCAGACGGCCTGGGTGGACAGTCACGGCAACGAGAGCGCGTTGAGCCCAATAAACGGACTAATTCTAAATGGGTCGGTGTCGGTGACGATTCAAATGGCTGAAGGTGCAAACAGTCCAAGTAACGCGATCGGCTGGAACATCTATGCCAACTCAAGCAGCGACGGGCTGACTAGGCAAAATGTTCAACCGATCGGAATCGGCTCGGTGTGGCAGCTTCCTGATTCCGGCCTCGTTTCCGGGTCGCAAGCGACAAACGGACAGCAGCCCGATTTCTATATTGCTCTTTCGCGGCAGCTTCTAAGAGGGTAAGATGCTCCCAATAACGATTCTTGCCGCGGAAAAAGTTGCGGGTTTGCTGACCAGTGGAAATGCACTTCAGCAGCAGATCTCGAGGTTGGCGTCTTCAAACAACAGCCAAGTACCTCGTCTCAGCTCGGACCAGGTCATTCTGAGTTCGGCGCCCTCCCCTATTGCCGATTTGAACGAGCAATTGACTTACCCACGCATATGCCTTTATGCAAGTGGACTGAAGAACACCCAGATAGAAAAGTTTCGATCTCTCTCGGGAACAGTTTCCGTCACGGGCGACGTTTGGGCCAGCGGGAACTTGGTAGAAGACGTGGATCGGTGGATCCACTTCTATGTGGAGGCGTTCACAGATATCCTTCGCCAAAATATCGGCGATTGGGGTGACGGAATCTTTTTCTCCGGCATGTACGAGGTTCAATTTCAACCGCCCAAGGCCGGCGGATTTGGGTACATCGAATCAGCGAAAGTAACTTGCAATTTGAACGTTAGCCAGAATTAGGAGCGGGAACATGGGGAATTACATAGCATCGAATGCGAACAGATTCTACGTCGCCGTAGAGGCGAGCTTTGGACAAGCTGCGCCAGTCGTTGCATCCAACCGTTTCCCGGCACTTCGATTGCAAGCTCACCAGGCCTTGCAGCTTGGCAAGCGACTAGACAAGACAGGAACGCGCACCTTTTTGGGAGGATCGAAAGACTCGCGGCGAAATACGGCATTTGACGTGCGTACGTACTTGACCTCATGGAGTGGCACTCAAGAACCCGCTTACGGGCCTCTGTTCCATGCAGGTCTAGGCGCGCCGGCGCAATTGAGCGCGGGTCTTACGGTGGCCACTGTACAACAGCCAACACAATTCAGCACGAATGCTGCGCACGGTCTCTCGATCGGATCGGCTGTTGCTTACAACAACGAAATCCGTTTTGTCGTAAGTGTACCGGATCCATCTACGCTGGTTATAAACGCCCCATTCTCGAGTTCACCGACGGCTAATGCGGCCCTTGCACCGACAGCGACCTACCGATTATCAGTCAATTTACCAAGTGTAACGCTATACGATTACTGGGATCCAACGGCGGCAGTAAGCCGAGTCGTTACGGGCGCAGCGGTCGATACCATTCAACTGTCCGTAAACGGAGACTTCCACGAATTCCTATTTAATGGTCCGGCGGCTGATCTCATTGATTCAAGCAGCTTTGTACAAGGGACTGCCGGGCTCGCCAGTTTTCCCTCCGAACCGGCGTTATCGACTTTTGATTATTCGATTGTACCGGGGCATTTAGGGGAAGTATGGCTCGGCAGCCCGGCGAACCAGTTCTTCACTCTAACGCAGGCAGCGCTAGAGATCAAAAACAATATCGAAGTTAGAAATCAAGAGTTCGGGTCATCATTTCCCAGGGCGATTGCGCCTGGCGAACGCCAGGTAACATCAGCATTCACGCTATTTGCTCAGGACGACACGCAAACGACAGCGCTCTACGCAGCGGCGAAGCAGAGAAGTCTGATCTCGGCGATGTTGCAGCTCGGATACCAGCAAGGGCAGTTACTGGGCGTGTTTATACCCAATGTGACGCCTGAAATCCCCAATTACGATGATGGCGAAACCAGGTTGCAATGGCAGTTTCAAAACAATCGGGCCCAAGGAATATCAGAAGATGAAATTTACATCGCATTTGCATAAGAATGTGAAGTATTCAAGCCTTAGCTGGCGCGATAGCATCGTCACCCGGGGCGTTCAGTTTGCCATTCGAAGGGTATCGCTGGCGCAGCGGATCGAGCTCACAAAAAGGACGCGCGAGCTTCTGTTGCGCCATGAATTTTTGCGGTCCGGTGATATGTCGGACCAAATAGAAGCTGCCCTCAAGGAGTTATTCGTCCGGCGACTCTATCTCGAGTGGGGACTAGCGGAAATCACCGGATTATTGATCGATGGTCAACCGGTCACGGTAGAGTTACTGATCGAAAAGGGTCCGGAAGCATTAAGCGATGAAATTGCTGCCGCTATTCGCGACAGTTGCAATCTTGCAGAAGAAGAACGAAAAAACTTCTAATCGCATTCCATTTTCAGTTTTCATCGCCAGCCGCGTGGAATTGCGATACCTGCCGGTCAAGCGGTTTGGCGGAGCGCAGAAATTGCGCATGGATGGGACGGACCCAGCCGGCAAACGGCAAGGCAGTCTGGGCAAGGAGGGACGTCTTCTCCTCTCAATGTCCAAAGTCTGTCATCACTGAGCGAAGTCTGTATTTCTTAGAACAGTTCTGGACTTGGAAGCAGTTTGGAGGAGGAACGCCGTGGGGATTAGAGGCGAAAACGGCCGACGCCGTTTTGGTCCTAGAGAAAGCCTGGCAAATGGAGAGACAGCATGGCCAACAGTGATAAGAGCTTATTGAGTTTCTTGGTGCGTTTCAATCAGGCGTCAGCGCCCAGAGAACGGGACCACTGGATGAAGAACCGAAGCGCGCAGGCGTTCCGAAGCTCGCTGTTAAGTTCCAGCTCCCCCCTCGATTCGATGATGGAGATTTGAATGGCCGATTTTCCGTTGCTGAGTACTGGCGCTGTCAGTCAGTACCCGGCTCCTCTCGTAAATGGGCAAGGGGTTCAGGTGCTGCGTTTTATGGATGGATCCGATCAAAGGTATCTTACACAGGGAAGAAGTTATCGCCAGTGGCAGATCCGGCTAGATTTACTTAACGAGGCAGAGATTCAGCAGATAGAAGAGTTTTTTTCCGAGCAACAAGGCGAGTACTCGCCTTTTAGTTTTGTGGATCCGTTTAGCGGGGCTGTGGTTCCAAATTGCAGAATTGGCGCTCCTGTTCTGGTAACGGAATACGTGGGCGTGGATGCGGCCTCATCCTCGTTTTGGGTGATCGAAACAAATGGCTAATCTGTATTACCCCCAGCTGACGAGCGGCGCGCTCGCACAATACCCAATACGAAAAACCAAAACAGTCCGGACGATCAAGAATCTGCTTGCCGACGGAACCCTTGTGCTATATGTCGATCCAAATGGCTCGCAATTATTATGGCAGCTCCAGTACACAGAGCTATCATCTTCCGATTTAGCCGCCATACAGCAACATTTCTCTGCATGCTCAGGTCCCCTGCAGGCGTTCACATTTATAGATCCGACTGACAATATGTTGGTCTTCAGTTCGGATCTGACGGCTGCAGGGTGGCAAAGCCCAGCGCTAATGACGGTAACTCCAGGTTCTATAGATCCCGACGGCGGCTCGGCGGCCTTCACCGTCGTAAATACAAGCCAATCCACCCTCGAGATTAGTCAAAGATTGGATGTCCCCGCGAATTATCAGTATTGTTTTTCAGCTTATGCCAGGAGCCAATCCACAGCGACGGTCACCCTGGTTCGAAACGGGCCGTCAGCCACGGAAGAAAGTACGGTATCGATAGGGCCGAATTGGAGTCGCGTGGTCTCGAGTGGGCGACTAGCAGACCCGGGCGAAGGTTTTTCGGTTGCGATCGGGCTCGCCGCCGGGCAGGAAGTGGAGTTGTACGGGCCTCAGCTTGAGGCGCAGACCGTTCCGTCGCGTTACAGACCGACGGTAGCGACCGGGGGCGTTTACGCTAATGCGCACTGGGCGGTCAACGAGCTGGCGATCATCGCGGAAGCGCCAAACCTATTTTCCACTTCCTTCACTATTGAAACCGCCATATAGAGACAACGAATGCCGACAATTAACCAAGTAAAGCAGCTCGCCGAAGCCGATACGCCGCTGTTGTTCTTCCAATGTGTTCTGCCTTCTGGTGATGTTGAGTATTGGTGCAGTCATGCAGTCGCCTTCAACGGTCAGCAGTATTCAGCAAGGGTCCTAAAGCACAATTTGTTCGATCTTCAATTGTCGGCCGATGATGCGATGGACGGCATCACGCAACTCTCACTTACCTTGGCGAATGCTGATTCGCTGATGTCGGAGCTGAACAGCAATATTGGGCTCAAAGGCTCGCAACTGACCGTGTATTTTGCCTTCGCGGATTTACCCAGCGGCACAATCACAACGGAGAGCACGGTACTGTTCCGGGGTATTGCTGGGGATCCCGATTTGATTTCCGAAGATTCATTGCAAGTGAGCTTCACGAACAAACTAAGCCTGCAACGCATTCCCCTACCGGAAGTTAGCGTACAGCGCTCCTGTCCATGGACATTTCCTACAACGGCCGCACAAAGAACGGAAGCTAGCGAAGGCGGGGTTAATGGGCGTTACTCACGATTTTTTAGGTGCGGATATTCGAGCGATATCGCAGGTGGCGCAGGGAATCTCGATGACAATGGGCAGGCGTTCACGTCCTGTGACCAGTCAAGAGCCCAATGCCAACAAAGAGGCATGTTCGATCAAGACGCCTCTGGGAATTTGACCCGGCGTTTTGGCGGATTCGAGTTCGTTCCCTCGGCGATTATGGTTCGGACGTCCGGGAGCAAGACATCGCACATATCGCCATTGCTCGATAATTCGGCGAAATACAACGACCCAGTACCTATCGTTTATGGAACGGGATGGTTGAGAGCGCCGGTTATTTTCTCCCGAAACGACGGCAACCTGACGCATATGGAGATCTTGCTGGGAATGGGCGCGATTGAGAGCGTGACGCCACCGCCCATAACCAGTGTGTACAAGGTTGTTGTGAATGACATTGAGATTCCATTGGCCGTGCAGGGCACGGATATGACCACGACGGGTTGGTACAACGTTGTCACAATGGGTGCTCGTACGGGGAATTTCAACCTCGACTTCCTAGATTCAAATGGCAATCCGTTGGGAGACCCATATGGCACGATCGCTGTGCTTTCGGTGGTTGTACCGAACCGGATAAGCAGCGGAAAATCGCTTCCCACTGTTGAGGTACTGCTTCAAGGATTGAATCTCGATATTTACAACGCCGATGGAACGCTTCAGGCTACGGCGTTCACGAATAATCCGGCTTGGGTGATTTTGGACATACTCCGACGGTGTGGTTGGTCGCTAGCAGACATTAACATTCCCACCTTTGCGATCGCGGCCGCCTTTTGCGGTGAACTAATTACTACGACGGACTTGAATGGATTTCAGATCCAGATTCCGCGATACCAGTGCAATCTGGTCCTCACGAAAAGACAGAGCGCAGCAGTAGTGGTCCGCGGTATTCGGGTGGCTTCGAGCCTGATGCTGCGGTACGGGCCCACAGGGTTGCTCGAACTGCTGCCCGAGACCACCCTTGCTGGTCAGCAGCCGACACTTCCGGATGGAGGGAATAGCACACAGGCTCTGAACGGAGGGTGGCCTGCTTACGAGTTTAGTGATGCCTCAGGTCCGTTCTCGGGGATCCTGCGGAATCCAAACGGAACCTCTACCGTCCGTCTAACCTCGCGTAGCATATCGGAGACATCGAACCGGCTGAGTGTCGAATTTCAGGATGCATCGAATGAGTACCAACAAGATAGTTTGTCGGTCGTTGATGCTGACGATGCCAGCTTAATCGGTTACGAAATCAGTAGCCAGTCGACGGCTCTGGGGATTTCTAACTTTAGCCAGGCTAACCGCGTACTGCTTCGACAATTAGATAAATCCACCAAAGGCAATGCGTTCGTTCAACTTCAAACCAGCTTCCGAGCCTTAAAGATTCGGCCGGGCGACATTATCTCGCTGACTTACGCGAAAGAAGGCTTGACGCGTGTTCCCTATCGCGTTGTAAAGCTGTCGCCAGCGATGGATTACCAAGTTGTGACGATCTTGGCCCAGATCCACGATGATGCCTGGTACAGCGACAGTCCTGCTGTGCTCGGAGGGGCTGGCAGACAGCCCAACGCCGGGGTGCAGAGTCCTCGCCCTCTTATCGGAACGGTGCCTCATCTCGACTCGAGCCAGAACATTGAGTATTTCGATTTTGGCGTTCAAGAGAACATTCAGGCCTTGAGCGATGGAACAGCCATCGACCTGTTGAATGTGAGCTTCGCAGTGCCGACAAAGCCAAACCCAAATTCGCCGAACCTGCCGCTCGTCAGCTTATCTCCCGCTTACGCAACAGCGGGCGGAACGCTTGCTGGCGGCAGCAGCCTTTACTACGCAGTGACAGCGGTGGATGGCGCGGGTAAAGAGGGATCTTTGTCATTTACGGTTCCAGCCGTAACGCCGACGGGAACGAATTCAAATGCAGTTACGCTCACTGAACTGAGCTTTCCTTCGGGAACGGTTTCCGTGGATATTTATCGGGGGGCGACGCCACAACTGCTCTACCGAATCGCGGGACCCATTCCCGTCAGCTCGCTGGCTCTCGATTCAAATGGCCGCCCGCAATACACGGATGTCGGGGCTGTTCTCGAGCCACTTGGGCCGCCCGACGCAAGCTTCGATCATGCAAACTTCTACTACCGCCAGGAATATGCGGGTCCCTTGGGGGCGGCGATTTTCTCCGCAACCACGATTGGAAATTCGAACTTGGGGGCCACGGCCCTTGCTTATGCCGGGATGATTGTTCGGATTATCGAGGGAGCCGGACGCGGACAGGAACGAGCAATATCAACCAACGATGAAACGACGTTGACAGTCACGCCGGCGTGGTCTGTAGTGCCTGATGCGAGTAGCATTTTCGTGGTTGCGGAATCATCATGGAAATTTGCGGCGGTGTCTGCCACAAGCCCCGCGCAGTTTGAGGTGCCCTACGAAGCGGGTACCGTGATTGAAATATCAGGGCGCGGGGCGAATGTAAATAATCAGGAAGGATCCCCAGACTTGTGCCCGCTGACGCGTTGTGTGCTTGGGGCTACCGAGCCTGATGCCGGTTTGCCGAGCATGCCGAATTTTCAGTTGGAAGCACTCGGGGATGGCAGTCTCACCCTGTATGAAGTTGGGTTTACAAGCTCGACAAATATAGCCTCAGTTTCCAGTGGCACGCTTCAAATATTTTTCTGGAACGAGCTTGATACTCCGAGTGCTTACACCTTAGCGGCTCCAATCGACGCGACGACAGGTACATTGGCTGTACAGCCTGCGCCTGGAGCCCAACGGTTTGAGGCAGCCGTAGGAGACGTCATTCAGATCGGCAGTGAAGTGGTAACTGTCGTCGCGTTGGAGAGAGCCGTTGGATTTTATGCGGTCGCCAGAGGATCTCTCGGCTCCGTAGCAGCGGAGCACAGTGACGGTGATCCCGTACTGAAGCTTGCGACCGCAGCGATCGTTGTACCGTTTGCAGCTAACTTCTTTGAGAATAGGGCGTCAGCCAATTTCGTAAATACCGTGAGTCTGCCGGACATTCGGATCGCGGCGGCGCAGTTCTACGTGACGAACGTTTTCGGCAACAGCGCGGCCCAGGAATTGTGTTATGCAGCAGAAAACGGCGGCCTGCGGACGCTATCCGGAGGCCAATTCGCGATTCAGGTAAGCGGATATCTGGCAACGCAACAAAGTCCAACGCCCCCATTGCTGGTCGAATCGTCGCATGCTGTACGAGACATTCGCGCCATGATCGGCCAAGCTGCTGCCGGTTACGCGGTTAACATTGACATCCTGCAGAACGGCATGGAGTACTGCACGGTGGTGATCGCGCCAGGCAATACGGAATCGGGAGCGCCACCGGTTTACTCGGGAGGGCAGCCGGTCTATCCGTCACCTGGGCCGATAGACGGAGTGAATCTGCCTCCCTTGCAGGACGGAGCCACACTGACAATGAATGTTTCGTTGCAAGTCGTTGCCGGTTATCAAGGTTTGGCCAGCCCCGGCCGTGATCTGACGGTAACCATTCGTTTGTAAAATGGCCGAACAGCTATATAAGCTCAGCCCGCATCGCGACCTGCAGTGCTATTTCTTGACCCCGACGGCAATCGCAGCAATGAGTGGTGCGAGCGAAACCGGTTTCACGGTCTCTGGAAACTGGAGGCAGCAGTTTGACTGGGCGGTGGTCGAATGGAGCCGCGACAATGTGTTCGAACACCCCGCGATTCGATATCTACCGGACGGCGACCTCAGCGGGCTGCAACTGACTTACCAAGAGACACGAACTAACTGCATACCTTTCGAATCTACTCTTTTCCCTACGGTGGATTGGCCGAACCTGCGAATCTGGGCGACGGACGATAGTGGATCCGAACAAATCTACTACGTGCCGCTTATGAACTATGCGACTCCGGTCACCGGAACATATGAAAGCGCTTCGGCAATAATGACGCTGAACGGCACGCCCACGACCGGTGACAGCGTTGGAGTCTGCATGCCGATTCCATTGTCCACCGCCGGCGGAGTATACCCCGAACAACACTACTATTATCAAGTTCAGGCGGAAGATACGCTCGATACCATAGCGAGCCAACTTGCCGCAGTCATCACCCAGCAGTCGCAAGGCTTTACGGCCTCAAGCGATGGGCCAAGTGTCACATTAACTTGGATCGGGACGGGAACCCAGGCAAACAAAACGGGAGCTAATGGCAATCGCGTTACGGTGTACGGATTCGTTAGCCCTGGAGCCACTGAGAGCTGGGTGAGCGCATCAGCCACGTTGAGCGGCGGAGCGTTTCCAAGCACGTACGAAATTTCTGTGAATTTCGCCTCACTTCTCGGATACACCACAAGCGTTCCTAGTCCGGGACAATCTCAGGTTGCCATCCCGACCTCAAGAGTACGAAAACTTCGGTGGACTTGGGCGCCAGATTTACAGCCCGGGAGTTTCTCGCAGCTTGAGTTCAGCGTGACGATTTCGAATTGGAGCGTGACGGGAAGCGGGCGGGAGTACTTCGTCGCGGGCCCGGGCAGCAGACGCATCGAAGATGACGATCCCCAAGTCGCATATTCGGGAACATGGACGCTTCAGACCGGAAATTATTCCGGTAGCACGATTCACGTCACCCAGACTGAAAACGATAGCGCGACAATCACGTACCACGAATCGGCGCAGCACGATCTGTACGTTGGCAGCCGCTTGACTTCCTCGGGATCGCTTATCAATATTGCCGTGGACGGATCGAGCCAGCAGTTTTCTTTATATACTCCACTTGAAGACGTGTTGGTTCGGCTACACGTTGGCACCTTTAGCGCAGGAACGCACACGGTTGTCATTACTGATCAAGAAAATCCGGCGTTTAGCGGTGCTTCCTCTCTGTATTTTGATTTTCTCGAGATAGTTTATCCTTCGATGAGTGTGCCACAGTTCGCGCCGCAGGCGAATCTAGCGCTTGCGACGGATTGGGATACCTATCATTCTCAATCTCTGCCTGCGGAGCGTACTGCCTGGATTATTAATACGTTGGGTTTTGCGGGAAGGGTAAATCACTATGCAGGCGCTCTCTGGTTTTACAACATCGTATTGCCTGGACACGTGTATAACAGCGCTACCGTGACATTCGCCGCAAATGCCCCGTACACTGGGGGTTACATTACTTTGGGAATCGGGCCGAGCCTCGATCAACTGAGCACGCTGACGCATCTGAATTTGCCCGATGATACGCCGGCGACCGTCGCACAAGCTTTCGCGAACCTCATCAATACCGGCTACAACGCCGTTTGGGCGTCTGCGACGCAAGGTGCGTTAACAATCGTTCAGCGAACGCTGACTCCGTGGCCGAACCAACCTGACGCTCCACCTCAAACATTTCTTTCGATTAACACCAGTGCGAACAACGCATTTACGGCGACTGCGTCCGGTACCGTTCTTTCCGGTGGTTTCCCTGGAACGCAATACGATGGCGACTTAGATACGAGTCTGACCCCGGTTACGTACTACTGGCGCACCGACCTGACAACGACACCCACTATCAACCGCGCGGCGCGAGATTGGTCCTCGGCGTATTTCAAGGCATTGTTCGCGTATGGCATCGATGTTGTAACAGCATTCAGCACGGAGCTGAAGAATGCCGATCCGAATGTCGCAAGCGGATTGGCACAGCGCCGCAGCGATGGCAGCCCAGTGATTGTCTCGACACCTGCGGTGATGACGAACTTTTCTCCGACATGCCTTGGCTTTTGGACGCGCGTCTATCTTGATATGGCTGCTCTACAGGACGATTCTGGTCTCGTCCCTTACCTTCAGTCCGGTGAAGTGCAATGGTGGTATTTTCCGTGGAATCTCGCGGGCGATGCGCCCGTAAGCATGCCGTTCTACGACGCGTACACACAGCAGCAGTTCGAAACTCAGTTCGGAGTGCCGATACAGACGATCTCCAGCAATGACGTCGACCCGGCTGTTTATCCTAATGAGGTCGCCTTTCTCCCCACGCTCATCGGAGCCTGCACGGCGACAATCCGATCAGCCTTGCAAAGTAAATATCCTGGGTGTCGATACGAGGTGCTTTACCCGACTGACACGAACCAGGATCCTAACTACAGCCCCAGCCTCGATGAGCTGGTTAACTTCCCGGCCGGGGATTGGACAGCCGCGAACTTAACGTGTCTGAAGACCGAAAGCTTTACGTTCACCGGGAGCTACAATCTCGATCAAAGTGCTGCCTCAATCGCCGTGAGCGCCCAAAAAGGTTTTTCGGAGCTCGCAACGAAGCCATCTCGTCGGCATCGGGAATGCACGAACGTCATGGATGAAGGAAGTAAACATCGCGTTGTCTCAGGGACTCGAATCTGTCGTGCTGTTCGCACTTGATCAGTACTGTCTGATCGGGTATTCTGCGCCTCCGTTTGTATTAAACACTCGAAGCGAGCGGCAAGGCTGAGCCTTTCTTCACCCTCTGTACAGGTAAGATAGTCGGTTCATGATCTATGCCGTCACTGTCTCGCTCGTTGTGTTGACATTGTGCGGCATAACGGCGTACAGGACAACCCAGGTCAAAGACACCACAGATTTTCTGGTCGCTGGCCGGACGTTGAGCTGGCCAGTTCTCGTGTTCACTTTACTTTCGTCGTGGATCGGCGCTGGAAGCCTGTTGGCTGGCGCGGAGAACGCTTATCGAAACGGCTTCGTCGCCCTATGGCAACCGCTCGGAGGTTGGGTTGGATTGCTGATCATCGGAATGATCGCCGGCCGGGCGAGGCATTTTGCACAGTTTACAGTCCCCGACCTGCTCGAAGCGAGATATAACCCCACTGCGCGTGTCCTCGCCACGATTGCGATTGTTATCTCATACACAATCATCACAAGCTACCAATTTATTGGCGGTGGGGACATCCTTCATCTCATTTTTCCGCAACTGGACCGGCGAATCGGTTTATACATCATTGCTGCGTTCGTGATTCTGTTCACCGCAGCAGCCGGGATGGCGTCAATCGCGTATCTTGATCTGGTGATCGGATCGATGGTGACACTGACGGTGATCGTGGCTGTGCCTGTTTTGTTGGGGCGAATTGGCGGTTGGAAGGTCGTTCACAATGCGCTTCCCGCTACGCACTTCGAGATTCTCGGGAATTATACCCTGCTTGGAGCCTTGGGACTGATGCTCCCGACGCTGCTGTTACTTATTGGAAATCAAGGCATGTACCAAAAGTTTTTTTCTGCCAAGTCAGAGAGTGACGCACGGAAGTCGGTAGTGGGTTGGATTGTGGGCACAATTACGCTCGAGACGCTGCTCGTTGTTGTAGCTGTAGTAGCTAGCGCAAAGTTGCGGACCGACAGGCCTCGCGAGATTATTCCTCTTACCGCTAAACAAGCTCTTCCTAGCTTGCTCGGAGCGATTTTGCTGGGCGGCGTGTTTGCAAAGATCATCTCGACTGCGAACAACTATCTCTTCTCGCCGGCGACAAATTTAATACACGACGTGTATGAGCGTTTCATTGACCGCAACGCCAGCGAGCGGCGCACGCTATTCGTATCGCGCATGATTGTTGTCCTTTTGGGAATTTTCGCGGTGCTGCAGGCAACACAGTTCGAGTCTGTATTGAAAGCATCGCTGTATGCGTACACGGTTTACGGCGCAGCGGTGACACCGGCGGTCATGGCGGTGTTTTTTTGGAAGCGCGCGACGGCTGCTGGAGCTGTGTCGTCAATTTTATTGGGGACGTTCATTACCGTGGCTTGGGAAATGGCGCAGCAATACGGCCCGGTGGCAATCCGGGCGGAGATTGGGGGCGTCGACGCAGTCTATCCGGCTCTGCTTGTTTCCGTGGGCAGCTTGATCTTCGTGAGCCTTCGTACCCCAGCTCCTACCCCGAATGCATTTAAGGCTTTGGAGCGCACAACCGGGACCGCTTAGAATACTGAAGTGATTCTCAACGTGATTCAGGAGGCCCTCGCCCGGGAGGCGCTCGACGGATGGCTCTTTTTTGATCACCATTTTCGCGATCCTCTTGCCTACCGAGTGCTGCAAATTCACGATGTTCCTATGGTTTCCAGGCGATGGTACTACTTGGTACCGGCGGTTGGCGAGCCTCGAAAACTCGTGCATAGAATCGAGAGCGGTGTACTGGACGGCTTGCCGGGCCGAAAGGAATCATATTCGAGCTGGACAGACCAGCAGCGAAGGCTAACCGACTTGCTTTCGGGATGTTCGCGGATTGCGATGCAATACTCGCCGAAGTGCGCGATCCCGTACATATCGCTAGTCGACGCAGGAACACTCGAATTGGTGCGAGGAGTTGGCATTGAAGTAGTCAGTTCCGCAGATCTTGTGCAGGAGTTTGAAGCGCGCTGGACTGAGGAACAGTTTCGAATGCACATCGAGGCGGGCAAACTTGTGGACCAAGTGCGTCGTGATGCATTCGGGTACATTGGCGAGCGGTTGCGATCACATCAGCCGGTCACCGAATATGACGTGCAGCAATTTATTCGAACGCGCTTTTCGCGGGCGAATCTGGTTACGGACCACGGTCCGATTGTGGCTGTGAATGGGAATGCTTCCGATCCGCACTACGAGCCGGCCTTGGAGAAAACCTCCCAAATCCAGAACGGCGATGTTGTGCTTATTGACCTTTGGGCGAAGCTCAATCAGCCGGATGCCGTCTTCTACGACGTGACATGGACTGGCTTTTGTGGTGATACCATTCCGGCACCAATCCTGAAGGTGTTCGAGATCGTCAGAGATGCGAGAAAAAGCGCTTCGGATTTTGTGATTCGAAAAGTATCCGCAGGAGAGCCGCTCGCCGGATTCGAAGTAGACGACGTCGCGCGCGCATACATCGATCAGCGCGGATACGGCGAGTTCTTTTTTCACCGTACCGGCCACAGCATCGGGACGGAGGTGCATGGGACTGGCGCAAACATGGATAATCTGGAATCGCACGATGAGCGGCGGGTTCTTGCGAGAACGTGCTTTTCTATCGAACCGGGCGTTTACCTGCCTGAGTTTGGAATTCGATCGGAAGTAAACGTCTACGTCGGCGATAAATTCGCAAGAGTGACCGGTGAGGAACAGCAGGAACTCGTTCGTATATGACGAGATGACATCTCCGGTCCTTGATCTCCGCCGGTACAATCGTATTTGCGCACGGATTTCCAGCCAATCTTCCGCAACCCGCATTTGCTCACGATAGCGGGCAATTTCTGGCCCAGAAGGATCGATGAGAAGCGCTTTCCCGTGAGGCGCAAACAATATCGGATGGACGCAGCGAACAGCATCTTGGTCCTTGAGCATCAGCCGGTGCAAACCCCGCGTGGACAAATCGTTCTCCTGCATGGACTCGAGGGATCTGCGAACGCCGGTTACATTTTGAGCTTTACCCAAGAAGCGCTCGTGCGTGGTTTTGGTGTGCATCGCGTAAACCTTCGGAGTTGCGGAGACAGTGAAGAATTGTGCGAGACGATGTATCACTCCGGACTGACGAGCGACACGAAAACGATCCTTCAGCACATTCGCGAACGAGAGCGCAGTCCAACCTTCCTGATTGGTTTTTCACTTGGGGGAAATGTTGCGCTGAAGCTCGCCGGAGAATTAGGCGAGACAACATTGCTGGCCGGGATTTGTGCGATTTCGACTCCGATCGATTTGGCTACCTGCGTCCGGTGCATCGATAGGCGTTCAAACCTCCTCTACTCACGGCGGTTTGTGACTAGATTAAAAAACCGGGTGAGGAGAAAGAGCAGTGCCTTGCCGGATATTTACAGTACTGCGGACCTGGGTTACGTGAAAACAATCTGGGAATTCGACGACCGGTTCACGGCTCGCCTATTTGGATTTGGAGATGCGAGCAATTACTATGCGACACAATCCGCCATCAGATTCCTTGATGCAATCCGGATTCCAACGCTTATCGTCTGCGCAAAAGACGATCCTCTGGTACCGTTCGAGATCTACGATTGTCCTGCCTTTCGCACCAACCCGGCTCTGACGCTCCTTGCGACCGAGCACGGCGGGCATATTGGGTTTCTCTCTCGAAAAAGACCTCGTTTTTGGCTTGATACTGTCGTACTCGATTGGATTGACGCGAGCCCGTCAGTTCAGGCCGCTAGAAGCCCCGAGTTTCGCAGTCCGCGATATTGGCGAAGTGAACTGTGCCGAACACGCGGAAATTTCGGCCAAATGCTTCTTTCTGGGAGGCCGCACGTATTGCCGTCGATTCACTTAACAAAAACAAGCTGCGTAGCTTTCTAACGCTGCTGGGAATCATCCTCGCGACCACGACGCTCATCTCGGTGACGGCTCTGATCCACGGAATGAATTTGTACATTGCTGACAAGGTCTCGACGATGGGCGCGGATGGATTTCATGTCGAGCGGATCGCGTTCACCGGCTTCGATCCCAAGGTGTTTATGAGGATGATGAAACGGAATCCGGAGATCAGGCCCGAGGAATATGAATTCATCCGCGATCACGCAACCGAGCTGCGCGATATCGGAATGACATCGGAAACACAGGGACGTATTGCGTACGAAGGTCAAGGCATGGACGGCGTGACCATTCAAGGAGTCACCGGTAATATCCCGGCGCTCAACAATGTTCAGGTCGATATCGGGCGCGTCATTTCCGATTCCGAAATAAGGCGTCGGGCAACTGTGGCTTTTATCGGCAGCGATGTCAAAAACAAGTTTTTTGTCGACCGCGATCCCATTGGCAACGCCATTCAAGTGAACGGAGTGCCGTTCGAGGTCGTAGGTGTCGCGCAGGCGCTCGGCAGCGTTTTTGGACAATCGCAGGATAGTTTCGTGATGATCCCGATTGGCAGTTACTTCAAGATGTACGGCTCAGAGAAAGGCATCAGTCTGGTCGCAAAAGCCTTAGACCAGCGGCACCTGTTTGAAGCCGAGGACCAGGTGCGAATGCTGATGCGTGTCGCGCGCCACATGCGCCCGAATCAGGACGACAATTTCGGTATTCAATCATCAGACTCCCTTGTCAACTTATGGGGCCAATTGACGAATGCCATTGCGGCAGTCGCGGTCGGTATCGTTTCCGTGTTCATGGTGGTGGGAGGAATCGTCATCATGAACATCATGCTTGCCGCCGTTACCGAGCGCACGCAAGAAATTGGAATACGCAAATCACTCGGGGCGCGCAGAGTCGACATTCTCAACCAATTCCTCGTCGAATCGGCGATGTTGGCGGCGACAGGAGGACTGATCGGCGTGGCCATAGCGTGGATCATATCGACCAGCATCCGAAAATTGGCGTCGGTGCCGATGACCTTGCCCGTGGCCTCGGTTGTGCTCGGGGTGGGAGTTTCCGCGATTGTGGGATTGTTTTTCGGCATTTATCCAGCGCGGCAAGCCTCCAAGCTCGATCCCATTGAGGCGCTGCGGGCAGAGAGATAACAAGCTATGAATTGGCTTCCTTTTTACAACGCCGGAACATTGGCTTTCGAGACAATTCGCACCCACAAGCTGCGAGCGTTTCTAACCGTATTGGGTGTTGTCATGGGAACAGGTACGATCATCGGAGTGGGAGCCATTCTTACCGGTTTTGACTCGTATATAACGTCCGTATTGAGAAATCTTGGACCCAACTCAATCCTTATCTTCAAATTCCCCGTCGGAATACACGCGGAGTTGAGTGGAGAAGAGCGCACGCGCAAGGACTTGACGTATCAAAACGCAGTCGATATACGAGAGCGATGCGAGGCCTGCGAACGCGTTTCTCCTATGCTTCTTCGCACGATTCGAAACGGAGAGTTTGTTGATGCTCGGTTTAAAGGAAGCGAGCTGGATGCCGTCAACCTGATCGGAGTTCAGGCTGTCTATGCGTCCGGAGGGCAGGTAGACATTCACCGCGGACGTTTTCTTACGGAAGAAGAAGACCGTCGTCGCGCCTCCGTGGCGGTCATCGGAGCGGATGTCGAAAGCGGACTGTATGCGGGTACGGATCCGATTGGCAAACCGATTGTTGTCGACGGAAAAGAATTCCAGATTATCGGTACGATGAATCGGCCCGCGGCATCGTTCGGCCAGCAGGATCTGCGGATTTTGATTCCCTATTTCACCATGCAGAAGGTATATCCAACGGCGAAGGAAAACGCGCTCGTGGTTACAGCAAAGGACGGGGAACTTTCGAGAGCGCAGGATGAAGTTCGGGTCATTCTCCGGATTGACCGCCGTGTCCCGTACAACAAGCCTGACAATTTTGCAATGTCAACAGCTGAAGAAATGGTGAGTCAATTTCGCCAGATCACTTCTATGGTTGCTCTCGTGATGATCGTAATGAGCTCCGTCGGCTTGCTGGTTGGTGGCATCGGCGTAATGAACATCATGTTGGTGTCAGTAACGGAACGGACCAAAGAGATCGGGGTTCGCAAAGCTATCGGGGCGCGGCGCACGGATATCATCCTTCAATTTCTGCTAGAAGCTGTGGCACTAACCGGGCTCGGAGGGCTGATCGGCATTGCTTTCGGCTGGGCGATCGCGTTGGCGAGTCGGTTTCTATTCACAAATGTTTCAGTTGGGGTTCCGTTCTGGGCGGCGGCGCTTGGAATCATCGTTTCGGCAGGGACAGGATTGTTTTTTGGCATTTGGCCCGCGAACAAGGCTGCGGGGCTCGATCCCGTGGAGGCACTGCGGTATGAGTGAGAACGTTTACGCCCGCTCGCTTCGATAAGTCCGGTCGAGCAGTTCGATAACATGGCAAACCTGCTGTCCCGTGCCATATAGTCGTGCACCCGCTCGAAGCTGCAGGATGCAACCGGGATTGGCGGTCGCAATGATAGCGGCCTGGGTTGCATTGATGCACTCCATCTTGCGCCTGAGGATCTGCATAGCCATCTCGTTCTGCACGACGTTGTAAATTCCCGCGCTCCCGCAGCACAAGTCAGCCATTGGCATTTCTTTGTAGGTGAGTCCAGGAATCGCCTTCAGGAGCTGTCTGGGTGCGGCTTTGATCTTTTGGCCATGCGCAAGATGACACGAATCTTGATATGTTGCCGTGACATTGATTGCGTGCATTTGCGCGCTCAGCCCGATCTCAGCCAAAAACTCCGTCACATCCTTCACCGCCGCGCTGAAAGCCAGCGCCTGATCACGATACGCCATATCTGACGCGAGCAGCTCCCTGTATTCCTTGAGAGTGGAACCACATCCCGCAGCGTTGGTGAGAATCGCGTCAAAATTCCCACTCAGGACTGCATCAATATTTTGCCGGGCCAAAACGCAAGCGTCTTTCTTCATTCCCGAATGTAAGTGAAGCGCTCCGCAGCAGGTTTGAGCGCCTGGAACAACCACCTCACATCCGTTCTTTTGTAAGACACGCACCGTCGCATCATTCAGCCTGGCAAACGCAACATTCGCGATGCAGCCAGCGAGGAACGCGACGCGATAGCGTCGCTCTCCCGCGGAAGGGAATGTCTTGCCGATTTTTGAGTAGAAGAAGGGCACCTCCGCACTCGGCGTAAGCGCTTCGATATTCGCCAGCTTGCCCAATCCCTTCGTCAGCCCGGTCGCGCGTGCGAGGCGCTGAAATCCTGAGGCTTGATACGCATACAAAACTGCTCCCGCCACCTGCATTCCTGCTCGCGACGGCAGCAGGTAATCGAAGGCAAGCTTCTTCAGAAAACGGCCGGCAAGCGAGCGAGATCTATACGGTTCAATGTGCGCCCGAGCAGCTTCGATCATCCTGCCATACGGCACACCGGAAGGGCACGCAGGCTCGCATCCGCGGCAGGCGAGGCATAAATCGAGATGCTCAATGTATGAAGCGGTAATTGGAGCGCCATTAGCAACTTCATTCATTTGATAAATGCGGCCGCGAGGCGAATCCATTTCGACTCCAAGTTCCCGATATGTCGGGCAAGCGTTCAGGCACAGTCCACAATGTACGCAGCGGTCAAGATCGGATTGCGCAGGGCCTTTTTGATGCTCGGAAGCCAGAGGGAACAGGCTAGACGCGGCCATAGAGACGCGAGCGGTTCAAGAGATTGTGAGGATCGAACATCTGCTTAACTCTCTTCATCATGTCAAAGCCTCCAAGTCCCGGAGAGGAGTGCGGCAGAGGCCACAATTCTTTCGATGTTCGAATATCCTCAGGCGCAAATTCGACGACTAAGCTCCAACCCTGTTCGGCCGCTTTTTTCCAAATCAGGGGCAGGCTTTGCGAAGAGGTGATAAACACATAAGTGACACCGGAGGCAGCGCGAGATACAGCCGGACTTGATATCGCGCGCAGCAAAGAATGGAAATCATCAAGCGTAGTGGAAATGCGGAGCACAATGCCTTCGGGTTGGCGCGCCAGGAATTCAGCAGGGAACTCTCGGATTCGATCCCAAAACGAGGCGTCTTCGCTGTCCTTAAGTCGTTCGCTCCCACTAAACTCGCGCGAATAGCGCGCGAGCGTCGCCGGGCTGCCGCTGGCACGCACTGCGAGCACGAAACCGCGCCGGTCGAGGCGAGCGGCCGCGGGCGGAGAAAGGAGGTCGAGCGCCGTAGGTTCGAGAACGCCCCGAAGAATGGAATTGCGCTTCTCAAGGGCGGTTTCCAGATCCGGAAAGGCAAAAGCAAACGTTTGCATGTCGCGGGGCATTGAGTGAATTCGTAAATTCACGCTCGTGATGACGGCGAGCGTGCCAAAGCTGCCGATCATGACCTTTCCGATATCGAGTCCAGCCACGTTCTTGACCACCATGCCGCCGGTTTTGACGATCTTCCCATCGATGGTGGCAAAGTTCATCCCGATCACCAGGTCGCGAGCAGTGCCGAATCTGCACCGCATCGGACCGCTCGAATTCGAAGCGATCACGCCTCCGATGGTCGATTGCGACGAAAATGGAGGATCCAACGCGATAATCTGCCCCTGTCGTTTCAGCATTCCCTGCAATTCCGCAAAACGCATGCCCGCTTCTACGCTTATGGTTAAATCGCGCGGCTCATATAGGAGAAGGCGATTCAGCGCGGAAGTGGAGATCGTGACATCCGAATCAGAAATCGGGCCGCCCATCAACCGCTTGCTGTTGTTTCCGTGCACTGCGACGGTTTTCGAACGCGACGCGCTCTCCCGAAGGATCCCAGCCAAATCTTCCGCGGACGAAGGCCTGATTTCCGCCATGTGCTTTTAATTCTCGCTGTTCCGCACAACGTGGACCGGCTTTCAAAATCATTTCGGATGGTAAGATCGCGTCAGATTCATGAACTTTGAATACACACCGGAGCAACTTCAGCTCCGCAAATCCATCCGCGATTTCGCGCAGGCGGAGATCGCCCCTCACGTTTTGGAGTGGGATGAACACCAGACGTTTCCCCTCGATACGGTGAAGAAAGCTGGCGAGCTTGGAATTCTAGGCGCAATTTTCCCCGAAGAATTGAGCGGCGCCGGGTATGGATACATTGAGTACGCAATCATCATCGAGGAACTGGCGCGGGTAGATCCGAGTTTCGGTTTGATCGTGGCGGCGCACAACTCACTTTGCACAAATCATATTTATCTGGCCGGTACCGATGAGCAACGGGAGAAGTACATTCCGAAGCTTGCGACGGGAGAATGGATCGGATGTTGGTCGCTCACGGAACCAGAAGCGGGGTCCGATGCAGCCGGAACCCGATCTACGGCCGTTCAAGAGAACGGGACCTGGATCCTGAATGGCGGCAAGACGTTCACGACGAATGCGCACTACGCGAACGTGTGCGTCGCCATGGCGGTGACGGACCGCGCAGCAGCTCATCATGGAATCTCGGCATTCATTCTTGAGACGGGCACTGCGGGATTCCGCGTGGGAAAAAAAGAAAACAAACTCGGCATGCGCGCCAGCGCAACGGGAGAAGTGCTATTTAGTGATTGCCGTTTGCCACAATCTCAACTGCTGGGCAAGCAAGGTGAGGGATTCGTCGACAGCTTGCGTGTTCTCGATGGTGGACGAATTTCCATCGCAGCTCTAGCGATCGGCATTGCGCAGGGCGCTTTCGATGCCGCACTCAAATATTCCAAGCACAGAAAGCAATTCGGCCGGCCCATTTCGGATTTTCAAACGATTCAGAACAAGCTTTCCGACATGGCGACGTCCATTGAGGCTGCACGCTGGCTGACGTACTGCGCCGGCGCACGGAAAGACGAAGGCAAGAGGGTGACGAAAGAGGCTGCAATGGCCAAGCTATTTGCGTCGGAGATCGCGGTGAAAGCGGCCGACGACGCGCTCCAGATCCATGGGGGCTACGGCTTCATCAAAGATTATCCGGTTGAGAAGTTCTATCGTGATGTCAAGCTTTGCACGATCGGTGAAGGCACCAGCGAAATTCAGCGGCTCGTAATTGCACGGCAACTGTTGCGAGATTGAGTTTGGCGAGTCCCGTTTCAAGCACGAGTCTCGAAGGACGGATTCTTGCCGGAGATCCACGAGCACTCGCGCGCGCAGCCAGTTTGATCGAAAACCAAACGCGCTCGGGACGCGATCTTGTCACTCAGCTGTTTCCGAAGACCGGCGGTGCGATGACCATCGGCATCACCGGGCCGCCTGGGGCTGGCAAAAGTACGCTTGTTGATCAGCTCACAAAAATTCTGCGGCAAGCCGGGCAAAGCGTCGGAATCATCGCGGTTGATCCCAGCAGCCCTTATTCTCGCGGGGCGATTTTGGGTGATCGGATTCGTATGCAGGATCATCATGACGACCCGGGCGTTTTTATTCGGTCCATGGCCAACCGAGGGCGCCTCGGTGGAATCGCGCGCGGCACTCTGGAGCTCGCCTTGCTGCTCGATGCGGCTGGGCGAGAAGTGGTGCTCATCGAGACGGTCGGGGTTGGTCAGGACGAAGTGGAAATTGCGAGACTCGCCGATGTAACGGTGCTGGTTCTTGTGCCCGGGTTGGGCGACGATGTTCAGGCGATCAAGGCCGGTATCATAGAGGTCGCCGACATTTTTGCGATTAACAAAGCAGACCTTCCGGGCGCCGATCGCCTGGAACAGGAAATCCGAGCGATGCAGAGCCTGGGGAGTCCGTCCGAGCGGGCGACAGCGGCTCCGCTCCGGCGTGTAATCGCGACGGAAGGAAAGGGTGTGGACGATCTGCTCGGTGTGATTCGCTCCGTCTTCGAAAAACGCGGCCGGCAGAATTTGCGAGCGGAGAACTGGGCTTTTCGATTGCGCGAGATGATTCGTGACGCGTGTCTCGCCTCCATGCCGCAGAGCGAGATTGAACGCCATGCCGGTCTTGTCGCTACCAAACGAGAAGACCCTTACACCGCCGTTGACGCGCTTCTCACTGAGGGAATCCTGGGGCACTCATAAGACACGTTATGAGCATCGAGATTGACCATTTGGGAATCGCCGTGCGTAGCCTGGAGGAGAGCCTACAGTTTTATCAGCAGGTGCTTGGGATGCGAGTCAGCTGCAGAGAAACAGTTGAGGTGGAACGTGTAAACGCCGCATTGTTGCCCGCCGGCGCCGGACCGGACTCCCCTAGAATCGAGCTGCTCGAAGCCGCCGACCCAGAGTCTACAATCGCAAAGTTCATAGAGAAGCGAGGACCGGGGCTGCATCACATCGCCTTGCGAGTCGACGATCTCGCCTCCGCTATTGATCGGTTGAGAAAGTCGGGAGCAGTGCTTCTGAATGAGCCCCGTCCAGGAGCTGGCGGCCACGTGTATGCCTTCGTACATCCGGCTTCGACAGGTGGCGTTCTCCTGGAATTGATTCAGAAATAGAGTGGCGAGATCGTTATCGGAGACCGAAAATTTGGGTAAGACTGCACGGATTGGCATCATTGGCGGAAGCGGCCTATATGCGATCGCCCGGGTTCGATGCCAAAGAGGAACTCTGGCTGATCACGCCCTTCGGGGAACCCTCCGACGCCTACCTTGTCGGCAAGTTGGAAGGGCAGGATGTCGCGTTTCTAGCACGCCACGCGCGCGGCCATCGAATCTCCCCATCCGAAATAAACTACCGCGCGAACATTTTTGGTATGAAGATGCTCGGAGTCGAGCGTGTATTGTCGCTGAGCGCCGTGGGGTCGCTGAAAAAAGACCATGCGCCGCTCGATTTCGTTATTATCGATCAGTTCTTCGATCGGACGCGTGGCCGGATTTCGACATTCTTCAATTCAGGCATTGTGGCCCACATCAGCTTTTCCGATCCAGTGTGCCCCGAACTTCGAGGTCTCGTCCACGCATCAGCCAATGAGATCGGTATTCGCAGCACGAATGGTGGAACGTACGTCTGCATGGAGGGCCCTGCGTTCTCCACGCGGGCGGAATCGAACGTATATCGCGGCTGGGGCATGGACGTGATAGGCATGACCAACCTTCAGGAAGCGAAACTCGCCCGGGAGGCTGAGATGTGTTACGTCACTGTGGCGATGGTTACTGATTACGATTGCTGGCACGAAGAACACAAAGCCGTAACAGTCGACGAGATCATTCGGAATCTGACGCGCAACGCCGAAAACGCTTGCAATCTAGTGCGGCACGCGATCAGCAGGATACCGGTGAACCGGGCTTGCGCCTGCGGCTCCGCCTTGAAGCACGCCATCATCACGGATCCCGCTGCAATCCCCGCGGAAGAAAAAAAGAAGTTGAGGCTGCTGATTGGCAAGTATACCGGCGAATGAGCTTGCGCAGGAGATCCTCGATTCCTGCCTCCTGCGCGGCACGTGGCCGCCGCGCGCGTTGGATGCCCTAGTCGACCGAGCGCTCGATGAGCAGGACCCGTTTCTCGCGAGATCGGCAACCCGCGCGCTTTTCGGGATCGTCGTCGAGGGACTGTCGGATCTTTTTGAACCATCCCTTTGCGATGTTTACGCGAGGCTGTTCTCGCACGTTATCTCCCGAGTGCTTCCCGAGTACAACTCCGCTGATCTGATCCTTCGCTACGGGAGAATACGGCAAGTGCGCCGCTTCAGGGGCGGGGAAGTGCGCCGTGTTTTTGTCCTATCGCGTGTTACGTTAGGCGCCGACGTCGCAGTCACAAGCCTCATCCTTGCGGCCGCGAAGCAACGGTTCCCTGACGCCGAAATCATTTTCGTAGCTCCGGAGAAAAACGCAGAAATGTTTGCTGCCGATCCGGGAGTCTCGCCGGTCACCGTAATGTATGGGCGTGGGAGCTCGCTGCGGGATCGTCTCGCAGCGGCCGCAGAGCTGCGGGTTGCAATTGATGAGCCAAGTGCGATCGTTATTGACCCGGATTCGCGGCTCACTCAACTTGGGCTCATGCCGGTGGGTGACGATTCACGCTACTTCTTCTTTGAAAGCCGTGCTTTCGGAGGCACCTTGGACGCATCATTGACTGACCTTACCAGCGAATGGCTCGCTGAAGTGTTCGACGTGGAGCACACAATCCCGTATCTCGCGCCTGCTCCGCTCGAGAAGGTCGCCGATGTAACGGTTAGTCTAGGCGTTGGCGAGAATGCAAAGAAGCGTATCGACCACGAATTCGAATATCGCATTATCTCTGAGCTGCTTTCGCTCAATCGCTCGGTGCTGCTGGATCGAGGCGCTGAAGGGCAAGAGCGGGATCGCGTGGATGCTCTGGCGCTTGGTCTCAGCCATCCGGCAAACTTGCTGCTGCACGACGGAACCTATGCATCATTTGCAGGTCACATCTTGCGAAGCGGTTTGTATGTAGGGTATGATTCGGCCGGGCAGCACGTCGCAGCGGCAGGAGGTGTACCGCTGGTTTCAATTTTTACCGGTCACCCGTGCGATCGCATGCTCGCAAGATGGCGCCCCAACACCGCAACCGCTCACGTCGTCACCGTCAACGACGACAATAGGCAAACGGCTCTAAAACGGACACTCCAGGCTATTGCGGCGGCGGCGGAGGAGCGGGCAACTGCCAGGGAGCGTAGCCAGACGGCGCCTTAGGCGATGATGCCGATGCAGGCTTACCCGGTGTGCTTGGGTTCGACGGTTCTTCCGTCGTGCGATTGTCTGACAGTGGCGGAGGAACGTCTTTGGCATCGTAAACGATCGTCGATTCAGTTCCGAATTTTCGATAATTGCGGAATTCAATCTCGTTTTTCGACTTCTGCAATCCGGCCTTCATCTTCAACTGAGCTTTGAGCGGGCAGATGTACGTCTGCCCGCTGATGGTAACGTCGTCGTAATCGAGTATCTCTTGGGTCGCATCAACGGGAAAGCTTTTCGGAATGTTTACTGCTTCAAACGTAACGCGTGATATCGCCCCTGTGTTTGGGTCAGCGTAAATAAGACCTTTGTACGCGGTGATGATCCGCTGGACGTCGTTACCGGAACCATATGAAATCGAATAGCTCGAGTGCCCGCTATCGATAGAGTAGTTGAAAACCGCCATCACCTTGCCCCGCAATTTGCCCCAGTGGTCCCAGCCGAAATCCGCATTACTGTTGGGCTGGAAAATACTGCGCGTGAGGCTTTCGAATTCTCCGGTAGACGTCGCTCCTCCGCCGACGGAGACGTTCTCCATGCTTGTGTCGACGAGCTTGTTGTTAACCGAAAAGACTTTGTAATTCTCGTGGCCCTCGTTGTAGCTCAATTGCGCCAAAATCGTTCCCAGGCTTCGATAGTGATCGCTCGCGTTTAAATCGATATAGCGTCGAGTCACCTGCAAACAGATAAAATTTGGAACCGTTTGCGCGTAGGAGAGAGCGTATTGTTTAATTTCATCGAGAATCTGCTGTTGCCGTACTGAATCTGGCGGCGGAATGGGAGCCGGTTTGGCGCTCAGCGTAGCAGTGGGTGGTTCCTCGGATGGTGAGCTATCGGGCGCAGTTGCGGGCGAATACGTCGCGTCGTGGGAGGGCGGCTTGAGAGTCGTCGTCTTGTCCCGCAGACTTTGCAGCGCCTCAACGGTCTTTGGGCCCGCTCCCTGTGCTTCGAGGTCAAGAATCACCTTATCGGTGAGCTTCTCAGTCAGCTCCACTTTCTTGAGATACGCGGCGATCTGTTTGTCCGTATAATGCTTCAGTGCCAGCTCAGACCGCACAAAATCGGCCAGTTGTTGAAGATTCATTTGGATCGTCTGTGCCGCCAAGATTAAGCAGCAGCAGAAGACCAGGCCAATACGGAACTTCATATTCTAATGATGACGCATCCGGAGCCGACGATCGCTACAGCTTTTGCTGCTTGTCAAGTTCCAGCGAAATCGTGCCGATGGGAAATCCTAGCTGGAAGCGTATTTGAACCGGCAGGCGTTCCGTGTCGTCGGTTATCCATAGCAGCACCCGCCCTTTTCTCTGGTAGAGAACGTTGTCGAACAGAAACGCTTCGTAGCGAACGGTTTGATAATTCTTCCCTGCGACGCTGACTTTTTCTTTCGACTGGGCTTCGACGCGCACGTTTACAAGCTTCTTTCCATCGGTCACTGGAAGGGTTATGGATTTTCCGGGCTGCAAATCGGTGGCTCGAAGAGTGGTAAGTGCCCCCACGATTTCGCGAGTGCACGGTGCGATGCGGATTTCCTTTCTGACGGTCGTGTTTCTCAGAAGGTCGCGCTCGTTGTAGTCGACCTTGTGCTGCGAATTCTCGAATGTAAGTTGTGTCAGTTTGTGTCTCTTGCCTTCTTGGGCATCCAGTACCGATCGGGAGGCGCAGAAATCGTCGTCGCTAATGACCGTATAAGTATCCAGTACTCTGTACAGGCGGGTAACCAGTCCAGCACTCTGAAGATCCATCTTGGTTTCCCAGTCCGTCGGAGTGCCGTGCGAGAGTTGCACCGTAGCAGTTCCGGCTGCTATCAGGCGCCATTCAACGCGATACGACAGTTTCTCAGGAAATGGGAACTTTGAAACTGATTGGGGCTCCTGCCGTTGCTGCTGTGCTGGTGCAAATCCATTACCCAAAAACAGGAAAACGAGGACACACGCATATCGCTGAACCAGGCAGGTGTGACGCATGAGTGATCCGAGTTTCGAGAGACGTGGGCTGCGGTCGCAGGGTTCCACGGAAGCGGCGCGTTTAGCGAAGCTGTTAGAAATCAAGGTCCTGCTCCACGAGTCTAGAGGTGCTGGGGCGCCAGTTCTTCGCTGCGCTCAATCTCTTGCTCCTTGTATTGCAACTGGTAAAGCTTCCAATAAATGCCGCGTTGTGCGAGGAGTTGCTGGTGTGTACCCATCTCTCTCAGTTGGGCCTTGTGCATAACGATAATTCGATCAGCCCGCTGAATGGTTGAGAGACGATGCGCGATCACCAGCGATGTCCGGCCGGAAACAAGCCGGCTCAGCGCTTCGCGCACTCGCAACTCCGTTTCCGTGTCGACACTTGACGTCGCTTCGTCCAGAATGAGGATTTGCGGATCATGAGCTAGCGCTCGGGCAAAACTGATAAGTTGTTTTTGCCCAGTCGAAAATCCGCTTCCGCGCTCGCGAACCGCGGTATCAAATCTATCCGGCAGCTCTTCGATGAAATCCAGTAAATTGACCTGCGCAGCCGCTTCCCGAACCTGGTGGCGCGTGATGCCGGGCGTGCCTAGCCTGATATTCGAATCGACGCTGCCGGTGAATAGGTACGGATCTTGCAGGACAACTCCGAAGTGGCGGTGGAGGTCCACGGGATCAAAATCGCGAACGTCGATGCCAGCGATCCGAATTGCGCCCTTTTGCACGTCGTAGAACCGTAACAGGAGACTGATAAGCGTTGTTTTGCCCGCGCCAGTGTGTCCGACAATCGCCACCGTTTCGCCAGCCGCAACCCGAAACGAAACGTCCCGCAGCACCCAATCTTCATTGTTGTATGCGAAGCAGACGTGGTCGAATTCGATGTCCACCGGTCCCTCCGGAAAAAAAATCGCTTCGGGATCCGAAACAATCTCGGGTGGCGTATCGAGAAGGTTGAAAATGCGTTCCGAGGCGGCCATCGCTCCTTGCAGGATGTTATATTTTTCGCTCAGGTCCTGGATGGGCCGAAAGAATCGCAATCCGTACTGGAAGAATGCGACCAGAACACCGAGTGTGAGCGCGCCCTGCCGGATTCGCAAACCTCCGTAACTCAACAGCAGCGCGAGCGTAAGCATCCCGAGGAACTCGACGACGGGATAAAACCAGCCGTAGGCGTTGATTGCGTCTTTGAACGCGATCATATGATCGCGATTGATCTGGTCAAATTCGCGCTTGCTGAGTTCTTCGCGGTTGAAAAGCTGTAACACGGAAATTCCCGCAATATGTTCCTGCAGATACGCATTGATTCTTGCCACCGCAACCCGAATGCGGCGATAGCTCTGCGATGCTTTGCGCCGAAATTGGATCGTCACCAGCACCACGAATGGCATTACGGCCAGCATCAGCCCCGTCATTCCCGGGCTCAATCGCAGCATCGCGATGATCACGAACGACAGCATCAGGACGTCGCCCACGATGGTGACTAGTCCGGAGGCGAAAAGATCATTGAGGACATCTGCGTCCGTTGTCACTCGGGTCACGAGTCGGCCCACAGGATGCTTGTCGTAATAGGCGATATGCAGTGTCTGAAGATGGGCCATCAGCTCGCGGCGCAAATCGAACATCGCCTTTTGACCGGTCCATTGCATCAAGTATGTTTGACCAAAATCAAACAGGAAGCCGAGTGCGATGACGGACAGGTAGAGCCCCGCGAGTTGCGACATTCCCGTCCAAGGATCGCGGGAAAGCCAATGATCGAGGATCTTCCAGGTATGCGAATGCACCGGGACCAGATAACGATCGACGGCTATTTTTGTGAGCAGCGGTCCGATAATCTGAAGAAGCGAATCGATCAGCAAGAGAAAGAGCGAAACAGTCACAACGGCTCGATACGGCTTCATATACCGTAGGAGCCGTTTCATGAGACGGCTGTCGTACGCTTTACCGAGTACTTCTTCTTCCAAGTGGTTGCGATCCTCGCTGGATCAAGTCACACGATCGGGGCGGGCGACGAGAATGGTTTCGCGCCCCACAAATATCAGACTAACCTAACGTTGAATGCGCTCATGAACGATGCATCGATGAACGGTCTTGTGCTTATCGATAAGCCGCCAGGCTGGACAAGCCACGACGTAGTGAACCGTTGGCGCAGATTGGCCGGGTCGTCCCGTGCCGGGCATCTCGGCACCCTGGATCCGATGGCAACCGGCTTGCTTGCGGTGATGACCGGAACCGCCACACGCCTGGCCCCGTTCTTGGCCGACAATGACAAGACGTATGTTGCTGAGATCACGTTCGGCTTGATCTCGGATACCTACGATGTGCTGGGGCAGGTGCGTAAGACCGGATGCAATACGCGCCCCGATCTCGATGCAATTCACTCCGTTCTGGACAGCTTCCGAGGGAAAACGTTTCAGGCCCCGCCGCCCTTTTCGGCGAAGAAGATCCAAGGAGTTCCAGCGTACAAGCTCGCCAGAAAACAGGTCCAGATTGAGCTGAAACCGGTTGAAATCGAGATAACGCGCTTGGAAATAACCAGCGCCTCGGAAAACGCAATCGAGTTGCTCATTGTCTGTTCAGCCGGCACATACATTCGCAGCCTGGCGCATGATCTTGGGCAAGGGCTCGCCTGCGGCGGCGTGCTTAGCAGATTGCGCCGAACCCGCGCCGGTGCGTTTGACGTTCAACAGGCGAGCACCCTCGAGCACCTTGCCGCGCTCGCCGAGTCCAAACGGTTATACGAAGCAGTGATTCCCGCCGCGCAGTTACTCCCGCACATTCCGGGAGAACACTTCAATTTCGAGACAGTAGCGCATATTCGGCAAGGCAGGGATTTTCGCACGTCTCCCTTCGTCGTCCCATCCCGTTCCCCATTGGTGAAAGCGCTTTCTGAAACTGGCGAGCTCGTCGCGATAGGTGAGTTAATATTCCCTAATCTTTACCACCCGCGCACGGTGTTTTGATTTACAGTCGATACAGTGGCCTTGTATTACACAAGTAAGTTTCGGCTGCCTTGGTCCGTGCGATTTGCCATGAGGTGCGGGTTAATCGTTCTCTTACTTGCTAGCGCTGGAACCCTCGTCGAAGCATCGAGCAGCGCCATGCAATTGCACCCACTAACAGCGCCGGCACGAGGGCAGTTTTTTGCCGGAACAGTGATCGCGTTATCGCCCGGACGGATCACCGTGGCGCGAACCACCGTTGGACGGCCGCCGGAAAAACGGAACTTTTTGATCAACGCTGCAACCAAGTTAAGCAGGTCGCTCAGCGTCCGGAGCAGGGTTACCGTGCGCTACCGCCGCCTGCCCGAAGGCGACGTCGCACTAGAAATTCGCGTGCACACCCAGAGTAAACCGGCTCGGCCGTCGTAAAGGCGTTACGGTTTCGCTTTTATCGACTCGCGGCGGCGCTTTGCCCATTGTGGTTTATCCACCTGATAGGCGCGACCGATCGCCAATGCGTCGCTCGCAACGTCTTTGGTAATGGTGGAACCAGCGCCGATGTAAGCGCCCTCGGAGATTGTGAGGGGAGCTACAAGTGTTGCGTTGCTCCCGACGAAAACGTTATCTCCTATGTGGGTCGGATGTTTTCGCTCACCGTCATAGTTGCAGGTGATCGTTCCTGCGCCGATATTCGCGCGGGCTCCGATGATCGCGTCGCCCAGATACGCAAGATGATTCGCTTTGGATCCGCTGCCGAGCTTCGTTTTCTTGAGCTCCACGAAATTTCCGACGTGCGTGTTCTCTGCGGTTTCGGCGTTCATCCGTAGGCGTGCGAACGGGCCCACGGTTGCATTTCGGCCGATTGACGAGGATTCAGCCACAACATACGGCAGGATCGTTGCTCCCTCAGCGACTTCGCAATCGCGCAAGACAGAGCCGGCCCCCACCCGGCAGTTCGAGCCGATCCGCGTGTACCCGCGGAGTTGAACGTTTGGTTCGATGATGGAATCCGGGGCGATTTCGACACCCACGTCGATCGCAACGCTCTCAGGATTTTCGATGGTGACGCCGGACAGCATCAGCGCGTCAGCCTTCCTCGCGCGCAGGATTTTATCCGCTGCCGCAAGCTCACGCCGCGTGTTAATGCCGAGCAACTCAGTTTCGTCTTTAACGAGCACAGCGCCGATCCGATGGCCGTTCCGGGTCAGGATCTCGATCATATCTGTCAGATAGTACTCGTTCGCCGGATTATCGGAAGTGAGTTCGCCGGTGTGCTGCCAAAACAGCGCGCCGTCAAAGCAATACACGCCGGGATTAACTTCGCAGATTTGAAGCTGATCGGGAGCGGCAGACTTCTGCTCGACGATGGCCGAAATAAGTCCGGATCCGTCTCGAACGATTCGTCCGTAGCCGGTGGGATCGCAGAGCTCCGTGGTGACAAGCGCGCCGCCCAGGCGGTTTGCGAGTTGAAAATCAAGCAGCCGGGCTAGAGTTTCCGCCCTCAATAACGGGCCATCCCCGTTGAGTATCAGGAGCTGGCCGCCCGCGTGCTCGACCTGCTGTTTCGCGCAGAGGACCGCATGCCCTGTGCCTCGCTGCTCCGTTTGCTCGGCGAAGCGAACCCCGGAAACCGCAACGCTGGAACGGACCTGTTCAGCTTGGTAGCCGATCACCGTCACAATCCGTTCCACCGGGGCGACTTCTAACGCCGCCCGCAGAACATGATTCAGCAGGGTGTCGCCCCCCGCTTCGTGAAGCACCTTGGCCTTCTTCGATTTCATTCGCGTTCCGAGCCCGGCGGCCAGAATCACGACCGTGACATTTGATCTCATCTCACTTTTCTTCGATGTACTGCGAGCGATTCTCTCCTGACCTGGTACGCTCGAGAACGGCTCGCCAGTTCTATTACTACATCGGCCAAGGCTTCCGGATTGTGACGCACTTTATGTGGGATCGCCGCATCTCCCAACAGATCGGCGGTTACAACTTTCACCCCGGAGGCATTCAGGCTCTCAATGTCGTTCTCCACCGGTTTTACTCGCGCTCGGGCGTATTTCCGCTTCAAGGCTGGGGAAATCGGCGCGGTGTTGAGAATCACGCAGTCGATTAGCTTGCGGCGGGCGTGCGCGTGGATAACCTCAACGTGACGGGAAGCGGAAAAATTTATCGTCTCGCCGGGTTGCCACATCAGATTCACAAAATACGCCTTCAGGGCAGGCGAGCGTTCGATCGCTTCGGCGATGCCGGACACGAGAATATTCGGGATGAGGCTCGTGTACAGAGAACCCGGCCCGAGAGTGATCAGGTCCGCTCTTCCAATCGCTTCCAAAGTATCGGGCAGCGGTTCGCAATCTTCCGGCTGGAGCCGGATGAGGTGAATGGGGCGCCGGCTCTTGCTGATGCTGGTCTCCCCGCGGACAACGGAGCCTTCGTCGAGCACTGCCTCAAGAGTTATGTTTGCCGCAGTTGCTGGAAAGATACGTCCACGAATTGCCAGGATCTCCGACGAGAGCTTCACCGCTTGAGCGAAATCTCCAGTTATCTGGTGCATTGCGGTGAGAAACAAGTTACCGAAGCTGTGGCCCTTCAGTCCCCGTCCCGCGGCAAATCGGTATTCGAAGAGCTGGCCTAATAGGTGCTCGTCCTCCGAAAGCGCGGTCATGCAGTTTCGGATGTCGCCAGGCGGTAGGATGTCAAATTCCCGGCGGAGGCGGCCGGAACTGCCGCCATCATCGCTGACCGTGACAACCGCGGTGATGTCGATTACGGGACGCCCGGGTTGCGGACCTTCCTGGATTCCGCGCGCATGCTTTTTCAAACCGGACAGGAGTGTTGAAAGTCCGGTGCCCCCGCCAATCGAAACAATTCGGAGCGGTGCTTTGAGGATGCTCCTGTGCTCAGGCGAGATGCGCGACAGGCTCGACATGGGCAGACTCGCTTCAGGATCTCACGAAGCGTGCAATCGCTGCCGTAATCCGATTGCCTCAGTTAGCGCCGCTTGGGCGGCTTCTCTTCTTCGTCGTCGTAGACCGGAACCGAATCCAGATCCTCCGCTTCGAAAACTTGACCGCACTGAAGGCAGCGTACATAATCGATCCCATCCCGCCGATACAGGAACTCGGTTCGCTCGTGCTGACAGCTCTGCATAGCGAATATCACCTATTCTAGTCTCAGCGGGATCTGTGTCAAGTGCGTTTTCAAGTCCGTTTACTATTAGGCTCGCGGCGACTGACCTGTCGGAGGAAATCGCGGCCTTACCCGCAGGGGCCGGAATCTACGTCCTCTCAGCGGCGGGAAAGCCGGCACACCTCGGCTGGACACAAAATCTACGAAGGCGCTTAACCCGCCTGCTCGTGCCTCGGATCCCCGCCGGAAATGATCTAACCGCGGGGCTGCGGCAATCCATCGTCTCAATTACCTGCTGGCCCACGGCATCGCGTCTGGAAAGTTCTTTGCTGATGTACGAGCTCGCAAAAGCCCATCATCCACGCGAATATTTGAAGCAGCTCCGTCTGCGGATACCGTGGTTCGTCGGGTTGGGTGGGGACCGCGCCTTTCCACGCTTAGTGGTTGTAAACCGGAATTCGCGCAATCGTGGCCTGCTGTATGGCCCCTTTTCGAGCCGCGGCATGGCAGAGCGTTACCAGCAGGAAGTCCTGGGGCTGTTTCAGATCCGGCGATGTACCGAGATCTTGCGCCCCTCCCCCGATCACCCGGGCTGTGTTTACGGCGAGATGAAGCAGTGTCTCAGACCATGCCAGTGCGCCGTTAGCCAAGACGAATATGCGGACGAAGCCGAACGAGTAGCACAGTTCCTGGCCGAAAACGGGCGGGGTCTCTCTATGACGCTTGCGGCGGCGCGCGAGCGTGCTTCCGAGAACGCAGAATTCGAGCAAGCGGCGGAAATCCACCGCCGTATCGAAAGAGTTAACACGGCAGCCGCCGTCCGGGACGAAGTCATCGCAGAATACCAACAATTTAATGGTTTGGCCCTGACCCGCGGATGCGCTCCACAGCAGTTGCGGCTTTGGCCCATCGTCGCGGGGTTCTGGCAGGAGCCGCTCATGCTCGATCTTGTCGGCGAAAAGCAAGCGAAATCTCTTGACCAGGAATTGAGGGATCGCTTACCGGAAGCCCTGCGAAACCCGCGAACCGGCGGAAACCGGCTTGAGGATATGGCTATTTTTTCCCGCTGGTACTATTCGTCATCGCGAGATGGCAAATGGTTTTCTTTTCGCACCATCGCGGACGTGCCCTATCGGCGTTTAGTCCGTGAAATTTCCAAGATGGCCACCCTGCCGCCGACGGCGTAGAAAGTCAATCTCGTGTGATAATTTGTGCTCATGTCCGCTCACGAGGAAGTCGAGGAACAGGTACATCACGCCCATGATCCGTTCGACCGGAGGGTCGCCGGAACCATGGCAATCATCGCAGCGCTCCTGGCCGTTGTTTCGGTGCTGGGTCAACACTTCCAGGCGGAAGAATTGCTCCGTCAACAGCAGGCCTCAGATCAATGGGCGTACTACCAGGCGAAAGATATCCGGCGATATATTGCCCAGGCCGAACAGGACAACTTGGCGCAAATGAAAGCCGGATCCGGACCACTTGGCAAGTACGTTCAAGACTCGCAGAAGTACAGGCAGCAGGGAGCCGAGATTCAGGACAAAGCGCGCGACCTCGAGAAGGAGCGAGACCGGAGCGGCAGGAGAGCCGTTCGGTTCCACCTCGGAGAGGTTTTCCTTGAGGTGGCGATCGTGCTCTCGTCACTCGCCATTTTGGCGAAACGGCAACCATTGTTCCTGGCTGGTGCCGTTTCGGCTGTTATCGGCGTGGTGATTTCACTGACCGTTTTCGCAGTCTAAGTCTAGGGTTTGTGCTCCGCGGGCAAGGCCCGGTGCTGTTCGGGCCCTAGCTCGGCCAGTTGCTCCAGATTCTTCTCTGAGATTGAGAACGACAGGTGCATGCTGTTGCCATTCGTGTCGAGCACCATCTTGTCAAGAGCCGACGCGATGATTGCGGCGCGTGGATCATTTTGCCGCTGCGTTTGCAACATGCTTGTCAAAAAGCGGGCCACATCGGCGAGCGAGGTGGCGTCTTGCGGCGATCGGGTCTTCGCGTCCAGCGAAACCGTCACGGAGCTGCCAAACCGGATGCCACCGCTAGCTTCGAGAATCGACTGGAGGGCATGAGTCTGGTTCAGGTGCTCTTTCAGTTCCGAGTCCACACGCGCGGCGAGATCTACCCCGGAGCTCGTAGAAACGAACCACGCATCGTTCTCGGCCGCAACTCTATCGATCTCTCCCGAAAGAGCTGGGTCGAGCGTCGTGGCCGTCCCGCGGTTCGCGATGATTGTTTTCAAGGTCGCGACATCCGCCATGACAGCGGTCTTTGGATCAAGAAAAGCAACCGCTGTGGACTGCCGTTCCTGCTTAGAGACAATCAGCTCGACGCCTTGATAGCTTTGAATCACGCCTCCGCGCGATTTGGAGGCTGCTTCGATTCGGGCGGGATTGAAAACGCCCCGCGCCAGAATAGCGAAACGCGAGTCACTGCTGCTCCCCGTCGTGGTCGCGGCAACAAGGAAATCCTGAAGATCCCGGCGAGGATCAAACCCTGTTTCCGTGACGAATTGCCGGAAATGCTCGTCCTCGTGATCGATTCTGTTTAAGAAAAACTGGCCAAACTGCGAATTTCGAGCCTGCGCTACGTCGACAAAGCCCACGACCTTGGTATCGGGCGGGACAAGGTTCAGCAACGCGGTGTCGACGCTGGCAAAAGCCGAGGTGCCCGCTGCCGCGGCGAGTACGGAAAGTGCAAGAAGTTGACGCATATCATTCCTCTGTATGAATCTACGATGAAAGTTCAGCAAAGTTCCCTGGAAAATTCCGGGCATCAGGACGAGACGGATACACTGCCGACATCCGCGTCGAGCGTCTCGTTCGCCCAAACGGGAAGGTCGAACCAGAATGTTGCGCCCGGCGCTCCGTCATTATTCCGAGTACCGATCCGGCCGCCCATTGTTTCAACGAGCTGCTTCGAAATCGTGAGACCCAGACCGGTGCCGCCAAACCGGCGGCGAGTGGTTCCGTCGGCCTGAAAAAAGGCTTCAAAGATACGTTCTTGGACGGCTTCGTCCACCCCAATCCCGCTGTCGATGACCTCGCAACAGAGGCGCTCCTCCGCCGCATTGAGCCTCAGGCGCACATGAACCCCGCCACTCGACGTAAATTTGATGGCATTCGCAGTGAGGTTCGTCAGAACCTGACGAAAGCGAACCGAATCGCCGCGGATGCAGCCAGGTAAACGCGGATCAATCTCGGAGGTCAGCCTCAGATTCTTGGCGCTCGCGCGTAACTGGAGCAGTTTCAGAACGGCGTTCAGACTGTCATGCAGATCGAACATCTCTTCGGCCATCGTCAGCCGCCCCGCCTCAATTTGGGATAGATCAAGCAGATCATTGATGATTGTCAGCAGGTCATCCGCGCATTGGCTCACTGCATCGGCATATTCGCGCTGATCCGGTGTCAACGTTGTGCTTCTCAAGAGATTGATCATGCCTATGATGCCGTTCATGGGCGTGCGCAGCTCGTGCGACGTGTTTGCTAAGAATTGTTCCTTTAATTGCGTGGCTTCTCGCGCCAGACGAAGGGCTTTCGAGAGCTCCTCGTTCTTGCGCTGTAATTCCAGAGACGATTCTTGCGCGCGCTGCTGGGCATGTTTTCGCTCCGTGATGTCACGGCCGAGGCCTTGAATGCCACACGGATGGCCTCCGCGGTAGATGATCCGGGTGCTCACTTCGAGAAATCGTCGCGTGCCGTACTTCGATAGAATCGGCAGTTCGTAATGCTGGGTCGCGCTCCCGCCGAGATGCGCGCGAATGCTGTCGTGAGTCCGACAGCGCGCTTCCGGGGCCACGAGCTGCTCGAAGTCCTGATTGAGAAGCTCCTGCCGGTTATAGCCCGTTAAAGCTTCGGCTGCTCGATTCACTTCGAGAATCTTGCCTTTCAGGTCGTGAATGAAAATAACTCCGTTCGCATTCTCGAAGAGTTCGCGATACCGTTCCTCACTCGAGCGCAAATCCTCTTCAGCCCTATGACGATCGGTTTCGTCCTGGATCATCAGCAGTCGCGCATCCACTCCCTCATCGGGGAACGCAAAGAAAACCAGTCGAACCACGATTTCCTTGCCTGATGCGCCTAGGTGGCTGAACGGGCCGAGCGCATTCATCGGACGGCGCAGTTCCTCGGCCAGCTCGGGTCCGTTCCGCCGCGCTCTCGGACCGAAAAGATCGAGGCAATTAAGCGAGCACATCGCCTCGCGATCATATTCGTAAAGCGCGAGTGCGCTTTGATTTACGTCGAGAATGTTCAATGTTTCGGCGGCAAAGATGATTGCCGGAACCGGATTTTCGAAAAATACGCGTTTATAGCTGTCAATCCGGTTTTCTAAAGTGTTGATTGCATTCTCGAGTTGAGCGACTCGCGCCCGTAAATCCTCGCTCGAGCCGCCTCCGAGTGACACCGGTGCCGACTGTCCCCTGGCTGACATCTCACCCTAATGTAGCGCGAATTCCGAAGTCGATGTATCCGCGTTGCGGATCCGTGCTGAGGAGAGTCACGCTGACCTGGTCGCCCACGTCCACCCCTTCCTCGCCGCGCATCAAACGTCCCTCGATCGGAGGATTCACCACTCGTACAAATACCCCTTTGGGCGTAACTCCGGTGACGATTCCGTCAAAACTCTCGCCCACTCGATTATGGAAGGCGACTGCCGCGACGCGCTTCCCCATTGCCCGTTCCACCTTCCGGGCGGCATCTTCCTTGGCAGTGCAATTCTGTGCGATCGCGGCGAGTGCGTCGTCTGCATAGGGCGACCGGCCGCCCAGTAACCCGGATTTCATAAGACGCTGGGTGACCAAATCGGCGAATCGCCGGTTCGGCGCAGTCGAATGGGTGTAGTCGTTTGATGCGAGTCCAAAATGTCCTTGCCCTAAATCGCCCGGGCGTACGAGCACGTATTCGCCCGGCCCCATGAGTTTCACAACGGCCAGCGATAGATCGGGATAGCGAACCGGATCTGCGAGCTCTTGCGCTCGAAGAAACGTGGCGAGAGCGGCTGAATCGGGCTGGGGCGGCAGTGTGGTTCCGTGCTGGGCCGCCAATTCCACGATACGAGGCCAGCGCTCGGGCGATTTCACGACGCGCCGCAGCGCGGAGACGCCCTGCCGTCGAAGAGTTTCGGCTAAGGCCTCATTCGCCGCGATCATGAAATCTTCTATCAGATCGGTGGCGCGATTCCTGTGCCGGGCCGTGATGCCGGTTACTCGCCCATCGGCCAGAACGGCATCCGCTTCCACACGATCGAAATTGAGCGCCCCCCTCCGGTAGCGTTGTCCTCGAAGCGCGCGAGCTGCTTCATCCTGAAGTTGAAGCTGCGCCTGCAAATCCGAAGACGCCGCGATCTTCGGAGGCGCTGGGGCGGACCTTTCAAGCCACGGGCCAACACTCTCATACGCGAGTTGCGCCTTGTTGCGAACCACCGCGCGGCAGAACCTCGAGGAGTTCACAGATCCGTCGGCGGCCACGACCATATCGATAACCAGCGCGAGCCGGTCCGCATTCTCGTTCAGTGACGTGAGATCGGTTGAGAGGTCCTCCGGCAGCATCGGGAACGTTCGCACTGCCGTGTACACGGTCGTTGCCTGGGAAGACGCGTGCTGATCCAGCGGAGAGCCGATCGGGACTGCGGAATCGACGTCGGCGATACCGATCAGAATCCGTATTCCGTCATTCGTCCGTTCGGCCACTTCAATCTGATCGAGATCCCGGGAGCTGGCGTTATCGATGGAAGACCACAGTCGATCGCGTAGATCGCTGACCCCGGCTTCGGAGGAGAGAAGCGGACGTGATTTTATGGCTGCGAGTTGCTGCACCGCTGCGGGCGAAAAATCGGGGTCGAAACCTTCGTGAATCATTTCCTCGCGCGCGCTTGCCGCAAGATCGAAGTGCGTGTTCGGCATTCGAGCGAAGGCTAACACGCCAGATTCCGTTATCCTATTCGCAATGAACCTCGTGTTCCAGGAGTTCCGCCATCCGTTGCTAATCGATGGCCCGGCTCGTAAGTGACAGTGGCAGCGAATGATTACCAAGCAGCCGGAAACACATCTATAAAGCAGAGGACCCAAACGATGACACCGTATGAACAAACGCACCCGAATGCACCGCGCGAGGAAAGTGACAAGATCACAGCCGTACGCACCTCGAGCCTCGTATGCTTGCTCGCTGGATTGTGGCTTTTCATCTCTCCCTGGGCGTTTTATGGAATGTCGGACAGACGGAGCGCATGGAATGCGTGGATTGTTGGCATCCTCATCTTTGCCATCGCTGGCGTGCGCATTGTGCGTCCCGTGTACTCCGCTGCGTTCAGTTGGGCGAATGTCGTGCTCGGGCTGTGGGTCTTCTTCTCGCCGTGGATCTATGGTTTTTCATCGAACCGGACATGGCTCGTCAACAGCCTCTGCGTGGGCCTGACAGTGTTTGCGATGTCCCTCGCCTCCAACCGTGTCCGAAAGATGATTCCGGCCTCGGACTCCGACTTAGAAGCCTAGGAACGTTGAATGGGCGGCGAGGTCTTCATCACGGGCGGGACCGGTTACATAGGGAGTCGGCTCATACCGGCGCTTCAACAACGTGGTCACTCAGTGACCGCATTACTGCGCGACGGTTCGCAAAAGAGGCTCGCGGTCAATTGCCCGTTTGTGGTGGGAAACGCGTTAGATGGAGACTCATATTCGGCATATCTGCGCGATTCGGCCACTTTCATTCACTTGGTGGGGGTATCGCACCCGAGTCCGTCAAAGGCTCGCGAGTTTGAAGAGGTCGATTTGAAAGCCGGGCGAGAGGCGATTCGCGTCGCCGTCGAGGCGGGAATCCGGCACTTCATTTACGTCAGCGTAGCCCAACCTGCTCCTGTGATGAAGGCTTACGTCAGGGTGCGAAGCACGTGTGAAGCGGTGCTGCGTCAAGCCGGTTTGAACGCCACCATTCTGCGGCCGTGGTACGTTCTAGGGCCTGGCCACCGATGGCCCGCTTTGTTAGCGCCGTTTTATCGCGCGGCGGAATGGTTTCCGTCGACGCGTGAAGGCGCATTGCGCCTCGGATTGGTCACCATAGATCAAATCGTACGCGCTCTTACGGGGGCTGCCGAGAACCCGCCCGCGGGCGTCCGACTGCTTGGAGTACCTGAGATTCGCGCGTGTAGGATCGCTTTGGTATGAGGCGCTCTGGGTGCGCGTTTCGAGTCGAATATGCGGAACACCGGAAGCTTCGGGAGCGAAACAAAGTGGTCTATCGTTTCGCGCACTGGCCGATTTGGATCTGGGTTTTCTTTGTTGCGCCCGGACCACTAACGTTTGACCTGTTTGCGCACCCGGGTGTCCGTAATGTGGTTTGGCTCTGGGCCGTGCTGGCGGGCACGGCCACTGCGGGACTGTTCGGAAAACTGCCCGGCGTCGAAGCGCGGCCCTACATTCTCCGGTTTTGCGAGGACAAGCCCAATCCGATGTATCGCCGCATCTGCTATACCTTCGCCTGGAATGCGTTGCTGAACTTTGCGATTCTCAATCTCATCGGTTTGATCATGGCCGTGCGGATGGGCCGGTGGAACCTCAAGCAGATCTATGCCGTGGGATACGTTCCGCTGTTCCTGGCCATCGTTGGTCTGGGAATCGCAGGGGTCCTGCCACGAGCGGGAAGATCGACAAAGGACGAGGGCACCGAGCGCCGGTACTTCTATGGCGCGATATGGGCGGTCGTGGCGGCGCAGTCGCTTCTGCTCGCGTTGTGGAAAGTGTTGCCTCTCACACACGGGGCGGATGTCTTTAAGCTCACCGTTTACATAACGGTGTTGGCGGCCGTCGGAGGCGCAGCGGCTTTCGGATTTCTTCCGCGAACCCGGCCGATCCTTCGCGGCGAGCTTATCGTCGCGGATTGAAGCCGAACAGTCGTGTGGCTTTTCATCGTGATCGCTGGCTGCATCGCCGCCGGGTTCGTCTATGAGGCAATTGGAGCAGCTCGAGATCGACGCCGTTTCCCGGCTCCTGGCCGGCTCTTCAATGTCGGCGGAAGCCATCTCCACATCAACATACAGGGGACCGGATCACCGGTTGTAGTGCTCGAGGCTGGGGTCGCCGGCAGCTCGCTTGGATGGGCGCTGGTACAGCCGGAGCTGGCTCGCTTCACTTGTACTGCTGCCTATGACCGCGCTGGGCTCGGATGGAGCGCGCCCTGTCACGCTCCCCGGACCCCCGAGCAAATGGTCTCCGAGCTGAACGAGCTCCTGCTGCAAGCGAACCTGCCTCCGCCTTACGTCTTGGTGGGCCACTCCTTTGGCGGCCTCTTGATTCGGGCATACGCCAGCGCGAAGCCGGATCAGATCGCGGGATTGGTGTTTGTGGATCCCGTGTCGCTCTCTGGCTGGGCGGAGTGCTCGCCGGAAAACTTGCGGCGCCTGCGGTTGGGCGTGAAGCTCTCACGCCGTGGCGCTATGCTGGCGCGGATCGGCGTCGTCCGAGGAGCGCTGGCGGTTTTGTCCTCCGGAAAAAAAACATTTCCGAAGCTGATTGCTCGAGCGACCGCGCGGCAGGCAGCGCAGACCCTCTCGCGTCTTGTCGGCGAAGTTCAGAAGCTGCCGCCCGAAGTGCGGCCGATGATTCGGTCTCATTGGAGCCGGTCAAAATGCATGACCGCTATGGCCGCGTACCTGGAAGCGCTTCCCGCGAGCGCTGCGGCGGTGGCCCGGAGGACCATTCCGCCGCACATCCCGTTCATCATTCTTTCTGCCGGGAATGCTACCCCGCGTGAGGTCGAAGAACGCGACGAGCTGGTGCGCCAATCACAGCGAGGACGGCACCTGCGCGTGGACGGGGCAGGGCACTGGGTGCAGTTGGAGCGCCCGGATGTGGTGCTTCAGGCAGTTCGCGAATTGGTTCGCAGCAAGCGCGCAGCCGATCGCCAAAGCGCGGGCGCTTGAGAGGACGCGAAACGAAACCCGCCGCGTCGGGATCAAGCAGCTATGGGAGCAAACGACAGCCGGATACACCGGGGCGACGATGAAAAGACCGGCGACAATGAGGCGCGGCCGACCCAAACCGGTATCGGCCCCGCGAAAGCGACCTTCGATCCTACAAGTCTTGGAGGCGCCCGTTCCATCCGCCAACCACCGGAAGGCCCGTTGTTCAATGCTGAAGAGGAGCTCCGGGATGAGTTCGGCTACGAGATTATGGAACCCACGGATGGCAGGTTAGGGCTTACGAATACCGAAGACACGCCGCCCGACGATTGGGCCGCCGATACCGGCGAAACGCGAACTCCCGAGAGCGGACGTTAACTCGAACACAGTATTGCCGCTCTCCCTTTTGGGGGATGGCCGTACCGGCCCAAAATAGAACTAAATCGCCTGCTCGCCCCTTGAGCCGGCTTCTGCAATGCCTAGAAAATTGAAGCATGGAAGACACCAGCGTGAAATTCCTGGGTGAGCAGTGGCAGCGGCTTGTCGACGAGTATGCGCGGGTAAGGCGCGAAAGCCGGGTGAACGGGTTGAGCCCCCGTGAGCTGAACGCGATCGACCGCAAGCACACGTTCCTGATCGATGCGGCCTACGCGCGCCTCAAGTACGCGGAAGCCAGCGAGGCCTGGTACCGGGCGATCCGTGAACCCGCCTGCCAAGCGTCGCGTTCGGAAGCATAACGTTGTCCGGCTACTGCGTCGTCGCGGATTGATTCTGCGTCGCAAAATTGCCGATATTGTCTTTGTTCACGAGCGACGCCCCGGTATCCACGAACGTCGGAATGGGAGCAAACGAATTCTGCGCCCAATTCGAGATCAGCGGATTCGGCTTGTGATGATGTAAGTCGTCCAGCAGCTTGATGCCGTAGTACGCCATCGTGTATGGCTTTTGCGCGATTGTGGATGAGATCGTCCCCTTCTTGATCCAATCGAGCGTGCGCTGATCCGTATCCATCGCCATTACCGTTACCTTTCCCCCCATATTATTTCGATCGAGGATCTCCCCAATCTCGGGGCAGGCAATCGCTTCCAGGCATACAAATGCATCGATTTTCGCTTTCGAGGTAATCAGTTGCCTCGTTGTATCGAAGGCGACGTTGGGATCACCCTTCATGTCAATGATCTGAGTGATCTTGATACCCGGATATCCCTCAAACGCGCTCTGGTACCCGTGAAGTCGCTCCACCAAATTCGCTTGTGTCGGAATCGTGAAAATCACCACGTTGCCTTTCCCGTGGAGCAGCTTGGCGGTTGTCTCCCCGCCCAGAGTTCCAGCATCGTAATTGTCCGTTCCGATGAAAAAAAGGCGCTCGCTCGCGGGAGCATCGGCATCGATCGTGATCACCGGAATCCCACGTGACAGCGCTTCGTGAATATCGGGCGCGATTGCCTTCGGATCAGCCGCCGAGACCATGATCCCGCTAGGAACCGGCTTCACCCCAAGCACTCGCTGAAATTCGGTGTGCTCCGCCTGCACGTCGAACGCATCCGGCCCTCCCATTTCCGCTTTGACCTTCATCTCGGACGCGCCGCGGCTGAGACCCTGAAGAGCGGTTTGCCAATATGTGACTTTCTTGTTGGACGTGATCAGATAATATTTTTCGTCCGCGCTGTGGTATTGCGGAGCACAACCCGTGAGAAAGGCGAGAGTGGAACCGGTTGCAAAAAAAATCAAAATCGACCTGGTCTTTAACATTGCCGTAGCACCTAGGGCGGGAGTATATCACGGTAAAATTCCACCATCATGGACGCTCAATCTCAACCTCGAACACAGATCACCGCGGAACGGATCGTTAAGATGGCGTGGGCCTACGCTGCGCCGCTGGGCATCGAAGCCGCAATTCGCAATCGCGTCTTCGATGTCTTAGATGGAAAACCAAAGACTCTGGATGAAGTTGCGGAATCCACGCACCGCTCGAAGCGCGGGTTGTCGGCTCTTATGGACATGTTAGTCGGATTAGAGCTTCTGGCCAAAACCCCGGACGGCAAATTCACGCTCACTCCCGAAAGTGGTTCGTTCCTGGTCAGCACGAAGCCAGGCTTCGTTGGCGGCATTTTTCGTCACATGAGCACACACTTGATTCCGCGCTGGCTCAACCTCCCCGAGATCGTGCGAACGGGCGAGCCGGCCCAGAAATTGGAAGCCGGTGAAGATGCCGCTCCTTTCTTTGCGGATTTCGTCGAAGACATCGCGGCGCTCAGCTATCCCGCCGCCCAGACGCTCGCGCGATCGCTGAATATAGCCAAAGATGACCGGTCCCTTTCGGTACTCGACCTCGGAGCCGGATCGGCGGTTTGGAGCATTGCCCTGGCGGAAGCGTCTCCGCGGGTTCGCGTCACATGTGTCGATTTTCCGGCGGTTCTCGACGTCACTCGCAGAAACGCAGCCCGGCACGGCTTGACGGAGCGCTTCAAATTCGTTTCGGGGGATCTCCTCGAGGCGAACTTCGGGACGAATCACGATCTCGCGCTTCTGGGCCATGTTCTCCATTCCATCGGTGAGCGGAGCAGTCGCATTCTCCTGAAGAGAACCTTTGAAGCGTTGAGGCCAGGAGGAACGGTTGCCATCGCCGAATTCCTCGTAAATCAGGATCGATCCGGCCCGCCTGGAGGACTCATTTTCGGCGTAAACATGCTGATAAACACGTCCGAAGGCGGAACGTACTCATTTGAGGAGATTCGCGGTTGGCTGCAGGACGCCGGCTTTGAAAACGCGCGAACGTTCGAGGCGCCTGGACCATCGCCCCTGATTCTCGCGGACCGGCCGGATGGGCGGAAGTAGATACCAGGTGCAGATTTGGTCCTGCTCCCCTTTAAAACAGATGCAAGAAGCTCGCGAGCATGGCCAAAGCCGCCGCGGACGTTAAACCGAATATCAACCATCCGCACCAATTCATCCACGGAGCGTTAACCCGTTCCCCCATCACCTTCGGATTCCGGGTCAGCAGGATCACGAGGGCGATGCTCGGCGGCGCAAGAAGGCCGTTGAAAATCGACGCCCAAAAAAGCATCTGGACTGGGCTGAAACCCACATAGATCAGGCCCACTCCCAATAGCGCGGCGGCCACGAGAACACTGTAGAACTTGGGAGCGATTGCGACTTTATCTTCAAGAGAAGCGCGCCATCGAAACGCTTCCGAAATTGCGTACGCGCTGGAGCCGGCGAGAGTGGGGATCGCCAACAAACCGGTTCCAATTACCCCGCCGGCGAACAACCACGCGCCGGCCCGCCCGGCGATCGGACCGAGAGCAGCGGCAGCGTCTTTCGCAGTGTTGATTTCCGTCTTGCCATGTGCGAAGAGCGCGGCAGCGGCAGTCAAGGTAATGAAATAGGTGATCAGCTTGGAGATAAATGAGCCGGTGAACACGTCGGTTTTCGTGCGCTCGAGTTTCCTTTCGGAAGGCGCCTGTGAAGCATTGCCTTTCGCGAAGTGCTTCCGAACCATGGCAAAGCGTTTTCGGAGGTCATCGAGTCGTTTCCAGCGGCAATATTCGGCTTCGACTTCCTGAGAGACCTGCCAGAAAAGGAAATACGGAGACATGGTCGCGCCCATAATGGCCACCAACACGGCCAGATAATGGCTCGACCAGACAAAAGACGGAACGATCGTGTGCAAACCTGCCGAGCGCCAATCGGGGCGGGCGAGGAATGCTGCCGCGAGATAGACGAACAGGATCAAACATAACCACTTTAGAATCCCCTCCAAAGTTCGATAGGGGATTGAGAGAAGCAAACCGATGATGATCACGGCAAAAACGGCTGTCCAGATGTACGACGAAACCCCGGTGATCATCTGCGTCACTTCGGCCATTCCGCCGAAATCGGCGCCAATGGTCACAGTATTGGCAACCAATAGCAGCCCGCAAATAGAAAACAAAACCCACTTCGGATAATTCACGCGGACATCGCGGGCCAAGCCTCGTTTCGTCACCAACCCGAGACGCGAGCACATCAGCTGCAAGGCGGCCAGCAGAGGCAGCGTGAACAGCGATGTCCAGAGAGTCAAATACCCGAACGCAGCGCCTGCGATGGAATACGTGACGATGCACGATGGATCGTCATTTGCCGCTCCGCTGATCACGCCGGGGCCGCAATTCCGAAGGAAAGCACGCGGCGAAAAGCCTCGAGGCTTAAGTTGACCCTCGGGGCTGGATACTGAAACTCCGGTGCTCACTACGGGTGTGACTGGACCGGATCGGAAGGGTTACAAATTGGATCGGAGCCCTCGGGCAGCGCGAATTCAGGTGGTTGGCCGGAGCTTGCGCTCCGTGGTACAAAGACGAGTATGCGCCAAAACCCCATTGTGTTGCTCATAGTTGCCGTCGCCACACCGCTTTTGGTCGCACAGGAAAAGCCGCCGCTCGACGTGATCCACAGAATCAAAACCGAGGCCTTCGACAACTCGAAAGTCATGGAGACTCTCTATTACCTCACGGACCAGTATGGGCCGCGGCTGACGGGGTCGCCGGAGTTTCAGCAAGCGGCGGATTGGGCGATGTCCCGACTGAAAGAGTATGGGCTCGCAAATGTTCATGGCGAGAAATGGGGGCCATTCGGGCGTAGCTGGTCGCTCGAGACCTACACGCTTGAGATGTTGACGCCGCGCTACTCGCATCTTGTTGCGGCGCCGCTCGCCTGGAGCTCCCCTACCAGAGGCATCGAAACGGGAGATCTGCTATTCGCGCCGATACAAGAAGGCGATCATCCGTTCGATGTCGGGAAGACTAAAGAGGAGCTGCAGCGCTACGAGGCGCAGTGGAAAGGGAAGCTCAGGGGCAAAATCGTCATGGTTTCCGAGGATAAGAGGCCTGCTCCCAGCACGAAGCCTCTTTTCAAACGCTACACAGATGCCGAGCTGGCGGAAATTGCCCAAGCGCCGGAGCCGGCGCTAAAGCGGAACATACCGATCGATGAACTCAAAATTCCGTCCGACGAAGAAGAAGCATACAAATATTTCGCGACGCTCCCGAATTCGACGATTGATGAGTTGATCGACCGGTATTTTCAACTCATTAACGAATCTGCGAAGTTCTTCCACGACGAAGGGGTAAAGGGCGTCATACGCGCAGACGGTCGCGCACACAACGGTCTCATCTTTGCCGAGCAGGCAGGCTCCGAGAAATCGAAAGATGCGATGGCGCCTCCCACATTCGTAGTCACCGAAGAGCAGTACGCGCGCATGGTCAGGCTTATCGAAAAGAAACAGCCGATTTCGATTCGGATGAACTTGAGCGCGAAGATCTCGAATCACGATGTCGATGGATTGGACATCATCGGTGAGCTTCCAGGCGAAAAGAAACCAGACGAGGTGGTTATGGTCGGCGCGCACTTCGATTCGTGGCATACAGGAACAGGCGCGACGGACAACGGTGCCGGAAGCGCGGTGATGATTGAGGTGATGCGGATTTTGAAGACGCTCAATCTCAAGATGGATCGAACTGTCCGCATCGGTCTATGGAGCGGAGAAGAGGAGGGGCTCTACGGATCAAAGGCCTATGTGAAGGATCACTTCGCAGATCCGAAAACGATGCAGGTGAAACCCGAACATGCCAAATTCGACGCCTACCTGAATCTCGATAACGGAAGCGGCAAGATCCGAGGTATTTACCTCGAAGGCAACGACGCCGCGCGTCCGATGTTCGAGGATTGGATGGCGCCGTTTCGTGACATGGGCGTGACAACCACCACACTCAAGCACACCGAAGGCACCGATCACCTCTCATTTGATGACGTCGGATTGCCCGGTTTTCAATTCATCCAGGACCCGCTCGATTACGAAACAGTAACGCATCACTCTGACATGGATACCTATACTCACGCGACACCGGAGGACCTGATGCAGGCCTCTGCTGTGATCGCGACTCTGGTCTACGATCTGGCGAACAGCGAGAACGCGCTTCCTAGAAAGCCGCTCCCGACAGTTCCGATTACCACGAAAGCCGGTTACTGAATCGGGTTCTGTTGAGGCGAGGGCGGCAGTTCTTCACGGCGCCGTCGCCACCCGTCGCTTTTGAGTAGCGCAGGCCCCGCCTCAATCAGTCGAGGCAACAGATCGAAAACGCTCGCAGAATTCCATCGCGAGCCGCGACGCGTCGTATAGCCCGATCGATTCAGTTCGGTGGCAATTTCGTTGAGCCGTTTCTCTTGAACAATCTTTTCGAGGATCAAGAGCAAGACCGTTGTTTCTAGAGGATTCTCTTCAAGCTCTGTGCGGGTTTCGGACACCCGAAGCCCGTAAGGCGCTTCTTCCGTAGCGAACCCGGCAGCGAGGGGTGGAAGGATGGCATCCCGGTCCTCTACCTCCCTGACCCATTCGACTGCGGCAAGGGTCCAGCCCTCCGCCGCCTTGCGCATGAAGTACTCCAATGTGATCTGCCCAGAGATGAGATCACGAGTGCGTTGCGTCATAAGCAATCACCGAAGCCAAACACCGCAATCCGAGTGCCAACGCTGCGCCCAGCCGAACCAGCGGGATGCGCGGCACGCTGCGAGCGAAATCGTCGAGATTTTCGGATTCGCTGTCCGCGAATGGGACGTCGGTCGACGCTAGACTGAAGTCGCATGCACACCAACGCGCTGATTCACGAGAAGAGTCCGTATCTGCGGCAGCATGCCCAGAATCCGGTGGATTGGTTCCCGTGGGGCGAAGCCGCATTCGAAAAAGCGCGTAACGAAGACAAGCCCATTTTCCTCTCCGTCGGATATTCGACGTGCCACTGGTGCCATGTCATGGCGCACGAATCGTTTGAAAATGACCGCGTTGCAGAAGTGCTGAACCGCGACTTCGTTCCCGTCAAGGTGGATCGCGAAGAACGCCCCGACGTCGATCGAATCTACATGTTATTTGTCCAGGCATCCACCGGGAGCGGCGGGTGGCCCATGTCCGTTTGGCTTACGCCCGATTTGAAGCCCTTCTTCGGAGGTACCTACTTCCCGCCCGATTCGCGCTACGGAAGGCCGGGGTTCCGCGAGCTTCTGGAATATCTCGCGCGCGCTTGGAGGCAGGAACGCCCAAAGGTGGAGAGCGCAACGCTGAATGTCGTCGAGCAACTTCGTTCCATGTCCGGGCCGCCGAAGACGAAGCACTCCTTGGATCAGGAACTGTTTCAGGCCGCGTATTGGCAGTTTCGGCGGGCTTTCGACTCGCGATGGGGCGGCTTCGGGAGCGCCCCGAAGTTCCCTCGGCCTGTCGTTTTGAATTACTTGCTCCGGTATTACGCTGCGGCAAAGGATCCGGAATCCCTCGATATGGTTGCCACCACGCTCCGCGGGATGGCCGCCGGAGGCATGCACGATCATTTGGGTGGAGGGTTCCACAGGTATTCGGTCGATGAGCGCTGGTTCGTTCCGCATTTCGAGAAGATGCTGTACGATCAGGCCCAGCTCGCAGTGTCCTACATAGAGGCGTTTCAGATCACCGGCGATGCGAAGTTTGCGGCGGTCGCGCGCGGCATTTTCAGTTATGTATTGCGCGATCTCACCGACCCGGCTGGAGCTTTTTATTCGGCGGAGGACGCCGACAGTCCTGATCCGGAAGATCCGTCCCATTCGGGCGAGGGCGCGTTTTACATCTGGCGCAAGGCGGAAATCGAAGAGTTTCTGGGGAAGCAGCATGCGCAAACATTTTGCGACGTGTTCGGCGTGCGCGAAGAAGGGAACGTGGAGAACGACCCGCAAGGAGAGTTCACGGGACGAAACATTCTTTTCGAGCAGATGATGCGTCCAGCGGTGGCCGGGATCAGGCCAAAGCGTGCTTTGGAAGACGATAAGGCTACGCTATTTGAAGTACGCGCCAAACGCCCCCGGCCGCATTTGGATAACAAGATTCTTACCGCTTGGAACGGCCTCATGATTTCCGCTCTGGCGAAGGATTATATCTGCTTCCGCGAACCGAGCTATCTCGACGCCGCGCAGCGCGCGAATTCCTTTCTGCTCCAGACGATGTACGACCAAGGAGGCTCGGGGCGCCTGTTGCGGCGATACTGTGACGGCGAGCCGGCGGTGCCCGCATTCCTCGACGACTATGCGTTTCTTGCGCAGGCGCAGCTTGATCTGTTCGATGCCACGTTTCATCCCGCCCATCTGAAAACCGCGATTGACCTGGCGCGGCGCGGATTCGCTCAATTTGAAGATTCCGAGAACGGAGGGTTCTTCAGCACCGCTGCGAATGCCCCCGATTTGCTGCTACGCATGAAAGACGATCATGACGGCGCGGAGCCTTCCGGCAATTCGGTCGCGACAGACGTGCTCCTACGGCTCGCACATTTGACGGGTGACAACGATTTTCGGGCGCGCGCGGAACAATCCCTTCACTCCGTTGCTTCGAATATCAGAGCGCAGCCTACCATGGCGCCTCAGATGTTGGTCGCCCTCGGTCGGTGGCTCGCAGAGCCGGAGCAAGTGGTGATTCGGTGTGAAGAGTTGAATCCCGAGGTCGATGATCTGATCCAAGAGCGTCGCAAGAAATTCGCCCCCAATCCGGTCTTATTAGCCATTCCGGATGCTTCGGCGCAAGAGCTTCTGTCCCTAGCGCCATTTCTGGCGGGCCTGCGGCGGCAAGGTAGAATCACGATCTATGAATGCAGGAATTTCACGTGTGAGCTACCGCAAATCGTTGCGTAACGGCCGGCTCACCGCGCGCGTTTGGGTTCCTGCAGAATTGCTACACTGTGGCCGATGACAAATACGAGTGAGCAAACGCGACAGACAAACCTCAAGGGAAATCCCTACCCGCTGGCCGGACCGGAGCTGAAAGTCGGAGACACCGCGCCCGATTTTGAGGCAGTGGACCCGAACCTTCAAAAAGTCAACCTGGAGAAAACGGGACACGGCGTTCGCATTTTCAGTGTCGTTCCTTCGCTCGACACGCCTGTGTGCGATGCGCAAACGAAGCGCTTTGAAGAAGAGGCGGGGAATCTGAGCGGAGTGCAAATTTATACCATCAGCATGGATCTTCCCTTTGCCCAGAAGCGCTGGTGCGGCAATTTTGGGATCAACCGCGTGACAATGCTATCCGATCACCGCAATGGGTCTTTTGGCGAGCATTATGGAACGTTGATTCCGGATCTGCGAATTGAGAGCCGGGCTATTTTCGTCCTCGACGGAAAAAATCGTCTGCAGCACGTCGAATATGTAAAGGAAGTTGGCGATTTCCCGAACTACGAACCGGCGCTTGCGGCGGCTAAAAAGGCCGTGCAGCAGAATGCGGCTTCGACTGCGTCGTGAACGTCTGAGACGCGCTGGGCAGAGTAACGGAAAAAAACCAGAAATCCTCGACAGCCCGTACCACCTTTACGTAATCCCGCAGCTCGTTGGGCTTTACGACATAACAATTCGCGTTTAAGCGATACGCATCGGCAATGTCCTGCTCCGCCTTGGAGCTGGTCATAATCACGACCGGAATCCGCAGAAGCTCCGGCGAAGATTTTATCTCTTCCAAGACTTCCCGGCCGTTCTTTCGCGGAAGATTGAGATCCAGCAGAACCAGATCTGGAAGGTCCGTCGTCTGCCGCAAATGCTCCATGGCCTCAACCCCATCTGTCGCAACCGTGATGTCAACCGGTGCGGACGCGGAATCTCTCAGCGCTTCGCGAATGAGGCGCACGTCGCCGGGGCTGTCGTCCACCACCAGCAGTTTTAGGAATTTCATCGCGTCACCCAGCCGTCATCTCACCAGTGCAACTATAGAGCCAATTAGTAAGGTGTTGCTTCTAAAGAGTAAGTTGTTATCATTCGTGATACTCTTGCCAGTAAGAAAGGGCGAAGACCGCAGTTTGCCTGAAAAAAGTTCGTTCCCGGAGCAATCGTGCTGGTTGCGAATTGACAGAGTCTAACACGTTTCTTATCATGGACATTGCGGCTCTTACGCCTGCCGGTTCCGGCTGGAAGAAGCGCTGCTGAGCGGAGGCTCCTTGATCAAGCTGGATATCATCAACGAGGTGGTGAGCCGTACTGGCATCACTAAGACGAAAGCGGAGATGGCCGTTGAGACGGTCTTCGAGACGATGAAGAAGGCGCTCACTGAGGGCGACCGCATTGAGTTGCGTGGGTTTGGAATATTCAATGTCCGGCCGCGGAAGACCGGTATCGGTCGGAATCCGAGAACCGGAGCGGAAGTGGCCATCCCACCCGGTAAAGCCGTCCGTTTCAAACCGGGCAAGGAACTGCAGGCGCTGCAGTAGCAACCGTGTCTGAGCTGCGGCACACTGGCCGGATTCGCAGCTTCTTGCAAAGCGAGGAGAACGGGTTCGGAACCGAGCAGTTTCCCCCTCCTCAGCTTGCGGAAGAGTACCCGGCATCCCGGACGGCGCAGAGATGGTGGCTTCACGCGCTGCTTCTGGCCACAACCTTCGTTACCACCACGATTTTCGGGTTTGCTCTGGTCGGCAGCTTCGATGCAGGCCATCAGCTCGATACGGAGCGGCTGCTCCAGGGGTACTGGCTGTTTGCGCACGTGAAAACCAGCGTCTACACCGGCCTGGAGTTTTCGATTCCGCTGCTGCTGATTCTGCTAGCGCATGAGTTTGGGCATTATTTGGCGTGCCGGCACTGGCAGGTGGACGCGAGCCTTCCCTACTTTTTGCCGTCACCCACGCTTTTCGGTACCCTTGGCGCATTCATCCGGATTCGTTCGCCGATCTATCGCCGCAACGCGCTGTTTGATATCGGAGTGTCGGGACCGGTCGCGGGATTCGCCGTTTTGCTGCCCTTCCTCATCGTGGGAATGTATTTATCGCGTGCTGTCCCAACGACCCCCATGCACGGCGGGTTTGAATTTGGAGCCCCCGTCATCATGCGCATAGCAGAGTTCCTGCGGTTTCCCGGCAGATCGGCGGGAACAATTATCTTGCATCCCATCGCGATGGCTGCATGGGCGGGTCTGCTCGCTACTGCCCTAAATCTTCTGCCGGTGGGACAGTTGGACGGCGGCCACATTCTATATGCCGTTTTTGGCGCGCGATGGCATCGGGCGCTCTCAAATCTGATCGTGATTGCTCTGGTGGCCATGGGTTTCCTGTACTGGGCCTGGTGGATATGGGCCGCGCTTCTGTTCTTCTTCGGCCGGCGGCATCCGCTGATCTATGACCACGCCCCGCTGAATCGTGGACGCTTGCTGATCGGCGCCGCGAGCATTGTTCTGTTCTTGGGGTCAATATCTATCGTCCCCGTCTACACGAACTAGATCCACGTGGCGATCAAGTTATCGGCGACGATCATCACCCAAAACGAGGAACGAAATGTTGCTCGCGTGATTGAAAGCCTGCGCTGTTGCGACGAGGTTCTTGTGCTCGACAGCGGATCGAATGATCGAACCGTTGAAGTCGCGCAGAAGCTGGGCGCCCGGGTAGTCGAGAGTTCATGGCACGGCTTTGCGGCCCAGAAGAACATCGCAGCGGAGCTCGCGAGTTACGACTGGGTGCTGTCGCTCGATGCAGACGAAAGTTTGAGCGAAGCGCTGGAAGCCGAGCTTTGGCAGATCAAAAAAAACGGACCCCAGTTTGATGGATACACCGTTCCGCGGCTGGCCCAGTACTTGGGCCGCTGGATCCTGCACAGCGGGTGGTATCCGGATCGTAAAGTGCGGCTCTTCGATCGGCGCAAAGCACATTGGGTGGGAGACTTCGTCCACGAGTCTGTAAAAGTAGATGGCTCCGTCGGGCATCTGAATTCCAATCTGCTCCATTTCACCTGCGATTCTCTTTCCGAGCACTTGCGCTCCATGGACCGCTACACCACCCTCGCGGCGCAGGAAATTGTTGCACGCGGGCAGGACCCCAGTCTGGCATTATTGTTGCTCGATCCACCCTGGACTTTTTTTCGCACGTATGTCCTCCAAGCCGGATTTTTGGATGGCGTTGAAGGTGCGGTGATCGCCTATATGGCTGCGTTTTACAACTTTGTGAAGTACTCGAAAGCGCGCAACATGAGTCCGGGGCGGAAAGCCTGAGGTGCAAGTTCTGCATATCGACACCGGAGCCGGCATGCGGGGCGGTCAACGCCAGGTTTTGCTGCTGATGAATGCGCTTCGGCAGAAGGGACACGAATCATCGTTGTTAGCTCGGGACGGTGGAGCCGCTATCGAACGCAGCCAAAGCGGCCGGATTCGCGGTTACGCCGCCGAGGTGAAACAGGTGTGGAGACAATCCAGGCATGGCCTCGATCGTCCACGCCCACGATGCGCGGGCTCACACGTTAGCGGCGCTCGCTTCAAGGCGACGATTCGTTGTGTCGCGTAGAGTCTCTTTCCCCGTGCGTCGTTCGCTGGCTTCCTTCTGGAAATACCGCCGCGCTGCTCGATTCGTCGCGGTTTCGCACTTCGTAGCGCGAGAACTGCAGGCGGCCGGCATCCCAAAAGAGAGGATCGACGTCGTTTATGATGCCGTTCCGGCCATTGAACCGCTAGAACAGTGGCAACCAGGAGATCCAGCCGTAGCGCTTGCTTCAACGGACCCGCAAAAGGGACGGGATCTCACGCAAAAAGCCTGCGACCTCGCCGGTATTCCTGTCATTTTTTCTGATGATCTGGAAAACGATCTTCGACGCGCCTCTATCTTCGTCTACATCACGAGAACCGAGGGGTTGGGCTCCGCAGCATTGCTCGCCATGGCCATGGGAGTACCTGTGGTTGCAAGTAGCGTTGGCGGTTTAAAAGAACTGTTTGCGAATGGCGTGAGTGGAATGTTGGTCAATAACAACCCTCCCGAGATCGCTCGCGCGATGCGGAAAGTGCTCGAGGAACCGGCGCTCGCGGAGAGCTTGATCGCCAACGGCAAGCGCAGAACCGAAGCGTGTTTCACCCCCGAACATCTCGTCCGAGGCACGCTGGCATCCTACGAGAGGGCCCTTGCGGCCTGAGTTCGGCGCCGCGTACCCATTAGCAGCAGCGCTCTTCGGCCTGTTGCTGGGGAGTTTTTTGAATGTGTGCGTCTATCGCATTCCCCGTGATCTCTCGGTCGTCACCCCAAGATCCTTTTGCCCGGAGTGCGGCGAGCAAATTGCCTGGTACGACAACATTCCACTCTTCAGCTATGCCATGTTGCGCGGCCGCTGTAGGCGATGCGGAAATTTTATCACCGTGCGCTATCTTCTCGTGGAACTGGCCACTGCCCTCCTGTTTGCGGCGACTGCGTTCAAATTCGGGTGGACCCTCGCCGCGCTGAAATGGAGTCTGTTCGAAGCTTTGATGATCGTCCTGTTCTGGACAGACCTGGAAGAACGGATGCTTCCGGATGAGCTCACGCTAGGAGGAACAGCCGCTGGAATTATTCTTGCAGTCTTCGTAATGGTTCCTGGCGAGCTTGCCTATCTCTTGCTGCCGCGAACCGCCCTTGCGCTTCGTTCGTTGGCGAATGCGGGGCTCGGAGCGGTGATACTCGCGGTGCCCATATCGGCGCTGGCTTTTGTCTACGGACGTGTTCGCAAGCGAGAGGGCCTCGGTATCGGCGACGTGAAGCTGCTCGTGCTCCTGGGCGTGTTCCTCGGAGTTGAAAAAGGGCTGCTCGCGCTGGTCCTCGGATCCATCGGGGGCTCGGTCATCGGAGGCGTGTACATTCTGGTGGCGCGTAAAGATGCCTCGAGCTACTGGTTGCCTTTCGGGAGTTTTCTTTGCGCAGGAGCTGCCGTTGCGCCCTTGCTGGGGACCTCGGTTGTGGGATGGTAAATGAAGTGGGAGTGTAGCGCGCCGGGAATGCGCTTCGTGTATCATAGAACTTTATGGTATGAAGGAAATCGTTGATGTCCTCTCTTCCAGCGAGCCTGAATGGCGGATCGCCAAACAGCTCGACGGCAGCCGTTTGCCTGCCCACATTGCGATCATCATGGACGGAAACGGCCGGTGGGCGCGCCGGCGGAATCTTCCCCGGCTGATGGGCCACAAAGCGGGCGTGAGTGCGGTCCGCGCCGTTGTCGAGACCTGCGCGGAACTGCATATCGAAGCGTTGACGCTGTATGCCTTCTCGGTCGAAAACTGGAAGCGGCCCCAGCACGAGATTGAAGGACTCTGGCGTTTATTGCGCTACTACGTGCGTCGGGAGTTGCCGAACTTAATGCGCCATCGCATCAAACTCCTTGTCTCCGGCCGGCTCGAATCTCTTCCCGCCGTGGTCTACGCGGAGCTCCTGGATGCAATTGAGAAAACTTCGAAAAACGCCGGCATGCAGTTAAACCTCGCAATCAATTACAGTGGCCGCGCGGAAATCGTTGACGCGGTGAATTCGATTATTCAAGCGTCCAAGGCTCGAGGCGATGTCGAATCGCTCGAAATCACGGAGCACGCCATTTCGAACCGTTTGTACACTGCTGGAATGAGAGATCCCGACCTGTTGATTCGTACCTCCGGAGAAATGCGGATCAGTAATTTCCTCCTCTGGCAGATCGCCTATGCCGAGTTGTATGTCACGGAAAGATTGTGGCCGGATTTCACGCGCGCTGACTTGCTCGACGCCATTCTCGAGTACCAGAATCGCGAGCGGCGCTTCGGTGGCTTGGCGCATCGCCCGGACGTACCGCCAGCACCCGCGATCTCGCCTGAGGACTCGCCTGTCGGACTGCGCCTCGCGTAAGCGGACACGTTTCATCCAAACGCCACGATGAGACGAGTGTTGACTGCACTTGCGCTCGTTGCAGTCGCCATTTACCTCATCTTGTGGGCTCCCGTCCCGGTCTTCATGGCCGCGGCTGTTCTCATGAGCCTCATTTGCTACTGGGAATATTCAGCCCTGGTTCTGAATCACAATATCCCCCGTCCGGATGAACTTGGAATCGCGGCGGGTTTGATCATCCTGTTCGTACCCGGTTGGACATTGATTGCGCTAAGCACGCTCATCGTCGTTGCGTTCTGTCGAGCGCTTCCGTCGGAAAACATGCCGGCTATTTTGCTGCGCGTCGCATGCACGCTGCTCGGAACACTCTATGCCTTCGCCCCTTGGCGATTCTCGAGAGACCTTCGAGACGTCAGTGTCCACCTGCTGTTCTTTGCGTTGGCCTTAAACTGGGTCGGCGATTCAGCTGCATTCTACGTGGGCCGTCAATTTGGAAGGCACAAGCTTGCGCCTCTTATCAGCCCCAGCAAGAGCTGGGAAGGCGCAGCCGCTTCTGTACTCGGATCTGTCGTTTTTGGGATTCTGTATTTGGGCCACTTCATTCCGGCGATTGCCTTATGGCGAGTCGTCTTGATGGCCGTCGTGGGTAATATTTCCGGACAAGCCGGGGATCTTTCCGAATCCGCAATAAAGCGGGGCGCAGGCGTAAAAGACAGTGGTCACATGTTGCCCGGCCACGGGGGTATGTTAGACCGAGTCGATAGCAGCCTTTTCGCGCTTCCTGTTGTGTATCTCTTGTTTCTACTTACAAGAATTCATGTGTAACTGAAGCGCATTATAGGAAGATTTCTACCTGCGCACTTCATCGAAACCCAGCCGCGCTGCTTCCCATCAGTAGTCGTGTAAAGGATTTGTTCGCACAACGGTGCGCGACTCGAATTTCAAAACAATTCCAAAGTCGGGAATAGATTCCAATAACCATACGTACTAACGGAAGGAGATTTATGCGCAGTCAGACTAAATTCTTGGCGTTGGCGCTCCTCGGGGCGGTCTCGCTCTTTGCACAAGAAGGAGAATCGAAGATGCCCACGCTCGGACTCAAAATAGGTGTACCGGTTACAGACATGTTCAGTGCCGGTAATACTACGCAAATCGGCAGTGGCGTCAGCAGTACGACGAATTTGCCGGGCTCAGCTTATGCCTCGGCTGTTCCCAGATACGAGTTCGGAGTTAGCAGCGAGTTTCATTTGCCGCGCCACTTGCGGTTTGAAGTGGACGGTCTTTACAAACGAGGGGGGTATGGCAGCACGCTTCCATTTGGCACCACGGGAGGGTTTGCTTACCGTCCCACAACGTTCAACTGGTGGGAAATTCCCGGTCTGTTCAAGTACAACGTTGCGATGGGCCATTTCCGGCCCTTTGTCGATTTCGGCGGTACATTCCGGCACGTGTCCACAATCACCCAAACCACTTTCGCACCGGGTTTTTTGTTCGGGGCTTTGAACGACAATGCGATTGAGCTGCACAACCGCAACAGTTATGGCGCAGTCGCAGGTTTCGGCATGACCTTCAAAAAAGGTCCTTTCGAGCTAACGCCCGAAGCACGATACACGAGGTGGGCCAACGAAGCGTTCCAGACTAACGGATTACGAACCAACCTGGACCAAGGCGATGTACTATTGGGAATCGGATTCTAAGTTGACTTAGAAGAGGTCCGTGATCCGGACTTAGTGTATGGTCCGCGTTTTCCGATTCATGTAGTCCATAAGCAGGTAATTGCCCAGTGTATAAGGCGTGGTAAAGTACGCTTTGCCGCTGCACATCTGTGTTACCTTTTGAATGAACTGGACAAGTCCATAGTCGCTCGCGAGCATGAATGTATTGATCAGTATTCCTTGCTTCCTGCAGCGAGCGACTTCTTCCAGGGTTTGGCTGATAACCAGCGGATCTAGCCCGAAAGCATTTTTGTAAATGCGGCCGTCCTCGAGCGTCACTGCAGAAGGCTTGCCGTCGGTGATCATGACGATCTGCTTCATGTCCTTCTTTTCCTGGGACAACAACCGTTGCGCGAGGATCAGCCCGTCGCGTGTATTCGTATAGTACGGGCCCACTTGGACTCGGGCTAATTCCGAAATCCGCATCTCTTCAGCGGAATCGTGAAACAGCACGCAACGGAGAGTATCGCCGGGATACTGCGTCCGGATCAAGTGCGAGAGAGCTAACGCCACTTTCTTCGCCGGGGTGAAACGGTCTTCCCCGTACAAAATCATGCTATGGCTGCAATCGAGCATGAGAACCGTTGCGCACGAGCTCTGGTATTCGGATTGGTGAACATATAGGTCCGAATACTCGAGGTTCAAAGGCAATCCCAATCCTTCTCGCTGTATGGCCGAAAAAAGCGTGGCGCTTGTGTCAAGGTTCAAGATATCGCCGAACTCGTAGCATTTCGCCCCGCCGCTTGCATCAATGCCGGTCGCGAGATCGCGCGTGTCGTGTGCGCCAAAACTCGATTTTCCGAGCGAGCCGAGCAGGTCCTTCAGAGTCTTGAAGCCGAGAAAGTCAATGGCCTTGTCCGTAACTTCGAACTGCGCGTTCGTCTCCGGCCCATTCCGGGAGCCCGATCCGGGCAATTTGTCGGAAGGAGAATCCTCTTTGTTGATATAGCCGCCCTGCTCCAATTTCTGGATTAACCGGTCAAGGAGTTTCTCCCGCTGCTGCAGCGACATTTGCTGAAGCCGCTGCTGGATCTGGTCCGCCTGTTCCGGATCGAAAAGATCTCCGCTTTCAAGTGCACGCTCGATAGCTTGCTTGAGATCCTCAAGCGTATGCTGGCTCATCTCGGAGAACTGAAGATATGGGTCCTGATATCCGCTCTGCAGAAGATAATCGGCTAAAGCTTTCAACAGATCGTCAGCGTCAATGCCGAGATCTTCTTCAGAAAAGCGGGAATAGGAAATCCACTTCATAGAAGCGGCGAAAACCGGTCAGTTTAAATTGCGGCGTCCGCCTCCGGCCGGCCCCCGGCGCGGCTCGAAGCCTCGGCGCGGAAGATCGTCCCGTTCTTCACGGAAGCGTTCTTCCCGGGTCCGTTCGCCGGCAATGAATTCAAGTTCTTCATTACGGCTGATGCGCCGGTGCGCGTAAAGCCCTTCCAGAATGAATTCCGCCGCCGACGCCCGCATCGCGTCGTTTTCATCAGCGGCAACGCCGAGTTTGCTTGTTAGCGAAATCAAATCCTGAATCGAGCTGAGCTGGCGCACCATTTCGTGTGCGGGTAGATTCTCATCTAAGCGCAAAGAGCCGCCGAGCTCGAACCACTGCACAATCTGGCGGACGTTCGTGCCATCGAAGTATGAGCTGTATACTTTCCCGACCGCATTGCGAATGATCTCGCGGGCTACCGCATCTCCGCCCTTGAGCTCGCCTTCGTACTCGAGTTCCAGCTTGCCGGTAATCGATGGCAGAGCGGCATAGATGTCCAGAATGCGCGGGACCGTCACGTTTTCTCTTGATTTGAGAGCGCGCCGTTCGGCATTGGAGACCGCGCTCTCGAGCACCGTGATCGGCAGCCGCTGCGATACGCCGGAGCGCTTGTCAACACGCTTGTCGTCGCGCGCCAGAAAAGCGATTTGCTCAATCACCTCGTGAATGTATGGCGGCACCTCGGTTTCAATCGGCGACCGCCGCCGGGTCCACGCCTCTTGCTTTGTGATCGCCATGCCCTGCGACACGGTCACTGGATAATGCGTGCGGATCTCGCTCCCGATGCGATCTTTTAAAGGCGTGATGATCTTCCCACGAGCCGTATAGTCTTCCGGATTCGCCGTGAAGACCAGCATTACGTCCAGAGGAAGGCGAATCGGATAGCCTTTGATCTGAACATCGCCCTCCTGCATGATGTTGAACAGACCGACCTGCACCTTTCCCGCGAGGTCAGGAAGCTCATTTATGACAAAAAGACCTCGATTCGCGCGCGGCAGCAGGCCGTAGTGGATCGTCAACTCATTCGAGATATCTTGCCCCGTGCGGGCGGCCTTGATCGGATCGATATCGCCAATCATGTCCGCGATGGTCACGTCGGGCGTGGCGAGTTTTTCCACGTAGCGCTCTTCTGACGAAAGCCACGCAACGGGAGTGTCTTCGCCCTTACTGGCAATCCTGTCGCGGCACTGTTTGCAAATCGGCTGAAGCGGATGATCGCGAATTTCACAGCCCGCGATGTACGGCATCCGGGGATCAAGCAACCGGGTCAGCATTCGCGCCAGGCGAGTCTTAGCCTGTCCTCGCAAGCCCAGAAGGATGAAATTGTGTCGCGAAAGAATGGCGTTTACCACCTGCGGGATGACCGTGTCTTCATATCCCATGACGCCGGGAAAAAGCTCTTCACGGCGATCCAATTTGCAAATCAGGTTTGATCGAAGCTCCTCTTTCAAGGTTCGACCGGGTTGAAGGTTCTCGAAAAAACGGCTGGAGCGAAGCTCGCCGATCGTGCGTGGCAAGTCGGAGTGAGGCATGAAAATTTCGCGGCTGTTGTCTGACACAAGTCTAGCAATGGAATATTCACTTTGAGAGAAGATCAACACAATGGCTACGAATCGTCCCCAAAAAGAATCGCCTCTGCCATTTCTCTCCGCTGAAAAGGTGGAAGCGTTACTGGACGTCGAACAATTGATTCAGGTCCTCGAAACCGCGCTCGTCGATTTTTCAGCCGGTCGCGTTACTCAGCCCGTCCGGAGCATGGTTCGCGTTGCGGAACAGTCTGGGTTCTTCGCACTGATGCCGGCGGTCTATGGCGACGTGTTCGGCGCAAAGCTCGTGACCGTCTTCCCGAAAAATGCCGAGCGAGGGTTGCACACCCACAACGCTGTGATTCATCTCTTCCGCTCGGAAACGGGTGAGCCGCTTGTAGCGATGGATGGCCGCGTGATTACCGCGTGGCGCACCGCTGCTGTCTCGGCGATCGCGACGAAGGTGCTTTCTCGTGAGGACGCGCGCGTCTTGGCGATTCTGGGGAGCGGGGTTCAAGCGCGAACTCATTTCCACGCGCTTCGCTTGGTCCGGGATTTCCGCGAAGTGCGCGTCTGGAGCCGCAATCAAGAACACGCGCTGCGTTTTGCGCGCGAGATCGGAGCGCACGCGATGGATGCGGAAGAAGCCGTGCGCGGCGCGGATGTAGTCGTCACCGTCACGAACGCCGCGGATCCCATTTTGCGAGGCGCATGGCTCAAAGATGGCGCGCATGTGAACGCCGTGGGCGCAGTCGGTCCGCAAAACCGTGAGCTGGATGACGATGCCATGAAAGACGCGGCAGTAATCGTGGAATCACGAGAATCGGCGCTGATCGAATCCGCAGAGATTCTTCAATCCGGTGCTGCGATTTACGCCGAACTCGGAGAAATTCTTGCTCAGACGAAGCCGAAGCCAAACACGTCGAGAACTGTCTTCAAATCGCTGGGGATCGCGGTCGAAGATATCGCCGCAGCCCGGTTCGTGTATGAGCGCGTCAACGGCTGATCGGCGATTTCGTTCGCGAGTGACACATAACGTCGCCTGTGCTATCTTCTTCGGTTCATGGGCAGTCGCGAGTCGTCCCCGGGCGAATACCAGTCAACTTGGCGCAGGCTGCAGCAGGCAGGGCTCAACGCCTATGAGGCGCGATCCTATCTGGTGCTGACCGGACATCCCCGATTCAAGGCTCTCGAATTGGCTGCCCGCGCGCATGTGCCGCGGCAGAAAATCTATGAAGTGCTCGACAGCCTCGTTGAGAAAGGATTCGCGCAGGTCATCCAGGAGAAAACCAAGCTGTTTTCCGCCGTCGATCCTAGTCTGGCGATCCCGGGATTCATCGCACGCCGCAGCAGGGCCCTGCAGCACGAATTGAACGAGCAGGCGCGTTTAGCAACTGCTCTAATTGAGGATTTGCGCCCGACCTACGTGCAAGGGCAGGGCGAGCGCGGTACTCTGGATTTCCTCAATCTTGTGAACGATCCTACGCAAACGGCCATGCATTACCGCCGGATGTTGTCGGCGGTAGCGCACGAATACCAGGAGTTTTTGAGACCTCCATTTGCGGTCGACCCCCTCGACGAGGAGCTTGTTCATGCCGCGCCCCACCGCGGCGTATCGTGCAGATTCCTGATTGAGACATCGGCGCCCATGGACGTTCGGCACCGCGCTCGTCTTACCGATTATCGGGATCGCGGAATCGAAACGAGGTTCTTGGACCGGCTGCCTTTGAAACTTGCGCTGTTTGACTGCAATTGTGGATTGCTTGCGTTGCTCGATCCCGTGCTGACAAGCCCGTCCTGGACAGCGGTTGTGTTCGAGCACCATGGGTTCGCTGAAGCGATGGCCGGTCTTTTCGAAACCTATTGGTCTCAGGCCCGCGAAGAGATCGAGCCTTAATACGGCTGCGCACTGTAAGCCTGGGCTGCTGTTCCAGGCTCGTTCATCCAGACGCTGTACGTGATGGCATCCGCAAATGGCGTCAGTTGCGCCTGAACCGCCTTGCCGTGGTATTCGCTCCCGAGCTCATACACTTGGTCTCCGAACCAATTTGCAGGGATCTTGTCTATGGCGGTCAGTTGCAATTCGCCCGGGTGAGGCATCGTTGGGACGATGCTGGATATGTCGGTAATGTCTGGATTCAATGTCTGCTCGAACGCGAGCACTTGCGGTCCACGGTAAATGGCGACTCGATGTGGGTGAGATGTGTCCCGTGCTGTGATTCCAGCCGTCATATCGATGCCTACCGTGACTGTATCGCCGCGGGCCCAATCGCGATCGATCGTAAGTAACTGTCCGGGCCGGCCAAGCAGATGAGTGCCGCCGATATCGACCCTGAAATTCTTAGTCCACTGGGGTACGCGAAAAAATAGCGGGAAATGGATTCGACGGCTGGGGTCGACATGAAGCAAAACCTCGCCCTTTTCCGGAAACGTTGCCTCCGAGTAGAGCTGAATCGTATCGTGATGCCCAACCCGAAACGTAGCTCGCCCTCCGGTATAGAGCATGACTGCAATTCCTCTTCCATATCGCCCCCATACCGCTGCGGGAACCAGTGAAATACCAAGAGCTTCGCAGGACGCCGATGCGGAAACGGCAGATACAGGGGTCTTGGTTCCCGCCATTGGTACTGAACCAAAAACGTTCCCGGTTTTTGGGTCTTGGCCGGCGAAAATTTGGTTGTAAATTGAGCGTTCTAATTCGGCAGCATACTGCTGATCGCCTGAGATCCGAAGCAAATTGAGAGTAAGTTGCAGCCATAGGAGCGTGCCACAATTGCCAGTCGAGGCGCTTTCGCCGTCCAGGGCAGCCGAACCAGTAAACGACACATGGTGGTCTCGGATATCGCCCCAGCCCGCCAGAGCTGGCGTCAAGTAAGACTTATTCGCAGTTATGCGATAGAGCTCAACCAATCCTAAGAGAGTAGAAATCCATTCATCATCCCGAGTACTCACGCTACTCGAGTTCCGCTGTGCGGATGAGGCGAGATACCTGCAAAAATCCAGATACCGGCGATTGTGGGTGTACCGATATAAATATGCCATCGGCTCGAGCATGCTCGTGTGGCCTCGGTCGTCCCTAATCTGATCAGTGGCCCGAGTGTGATCGGGAGTACCGCCAAATGTATTCGTAAGTAGATCGCCGATTTTCTTAGAAGCGGAAAGCGCATCCGCATCGCGAGTGACGCGGTAATAAGAAAGAAGGCCCAGCAACGTGTGTTCGTGAACTTGAACGGTCCGGCCACTCCACCGGTCATTGCCGTCGTAAGTTCCAACAAATCCATCCGAGCCCTGTGTGGAGATCAGGTCGCTCGCGACGCGGTCCATTATCGCTTTCAGATCATGATCGCGGGTGTAGTCGTATGCATTTGATGCCGCGTCGAGAAACATACCCGCAATTTCACCGCCTCGGGAGTCTCCATCCCTCGGCTGTCTCGCCGTACTCTGGCCATCTTTAATTGGTGAGATCAGCGCTCTCTCGTCGACGTGCTCCAAGAAACCTTCAACATTGGCGCGCATCCGGTTGGCAAGCAAACCGGTTAGATTCTGCTGATCGAATGCAAAGGGACGGTAGCGTTCCGTCACGCCGTGCCTTGCCGGCTGCCGGTGAGGGGCCGCGGCCAAAGGCAACGATATCAAAATTATCAAAGAAGCTGCCCAGCGAGTCATGACCCGGTTAGTTTGAGGCAGGTTTCAAGCTGCCTTAACTGTCATATTCAATCATGCCGCACCCCTTCGGCCTAGTTGCGCAGCCGCAGCAAAATCTCGTCTGACGAGGTGAACTGAATCGCTCGAATACCGAATAACTCCGCTCCTTGTACGTTCTCGATGCGATCGTCAAGAAACAGCGTAGTCTCAGGCGCGGTGCCTAATCCCTCCAGGCAGTGCTCATACACCACCGGTTCAGGCTTGACGGCGTGCACATGATACGAGAGAGTTAAATGATCGAAAGCATTAAGCTTTCGTGTGCCTGCGATGAGTACGTCTCCAAGCTCTCGCGGCATGTTGGATAGCATGGCCATGCGCTTGCCGGCCGCATGAAGCTGATCGATCCAGTCCCACATTACGGAATCGAACTGCATCCAGCTGACGTTATCGAACTCGATGAGTTGATCGATTGCGTGTGCTGAAAGCCTGTTACCGAACAGCTTCGCGATACTCTGCCAGTATTCAGGGCCGGTGATCAGACCGCGATCGTAGTCGGGCCGCTTCGACCAATAGAGCTCTGCAAAAGCATGCCTCGGGACACCCGCTAGGTTTGCCAGCCGCGCTTGGTCGGCCTCGGTTTGATGCCGGGCCAAAACGCCTCCGTAATCAAGAATGAAGCCGTCGAATGAGTTAACGAGCGCCATCAGCGACGTGGTCACGGCGGCTTCTAATTTCGCGAATTGCGTAGATCCGCCGTCCCTGGCTCTCAAAGTACGTCCGCATCAAAACTTCGCCGATTAATCCCGTACTGAACAGCATCAGCCCGGCGAACCACAGCATCGCACCTGCAACCAGCAATGGACCATGCTCGGCAATGATGTTTTTTCCTGCAAACTTTTCCACGGCGATCGCGGCTAGAATGATGGTTCCAAGAACGATACCCGCAAGCCCCCACTTACCGAAAAAGTGCATCGGACGCGTGAGATAACGCAGGAGAAACTTGATCGTAAGAATGTCGAAAAAGACGCGCACCGTGCGACCGAGTCCATAATGGGATGCGCCATTCGGACGTTCGATGTTCTTGATGGGCACTTCTGCAACTCGTGCTCCGTAAAAACTGGCGAGCGCGGGAATGAAACGATGAAGCTCGCCATAAAGATTCACATCCTTCAGAATTTCAGAACGGTAGGCCTTAAACGTCGTTCCGAAGTCGTGTAGGTCAACTCCCGAGGCGCGTTTCATCATCCAATTCGCTATCCGGGACGGAAGTTTACGCGTGACGGCATTGTCCACGCGATTTCTACGCCAGCCGCTCGCAATGTCATAACCTTGCCGGATCTTTTCGAGCAGCACCGGAATGTCCTCGGGATCGTGCTGCAAGTCTCCGTCCATGGAGATGACGATTTCGCCGCGCGCCTCGTCGAAGCCGGCCGCGAGAGCGGCGGTCTGCCCAAAGTTTCGCCGCAGCCGGACAACTTTCAAACGTGGATCGGTTTCTACTAAGTTGGCAAGAAGATCGAAACTGCGATCCGTCGATGCGTCATCGACAAACAAAATCTCGTACGGCTCGCGGACTGCCTCAAGCACGGAAGTGAGGCGATCATACAGGGGCAGGATCGCCGGCTCTTCATTGTGAATCGGAATGACGACAGAGAGCATTCTGCGAACACTCCAGTGTAACGGAAAGCCGAACTGTTGCTTTATCGCCGGATGTTACAATAAGAGTACACGCATACCGTAAGCCGCACCTTTGCAATAGGTTGCGGCCAGCTTGCTGGAATACGTAGGAGTCTATTTTGGCCGACCAGGACGCATCGGGCGGCGGTGGATTATTTCAACCTCCCGATAGCAAAAATCTCATTCCGATCAACATCGAAGACGAGATGAGGCGGTCGTACCTCGATTACGCCATGAGCGTGATCGTAGGGCGCGCGCTACCGGAAGTTCGGGATGGATTGAAGCCGGTGCATCGAAGGATTTTGTATGGCTTGCACGAGATGGGCCTGCATTACAATCGCCCCACTCGTAAGTGCGCCAAGATTGTCGGCGAAGTACTCGGGAAATATCATCCGCACGGAGACACTCCCGTATACGACTCGTTAGTGCGTATGGCGCAACTATTTTCGATGCGCTATCCGCTCATCGACGGTCAAGGGAACTTCGGGTCCGTTGATGGGGATCCTCCCGCTGCCATGCGATACACGGAGGCGCGGCTCGCGAGAATCGCCGGCACTCTTTTGGAGGATATCGACAAAGAGACTGTCGATTTCCGGCCGAACTACGATGAGAGTGAAGTTGAACCTGAGGTTCTGCCCACTCGTGTGCCGAACCTGCTCATCAATGGCTCTTCCGGGATCGCCGTTGGCATGGCCACGAATATCCCGCCCCACAATCTCAAGGAAATCATTGATGCAACGGTTGCGTTGATTCAAAATCCGAACACACCCTTATCGGCAATCTTAGAAATGGTGCCCGGCCCGGATTTCCCAACTGGGGGTTTCATCTTGGGCCGCCAGGGGATCGCCGATTATTACGCGAGAGGCCGTGGCAGTCTGAAGCTTCGCGCGAAAGCTGGAACAGAAAAGATCGGCAAGGATCGCGAAGCAATTGTGGTCACCGAGATTCCTTTCCAGGTGAACAAGGCCCGGCTAATCGAACACGTTGCTTCACTGGTCTCCGACAAAAAGATCGAAGGCATTTCCGAGCCGCGAGATGAAAGTGACCGCGATGGCATGCGCATCGTGTTCGAGCTGAAGCGCGGCGAGCAAGCCGAGGTGGTGCTGAATAATCTGTACAAGCAAACGCAGATGCAGGTGAATTTCGGTGTCATCATGCTGTCGATCGTCAACGGTCAACCGCGCGAGCTCGGGTTGATCGATGTCATCAAGCGCTTCATCGACCACAGGATCGATGTTGTTCGCCGCCGGACCGATTATTTATTGCGCAAGGCGCGCGAACGCGAGCACCTGCTGCTGGGTTTCAAGAAGGCGCTCGAAACCCTTGATGCAGTTATTGGCTTGATCCGTGCCGCGAAAACCCCGAAGGAAGCCCGAGCAGGTTTGATGACGCGCTTCGAATTCACAGAGCGCCAGGCGCAAGCCATCATCGAGCTTCAACTTCAGCGCCTGACCGGCATGGAGCAGCAGAAAATCCTCGATGAGCTTCAGGAGATCCAGCGCTTGATCACCGAATATCTTGAGATCCTCGGGTCTGAAAAGGTGCTCAAGAGCCTCATCGTCAAAGAGCTGAAGGATGTCCAGAAGGAATTCGGAGACGAGCGGCGCACGCAGATTGTAGAGGATAGTGGCGAAATTCGGTTGGAAGATCTCGTTCAGGTCGAAGATGTCGCCGTGACCGTATCGCGCGGAGGGTACCTCAAGAGAACTTCCGTCGACACGTATCGCCGACAATCGCGCGGCGGCAAAGGCCGAATCGGGATGGGGACGCGTTCGGAGGATGTCGTGGAGCACCTGGTCATCGCTTCCACGCATGCATATCTGCTGATCTTCACTAACAAAGGCCGCGTCTACTGGCTCAAAATTTACGAGATTCCCGACGCAGCAACGACTGGGAAGGGGAAACACATCTCCGGGCTGATTAGTCTCCAGCCGGATGAAACGGTCAAGGCGTTTTTGCCAGTAAAAGAATTCGGGCCGGATAAGTTTATCGTGATGGTGACCCGCCAGGGAGTCATCAAGAAATGCGAGCTGACCGAATTCGACAATCCGCTTTCACGCGGCATTATCGCACTGGCGCTCGACGACGGCGATGAGTTGCTCGGAGCAGCAATTACCGATGGCAAGAAGTTCATTTTCCTCGGCTCGCATGAGGGAATGGCCAGCCGCTTCGCCGAGAGTGAAGTGCGTGCCATGGGGCGCCAGGCGCGCGGGGTTCGGGCCATGGACCTCGATGACAAAGATTACTTGATCGGCCTTGAAGTCGTGGAGAAAGAAGGCTTGATTCTCTCCGTTTCAGAGAACGGCTACGGCAAGCGAACACCTCTTCAGGATTATCGGTTAACCGCTCGGGGGCGTAAAGGCGTCATCAACATGAAGACCTCGCCGAAAGTAGGCAAAGTGGTCGCGGTGCTCTCCGTCAGCGAAACAACGGATCTGATGATCATCACTAAGGAGGGAAAGATCATTCGTTTGGAATCGGGCGAAATCCGTCAGGCCGGGCGGTCGACACAAGGAGTGAGGCTCGTCCGCATGGAAGAGGGCGATGCGGTTGCAGCCGCTTCCGTCATCCCTGAAGCCAACGGAGACGCCATAAAGAACGGCGAATTACCGTTGCAGTAGCAGCTAGCTCGCCCCTTATACTCCAACTATGGCCGGATTTGTCAGTCTCGAATCCAGGTCGGGCGTATTTAATGCCACGGATTTGGAGAGAAAGCAGGAAGTCCTGTTCGAGAGGCTTCGCGCTTTCGAGCGGGTGATCATCGCCTATTCTGGCGGAACGGATTCGGCTTACCTCGCCTGGGCCGCGCATCGGACCTTGGGTGACGGTGCGATCGCAATTACCGCCGACTCCCCATCGATTCCGAGCTCGCACAAGCGCGATGCCGAAGCTTTCGCCCGGGAATGCGGCTTCCGCCACGAATACATCACAACCTTCGAGTTCGAAAACCCGGCTTATCTGCAGAACGACAAAAACCGCTGCTTCCACTGCAAAGACGAATTGTTCACCCGGCTCGAGAGCTACGCGGCTCGCTTCGGCTACCGCCATATCGTCTATGGGGTGAACCGGGACGACCTCGGCGACTATCGCCCCGGCCAGCGTGCCGCGGCCCTTCACGCCATTTGTGCGCCATTGGTCGAGGCCGAGCTAACCAAAGCTGAAATCCGTGAATTGTCCCGCAGGGCTGGCTTATCTACGTGGGATCGTCCGGCGGCTGCCTGCTTGAGCTCGCGAGTGCCGTATGGGACCCCTGTAATAGCGGCAACAATTCGGACGATTGAACAAGGCGAAGACGCTATTCGCGAACTGGGGTTCCGCCAATTCCGGGTGCGCTTTCACGGGGAGCTGGTACGCATCGAAATCGCCAAAGACGAACTTCCCCGGGCACTGGCCGTGGACACGATCCAGGCATTCACTTCGATATTCAAACAACTTGGCTTCTTGTATGTAACGCTCGATCTCGAAGGCTATCGCCAAGGATCATTGAACGAAGTCTTCACCGCAACCGATCGAGCGTAAGTCGATCGAACCGACTTCACTTCTTAGCGTCCGTGGATGGCGCCGCTGCGGGTGCGGCTGGCGGAGTTTTGCCGGAATCGGACGAAGCGCTCGATGCGGGCACATCGGTCTTTCCCTTCTCAGTTTTCGCACCGTCGTTATCAGATGGTTTCGAGCCGCTCGCGTAATCTGTGACGTACCAGCCACTCCCTTTGAACTGCAGTGCGGGCGCAGACAGTAGGCGGTGAATCGGTCCACCGCATTTCTCGTGCACCGTCAGCGGTGCATCCGAAAATTTCTGCATCACTTCAAACACCTCGCCGCAGTTCTCGCACCGATACTCGTACAGAGGCATGAAGGTGATTGAGGGTGCTTAGCGATTGATCATTGAGGCCGCTTTTCGAGAATCGGATGACCCGAGCCTGGGAGGGGCGGAGCGACACCCCCATTGAGTTGCGCGATCGTTGTCTTTCCCGTGACCAGCTCAATGGATTGCTTCAGAAGATTGTCCTCGTTGTTCTTGGGCGTGGTGCCTGGAATGGGATTACCGTCCTGATCAAACTCTGGCTCGTTATCATTCTCCGCAATCTGAACCGACGGCACTACCCCGGTGTCCTGAATTGCTTTTCCCGCGGGCGAATAATACTTTGCCACCGACAGAATTAGCGCCCCGCCATCGTCCATTGGGATGGTCTTGCGCACGCCCGCATCGCCGTAAGTGCGTTCCCCGACCACCTCGGCTCTCTTGTTATCCAGGAGCGCGGCGGCGGCGATTTCTGCGGCCCCGGCAGTTGCTCGATCCGTGATGATCACCAGCGGCCCCTTCCACCCGTCATCGCCAGGCTTCGCGTCAAATTCCTCTCGCTGTACTTTCTGCCCTTGCAAAGACGCAATCTTGCCCTTGTCCAGAAAGAGATTGGCGAGAGGTATTCCCTCTGCCTGCTCGCCCGTCGAACAGTGGCGCAAGTCGAGAACGATGTACTTCGCTCCTTGCTTCTTCATTTCGGCGAGTTTTGACTTCACTTCGCTCCACGCGGCGCCCCCCGAGGCTTGCAACGTGGATATAGCCCACGTCGCCGGACATCAGCTTTGCCGTGATCTCGGGAAGCGATATGTTAGTGCGTGTCACGGTAATCTTCTGCGGGTCGGGGTTCCGAAGCCGCAGAACGGTAAGGTCTACATTCGAGCCTGCGTTTCCGCGAAGCAGCTGCTCGGCGTATGCGAGCGGCATATCCCGCGTCGCGATACCATTGATGCTCTCGATAAGATCGCCCGTCGCGATGTTCGCCTTATCCGCCGGGGATCCCGGCAGAGTGTCAACCACAGCCACGTAGCCGTATCGTTTTGCCAAAATCAAGCCCACACCCGCGCTTGTGGTGTCTTGATTCTTCTCATATTGCCGGTACTGGTCGGCATTGAGGTAACTGGCGAACGGATCGACCGATTCAAGCATCCCGTTGATAGCGCCCAACGTGACGCTCTTCATGTTCGGCTCTTCAACGTACTCCAGCTTGATGCGCTCGAGAACCTCGGTGTACACCTTCAGGTGCCCGTAAACGTCGTCAGGTGCTACAGCACGTCCCGTTCTCGCGCCAAACAACAGAAAACCAACAATCACCGTTGAACTTCCGACAACGGTCCACTTAAAACGGCTATTCATGAAAATTCCGAGGATCAACCCAAGTATATCGGATCCCGGGCGGAGCGTCGCCTATGCAGCAACCGGAGTTGCTTCGGTTGGTATCGGCGATCGCGTATCATCGGCCACGTGCGCGTCCGGCAGAATTTCGAAACGCGCGGTGAAGTGGAACGTGCTTCCTCGATTCACTTCGCTGTCCACCCACAGCCGGCCCCCCATCATTTCCACAAGCTGAGAACAGATCGTCAGGCCCAGGCCAGTCCCGCCAAATCGACGCGTTGAGGATGTATCCGCCTGAGAAAACGGATCAAATACGGTTTGCTGTTTCGCCAGAGGGATGCCTATCCCGGAATCCGTTACGGCGAAATGAAGCAGTGCTTCGCCGTTCTCCATCCGTTCCGGGAAAACTGTAACCGACACGCCACCGCGGCTGGTGAACTTGATCGCGTTATCCATCAGATTCAAAAGAACCTGCCGTAGCCGGAGGGGGTCGCCCATCAGATTATCGGGAACACTGGCCTCGATACGTGTGTGCAATGCCAATCCTTTCTGGCGTGCACGAAGCGAAACCGATTTGACGAGTTGATCGACAGCTGCCCGAAGGTGAAGGGGAACTCGCTCGAGCGTCAGCTTGCGCGCCTCAATCTTCGAGAAATCCAGGATCTGATTGACGACTCCCAGAAGAGAATCTGCAGAGACTTTGACGATATCCAGATACTCGCGCTGCTCCTCTGTGAGATCGGTTGTTAACGTAATCTCCGTCATCCCGAGAATCCCATTAATAGGTGTCCGAATTTCATGGCTCATGTTCTGCAAAAACTCGCTCTTTGCCCGGCTTGCCGATTCAGCTTGCTCTTTCGCGACAGTGAGCTGCTCTTCGGTGCACCTGCGGACGGAAATCTCGGTCTCGAGCGCCTGGTTAACCTGTGTCAATTCACTCGTTCGCTCTTCCACTCGAACTTCCAATTGGTCGCGCGAGTGGCGAAGCTGCTTCTCGCTCTCTTGCAGCGCCGATGTTCGCTCATTCACGAGCTGCAAAAGATGTCTTTCCTTCATCTTCAGCTGGCTTACACGCAACTTGTAAATGCTGCTTACGATGCTCGCCCCGAACAAAATAATCAGAACGTAAAAGAGCTTGGTTTCGTAATAGTGCGGTTCAAGCGTGAGTGAGAGTGCTGTGTCGGCGGGGTTCCAATCGGTGCCCATGCCGGCACGGACCAGAAACCGGTAGGTGCCATGCGGAATGTTCGTGTAATATGCGAATCTTCGGGTGCTTGCCTGGCTCCAATCTTTGTCGAAGCCTTCCAGCATGTATCGAAAGCGGACATTTTCAGGAGCGACGAAGCTCGGTGATGTGAATTGAAACTCCAGTTGCCCGTGGCCTGGCGGCAGCGTAAGCGGCTTATCAAACGCAACGTCTTTTTCATCGACCAGAACGCGTTCGATGGTGACTGGCGGTGGCGTGACATTTTCTCGCAGCCGGGCCGGATCGACAATCGCCAGCCCTTTCATGGTCGGGAAGCAAAGGTGGCCGTCTTTCCTGCGGCAGCCCGCCGGCTGAAAACCTCCATTGCATTCATGCGTTTTCATTCCATTGGCCGTGCCGTAAACGATCGGAGTAATAGCTCCGATTTTGTCTGCGGCGAAAAGGTTTAGCTGTTTCTTGTTGACTTCGAATATTCCCTTGTTCGAGCTCAGCCACAAATGACCCAAGCGGTCATCGAGAACCTGGAAAATAGAATCATCCGGTAGGCCGTGGTCGCTGGCGAATGCAGTGAAATGCCCGTTCCGGAATCGATCGAGCCCGCCACCATTCGTTCCCAGCCAAAGCGTTCCGTCTGGGTCCGCGTATATCGCAAATACGATATCGCTCGATAACCCGTCATGCGTCGTAAAGGAAGTGAAGCGCCCATTCTCAAGCTTGTTCAGGCCACCACCCGTTCCAACCCAAAGCCTGCCCTGTTTGTCTTGGGCGATCGAAAGAATGTTGTTGTTCGCTAATCCGTCTCGAGTGGTATACGTCACAAAGTGCTGCCCATCGAAGTGGCTCAAGCCGCCTCGGGTGCCGACCCACACTGTGTCGTTCTTGTCGATGAAGATGGCGGCGATCAAATCGCTCGGCAATCCATCTTTGGTCGTGAAATTCGTGAATTTACCATTTGTCAGACGGCTCACTCCCTTCCGCGTCCCAATCCAAAGATTGCCGTTGCTGTCTTTGCCGATCGAAAAGACCATGCTGTCGGGGAGTCCCTCTTTGGCCGTATACGATAAGAATCTTCCGTCCTTCCAGCTTGTCAGTCCGCGATCGGTTCCGATCCAGAGGGTCCCATCGCTGTCTTCATAGGTTGGAAGCACCACGTCGCTCGGCAAGCCCTCCTGTTTCGAAACGGGAAGGAATGAGCCGTTCTTAAACGAGTTCAGACCGCCATGCGCGCTACCGACCCACAGCGTCCCCTCGCGGTCCTCGAGCATTGCCCACACGTCACCCTGCGGGAATCCGTCTTTGGGTGTGAACGTGCTGATGTGGCCGTTCGCAATTCTGTTCAATCCTGTTTGGACGGTCCCGATCCAGATTGTTCCTGCTGTATCTTTGTAAAGCGACACTATGGAATTGCTGCTGAGTCCGTCGGCGGTGCTGAATCGTTTCGTTCCATCTCTGCCGAGCCGGAACAGCCCTTGGCCGTTCGTACCCACCCAGACTCCGCCGTCGTTATCCACCAGAAGCGCCCGCGCATAGCAATGAGAAAATTCCGGTGTTAGATTGGCGGAGATCAATCTTCCATCCGAAAACGTATTCACCCCATTTCGAGTGCCCACCCAAATCTTGCCGGAAGAATCGCCCGAAATCGCAAATACAGCAAGGTCCAGCAACCCGTCGGCTCCTGTGAACACGTGAAATTTCCCATTTTCAAGACGAGCCAGCCCGCCTCCATCCGTTCCAATCCAAATTCTGCCGCGGTGATCCTGATATAAGCGAAGTAATCGCATCGCTCGGTAATCCGTTGCGCTTCGAGTACGAGACGATTTTGCCGTTTCTCAAACGGGAAAGGCCGCCGTCGGTGCCGATCCACAGATTTCCCTGCGAATCCAGCAGCAGTGCATGGATGTAGTCGTTAAGAAGCCCTGCAGTATTTCGCTTGTCGAACACTGTGAAGCGCACGCCATCGAAACGGACTAGGCCCTCCTCCGTTCCGAGCCACAGGTATCCATCGGGTGTCTGGGCAATAGACAGCACGGAACTTTGAGGTAATCCCGACCCGGAGTCCCAAACCTGATGCGTGTATTGCGAGATTGCCTTGGTGGGATCGAGTGTCGCATGTGCTGGAACTGCAAGAGTATGGAGCGCTAAAAGACATACCGTCGCACGAATGCCAGCGTAAGCGGCCGTGTATCCCCGGCCGAACCACGTATGCGCACTATGCAGAGAGGTGGTACGGCTCTGCGGGACCAGTTCTCTATTGACCAATGGAGGCAATGCTTACCCTGCTATGAAATGGATCGGCTGAATCCGTTCAAAAGTTGAGGGTAGGGATGCAACGGCCGCGCAAAAATGTCAACCCGGCTTCTCACCCCCTGGTCGGGCCCGCCGCCCCTAGTACTTTTGATCCCTTTACAGAAAGGTGCGCGTTCATAAACGGGAACAAGGCTGCCGATACGGTTCTTGGTGATACTCGCTTGCGCCTCCATCGGTCGTGGCGAAGCTCGTCTGGAAAGGAAGCAATGCAGAAAATGAAAAAGGGTGCGCTGATCTTCGTGAGTGCCGCTCTTGCGTGCATGGGAGCGCCGGGCCCCGGGCAGAAGGTGGCTCCGGATCTTGTAAGCGCCGATCCGTTGTCGACGGTTCAAGTGATCGTTCAGTGGAATCAGGCCCCCACGAACGTGCAGCACCAGAAGGTCTTCAATCGTGGCGGGAGCTTGCGATCTACGCTGAACTCGATTAAAGCAGGTGTGTATACCATGCCCGCGTGGGCGGCGAATGATCTTGCAAATGAGCCCGACGTTACCCATATTTCTCCCGACCGTCCGGTACAGGCGAAGCTCGATTACTCCGCTGCCGCGATCAATGCGGGCACCGCATGGAACAGCAACTATACGGGAGCCGGGATCGGCGTTGTGGTCATTGATAGCGGTATCAATCCAGATCCGAACTTTGGCAAACGCATCGTTGGTACTTATGATTTCGTTGGAAAGAACGGCCAAGATCAGTATGGACACGGCCAGCATGTTGCCGGCATCATCGGCGCGAACGGCCAAACGTCAACTTGCCCGACTTGTACACGAATGTTAAAAGGCATAGCCCCGGGCGCGAGTCTGGTGGACGTGCGGGTGCTCGATCAGAACGGCACGGGCACGGACAGCAACGTGATTTCTGCCATCGAGGGAGTGATCCTCTTCAAAAATAAATTCAATATTCGAGTGATCAATTTGTCGCTCGGTCGTCCCATTTTTGAAAGCTATACGCTGGATCCGCTATGCCAGGCAGTGGAAGCTGCGTGGAAGGCCGGTATCGTTGTGGTCGTCGCGGCTGGCAACGACGGCCGTGATGATTCGTTCGGCTCGAACGGGTACGGAACCATTACCGCGCCCGGAAATGATCCTTACGTGATCACTGTCGGGGCGATGAAAACTGAGGGTTCGTATGATCGCACGGACAGTTTGATCGCCAGCTACAGCTCGAAGGGCCCCACCCAGGTCGATCAGATCGTGAAGCCCGATCTCGTCGCTCCGGGCAATCTTGTCGTATCGCTACAAGCCCAGAATTCGACACTGGTCAATGCCAATCCGAGCAATATTCCGCCTGTGTCGTATTACGAGTCGGCTCCCACTCCTGGTCCCGGTCCTGGCCCCGGCCACGGTGGGGCCGCCGGCCCAAGTCCCTCGAGCGGTCCTGCTGCGCAGCAGCTTTCAACCGAGTACTTCACGCTCAGCGGTACCAGCATGGCGGCCGCCGTTGTGAGCGGGGCAGTAGCGGACCTGCTGCAAGCGCAACCCAGCCTTACGCCCGACCAAGTGAAAGCCCGGCTTATGAAGGACGCCTATAGCGCTTCATTTCCCGCCTCGAGTACCGCAATTGACCCGACCACAGGGATCGCCTACACGGATTACTACGATCCGTTCACCGTGGGCGCAGGCTACCTGGATTTGGCCGCAGCGCTCGCCGACACCTCCGTCGCAAGCGGTTCCGCCATGTCGCCCACCGCCACCTATAACAGCAACACCGGAGCTTTGACGTTCTTGTTCCCCGCAAGCTCGGTCTGGAACACGAGCTCCGTGTGGAATATCAGCTCAATCTGGAGCACGAGTTCGGTGTGGGGCGCGAATACCGTCGGCAGCGCCAGTTCCGTTTGGAACCTCAGCTCGGTCTGGAGCACGAGTTCGGTTTGGAGTACGAGCTCGGTGTGGAGCGCCAGCTCTGTTTGGGGAGCCAGTTCCGTTTGGAGTACCAGCTCCGTCTGGAACCTCAGCTCTGTTTGGAGCACGAGCACTCCGGCTGCCGAAAGCTCACCGGTAACCATCAACGGCGAACAGTGATCGCTCGCTGATCGCGTGTCCTCGCATTCAGCCCCGGCATTTCCAACCATTGCCGGGGCTGCTTTGCTTTCCTACCAGACGTATTGCTTCGCTTCCTTCCGGCGCGCGTAGCTATCGAGTACATGAACGACACGGATTTTTTTCAGCTTCGCAGGCGATAGCTGGCCGAGCGGTACATATATGATCTTCCGGTTCACGCGCGCGGCCATCTGCCGAAAGATACTCCTCGGAGGCTTCGCGGCAATGTACACAACGTGACGCTCCGTCGAATAATCCAGAGCCGCCATCAGCAGCCGTTCCGCCTTGCTTTCCGCTGCGTCATAATCCGGATCGCTCCAGACATCGTAGAGCCGCCGCGGTGGAAGCGTCATCAATAGTCCGCCGTACTCCGCTCGTCCAATCCCCGGCCCGACGATATGCTCGAACGGATGCGTCGAGTAGAAGGCCATATCCGATTCGTTCTGGTGCTCCCCCAACCACGTCGTTAGATACCCATACCGGTTGCTCCGGTCTTCATCGAAGATGATGACCAACGCACCCACCTCTCCGGAAAACTTGCCCATTTCGCGCACGTACAGTGCGCCTTGCGTCCAGTTACGAACCGTCTCCCGCACATCGACGCCGTCGAGGAGCGACGTCGTAAACGGTTCCACTCGCGAACGCTCCTCGGAAACCATCGTTTTGGCCCGCTTCTTGAGAAACCGGCCGTAGTTCTCAATTACAAGATCTTCAGGCGGGTATGAGCAGATCGACGTTCCCTCCGTCTGGGTCGCCCATTCACCCTTAAATTTCTCGCGCTTGCGGGGCTTGATGCCGCTCGGCTTCAGCATCTGCTTCATCCGTGGCAGCCGCCGGCGAATGCGCAGCTTCCTTGTTCGAATCCAGACATCCTCGCCCGAAATGTTCGCGGTCTCGAGCGGCGGATCTTCGGTTTTTTGCACCGTGTACCGGTTCGCCATCTGCCAAACCTCGTAACCGTAGTTGTCGTCCACAATCGACCTCGCCCCAAGCGTTAGGTCGTAGACGCCGGGCACAAATTGACCGTTCAGAATCGCCAGATTGCGGCTGAACTTCGCCAGCGTCCGGCGCTGCCACGAATGCATATCCTCGCCTGTATTGATTGCGTACTCCTTTTCGGCATCGCGCAATAAAGAAAGCTGCCAGCGCGGCCGGTCCAGGCGAAACGCAAACACATCTTTGCGCGCTTCTTCGTAGAGTTCCTGATAGTACGGCGCCTCGCTCGTCACTTCGGCCAGGCAATCGGGATGCAGGTTAACCAGCTCCGAATTTCGGAATAGCCGCGTCGGTGCGCTCTCGGGCTCCTCTTGCGGACTCCCCATGGCCTCAAGTAGCGGGCCCAGCATATTCAGCGCAACCACCACGCAGGTCGGCGCAAGCGGGTCTGCCCCTTGCAGCTTCCATGCCATCGCCGCCGCGTGCGACTCTAGCTCCCGTGTGCGCACCTGAGGCTGGGCCCGGTATGCTTCCACATACCGTTCCATGCCGATGAACTCCAGCGCGTAAGGCTCCGGATATGTACCCCTTAGATGTGGTCGCGTGTGAGTTGGCGGCTCGAGGAAAACCACTTCCGCCCCCAGCTCCGAAGCGGTTCGCAGCCCTTCCACAAACGGATCGCCCGGCTCGATCGGAATGTACGTTCCGTCGTAATCATCTGACGACTTCTCGTCAATCACCACGACTGCCGACATCCTCGGCATCCGCGCGACCGCTTCACGATACAGCGCTTCGAGCGGCAAGGGAAGCTCGACGGCTACCACGGCGGGGCGGTGCTCCAGCAGGAAACGCCGGACACGAATCGAAAATTCCATGCGGCCCGGCACCACCGGTAGATACGTAAGATTCCCACGGCAAATCGTTCCCGCCGCGCTAGGTTCCGAAATCACAATTCACCGTTACGGGCGTGGGCTGTAGCGAAATGCCTCTTCGCCAAGTACCGCCCGGATCGCCGCCGCCAAAATCAGCCGCTCGGGTTCCGCCGATTTTTCTTTGAGCTTGAGAAAGTACCGCGCGATATTAATCCCGTCCCGAACCGTATAGCTCTCATCCGCCGCGTGCGCCTGTTGCAAAAAATCCGTCACATACTGCAAAATCTCCTCCGGAGAAAACGGAAGATTCTCTCTCAGAATCGCGAGTTCCTCTTCCCGCTCTGGGAAATCGATCAGAATTTGCGGTTGCAGCCGCGAATGAATATACTCCGGCAAATCGAACGTGGAAGAATCGTCATTCATCGTTGCCACCAGCCGGAAATTCGCGTGCGCTTTGATCTTGATCCCCGCCACAATCGATTCCACATAGCGGCGGTTGTCCAGCAACGGAGCAAGACTTGCCCAGCTCTTCTCGCTCATGCGATTTCCTTCGTCGAGAATCGCAACCCCGCCGCGAATCATCGCCGATACCAGCGGAGAAGCCACATATTTGAGCTTTGATGCCGTTTCCACCACCGGGGTAATCAGAAGGTCCTCCGGCCGGGTGTCTGCCGTCGCCTGGAAAATGTAGACCTCGCGTCCCAGGCGCTTGGCGGCCGCATACGCGAGCGTCGTTTTCCCAACCCCGGGCTTGCCTAACAACCGCGGGTTCATGGGAAAATCGCGATCGTCGATCACCATCCATGCGGCCATGAGCTGGCGCATCGCGTCTTCCTGGCCCACCCACCGGACGCTCAATTCGTCCGGATGCGCGACATGTACCTCGATGCCTTCGAGAACTACTTTCATGCGCGATTACCGGCTCCGTCCCCAGCCGTCCGTGTTCGTTATACGGGCGCTAAATTGGCCGTAACTCATCTACTTTTCCATCGTAGAATGAGAATGCTCATCGCATGACGCCAAAACTGCTACGGCTCGTCTATGCGCTCGAGTTTCTCATCGCGCTCTTGGCGATTTTTGCCGCGTGGTCGGAAATTGGCGGCCAGGCGGCGCTCGATCTCATGCACTGGGGGTGGAAATTGGGACTGAGCCTCGCCCTCGCAGGAGCGATTGTGGCCTACACGGCTGCGCTCGTCGCTGCCGATTCGCCCTGGACCCTCCACACCGCCCGGTGGTTGGCCGCGATCTTGATCGTCGCCATCGCCATGGGAATCGTTACCTATTACTACGTTCTGCAGGTGCAAACCAACGAACCCGATGAGACCGGCACTATCTCCGCCTTTCTTCCATCGCGCTCCTGAATAGCCCGATGCCAAAGCAGGAATCAGAGCGCGACTACGCTGTTTGGACCTCGCCCGTTACCGCGGCTAACGGTCAGTTACTCGCGCCCCGTGTTTCATGAGATCGATTTCAGTGTCAACGAAGGGTATCGGAGGATTCCCCACGGCGGTATCGAAATCGGCGGCGTCCTCTTCGGTCGCATCGAGAACGAATCCGTTCGCATCGAGGCGTTTCGACCCATCGAATGCGAGCACGCCTCCGGACCATCGTTCCTTTTATCCGAACACGACGTCGCGAAATTAAGAGAGCAATTGACAGCTTCTGCATCCGACCCAAAGCTCCAGGGACTCGAGCCCGTCGGTTGGTTCATTGCCCATACTCGTAGCGCGCTCGAAATGAACGACCACGAAGCTGCCCTTTTCCATGAGTTCTTTCCAGGCCAGGGCAACATCATGCTCCTCGTGAAACCGGAGCGGTTCCAGCCCACGCGGTTCGCGTTTCTAGTGCGCGGCAAAGATGGGCGCCTCGAGGGTGATCTGCCGAACCAAGCATCCATCTTGCCCTTGCCCGCTCGAAAGCCTCGGGATCAAGCGTCCGATGCTACAACCGTTCCGCCCAAGCCTTCCGTTCTCCCGGTACGCGAACCCGCGCCTCAGCCGGAGCCGACCCGCGAGTTAGCGGCGCCCGCGCCCGCCATTCCATCACCCGCCGCCGAGCCGAACAGTTTACCGCCCCCGGACGAAATCAAACCCCCGCCCGAGCCCCAATTCGATAGCGGCGCCTTCCTCCGCGACCGCAACCAGCCCGAGCGTTCCCGGTTTCGCGTGAGAGTTGCTCTTTCGCTCGGCGCAGGCGCGCTGGGAGCCGCTGTGGGATACCTGATGTACCTGCAACTGCCATCCCCGATTATTCCGCTGCGAATTGAGCCCCGGCAGGGCGCTTTTGTCCTTTCTTGGCCCGCAGCACAAACCGACCACGCCGGCTACGCCGCTATGCGAATCGATGACGGCGAGCCGGTCGCCTTATCGGCAGAGGATAAGGCCGAGGGCAAAGCTGCCATCAAAGCCCTGACGGACAACATGAAAATCGAGCTGATTGCCCAGCATTGGTTCCGCGATTCACGAGGCATCATTCGCTATATCCGCGCGCAGAAAACAACCGGATCGTCGCCGTAAGTCCAGCCCTCTAGGGCCCCTTATGTCACCCAACGTTTCTCACCCGCAAGTCCTCTCCTCGCATTTCTTTCGGCTTCTCCATCTTCAGAACGCCCAGAATCGTCGGAGCGATGTCCTTCAGCGCGCCACCAGTTCGAAGCTCTACTCCGATGATTGGCCGCATCGTTCGTGACAAAGATTAACGGGACCGGGTTCGTCGTGTGGTACGTGTGGGGGCCTTTCGTAAGTGGGTCAATCATCATCTCCGCATTGCCGTGGTCCGCCGTCACCAGCCACGATCCGCCGCAACGCTTCAACGCTCCGTAAATTTCCCCCAGACCCGCATCCACCGCCTCGCAGGCGCGGATCGTTGGCTCCATTTTCCCCGAGTGCCCCACCATATCGGCGTTCGCGTAATTCATCACGATCACGTCGAAATCGCCGCCGTTCCATCGCCTTTACCGCTCTCTCCGTCACCCCTGCGGCGCTCATCTCCGGTTTCAAATCGTACGTCGCCACCTTTGGAGAAGGAACCAGCTCGCGCTCCTCCCCCCGATACGGCCGTTCATTTCCGCCATTAAAGAAATACGTCACGTGCGCGTACTTCTCGGTTTCCGCCACGCGCAGATTCTTCCAGCCGGCGCGCTCCATCACGTCGGCCAAAATATTGTTGGGATGCTCGGGCGGCAGCACAAACGGTAAATCGAACGTCTTGTCGAACTGCGTCATCATTGTGTAGGTAAGATTCTTCGGAACCAGCGACCGCGCCGGCCTCTCCAGCAAAGCGTCGGTCAGCGCCATTGTGATTTCACGCGCGCGGTCCGCCCGGTAGTTATACATGATCACGCTATCGTCGTCGCGAATCAGGCCCACCGGCTCATTCCGCTCGTCCACAATCGTCACGGGCTCCATGAATTCGTCCGTTACGCCGCGCTCGTACGAAGCCCGAACCGCTTCGACTGCCGACTGAAATTTCCGGCCATTGCCCAGCACCATCGCCCCAAACGCCCGTTCGATGCGTTCCCAGCGCTTGTCGCGATCCATCGCGTAATAGCGGCCGCACACCGAAGCGATTTTCCCGATCCCCAGCTCGGCGCATTTTCGCTCTACCTGTTCGATGTACCCGCCGCCGCTTTCAGGCGGCGTATCCCTGCCGTCCATAAAGCAGTGAATAAACACGTCCGTGAGGCCGTTCTGCTTCGCCATTTCGAGCAAAGCAAACAAATGCGAGAGCTGCGCATGAACTCCGCCATCGCTGCACAATCCCAGCAAGTGCAGACGATGCCGCGCGGCTTTTTTCATCGCGTTCAGAAGCGCGGGATTCCGAAAAAATTCTCCCGAGGCGATCATTAGATCAATCCGCGTGACATCCATGTAGATCACGCGGCCCGCGCCCATATTCATATGCCCCACTTCGCTGTTGCCCATTTGACCTTCCGGCAAACCGACAAACGGACCGGAAGTCTGAATCAGCGTGTTCGGATACGTCTCAATTAGGTGGTCATACGTCGGTTTGCGCGCCGCCGCGATTGCATTTCCCTCGATGGCCGGCGAATACCCCCAACCATCAAGAATCGTTAGAACCAGCGGCTTCCGCCTGCTCTCGGTCATGATCTGTATCGCCGGAACGCCTTGCGCCCCAGATACACCGCCGCCGACCCGAGTTGTTCCTCAATCCGCAATAGCTGATTGTATTTCGCAATCCGATCCGTACGGCTCGCCGACCCCGTCTTGATCTGCCCCGCATTCGTCGCCACCGCAAGGTCGGCGATAAAGGCATCTTCCGTTTCCCCCGACCGGTGCGAAACGATCGCCGTGTAATTCGCCCGCGCGGCCACCTGCATCGCATCCAGCGTCTCGCTCAGCGATCCAATTTGATTTACTTTCACCAGGATCGAATTCGCGACCCCCCGATCGATCCCTTGCTCCAGCCGCGCCGAATCCGTTACGAACAGATCGTCGCCCACCAACTGCACCGTTTCACCCAGCGCGTCGGTCAACTGCTTCCACCCCTGCCAATCGTCCTCCGCCATTCCGTCTTCAATCGAGACAATCGGATACTGCCTCACCCAATCCGACCAGAACGCCACCATCTCGGCCGACGTCTTGGCGCTCTTGTCCGATTTCTTGAAGACGTACTTCCGTTGACCGGCATCGTAGAACTCGCTCGTCGCCGGATCGAGCGCAATCGCAACCTGAGTACCCGGCTGATAACCCGCTCCCCCGATCGCTTCCATCAATATCTCGAGCGCCTCTTCGTTCGATTTCAGATTCGGCGCGAAGCCGCCTTCATCCCCCACCGCGGTCGAATAGCCGCGTTTCTTCAGGACGTCTTTGAGCTTGTGAAACACCTCCACGCCCATCCGCAAGGCTTCCGAAAATTTTTCCGCTCCCAGCGGCACAATCATGAACTCTTGAAAATCCACCGAATTATCGGCGTGCGCGCCCCCGTTGATCACGTTCATCAGCGGCACCGGCAGCACTCTTGCGTTCACTCCTCCCAGATAGCGGTATAAAGGCGTGAGCTCCGATTGCGCAGACGCGCGCGCCACCCCCATCGAAACCGCCAGAATCGCGTTCGCCCCTAACTTGCTCTTGTTCTTGGTTCCGTCCAGCGAAAGCATCGTTCCATCAATCAGGCTTTGATTCGACGCGTCCAGCCCGGCAAGCGCAGGGGAGAGAGTTTTCGTGATATTCGCTGCTGCTTTCTGCGTCCCCTTTCCTAGATAACGGGACTTGTCGTTATCCCGAAGCTCGATGGCTTCGTGCTCGCCGGTTGACGCGCCGGAGGGAACGGCGGCCCGCCCTCGGGCGCCATCTACCAGCTCCACGTCGGCCTCCACCGTTGGATTCCCGCGCGAGTCCAGGATTTCTCTGCCCGTGATCTTCACGATTTCCATAAAGTATTCACGTTACAATGAACTCATTGCGCGCGCTCCCTTGAAGGCGCGAAGCATGCGTGGAAGGCGGTGAATTCTTAAAATTGGCAGAAGTCCACCTGCAGGATGGTGAGACGCTTGAGAGCGCGTTGCGCCGGTTTAAGCGCAAAGTTCAGCAAGAAGACATTGTGAAGGAAATCAAGCGCCACTCCTTCTATCTGAAGCCGGGAGAAAAGCGTCGCACCAAAGAAGCGCTCGCCCGGAAGCGCAACCGCAAAAAGCGTCCCCGCGATTTCGAGTAGTTCGCTTGTAAATTTCCAAAACGCTCGTTTCCGCCCTTACTGCCGCTGCCGGTGTATCACATTCACCTGTACCGGCGCACCAGTCTGGAGCGGAACTTCGAGCGTTTGGCCTTGCGCTAAATAGGGCGCCATCACGGCCGGATCGCGATACGCCAGATCGCGGCCGTCGTCAATCGCAATCAGCGTGTATCGGCCCGGCGGTGTCGGTGGGTTCAATGTGAACGTTCCATCGCCGTCGCTCTGATCGCGCCCAATATACGTGCTGTTCGGATCTTTCGGCAAAAGCAAGACCATCGCGCCGGCGAACGGCTGCTCATCCTTTAAAGCAATGCCGCCGACCGACGCGCGGGCGAGTCCTTTTCCGGCGCTGATCGAGAGCTCGACCGCAGCACCTTCGGCAATCTCCAGCACGCCGCCGGAATACGGCGCGCCTTTGACGCTCACGCGCTGGATGTATAGGTCGGGGCTATTCACAAGCTGGATCTCATACCGCCCCGGCGAGACATTGCCGACGGTAAACGATCCGTCCGCCTGAAGGTTGCCAAATTCAGCCTGCTCGTTTGCGACATTGCGGAGCAAGATCATGAGGCGCTCCGGATGTTCGACCGCAGTTTCCAGCGCCACTCGCCCGGAGATCGTCGTTTGGTGCAGGCTTCCGAGATCGACCGTTGTATCGCCGCTCACATCCAGTGTTTTTCGACCGAGCCCTGCCGGAGGACCCGGCGGGTTTGAGTTCCCCCAACGCGTCACTGCTATCACGTAACGGCCCGGGGCGAGGCCAAAAAATCCTTGTTCGCCGTTGCCACTGCTGTACTGTCCGGCGTACGTTGCGATCATCGTGTCGCCTGGTCCCTCCTGGGAGAGCTGTGGCTGTATGGGAACTCCAGGTTGCGGATCGAGGCCCGTGAAGCGCAGATGCACCCCCGGCACCGCGCGAAGCGTGATTTGAATTCCGGAAACGCTCGACCCTGAGAGCACGATGGGAGACGCTGCCGAAAAATCGAGAGCGTCCGGGTAATACGTCAGTGGATAGGCCACATCGAATTGCGCTTGGGAAGCGGTCTGCGCGGCAGCGGAAGATGGGAGCTCATTTTGCGCATACCACGGCCGCCCTTGGCAAGCCAGGAAGTACGTGCCTGGCGTGAGATGCGCGATATGAAAGGCGCCAGCCGCCGTCGTTGTCGCCCCCTGTTGCATCTGGAAATGACGGCGGCCGTTAAAGACGCCTTGGCGAAACAGGAGAACCTGGGCGTTCGCCACCGGCTCACCCTCCTGGTCCAGAACGTTTCCGGAAATGCTAAGAGAGGCCATCACGGGAAACACGATATGTTCGGAATCAACTCCCGGTCCTACGGCAATTGCAGTCGAGAAACCTTCGTATTGATGAAACGCTTCGACATTCGCGCCGACTTGCACTTCAAGCGAATATTTCCCGGCCGGAACGTTTGGGAAGCTGAACCGGCCGTCCACTCCGGTGCTCGCGGCAACCTGGGCTTCCCGATTCTTCACGGATGCGATCAACACCTGCGCATGCTTAAGTGGTTCATTCGTGCCCAGCCGGACCACGGTTCCGCTGATCGTGAAGTTATTCGGCGCTTGCCGGCACAGCGCAGAAACCACGAGACCGAAAAGAACGAGAACCGCTCGCGACCAGAACATCAGTTGCGCCTCTCGAAGATGGAGGTGATCGTCAGGTGCCCCTGCTCCTTGGCCGCTAGGTGGATCGATTGACTCGGAACGGAGCGCAGCGCCTCGGGATTCGCATATTCCAATCCGTCAAGGGTCGATAAAGCGTACAGGTGGTAATCGCCCGGGGTGAGGCCGCCTACGCTCATATCGCCGTTCGCCTGAAAGGGCAAGACCTTGGGATCCGAGTGGGGGGAATCGGAGATGAGTAATAGTGCGCCTGAGGGATTCTCCCCTTCGGATCTGATCGTGGCGGTCAATGTCGCGCAATCGTTGCGGAGACTGACAATGATGGGCTGAGGAGAGGAACCGGGCGCGACAACAAGGTCATTGCGAGTCAGGTCGACGCTGCCGGAGAAGATGGAATCGACACATTGCGACCCGAACGCTTGAGCCGACACCGCGTACGTCCCCGGCGTGACATTGGAAACCGTTAGATTCTGGGGATCGGAACCGGGTTGCGGCGATGCATAGAACCGCTCTCCATTCGTGCTGTCCGTGCGCACGAGTTGAACCTGACTTCCGATGCCATTAACGCTGCCGACGACGATCGCGCCACCACCGCCGGCCGGAGTGTACAACGCTCCGCTCTGAGTTGGAGAACCAGCATCCGGTGCCGCATTCACATGGACCGCAATGGAAATCGGCGGTTGCAGAGCGAGTTGCAGGCCATTCAGATCCTTTCCGGCAATATTCACTTTCTCCTCGGCGTCATAGGAGATTCCCTGATTGTCGTTCGCGCGCACGTGGAGAGTGTAGGAGCCCGCAGGTGCCGGCCCAACCGAAAATTTTCCCGCCTCCATCTGCCCGAATCTGGCTTGCACCGGGAACGGTCTGCTGCCCGTCGGAAGTCTCGAGCCAGCGACGCTAAACCGGCATTGGGCGGCAGACCGGAAACCGTTCCGCTGATCCTAAACCCGTGCTCTGGGCGAAGCGCTGAAATCGGCCTGAGCTTGCTGGCCCGCCGCGAGTTCGAGCGGCTGAGCGGACGAGACATCGACGGCATCCGGCGTAATATCGCGGTGCGTAGACCTGCGACACCGCATTCGAAAACGGGAACGGCTGGTGCAAGATCGTTCGAACGAAGACGCGCCCCGGAGTGAGGTTCTCGAACCGATACGAGCCATCCTCTTCTGTCGAGGCGTACCCTCGCGTCTGACGCTGTTTCCGGCCTTGCGCGATTTCATCCGCGATCAGTTCCACCTGCAAGCCTTCGATCGGCGTACCATCGGGATCGACCACCCGGCCCGCAACCGATGCCGCTGGCGTTAACTGAAGCCGCACCTCCTGTGTGGCCGCGCCGGCGGTCAGAGCGGAGCGAAACGGTTTGCCCGACATAGCGGCTGTATCGAAGAAGCCCGGCTTTTCCGCACTCAATATAAGCTGACCGGCGGGCACGTTCTCGATCTGAAAACGACCATCCGCGCCCGTGAAGGCAGCCAGATCCGCGGGTCCATTCACGCGCACCAAAGCCCGGCGAATGGGCTCGCCGGTTGCGGAGTTAACCACGCTTCCGGCAACGGTGTAGCGCTTGTTTTGCGGATTCTCGATTCCCGTAACCTGCGGAGTTGGCTCGAAGGACTGCGCGCCGCAAACCGCACACGCCAGCGGCGCCAGCAAGAGAGCAGCGCGACGCGAGAACGAGAGCATTTGATTCGCTAGATGCTTAGAAGCTGGAAATCGCGCGCAGGTTCCCGAAAGCAACCAGACATCACACTTGATAATAGATGGATTGCCAGCCTGGTGGACCGGGTTGGCGCCGCGCCAAAATTCAGCCCGGGATTAAGGTAGAACGGCGGGGACGGGCAAAGAATAGCCCGGCATTCCAAGAAATTTCATACGGAAGCGCCTCTCCGTAATGCAGTACTCGGGGGACCACAGTACTAGAAAATTATCTAACCTGACCGGAATGGAACGTAATTCGTTGAAAATCCCCGCGATTATATATATGAATTCACTACCCTGACTCACGCCCGCCCAAGCAGCTCCGTAGCGCAGTAATGACAGTACTAATCAAAACCCGCCGGAGTCCAATTGAAATCCAGCGGACCCCGTATCACAATGTGTGCGCATCATGGCCGCATCTCTCGTACGGCAAACCATTGGAGCGTTTCTCACCGCGATGGTTTTATGGCTCGGGGCTGGTTCTGAACGCTGTCGCGCCCAGACGAACGTTCTGACTTATCACAACGATATTGGCCGCACCGGCCAGAATTTGACCGAGTCGGTCTTAACACCGGCGAACGTGAATTATTTCACTTTCGGAAAGCTCTTAACAGTTCCGGTGGATGGCCAAGTCTATGCCCAGCCTCTCTATGTATCGGCGGTCCCGATCGGAACCCAGGGCTCTCGCCCCGTTGTTTACGCAGCGACGGAAAACGACTCCCTGTACGCGTTTGACGCGCAGACAGGAAGCGCGTACTGGCAGGCTCGGTTGTTGAACGCAGGCGAAACGCCTGCCGATATCCCGAACAACTGCCAAGACCTGGTTCCTCAAATGGGTATTACGGCAACGCCGGCAATCGATTTGACAATCGGGCCGCACGGCACGATCTACGCCATCGCAAAGAGCAAGGATCCTGCCGGCAATTACCATTTCCGGCTGCACGCGCTCGACATCACCACTGGTTCCGAAGAGTTCGGAGGGCCGACCGAAATTGCTGCCACCTACCCGGGGACGGGAGATAACAGTACGAATGGAACCGTGGTCTTCGATCCCAAGCAATACAATAGCCGCCCGGGGCTTCTTGTTTTTAAGAGCGCGGTGTATGTAGGTTTCGGTTCAAACTGCGATCATCGTCCCTACACGGGATGGCTGATGGGATATAACGAACTGACGCTCAGGCAAAACCGGGTGTTCAACTTCGCTCCAAACGGCTCCGAAGCGGGTGTATGGCAAGGCGGAGGCGGGATCGCTGCCGGTTCCGGAGGTAGCATATTTGTGAGCGTGGGGAACGGCACGTTTGATACCACGTTGAACGCGCAAGGGTTCCCGAGCCAAGGCGATTATGGAAACGCGTTTGTGAAGCTGAATCCGGTGGGCTCGCAACTCGTTGCTGCCGATTACTGGACCATGTACAACACCATCAGCGAGTCGGATGCGGATCTAGACCTCGGCTCAGGCGGCATCATGTTGTTGCCGCTTTTGACGGATGCAAAGGGGAAGACGCACCAGCTTGGGATTGGCGCAGGCAAAGATCGGTCCATCTACGTGTTCAATCGAGTGAACATGGGTAAATTCAACCCAAGCAGTAATGGCCGTCTGTACCAGGAGGTGGTCAGCGCGCTCGGGGGCGGGGAATTCGGTTCCCCGGCTTGGTTCAACGGAACGGTCTATTTCGGCGCCACGAGGGATGTGATGCGAGCGTTCCAGATGAATCTCGCATTGCTTTCAAGCAGCGCCTCCTCCACCACTGCGGCAACATTTCCATATCCGGGCACTACACCCGCCATCTCGGCGAATGGTACGACGAACGGGATCGTCTGGGCGGTGAACAGCAGTGCCTCGGCGGTGCTGCACGCCTATGATGCCACGAATCTCGCGACCGAGCTCTACAACAGCAACCAGGCGCCCTCCGGGCGGGATACCTTCGGAGCAGGCACGAAGTTCAGCGTCCCTACCATTGCGGACGGACAGGTGTTCGTCGGAACGGCGAACAGCGTGGTGGTGTTCGGATTGCTTCCGGTGCCCCAGAAGTCCTCCGGAAATTCGCGCGAACTTATTCCGGCCACGGCCCGCTAAAGAGCCGGTACGAACGAAGGTACCTAATCGAATCCGCCGCAGTCCAAATTGAATGAAGTGAGCGCCGCAAGACAACGTCTGCACGGGGTCTACGGATCTGGGATGCGGCGAACTCTTGCGCGTATCTGGCAGCGATGGTGTTGTGGGTCGCGGCCGCTTCCGATCCACCGCGCTCAGACGAACGTTCCGAGGCATCACGATAACACGAGCCGCACCGGCCATGTCCCTCCAGACCTTAAGCTTTGTGAAAAACGGCATCATTCTTCTCAATGATTCCGTCCCCGTTACCTCCGTTCTCTGGTCTGTCAAAAACGGCTAGCGCAAGAAACCCGTTAGGATCATCGGAGACGGGTTGATCAGTTATGTTTCCAAACATCTCTTGCGCGGAATCTATGATGCCATTCCTGTTTCGATCGAGGACGAGAAAACCCTTATCAGAACCAGGTGCAATCCAGGAAATTTGGATTTTTTTACCAATCCCGAAGAAATCGAATGCTACCCCATCGTTGCCGTAGTAAGGTTGAAGCCATCCTCGCCGAGATCGAGGATTATTGGGGTTGGGGCGCTGCAGCAATCCGAGCCTTCGGGTCCTTTGCCTGACAAGAATTGAGCGTAGGCGCCGCAGCCCCCATTGCCGCCTCCGAACGTACACGGGTCAGGTATTGTAGTAGTGGTCTTGGCCACAGGAACTCTGCTCGATGCACGCAGCGGTCCCGTTCAGGAGACTCGGGCTAGACCGGGTGTTTTTGCATGTGGACCTGTTCGTGAGATTTCTGTTGCTCTGCGCCACGTCGTTGCTCTTCATAGAAGAAATTTTCGAAGTGCACGAATACAGGTCTTGAACTTCTCTCATGATGCTCGTAGCGCTCTGACACGAAGTATCGGTATCGCCGCGGAAGTAAGCGTCGTTAGGGCCAATGACATGGCCCAGTTCGTGCTGGATATTTTCTCGGAAACGGCGATCGTCAGGCCATCCAGTCGATTGACATGCAGCATCACATGAACATCGGAGCTGCCGTCCCCGACATACACCACGCGATCGTGGCCGATTCGCATTTCAGCTCGGAGCTGATCTACAAGCGCTTTTGAGCCGTATCCGGCCGGAAGGCGGACGATCGATTGATTTCCGCCTGTATTCAGGGTGATCTAACCCGTCCATCTGGAGCTGTAGAAAAGACTCCTTTATGGCCAAACACTAAAGCAGCCATTGCGCCGCTAGCATAAAACTGTACGAACATCAATCGAGGCTCCGCTTTCGGCAATGCGGTGAGCCGGGGATCCTCCCTTATAAGAGTGACATTAGCAACTTGGACGGTAAGCGGGTTGACCGTAGGATGTGATCGGGAGCGCACCAATCCCCTCGAGGCGCCGATTGGATCACCTCTTCGGGTGCGGCCGAAACAACGTGAAATGAGAACTCGTTTCCGTTCAGATTTTTTAGAAGATCGGAAAGCAGCGCGATATTGGCTTTGAGCGGGATTTGCTTACCGACAGCGGCGAGATCCTCTTTGCGGGCGCGGCGAAATTCCGGATCATGGAGCAGCAAGTACGCGAGCTCGCCGCCGAAGCAGCACGATATTTCTTTCAGGGCATACCCTTATCGACAGCCGCGACACCCTCTTTGCGGGCGCGGCGAAATTCCGGATCGTGGAGCAGCAAGTACGCGAGCTCGCCGCCTTGCTGGACCAGGTGAATATCCGCAAGTCCTGCGACGCGGTCGCTGAAATCGTCAACCCCGATGAGCTTGCTGAGCGCCAAGCCGGAGTCGTTGAAACTGAGTGTCTGGTCGAAATCACTGACGAAAAGGTACTGCTTGCCTGACCGGCTCGCAGATTCGGGAGGGCTTCTCATACGTCTTGGATGGCGGGGGTGGGCGGAAGTTGCTGCGGCTGTTTGTACCAATTCAGAATGAACGAGTTAAACACGACACGCCCTGATGGATGCAGGGATCGGAACAATGTCCGCTAAGAAGGTGTATCTCTCTTTGGGCTCGAATCTCGGCGCGCGCGAAGAGAATCTTCGCCGGGCGCTCAAAGCCCTCGCGCACGAAGAGATTCGCGTACTTGCCCAATCATCCATCTACGAAACCGAGCCGCAGGATGTCATCGACCAGCGCTGGTTTCTGAACGTGGTCGTCGAGTGTGAAACACGTCTATTTCCGATGCAGTTATTGCGCGCCCTTCAGCGAATCGAGCGAGACCTGGGCCGTGCGCGCGCAACCGGAGCCGTGCGAAGAGGTCCGCGCAGCATCGACATCGACATCCTTCTGTTCGGAAGCGCAGTAATCCGGACTGCGCAACTGATCATTCCGCACCAGCGGATGTTCGACCGCCGATTCGTCTTGGAGCCGCTGCTCGAGATCGCACCCGCGCTGCGCCATCCTGTCACCGGCGAGGCCGTCGCGAAATCGCTCGGGAGAGTTGCCGGGCAGCGCGTGCGAAAAATTCAAGTCGCGGCATCCGCGACATCTACATAAACCGTATACGCCTCATCGTGAATATCCATGAAGCTCTTGAGCGTAAGCGCGTTCGTGCCCGATCCGGTCCTCCAGATCCGCGCGCCCGCACTCGGTTGCCGCGCCGATAGAAGCAGCGCACGGCTCGCTGGAATCCGTCCGCCGTTTATTATCGGCATCAACACCAGCGGCCCGGCGAGGAGCGCAACCGTTTGCTGATGCCACGGATCCACCGCTTCCAACCGCATATTCAGCGGCAATTCCAGCTCAATCCGATCGCCACTTCTCCATTCGCGTTGAATTTCGGCGAACGTTCCCGGCGCAAGCAGCCGTGATCCCTTCTCTCCGCTGACAACCGCGCGTGCTCCATCGCCCCACTCGGGAATGCGCAGAAATACCGAGAACGTTGCGGGAGATGACGCCGCCACTTCGAGTCGAATCTGGCTCGAGTACGGGTAATCCGTAATTTGCCGGAGTGAATACGTCGCACCGGCGCGTTTCCAGGTCACCGTCGAAGGCACGTACAGATTCACATGAATTCCGCGCGCATCGCGAAAGTAAGCGCTGATGCGGTAGTCCGCTGCCACTTGTGGCAACGTGCCGGAGCAGCATGGCCATTTATCGGGATGGAAAAATTTGTGCGCTTGGAAATTGTAATCGGAATAGTAGAACGACGACCCGTCGGGCTGGATCGGTTTCGCGCCTAGAATCGTGTTGTACAGCACGCGCTCCATGCTGTCCCCGTACCGCGGGTCTCGCGTAACTCGCATCAAGTAGCGAGCGATCTTGAAGTGAGCGTAGGAGCCGCAAGGTGTTTCGAAGCTGGAATGAGTCGATTGAAGGCTTGCGGCGAGTTTGCCGGTATCCGGCACGAAGAAGTGCTCGTCGGGACCCCATCCGCCTGTCGCATAGCTCTGCTGTTCCACCATCGCAAAGCCGTTTCGCGCTGCTCGCAGATACGTGTCATTGCCCAGAACTAGATACGCCTGTGCCGCGGATGAGAGCGCATTCACGTGACTGTAGGCGTGCTTGCCCGGCAGCACATTTTCTCCGCGCGCCAGCGGATAGAAATATTCCTCGTTAAACAGGAAGCGTTTCGCCAGTTCCAAATACCGTCGGCGGCCCGTGCGCTGCCACGCAAGAAACAGGTTCTCGGGAAGCGTATAGCTTTCATCCCAGCAGTGGCGCGTGAAGTCTTCGCCATGAAGCACCGGCGTTTCCTGCCGCGGCATCGCTTTCTCAGGCAGATGATTCCAAGCCGCATTGGTTGTCCGCTCCAAGACTGAAAGGGCGGCAGGATCGCCCATAAACGTGTGCGCGTCAATCAGGCCGCACACCAGTTTGTCGTAAATGTATGACGGGAAGCGATTGTCGACGTAGAATTTGCCTGCCGGATCGATCGTCGCCGCATAGCCCTGGATCAAGCGATGCACTTTCTCCCGGGTGGCGGGATCCGGGCTAATGGCCCAATACCGTGTCAGTGCGGAAACCCACTGCCCGAACGTTGCTCCTGGTGCGAATCCATACGTGTCATACCACCCGCCCAGCTCCGTCCCGGATGCGGGAAGGCCTTCGCGAATACGAAACGGGCGCAGCAGAGAATCTTCGTTCAAATCGAGCAGCAGCGCGTGATTCTCCCGCACCTGCCGTTCCAGAGGACCATCCGCAAGCTCCACTTCGCCATATCCAAACTCCGAGAGCATCGGCGCGGGAACGCCCTCCGAAGCCACAGCCGCCCCAAGCCGAGGAACAGCAGAGCCAGCCCAGAATCCGAAAGCTCCTCCAGCTGCCCGTCCGAGCAGATCGCGCCGGGTCATAAGTTTGCCGCCTTGCTACTGGGTTCCGCAGCCTCGCCGCTCTTGGGCTCCAGTTTCTCAATCGAAACCGTGGCGATGCGATTGCGCTCCATGCTGATAACAGTGAACCTGCGCCCCGCGTGATCGATCGAGTCATTCACCTGCGGAATCCGCCCCAGTTGAAAAAGCAGAAATCCGGCCAGCGTCTCGAAACCGGCTTCTCCCGGCAACACAACGTTGTAGCGAGTTTCGAGATCGCGAATCGTGGTGCTTCCTTCCAGAACCAGCGCCTCGCCGGCATGCGAGGGCACCGGCCGGATCACGTCGTGCTCGTCTCCAATGTCGCCGAAAATCTGCTCCAGAACATCTTCGAGCGTTACCAGACCCGTAACCGTTCCGAATTCATCCACCACCAGCGCCATATGCGAATGGGTCTGCCGGAATTCGTCGATCAGTTGATTGAGCGGCTTGGTTTCCGGAACCACCAACGGCTTGCGGACGAAGCGGCGCAAGCGAAACGGACGCGTTGCGCGCAGCCGCTCATGAGCGAAGCGGCGTTCTTCCCAGACGCGCATCAGGTCTTTGTAATGCACGATGCCGATAATCTGTTCGGGCCGGTCTTCATATACCGGAACGCGCGTGAACTTGTGTTCCGCCATGACGCTCAGCACCTGTTCGAGAGATGCATCCACTGAGAGCGAGACGATGTTGTGGCGCGGCGTCATGATCTCCCGCGCCGAATACTCCGAGAGCTCGATCAGGCGCTGAATTGCGGATTGTTCGAATTGCTGAAGATGGCCTTCATGCCGGCTCGATTGGATGATGTACTTCAGCTCCTCCGGAGTATGGCCCCCGCGTTCCGGCTTATTCGACAGCCCCAAGAGGCGCAGTAGCAGCCCGGATGATCGCTCGATCACAATCACGAAGGGCTGCGAAATCCGGTAGAACACCAGCAAAAGCGGCGCCGCCAGAACGGCGATCCGGTCCGCTTTTTCGATTGCTAGATTCTTCGGAACCACTTCGCCAATGATCACGTGCGCGGAGCTGATCAGCAGAAATGCGATCAGAAACGCGATGGTTCGCAGCAGGACCGCCGATGCATGCACGTCCAAGCTCGCGAGCGCGCCGCGAAAAATCGTGTAGAAGGTGTCTTCACCCGCCCAACCCAACCCAAGGCTTGCCAGCGTGATCCCCACCTGTGTCACCGAAAGCAGCCGCCCCGGATTCGAGAGCAGGCTGAGAGCAGTTTGCGCGCCCGCTTGGCCCTGTTCCGCTAGCTCGCGAAGCCGCGATTGGCGGACGGACACCAGCGAGACCTCGGCGGCCGCGAAGAAGCCGTTCATCGCCAGAATGATGATCAGGACGAGGATTCGAAGTCCCATGCTCAGCGAAACGCCCCCAGCTCCTGGTGCGAGCATCCCGCCATCGCAAAGTAAAATCGGTGCGTGTTCTCCCGGCTTGTGCGAGTGGTGAATGTGGCGATTGCGGTTGCGGCTGTGCTCATCGCTGGCGCGGTGTATTGGTACGCGCTGCGGCCGCTCCCCAAAACCTCAGGCGAGATCGCTGCGCCGATCGCGAAAGCGGCGGTAATCCGGCGCGATGCGCGTGGAATTCCCCACATCGAGGCGTCCTCATGGCAGGATGCGATCTTCCTGCAAGGCTACGTGACGGCCCAAGATCGATTGTGGCAGATGGACGTCATCCGGAGGTTCGGGGCCGGCGAGCTGGCCGAGGTCTTCGGACCCGGCGCGCTCGAATCCGACATTCGGTCTCGAAGAATGCGGATGCGAGCCATCGCCCAAATCGGCGCTGGGCGGCTCAACGATGACGAGCGCGAGCTCCTGGCCGAGTATGCGCGCGGGGTGAACTGGTTTATTGAAACGCATCGCGGCGATTATTCGCTCGAATTTTCCCTCCCCGGACATGCCTATAATCCGCGCCCGTGGACCGTCAGCGATTCGCTGCTGATCGGGCTCGTCATGTTTCGCGAATTGACCGATCTGTCACGATTTGAATTCGCCCTCGGACAGGCATTCGCGCGTGCGAAAAATCCGGCGAAGCTCGCAACGCTGTTTCCCGCGGTTGAGGGTGAGTACGTGAGCCCTGGGTCGAACGCGTGGGCCGTTTCGGGACGCCACACGCCAGATGGCGTTCCGATTCTGGCGAACGATCCCCATCTGCCGACCGGCATCCCGGGGACATGGCACCTCGTGCATTTGAAAGCGCCCGGGCTGAATGTTTCGGGCGCCGCGCTGCCCGGTTTGCCTTGCGTGATCACCGGGCATAACGACCGGATTGCGTGGGGTGTTACAAATCTCGAAACCGATGTCTTGGATCTATACATAGAGCAGATGGACCCCCGGAACGGCACATATCTGTTCCAGGGGCGAATCGAACAAGCGCAGCTCGATCGCGAGACGATTCCCGTGCGAGGACGCAAGCCGGCAGAGCTCGAGATCTGGGTGACACGCCATGGACCGGTAGTCGCGACCGGCGGCGGAAAGAGCTACAGCATGAAGTGGAGCGCGGCCGAAGGGTTCCATTTTCCGTTTCTGTCCATCGATCGCGCGCAGAATTGGGATCAGTTCCGGACGGCGCTGAGCATGTATTCGGGACCCGCGCAGAATTTCGTCTACGCGGATCGGGCAGGGAACATCGGATACCAGGCCAGCGGCCGTGTGCCGATTCGGCGCGGCTTCGACGGCAACGTTCCCCTCGACGGATCGTCAGGCAAATTCGAATGGGAGGGCTACATACCGTACGAACAGTTGCCCAGCCTGTACAATCCACCCTCAGGAATGATCGCGACTGCGAATCAAAACCCGTTTCCGCCAGATTTTGCGTATCGCGTCGACGGCGGCTTTGCGGATCCGTATCGCGTTCGCCAGATTCGGGCGCGCTTAACAGCGAAAGAAAAATTGAGCGTCGACGACATGCTCGCGATCCAGAAAGATGTGTACTCCGCCTACGATGCATTTCTCGCGCATCAAGCGATTCGGGCCTTTGCGCGCCTCGGCAGCAGGGATGGCATGGTGCGGGCTGCGGTCCGAATCCTGCGGCGATGGAACGGGCAGATGGAAAAAAGCGAGGCCGCCCCCATGATCACAGAACTGCTCAGTAATCGGCTGCGTCAGCGTTTGATGGAATCTCCCATGCCCGACATCCTCCCGCGGCCGCAGATCCTCGAAACACTTCTGCGCACTCGGCCCCGCGGATGGGTCGCGAACGACGATTGGGATACCTGGCTCATCGCAAACTTCGCCATCGCGTTACACGCCGGACGCCGCGCCCAGGGCAGCCATTTGGAGCGTTGGCGCTGGGGACGGATGCTCGAGTGGAAACTGGACCATCCGGTGGGCCAATCGCTGCCGTTCTTCAGCCGGTTCTTCGATCTTGGCCCGGTCGAGATGAGCGGATCGGGATCGACGGTCAAACAGACGTTGCGATCGTTTGGGCCTTCCGAGCGGATGGTCGTCGATCTAGGCGATCTCGATCGATCGGTTCAGAACCTCGCCGTCGGTGAATCCGGATTCGTCGCCTCGGCGCATTATAAGGATCAGTGGCCGGCCTATTACGTGGGAAAAAGCTTTCCCATGCAGTTTGACCATGTCGACGCCAAAGACGTGCTGCGAGTCCGGCCGCGCTGAGCGCTGACCGATACCGTGCGAAGCGCTGTTTTTACCGCCATAGTCGCCTTTCTTCGCCTAACGACAGCGTTTTCGCCACCCAATTCGGGTCCTTATTCTGCACGAATATTGGTTCCCGCTTTCCCTAAAGCGCACGTCTTTTTATAGACGGTAAAAACCATGCACCGGGAGCCCGTGAAATGGGGCAGGATCATCGGGTTTGTAGTCTGCTGGACCCGGTGCACTCGCCGCCGCCGCGATACGATGTAACGACTATGAGGCGATCTACAAATCTGATCCGAGTCTTCCTATCAATACTCACGCTTGCCGCCCTGGCGCAAGCCAGACAGCAAGCACAAACTCTCACGCTTCGTGAGGTCGCAAATCGGTACTTCGCCGATATCAATCGCAAGGTGCTCGATATGGTGCAGGATTTCCCCGCCGATAAGTACGATTACCGGCTCACGAAAGACATGAGATCGTTCGGGGAAGTGATCGTGCATATCATGTCCGGGAATGTGTATGCCGCGAAAGCGGGTCGAGGTGAAAAGGTGAATTGGGACGAGCTCGACCCGAAGAAGTATCCGACGAAGGCTGACATTGTCGCGGCATTCCAAAAATCCATGGGCGATGCGGAGGCGGCGCTGAAGGCGATTCCAGAGGATCAGTTTGCGAAGAGCATGAGGTTGTGGGAAGGAGTCACCGAGCACTCGGCCGAGCATTATGGGTTGCTCGTAGCGTATTACCGGGCCAATGGAATCGTGCCGCCGGAGACGCGGAAGCAGCAAAAGTAGCTGTACCGATCTGATCGCGACACGGGTTCCGGTACGATTGGCAGGTAGAGGATCTCACAGCTCACGATGAAAATTTTGTTGAATGGAATGGTTTGTTTTGGACTTCTCGTTCCGGCGAGCGTGACTGCTCAGCAGGCGAACCCACCCAAGCAGCAAGTCGAGAAAACGAGTCCCGCGCGTCCATCCACGCCGGCGCAAGCCGAACGGCCTCCTCAGGAGCCGAGCGAACCTTCGCAGGAAACGCGCGCCACGCGAGCGAACGCTACAACCGATGAAGAAGGGCCCCGGGAAGACCAGCACTTCGATATGAGCGAAGTGCCTCCCGCTGTCACCCACCATCAGATTCAGGTGAACGGCCATTCATTGCGCTATACGGCAACCGCGGGACGAATGCCAATTCAGGATGCGAGCGGAAAGACGGAAGCGCTGATGTTCTACGTCGCGTATACCGTCGATACCGCCGATCCCAGCCGACGCCCGCTAACATTTGCGTTTAATGGCGGCCCGGGTTCCTCTTCCATCTGGCTGCATATGGGCGCCTTGGGGCCGCGCAAAGTCGTGCTTCAGAAGCAAGGGTTTATGCCGGCAGCGCCGTACCGTCTTGAGGACAACTCCAGCACGCTGCTCGACCGCAGCGATTTGGTCCTTGTCGATGCCATCGGAACCGGATTCAGCCGCCCCCGAACGGTCGCGGAAGGCAAGAAATTCTGGGGCCTCAAAGGTGACATCGAATCGTTCGGCGAGTTTATCCGGATGTACATCACGCGAAACGAGCGTTGGTCGTCGCCGTTGTATTTGTTCGGGGAAAGCTACGGGACGACGCGTTCGGCCGGCATCTCCGGTTATCTCGCAGATAAAGGGATTTCCTTCAACGGCATCGTGTTGCTTTCAACCGTGCTGGCCTTCGAAACGCTTGAATTCAGCAAGACGAACGACATACCGTATCCTTTAATCCTCCCTTCCTACACGATGATTGCGGCATATCATCACAAGCTCGCGCCGGAGCTGTCCGCAAATCTCGAGAAGACGCGCCAAGAGGTGGAGCAATGGGCGTCAAACGATTACACTCGAGCACTTGCCAAAGGCGACGCGCTGACGCCGGAAGAGCGCCAGGCGGTCATCGATAAGCTCGCCCGGTACACGGGTCTCAGCAAAGAAATCATCGATCAATACAACTTGCGCGTGGATGTGCAGGGCTTTACCCACTACTTGCTGGCCGATGAGAAGGTGCGTGTGGGTCGCCTCGACGGGCGGTACAAGGGGCCGGACCCGGAAGGATTTGTCGAAACCAGATTTTTCGATCCGACGAGTGCCGAAACCGGACCGCCATTCACGTCGGTGTTCAACGATTACGTGCGCCGCGAATTGAATTACAAAACCGACATGCCGTATTATGCGACGGCTTACCAAATCTGGGGCCGGGCGTTCCAATGGAACTGGGGATTGGGTGGACCGGGATTAGGTGAGGGGCAAGGCTATGCGGATACCGCGTCGGCCCTGCGCGAGGCCATTGTGAAGAATCCGTACCTGAAGGTGAGGGTGCTCGAAGGCTACTATGATTTAGCCACGCCCTACTATGCGGTCAACTACACGATGGATCATCTCGATCTCAGCCCGCACTATCGCAACAACATTTCCTACGGCACGTTCGAATCGGGTCACATGGTCTACCTGGACTCCGACTCGCTCAAAAAGATGAAAGAGAACGTGGCAGAGTTCATCCACGAAACTCTACCCGCTGTCCAATAGCTAAAACTGAACCGCGCACGTCAGTAAGCGGTTTCTCGAATTCTGCCCACCGAAAGCAGCTACCGGAGACCGCCCATCAAGTACACGATGATGATGATGATTAAAATCAATCCTAGGCCGCCGGAAGGGTAGTAACCCCAGCCCCGCGAATACGGCCAGGCGGGAACCGAACCAATCAGCAACAGCACAATGATAATGAGTAAGATCAGACCCATGCCCGTCTGACGATGCCGCACTCGAAAACTTAACAGCATTTCAGTACGTGCGGTACCGAAACCGCCGGGAATACTCGCCCGGCCATTGTGTTAACTCCTCGAAGTGTGAGGCTCAGTTCACTTCGAAGTCCGCCGACCGCGCAGCCGAAGCATTGCCGGCCGAATCAATGGCCTTCAGCTCCGCCCGATACGAACCCGGAGCGAGGGTGTCGACCGGAAGGCGGAGGCCGATGGGGATGACGGCATTACCCGCCTTGATGTAATTGCCCATGTTCTCGAAACCCGTCTGCAGTTTCTGTTCGCCGGTTTTCCGGTCTACGATGCGCATTTGCAGACCTACCTTCGGAGTGTTGGGGGTGAGCAGTAGCGGTTCGTAAATCTCGACATACACGGCCGCCGGGGCGGTCTTCTTAAACTGATTCGATCCGGAAGGGACAATTTGCATGCCTTGCGTGACGAGCGGTGTCCGATCTTCGAGCAAAACCGTATCGAGCGCCATGTCCGTATCGGAAATGCGGCTGATTTTATCGCTGAGCGCGACCGCGCTCAGGCTGAAATGCTTCCCGTCATACGGATCGATATTGAACGAGCTTTGCAGTTTGCCAAAGCTTTCCCGGCCGGAAGTAAAGGCGACCTTCAAATTGTATTGGCCCGCAGCAATATCGAACTGATTTTCATAGTGGAATGGCTGCTTCTGAAACTCTTCGACTTGCTTTTTATCTTGAAATTCAAGCTTGACCGTATCGCTAAACCGGGCTGCCACAGCATTCGCTGGCGTGTAAGCAATCCCGAGAACGTTCATCTCCGAACGGAACTTACCCTTCTGCTTCTCGAATTTGAACGCAGACGGCGAAATATCCATCGCGACATTCACGCGCGCGGCGTTGGGCGACGTGTAAAAGAACGGGAGCTGGATACTTGCGGTGACGTTTCCAGAAGCTGCCGATGCTGCACGTGCCTCCAGTTCCTTTTCAGTCGACGTACCCGCGAGCAGATCCACGGGCTTCGAGTTGCAATATCCGCTGCGAGACCGCACGACTGTGCCGCCGCGATTCACTTTCACCTTGATGGTGTGGCAGCTTCCTTCCGGGGAATCAGTCGGTGTGTAGCCCAGAACGTAATACTCGTTTTGCTCGTTGGCGATTTTCTGCAATCCGCCAAGCAGGTCGTTGGTATTGACGATGACAAAACCGCCCGTGCCGTTCGCAATCATGTACAGGATGTTCTGATTTGCAGTGACGTCGGCCGGCAATTGGGGGATAAGCTGCCGTGACTGGCTGTACGGGTTGTAAAGGTTGTTGTAAGGAGTGTTGAAACCGCCCGTACTTCCGCCGGAGCCGCGGCCCGACCCGCCGGTCGCGGCTGTATTAGTCCCGCCTCGATTCCCTCCGCCCGTCGTTCCGCCTCGGGTGCCCCCGCCGCCTGGTGCGCTCACCCCGCCACCTCCGCCGGGATGTCCACCGCCCCCGCCTCCACCCGGATGCTGAGGCGATCCTTCAGCGCCCGTGACGTACGAGACGAGCCGGAATGGAGACTGCGGTTCCGGAGACTGCGGTTCTACAGAACGGGCGTAAGGAGCCACCAAGCCCCGAACGTCTATCGGGTAGACCGCAACGTTTGCTTTGTTACAGGCATCGATGGTGGCCGTTGCTTCTGAATACAGCTCGCCTCCTAGCGGGAAGCCTGCTGTAAGCCAAACGAGAATCTTGCGCCCCGGCACGGAATCGAGATTCTTGGCGAGCTGACGAAGAGCAAGGAGATCGTCGTATGCCCCAAATTCATTCTCAGCCGCCGATAATTGGGGAGTGCCCAGGGAAGCGATATCAACCGTAGGATTGGGCGATACCGACGAGAATTTCACGCCATTCACGACTTTTTTCAAGCGGTCCGCATCGTCCGTAAAATTTTGGGCGATACGCGTACTACCGCCGAAATCGACCACCGCCATCAACCGGTTCGGGCCGGCATTCGCGTCGATGAATTTCAGAGCCGCCTGTCGCGCCTGGATCTGATCGCCGGTCGCCATCGTGGAGTTATCAAAGAACAGAATCAGGTAACGCTTGCGAGCGTTCACGGATGTCGCCGGGTTCGCCTCAAACGAAAAGCTCTTGATGTCCTGCTCCTTGTTGTCCTCCCATACCCGGAAATCTTTGGCCGTGAGATTAGGAATGTAATTCCCTTTCTTGTCGGCGACCACCGTGTCGACCAGGACGAGTTTCGTCTCCGCTTTGATCACGGCGTTTGAAGGGGACGGAGCTTGAGCGCTCTGCTGCTGGCCTTGCGCGAGAGCGCCTGCCGCGCCGAGAGCAATACAACACACAATCTGCGAAAACCTCATAGGACACCTCTTGTTCATGGTATTTCGATGGCGCGATTCTCCGTTGACATCATTTGCGCGTCGGAATCGCGGACGACGAGCCGGACTACGTAGCCCCCGCGCTTTACGTCGAACCCCGTACGGACAGTAATTCCCGACCGCAGGTTCTCGAGCGTTTGATCTCGAAGCCGCATATGCACGACCTTTTCCTGGCCGGTGATGTAGTTGCCGTCGCGATCGAAGAGCGCGGAGACGACGGTCAAATCATTTCGATTCCGGCCTTCGATTTTTTGAAACGGGATCCGCTTGAGATCGACATGGACCAGAAGCGTGAGCTTCGCGCCCTCATCGCCGGTCTTGAAAAACTGAGTATGAAGATCTACGGGAAGCTGGTGCAACTCGTCACGTGAGAAAAGCGCGTCTCCGATCTCCTGCTTCGCGAGCTCCTCCGCGTCGGCAATGTGCTTGGGCGCGTAATAGCCGCGCCGGGCTTGAAGCGCCATCCCTTTGCTGTTGAGCGTAACCTTCAGCCGGTGGAAGCTGCCGTCAAGCGCCATATGTTGTGGAGTGAATCCAAGGACGTAGACCCATTCAGGCGCGGCTGCAACCCTTGTGAAGCCCGCTCCAAGATCATTGTTGTTCTGGAAGAATGATCCACCCGTGGCCTGGGCCAGCTCGGCGAGAACATCCGCTTGCGCCGATGCGGCCTCGCGGTCATACTGCTCTTTCATTCTGGTTGCGTTCGCATCGTACGACGGACGGCTGACATCCCCGTCCGTGGTATAGAGTCCGCGGGCGTCAATGGAGCTGATGATCACATTCGAGCGCGCCGCCCGGTCCATAATCTCGGTCTCCATCGGGATTTCCTCCGTTACCAGGAAGCCGGGAGAAATAAGGACAATGGTTCGTTGACCGGGCATAGTCGAGACTCTGCGGATGGCAGTTTCGAGAACCCCGAGAGCCAGGCGTGTCTCCTGATCGCCCGCTGGCGATGGCTCGCGAGGCAGCGGCCTGTGCGATCGATTGATACACGGCTTGCTGCGACTGACCAGCCGAGCTTTGCTGCTGAGCGGTGCCTGAGGCTTGCGGCGACGACGGAAGCGGATTGCACGCCTGTGCTTCGAGCGTGGCGGCCTGCAATGCCTGCTGGTCGTTCTTGTTCTGAATCAGATCGGCCTGGTAGTAGCTGACGTCAGGGCACTCGGTTCCGGCGCCGGACGCGATCGGACGAGGGCGCAGATTGTTGAGCGTACTCATCAGGTCCGTGCGATCCACGGTGAAATCGAGAGTGTTTTGACCAGAGGTCGTAAACACCGCAACGGGATCGGTCGCTTGGAGCGAAGTCATGAAGTAGTGAATCGCGGCGGTCCTCGCCCGTGCCAAATCCGCGAAAGCCAGGTGAACGTCGTCGAAAAGATACGCGACGTAGCGCTCCGGAATAACAGGACCCGTGGGCTTCTTGGGGACTGCATCTTCTGACGGGATTTCCTGTGCGCCTCCGCGAATCCCGCCCTTCTCCACTGAGAATTGCGAGATGACCTGCGGCTTGCCTTTATCGAAAAGCTGGAAATCTTCGCGCCGCAGATTTCCCGACAGCGCGACCTTGGCCGTCGCGTACCACCACGGGAACAAGCACCACGCTGACTTTCGCTCGAAACGTGGGAGCGCTCTCGGTAGAGGTCATTTCTGCCGGGCTCTGGCTTGACGGTGTCTGGGAAAGCCCAAGCATTCCACCACAAAAGAGCGCAGTTGCAACCCAACAAATTCGCCCAAGGGGCCGTTCCCACATGCAATTCTGCTTTGGGTCAATTCTAGCGCTTCTGTGGCCAACATTGCGTAGCATGGCTTCGCCTCTTGCGGTATTTACTGCTGGGCGTCTATGCCAGCGCGAGCATGATCTTTCTCCTCGGCCGCGTGCAGCCTTCTGGCACGGTATTTACACCTGTCTCAATGTGAACTTCTCGAAGGAGCTCAAGGAGTTACCGCCTGAGCCCAGTCGGCCGCGGAAACGGGCCTGCCACCATGAATGAGTTTGATCGATGAAATTTCAGCGGCGGCCCGCCTGCAGCGAGGCGATTTGGGTTCGTTTCGTTAATTTCCCGGCCTCGCGAGCGCTAGGAATTGGCTTCGAATCGCAAATTTGCTCCATATCGCAAAATGGCTTTGAATTTCCAAAATTCACTTCGCCTCGAAAAATTGGCTTTGAATGGCAGAATCGCCGTTCTGCGCAAGTCTCGCGAAATCGGTGATAGACTGCTTCCCATGCGACTGCTCGCCCGTGCTGCTTCCACTCTCCTCTGTATTGCATCGTTTTGTGCCGCGCAAACCTCTTCGAAGAGGCCGCTACAACTCGACGATCTGTACAGCATGCACGAGGTCAGCGACCCAGAGATGTCTCCCGACGGCGAGTGGGTGGCGTACACGGTCTCAACCATCGACAAAGACGCCGATAAGCGCAACACACATATATGGATGGTGCGCTGGGACGGAACCCAGAATCTGCAGTTGACATTCGATGCGGAGTCGGAAAGCTCGCCGCGATGGAGCCCGGACGGCAAATACATTTCATTTGTTTCGTCGCGGCCGGGGAAAGCGAAAGGATCTCAGGTCTGGGTGCTCGACCGCCGCGGTGGCGAAGCGCGCCAGATTACCGACGTGAAGGGAGACATTTCCGATTACGCGTGGGCTCCCGATTCAGCGAAGCTGCTGCTCATCATGAAGCCGAAGAGCGAAGCAGAAGCAGAAGCCGAAGCAGCGAAGCCTACGCCGGGCGCAGCGACCCCCGCCAACGCCGCCGAAACCCCCGAAGCCCATCGTGATTGACCGTTATCACTTCAAGCAAGACATTCAGGGTTATCTCTCCGGGAAGGAACGCAACCACATTTACATCTTTGACATCGCTACGAAGAAACTCGACCAGATCACGACCGATAACCGTTATCAGGAAGAAAACGCCGTCTGGGCGCCTGACGGAACCAAGATCGCATTTGTGAGCAATCGGGACAAAGACCCCGATCGCACGGAGAATACGGATATTTTCGTGGTCGATGCCCGCGCGGGCGCGAGTCCCCGGCGCTTGACCGACTATCCGGGACCCGACGGCGGACGTATCGTATGGAGTCCGGACAGCAAGTTCATCGCATTCTTGCGAGGCAGCGAGGGCAAGTACACCGCCTACGACATGAGGCGATTAGCGGTCGTGCCGGTCGATGGCGGCCCGTCCCGAATATTGACCGAGAAGCTCGATCGAGGCGTTTCTTCACCAGTATTCACGAAAGACGGAGCATCGCTCCTGTTTCTGGTCGCGGATGATCGAACTGAATACCCGGCCACGACCGCGGTCGCGGGTGGGGCCATCGAGCGCCTGGTGGGAAAGCCGATTGTTGTGCAGCGCATTTCTTCCGACGGAGGACATACTGCGGTGCTTGCGGCGAGCGATGATGCGCCATCGGAGATCTTTGCGCTCGAGGGTGGGAATCTGAGGAAATTGACCACGCAGAACGATGAATGGATATCGAAGCTGCAGCTCGGAGCGGTAGAAGATGTTCAGTTCAAGGATCGCGATGGAATCGAGGTGCATGGCCTCATCACAAAGCCGCCGTCCTATGAAAGCGGCAAAGCGTACCCGACTCTGCTGCGCATCCATGGAGGTCCGAACGGGCAAGATGGGCATGCCTTCAGCTTTGAGCATCAGTTCTTCGCCGCGCACGGATATGTCGTGCTAGCGGTGAATTACCGCGGAAGCGCCGGGCGGGGCGAGAAGTACCAGAAAGCCATTTTCGCGGATTGGGGCGACAAAGAAGTCGCAGACCTGCTTGCGGGAGTGGACGATTTGGTTCGCCGGGGAATCGCGGATCCCAATCGTTTGGGCATCGGTGGGTGGAGCTACGGCGGCATTCTCACCGACTACACGATTGCTACCGATTCGCGATTCAAGGCCGCGATCAGCGGAGCGGGCAGCGCCAACCAGATCTCAATGTACGGCGTCGATCAGTACACGTATCAATATGACAACGAGCTGGGTCCGCCGTGGCGGAATCCGCAGGGCTGGATGAAAGTTTCCTATGCGTTCTTCAAGGCGGACCGGATCCACACGCCCACGCTGTTCATGGGCGGCGATAAGGATTTCAACGTGCCACTGATTGGCGGCGAGCAGATGTACCAGGCCCTTCGGACATTGGGAGTTCCCACAGAGCTGGTGATTTACCCCGGCCAGTTTCACGGTTTCACACGGCCGAGCTTCATCCGCGACCGTTACGAACGGTATATCGCCTGGTATGACAAGTACGTCAAGGGATCATCGCCGGGACCGGCTCGGACCAGCGCGGAGGCTGGCGGCACAACGCAGTAAGCGGCTCGCTTGACCGTCTACACGATTGGGCATTCGACGCGGCCGCTGGACGAATTCCTGGGAATACTCGATGCGTTCGGAATCGAGGTTCTAGGCGACATCAGAACCGTTCCCCGCTCACGCAGGAATCCTCAGTTCGAGCAGGAATCGCTCCGGCGCTCGCTAGAGTCACGGGAGATCGATTATGTCCATTTGCGCAGTTTGGGCGGACTGCGGCATGCCCGAAAAGATTCGCCGAATTTGGGTTGGGAGAACGCATCCTTTCGCGGCTATGCGGATTATATGCAGACGCCCGAATTCCTCGCCGGCCTTGCCGATTTGATCGCTCTGGCACGGGAAAAATCTCTCGTGATGATGTGCGCAGAGGCCGTGCCGTGGCGCTGTCACCGGTCGCTCATCGGCGACGCGCTGCTGATCCGCGGCGTCGATGTTCAGGACATCCTGACCGGGAAACGATCGCAGGCTCACAAGCTGACATCGTGGGCCCGGGTAAATGGTCTCGAAATCACGTATCCGGCGCAGTGAAATGAACCGGCGGCAGATTGCTTTCGTATTGATACGGTAGAAATATGCGCGTACGAATGTTAAAGATTCCCGTGATCGCCGCGATTGCAGTGGGTTCGGCTCTGGCTGCTGCTGCTCCCCAACCGCCCGAGCTGCGCCTCGGTAACGATGTCGTGCCGCAGCGCATGGCGCTCAATCTGTCACTGTCACCGCTAAAGACGGACTTCGCGGGTACAGTCGAAATCGATCTGCGCGTCAATAAGCCGGTCGATCACTTCTGGTTGAATGCGACGAATTTGTCCGTGAGCGAAGCGAGTCTTGTCCAAGACGGGCAGACAATACAGGCGCAGATCATCCCTGAAAAGGAAGATTTCGTCGGGTTCCAATTTCCTTCGACCCTGAAGGCCGGAAAGGCTCAGCTAAAACTCGCCTATACGGGTAAGGTCAATCTTCGGTCGAGCGAAGGCATTTTCCAGAGCAAGCGGAACGAAGACACGTACCTGTTTACGCAATTCGAAGCAATTAGTGCGCGGACGGCATTTCCATGTTTCGACGAACCAGGCTTCAAAATTCCTTGGCAGGTAACATTGCACGTACCGCAGGACGACGTGGCTGTGGCCAACACTAAGGTTGAAAACGAGACGCCGGAGGCGAACGGCATGAAGGTGGTTCGGTTCACAGAAACCAAGCCATTGCCGAGCTATCTGATCGCTCTTGCCGTGGGGCCGCTGAAATTCGTGGATGCGGGAACGGCAGGCAGCAGGCATGTTCCGGTCCGGATTGTGGTTCCTCGCGGTGATGAGGACCGTGCAAAATACGCCGCAAGCGTGTCGGCCGAGATCCTCACGAGACTCGAAAACTATTTCGGCATTCCATACCCATATGACAAGGCCGACCAGGTTGCGATTCCGCTCTCGTTCGGTGGTGCGATGGAAAATCCGGGGCTGGTGACGTATGACGCGAACATCATCCTTTCGCCGCCGGGACAAGACACGGTGGCACATCAACGTGAATATGCCTCGATCGCGGCGCACGAGCTTGCGCATCAGTGGACCGGAGACCTGGTCACGATGGCATGGTGGAATGACACGTGGTTGAACGAATCGTTTGCGACGTGGATGTCCGCAAGATTGCTGGCAGAATGGAAGCCCGAGTGGAATACAAGGGCCGGGGATCAGCAGGCGCGCCTGGGGGCGATGGACCAAGACACTCAAACCAGCGCCCGGCGTATCGCGCAGCCGGTCAACAGCAAGAGCGATATCGGCAACGCATTTGACGGCATTACGTACGAGAAGGGCGGGTCGGTTTTGGCAATGTTCGAGAACGCAACCGGTCCGAAGAATTTCCAGCGTGCCGTGCACGATTATCTGAAAGCGCACGAGTTTGGTAATGCGACCGCCGAAGATTTTCTGGCATCGCTGGGGAAGGCGACAAAGCCGGAATATGCGACCGCTTTCGCGACGTTCTTGAATCAGACTGGCGTTCCGAAGGTGGCGACGCAGATGCGGTGCGAGGGAGGCCGCGCCTCGGTGGACGTGCAACAGCAGAGGCTATTGCCGGTCGGATCAACGGGCGACGTACATCGCACCTGGGGTGTTCCCGTCTGCATCGCTTTTTCTTCCGGCGGAGCCGCCAAGAACGTATGCAAGCTGGTTACAGAGGAGAAAGCGAGTATCGCGCTTCCGGAGAACGGGTGTCCGGCCTGGTATCTGGCGAACGATAAAGAGATTGGCTATTACGCGGGGAAATACGAACCGAAGTCTCTTTCGAATCTTCTCGATCATCGCAGCGAGCTGAGCCTAACGGAAGAGGTGGGCATGCTGGGCGACCTGCGCGTACTCGCGCACAGCGGGCAAGTATCGTGGGATCAGGTGCTCGCGCTCGTTCCAAAAGTGGCGAACGATCCCCGCCGCGAGGTTTTGGAAGAGGCGATCCGGTTGGCGGGGATTCCTCAAGAGTATCTCGACCCCGGCTTACGGCCGAAGTACGCGGCGTACGTGGAAGACGTGTTTGGGGCACGCGCGCGACAGCTTGGCTGGCTCCCGAAGCCGGGCGACACGGCTGATGATCAGTTGCTTCGGCCCCGGTTGGTCGGGTTTGTTGCGCGGTGGGGCAAGGATCCGCAGTTGATCGCGGAAGCAAAGCGCCTGGCGAACGAATGGCTTGAAAATCACGGGGCCGTTCCGCAGGACGTGGCGGGAACCGTGTTGGGCATTGCGGCCAGGAACAGCGGCGCCGAGTTTTATGACAAGGTTCTGGCCGCTGCGAAGGCAGAGAACGATCCTTATTTCAAACCGATGCTGATTGGAACCCTTGGCGATTTTGAAGATGCTGCGCTGGCGCAACGCAGCCTCGCCTTGGCGCTGGACGGCACGTTCGATTTTCGGATGTCGTTGCGCATCGTGATGGGTGAGGCGCAAGATCCTCAGTTGGCTAAGTTGCCGTATCAATACGTGAGGGAACATTACGACGAAATGGTCTCGAAGCTCCCGAAAGCCGTGAACACCGATTACGCCGCTTTTCTGCCGTTTCTTGCGGCGTCAGCCGAGTGTAGCGACACCGCGGAATCGGACGCGAAGACGTTTTTTGAGCCGCGCATGGCGAAAGTCGTGGGTGGGCCGCGCTCGCTTGCACACGCGCTTGAGGCGATTCACTTGTGCGCGGCTGCGAAACCCGCCGCTTCAGGCGAGATCGCGAAATTCCTTTCGGCTTATCCAGCAAAGGAGTCGGCAGGGGCTGGAGTTCAATAGGAGAGAAACATGCCACGGCAAGAAGAACACGATAAACCCGAGAATCTCGTCGAGAGCCCAGGCGAGGCAGATCGCGCGGCGCGAAGCTTAGAGGACGCAGCGGATTCGAACGCGACGCTCGAGGGCTACTATTCCGTTAACGCGGAAAAGCCCCCACCGGAAGTGGAGAAGCAGGTAGATCAGGAGCGCTCGAAAGATAAGCGCCCCTAAGCAGCCAAATCGAGTGTTCCGTCGGCATTGAGGACGTACCGGCGCCCGCGCCAGTGTACGGTGTTACCGAAAAATCCGGCGATCCAGAAGACGAATCCCAGGAGATCCTGGCCGGCGAGCAGCGGCCAAGAAACTGCCGTCTTTAGAATGCGTCGCGACACAATCCATGCGGCGAGGCCTCGAATGATGTAGGTGAGCGCCAGTAACGGCCACAAGCGCCGATATGCCAAGCACGCGCACAGTGCGAGCGGAAGCGGGTACGTAAAGAGTTGCCCTAGATAGCCCCAAGGGCGAGAACGTCGACTGGTTCTGGCCCATCGGAGACGATGGGAAAAATTCTGGCGCACGGTCTCGCTACCGATTCGATGTTCGACGACGTATGCCGAAAGACCCACTCCAAAACCGGCTTGCGACGACAAGTCTCCCCAGCATGAAATCCTCGCTCACATAGTCTCGAAGACGTTCAATGCCTCCAATTGCCTGCAGGACATGCCGGCGAATGACCAGCGTCGGGCCGAGAGCAAATTTCATGCCTTCCAACATGACCGCAGTCAACACTCCAGCGTGGAAATCCGTATTCATGCCCACCGCTTCCAAGCGCGACCAGAGGCTCCGGCCCGCTACCGCACGGTAGGGGCATGTTTCGAGATCGACCTGCTGGTTGTGAAATTCCGCCGCGATGCTTCGACAAAAATCCCCTCCCACCCGAATGTCGCTGTCACTCATGACGATGAGATCGTGTTTCGACCTGTCGAGCATGCACTCCAGGCTGAAGATCTTTGCATGCGGAAATGGTGGGTCGCCGGTAACAATCAATTTGGCGGTGACGGCCGGATATTCGCGCGTTAACCGTCGAATCAGATCGGCGGCCGGATCGTCGTGCTTTCGGACGGCAAACAGCAGCTCAAAATTCGGATAATCCTGCTCGAAGAAGCTGCGCAAATTGGCCTCGAGCCCTTCGTCCATTCCAGCGAGCGGTTTCAAGATGCTAATCGGCTCGAACGCTTCAGCTAAAACAGGATGCCGGGATCGAAGATACTTGGCGGAGGCGGCGATGACGAGAACACAGTAGATCCACGAAGCGACCACGACGGCAATGGCCAGAATGAGCATTTAATCCTCGATGCTCTTGGCGTCGATCCGTTCCGCGATTCGAGTTATGAACTCCTCGAGCGGAACGGCGCCTTCATCGCCGTGTTTGCGGTTTCGGACCGAGACCTGCCCGGTCTGAGCTTCGCGGTCGCCGACCACCAGCATGAACGGAACCTTCTGCAATTGCGCTTCACGGATTTTCAGATTGACCTTCTCGCTGCGATCATCCAGGTGGCTGCGAACTCCGGCTGCGAGCAGCTTTTCGTGCGTTTGCAGCGCATACGCGCTTTGACGGTCCGTAATGGGCATCACGACGGCCTGCACCGGAGCGAGCCATATGGGAAACGCCCCGGCGTAGTGCTCAATCAAGTAGGAAACCATGCGCTCCATCGTGCTTATGATCGCGCGATGGATCATGACAGGTTGGTGCTCGTGCCCGTCGGCGCCGACGTATGTGAGATCGAAGCGGCTCGGAAGCTGGAAATCGATTTGGATCGTCGAATACGTCTCTTCATGACCCATGACATCAGCGAGCTGAATGTCAAGTTTGGGCCCGTAGAAGGCTGCTTCGCCGGGTGCATCGATATACGGCAGGCCGAGTGAGTCCATCGCTTCATGAAGAACGCGCTCGGCGAGCGCCCACATTTCGTCGTTCGCGACATACTTTTCAGTATTATTTTTGTCGCGGAGCGAAAGACGATAGCTGTAATTGGTGATTCCGAGGTCGCGGTAGGCCTGTTCGACGAGCTGCATGACTTTTGTGAATTCACCTTTAATCTGTTCGGGAGTGCAGAAGATATGCGCATCGTTTAGGGTCATGCAACGGACACGGCTGAGACCGCTGAGCACGCCGGAGCGCTCGTAACGGTACATTGTCCCGAGCTCAGCGAGGCGCACGGGCAGGTCGCGATAACTCCTCATCTTTGACGCGTAGATGAGCATGTGATGGGGGCAATTCATGGGCCGCAAGACCATCTGCTCGGTTTCGAGGTCCATCGGCGGGAACATGTCCTCGTGATAGTGTTCCCAATGCCCCGAACGCTGATAGAGATCGATTTTGGCGAGATCCGGTGTATAGACGTGCTGATAACCGGCTTCGCGTTCGCGCGCAAGAATGTACTCTTCGAGCACTCTTCGCACGGTTGCGCCCTTGGGCAGCCAGAGTGGGAGGCCCGCGCCGACCAGGTCACTGGCCGTGAAGAGCTCAAGATCTTTTCCCAGCTTTCGATGATCCCGCTTTTTCGCTTCCTCAAGCCGATTCAGGTAATCATTGAGTTCCTTCTGAGTAAAAAACGCCGTGCCGTAAATGCGCTGGAGCTGAGGATTTTTCTCATTCCCTTTCCAGTAAGCACCGGCGATCGAGAGCAGCTTAAACGCCTTGAGTTTTTCGGTTGAGGGAACGTGCGGACCCCGGCAGAAATCGATGAAGTTGGGCCCGAGTGTGTATTCGGAAAACTCCTCTCCCGCGCGCTCCTCGATCAACTCGCGTTTCATCCAGTCATCGCGATACTTTTCGAGGCCGTTCTGTTTCGCTCGTGAGCTTGCGCTCAAACGGCAGATTCTTGGCTTGCAGCTCGCGCATTCGCGCCTCGATCTTCTCGAGATCGTCAGGGGTGAATTTGGTATCGCGCTGGAAATCGTAATAGAAGCCAGTCTCGATGGGAGGGCCGATGCCGAGCTTGGTTTCCGGAAACAACTCGAGGACCGCGGCCGCTAAAAGATGCGCTGTAGAGTGACGGTAGACCTGAAGTGCCTCGGGATTTTTCGTGGTGAGAATCTCCAGTGTGGCATCCGATTCCAGGGGACGAACGAGATCATATAATTCGCCATTCACCCGCGCGACGATTGCGTCGGCGGCGAGCCGAGGACTGATGGACTTTGCGACATCCAGGGGCCGCGTGCCGGGAGGGACCGATTGCCGGCTGCCGTCCGGCAGAGTGACGGACAGATTGCTCATGAAATTCCAGCTACTTCCGGCAGAGTAAGTCGAATTGTTACAATCATCTATAGAGGACACTTCAACCATGGCCAACAAACCGGCGTTCGCGCAGGGCGCCCAAGTAGAACACGGAAAATTCGGCCTCGGCTCGGTAATGTCATGCAATGACGACTACGTTGTCATCAAGTTTGATGATCATGGGGAAAAAAAGTTCGTTACCTCAATCGTACTGCCATCCCTGAAAAAGAGTGACCGTCAACCCCCCGTAGAGAAGAGGCGCGCCAGCCGCAAGAAGGCCGCGCCGGCGAAAACTACGGCTTAGAAACTTCTGGAAGGAGTTTTTCGCGATGAGGACCGGCGTCGTAGTGTTTCCGGGAAGCAATTGCGATCATGACGCGTGGTATGCGATCTCGGAAAACCTGAAGCAAGAGGCCGTTTTCATTTGGCACAAAGCAAAGACGCTGGGAGAGGTGGACGCGGTGATTCTGCCTGGCGGGTTTGCTTTCGGAGACTACTTGCGATGCGGAGCGATCGCTAAATTCGCGCCCGTAATGGAAGCTGTGAAAGCATTCGCTCGCGAGGGTGGGCCTGTGCTGGGAATCTGCAACGGGTTTCAAATACTCACCGAATGCGGATTGTTGCCCGGCGCCTTGGTTCGCAATCGCAGCTTGAAATTTGTTTGCCGTACTGTTCCGCTCGAAGTCGTAACAACCGATTCGCTATTCACGCAACGCGCGGAACGGGGCCAGGAGTTGCGGCTGCCAGTCGCCCATGGAGAAGGCTGCTACATCGCCGACGAGCGTACCTTGGACCGGCTCGAAGCTGAAGATCGAATCGTGCTTCGATACCGCGACAACCCGAATGGCTCCATGCGGGATATCGCCGGAGTCTTAAATGAGCAGCGAAACGTAATGGGGATGATGCCACATCCGGAGCGGGCCGCGGATCCGCTGATGGGGTGTGTGGACGGACTCGAGATTCTCGGTTCTCTAGTTGCTGCGGGAGCCGCAACCGCGCCGGCTTTTCAACTATCGAATTCATGAGCAGCATCACCGCAGACGTGATCGCCGCCCATCAGCTTACCGATTCCGAGTACCAGCGAATCATCAGCCTGCTGGGACGGGAACCAACACTCACGGAGCTGGGAATTTTCAGCGTGATGTGGAGTGAGCATTGCTCGTACAAAAGCACCCGCATCCACTTGAAGAAGTTGCCGACCGCAGGCAAGCATGTCTTGCAAGGCCCGGGCGAGAATGCGGGAATTATCGATATCGGCGATGGATTCGCTATCGCGTTCAAAATCGAATCGCATAATCACCCGAGCTTCATTGAGCCGTTTCAGGGCGCCGCAACCGGAGTGGGAGGCATTTTGCGCGACATCTTCACGATGGGCGCGAGGCCGATCGCGGTTCTTGACTCGTTGCGGTTCGGGAAACTCGAGGACGACGGAACAGGTGCGCGAAACCGGCGGATCCTGGAGGGCGTTGTTTCGGGAATCGCGCATTACGGGAACTGTTTTGGGGTTCCAACGGTGGGCGGCGAGTGCGTGTTCGAGGAGAGCTACGACGGCAATCCGCTGGTCAACGTGTTCGCGCTAGGCGTGTTTCGGCAGGATGAGATTTTCTACGCGAGTGCGAGCGGCGTCGGAAATGCAGTGATCTATGTAGGCGCGAAAACGGGCCGCGACGGGATACATGGAGCGTCCATGGCTTCGGCGGAGTTTACTGAGGAATCGAAGCAGAAGCGCCCAAACGTGCAGGTAGGCGATCCGTTTATGGAAAAGCTACTCCTCGAGGCGTGTCTCGAAGCCATGAAAACGGGCGCTGTGGTCGGGATTCAAGACATGGGCGCAGCCGGGCTCACATCATCGAGCAGCGAAATGGGAAGCCGCGCAGGTACGGGCATCGAGATTGATCTGGAACACGTGCCGCAGCGCGAACACGGCATGACGCCGTACGAGATCATGCTTTCCGAATCGCAGGAACGGATGCTGCTGGTAGTGGAGCACGGGCGCGAAGACGAAGTCTTTCGGGTCTTCGAAAAATGGGGGCTCGATGCAGCGCGAATTGGCACCGTTACCCCAGATGGCATGTTGCGGGTGAAGGATCATGGTGAGGTCTTCGCTGAGATTCCGAACCGGGCACTCGCGGAAGAAGCGCCGCGATACAACCGGCCGTTTACGACGCCACTCCGGTGGGCGCCCCTGGAATGGGCCCGAGATTCGCAGCAAAGACTTGAGCGGGGATCTAAAAACTCTGCTTGCTTCGGGCGACCTCTGTTCGAAGCGTTGGATTTGGGAACAGTACGATCATCAGGTCCGTACGAATACGATCAGCGGTCCTGGCTCCGACGCGGCGATTGTACGGATTAAAGAAACAAATACGTCAGTTGCGATATCGCTCGACGGGAACGGCCGCTATTGTGCGCTTGATCCGCGTCAAGGCGCGAGACTGATTGTTGCAGAGTGCTGCCGGAATTTATCGGTCGTGGGAGCGCTGCCCGTGGCGACCACGAACAACCTCAATTTTGGCAACCCGGAGCGCCCCGAGATTATGGCGCAAATCGTGGAATCCATCGAAGGTCTCGCGGAGGCGTGCCGCTTCTTCGAGGTGCCGGTGACAGGAGGAAACGTGAGTCTCTATAACGAAACGCTGGGCGCGCCCATCTTCCCGACTCCGGTGGTTGGGATTGTCGGAATCATGAAGACGCGCCTGCCGGTTCCGGCCACGTTTCAGCGGCCCGGTGTTGCGATTATGCTGCTTGGCGGACTCGGATCTCCCGATTGGCACGAATTCGGCAGCTCGCAATACGCCAAGGTGGTCAGCAATGGGCTTTGGGGGACGCCGCCGAAGCTCGACATGGAGTACGAGAAGCGAGTTCAGGCTACGATTCGAACCTTGGTGCAGGATGAAGTTGTGGAATCGGCGCACGACATTGCGGACGGCGGGTTGGCGGTCGCGTTGGCCGAATCGAGTTTCGGACCAGCGAACGCCGGAGCGGATGTGTGGCTCGATTCCGATCTTCCGCCGGAGTTGCTGCTCTTTCACGAAGGTCCTTCGCGAATATTAATTTCCTCTGCAACGCCCGAGCGAGTTTTTGAGCGCGCCAAGAAAAATCACATCCAGGCGGCCACGATCGGGGTTACACTCGAGTCAAGAGTGACAATACGAAATCGGGACCGAGTCCTGATCGATGCCCAAATCGGGGATATCAGAGCCGTTTGGGACGGCGCGCTCGAACACCTCCTCCGAGATCCTGTACTGGTGTAAAGGAATGCTCGATACCGAAGACGATATTCGATTCGATAAGCTCCATGAGGAGTGCGGCGTGTTCGCGCTGTACGGCCATCCCGAGGCGGCAAACCTCGTCTACTTAGGGTTGTATGCATTGCAGCACCGCGGGCAGGAGAGCGCCGGCATCGCGTCAAGCGACGGGCGAAAGATCCACGCCATTCGCAAAATGGGCCATGTGTCGGACATTTTCACTCCGGATGCCTTGAATCAGTTGCCTGGCGACCTTGCGATCGGCCATACACGGTATTCGACAGCGGGAGAAACAGCTTTGCCGAATGCGCAGCCTCTATCAGTGGACTGCAGCAAGGGGCAAATTGCGATCGCGCACAACGGGAATCTGACCAACGCGATCGAGTTGCGGCGCGAGCTGGAAGAAGATGGGTCTATTTTCCAATCGACGAGCGACACGGAGGTGATCCTTCACCTGGTGGCACGCTCGCGAGAGCGAACCATCGCGGGAGCGCTGCGCGAAGCACTGCTTCAAATCGAAGGCGCGTTTTCGCTCGTCATGCTGGCGAAAAACCGGATTATCGTAGCACGCGATCCGCGCGGATTTCGCCCGTTGGCGATGGGCCGGCTGGATATGGCGGACGGAGGCTCGGCAACGGTGTTTGCGTCGGAAACCTGCGCCTTCGATCTGATTGGGGCGACGTACCTGAACGACGTTGAGCCGGGTGAGATGGTTATCGCGGGACCGGAAGGTGTAACGCGCGAACGCTATACTCCGCCCGAGCCGCCGGCCCACTGCTCTTTCGAGCACGTTTACTTTTCACGGCCCGATTCAATTGTGTTCGGCAAATCGGTGGCTCTATCGCGCGACTTGATGGGCAGACTGCTTGCACGTGAGCACCCGGTGGAAGCCGATGTCGTCGTTCCGGTCCCCGACTCCGGGAGTCGCGGCTGCTATCGGCTATGCAGCGGAATCGGGAATCACTTACCAGCAGGCATTGATACGAAACCACTACGTCGGCCGGACATTTATTGAACCTTCGCAGGCAATCCGCGATTTCGGCGTGAAGTTAAAGCTCAATCCGATCCGGCACATGCTGGAAGGGAAGCGTGTGGTGTTAGTGGATGACTCGATCGTCAGGGGTACAACGAGCCGAAAAATTGTGCGAATGGTACGAAACGCCGGCGCGAGGGAAGTGCATCTCCGGATTTCCTGTCCGCCGACGGTCTCGCCTTGCTACTACGGTGTCGATACGCCATCGCTTCGCGAGCTGATTGCAGCAAACAGCAGCACCGAGCAGATCCGCCAGTTCATCGAAGCGGATTCGTTGGGGTATCTGTCGCTGGAGTCGCTTCGCGAATCGATTCAAGATTCGAATCATCACTTCTGCTATGCGTGTTACACAGGGAAGTACCCGACGCTGGTACAGATCGAGGAGATCGTGACGGCGAAGACGGGCTGCTGCTGATCCCCGGAGTTTCAGGCTCAAGTTCCTGCGCAATCAACGTGCGGAGGCGATCCGTGAGGCGGCCTCGATCCTTCAGCGTCAATCCGCCGGTTTCGATCGGCTTCAAAATACGCAGCGTTACAAGACCGGGCTTTACGATCGCCGATCCATAGGGCACCACCGCGCGGGTTCCGGTGATTGCAATGGGAACGATAGGAACGCCTGCCCGAATGGCGATATACGCGCCGCCTTCCTTGAAGGGCTGCAGTGTTCCGTCTTCGGAACGGCCGCCCTCGGGGAAAATCAGCAAAGATATTTTCTTCTGCTGAATCGTTTCAGCGGCGAGCTGCATGGTCTTGACTGACCCGCGGGGATCTCCGAGAGGGACGGGAATGTGTCCAGCGCGTCTGAGATGCTGGCCGAGAAACGGGATCTGAAACAGGCCGCGCTTGGCGAGAAATCGGAATTGGACCGGAATGTGGGCCAGCACCACAGGCGTGTCCATATAGCTGAGGTGATTCGCGACGAATACGCAGCTCGAGTTCGCCTCGATTTGTGCGAGACCTTCGACATGCACGCGGACGCCGCTAACACGGAGCAACGTTCTGGCCCAGGCACGAGCCACTCGGAGCTGCGCCGTACCGACGCGATCGAAGAGCGAGACGAGAATGCTGGCTGTTCCAAAGAGGATGGTAGCCAAAATGATCGCCGGATCCGCGAACAGAATGGCACGGAGCCGTGTCATGAACGTTCTATTTTACGAAATGGGGGTTCCCGACGAGCAGACCACGGGCTTCGCCCACAAGGAACAACGAACCGGCAAAGAAGACCGCTGCGTGCTTTCGGAGCTCCGCTTGCGATCTCAATTGCTTCCGCAACTGAGTGCGTGATTTTCGACACCGGATGCGGGCTGATGTTGAGAATCGTTTCGGGGCGAAGCGCTCTGGGAACATTGGGCGCGGTGAGAATCAGGCAGTCCGCAAGCGGAAATAGCTGGCTGGTGACCTCTTCAATGGCCTTATCGCGCATCGCGCCGTACACGACCCAGACTGGCCGGGATTGGCAAAACTGGCGGATGTAGAGGGCGAGAGCAGCGGCTCCGGCAGGATTGTGCGCGCCGTCGAGGACAAAATCAGGATCTTGGGAAACGAGCTCGAGCCGACCGGGCCATTGGACGTTCCTGAGCCCTGCCTGAATTGTTTCCGCGGGCAGCCGAAGCTGGCGGCACGCGAGGATTGCGGCGGCGGCATTATCGATCTGATGGCGGCCGGGGAGTCCGCAGGCGTACGGCACGTCATCGATCGAAAACGTTGAGCTCTCGGGCGTCATCGCGATGTCCGAAATGGAAAGATCTTCCGTAGAGAGCACAGGGCAGTGAAGCTCATGAGCTTTTTGTGCAATTACGTTTTGTGCTTGGGGCAGTTGTTTCGCCGCAATCACAGGTACTCTTGGCTTAAGAATGCCGGCCTTCTCCGCAGCGATCGCTTCCAGAGTGTTACCCAAGAATGCCTCATGATCATAGGACACCGGAGTGATGACGCAGAGATCTGGCGAGACAACATTGGTCGCGTCCAAGCGGCCACCGAGACCGACCTCCAGAACCGTAATGTCGCAACTATCGCGGAAGATGAGGAATGCCATCGCGGTGACGGTCTCGAAGTAAGAGGGATGCGCATCCAAGCGGCCGGTTTCGATGAGCTCTTCAGCAACTCGATGAACCGTTTCAAATGCCGCTGTGAACTCTTTGCGAGTCACTTGATTGCCGTTTACCTGTATGCGCTCGGTGGGTTCCACGAGGTGAGGGGACGTGTACAGGCCGGTACGGTAGCCCGCGGAATCAAGAGCGCTCGCGATCATTGCGCACGTAGATCCTTTTCCGTTGGTTCCCGCAACGTGGACAAAGCGATGGGAACGCTCGGGATTGCCCAGCTCCGCGAGTAACGTCCGTATGCGGTCAAGATCGAATTTCACTCCCGTTCTGATCTCGCCCCCGAGTGAATAGAGGTAGCGGACGCAATCGAAGTAGGTCAAGGTGTTCTTGAGCCCTGCGAGCGGGGCAATAGAGGGCGGATAAGGCGGAAGACGTCTTGCGCGAGGATCTTATTGCCCTCACCGTTTGGGTGGATGCCGTCGGGCGCCATCATTTCGGAATGTTGATAGACATTGAGGAGCAGAAACGGGATGAATCTCAAGCCGTACCTTTTCGCCAGATCGGGATAAATGGATGTGAACGAGCGAACGTAGTCGGGGCCGTAATTGGGCGGAAGCGTGATCCCGGCGAGCACGACCGGTATTTTGGCCTGTTTGAAACGAATAATCATCTGCTCGAGGTTCTTTCGTGTGGAATCGACGGGAACGCCGCGTAAACCGTCGTTGCCGCCGAATTCGAGAATGACAAGCGCGGGGTGTAGCGCAATCACGGAATCGATGCGAGCCAAGCCATCGCTCGACGTTTCACCGCTCACCCCGAGATTTTCAACACGGTAATGAAAACCGTGCTCATCTAACAAATCCTGAAGATCGCTGGGATAGCTTCGTCCTTCGATACCTTGAGTGAGGCTGTCTCCGAATGCGGCGATGATAGGCGTCCCGGCCCGAAGCGAACAGGCGCAGACGAAACAGGCTGCGAAAATAAGGTGAGATCGTCTTCTGTCCACACTTCTAAATTGACATGCAGTCATTTACCGCGGGCAACGATGTGCTCGAAGTCCGACCATGTTTGCAAAGTTATCGAGAACCCGCCCAACCGGGTCGAAATCTTGCGGGACGTAACGTTTTCCGTTCCGCGCGGGCAGTTTCTGGCGATTATGGGCGCCTCGGGAAGCGGGAAGAGCACCCTGCTCGGCTTAATGGCCGGCCTCGACACGATCACCTCCGGCAGTGTTGTTCTCGATGGTACGGATATCACCAACCTGCCGGAGAATGAGCTTGCTCGATTGCGCGGCCGGAAAGTGGGATTCGTTTTCCAGGCGTACCAACTGGTGCCGACACTCACGGCCGAAGAAAATGTTCTATTGCCGGCAGAGCTGAGCGGCTTTCCCGAGGATGCGCAGCGCCGCGCAAAAGAGCTCCTGGAGCGAGTAGGTCTGAGCAATCGCGCTGGCCACTACCCGGTGCAGCTCTCGGGCGGAGAACAACAGCGGGTCGCATTGGCTCGGGCCTTCATTACCCAGCCGATCGTTTTGATGGCCGATGAACCCACTGGGAATCTGGACAGCGTCAACGGGCAGCATGTCCTCGAGCTTCTGCTCCAGTTGAATCGAGAGGAACGCAGCACGTTACTGCTGGTGACACATGACCAGCGATTGGCCGATCATGCAGATCGGACTATAACCTTAAACGATGGTCAAGTCGTGAGCGATCAGATGGCAGCAACCGCTGTAGAAGTGTAGCCGAGTTTAGCGGTGTTGCTTTGCTGTTAACTGAGAACGGACCTGCTACGCGGCGATTCGGAGTTCGCACCGCGTCCAAAATCGGATGGCGCGAGCTGCGCGCGAGCCCTGCGAAGTTTCTGTTCGTCATCATTGCGGTGGCGGTCGGCGTTGCGGCGCTGAGCGGCGTGAAGGGATTCGGGCAAGCCGTCAAAGGCATGCTGCTGAAAAACGAGAAACAGCTCATCGCCGCCGATGTTCAAGCACAGACCTTCAGGCTCCCGACACCCGGGGAGATTACGCAAGTACAGGCCATCGCCCGCCGGTTTGGTTCTGTCACACGCGTGACCGAAGTGGTATCGATGTCGGCATCTCAGCACGCGCCCGTTCCGCAGATGGTCTCAGTCAAAGCAGTTGAGCCTTCGGTCTACCCGTTCTACGGCAACTTGAAAACACGGCCCATGCGTCCGTTATCGGAACTGCTCAGCGATGATTCATCGGTGGTTGTTTCACCAGAGTTGGAAGTGCGGCTGAAAGTTAGGCCGGGCGATTCAATCCGTTTGGGCGGGCAGGAATTCCGGATAACCGGGGAACTGATGTCCGAACCCGATCGATTGGCCTCGGGATTCGGGCCGGGGATGCGAGTGCTCATGAGTCGACGGCGGACTCGATCGAACGGGTTTGATTCAGTTTGGAAGCCGCGCTGCGCAGCGTTTCTTGTTCAAGCTCAGGCCCCAAGCAAATCTGGATCGCATCAAGGCGGAATTGAAATCTGCGTTCCCGCGTGTCTTCATCAGTGACTATCGAGAGGGCAGCCCGGTGGTCGCAAGGGTACTCGATTCCACCACGACGTTCCTCAGCCTCATCAGCTTGATCGCGCTGATCGTAGGTTCGCTCGGTGTGGCTATGGCAATGCATTCGCATCTCCAACAGCGGATGGACACAATTGCAGTCATGAAGGCGGTGGGCGCGCGATCGGGCCAAATCATGCAGATTTACCTTGTTCAGACGCTCTGGCTGGCCACTGCTGGCGCTTTGGCCGGAGTGGGTATCGGAGCCTTGGTGCAACGGTCATTTCCCTGGCTGATCCGCCAGATCTTTTCGCTCTTGCCCGTTGTTCCGTGGAACTGGTCGTTCGCCGGACAGGGCATGGTCTTGGGACTGCTCGCGACGCTACTGTTTACCGTGCCGCCACTACTGAGTGTGCGCAGCATTCGTCCGAATCTTTTGCTCCGCAGGAATATGGCGGAAGGCGGTGCTGAGAAGCGCATGCGTTGGCATGATCGAGCGCAGAGTTGGACCGGAGCCTTGCTGATCTTGATCGGGTTCGCCGCTATAGCGGTCTGGGTGAGCGGCTCTTGGCGGACGGGAGTGTACTTTGTAACGGGACTGGCGGTCAGCGTTCTCGTGCTTGCAGGTATCTCCGCGGCGCTGCTTGCTCTTATGCGCAGAGTCGTGAAAGCTTCAGGCCGGAATCTGCCCGTAGCTTTCCGGCACGGGTTCGCAAACTTGTATCGCCCGGGAAATCAAGCGCGCGCCGTTTTGATGGCTTTGGGCATCGGCGTCATGTTTACGGTAGCCACTTTCTTGCTTCAGAAGTCTGTGTTGCGACAGGTGAAGAGCGAAGCACCCGGTAAATCGGGCAATGTGTTTTTGCTCGATGTACGGAATCCGTCGGAGGTGACGAAGTTAGTTGAATCGCAGCCGGGAGTCGAAGGGAAGGTGGCCTTTGTGGGCTACATCACGGCTCGAATGCTCGACAAGAACGGGGTTTCCATCGACAAACTTCCGTCCAGAGCCGGACGCGAGAACGAGCCTGCGACAGTTCGTATCACAACGGCGAGGTCCATGCCGGAGGGCCTTTCATTGAAGCAAGGACGGTGGTGGAATCCCGACAGCTCCGTATCCGAGTTGGCCGTATCGGAGCGAGTGCAGAGCGATTTTCATTTGAAGCTGAGAGACATGTTGCGATTTCAGATTGCTGGACAGGTAGTGAGCGCGCCTGTTATCGCAGTATTTGGCCGCGAAACAAGGGGGCCTCTGCGCTATGAATTCGTCTTTCCAAGCTCCGCGCTCCAGAGTCTCCCGGTGGTCTACTACGGAGCCGTTCAGGTCAATCCAGCGACGATTCCAGAACTCGAGGAAGCGCTGTTTAATCGTTTCCCGACGGTTACCGTCATGAATTTGGCGGATGTGCTGGCTCGCATACAGGAGGCCGTTGATCAAGTCGCACTCGTGATTCGATTCCTCGCTGCGTTCGCCATAGTAGCAGGCCTCATCATCCTGTGTTCGAGTGTTGCGGGAACGCGGTATGGCCGAATTCGCGAGGTCGCCATCCTCAAGACGTTAGGTGGTACGCGCGGAAAAATTGTGAGCATTCTATCGATTGAGTTTCTGCTGCTGGGCGCGGTAGCCGGCACGGTCGGCGGCATCCTCGCGAACGTTTTTGCTCGAGTGATCTCGAAGAAGTTCCTCGAAAGCTCCTTCGATTTCGATTGGCCCTCGCTCGTGGTCGCGCTGATCGGGACGGCCTTGCTGGCCAACGCGGCCGGATGGGGAGCCAGCGCCGGGATCTTAGAGAAGCGCCCATTGGAGGTTTTGCGAGATGAATAACGTTCGTCGGTAACGAGAGTCACGGGTAAGAGCGAAAAAATGAGCTCGGTCTAAATTGCAATAAAGCAAGTACTTGGACGGGCCGCCTTGGGCTGGGCACGCGCAAGGTATGGAACAGCGCGGAATCGCATAGTAGCTTTGAATCGAATGAACAAGCTCGATTTAGCCGCGCGCCTCGCGCGGGAATCACATCGTTCCCAGGCGAAGGCTGCGGACCAGATCGACAAGCTCGTGCACAAAATGCTCCGGGACCTTAAGAGTCAGCCGAGCAAACCGGCGCCGCCCAAGCGGTCTCCTCGTGTCCTCTCTGCATCCTCCAAGGACAAGCGATGAAAAGGACTGTGGCTGGCCCGGCACTGCTTCAATTAATCGAGCGGTGTCTCCGGGAAGGCTCCAGTATCCAGATCGACGGCTTGGGAAGTTTTGAACTCGATAGCTGTGATCGTGTTGTTTTTGAACCGACTGGAAGGCCACGGGTCTTCCTGGCCTACGCGGAAGAAGATTACGCGGAGGTGAAAGCGCTCAATCGTGCGCTGCGCGAAGCGGGAATCGAGCCGTGGATGGACCGCGAGCAATTGCTGCCGGGGCAGAACTGGCCGCGAGCGATCGAGCGCGGTATAGAAATGTCCGATTTTTTTGTGGGATGCTTTTCTCCGCGATCGGCAAACAAGCACGGGCATTTTCAGTGCGAGCTCCGCTACGCACTCGATGTGGCAAAACGTGTGCCGCTTGAGGAGATCTTCCTGCTGCCTGTGCGGTTGCAGCGGTGTGAAGTGCCGCGCGGCATCGCGAAGGAAATACAATACGTGGATCTTTTTCCGGACTGGGATTCGGGAGTGCAGAAGTTGGTCACAGTGATACGCCGGGAAGTGGCGCACCGCCACAGGCGCCTGAAGCTGGCGAGCTAGCCTTTACTGTTCAGCTTCTTTTTTGCTTCACGGGCCAGTTTGGAGTCCGGAGCAAGTTTCACGACACGTTCGAATGCGGTCTTTGCCGCGTCCTTATTTTTCAATTTTTCTTCCGCCTCTCCGAGCTTAAAAAACGCCTCAGGCGAAGCGGGGTTATATTTCGTTGCATCTTCGTACCGGCCCACGGCAGCGCGATATCCACTTGTAGTTCCTTTATGCATATAGAAGTTGCCGACGCGGATGTTTCGCTCGGACTCGAGCGGGTCAAGCGGATATGTCTTCGGCTTGAGTTCCTCGTCTTCCTCCGGAAGGCCCTCATCGGGAAGATTTGTGGGTGCGGGCGGGTTCTGAGTGGTCGGCGGTTTCGTATTCGATTGCTGCTGGGTGGTGGTTTTCGATTGAGGAAAACAGGGCGGAAGAGCCAGAAAACAGACGAGACAGGCAGAAAACAACGTGCGTGTCACAATTGAATTATAGCTGCCGATGGATCTTCGAGAGAAAGTAGCGCAGCTTCCCACCCAGCCGGGCGTTTACCTCTATAAAGACGCGGAAGGAACTGTACTTTACGTCGGCAAAGCGAATAATCTTCGCAGCCGCGTAAGGAGTTACTTCACCGAAGAGAAGCTGGCTGAAGCGAAGACGGGAAGCCTTTTGGCCGACGCGCGCGACATACACTTCATTGAGGTTGATAACAACAAGGAAGCCCTAGCTCTCGAAAACAACCTGATCAAGCAATACAAGCCCCGGTTCAACGTGTTGCTTCGCGACGATAAGACCTACCCGTACGTGAAGCTGACGAACGAGAAATATCCGCGCGTGTATGTAACACGGCGGATCGTGAAAGACGGATCGAGTTACTACGGCCCTTTTTTTCCGGGAAATCTGGCGCATCGTCTGGTTCATTTCATTCACCGCCACTTCAACGTTCCTTCGTGCAAGATCGATTTCGCACGACACCATACGCATCCGTGTTTGCAGTTCCACATTCATCGTTGTCTCGGGCCGTGTGTTTCTGGCCTGACAACCGATGAAGCGTATGCCGCCGCTGTAAGAGACGTACGGCTGTTCCTGGAGGGCCGCCACCGGGACCTCGCCGAAGGCCTGGAAAAACGCATGAATCTCGCGTCCGAAGAGATGCGTTTTGAGGAAGCCGCGAATCTCCGCAACCTGGCGACGACGGTGCGCGAAATGGAACAAAAGCAAAAAATGGCGGCCGTGGAGGGCGAAGACATCGACATCTTTGCGTACCATGCCGAGCCGCCTATGGTTGCGGTGAATCTGTTTCACCTGCGCAATGGAAAGATAGTCGATCGCCGCGAATTCTTCTGGGAGGATCAGGCGGACTTTCATCCACCGGAATTCTTCGAAGCGCTTTTGAAACAGGCGTATTTCGATAACCAGTACATCCCGTCGCGTATTCACGTTCCCTCGGATTTCGAAGGCCGTCAGGAACTGGAAGAATATTTCTCCGACTTGCGGGGAAAAAAAGTAGAGATCGCAACCCCCCACCGGGGAGCAAAAAAGGCGATGCTCACGCTGGTGGAGATGAACGCAAAGCACAGCTTCGATCAACGATTTCGAGTGATGAAGCCGTCATCAAAGGCGATTCAGGAGGCGCTGCAGGATGCTTTGAACCTGCCCGAAGCGCCCCGGCGCATCGAGTGCTTCGACATCTCACACATTCAGGGAACCGACAAGGTCGCGAGCATGGTGGTGTGGGAAGACGGCAGGATGAAGAAGGCGGATTACCGCAAGTTCATTATTAAGGCCGTTGCGGGAAACGACGACTTCGCTTCTATGCGCGAAGTGATCTCGCGCCGCTATTTCAAATTGAAAGAAGAGCAACAGCGGTTTCCCGGGCTGGTGCTTGTCGATGGCGGTTTGGGCCAACTGCACGCGGCGGCGGATGCCTTGGAAGAACTGGGCATCACGTATCAACCGCTGGCCTCAATAGCGAAGCGCGAGGAGTGGATCTACGTTTATGGGCAGGAAGACGAGCCGATCATCCTCGATAAATTTTCGCCCATTCTGCATCTCGTCCAAGGTATTCGCGATGAAGCGCACAGATTCGCTGTCACATTTCACCGGACGCGACGTAATGCACAGCGCCTGACTTCGGAGTTGCACGACGTGCCTGGGGTTGGTCACAGAACCGTAGAGAAATTGCTGCGAACATTTGGCAGCTTAGAGCGGGTGCGACAAGCAACGGACCGCGAGCTCGGAGCCGTACTGGGGAAGGCCGCGGCCCAGCGCTTACGAGCGCATTTCGACGGCCATCCAGCGAGTCCGCTGGTGCAGATCGTTTCCGAACAACCGAACGGAAACTTACATTCCGTGGAACAGCCTGACCGCGAGCACGTCGGGTAAGCCGGCTTCCGCGATATCGTCCGCTGTCTTTGATACTGCGTACTCAACGCGGCGCAAGGAAACGGTTCGTTGATCTGCATCGAAGATCGCGTACGCGGCGCGAGGATCATTGTCGCGCGGCTGCCCGACGGATCCGGGATTGACCAAGTAAAGAACCTCGGGTTGAAGTTCGAGCACAGACTGGCGACCTCCGCTGGGTACGCGAGGAATGGTCCCGACGCGTCCATGTTTCGAAAAGAATCCGCCCTGCAGATGGGTATGCCCGAAGAATGCGAGCGGTAGCTCGAAGGATCGAAAGCAGGGGGACGCTTCGAGTGGCGTGGTGATGTATTCATCTTCGTTTATTGGAGAACCGTGCCACATGTGAAAGTGCTCGAGCTTTACGGGGCCTTGCCGCAGATCATGCAAATACTGCCGGTCGCCTGGCGATAACTGCTGAATCGTCCAAATGGCAGCGACCTGGGCGACATCGTTGAACCACTCAATATCTTCGAGTCCGGCGACGACTTTATCGTGGTTGCCGCGAATCACGGAAGCGCAATACGTTCGTGTCCATTCGATGACGGGCGCCGGATGGGGATTGTATCCGACGAGGTCCCCGCAGCAGACGATCTCGTCAAATTGATCTTTCGCGTCGGCGAGCACGGCCTCGAGCGCATACCGATTCGCGTGAATATCGGCGAGAATCAGGAACTGCACAAACGTATGAGCGCGATTTCCGGAGGAGCTCCTAGGCGAATCGGCAGGCCAATGGTACCCAGGCCGGAATTCACATAGATGGAGGAGCCGGGCAGCGAATATAGACCCTTTGTGTAAGGCGTGAAGAAGTCCGCGACGTTCATGTTTGCGCCAAGAATTTCAACGTTCACTTGGCCTCCATGAGTGTGGCCGGCGAGAGTAAGGCCGAACCCCTTCTTTGCGGCGACGGGAAAAACATCGGGATTATGCGAAAGAAGCAGGTTGAATGCGTCCGGCGAGACCAGGCCGTCAATATCTTCCAGGTACGGTGAGCGAAGCCGCTGGTAATCCACTCCAACGAGATTCAATTTGTGGCCGCCAAATTTCAGCAACGCAGCCTCGTGCCGAAGGAACTGGATGCCGAACTCGCGTGCCTTGGACTGGGTATACGCCTGGGCCTTGGCGTAGAGTTCGTGATTGCCCATGCAGCCCCACACGCCGGATGGCGCACGCAATCGTCCCAGCTCGAGAATGCATCTGTCCAGCGGGTCGGAGGCCGTGGTGATCAAGTCGCCGGTTACGAAGGTGATGTCCGGGCGCAGGTTATTCCCGATATCCACCACTCGCGCCACATCCGCTGCCGAAAAGAAATTTCCAATGTGGATATCGCTGATCTGCAGGAGACGCAGTCCTTCGAGATGCTTCGGCAGATGGGGGAGCGCGACATCAATCTCATTTACTTGGAAATCCTTGCGGGTAATGACACCCAATCCCACTACCGCTGCGGGCGCGGCGCAAAATGCGACCGTCGATTTGCGCAGGAATTCGCGGCGGTCCGATCGGAAGCCGGACGGCGGATCGCTCAAGCGAATAGCGGCCGCAACGCATATGGCGCAGACGGACCAGAATGCACCGGCAGCTTCAATCCATGTTGTGCCGTGCCAGAACGGAAGGAAATGAAAAAGAACGGTAAAGACCGCCAGCGTGTAGTTAATAACGGGAGGAACACGAAGGCGGCGCCCTACATAAACTTGCGCGAGCGCCCCCAGAAGGCACACCAGCGCGCCGGGCAAATCAGTGATACTAAGCCCCTTCTCATAACCCACACTCTATTGTATCGGCAGTTTTTGCGCTGACCTTTCGTCCCCAAACCCGGTTCACTGATAAGAAAGGCGTCCGAGTACAATGCAAGCGATGTCTTTGGTGGTAGTCGGGTCGGTGGCCTACGACGGCATTGAGACGCCATTCGGAAAGCGGGAGCGCACGCTCGGGGGGTCCTGTACGTACATCGCGCTGAGCGCCAGTTTTTTCACGAACACCGGGATCGTGGCCGTTGTGGGAGACGATTTTGCGCCTGAGGACCGGAATCTGCTCGCGGAGCGAGGCATCGATTTAGAGGGACTCGAGCAGGTCCCCGGGAAAACGTTCTTTTGGGCGGGTAAGTATTCTTCCGACATGAACGACCGCACGACCCTCTGCACCGATCTGAACGTATTCGCCGATTTCGATCCGAAGCTCCCCAAGTCGTACGCCAGCCGCCCGTATCTGTTGCTAGGGAACATTCAGCCCGCGCTGCAAAGGGGAGTGCAGGAACAGATGAACGGTCTCCGTTTCGTTGGTGGCGACACGATGAATTATTGGATTCGCGAGACGGCGGCGGAGCTTCTCGAGACGATTCACGGATGGGATTTTCTGCTGATCAATGACAGCGAAGCCAGAATGCTGGTGGGCGAAAATAACCTGCGCAAGGCGGCGCAGAAGATTTTGGATTTGGGGCCGCACACGCTCGTCATTAAACGCGGCGAGCACGGCGCCATGCTGTTTCGTCGGGACGGATTGTTCATGGTGCCCGGCTATCTTCTTGAAGACGTATTCGACCCGACCGGCGCGGGCGATTGCTTTGCGGGAGGGTTCGCGGGCTACCTGGCCGAGCGTGGATTCGATCTCCGGCACAATGGCCGCGTAGACACGCGCGAGCTGCATCGAGCTGTTATCTATGGGTCCGTGATGGGCAGCTTCTGTTGCGAACAGTTCGGCGTGGAGCGGTTCGAAACTCTGACGCGCAAAGACATCGACCAGCGCTTTGAACAATTCCGACGGTTTACGGCATTCTAGACGCCTACGTGCGCAGCGCGACATCGCCGTCGTGATCGGCGCCCTCTGCTTGCTAATTACTGCCGCAGTTGGGTTCTTTTATCGCCACGGATACGTTCTGTATTACGGCGATGCGCAAGCGCACATAAATATAGCCCGAAGTATCATCGATTCCCGAACTCCCGGCTATAGCCAGATCGGAACGGTTTGGCTTCCCATGCTGCACGTGCTGTGCCTTCCGTTGGTTGCGAACGACGCTTTGTGGAGCACAGGCCTCGCGGGAACAATACCAGTGGCGGCGTGCTTCGTTATTGCCGGTACATTTCTTTATTTGTTGGCCGAGGACATCTACGGTTCGCGCATGGCGGCGATTGTAGTAACGGCGTGCTTCGCTCTGAATCCCAACGTTCTGTATCTCGGTGCAATTCCCATGACCGAGATCGTTTTCTTGGCAGCTTTGTCGGTGATGCTGTTCGCGCTGTTCCGTTTCCTCAAGACGCAGAAACGTGGATTTGTAGCGCTGGCGCTATCGGCATCCTGGTGTATGAGCCTGACGCGCTATGACGGTTGGTTTCTGATTCCATTTGCGGCGCTATTTTGCGCGGCGTTTGCGAAGCGCCGGCGCATGATGGTCTTCTTGGCGTTTGCGATTCTCGCCAGTCTTGCTCCACTCTATTGGCTCGCGCACAACTACTGGGAAACGGGAAACGCCCTCGATTTCTACAATGGGCCCGAATCTGCCATGGCGATCCAAGGCCCTGCGTCATATCCTGGACGCGAAGACTGGTTCCGATCCATCGAGTATTACGCGAAAGCGGGAGAATTGTGTGCCGGCCCAGCTCTGGTGGTTCTCGGTGTTCTGGGCCTCGCGTGCGCCCTGAAAAAGAGAACGGCGGCTCCGCTGTTGTTTTTTGCGTTAACGCCGATCTTCTATATCTGGAGCATTCACTCCGCAGGAACGCCGATTTTTGTGCCGCAATTGTGGCCCTACAGTTACTACAACACTCGATATGGAATCGCCGTTGTTATACTGGCCGCCTTTGCTGCAGGCGCAATCGTCACGGCGCTACCCCGGCGATGGTTGAGATTCGCTCCGCTGCTTATCATTATTTCCGTATTGCCATGGCTGCTGCGGCCATCGCAAGAACATTGGGTCTGCTGGAAGGAATCGCAAGTGAACTCTACCGCGCGCCGTGCATGGATTGAAGCAGGAGCACGTTATTTTCGAAATCACTATCCTGCCGGTGAAGGCGTTTTGGTCACGTTTGGAGACGCGATGGGCATTTTTTGCCGCGCGCGTATTCCGCTCGCCGAAACGTTGCATCGCACAAACGGACCCGAATGGATCGCGACGATTGCGCGTGAGGATCTATGGCATCGCCCCGCTTGGGCGATCGGGCTGAAAGGCGATCCCGTGTCCACCGGAATCGGCCGTACACAATATCCGGTCTATCGGGCAGTCAAGCGTATCGAAGAACCCGGTAATGCCTTCGTAACCATCTACAACCGCGAACTAGGAGCAGGGAAGTGACCGAGATTCGGTTCACGAAGCTGCATGCGACGGGAAACGATTTTCTCCTGAGCTGGGGTCCTGAGGTTCGCGATGAGAATCTGTCCGAAGTTGCACGCCGCATCTGCGCTCGGACGACCGGGATGGGAGCTGACGGCTGGATTTTGGCGTGGGCCGAGAACGGGCCGCTCCGAATACGGATTTTCAACTCTGACGGAAGCGAGCCGGAGATCTCCGGGAATGGAATCCGGTGCGCGGCCGCTTTCGGGCTGACGACGGGGGTAGTTGCTGGTGCGGATATTTCGATCGCCACGGGGGCCGGGAAGAAGAACGTCCGCCTCGTATCGCGCCGTAACAACGAATTCATGTTTGAGGTCGATATGGGACTGCCTAAGACCGAAGATATACGGCGGAGAATCTGGCTTGCCGGAGGTGAGTTCGACGCAACGATCGTGAACGTCGGAAATCCGCAATGTGCCATTTTCGTCAACGAGTTTCCGGACAATTGGCGCGTCGCAGCCGCGGAAGCGGAGGCTCACCACACGTTTCCGGAAAGGAGTAACGTATCCTTCACTCGAATCATTGACCGGCATTCCATCGAGACACTATTTTTCGAGCGCGGCGCGGGCGAAACAAAGAGTTCTGGTACGGGCTCGACTGGGGCCGCCGTCGCTGCTATTCTCAGGGGTGTGGCCGAAAGTCCGGTCAAGATACACACAGCAGGAGGCAAGTTACACCTGCGCTGGGACGAAAGCGTGTATCTAACGGGACCGGCAGAACTGATTGGTGAGGGGAAATTCTTCCTTGATTTCTGAAACACTTGAATACACGTCTGCGCAGCAGTCGAGTGCTGCGGCCCAGTTGCGTGAGAAGATCTCGAAGCGAACGGCGCGCGTTGGCGTGGTTGGCTTGGGCTATGTAGGGCTCCCGCTTGCTGTGGAATTCGCTCGCGCGGGATTTGAAGTGGTCGGGATTGATGTCCAGGAGAGCAAGGTCGAGCAGTTCAATCGAGGCAAGTCGTACGTCAAGGATGTAACGGATGACGTGTTTCAGCCGCTGATTGAGAGCGGCAAGCTGCGCGCGACCACCGATTTTTCGGTGATTCAAGAGCTGGACACCATCGACATCTGCGTGCCCACGCCGCTTCGAAAAACGAAAGATCCGGATATGAGTTACGTGGTCTCGGCAACCGATGCGATTGCCACCCACATGCATCCGGGATTTCTGGTGATGCTCGAATCGACAACTTACCCGGGCACAACCGACGAGCTCCTGTTGCCGAAACTGCAGGCCAGCGGCTTAACGGTGGGGCAAGATTTCTTTCTCTGTTTTTCGCCCGAGCGCGTCGATCCGGGGAATCCAAATTTCCAGACGTCGAACATTCCGAAAGTGGTCGGCGGAATCACTCCGGCCTGCACGGAAGTTGGAGCGCTGTTCTACCGCCAAGCGCTCGAGACGGTGGTCCCGGTAAGTTCCACGCGCGTCGCTGAAATGGTTAAGCTTCTCGAAAACACATTTCGGATGATTAATATCGGTCTCGTGAACGAGCTGGCAGTGATGTGCGATCGCATGAACATCGACGTTTGGGAGATTATCGACGCCGCAGCCACCAAGCCATTCGGCTTTATGCCGTTCTATCCCGGGCCCGGACTCGGCGGCCACTGCATTCCGATCGACCCATTCTATTTGTCCTGGAAGAGCAAGGAAGCGGGGATTGAAGCGCGGTTCATTGAACTCGCGGGATATATCAATGGACGGATGCCCGAGTTCGTTGTCGAAAAAATTCAGCATGCGCTGAACGACGCCTCGAAGCCGGTCCGAGGGTCACGGATTCATATTTTGGGTGCAGCCTATAAAAAAGACATCGACGATGTTCGGGAATCGCCCGCGCTCGACATCATCATGCTGCTGCGCCGCATGGGCGCGCAGGTTACATTCTCCGATCCCTTTGTGCGGCGGATCCAGGTGGACGGAACGAGTCTCGAATCGCAGGACGCGCTCAAAGGCGTCGAGACTGCGGATTGCGTTGTTATCGTCACGGCGCACAGCGGGGTCGATTACGGCGCGGTTGTCGAACGCAGCAAGCTGATCGTCGATACCCGCAACGCCCTCAAGGGTTTTCGCGACGACAAAATCGTTCGTTTATAGATCGAAGGAACCGCGCTAGACCCCGGTTGCCGTGGTAGACTCCGTGTCTTCGGCCGCGCCATCCTCCAACCCCATTTGCGAAAGCCGGTATCGTAGTGCGTTTCGCGTGAGACCCAGCATTCGAGCCGCTCGGCTTTTGTTCCCGTTCGCCCGCCGGAGGGCTTCGCGAATCATCATCTGTTCCCAGTGTTCCAGCGTTTCACCTTCGGGGAGCAGCAGTGATTGTTGCGTTCCGGGATTAGCGGCGTGCCGTGGCGCCTCAATTCTGATATCGGCAGCGTGCAGGATCTCACCCGACGTCAGCACCAGGCTGCGCTCAATCGTGTTTTCGAGCTCCCGCACGTTTCCCGGCCAGGAATGGTCCAGAAGCCGGTCCATGGCGGCAGGGGCAATTTCTTTTGCCGCCGAACCCACCTCTCCCGCCAGCTTGTGAACGAAGTGAATCGCTAGGAACGGGATGTCCTCCTTGCGCTCTCTCAGCGGCGGGATGTTGATGGGGACAACGTTCAGGCGATAATACAGGTCTTCCCGGAACCGTCCTTCTTCGAGCGCTGCGCGGAGATCGGCGTTCGTTGCCGCAATCACCCGGACATCGACATTCCGTGTGACATTCGAGCCTAGGCGTTCGAATTGCCGCTCCTGTAGAATGCGCAAGAGCTTTACCTGAATATTGCCCGGAACGTCACCGATCTCGTCGAGAAACGCGGTGCCTTGGTCGGCCAGTTCAAAGCGTCCGGGCTTGCTCGAAGTCGCGCCAGTGAAAGCTCCTTTTTCATAGCCGAACAACTCGCTTTCCATCAGATTTTCGGGGAGAGCTGTGCAGTTGATCTTTACGAAGGCTCGGTTTGCGCGCGGTGAATGCTGATGAATCGCGCGAGCGATCATGTCCTTTCCGACGCCGCTCTCTCCGGCAAGCAGGACGGTGGCTCTGGTGGGCGCAACTCGTTCGACGGTGTGAAAGATGTCACGCATGGCGGCGCTCCGGCCGATGATATTGTCGAACTGGTATCGCTGGTCCAGTTCTTCGCGCATGCGCTGATTTTCAGCCCGCAAAGACTGCATGGCCATCACCTTGTGGACGACCGTCGTGAGATGGTCAAGCGAGAACGGCTTCTGCAGAAAATCGGCTGCTCCCCGCTTCATGGCCTCAACGGCCGTTTCGACGGATCCATGTGCGGTGATGACAAGAATCGCCGCCTGCACGCCTCGGGCTTGCAACTGTTGAATGAATTGAAGTCCGTCCATTCCAGGCAACCGGAGATCCGTGATGATGAGATTCGCGGTCGCGGACTGCGCAAGCGCCTGTTCTGCGCTCGATGCGCCATCGAGCTCAAAGCCCGCCGATTCGAGGTGCAACTGGATCACGCGGCGCAGCTTCTCTTCATCTTCCACCACCAGAATGCGTCCCGATGCCATGGATTTTACGAATGCTGCACCTTTGGCAGCGTCATTTCAAATGTAGTACCTGCTCCCGGTTGACTGAACACATTGATACGGCCTTGGTGCTCATCTACGATTTTGGCCACGATTGCGAGACCCAGTCCAATACCGCGAGGCTTTGTCGTGAAGAACGGATTGAAGATGTTTTCCAATTGCTGAGGCTGAATTCCCTCGCCCTGATCGGTGACGAAGATCATGACCTTCTCATGGACGTCCTCGGCCCGCACTTCGACCGTCTGCCCGGGAGCACTCGCCTCGATAGCGTTCTGCACAAGATTCGAAAGCGCGAGCCGGAGAAGATCGCGATCGAAGACAAAGGAGAAGGGGCGCTGGACGATTGAGATGTGAATGAGAACGTGCCGGGCGGTCGCGAGTTGCGTCTGTTGCCGCACGACCTCATCGACCACTGGAACAAGATCGGCTGTAGCAGGATGGATCTGGAGAGGGCGCGCGAAATCGAGAAAACTTGAAATGAGTGCGTTGATTCGATCCGATTCGCTCATGATATATCCGGCCATTTCGGACATTACTTCAGGGCGGTCGTGAGTAGATGATTTCGTGAGCATCTCGGCTGAGGCCTTGATGGTACCCAACGGGTTGCGAATCTCATGGGCGAGACCGGCCGTGAGCTGTCCCAAAGCGGCCAGCCGCTCGCTGCGGCGAAGCGAGGCCTCTGCCAGACGGAGACTTTTGTTCGACTCCGCAAGACGTTCAGCGGCTTCCTGGGTGCGTGACATCTCATCGCGCTTGGCCTTCGCTTGTTGATAAACGAGGAACGCGACTATCGCATAAAAGGCAGCCCGCACAAACATCAAGCTGATTTAGACCCGGGCGGCAACTGAAAAGTACTCCAATCGATGAAGATCGGGAGCAAGAACGAGAAGTACGCACCGCAAGCTATGGCGGTGACCAGAACTACTCCGGGCAAATCGAATATGGTTGCGGCGGAAACCACGGGAATGAGAAAAATTGGGTAATAAGGACTAAAGATCGGGTGTGTGAACCCCACCAACAAATAGCTGAAGACCAATTTGAGAACGATGGACGCGATTTGGCCCCAGCGCGTTGCAGAAGAGTTTCAGCCGAGGCTCGGCGATTTGGAAAGCGCCGATCAGCCACCAGCAGAATCGGGAAATCGTAATTCGTCTCGGGCGTGGTCGCTACCAGCGCGATGATGAACAACAGCCAGGCGAAGTCCTGCGGTTGAATGAGCTTAAGCCATTTCTGCACTCTATGCCAGAATAGAGGGAAACCCGCTAAGAAGCGACACCCGCCGAGAGTGCCGATGAACACCGTAGATCCTGATCCGCCTCGCCTTGCCGAAAATTCTGGGGAAGCGGAACACGCCACATTTGCCGAGATGCTGTCGCAGTTCGATCAACGGCAGGCTGAGGGAAAAAGCGGCCAAACAGTCACCGGGACGGTGGTTTCGGTCGGACCTGAAGTGATTCTAGTGGACATTGGCAGAAAAGTGGAAGGGTCGTTGCCGGTATCCACGTGGCGCGAGACGCAGGAGCGGGAACCGCAGCGGGGAATGGCGCTGACCGTAGCCATCGGACCTCGCAATGAAGAAGGCTACTACCAGCTTTCAGCCATAGCGGTGGCGCGTCCGCGAGATTGGAGCGGCTTGGAAGCGGCGTTTGCGGAGAAGCGCACGATTGCGGGAACTGTGGAGGAACAGGTAAAGGGCGGCTTTCGCGTTGACGTCGGTGTCCGCGCGTTCATGCCGGCATCCAGAAGTGGTGCTCGCGAACCAGATGAGATGTCGCAGCTCGTCGGGCAAGAGATCCGATGCCGGATAACAAAACTCGACGTCGACAAAGAAGATGTTGTCGTAGACCGCCGCGCGGTGCTCGAAGAAGAAGAATCCCAGAAACGGGAGCAAGCCTTCGGCGCGCTTCAAGAAGGTAGTGTGGTCCGAGGAACTGTTCGGACCGTGATGGACTTTGGAGCCTTCGTTGATATCGGCGGGATAGACGGGCTCCTGCACATTGGGGACATGTCCTATGCGCGGGTAGGGAAGGCGAGCGACATAGTAAATCCGGGTGACCAGCTCGAGGTCAAGGTCTTGAAGATCGACTCGGGCAAGAGAAAAATTTCGCTCGGACTGAAGCAGCTTCAGGAGGATCCCTGGACTATCGCGAGCCGCACCTTCCATATAGGCGACAGGGTAAGCGGCACTGTGTCGCGCCTAGCCGAATTCGGCGCGTTTGTGGAGTTGTTGCCCGGAGTGGATGGGCTCGTCCACATCTCGGAGTTGTCATGGGACAAGCGCGTGCGTAAGCCGGGTGATGTGCTGAAGGTTGGCGAGCGAGTCGAGGTGATGATTCTTCAGATCGATGCGGCGGCGCGGAAAATCGGTCTGGGTTACAAGCAGGTTTTGGGCGATCCATGGGACACGGTCCCCCAGCGATTTCCGGTGAATTCAGTGGTCGAGGGTCCCGTTTCGAATGTGACCCAGTTCGGAGCGTTTATCGACCTTGGGGATGGCGTGGAAGGCATGGTGCATGTTTCCGACATCACGAACGAAAAGCGTTTGAATCATGCGAGAGACAAGCTGGCCAAAGGCCAAATGGTGCGCGCGGTGGTGTTGGAAGTGGACTCTGAGCGGCGACGAATTCGCATGGGTATGAAGCAGTTGGAGCCGACGACGCGTGGATCACTACATCGCAGAGCACCGGCGTGGCGAGGCCGTTAGCGGCCGGCTCATTGAGGTTCAAGGGGACAAAGCACGGGTCGAGCTTGGGGAAGGCGTGGTGGGCACGTGCGATCTGAAACCGAACGAGCCAAAGCCCGCCGCCGAGGTGCCGCGCCCGGCGGATGTATCATCCTTAAGCGCCATGCTCGCCGCGAAATGGAAACAAGGGGGGCCAAAGGATGCGATGCCCGAGCCGATGCGGACAGGACAGATTCGCAGCTTCCGGATCCGCACCTTAGATGCCGATAAGCGCTTGATAGAACTCGAATTGGCGACCTGATCGCGAGCCGGGGGACAATCCCGATCCCGAGCAGCCGTGACGAAATCGAATGTCACACGTCCATCACGATGGTGCAGACGCAAGCGGAAGTCCTTGGAACGGGGCTGGTGCGCACCGCCCCTGATCGGGCCGGCGAACAGGCTCTGATTCGAGCCGCGCAGCACGGAGATTCCGGAGCTTTTGAGCAGCTCGTGCGCTCATACGATCAAAACGTTCTCAGAATGGCCCTGAATCTGTTGCGCTCTGAGGAAGACGCGCGAGATGTGTTTCAAGAAGCGTTTCTTCGCGTATATCGAAATCTTCCGAAGTTTAGGTTCGATTGCAGTTTTAGCACATGGCTGTACCGAATTGTGGCGAACCTGTGCCTGGATCAAATTCGCAAGCGCAAAGTTCGGAAAGAGGAGAGCCCAGCCGTCGAGAACGAATCCGGGGAAGTGGATCGATTCCAATTCGTCGCGGAGGGTCGCCCCGACGTCGATCCGCAACGGCAACTGTTAAGCCATGAGGTGAATACCCGGGTTCAGGAGGTTCTGGAGCGTTTAACGCCCCGAGAACGGCTGGTTTTCGAGATGCGGCATTTCCAGGGCATGAGATTGCGGGCGATCGGAGAAGATTTAGGCATTACGGAGGAGGCCGCCAAGAACTGCCTGTTTCGTGCCACTCAAAAAATGCGCGCGGCGCTGGGGGATTTTCTATGAATTGCCAAGAGGTGCACAACAACTTATCGCTGTATCTCTATGGTGAGCTTGATTTCGCTGCGGAAGCTGAACTCGAACAGCACCTGAGCGAATGTGCGCAGTGCGAACATGCACTCGGACGCGAGAAGGCGTGGCATAGTGCGGTGAAGTCGGAGCAGATCGACGTGCCACTGGATCTGCTCGCACAATGCAGGCAGGAACTTGCGGAGGCGATTCCTCGACGCGGGAAACAGAGCAAGTTTGCTCTTCTGGACCGGTTCCGCTTCGCCGGACCGTTCGGATTGGCGGTCTCAGGCTGGTCGCTGGGTATTGCGGCAGCTTCGTTGCTGGTGCTGGTAGGTTTTACGGCGGGACGCTGGGTCGATCGGCACGGTGTACCCGGTATCCGCAGCGGTATCTCGGAAGCGAGTTTATTCGATCCGACGACTGAGCGGATCCGGGACATTCAGCCAAGCGATAATGATCGAGTTCGCATCGTTGTAGACCAGATGAAAGAACAGGCCATTACGGGACGCTTGGATGATCGAGGCGTGCGGCGTTGGCTCCTGGTGGCCGCAAAAGATCCCACAGATCCGGCCATCCGCGTCGACTCAGTGGAGCTGTTGAAAAACCAGAGTGGAAACGATGTTCGGGATGCGTTGCTCGACTGCGTGCGAAATGACCCGAACGCCGGCGTTCGGTTGAAGGCTCTGGATGGACTCCGGCAGTTCCGGGATGACCCGGCAACCCAGGAAACCGTGAAGTTCGTGCTTGAACATGACTATGATCCGGGCGTGCGATCGGAAGCAATCGACGTTCTCGTTCCGTATCGGGAGAAAACCAATTTCAGCCCGGAATTGGCGGATATCCTGGAGCAAATTGTACGGTCCGGTCAAGCTGATGATTATGTTCATATGCGGTGCGTACACACGCTGCGCGAAATGAAGGCGTCTACAGACGTCTACTAGGCGACATATTGTGGCTATGCTCGGTCCAGTTTTCCTGATCTCGCTCCTAGGCGCAATTCCCGTCATGGCGGCACAGCCGAATCCGGGCAATGAGCTGCTGTTTATGGGACAGCTTCGCGCGAGCGGCAGCTATCTCGGCGTTCGACTGATGGACATTGATGCTGATCGCGCTAAGGCTCTTAATCTAAGAGAAGACCGTGGCGCGGAGGTTACCAAAGTCCAGCCCGACAGTCCTGCTGAAAAGGCCGGGATCCGGCCGGGTGACGTCTTATTAAGCTACAACGGCGAAAATATCGTAGGTTCACAGCAGCTCGGCCGGCTGGTACTCGAAACTCCGCCGGGCAGAAAAATCAAAATACAGCTCTGGCGCGATGGCAAGATGCAGACCACGGCCATTGTGACGGGCACTCCGCCGTCTTCCGTACTCGCTCTCCCCACAGACCGCTTGCGGTTCGATATGCCGGAGCCGCCGAGCTCCTGGATGCCGGTCATTCCGAATCCTATGCTCACCTGGAAAAGCTCATTGCTCGGAATCGAATGTGAACCGGTGGATTCGCAATTGGCTGAATACTTCGGAGTGAAGCGCGGTGCGTTGGTACGTTCCGTGGCGAAGGGCTCGGCGGGTGAGAAGGCAGGCCTCAAGGCGGGGGATGTGTTAACCGCGATCGGCGGCCGAAGCATCGCGACCCCCCGCGATTTGACTGAGTTCCTGCGGACCGAATGCCAGGCCGGCAAACAAGTCGCTGTCGTTGTGATGCGTGATCGCAAGCCGCTCACGCTTACTGTGCTGCCGTCTGATTCCCAAGAGTAGCTCCGCTCCAGTAAACCCTCCAGTGCAATTCTGAGGGAATGACCGTACGCGGCCTGCCCTCAACCCGCAATTTCTGGGGTGAGGTGCGCCTCATGCTGAAGCTCGCGATTCCAGTAGCGCTGGCCGAGCTGGGTTGGATGACGATGAGCGTGGTGGACACGATCATGATTGGTCCGCTTGGTCCGAGCGCCATCGGTGCCATCGGGATTGGGAACAGTGCGTATTACACATTGGCGATTTTTGGAATGGGATTGCTGCTCGGTCTCGACACTTTGGTTTCACAGGCGCATGGGGCCGGTGATCGAAAAGATTGTCACCATTCGTTGACCCAAGCCGTTTACCTTGCGCTGTTTCTGACACCGGCTTTGACGATTGTGTTCTTGTTCATGCCCCGGTTTCTAAACGCCGCGGGGCTCAATCGCGAAGTCGGCGCTCTCACCGGGCCGTTTCTCGTAACTCTCACCGCCGGAACGTTGCCATTGCTGCTGTACGGAGCGTTTCGCCGGTACCTTCAAGGAATCGGACACGTGCGCCCGGTCATGTTCGTTCTGGTGAGCGCCAATCTGATCAACTGGTTCTTCAATTGGCTATTGATAACGGGGCACTGGGGCATGCCGGCCTTGGGTGTGGTGGGATCGGCGCTCTCGACCTGCATGGCGAGGGTCTACATGGCCGCGCTGCTTGGATTTTTCATCTGGTGGTTTGAACGAGGCTTGCAACCTGGTATACGAAGCCTGTTTCAAAAACCTGATCTTACCCGACTCACGCTGCTATTGCGAATTGGTTTCCCCGCGGCTGGGCAGATTCTGCTCGAGATCGGCGCTTTCGGCGCGGCGGCGTTGCTGGCCGGACGTTTACGGCCGGTGGATCTGGCCGCTCATCAGATTGCGCTGACTTGCGCCGCTGTGACGTACATGGTGCCGCTCGGCACGGCATCTGCCGCGGCGGTCGCGGTGGGGCAGGCGATTGGCCGCGGAGACCCTCAGGCAGCAAGGAGAAGTGGCTCCATCGCTATCGGGATTGCGTGCGTGTTCATGTCGTGTTCCGCGGCCGCTTTTCTGCTGTTCCCGAAGCAAATCCTGCAGGTTTACACAAGTGATGTGAGAGTGGTGGGAATCGGAATCGGGCTGCTGTTTTTCGCGGCAGTATTTCAATTGTTCGACGGTATACAGACCGTCGCCACGGGCGCGCTTCGCGGTGTTGGGAACACCCGAGTGCCGATGCTGGTGAATCTGGGCGGCTATTGGCTGCTGGGTTTGCCCGCGGGCTATCTCTTGTGTTTTCGCTTTCGATACGGAGTGTACGGGCTGTGGTGCGGATTAACGTTGGCGCTGATTATTATTGCCTTGACTCTGTGGCGAACATGGCTACGAGACTCTCACGCGATCGACACCGCAGTATTACGCGCGAGATTTACGTGACTCAGGCCTTAGAAAGTTCACGCAGAATGCGGAGCGAGCGGTCAATCTCTTCCGTACTGTTGTAGATGTGCGTGCAGTGGCGAACACCGTAGACGTCGCCCAAAGAACGGGGGCGCAAGCGGCCTCGCCTCCAAAGCTCATCTTGTAATCGCACGCCGGTGAACCCTTCGAGGTTGTACACCGTGATGCCCGCGCACATTGCGGGGTGGCTGGGAGAATACGTCTTAATTCCCGGAATCCGGCTCAGCCCGTCGCGCAGGTAGTCGCCAAGGTATTTGATCCTGTTTTGCACCCGCTCTGGCGTAAGAGCGGAATGGAAATCAAGAGCAGCGTCCATGCCCATCAGAAGGGAGAGACTGCCTGTGCCGCGCTGAGAAAAGCGATAGCCATTATCTTCGTGGTTGTCCCATTGACTGCTTGCGAGTGTAGACCAGATGCCGTCCGCCTCGCCGTGACGGACGTAAAGGAAGCCGGTCCCGGCCGGTGCGAGGAGCCATTTGTGGAAGCAGCTAACGTAGGCATCGCATCCGATCTCTTTAACATCCACCGGGATTTGACCCAAGGCGTGCGCGCCGTCGAAGACGGTAAAAACATTCCGCTGCCGCGCTTGCGCAGCAATCTCTTTTACCGGCAATATCGCGCCGCTACCGCTGATGATGTGCGAGATCGCGATCACCTTGGTCTTCGGGGTGATGGCTGCGGTGATCAGCTCAATAATCTCCTCTGGGTCATGAGCCGGTTTGGGTACTTTGACGGTCTTCACGGCAATGTCACGCCGCTTCTGCGCAAGTAGCCAGGAACTTTGGCCTCCGGGATGTTCCTGGTCCGTGATGATGACTTCCGAGCCGGGCGCAAGATTCAAACCGTCTGCGACGGAACTCATCGCTTCAGTCACGTTTTCGGTGAGCGCCACCTCTTTCACATCGGCATTCACCAGGCGCGCAGCTTTCGCACGGAACTCTGTTTCGGCCCCGTATCCTGCAATCCAATCGGTGCCTTTATAATCCCAGTCCGCCAGATCGGTCGCCATTGTACGAAGATGTTCGACCACCCGTTCGACGACGACTTTAGGCATCGCGCCTATGGTGCCGTTATTAAAGAAAACCTTATCGCGCGCCAGCAAAAACTGGTCGCGAAGTTTGTCCCAATATTTTGGATCATCAGGCCGGGGAAGCGGCGGGACGGCAAGCGCGGAGGACGCCTGCGAAGCAGGCATCGCTGCGATGTTCGAACCCACGGCGGCGGAAATGGAAACCGATTTCAGGAATTCGCGACGGCGAATCATGGCTCGTGTACCTCCTATCTACGCTATCGCGTTCTTACGGGATCTGCGATAAATGCGCCGTAGCACGGGATCCTCGATCGCATCGGCTTCGTCCCCGGATGGCGCAACGGGTTCTGGAATGCTCTGACGAGTGTCAGCGCGCTGAGGCTCTCGCTTCGGCACGGCGATTCGAAATTCTAGGTCTTCGATCACTCCCGCTCCCATCAATTTCCTGATGTTGTGGAGGACCTGCGCGCGCAGCGTGTAAAGCTGTTTCTGCCAGACGGCGTCTTCAACCTCGACGACCAGAGTGGTTCGAACCACTGTGACGCGGGACGTGTGGGCGGCAACCCGTTTGCCGGCCGCGAGCGGCCACAATCCCCGCGCGATGTCGCTTGGACTCAGAACCTGGCGAGACAACTTGCTGTTCGTGACCAGGCGGAGAGCGCGTTCCATGAAAAGGCCAATTTAGAACGACGGCCGCAGGGGAGGAAGCCAGCCGGGAGATTGCAGTGTATCACGGCAAGCAAAAATCGAAGCTAGCCGCCGGCTCCGAGCTCGCTCTGAATGGCGCTCGCGATCCGGTGAGTCCATTTCTCGACGGCTTCTTGAGACTCGGCTTCGATCATGACGCGCGCGACCGGCTCGGTTCCTGAGAAACGGACCACGACGCGTCCGCTTCCGTTGAACTCATCTTCGGCAGCCCGGATGATGGCCTGAACATCTTCGAGATCCGCTAAGGGGCGTTTGTGTTTGACGCGAACGTTCACGAGTTTCTGAGGAAAAGTCTTCACTTCGCCGACAAGGGTATCCAGCGGCTGTTTGGAGTCGCGCACGATTTCGAGCACGCGCAACGCCGTGAGGAGACCATCGCCCGTGGTTGCATACTCGGAGAAAATTACGTGGCCCGACTGCTCACCCCCGAGAACGGCGCCGCGACGGAGCATCTCTTCGAGTACGTATTTGTCGCCCACCGGTGTTCGGAGCATCTCAACACCGTACTCACTTAGAGCTTTTTCAAGCCCAAGGTTGGACATGATTGTCGCGACGACCACATCGCCGGGCAGCTTGCCAGCGCGTTTCAGCGTCGAGCCGGCGAGAAAGAGCACAGCATCGCCGTCTACCACTCTGCCGGTGCTTGATACGAACAACGCGCGATCCGCGTCGCCGTCGAACGCGATACCAAGGGCTGCTTCCCTTTCAACGACGCGTTGCCGTAACCCGTCCATATGGAGCGAGCCGCAGTTCAGATTGATGTTCCGGCCGTCGGGCGACGTTCCCATCCATTCGACCCGTGCGCCTAAGCGCTCAAACAGGGCCGGGGCAACGCAGGCGGCCGAGCCGTTGGCGCAATCAATTACCAGCCGCATGGGAAACGATCCAGTAACGGTATTGACGAGGTAATTGGTATAGACATTGTCGAGATTGGAGTCAACGCTGAGGTTCTTCGGGGTCGCGTCCTCGCCTTTCTCCAGCCAATCGCGCATGAGGTGCTCGAGCTCGATTTCGACCGCGTCGGGAAGTTTGTATCCGGAATGGCCGATCACCTTGAGGCCATTGTCGTGATAGGGATTATGGGAGGCGGAGATCATCACGCCCGCGGCAAACGCGCCTGTGCGGGTGAGGAACGCGACGCCGGGAGTGGTGATCACGCCAGCGAACCGGGCCGAGACCCCGCAGCGCGCGAGACCTCCGGCAACCTGGCCCCCGAGCCACGGACCGCTTTCGCGCGTGTCCATTCCGATGAGAACCTCGGGAGCGCCAGTACCGGGCGTTTCGAGCGACGTGCTGGCCCATTTTCCTAGGGCAACTCCCAATGCATGCGCTGTTCTGGCATCCATGGGCGGCTCACCGGCGATTCCGCGGATGCCGTCCGTCCCGAAAAGCTGTTTCAATCGTCCTCCATCCAGGAAACCCTATGGTAGCGAGCAATAGAGAACTCCGCCACCGAATCTGAACTTCTATTTCAAGCCACATGAGTGTTGTTACCCGCACTCGGGCGTTCGGCGGTTCAGACGGTACCAGAGGGCTCATTTCGTGACACTTGCTGACAAGAGAGTTGCCGTCTGTGGCGGCGGGGGATTCATCGGTGGTTACTTAGTCAAGAATCTACTTGAACAGGGCGCCAAAAGCGTTCGTTCGGTTGACATCAAACCTGTAGAGGAGTGGTATCAGAAGTTCCCGGCTGCGGAAAATCTGGTTCTGGATCTCAAAGATAAGTGCGCCTGCGACAAGCGCTGTTCAGGGAACGGACATCGTTTTCAACCTCGCGGCAGACATGGGCGGCATGGGATTTATCGAGAACAACAAAGCCCTATGCATGCTGAGCGTACTGATCAACACGCACCTGTTGTTAGCATCGCGAAGTGCAGGTGTCGAACGATATTTCTATGCCTCTTCCGCTTGCGTGTATAACGCAGAAAAGCAGAAGAGCGCCCAAGTGACACCTCTCAAAGAAGAGGACGCATATCCAGCTCTTCCAGAAGATGGTTACGGTTGGGAAAAGCTTTTTAGCGAGCGTATGTGCCGCCACTTCGAAGAGGATTTCAAGCTGCAATGCCGCGTAGCTCGCTTTCACAATGTTTACGGTCCTCTCGGGACGTATACAGGGGGGCGCGAGAAAGCTCCGGCTGCCATCTGCCGGAAGGTCGTTGACGCTCAAAGAGCGGCGCCGCACGAAATTGAAATTTGGGGAGATGGCAATCAGACGCGCAGCTTCATGTATATCGACGATTGCATCAAAGGCATAAACATGATTACCTGCAGCGATATTCATGAGCCAATCAACCTTGGTAGCAGCGAGCTGGTCACCATAAACCAACTCGTCGATATTGTCGAAAACATCGCCGGAGTCCGACTGAAGCGCAATTACAAGCTCGATGCGCCAAAGGGCGTCAACGGCAGGAACAGCGACAACACAAAAATTCGCGAGTGTCTAGGCTGGGAACCTTCCATTCGGCTGCGAGATGGCATGGCCAAAACTTATACGTGGATCGAGGACGCAGATGCGAGGAGCGATGCGACCGCTCGCGATGGCTTAGGGACTGCCGCCCCAAAGACCGGATCTCCATCCTTATTAGCGGAGTTGCTCAACAGACGCTTGCATTTCCAGCACTTGAGCGCGCCGCCCTTGAAAGCGTCGCTCATGGGCCGGTCTTGCGGCGATCTTCTTCGACGTGATTGCGCTCGAAATCGCGTTATTCTTTGGCTGTCTGGTCCGGCTTCTTTTAATGAGAGCTGTTTCCACTCACCTGGGGTGGCCGCAATACGCGAGTCTTGCCATAGCGGTTCTGAGCTTCCCGCTCGCCTATTTTGGCAGGTCTCCGAGGACAGCGACGGCGATCTAAGGTTGAGGAGTCCCAAGGCACGTATTACATCCGAAATTGGTCGCTTTGGTTGCATATTTGCATCCTCCGCGCACCATACAAGCGGTTCTGATTCCCAAGGGCGCGTATTGATCCGCGATGTCAAGTACAGTATTGATCCGCGATGTCAAGTACATAGGATGCTTGATGCTGATTCTGAGCCGCACGTGTGAGCGGACGTTTCCTGAATTTGTCCGGGTCGGTTTCGCCAGCGAGAGAACGGTGCCCCACGTCATTAGCGGCCCCCCGGAGTTATGGCCATCCGATTCGGATTGCAGACGAAATCGTTGATCGAAGCAGTGCCGACGACGCGAAAAACCTTAATGTCCGAACGCAAAAGATATCTCGGCTCCGGGTGCCCCGCGCGATTTATCCCGGGAGTAAGAACAACTAGATTCTTGTCGTCGGCACCCAGAACGAGCAACTGAAGAGACGTGCTGTCGACCTCCACAATCTGAAACGTCCCATATAGCTGGCCCGCTCCGAAGGCCCATCCGAAGACAAAAAGCCAAAAGACAGAAGCGACGATACCCCAGCCCAGAAACATCAGGCGGAAGCGTTTCGGTTCAAAGAAGAAAAAACCGAAGCCGCCAACTGCCAACGCGAAACACAGAGGGCCGAACGTCCACGCGCCTGAGCGACCCGTCACAGGGCAAACAGCGCTTGTTATTAGGGGACGCACTGGGTTCAGCGCAGGAACGGCAAATGCGGATAGCAAGAGACTCGAAATGAGCATCAACAAAACAAAGGTGACTGACTCCCACGCACGGGGAATTGGCTTTCGCTTGAGGAACACCACAATTCCCAGTCCCACGACCGGCATCACCGATATCGAGAAGTACGATAACGCGAGCAGAATCTGACTCCCGAAAAAGATATATTCCGCACGCTGAAGGCGTGCCAAATAAGTCAACCCCAGGGCGTGCGAATAACCATCGACCCACGCGCCGCCCACGAGGTAAAAAACGCCCGTAATCGTCCCCAGTACAACTGAACTCGACAAAAGCACGGTCAGTGCCGAGACCTTGCCGGTAGGAGCGTGAGAATTCATTACAGCTCACTTCCTCCCTGGTAACGGTGCTAGCCGTCGAGGGCAATCGCTGGTAAGGGGGCACGCCCACCCCAGGCTGAGGGGGCCTTCGGCTGAGAGCGTCGGTTTTTCACAAAACGCGGGACGAAAGAATGTAATGGAACTTCTTACGAAAGTTCTGGAGTTTAGAAGACCGCGAATCCGTCTTGGACTGCGGCGGAGGAGATGATCACTGGAGCCGCTCGACGGTAATGAAAAGATCGTATGAACCTGTGAACGCACCGATAATACTATACGTTCCCCTGGTTACACTATCAAAACGACAATCAGCGACCCCAGCCCTTTTTCTGGAAACCATACTCGCGTGGGCACCAAACGCTAACTTCTGCTAACTTTTACCCGCAAGCGTCTGAAATCTTGGTAGCGCTAAGGGGAATCGAACCCCTATTTGAGCCTTGAGAGGGCTCCGTCCTAACCCTTAGACGATAGCGCCAGATGCGCGGGCGCGTTGTAACGCGGCCTGAGGCAATCTCAGTATAACTGGGCGCGGGTCGTTGCGCCCTTCCTCAGAGCGCGGCCGGCATCCGCAACCCGCATTTTGCGAGCGCTCGTTCGATCAGCAGCTCCGCCTCGAGCTCAGTTACGGACTTAGCGATCGACGTTTCGGATACGATCATGGCGCGGGCGCGTTCGAGCATCCGCTTCTCGCGAAACGACAAGGGCTTGGCGAGTTGAATCAGCAGCAGAGCCTTAAATACCTCGGCAATATCGAGCAGACTGCCGCCCTTCATCTTGTCGGTGTTTTCTTTGAATCGATCTTTCCAATCATGAGCACAGCATGGGCGTCCAGCCGCCAGATAGGCCATTACTCTGGTCACTTCGCTTCCTTTTGTGACCTTGCGCAGGCCTATATCGCCAACGTGTGAAAACGGAACCATGACGGTCATACTGTTCGGGGAAAGTCGAAGGAGATAAAAGCGTTCCAATTGTGTGCCGAACGCACGGGAACTGATGTTTTCAATCGTGCCTACGCCATGATTCGGGTACACTACTTTCTCGCCGACCTGAAAGGTCATCCGTGGCCCTCTTTCCTTGTGGACGATACCGGTATTTACATCAGTACAGGAAGAATATTAAACCTGCATTAAGGTTTCGTCAAGAAAAAAGGCCATTTCCGCTTTTCTTGGTGCAGTGCCGGAATACTAGGCAATACTAGCGGACCACTTTTCAAGGATCGACTTGACCTTCTGACAGAACTGATCCGCCAGGGCGCCGTCGATGAGCCGGTGGTCGAAAGTGAGCGCCAGATGCGCTTGCGATCGTATAGCGATCGCATCGCCGTCCACAACCGCGGGAACTTTTTCCACAGCTCCGACGCCCAAAATGGCCACTTGTGGTTGATTGATCACCGGAGTGGCGAAAATGCTGCCAAAGCTGCCGAAGTTGGTTATGGAGAATGTGCCGCCTTGCACTTCGTCCGGCTTTAGCTGCCTTGAGCGGGCGCGAGTCGCCAGATCGACAATTGCGCGCTGTAAACCGGACACGTTTTTCTCGTCGGCATTCCGAATGACGGGAACAATGAGCCCTCCTTCGAGTGCGACTGCGATGCCGATGTTTATATCGCGATAGTAGACGATATTCTTGCCGTCAATCGAGGAATTGAAGATTGGGAAAGCTCGGAGGGCTTCGGCTGCGGCAGCGGTGACAAACGGCAAATACGTCAGCGAGAAGCCATTACGGGCCGCGAAGTCGGTCTTTGATCGATCCCGAAGCTTCGCGATGGCGCTCATGTCGACGCGATGCACGGTGGTGACGTGCGCCGAGGTGCGCTTGCTCATCACCATGTGCTCGGCGATTTTAAGCCGCATGTTGGTCATGGGCTCCGTGCGAATTCGCGCTGCTTCGGCCAGCGGCATGGCTGGTTGGGGCTGCGGTGACGGTGCTGCCGGTTCCGGCGCGGATGGGGCCGCCGCCGCAGGCCGTGGTCGGCCAGCATTAGAAGCCATGTACGTCTCTAAATCCTGCTTCGTGATTCGGCCGCCGGCGCCGGTTCCTCTGATCTGAGACAGATCGATACTGTTTTCCCGCGCCATCTTGCGCACCAGAGGAGAGAGTGGGCCTTGGTCCTCTTCCCCGTCGGGCTGCCGAGCCGGAGCGGGAGGAGGTTGCGGCGCCTGCTGCCGCGATGCTCGTTGCGGTTGGGTTTCAGGCAGTGGCTCGATGGGATACGGTCCGGCGGCGCTGGGAGCCGGGCTCGGAGGAGCCCCGGTCGCGCGCGCCACTTGCGACGCCGCCGACGGGCCAACATCCACATCCGGCGGTTTGGACACGGTCGGTTGAGAATCCTTTTTTCGTTCTGCTGGGGCTGGGGCTGGCGCCGCCGCGCCTGCGCCGTTGCCCTCGCCGATCCGCGCGACGACAGCGTTGATAGCGACCGTCGTCCCTTCCTGAACCAAGACCTCCTGAAGAACGCCGTCAGCCGGGGACGGGATCTCGGTGTCCACTTTATCGGTTGAGATCTCGAACAGCGGCTCGTCACGTTCCACTTTCTCGCCTGGCTTCTTGAGCCATTTCGTAAGCGTTCCTTCGACAATACTTTCGCCCATCTGGGGCATGACCACGTCAGTCATCGGATCTCCTCAAATTTCCTACTGGGCCAGCAGCTCGTAATCAAAGATTTTCGCGAATGAGGCGGCGATCACCTGCTTCACCTCACGAGGGCTCGCGTAGCACTGAAGTGTGTGGAGCGAGCAGACGGGCGTCGTCAAACCGCAGGGAACAATGTATTGGAAATAGCTCAGATCTGTGTTCACGTTCAGAGCGAATCCATGCGAGGTGATCCAGCGGCTGATGTGTATCCCGATCGCTGCGATTTTTGCGCCGCCCACCCATACGCCTCCGTAGCCTCGTTCCGGAATGCGATGCGCTCGAATGCCGAACACCGCCAGCGCATCAATCAGGGAATCCTCTACGCCCCTGAAATAGGCATGTACGTCGCGTTTCCATTCTCCCAAATCGAGGATCGGATACCCGACAACCTGTCCCGGACCATGATAGGTTACGTCGCCCCCGCGATCCGTCTCATGGATATCGATTCCTGTTCGCGCAAGGATCTCGTCGCTCGCGAGCACATGATCTGATTTGCCGTTCCGGCCGATCGTAACCACGTGATCGTGTTCAACGAACAGGAGAGTATCGCGGCCCTCGCCGCGCTTGCGTTGCTCTACCAGGCGCATCTGGATTTGAAGCGCGTCTGAATAACGCATCCGCCCGAGATCCAATATCTCGAGCCGCCTCTCGGAAACGCGCTCCGAGCCACGCGCATCGGCAGCCGGCGCTTCCAAGTCCGCGCTAAATGTTGATTGCGAGCCCGTGGACATTGTTGAACGCCTCGCCGATCACTTCGTGAAGCGTCGGATGTGCGTGAATCGCGGACATCATAGTATCGACCGTCGCTTCGGCTTCCATCGCCGTTACAGCCTCCGCGACCAGCTCGAATGCCTCAGGGCCAATGATGTGAACCCCAAGAATCTCGCCGAATTGCTCCTCGGCGATGACCTTAACGAAGCCTTCGTGCGCCCCGAGAATGGTGGCCTTACTATTTCCGGCGAACGGAAACTTGCCGACTTTGACTTTGAAGCCTTGCGCGCGCGCCTGCGCCTCGGTTAAACCGACGCTGCCAATGCCGGGATCCGTGTAAGTCGCACCTGGAATGCGATTGCGATTGATTGGACGCAGAGGCTTACCGGCTATATGTCCCACCGCGATCATCCCTTCAGCGGTTGCCACGTGCGCCAGTTGCGGAGTTCCAGCTACGATATCGCCGATTGCATACAAACCCGGCTCGGAGGTGCGCTGGTTTTCATCTACCTTCACGAAACCGCGATCGAGTTGCGCACGAGTGTTCTCAAGCCCGACGCTCTCTGTGTTCGGCTTCCGGCCGACTGCGATCAGCAGCTTTTCAAATTCCATCTCCTCGCGATTGCCATTTGCGAGCTTCACGGTCAGGCTGACTGAATCCGCGTTCTTGCGGATGTTTTCCGCCATAGCTCCCGTTTCCATGCGAATGCCCGCTTTCTTGAAGTGCTTTTCCAGCTCCTTCGAAATCTCCTCGTCTTCGACGGGCACCACTCGCGGGAGCATCTCGAGGATCGTCACCTTTGAGCCAAAACGGCTGAAAATCGAGGCAAACTCCACACCCACGGCGCCTGCCCCGATAATGCCGAGCGTCTTCGGAACGCTCTCGAGGTCAAGAATTTCGATGTTCGTGAGAATCAGCTTCGCATCCGGTTCCAGGCCGGGCAGCATGCGGGCTTCGGAGCCTGTCGCGAGGATGATATTTTTCGCCTCGACGGTGCGGACACCTCCCTCGCCGTTAACTTCAATGCGGCCGCCTCCCTGCAGGCGCGCTTGGCCTTTGATGACGTCCACCTTGTTTTTGCGCATCAGGAATTCTATGCCTTTGGAGTGCTTCAGGACGATCTTGTTCTTGCGGTCGATCACCTGCGGGTACCGCAATTGCGGATCTTTGCACTCGATTCCGTGCGATTCGGGGTGTTTGAACTGGTCCCATACATCGGCTGTGTGGAGCAGAGCTTTGGTAGGGATGCAACCCACCAGCAGGCATGTTCCGCCCAGCCTGGGTTGCTTTTCTATCAAAGCGGTTTTCAGACCATATTGCCCCGCGCGAACGGCTGCGGAATAACCGCCGGGGCCGCTTCCGATCACCACTACGTCATAGGCCATTTTCGTCTCAAGTGTAACGCTGCGTATGATCGATGCGTATTATTAGGTTAGAAGTATGGGCCGGATACATTGCGCGGCGCTCGTTTCGATTGGGGCGCTCTTGGGCGTCGCTGCGTCGGGGCAGCAATCTCCCGCGAAAAAAGAGCCGCCGCCCGGCACGCTTCATTCAATTGCCGTCAAAGGAAATCATCTCTATTCATCTGCGGACATTATCAAGGCGTCCGGTCTCGAGATCGGGCAGCGTGTTACCGGCCCAATCTTCGAGCGGGCTCGCGTCAAATTGACCGGAACACAGTTGTTCAACAACGTTGCGGATGAGTACCGATATCTGGGGAATCCTCCGCAATACGATCTCACCTTCGAGGTCGCTGAAAACGAGCAGCTTTTTCCGGTCGCGTTCGAGCGCCTGGGTGTTCCCGCCGAAGCCTTGCGTCAGTACTTACGGGATCACGTAACCTTCTACTCCGACCGGATCCCGGCGACGGAAGCCGTGCTCAGCCGCTACACCGCGGCAGTACAGCAGTTTGTCGCGCAATCGAATCCCAAGCTGAAGGTGAAGGCGCGCCTCTCGAATGAAGATCCCCGGCAACTGGTGGTCCTTTTTACGCCGGATGCGCCTGCTCCAACGATTTCCCAAGTAATCGTCACCGGAAACCAGGCAATCGACACCGGTGCAATTCTGCGAGCCGTCAATGACGTAGCGATCGGCGCGCCGCTTTCCGACGCGAGATTGAAAATGATTCTGGATGGGGCGATTCGGCCGCTGTACGCAACCAAGGGATACGCGGCTGTGAGTTTCCCAAGTGTCGAGACCGAGCCGGCAAAGACGGATTCCGGCGTGATTGTAAAAGTACGAATTCAGGATGGTCCGGTGTTTAAGTTCGGCTCCATCAGGTTTCGCGGTAACGGAATGGACGAAGAAGAGATACGCGCGAGCATACCGTTCAAGCCCGGGCAAACGTATAACGCGGAGCAGATGGACAATTTCCGTCTTGATCTGGTTCATCGCATGAAGCGACGAGGCCTTCTCGACGCGAGCGTAGTAACGGAAACCCAACCGGACGATTCGAAACGGGCAGTCAACGTGACGTATAACGTGGTTCCTGGCGGAACCTATCAATTTCAGAAGCTCGATATTGAGGGTTTGGACGTAACCACGGAACCGGTAATCGCAAAACTCTGGGGCGAGAAACCCGGCCGGCCATTTAATCCCGATTACCCGGACTTCTTCCTGAAACGCGTGCAGGAACAGGGTATCTTCGACAATCTCGGCGATACACGATCCGATTACACGGCGGATGCGTCGTCACACGCAGTGACCGTGCACCTTTACTTCAAGGGCGGTAAATCGAAGGAAGCGAAGGACCGCCAGAAGAAGGAAGAGGAAGAGCGAAGAAGAAGCGACGGCACGTGGTCACCTTGGCCGCAGATGCAGATTAGAATGCCGTTTTAACGCCGCCTCATGCAAGACCCCATCGGCGTTCCGGCTTCGAAGCGCCGGTTGATAGCCATCTACCCCGGTTCGTTTGACCCGCTCACTAACGGCCATATGGACGTGATTGTCCGGGGCCATCGTTTGGTGGACGAACTTACTATCGCTATTCTCAGCAACACGCATAAGCAGGCTCTGTTCCCGCTCGAGGACCGTATCGAAATGATTCGCGAGGCGACGGCCGGCTTTTCGAATGTGCGGGTCGATTCCTTCGACGGCTTGCTTGTCGATTACGCGGCGCGCCGCGGAGCCAACGCGATCCTGCGCGGTATCCGCGCGCTGTCCGATTATGAATCCGAGCTTCAGATGGCGTTGATGAACCGGAGAATGCGGCCCCAGACGGAGACGATTTTTCTAATGGCCGCGGAACAGTACTCGTTTATCAGCTCCCGAATGGTGAAGGAGATTATCACCTTGGGCGGGGACGTCTCGCCGTTTGTGCCGGAAGCAGTCGCGAATCGGGTGCATGAGAAAGTAAAGAGCAAATGACGACGACACAAGCAGCCGCCGAAATTGCCGAGCGGATAACCAGGATCAGCGTTTCTTCCACCTTGAAGGTGGCGGCGGATGCGGACCTGCTTCGCCGCCGTGGCGTGGACGTCGTGGACTTCGGAGCCGGTGAGCCCGATTTTCCGACACCGGACAACATCAAACAAGCCGCCATTGCGGCGATTGCGGCCGATTTCACCAAGTACACGAACACTGGCGGCACCCAGGAGCTTCGAGAAGCAATCTGTGAACGTCATCGCAGCGATTTCAAAACGGATTACTCGCCCGGCGAGTGCATCGTGACCGTCGGAGGGAAACACGCGATTTTTGGTCTCACCCAGGCGCTCCTCAATCCCGGCGATGAGGTCATCATTCCAGTGCCGTACTGGGTCACGTACAAAGATGTCGTGAATTACGCGGGCGGAGTATGCGTTTTTGTCAGACCCGAGGAAAGCGCGGGATTCAATGTCACGGCGGATCTTATCGAACGGCACATCACTCCCAAAACCAAGCTGGTAATCATCAACTCGCCGTCAAACCCGAGCGGTGCAGTGCTTGACAAGCAGGAGTTCCGTGCGATTTTTGACCTGACCTCGAAACGTGAAATCTTCCTGCTGACCGACGAATGCTACTGCCACTTCCTGTACGATCAAGAGCCGTTCTCGATCGCGGCGGTTCCGGGTGCAAAGGAGACCGTGCTGGTTGCAGGATCTCTTTCCAAAACGTACGCGATGACGGGATGGCGCATCGGATTCGCGCTTGCTCCTGCCCCGATCATCGGCGCGATGCTCAAACTACAGAGCCACAGCACCTCGAACCCGACGTCCATTTCGCAAAAAGCAGCGATCGAAGCCATGCGCGGGCCGCAGGATTCCGTTCCTAAGATGCTGGCCGAATACCGGCGGCGGCGCGATTTCGTCGTGGCACGTTTGAAGCAAATTCCAGGCGTCTCCCTCGTAACGCCGCAAGGCGCGTTCTACGCGTATCCGAACATCAGCACGGCCTTCGGGGGCGGCAAGGTGAAAAGCGCGCTCGAGTTCGCAAACGCTTTGCTCGCCGAAATGCAGGTCGCGGTTGTTCCGGGCGAGGCTTTCGGAACATCGCAGCATGTCAGGATTTCCTACGCAACGTCGATGCACGAGCTGGAGCGCGGACTTGATCGGGTGCACGCGTTCGTGGATAGTTGCCGCTCCTGAATTGGACGCGAGCCGTTTTCCTGATACATTCGGGAAATGGATGCTTTTGCACCCACTGAACGAACCCAGGTAAAGCGGCTTCCAAAACGTGGCGTCTACGACAAAGCGCAAGTCTATGCGATTCTCGACGAGGGCTTTCTCTGCCACGCAGGTTTTGTCGTGGACGGACAACCCTACGTCATTCCTACCGGTTACGCGCGAGCGGACGATCAATTGTTCATCCATGGCTCAGCGGCGAGCCGGATGTTGCGCACACTGGATCGCGGTGTAAGAGTTTGCATCACTGTGACGCTGGTTGACGGACTGGTGCTCGCCCGCTCAGCGTTTCACCATTCCATGAATTACCGCTCCGTAGTGATTCTGGGCGAAGCGCGCCTTCTGACAGATCCGCGCGAAAAGATGGAAGCTCTTCGCCGATTCACGAATCATATGGTTCCCGGGCGCTGGGAAGAAGTTCGACAGCCGACGGAGCAGGAATTGAAAGCCACCAGCGTTTTGAAGTTGCCGCTCAACGAGGTCTCGGCGAAAGTTCGGGCGGGAGGGCCTGTGGATGACGAGGAGGATTATGCGTTGCCGGTCTGGGCGGGAGTTATCCCTGTTGCGCTCCATCGCGGCGCGCCGATCCAGGATAAGCGTCTTACGGCCGACGGCTCCGGCACCGAGTATTGAACTTTACTCAACAACCAGCTCCGGGTTAGGATGCTTCACGACGACACCGAGGTGATCAGAACGTGAGGCGGAACACCACGCCTCTTGCGGAAAGTCCCGATCGAAGAGCGTGCCCCGGTTGAAGACATCGTTGAAAACATACAAGGTATTCAGCGTCCACTGCGGCTCCTGCTACGGCACGGGGACGAGCTCGTGGCCGGAAACTCCGCAGTTATTCAACGCGAAACGGCGCGTTGCTTGAAAGCGTGCCGCTGGCCGTCACTACTTCAACCGTGCCGGTCGTAGCGCCAGCGGGTACGGTGGCGATGATTTGGGAATACGAAATTACGGTATACGCAGCGGAAACTCCGTTGAATGTGACGCTGGTCGCGCCAGTCAGATCGGTTCCCAGGATCCTGACATGCGCTCCCACAGGGCCGGAGCTCGTCTGTGTTTCCACAAAGGGTCCCAGACCTACATCCAACCTAAAGATTGAGCCTCCTATGTCTTGCGTGCCCTTCGTTGTCCCGTAAAGACTTCCGTTGGTGTCCTGGACCAACGCTGCGCGTGGGTTAACGTTCCCCTGATTCATCCTGAAGGTGTGCAGCGTCGTCAGCGTGCCGCTCAGGGTGATTTTAAAGATTGTGCCGCTGTTGCGGTTGTTACGTGGTGTTGTGCCGTACAGGTTGCCATCGGTGGCCTGAATCAGCGCCGCCACAGGATTTCCGTTGTCCGCGCAGTTAAGTTGCGAGCAGAACGGGTATAGGGTGGTGAAGGTACCATCCAGGCTGATCCTGAATACCGTGCCCGCGCCGTTGATCCCGCCTGCCGATGTCGTCCCATACAAGTTTCCATCGCTGGCCTGGACGAGTCCCGCTGTCGGGGTCTCGCCGTCCGTGCAGTTCGTTTGGGCACAGAAGGTGTACAGCGTCGTCAGCGTGCCGCTCGAGGTGATTTTGAAAATTGTGCCAGGGCCGGTAGCGCCTTCGTTGGTTTGGCCCGACGTTGTCCCATAGAAATTTCCATCGGTGGCCTGGACCAGCCCGGCCGTAGGGCCAGCGCCATCCGCGCAGCCGGATAGTGAACAGAAGTTGTATAGGGTCGTAAGGGCGCCGCTCGGCGTGATTTTGAAGACGGTGCCCACGCCGACACCGGCACCGGACCCGCCCAGCCACGTTGTCCCGTAGAAGTTCCCATCGGCGCCCTGAACCAGCCCTGCGGACGGCCCCTCGCCATCTGGGCAGTCACTACTCCCATTCCCATGCTGCGCGGTGCAAAAGCTGTACAGCGTCGTCAACGTGCCGCTTGGGGTGATCTTAAAGACTGTGCCCACGCTATTGCCGACACCTCCGGACAGCGTTGTCCCGTAAAGGTTTCCATCTCTGCCCTGAACCAGCCCGCCCTCGGGTTCGTCGCCGTCCGCGCACGGGGGCTGGAGGCCGGGTTGGACGCAAAAGCTGTGCAGCGTCGTCACCGTGCCGCTCGGGGTGATCTCGAAGATCGTCCCGTTACCGGGCCATACTTTACCCGAACAAGCGCGGTCACCGGCCCCGCAGCTGCTCGCTGTCCCGTACAAGTGTCCATTGCCGGCCTGGACCAGCCCCGCCACGGGTGCTGCGCCGTCGGGGAACTGGCCGTTCGCGTCGGAGGGGAAAGTGAAAACCGTGGATACGGCCTGCCCAGACAGGGCAATCGTCGTCGCTGCAAACAGCGCAAAGAGCATCGTGGAAATTCTCATGGTTCCTTTTACATGCCGGGAGTAGCGTATTCGACAGTACTACTCGGCGTCAAGTTCTGGAAGTACCAGAGGTCTGTCTAACTTGGAAGAAACGGTTCCCGGACGCCGCAGCGTATTCAATAAGGCGCCGCGAGCTCACTGAACCACCAATTCCGGCCGCGCGCCAATGCTGCGCAGGCAGGAATCGATCCAGAGCTTCGTGAGTTTTTCCTGCGTGCCGTTCTGAGAGAGCCTTGACCGAAGCGTGTCGAACTCGACCCGGTCAAGCGGCTGATCCTGGTTAAAGCACGAGAAAACGACCGTTTCTTGCCCGGTTACCGGATCCTTGTGCATCTGCAAGCACTGCGCGCAGATTTCTTTCATCATGCACTGCATGGGCGAGTTGACACTCGCGATTGCGCGGTGATTCGGCTTCAGGTATGGCCTCAGAATGCTGTGACGGGCCTCCTGAACGGCACGCATCATGTGATCGGACCCGATCACAATGAGCCGGTCGACCGCGTTTAGGGGAATTTCAGCATCGCCCAACTCGCCACTGCCGTACGCCGCCATTCCTTCCACGATATTGCCCACAAACGCGCTATCCTGCACGCGCGCCGGAGTGAATCCCGGCGCTTCGTCGCAACACCAGACGATGACATCGGCCGCCTTCTCGATCTCCTCGACTTTGTAGCGATCGATGATCTTCTTGTATCCGGCGAAATAAATGACACGCGAACCCGACGCGCGCAATTTCTGCCCAATCGAAAAGAGCACGGCATTCCCCAAACCGCCTCCCGCGAGCAGGACCGTTTCTTTCGACGGCGTCTCCGTAGGAGCACCGGTGGGGCCCATAAGGACGACAGGCTCGCCGGGGCGGAGAAGAGTACACAAATCGGACGAGCCTCCCATCTCGAGAACGATGGTCGACAAAAGGCCTTTTTCCGCGTCGATCGAAGCACCGGTAAGCGCCAGACCTTCCATGGCAAGAACGGTTCCCCGGGCGTGGGTGGCCAGCGATTCGTAGTTTTGCAATCGGTAAAACTGCCCCGGTTTGAAGGCGCGCGCGGCGATCGGAGCACGCACGATGATTTCGAGGATATTCGGAGTCAAACGAACGACGTCCTGAATTACCGGGCGCATTTCATCGTTGAGTTTCGCGACGAGCGCCTCGGGCGCAGGTTCTGACGGCTGAATGCGCGAAAGGATTCGCGATACCACCGGACTTCCCTGCTTGGCGCTTCCCATCGCCTTCACGACGTTCCCGGAGAATGAAGGATGCAAGTCGCCGAAGAAGCTGATGGCGCGACCATCCGGACGAATCGACATCAGCACGTAAGGAGTAGCGGGTTTCGAAATCCGCTCCGGCTCTACAGGGTGCCCATCCTCGTCGATCGCTTGAAAATAGCGTCCATCTAGCTTGAAGTTGCGCTCGTCTTCCCGAGCGAGCACGGTGTTCGGCTGCGTGCCGGCAGCAACCAGAATCGTCCGCGCGGGAAGCACAAGCGTTTCTCCGGTTGGCCATAGCCCCAAGCCTTCGTCAAAACGATGCTTTTCCACATGAAGAGCGCTTGGCGCTTCCGGCGGCATCCACTTCCACCTCTTTCGGAACGAGACACTCGGCAAAGCGAATGCCTTCTTCGAGTGCTTTCGCAACTTCCTCATGATTGAGGGTATAGCTGGGCGAGTCGATAAGACGGCGGCGATACGCAATGGTTACGCCTCCCCATGAGTTCAGAAGATCGATAAGCCGTTCCGGACGCCCCTGGCGCGCCGCGGCAGCGCGCTCGGCGCGTATCGCACGGGCGTGAGAAAGAAATTCATCCGCGACCTCAACGTCTTCCCGCGTCCAATCTGCCCGTATCTCGGCTTCGCCAAGCTCTGCTGCGAGAAGCTCGTAGCGCTCCAGAAATTTTTCAACCTGGACGACATAGTACGCCGAAGATTCGGTTGCCGTGTCGATGGCCGTTAGGCCGCCCCCAATCACCACAATCGGCATCCGAATCTGCAGATTGGCGATCGATTCGGTTTTTGCGGCTCCCGTCAATTGCAGCGCCATCAGAAAATCCGATGCTTGGCGGACGCCTCGTACCAGACCATTCTTCATCGGAATGACGGTTGGCCGCCCGGCGCCCGCGCAAATGGCGATATGATCGAATCCCATCGCAAACGCACTCTCGGCTGTAATCGTTCCGCCGAATCGCACGCCGCCGAACATGCTGAATTCTGCGCGCCGTTCGATCAGTAGGCGAATGATCTTCAAAAAATTCTTATTCCACCGGACGGTGATCCCGTATTCGGCAACCCCTCCAAACCCCGCCATAATCCGCTCGTCGAGGCGCTCATAAATCTCGGAAACATCGCGAAGCGGCTTAAACGGGAAGCGCTGTCCGTGTGCGTCTATGCCTGAAATACTTTCGGGGAGCGGCTCGATCTTCAGGCCGTCGACCGCGACGACCGTATGTCCGTCATTCATCAGGTGGTGAGCCAAAGTGAAGCCGGCTGGTCCGAGGCCGACAATCAAAACCTTGTAGCCGGTTTTCTCACGGGGAAATGGCCGCGCGAAGTTTAGCGGGTTCCAGCGAGTCAGAAGGCTGTAGATCTCGAAACCCCACGGCAATGCGAGCACATCCTTAAGCGTTCTTGTTTCCACCTGCGGGATATCGACCGGATCCTGCTTTTGAAAAATGCACGACTTCATGCAATCGTTGCAGATGCGATGACCGGTTGCGGCCGCCATTGGGTTATCGATGACGACGGCTGCGAGCGCTCCTATCGAATAGCCCTGCTGTTTCAGCAGGTTCATTTCCGAAATTTTCTCTTCTAAAGGACAGCCCGCGAGCGGCACGCCGAAGACGCTAGATTTGAACGTGCCGTTTTTTTCCTTCAGCCCCGTGGAACAGCTATCCTTGAGCTGGTTGTGGCACTTGATGCAATAGTGAGCTTGATCTAGCGCTCCGATGAGGTCCGTTCCAGCATCGGTCAATTGGAATCCTTCCCGGTGACGCCACCGTTCACGCGGCAACTCCAGATGCACGAATCCATTTGAGATACTCTCAACCGGAATCAGGTGATGCATGTCGAGCTTGTGCGGCAGTTTGAACAAAACGCCACGCGCATGCTGGGTTTTTCCTTCGGTCGAGAGTGTGGCCCATGCGGCATAACGCGTGGCGAGCTGAATAGCTTCGATATGTTCTGTTTCCGCTGTCGAGCCAGCGCGCCACGTGCTCCGCAAAGCTCTTTTCTGTTAGCGGTTCGTGCATAATCGCTTCGAGCTCCAAAGCGACACTTGGACCATCGATCTCGTTTGCCTTCTCTGGTGTGTAGCCAGTAAGCGCCTTCCGTTGTACAAACCGCCGCTTCACCGAATAGAGAGGTGCCAAGGCTGAATGCTGCGCTTGCAGTTCGCGAAGTTCGGACTCGATGCCGAACAGATGACCGATAAAGTCCTCGAGATAAGGAGCTGTTTCGACAATCAGGTCCGAAACTTGTTTCGGCGCAAGCGCGGCAGGATCTTGACGCGCCCGCGAGCAGACGCGAATGCAGTACTGGAGCACTCTCTTCCAGCCGGTCCAGAAATGCCGCATCCAGCTTCAGTAGGCCTTCGCGTTCGTAAAGATCCGTGAATGTCAGATTGAATGCGAGGGCTAAGTTGTCGTCCCGATAATGGTTAGTTTTCTTCAAAGCAGGTTAGAACGAGCAGATCGGGAATTCGGACGGGCAGAATCTTTGTCCGGCGATAACTGCTTCTATTTTCGCAGATACCCGCTGCTCCACAGCACAATGTAAATATTGGTAACTCACTTGCAGTACTCTTTTCGAGATCGGACACGACTACACGAGAAGAGATTCGCAGTCTAACAGGGTATGCGAACACGCGCGTTTGCCGGAATTCTCGTTTTTGGCCTACTCGCCGTGCCGGAATGGCTTGCCTCCGCGCCAATCTCTCGCCGGCTGAACGGCACGTACATAGCTACAGCGTACGCACAGTCTGGGACAACAGCTTCGGGCGAATATACCCACAGGCACATTGTTGCTGCCGATCCAACCCTATTGCCGATCGGCAGTAAGTTGAAGATCAAACGTGCAGGGCGATACTCAGGCGAATATGTGGTAGCTGATACAGGGCAGAAAATCGAGGGGCGGAGACTCGATATTTACATGCCGAGCGTGGCAGCTTGCAGGAAGTTTGGGAAGAAACGAGTGAAAATTCAAGTTCTCGAACTCGGAGATGGAACGCACGCGGCCGTAAAAGAGGCGGATCACGCCGTGAAGGCGGAAGTTGCCAATGAAGTCTCGAAGAACGCAGTTGGGGGCGCCGCGACGGAAGACGATTGGGCCGCGAAGAAGTCCGCCGACAAGAAGGCCGCCGCCGCAAATGGTGGGACTGCCACGAAAAGCGCCACAACGAGCAGCACGTCCTCAACAACAAACCCGGCGAACCCGAAGTAACAGCTATTCCTACGATATTCACGTGCCGTGTATACAGGCAAACCCCTGACCACGGGCTCTCTCCTTGCGCGCCGGAGGACTCAGGAATCGAAATGAAACCTTCGAGCTCTTTAGGAACGCGTTTCGTCTGAATCGCCGCCTGGAACACTGATTGAACCTCCATCACCTGCCATCCATGCCGTTCGAAGAACGCAGGTCCTTCGGCGGGTCCAAATTTGAACGGAGCACCGGCGCGTGCAGTGATCTGGCCCGTTGTTTCCTGCAGCATTTTCAGAAGGCCAGGCGACGCAAGATCGAGCACCCAGCGTTTGAAATGGGCAGTTGTGCTCAAATCGTCCGCGAGCGCGCCCGCTTCATCCTCGGACAGGTAAATCAAAAGTCCTTCGGAGAGAACCATCACCTTGGAGGCTTCACGGCTAAGCCGCAAAAACAAATCGCGCCGGGCGGGAACATCGCGAAGATCAAGCGTCAACCGCTCCAGACTGCAGGCTGGTTTCTCGTCCGCCAGGATTTCTGCCTTGTAACGAAGAATTTCTTCGAGATCGATCTCAATCCATTTCAATTCCCGCGGCAACGCCATTCGATACGGCCGCGCATCGAGACCGGCCGCCAAGTTCACAACCGCATCCACGCCGCGTTCGATTTCCTGCGAGGATCAAGCGGTCGAACAAATACGTCCGCATGATCCATGCCCATGTGGTTTCTTCCGCGAGGGGCATGCTGTCCGTAATCTGTTCGCCGCGTTCTCCGGCCAGCCTGCGGGCGAACGGATCGCGGAACAAGGCATCATCGCGATCCGTCTCCCGAGCCCGATACATCGCCGCCCACAGCGCCGTATCTGAAATGTTGCGAAGTAAGGATTCTGTATCGCCCACAACTCACCTCATACGCTTCGGCGCGGCACCCATGCGCTCGGCGTCATGGTAAGAACGATTTCGCCATGTTGATTGCGTGCCGTAATGTTCAGCCGCACAATGCCGTAATCCGGTTTCGAATGCGAACGCTGAATCGAGGCTACTTCGATTTGCGCTTCGATCGTGTCGCCGGCCCGAACCGGCTTAGGCCACCGCAATGCATCAACGCCCAATCCCACAAGCGGCGCATCCCCTAGAGGCTGTGCGTCCACCATGAGCCGCATGACGAGTGCAGCAGTATGCCACCCGCTCGCAATCAAGCCGTTAAACGGTCCGTGCAAAGCGGCTTGCGGATCCGTGTGCATAAATTGAGGGTCGTAGCGCAACGCAAAGTCGATAACTTCCGCTTGCGTTACCTTAATCGACCGAGTCTTCGTGATTTCACCGACGGCGAGGTCTTCGAGGTAGCGCTGTCCAGTCATGCCCAGGTGTCCTACGGCTGGTTCGTACATGTTACGCTATCTCGCTTATGCATCTGTTTCGACTCGCAGGCGTCCTCGCCGCTTTACCAGGTCTCATAGCCGCGGTCCCGGTTCTTACTCCCGAGCAGGCTGTGAAAACGCGCAACATCATAGGCTTGACATTTTCTCCTGATGGCACTCACCTGGCCTGTGTCGTTACGGGACCCCCAAAAGGCGCCACTCCGCAGTCGCATATCTGGATGCTCGATGTTGCGCACGGGTCTTTCCGGCAGTTTACCTTTTCCGGCAAAACCGAGAGTTCTCCTCTTTGGTCACCTGATGGACGAACGCTAGCGTTCCTCTCTGATCGCGACGAGCGAATGCAAATCTACACGATCGGGCTCGACGGCGGAGAAGGAAGCGAACTGACGTCGGGGAAGAATGCCGTTTCAGAATTTCGCTGGTCGCCCACCGGGACCGAGATTGCCTTCCTTGCGCCCGAGCCGAAATCCGATACGGAGGAGCAGAAGGAGAAGGACAAAGACGATGCGAAAGTGGCTGATCGTGAGCAGGACCTTGCGCGGCTCTGGATCCTCGACATCGCGTCAAAGAAAGCGCGTCAGGTTACCCGCGGAGCTTGGCGCATCCGGCAATTTGAGTGGTTATCGCCCGACCGTGTGGCGGCGGTTGCAAGCAATCAGCCGAAGAAGTGAGATATGGAATGACGCCATCTTCACCGTATCCTTAGCGGACGGAAAATTTACGCCGTTTAGCCAGCCCAGCCAGCCGTTTGGCGGGCTGACGGTCTCTCCGGACCGAAAATATATTTCGTTTTTCGCGCCGCATCGCGCCGGACCCGAGCCACACGACGTCTTTTTTCAGCCGGTCTCGGGCGGACCGGCTCGCGACGTAACTGCGGGATTGGATCGCGTTGCGTTTGGTCTCAAATGGCAGAGCGGCTCAGCGGCGTTGATTTCGATTGACGATGGCTTCCGGCCTAAACTCTACCGGCTGCCCGTGAACGGGACCCCAAAGCGAGTAGATGTGCCGTCCGCGATCGGCGATTTCGCGGTCGCCAAGGACGGAACAATCGCGTTTGTGGGGCATGCATTCAATCGACTCCCGGACTTGTTCGTACAGAAAACGAACGGCTCGCCGGAGCAGGTCAGTCACGTTCAAGAAGGATGGGAGGGAATCACGCTTGCTAATGCCGAGCTTTTTCACTTCAAGAGTTTTGATGGCCGGGAGGTCGAGGCGGCATTGATGAAGCCCGTTCCGCCTCCTAACCCCGCGGCTAAGCTTCCTCTGGTTCTGTACGTCCACGGCGGACCCGCCGGGAGTTTTTCAGAGACCTACTATTCTTGGGCGCAATTGCTGGCCGCTCATGGTTATGAGGTTTTGATGATTAATCCGCGCGGCTCAACCGGCTACGGGGAGGAGTTCTTGAAAGCGAACCGTTCCGATTGGGGCGGGGGCGATTTCAAAGATCTGATGGCTGGCCTGGATGCCGTTATTGCGCGCGGAGAGACAGACCCCAATCGACTGGGCATTGGCGGATGGTCGTATGGCGGATACATGGCGGAATGGGCGATTACTCAGACCGACCGCTTCAAAGCGGCGGTATCCGGGGCGGGTATGTTCGACCTCGCAGCGGAGTTCGGAACCGAGGTGGGCCGGCCGGAGACGAATGGTATTTCGGCACGCCGTGGGAACATCCCGAGCGCTTCGCGCATAGCTCGCCTTACATGTACATCCGGAATGCCAAAACACCCACGCTGATCCTGCAGGGTGAAAATGACCCAATTGATCCGATTGGGCAATCGACCGCCCTGTACCGCGCACTTAAGCGCTACGATGTGGAAACTGAATTAGTTACTTATCCGCGAGAACCTCACGGGCCTCGGGAAGAGAAGCATCAGATCGATATACTCACGCGGATGCTCGCTTGGTTTAACCGCTATCTGCAACCGCAATCAACGCAGAGGAGCTCACGATGAGAGCCTGTCTTTTGGCGATTGCGCTAGCGCTTTCCTCTCAAGCCCAGTCAATCGTGTTGCATGCGGCACGGCTGCTTGACATCGAGAGCGGAAGAATTATCGCGCCCGGCGAGGTGCTGGTTCAGGGCGATCGGATTGTGCGAAGCCGGAGCAAGTGTTGCCCATCCCTCTGGCGCTCAGACCCTCGACTTGGGTGATACGACACTGCTGCCCGGATTGATCGATGCTCATGTGCATCTATTCCTCCATCCCGGCGCTGAGGATCTGCAGACCGTTGAAGAATCCGTTCCGCAGCGAACGATAACGGCTGTTTTGCAGGCTCGCGCCGATCTCATGGCGGGCTTCACCGCGGAGCGGGACATGGGCACCGAAGGCGCGGGTTCGGCGGATACTGCGGTGCGCAATGCGATCGACGCCGGGTCAGTTCCTGGGCCGCGGCTCCGCGTCAGCGGCAATGCGGTTGACATTCTCGGGGGACACGAAGACGCGATTCACTTCAATCCGGCGCAACACGTGCTCTCGAACGCGACGTACGCGAATAACGCGGCCGAATTGGTGGCGGTGATACGTGAACAGATCAAGGAAGGCGCGGATTTTATCAAGGTCTACGAAACCGGTCGCGATGTTCTTCGGAATGGCGAATTCTCAACTCCATACCAGTACACAGAGCCTGAGCTTCGGGCCGCTGTTATGGAGGCGGCGCGGGTGGGAAAACGCGTTGCCGTACATGCGACCGGCGAGCCGGGCACGGGATACGCAGCCGAAGCGGGCGTTGTTACCGTCGACCACGCGCTTCAGCTCAGCGCAGCGACCATGCGCCTGATGCGCGAAAAGGGGATTTTTGCGGTTCCCACGTTCACGATCTTCGAATATTTCGCCGATCATGCCGCGGGACCCGAACAATCGGAGGCGCTCCGCAAAGACCTCGAATATCATGCTCAGGAATTTCGTAAACAGCTTGCAGCAGGCGTCCCGATGGCGGTTGGTTCCGATGTCGGCCCGTTTCCTCACGGTACCCAAGCCCGAGAATTCGTGCTCATGGTGAAGTACGGCATGTCGCCGCTGGCTGCCCTGCAAGCCGATCTGCTGAATGGCGCGAAAGTTCTTGGTTGGGACGGTCAGATCGGAGATCTGAAACCGGGATATCTGGCCGATGTCGTTGCCGTCCCCGGGAATCCGCTCGACGATATCAGCGTGTTGCAGAAGGTGAGCTTTGTGATGAAAGGCGGCGTCGTGTACCGGAAGTGACGTTCGGGTTGACGCTCGGCGCGCTTGAGGCCGGACGAGTATTATCGTGCGCCAGCGGCGATCATACCCGTCACTGGGCTGCTTGCGACTGCATACTCTCGCTTGGCCATGCGCCCGGCTAGAAATGCGATGCGTCCGGCTTCGACCGCCAGCTTCATCGCATGGGCCATGCGCTCGGAATCCTCCGCTTCAGCGATCGCGGTGTTCAGCAGCACGCCATCATAGCCTAATTCCATTGCGACTGCCGCATCCGAAGCCGTGCCGACGCCGGCATCAACGATCAGGGGAACTTCTGTAACCGCGTCGCGCAGCAGCTTGAGATTCGTAGTGTTCTGAATTCCCAGACCCGATCCGATGGGAGCGGCCAACGGCATAACTGCCGCGGCGCCTGCATCGATCAACTTGCGCGCGTTGACCAAGTCGTCTGTGGTGTAGGGGAGTACGACAAATCCTTCCCGGACGAGTATGCGCGTGGCCTCGAGCAGACCTTCGTTGTCGGGGAACAAGGTCTTTTGGTCGCCGATGACTTCCAGCTTGATCCAGTGTGACAGTCCGACTTCACGCGCCAGCCGGGCTGTACGAACAGCATCGTCGGCCGTGTAACAGCCGGCTGTGTTCGGCAGGATGTGGATCTTGTTTCGATCGATAAAATCCACCTCGGATTCTTTAGAACGGTCCGTCAGGTTGACGCGCCGCACAGCAAGCGTGACCATCTGAGTAGCCGAGGCCGCATGACACCTGGCCATTAATTGCTTGCTGCGATATTTTGCTGTACCAACGAATAGACGGGACTGAAACGTCCGATCTGCAATCTGCAGCAAATCTTCCATACCACCATTATCCGTGCTAAGCCGTTCGGGAGCGGTCAGAGGTCAGCGACGCGGATGAAATGCAGGGAAGTTCGATTTCTACCAGCAGCCCCGGACGTGCATTGCTCGCTCGAACGCTTCCGTGATGGACCGAAACAGCACGGCGCGTGATGGATAGACCTAAACCTACGCCCCCGCCGCTGTTCCGATTCCGGTCGGCGTCAACCCGAAAGAAGGGCTTGAACAAACTCGAGAGCGTATGTTCCGGAACTCCGGGGCCGTAATCGCGGACAGAAACAACGGCCGCCTCAGTGCCGGTAGTAAGACTCACCTCGATGGAACTGGATTCGGGAGAGTAGCGAATCGCGTTACGGAGCACATTTTCAATAGCTCTGCGAAGCAGCTCATGATCGCCGCTTATGATTACCGGCTCAGCGGCTGAAAGACGTAACCGAATCTTGCGCGCTTGTGCTTCCACCGTGCTGTCCTCAACCACGTCATGCAGCAGCTCGTTTAAGGCGATCTCGTCCATTCTGCGGGTCTCGGGGTCGCCCTCTAAACGCGTTGCTTGAAGCAGCTCGGAAACTAGCGTGCTCAACCGGTCAACCTCTTTCTTGATGCGATCAAGCGATCGATTCCGATCGGGGCTGTTACGAGCCAGCTCGATCGCGAACTCAAGGCGCGCTAAAGGAGAGCGCAGCTCGTGAGAAACATCTTGCAGCAGGCGGCGCTCGGCCGAAAGCAGAGTTCCGATGCGGTCCGCCATCACATTGAATGCCTGTGCAAGCTGGCCGAATTCATCTCGCCGTGTGGCGAATGCCCGAACGGCCAAATCGCCCCGTCCAAATCGCTCGACGGTATGCTCCAGCGCGCGAAGGGGCGAGGCCAGATGCACCGCCAGCACGTAGCAGAAAACCGTTGTTGCCAGAACGATCCACAGATAATACGGGATTACACTCGAAGGCGGCGGCGGGAGCACGGCGTCGATCAATAGCCGGTATTTGCCGTCTCGAGAGGGCCACGACATCATGACGCGTCCTTCTCTCGACCGCCACCGGCGAGGTGCGGCGGCGCGCTGAAGCTCTCGTTTTTCGTCGGTACCCGTTATCACATCTGCGCCGTTCTGATCCACGAGCACATACCTGCCCGGAAAAAATTTCTCCAGCCGCGCCAAATACAGCTCAAGCGCGGGTTTCCCTCCAGCCACGTAAGCATCACGCGCGCCGTTTACTTGGAATCCAAGAGAGCGAGAGAAAAAGTCGGGATTGCCCGGGGCATATTGCATCCGAAACTCTCGCGTAAGCGTCGAGCCAGCCAAACAGACAATCAAGGTCGCGAAAAACCAAAGCAGGATTCTTGCGAAGATCGACTTCATGATGTCGCGCCCTGACTTATATCTCCGTCAGAATCACTCGTGAACAGATATCCGACTCCGCGCACCGTGCGAATAAGCGCGCCTCCGTTCTCGAGCTTTTTTCTCAGATGGCTGACGTGGACGTCCAGTGCGCGCTCGAGCGGGTTTGCTTGACGGTTATACAGGAATCGCGCCAGATCGTCCCTCGAAACAACCCGGCCCGCGGAGCGCACCAGGATTTCTAAAATGTCGTATTCGATGGAGGTAACGTCCACCCGCGCACCGTCGCGAAACACCTCCCGCCGTCCGGAGTTCATACGCACCCCGTTTGCCTCGAGCACTTCCGGTTTGAGAGCGGAACCCCGGCCCGAGCGCCGTAACAACGCATGGATGCGCGCCAGCAACTCATCCGGGTGAAAGGGCTTGGGCAAATAATCGTCGGCGCCGGCATTCAATCCGGTGATGCGATCGTCGTACTCGGTCCGCGCAGTCAGCATGATGACCGGAACTGCGCTGCGCCTCCGGATCTTGCGAAGGATCTCGAATCCGTCCAGACCCGGCAGCATGACATCAAGCAGAACGATATCGAAACTGCCCTCCAAAGCGCGCGTCAGCGCCTCCGTGCCTTCGTGCGCGCAAGTTAGGGAGATGTCGCGAGTGGAGAAGAACTCGGCCATAAGACCCGCGAGTTCCACGTCATCGTCGACAAAGAGAATAGATAAATCCGCCAAAACCGATTGACCAAATAATGGGCTATACCGCGACTATAGCGCGCACGGGCCCGGGATGAAATCAAGAATCTGGCAGGCAGCTACAGTACCGATCCCACTACGGTTTTGTTATGTTATGCTCATCTCGTCGTTTGCGGACAGGTGGGTGAGCGGTTAAAGCCAACAGACTGTAAATCTGTCCCTCCTTGCGAGGTACGAAGGTTCGAATCCTTCCCTGTCCACCATCTCGCAAGCGCGCGCAGACATCGAAGCCGTTGTAGCTCAGTTGGTAGAGCGCGTCCTTGGTAAGGACGAGGTCGCCAGTTCAATCCTGGCCAACGGCTCCACGGATCAGTTCGTAAGCAAGAAGTGAGGCAAGCCGCCGCTGAATATCGGTGATGTATCGGTTCCGGTACTGGTACTTCATTTCGTCAGTGGTAATTCGCGGTACTAATCAGACCCAGGAAAATTACGCTCCCAGCGAACTGCCATCCGGATCGGGCTGCGAAGTAAACGTCACGTTCACACCTCGCTCGAAAAGCGCCAAAAACCGGCGCGGTGATGATGAAACCAACGGATTCTTCAGTCCGACCGTGACAATCACGCTGTCCGGAGCGGGGCGGTTCCCTTTCGCGTGAGAATGCAAAAGTCTACGGATATCCCTCTGCGCCTCGCGGAACCAGTACTGTCAAAAACTGAAAATAGCCCGAACTTCGTTGCTGAGGCCGATTCATCTCTGGTACCGTTCTAGCTAATCCTGTATCTCGGAACTGCTCGGGACATGCGCGCGGTCGTGTTGCGCGATGGCGGCGAGGGAAATTCGTGAATGATGACGAGTTTTGGCTGGCGATGACGCTTTTACAGTTCAGAGGGCGGTTTAGGCGCGCGTGTGGCTGAAGGAGGCCTGGATGGGTAAGCGGTTGTGGCTGGTTGCGATCGCGATGTGCGTCATCGCCGGCTATTCGTATGGAAGCGTGGACATCACCAGCACCGGGACCATTAATATCCCGGCTACAAATCAGAACGGGGATTTGGAATCCAAGGCCGTGACGGCGTCGGGCATCCCGGGATCGATCACCCAGATCACTGTCCAGCTCAACAACTGGACGGACAGCAACGGCGATTCCGACCGCGAAATGATGCTGGTGTTCCAACCCACGGGCTGCAACAGCAACAGTTGCTTGCAGACCTTCCAGTTCCTGGGCGGCTTCGGCTATGCCGGCAGCGACAATCTTTCGAACTATACAGTCACCTTCGCCGATAGCGGCACTTATTATGCTCCGGATGTCTATGAAGGCGCGAATGCGGGCGATGAGCCGCCAGTGAACAATGCGACCTACAAGCCGACAGTGAATGAGCCGAGTACCTATTGCTCCGATCAAGGCGGCAGTGCGGCGCAATTCGCGTCGCCCGCGCCGTCCACGGCGCCTTGCGCGAATGTCAACACGAGTGACCTGACCAACGACCCATCGAATGGCAATTCCGCGACGTTCGCGAACTCGTTCAGCGGTAGTCCGAACGGCACCTGGACTCTGTACGTCTGGACGAACGGAGTGGCCGAAGACAACTCCGCGAGCATCGGCAGTTGGACGTTGAGCATCACGACGGCGAGCGCCACTAACACCACCACTTCTCTGAGCTCGAACCAGCCGAATAACGAGGCCAACGAAAACCTTTCGGTGACGCTCACCGCCACCGTCAGCCCCACCCCCGACGGCGGCACCGTCACCTTCACCGACAACGGGTCCAATTTAAGCTGCAGCGGCGGCAATCCGGCCGCAGTGAGTGGCGGCACGGCGACTTGCACCACCAGGTTCTCGACCGAAGGCAACCATCCCCTTGAGGCGGCGTACAACGGCGACAGCAATTTCGCCGCAAGCCACGGCACTTTGAACTTCTTTGTGGATCATCCGACCACGAGTGGCGGCACAGGCGTGTACTGCAACACGGGAACAATCACCATCAATACGAACACGCAACCGGGGACCACGCCGTATCCGCAGCACATTACGGTTCCCTCGACCAGCTTCACCATCAGCGACATCAGCCTGACGCTGAACAGCATCACGACCGACGGTAACGGCGCCATTTCCGACTACAATTTCTTGCTGGTCGATCCGAACGGTCATAAATTCATTCCGCTCGCGGGAGCCGGCGGCCAGTCGGCCGGGAGCAACGTCACGTTTACGTTGAGTGATGGCGGCAGTGCCCCGGTTCCGAATCCCACCGGCAGCGCGACTTCCGGCACCTATCTGCCGACGGATGACAACGTCGGGTTGAGCTTCCCGTCGGGTACGCCGAGCAGTCCATACAGCCTGCCCCAAAATCAGGGCGGCGCGACCTTCGATGACACCTTTGGCGGCGCAAATCCGAGCGGCCAGTGGAGCTTGTACGTTTACGATACATCGGGCCAACAGACGGGATCGATCGGCGGCTATTGTCTGAATATTACGACCTCGAACGCAGCTGCGACGACGACGAGCCTCGTTTCCTCGCCCAATGGCGAAGCGACGACGGGACAGCAAGTGACATTCACGGCGACCGTGAAGAGCGGCGGCAATCCGATTTCGAGCGGCACCGTGACCTTTAAAGAGAACGGAACAGTGCTTTCCGGCCCCACAGGCCTCAACGGCAGCGGCCAAGCCACCTTCCAGACCGCCTCGTTGAGCGAAGGCATCCACACCATCACCGCTGATTACAGCGGCGTGACCGGAATGTATCAGGTGAGCTCGGGGCCAGTGACGATCGAGATCGACACGGCGACAACGAACCCGACCGCAGGCGTTTACTGCAATCCGGGCGGCATCAGCATTTCCAGCTCGAACCAGGGAACGAACCCTCCGCTGAGCCCGTACCCCTCTCGCGTCGACGTCACCGGAGTGGCCGGCACCCTCAATACCGTCAAGGTGGAGCTGAATAACTTCGGCGACACCGAGCCCGACGGGACCGTGATGCTGCTCGAAGGACCGACCGCGACCAACATTGTCTTCTGGAACAATACCGGTGCGGATGGCGGGTTCAGCGGCTTGAATCTGACGCTTGCGGATTCGGCGGGTAGCCCCATTCCGGAGAGCTCGAACCCGGTGAACAATGGCACCTATTATCCGACCGCGAACACTTCACCTAATCCGACGCCGGTCTTCCCGGTTCCGGGGCCTGCATCGCTGTCGTTCGCGCCACCCGAGGGAATACAGACGTTTACCAGCGCGTTCCAGAACATCAATCCGAACGGTTTCTGGTCGCTCTTTGCGTATGACCGGTTCGGCGGACAAACGGTCAGCATCAACAACTGGTGTCTGAACGTCGTCAACAACCCGCCAGTCGTGACGCTCGCCAAGGTCCATAACGGCACGTTCACGCAGGGCGACAGCGGGGATACGTACACGATTACGGTGGCGAATCCGAGCGGCCCGGGGCCGACCGCGGGGACGATGACGTTGACCGACACGCTGCCGACCGGCATGACCGCAACCGGGATGGTGCAAGCCAGCGGCGGCACGGGCTCGGATTGGAGTTGTTCGGTTTCGAGCAACACGACCCCGAGCTGCACGCGCACGACAGCGATGCCTCCGGGCGAGAGCGACACCATCACGCTGACGGTTGCGGTGAGTTACAACGCCTCCACCGCCACCAATGGCTCTGTCAATAACGTTTCGCTTTCGGGCGGCGGGATCAGCGGTTCGCCGGTGACGTCGCAGGATACGCAGACGGTGCAGGCGGGACCCGGGTACACGTTGAATCTGAGCGTGAACACCTCTGGCGCGGGTACAGTGACTGCGGATCCGACCAACAGCCCGGGATTGACCGCCGGTCATTACGTACCGGGCACGCCCGTGACGCTGACGGCGACAGCGACGAGCGGTTACGGTTTCTCAAGCTGGAGCGGCAGCTCGGATCTATCGAGCACGTCGACGAATCCGGCCACGGTCACGATGAACTCGCCGACGGAGAGCGTGACGGCGAATTTCGTATGGATTGTGGCGAACATCGCGGCCACCGCCGGTACGCCTCAAAGCCTGTCCGTCGGAAGACCCTTCGCGACGTTGCAAGCCACGGTGACAGATACGAACAACGTGCCGGTACAGGGAGTGCTGGTGACGTTTGCTGCGCCTACGAGCGGGGCAAGTGTCACGTTTCCGAACGGAAACACGGCGGTCACGAACGCGCAGGGGGTGGCGAGCATCAAGGCGATCGCGAACGCGAGCCCGGGCTCATACCAGGTTGATGCGAGCGTTCAAGGAGTACAGAACCCAGCAGTATTCTCGCTGACGAACAAACCCGGCAGCTTCGTCACGCCGGCTGCGATGAGCTATGGAATGGTAACCGATGGCGGCTCAAAAACTCATACTGCGCTGCTTTACAACCACAGCACGGCAGAGACGCTGAGCTCGATTTCGAGCAGCATCACCGGATCGAACGCCGGCGATTTCATGGTCACGAGCAGCAGTTGTGGAAGCACACTGAGCCCCGGATCGAACTGCAATTTTGTGGTTATGTTTAAACCTAGCGTTTCCGGGTCTGAATCGGCAACGCTGAACATCACGGACGATGAAAGCACGTTTCCGGTGACGTTGAGCGGCACGGGCGTGGCCAGCTCCGTATCGCCGGCTGCGATGAGCTATGGAACGGTGACCGACGGCGTCTCCAAGACTCACGTTGCGCTGCTTCACAACCGCAGCACGGCGGATACGCTGAGCTCGATTGCGAGTAACATCACGGGACCGAACGCCGGGGATTTCATGGTTACGAGCAGCAGTTGCGGAAGCACGCTCGGTGCCGGGTTGGATTGCAATTTTGTGGTTGCGTTCAAACCAACGATTTCAGGATCTGAATCGGCGACGCTGAATATCACCGACAACGAGGGCACGTTCCCGGTCGCGCTGAGCGGCACCGGCGTGGCCAGCTCCGTTTCCCCGAGTGCGATGAGCTATGGAACCGTGAGCGTCGGCACCTCAAAGACTCACATCGCGCTGCTTCACAACCGCAGCGCGGCGGACACGCTGAGCTCGATAGCGAGCAGCATCACTGGGCCGAATGCCGGGGATTTCATGGTTACGAGCAGCACTTGTGGGAGCACGCTGGGTGCCGGGTTGGAGTGCAATTTTGTGGTTAGGTTTAAGCCAACCCTCTCCGGGCCTGAATCGGCAACGCTGAATATCACCGACAACGAGGGCACGTTCCCGGTCGCGCTGAGCGGCACCGGCCAGTGAGACAGCTCTAGTACCGGCCCGAGCCGGAGCGGGGCGGTAAGCGGTCACACGCCCCGCCCAAATTCCCAATCTCGCCACACGCCTCAAACCACTGCCCTCACCGCCCCAACAGCCGCTCCGCCACCACCAATCCCCCGCGCCCGCATGCTACCTCTGATCCCGCATGTCCCGTCAACAACGAAGGCAAGTCGCTCGCGAGCAAACCAATCGTGCCAACGCGCAACACTCGACCGGTCCCAAACCGAAGAGGGTCGCGCCGTCTCCTGCCTGAATCACCTCGTCCAACCAGCTCCTAAAGCTCAGAAAAGAAACGCAGAAACAACAATTTGGCTTTGAATGGCAGAATCACAAACGCCTGGCCGAAATGTACGAAGAAGGCGCCGGCAACCGCGAGGATTTCGCTGGGGAGAAGTCGCCAGAAGCGGCCTAACGGTCGCGAGTCTTACGGCTCGCGTGCTTTGTCCATGAAGTGATAGCACATCATGTGGCAAATCATGTGATGGCTGTCTTCAATGCGGCCCATGTGAGGCTCGGCGACATGAATCTGCAGCTTCGCGAGGGCTCCTGCTGTGCCTCCGTCGCGTCCCGTGAGAGCAATGGTCTCGCAACCCATCGCATTCGCGCACTCGATCGCACAAACCACGTTTTTCGAATTGCCGGAACCGCTGAGCGCGATCAAAACGTCGCCGGGCTGCGCGAAGTTCTTGAGCTGCTCGGCGAAGATGCAATCGTAACCCACATCGTTTGAATAGGCCGTGATGGTGGGCGTCGAATCCGTCAGCGCCAGGATGCGAAAACGCGCGTCGCCATTCAAGCTCGCGCCTTTCAGCATGTCGGTCGCGAAGTGGGATGCCGTCGAAGCGCTGCCGCCATTGCCGCAAACAAAGATGTGGCGATGATTGTCGCGTGCGTTTTCAAGGATCTCAATCGCCCGGCTGACGCGCTCCAAATCGACGGTCTCGAGGGCCGCGAGGAGCTTCGATCTGTACTGCTGCGGGAAAGGCTGGGACAAATTCGACATGATATGCTCGATTTCGGGTACCCCACGAGGAGCGTGCGTCGCGCGCACCTATCTTAACCCTCCTATTTTTAACTTTAGGAACATCCATGGCGAAAGAGAAATTTGACCGGAGCAAGCCGCACGTCAACATCGGGACGATCGGGCACATTGATCACGGGAAGACGACGCTGACGGCGGCGATCACGAAGACGCTGGCGAAGCACAATCCGAAGGTGAAGTTCCGGAGTTTCGATTCGATCGACAACGCGCCGGAGGAGAAGGCGCGGGGGATCACGATCGCGGTGGCGCACGTGGAATACGAGACGGCGAACCGGCATTATGCGCACGTGGATTGTCCGGGGCACGCCGATTACATCAAGAACATGATCACGGGCGCGGCGCAGATGGACGGGGCGATTCTGGTGGTGGCGGCGACGGACGGGCCGATGCCGCAGACGCGGGAGCACATCTTGCTGGCGCGGCAGGTGGGGGTGCCGTACATCGTGGTGGCCTTGAACAAGGTGGACATGGTGGACGACGCGGAGCTGCTGGAATTGGTGGAGCTGGAGGTGCGGGAGCTGCTGAAGAGCTACCAGTTTCCGGGCGACGATCTGCCGGTGGTGCGGGTGAGCGCGCTGGGAGCGTTGAACGGCGAAGAGAAGTGGGAGAAGACGGTCGACGAGCTGATGGCGAAAGTGGATGAATACATTCCGGTGCCGCAGCGCGCTGTTGACAAGCCGTTTCTGATGCCGATCGAGGATATTTTTTCGATCCAGGGGCGCGGGACGGTGGTGACGGGGCGGATTGAGCGGGGGATTTCGAAGGTTGGGGAAGAGATGGAGATCGTGGGGTTCCGGGACACGCGCAAGACGGTGGTGACGGGCGTGGAGATGTTCAAGAAGCTGCTGGACGAGGGGCGTGCGGGGGACAACGTCGGGTTGCTGTTGCGCGGGATCGAGAAGAACGAAGTGGAGCGCGGGCAGGTGATTGCGAAGCCCGGGACGATCAAGCCGCACAAGTAAGTTCAAGGGCGAAGTGTACGTGCTGTCGAAGGAAGAGGGCGGGCGGCACACGCCGTTTTTCAACGGGTACCGGCCGCAGTTTTATTTCCGGACGACGGACGTGACCGGGGTGGCGAAGCTGCCCGAGGGGATGGAGATGGTAATGCCGGGCGACAACGTGTCGATCGAAGTGGATCTGATCACGCCGATCGCGATGGATAAAGGGCTGCGGTTTGCGATCCGCGAAGGCGGGCGCACGGTCGGCGCCGGAACGGTTACGGATATCGTCGAGTAGGGGAGGAGACAAGGATGCCGCGCGAAATCATCCAATTTCAGTGCACGGAGTGCAAGAACCGCAATTACAGCAAGACGAAAAATAAGACGGACGACCACCGAGCGGCTCGAACTCAAGAAATTCTGCCCGTATTGCCGCAAACACCAGCCGCATCGAGAGACGAAGTAGATGGCGGGCGGACGCGTGTTCAGAGTATCCCGGAATTTATGCGCTCGCCGCCGCGGTTTTGATACGCTGGAGAAGAAATCCAAAGGGGCATAGGTTTAACGGCTAGACCAGCGGTCTCCAAAACCGCGAGTGGGGGTTCGAATCCCTCTGCCCCTGCCAGCAAGCGGCAAAACATATGTCGCTGACCCGCGACAACTTCTAATTTAAGGTTCTTCTATGGAAATGAGCAAAGCGATCGGTTGGCCGCAGCAGACCAAATCTTACATTGAAGACGTTCAGTCGGAGATGCGGCGGGTATCGTGGCCGACTTGGAAGCAAGTACGCGCGACCACCGGAGTGGTGATTGCAGCGGTCTTCCTTTTCGCCGCTTATTTCTGGGTGGTCGACGTGATCGTCAACTCTGTCGTGACGAGAATCATCGCCTATTTTACGCATTGAGGCGCGCATTCATTTAGGCCGGATCAACAACGACATGGCAAACGAGAAATCTTGGGACGAAGAAGCCGTTCAGGCGCCTGACGAAAAAGACGGATCTCCGCCTGTGGATTCCGCCGGCGAGGATGCCGCGAACACGGCCCAGGAAGACGCTGGCACAAACGGAGCCGCGATTACTGAAGACAGCGCGTCCGCGGATGCGTCCTCCAGACCGCCCAAAAACTGGTACATCATACATGCTTATTCCGGGTTTGAGCCGAAGGTCGCAGAGTCGCTAAGGAGCCGCGCGGAGGCGTTTGGCTTCGCGGACCGCTTGGGCCAGATTCTCATTCCGACAGAGGAAGTCATGGAGCTGCGGAATGGCAAAGAAGGTGACGAGTAAGCGTCTTCTTTATCCCGGATACGTGATCGTTGAGATGGAGATGGATGACGAGCTTTGGCACGCGGTGAAATCCACGCCGCGCGTGACCGGTTTCGTCGGCGGCGGCACGAAACCCGTGCCCCTGACCGCCGATGAAGTGAACGCGGTTCTTTACCGGCAAGCGTCCAGCGCCGAGCGGCCCCGGCCCAAGATGAGCTTTGAGAAGAACGAGAGTGTGAAGATTATCGATGGCCCGTTCACGAATTTTTCTGGCAAGGTGGATGAAATCAATACCGAGCGCAATACGCTCCGCGTGATGGTCACGATTTTTGGACGTTCGACTCCGGTCGAATTGGATTTCTTGCAAGTGGAAAAAATTTGAACCGCGCCTCAGCAAGCGGATAGAAAGAACGAATATGGCAAAAAAAATCAACGCCGAAGTGAAGTTACAGATCCCCGCTGGGAAAGCCACGCCTGCGCCTCCCGTAGGTACCGCGCTCGGTCCACAGGGCGTCAACATCATGGATTTTTGCAAAGCCTTCAACGCGAAGACTTCAGCAAAGGACCAGGAAGGGCTCATCATCCCTGTTGTCATAACGATTTACTCGGATCGAACGTTCACGTTTATCACGAAGACGCCGCCCGTTGCCATCCTCGTGAAGCGCGCCGTGGAATTGGCGAAGGGGTCGGCCGAGCCGAACAAGACGAAGGTCGGCAAGATTACGCACCAGCAGATTGAGGAGATCGCAAAGATCAAAATGCCGGACCTGAACTGCTACACAATTGAAGCCGCCATGGAGCAGGTGAAGGGCGCCTGCCGTAGCATGGGCGTCGACGTGGTGTAGCGCGCTTCATTGCCATCGCTTCGGCAAACCGCACTCATTGTCTACCAGATTTGCGCAGGGCGTAGCGGCCGTTCTGGAAAAATTACATTTTGCTACGAAACTCCGGCATGCTCTAATTGCGCAAAAGGCCGGAAGAGCATACACTGCTTACTGAACAGGAGAGAGTAATGCATTCAGATTACGAAACAGAAGTTCTTCAGAGAAGAGGATTAATCAGGCCGGGCGAGCTGCAACTGAACGCGTCAAAGCACTCGCTGCACCATATCAATCCAGGCGACGCGATGGCCAAGCTTTGGAAGATCCACGCGACGATGGAGCTGCCGATGAAGACATTCGGGCCGGATCAAGGCGAGCTACATTACAACGACGGTAGCGGCTCAATCGGCACACTGTATGACGTAAGCGTTACACTCATGAGGCTCACGAATCCGAACACCGGCATGGTATCTCTGCAGATGTCGCTGGAATATTACGCGACATCAAACGGCTCTCGCACGCCGGACGGTCGGTCACTTCCGGGATCTACAAGTTCTTACGACGCGGGGCGGGAGGATTATAACGTTAGCCACGCCGTGTATTTCCGGAACTCTTCAGGCGGGCTTGTGTACTCCTGGTGGGTGGGCAAGGACTTCCAATTGGTATGCGGCTGGAACCGCCAACATTGCTTGCACGGCAAAATTGAAACGAATATTCTCGACTGGTTCGACGCAGTAGATCAATACCAATGGGAAGTAAGCGGCACGTTCTACCGCTGCTGAGGCAGACGCGGCCCCGGTTGCGAGGCTCGGCGTTCCGAACAACTTCCAGAGTGTGGACCTAACCATACTGGACGACCGACCAGTAATTGCCACGACGGGTTAGTTTCTTCCAAGGCGGCAGTGCGCCGGGCGCGAGATAGAGAAACTTTCTTTCCCGCGCGCCAGCACCTCAATCTCTGGGCGCGACACCGTCTACTTTTCTGTGTCTACTTTTTTGTTGCGAAATGCAGTTTGGTCGGATACTCTAATATCGCTGCCGGTACGCGGGGGCTGGCATCCAGTCAACGCGTTGAAAAGGGAACCTGGTGTGAATCCAGGACTGCCCCGCAGCGGTAAGCAGGAACGAACGCCCACACGGCACTGCGTCGCAGAACTCTCGCGAGACGGGAAGCCGGGCCAGTAGAACAGCAGCCTGCGGCTGTCCCGCCTGCAAGTCCGAAGACCTGCCGGAGCCCGCGCGAATAAGAGCGGAATTTATTTGCCGCCTCGAGGGAGGGCCGACAGTGTACTCTGAACATTTTCGATTCATCAGCACCTTGCTTGCGATGATGCTGGTCCTTACTGGGCCGTTATCGTTAGGCGAATCTTCGATTGCGAGTCTCAGAGGGACCGTAACCGATTCGTCGGGTGCTGCCGTTCCTGGAGCAATCATCAAACTGCATCAGGTAGCCGGATCGGCGACTCTATCCGCGACATCTGACCAGATCGGTCACTTCGTGTTTGATGAGGTACCCCCGGGCGATTACCTGATCAGCGGGTCTTCTGGCGCGCTCGCAATCGCGCAACCCGAGAGGGTGAAAATCCTTGCCGGCGACAGGCGAGAGATAACGATTCATCTGGTGATCTCGGCGGTAAACACGGAAGTGACCGTTACGGCCGCAAACGAACCGCAATCCGTCGATCAAGTCTCGAAGGCTCTCGATGTGGTGACTGCAGCCGATGCGCAGCAGCGAGGGATCTTTTCTGTGGCGGACGCATTGCGGTTTGTCCCGGGGCTGCGAATCAGCACCCGCGGCAGTCCTGGAACGTTCACAACGATTCAAACCCGCGGATTACGAACGACAGACACCGCGGTTCTCATCGATGGCTTCCCGTTTCGCGACCCAACGAGCATCCAGGATGAAGCAAGCGCCTATCTCGGCGACCTTCTGCTGGTTGATACATCTCGCATCGAGGTGCTGCGCGGGTCCGGCTCGTCACTTTACGGGACTAACGCGATGTCAGGAGTGTTGAACATCATAACGGATTCCGGAGGCGGCCCGATACATGGAGATATCGATGTACAGGGTGGTGGCCTCGGGCTATTCCACGGATTGGGACATGTGGCCGGAGGCGCGTTGGAGAATCGGCTGGCTTACTCGGCTGGAATTTCTCACCTGAATGTCACCGACGGAGTGGATAATGCCGGCGCCGTTCGGGACTGGAGCGGCCAAGCCGGTCTTAGCTATGCCCTTACTCCGAATATCCGAATGGGCGCGCAGTTTTTCGGAAACACAGGGTATCTACAGGAAAACGTCTCTCCCGAGCCAGCCGCCACCGCGCCCGCAACCGGCATCATTCCAGCCATAGCCGGCCAAACTTTTATTCCTTCGCCAGGGGATCCCGACGCGGGACGTTATTCGCATTTCATCGACGCTCTCTTTCATTTCGAACATCAAGTTCATTCCGGGCTGTCGTACCGCATCGCGTACGGGGCGGTCTCTACGCATCGTAACGATACGAACGGGCCGGCAGGTCCCAATCTTGCGGCGCAGTTTCAGCCGCCGTTCAACACCTCGGCACTCTCGAATGGCCGACTGGATACGCTACGGGCGCGCGTGGACTATTTGCTTGGCTCGCATCAACTGCTGACGGCTGGATATGAATTCGAACGGGAAGGATATCTGACGCTTGCGACGGACCAAAACCCTATACCAGCGCAGCGCACCTTTGATCGAACAGCCGCGAGTCAATTGACGCATGCGGCCTTCGCTCAAGATCAATTGCACTTTTTCGGAGAGCGCCTTCAAGTGCTTTTTTCCGGCCGCTTCACGCATCCGACGCTCGGTCAGCCCAGTTTCGTTGGCGGCGTGTCTTCATATGGGAGCGTGCCCCTGGCGTCTCCCCCAAACGCATATACGGGTGACGCGTCGATTGCATATTCCTTTCGGCGCAGCTCGACGAAAATTCGCGCGCACGCTGGCAACAGCTTCCGCGTGCCGTCGCTTTATGAGCGTTTTGGCGGATATTTTTACGGCAACGCCTACGTTCCTTTCGGCGATCCCCGGCTGAGTCCGGAGCGGTCTGTCTCCGGCGATTTCGGGGTTGATCAATATCTGTTTCATGAGCATCTGAAAATCAGCAGTACGTATTTCTATGCCCATTTGCAACAGGTAATCGGTTTTTTGGATTTTCCTCCCGGCTATGTCGATCCATACGGGCGCGCTGCTGGTTACTACAACACTGGAGGAGGTATTTCACGAGGCGTAGAACTCAGCGGTCAATATCGCGCGACCGCTCACACGATCGTGTTCGCGTCATACACGTACACAGACGCTCAGGACCGCACGTCTCAGTACTACACGGGAACCGGAGTCGATCCGCTGCAGACGCCTCGCATTCTGCCGCAGATGGTGACGATCGTCGCGACGGAGCAGTTGGGTAGATTCGATCTCGGAATGGATTTTGAGGGGGGCGCCGATTATCTGTTCCCGCTTTACGGCGCTTCATCAACAGCCAGCACTGCATACCGGTTCGAGGGACCGCGTCAGCTCGGTGTATCTGCCGGCTATCGACTGCCGCTCAGCGAGAAAGTTTCGACTCGTTTCTATATGCGCGTGTGGAACACTCTGAATCAGGATTATTACGAAGATGGGTTCCGCACGCCTCGGCGCTGGGCGGTGGCCGGCATTCACTTCAGCTTTTGACGCCGTATCGATTCGGTCTTTGCGCCGCAAAGAACTTGCCTCGCTGGATCCGGGTGCCGTATACTCGCCGTTAGAAGCTCGCGTCGAGTAGCGTGAACGCTTTCTTACGTGTTATTTCAGCGATATGGCCATTCTACGACCTGCTCCAATTCTTAACGATCCGGTTTCAATCGATCATCGCGCCGCGGATAATCTCCGCTTCATCCGCGACACGATGGAGCGCGCCGCGTCATTTACGGCCGTTCCGGGTTGGGGTGGTGTTGCCGTGGGCATTACAGCCGTAATCGCAGGTATTCTTTCCATCGGACACGCACAGCCCGTTCAGTTCGCAATCTGGCTGGCGGAAGCAATTGTTGCGCTGGCCGTCGGCATGGCGGCGGTCCGTCTGAAATCGAAGAAGCTAGCGCTTTCATTGAAGTCGCGTCCGGCCCGCCGGGCAATGTTGAGCTTCACGCCGCCTCTGCTTGCAGGCGCGATTCTCACCGCAACCCTGCGCCGGCAAGAATCCTTTTCGATCATGCCCGGATTATGGCTATTGCTCTATGGGACGGCGGTTGTGACCGGTGGCGCATTCTCGGTTCGTATTGTGCCGGTGATGGGTCTCTGTTTCATGTTTCTGGGCGCGCTATCACTCGTTGCGCCTTCGCCCTGGGGAAATGGATTTCTGATGCTCGGGTTCGGCGGCCTCCATGTTGCGTTCGGAATGGTGATTGCAAGGAGGCATGGTGGCTAGAATCGCAATGGCACGATCGGCTGATACCCCGGTTTCCAAGTCACGTTCACCGAAAATTAGTAAGGCCGGAACGGAGCAGCAGAGGGTAGGAAACGCGCTTCCGAACCTCGACCGAATCATTCATGAGCGTATGCGCCTTGGAATCGTGAGCGCCCTAGCTGTAAGCGACTCCCTTACGTTCAATGACCTCAAGAAGTTGCTACGAACCACCGATGGGAATCTGAGCGTTCACGCCCGGCGATTGGAAGAGGCTGATTATGTCGAGTGCACCAAGAGCTTCCAAGGCCGCATGCCAAAGACCGAGTATCGGCTGACGACAGTCGGACGAAAGGCGTTCGAGCGTTATTTGAACCATATGGAAGCGCTGATTGAGGCGATGCGGGAACGGTGAGAGCTGATCCACCGTTTGTGTACTGAGAAGCGGATGGAGTGCGCTGCACATATATTTGAGTGCACTGCACACCTGGCGATAGAGGCCAATCTCAGGTCGCAAAATCGCACCCAAATCTAGTCTGGTTCTGCTCCGTAACTGCCGTTGTCCTGGCGGCAGTGGTTCTTCGGATTTGGGGCCTTTCGTTCGAGTCCCTCGACGGCGATGAAGTGTTCTCCTATCGTGTCGCCTCGTCGCACCTCTCGGCTGCGATCGCCGCGATCCGCGACGATCTGGTGCATCCGCCCTTGTACTATTTCCTGTTGCGTGCTGCGCTTTGTATCGCGGGATGCGCTTCGCCGCTCCTGATACGGGCAGTTTCGCTGGCCTCCGGAATTGCCGTAATTGCTCTCGTGGGTTCACTCGGGCTCGTGTTCCTCGAGATCAGGACAGCGGCGTTCATCGCTGCGTGTCTTTTGGCGGCAAATAACCTGCACATTTACTACAGCCAACAGGCGCGCTCTTACGCTTGGTACACCTTGCTGTTTACCTGTCTGCTCGTTTGGTGCTGGCACAGCGGCCGCTTCGCTGGGCGGTTCAGGTTCCTGGTTGGAAGCCTCCTAATGTCGCTGCTGGTCTACACGCATTATGTGGGAGCCGTCTATATAGCGTGTCTTGTTGTAGCCATTACCCTCAGCCCTGTATCCAGGCGCGCGAAATTTCAGGTCTGGGCAGCGGGTTTCTTCGCCGCCTGCACCTTCGTCCCGTGGATCCTCGCCGAACTTGGTCCCGCTCGCCGGCATCCCGGTGTCGAGCATAATCTCTCGTGGGAATCTCTTCCCACCGCATATGACCTGAAAGCGATTTGGGCCAATTATCTCGGAATTCCCGCTTTTCACGGAGCGACGACCGGAGTGCTGCTGATCGGTTGTGCACTCATTACGTTCGGCGTTTTCTACCGTCGGGCGGAAAATACGCCGTTTCGCCGCGTGTTCCTCACTACTCTTGTAATTACCGCGTTTGTCCCGCCGTGCTTCTTGTTTTTGCTCTCCGTCCGGCCCTTCTCACTTCCGCTTTTCGGCGCGCGTCACCTGCTACCGTCGATGATCAGCTACACGTTGCTGGTGGCTGACGGCCTGGTACAGCTTTCGAAGCTCCTCCGCCCGCGCATCGCAGGACTCGTGTTGGGTAGTGCCGCTCTGGTCGCTCTCGAACTCACTCCAACGATGTCAGCCATGACCTCGGAGCCGCGCAGGATGCCGTTTCGCGAGATCGTGGCCGCGACAGGTGCGAGCCTTCCGCTATACACCACGTGGCACTATGGCATCGCTGGACCCATGAACTTTTATGAGCGTGGTGCTGGCGTCGTCCAGGAAGTCCCTTCCGACTCGCATGATTTACCGGAAAATTTCCTTATGATCTTCAGGCCCGTCATGCCGCGCGAGGAGGAAAAATTCGAGGAACTTCTTCGAGCTGGGTGGCGAGACGTGGGACATCGCGATTTCTACAACGGATCGCACGCAAAATACTATGTGCGCGTGGCGGACCTGCAGCACCCAGCCCAATATTGAAGGGCACGGTAAGTAAATCTTTCGCGAAAGCCTTCTTGCCCTTTGATAGGGTTCCGGGGATGACTGCCGATCGATATGTTATCCTGCAATAGGTTCCAATCACATTGGGAGGCGCGGGTGAGCTTTGCCGCCGGGCCGTTTGAACCAGTCCTTTTATGAGCCACCAGCCCGGAAAAAAGTATGAGTCTGCGGCAAAGCAGGTCGAAGCGAAACCGTACCAGCTTGCCGACGCCGTTACACTCGTTCAGAAGATAAAGTTCACGCGATTTGACGAGACCGTGGAGGTGCACATGCGCCTTGGTGTCGATCCTAAGCACGCTGATCAGATGGTTCGGGGAACTGTCGTCCTGCCGAACGGCCTGGGAAAATCGAAACGGGTTCTCGTCATCGCCTCGGGCGATAAACTTCGGGAAGCGGAAGAATCGGGCGCCGATTTTGTAGGCGGCGATGACATGGTCAACAAGATCCAGACCGAAAACTGGACCGATTTTGACGCCGTGATCTCCACGCCCGACATGATGCGGTCCGTGGGACGTCTCGGCAAGGTGCTCGGCCCGCGGGGCCTGATGCCCAACCCGAAAACAGGAACGGTGACTCAGGACGTGGCAAAAGCGATCCAGGAGATCAAAGCCGGAAAAGTGGAGTTCCGGGTCGACAAAACCGGAGTGATTCACGCTCCCGTGGGGAAGGTGAGCTTTTCCAAGCGATAAGCTGCTCGAGAACACGAACAGCTTGATACAAGCGGTGATTAAGGCGAAGCCGTCGGCTGCAAAGGGAAAGTACGTCAAAAGCGCCACCCTGTGCTCAACCATGGGCCCGGGTATCCAACTGGATGTGACCGCCTTTAACGCGAGAACCGCTTAAGGACTGGCAACTCCCCATACGCCGGTTAAACCTACATGAAAGACAAGAACGATAAAAAGAAAGATCTGGAAGCTCTGAAACGGGCGCTCGGGGAGAACAAGAATATCTTCGTCACGAGCTTCGAGAAGATAACCGTTCGTCAGGATCTTGAGCTGCGCCGGAGCATCCGCGAAGTGGGCGGCGAATACCGGGTTGTGAAGAACAATCTGGCTGCGAAAGCGGCCGAAAGCGGACCTGCGAATGAGATTTTGGGGAATCTCAAAGGCATGACTTCGCTGGCCTATACGTCGAAAGATCCCGTCGCGCTTGCAAAGGCCCTGACGAAGTATTCCAAGGATAATGCAGCGTTCACGTTCAAAGCGGGGATCGTAGAAGGACGCGTAATTGACGTGAAGGCGATCGCCGACCTCGCTGCGATGCCTCCCAAAGAACAGATCTACGCGAAACTTCTATTTCTAATCAATGCGAGCGCGACCCGCTTAGTGACATCGATCAACGGCGTGGGGCGGAATTTAGCGGTGGTCCTCGATCAGGCGGGGAAGGAAAACAAGTTTAGCCAATAATGGCAAGGGAGTAAGAACAAGGAACATGGCCGATATTAACGCAATTGCAGAACAGATCCAAGGTTTGACGCTGCTCGAAGCCTCGCAGCTCGTCAAGATGCTGGAGGAAAAGCTTGGAGTTTCCGCGGCCGCAGCCTCGGTTGCAGTAGCTGCGCCGGGTGCGGGCGGCGCTGGAGCTGCCGCAGCCCCGGCAGCCGAGGAAAAAACGGAATTCAGCGTCGTGCTGACCGCCGTCGGGGCTAACAAGATCAATGTAATCAAAGCAGTCCGCGAGGTTACCAGCTTGGGTCTGAAAGAGGCTAAGGATTTGGTCGATACCGCGCCAAAACCCATCAAAGAGGGTGTGAATAAGGACGAGGCCGAAACGATCCGGAAGAAGTTTGCTGATGCCGGTGCAACCGTTGAAGTGAAGTAGTACGTAGGGATGAGTCTTCGGCCCCGCGGATTTCCGGGGTAGGCTGCTCGGGTTGACGGGGCTAGGGAGTACTGGTATCCTAAGAGCAGACGTCAAGGCGGGACGACTCAAAATCCCAGTTCTTAGAATCCCCCCGCGGGCCGTTAGTGCTCGTTTGGGGGCTTTTGCGTGCCCAGCTATCCATTTTGTCCAGCTTTGTATTGTTTTGTCGCCATACGCGTTTTGTTGAACTTTTCGCCCGCTTTACCAATTCGTTATCGTCGTCCACGATCATTCTCATTCTTCTTTCTGCCGGTGAATCCATCTGGTTCTCCGGCTATCGTTTTTGCTACATAGCCGCTGCGGAACGCCGGCCGTAGTGAATAGCCAGATGTCGTCATTGTTCCATCGGTTTTCTAAAGGACAAGCGTAGATGCCCAACGTGTCAAATGGTTCTCTCCGTGAGAGAGTCGATTTTTCAAAGATCAAGACTTCTATTCCGATTCCAAATCTGATCGAAGTCCAGAAGCGGTCGTATGAGCGGTTCCTGCAAATGGACCTGCTCCCCAAAGAGCGTGAAGACGCGGGCCTGCAAAGCGTATTCAGCTCGGTATTTCCGATTTCCGATTTTCGCGGGCTCAGCCAGCTAGAGTTCGTCGATTACTCGATCGGCAATTGGGAGTGCAAATGCGGCAATCTGAAGGGCCTGCATCATCTGCGCACGATCTGCCGGAATCCGAACTGCGGAGCGGAAATCCGTACCGACCCGTTTCATGCGGGCGACGTGTTATGCCACAAATGCGGCACGTTCAACAAGAACATTGTCACGTTCTGCAATCGTTGTGGCGATCCGGTCGCATTGCAGTTGAAGTATGACGTACCGGAATGCGAGGAGCGCGGAATGACGTATGCCGCTCCGTTGAAGGTAACCATACGGCTGACCGTGTACGACAAGGACGCGGATACCGGCGCAAAAACCATACGCGACATCAAGGAGCAGGAGGTTTTCTTCGGCGAGATCCCGCTGATGACCGACAACGGCACGTTCATCATTAACGGTACCGAGCGCGTCATCGTATCCCAGCTGCACCGCTCGCCCGGCGTATTTTTCGAACGAGTTCCGGCGCAGGGGTACTTCCTCGGTAAGATCATTCCTTACCGTGGGAGCTGGGTCGAGTTCGAGTACGACAACAAGAACCTGCTGTACGTGCGAATTGATCGCAAACGGAAATTCTATGGGACAGTGTTCCTTCGCGCGCTAGGCCTGAAGACCGATTCAGACATCATCCGCGCATTTTATAAGCTCTCGACCATTACGCTCAAGAGCAATAAACTCCTGTGGCGAGTAAACGACAGCCTCATCGGCATGAAGCTCTCGCACGCAATCACCGCGAAAAACGGAGATCAGGTTGTTCCGCAGGGCCGTAAGATCACGAACTCCGTATTCCGCGAAGTTCAGAAAGCGAAAATTGAGCACGTCGAAGTCTCCTCCGGCGATCTCGCCGGGGCGTACGTGGCCGCCGACGTCATCGACATGTCCACCGGCGAGGTGCTGATCGAAGCCAACCATGAGTTGACTGCAGCCGGCATCGGCAAGCTAATCGAAGCGGGCATCCAAACCTTTGAAGTATTTTTCCCGGAGCGCGACGACGCCGGGAACGTGATTTCCGCCACGTTGCGGAAAGACGGCGTTAAGAGCCACAGCGATGCGCTGCTCGAGATCTATCGCAAGTTGCGCCCCGGCGATCCCCCGACGCTTGACACTGCGACACAGCTATTCCAAGGAATGTTTTTTGACGCCCGCAAGTACGATTTCTCGCGCGTCGGGCGGATGAAGTTCAACATCAAGTTGCACGACAAGGCGGACGCGACGCCGCTCGATAAGCGCACGCTTGATCAGAAGGATTTCATCGATACGATTCTTTATCTGCTCAGGCTTCGCAAAGGCATCGGCGCGATCGACGACATCGACCACCTCGGAAACCGGCGTGTGCGCGCAGTCGGGGAGCTGCTGGAAAACCAGTTCCGCATCGGACTTGTGCGCATGGAGCGCGCCATTAAGGAAAAGATGTCGGTCTACCAGGAGATGTCGACGGCCATGCCGCACGACCTGGTGAACGCGAAGCCGGTGATGGCCGCCATTCGCGAATTCTTCGGATCAAGCCAGCTCTCGCAGTTCATGGACCAGACGAACCCGCTGTCGGAGATCACCCACAAGCGGCGTCTTTCGGCTCTTGGTCCGGGCGGCCTGTCTCGGGAGCGTGCCGGATTTGAAGTACGCGATGTGCACCCCACTCACTATGGCCGTATTTGTCCTATTGAGACGCCCGAAGGCCCGAACATCGGCCTGATTTCTTCTCTCTCGTGTTTCGCCCGCATCAATGAGTACGGCTTTATAGAGAGCCCGTACCGGCGCATCAAAGGCGGCGCTCTGGTCGACGAAATCAAAGTCCTGAACCCAGGCGATACGGATTATAAGGTTGCCGACGTGGTGTCGCGCGAGCAGATCGAAAAAGCGAACCGAGCACTCAGCACTAAGAAGCAGCAGGCCGAGTTTGAAGCGCACTGCGATTACCTCTCGGCGTGGGAGGAAGACAAGTACATCATTGCCCAGGCGAACGTGGCAATCAGTGAACAGGGCCGCATCGTCGACGAGCTCGTCAACGCTCGACAGGCCGGAAACTTTGTCCTGAAACATCGCGACGAAATCGAGTACATGGATGTCAGCCCCAAGCAGCTCGTCTCGGTGGCTGCAAGTCTAATTCCGTTCCTCGAAAACGACGATGCAAATCGCGCGTTAATGGGCTCGAACATGCAGCGCCAGGCTGTACCTCTGCTGCGTGCCGAGGCGCCTTATGTCGGGACGGGTATGGAGCGCGTTACTGCCCGCGATTCCGGCGCGGTAGTAATCTGCAAGCGCGCCGGAGTGGTCGATTCTGTGGACAGCGAGCGCATCATCGTCCGCGTCGAAGGCGGCGCGCATGAAGGGCAGATGTCGCGTGAGGTTGGCGCCGATATCTATCAGCTCACGAAATTTAAGCGATCGAACCAGAACACGTGCATCAGCCAGAAGCCCATCGTTCATCAGGGACAGAAGGTGAGAAAGGGCGACGTTCTTGCGGATGGTCCTTGCACGGAGGCCGGCGAGCTCGCACTCGGCCGGAACGTGCTTGTGGCCTTCATGCCGTGGCGCGGCTACAACTTCGAGGACGCGATCGTCGTGAGCGAAAAACTCGTTAAAGACGATTACTACACCTCCATCCATATCGAAGAATTCGAAATCGAAGGCCGCGACACGAAACTCGGGCCCGAGGAAATCACGCGCGACATTCCCAATATTGCGGAGTCGTTCCTTCGGAACCTGGATGAAAGCGGAATCATCCGTATCGGTGCGACGGTAAAGCCCGGCGACATCCTGGTCGGCAAGGTAACACCCAAAGGTGAAACCCAACTGACGCCTGAAGAGAAGTTATTGCGTGCCATCTTCGGCGAAAAGGCCGGTGATGTGAAAGATGCTTCTCTCTACTGCCCTCCGGGTATTGAGGGCACCATTGTCGACGCAAAGGTGTTCTCGCGGAAGGGCGCTGAGCTCGATGAACGCTCGAAACTGATTCTGCAAATGCAGGAAGAGCGGTTGCATCGAAATTTGGATGACGAAAAGCGCATATTGAGCGACGAGCGCGCCAAGCGACTGGAAGAGCTGCTCCGCGGTAAAGAGCTGGTAGCCGATCTTCACGACGAGAAAACCAACAAGAAACTTCTTGCAAAGGAAGTTCCTCTGACGCGCGATGTGTTGGAGAAGCTTCGAGCGCGCGATCTGAAGCGCATGAGACTCTCGACCAAAGAAGTCCGCTTGAACGAGCAGATCGACGAGATCGAAGAGATGACCTCTCGCCAGATTGCTGTTCTCGAGAAAATCACGGAAGAGAAAATTGCAAAGCTGCGCAAAGGCGATGAACTTCCTCCCGGTGTCATCAAACTGGTCAAAATCTATATCGCGATGAAGCGGAAGCTCTCGGTGGGCGACAAAATGGCCGGCCGCCACGGCAATAAGGGCGTCATCGCGCGCATCGTTCCTGAAGAAGACATGCCGTACCTGCCGGACGGCACTCCCGTGGAGATTGTTTTGAATCCGCTTGGCGTTCCGTCTCGTATGAACGTGGGCCAGATTCTTGAGACGCACCTCGGTTGGGCGGCTGCAAAACTGGGCCTGCATTTCGCAACACCTGTATTTGACGGGGCGGCGGAAAGGGACATCAAGACGCGGCTTTCAGAAGCCGGGTTGCCCACATCCGGAAAGGTGGAGCTTCACGACGGCCTGACCGGTCAAATGTTCGAACAACCGGTAACCGTTGGGTACATCTACATGCTTAAGCTGAGTCACCTGGTGGACGACAAGATTCACGCGCGCTCCATTGGGCCATACTCGCTGATTACGCAGCAGCCGCTTGGCGGGAAGGCGCAGTTCGGCGGCCAGCGCTTCGGTGAAATGGAAGTGTGGGCTCTCGAGGCGTATGGCGCAGCTTACATCTTGCAAGAGTTGCTTACCGCCAAGTCTGACGATGTTTATGGGCGCGCAAAGATTTACGAAGCCATTGTGAAGGGCGAAGCCGCAGCCGAGCCCGGCGTGCCTGAGTCATTCAACGTATTGATTCGCGAGCTGCAGAGTCTCTGCCTTGACGTGGAGCTGATGAAGAAACCACGCGAGATGCAGGATCTCGCTCACGCAGCGGATTAGGTTAAAAGGACAATTCATGTATCGTTCCTCTCCGTACGACAGAGCCAATCTCATCGCCGACTTCGATTCCATCCGAATCAGTCTCGCCTCTCCGGAAAAAATCCGGAGCTGGTCCCACGGTGAAGTAACCAAGCCGGAGACCATCAATTATCGAACCTTCAAGCCGGAGCGCGACGGCTTGTTCTGCGCCCGGATCTTTGGTCCCGTTGCCGATTGGGAGTGCCTCTGCGGCAAGTACAAGCGCATGAAGCATCGCGGTGTTATCTGCGACAAATGCGGCGTGGAAGTAACGCTTTCCCGCGTGCGGCGGGAACGGCTCGGCCATATCGAGCTCGCCAGCGCCTGCTCACATGTGTGGTTTTTCAAAGGCCTGCCGAGCCGCATCGGTTACCTGCTCGACATCACGCTTCGCGAGCTCGAGCGCGTCCTCTACTACGAGGCTTTCGTAGTCATTGATCCCGGCGAGGCTACTGGGCTTTCCTTAGGGGAAGTGATCAGTGACGAGCGCAAACGCCAGCTTGACCAGGAATTTCCAAGCAAGTTCACCGCCATGATGGGCGCCGAAGGCGTCAAGGAACTCCTTAAGCGCATCGATATCGAAGCACTGAGCCAGGAAATTCGCGACCGCATGAAGACCGAGACTTCAGCGCAAAAGAAGCTGAAGTACGCCAAGCGCCTTCGCGTCGTGGAAAGCTTCCGTAAATCGGGCAATAAGCCGGAGTGGATGATCCTCGATGCCATTCCAGTCATCCCGCCCGAGTTGCGTCCTCTCGTGCCGCTCGACGGAGGACGGTTCGCGACATCCGACCTGAACGACCTGTATCGCCGCGTCATCAATCGCAATAACCGCCTCAAGAAGCTGATGGAATTGCACGCTCCCGACGTCATCGTCCGGAACGAAAAGCGCATGTTGCAGGAAGCCGTCGATGCGCTGTTTGACAACGGGCGGCGCGGCCGCGTACTGCGCGGCGCCAATAATCGCCCGCTGAAATCGCTGTCCGACACTCTCAAAGGCAAACAGGGACGCTTTCGGCAGAACCTACTGGGCAAGCGCGTCGACTATTCCGGCCGATCGGTGATCGTCGTCGGCCCCGAGCTGAAGCTGCATCAGTGCGGCCTTCCGAAGAAGATGGCGCTCGAGTTATTCAAGCCGTTCATCTATCATCGGCTCGAGCAGCGCGGCCACTGCACCACCATCAAACAAGCCAAAGAGCTCGTGGAACAGCAGGATCCGGTGGTTTGGGACATTCTCGAAGAAGTCATTCGAGATCACCCGATTCTTTTGAATCGCGCTCCCACGCTGCATCGCCTTGGTATTCAGGCGTTCGAGCCCGTGCTGGTCGAAGGCAAAGCCATTAAGCTGCACCCTCTGACATGCACGGCTTTCAATGCCGATTTTGACGGCGATCAAATGGCCGTCCACATTCCTCTATCGCCCGAAGCGCAGATCGAGGCCGCTACCTTAATGCTGGCGTCAAACAATATCTTGTCGCCCGCGCACGGTTCGCCGATCGCAGTGCCGACGCAAGACATGGTCCTCGGCCTGTATTACTTGACCAAAATGCGCCCGAATTGCAAAGGCTCCGGACGCACGTTTGCTTCCATCGACGACGTCTTGATTGCGCTCGAAATGGGCGAAGTGGAGACGCTCACGGCGATCAAGCTCCGCCACACCGGAAAAGTCATCGATCTGACGAAGGCGTTCGACAACCAGAACATCCTCCACACGGAACCGATCGAATTCAATAAGCAGTACATGGACACGACCGTCGGACGCGTCATTCTCAATGACGTGCTGCCGAAGGAAATGCCATTTATCAATGGTCTTTTGAAGAAGAAGGGCGACAGCCAGCTTGTTCAATACTGCTATCTGAAGTTTGGCTTGCAAACGACAGTGCAGATGCTGGACGAAGTGAAGAAGCTTGGCTTCTTGTATGCGACTCGCGCGGGTATCTCGATCGGCATCGACGACATGGTTGTTCCCGAAGAGAAAGGCAATCTGGTCCACGAAGCAGAGAAACAGGTGATCGAGGTTCAGCAGCAGTATCAGGAGGGCGCGATCACCCAATCCGAGCGCTACAACAAAATCATTGAAATCTGGTCGAAGGTCACCGAAGCGGTCTCCGACAAGATGTTCAAGAACATGGAGGAGGATGATCGAACCGGACGTCTTCTCAACCCGATTTACATCATGGCCGATTCCGGCGCGCGCGGATCGAAGCAGCAAATCCGCCAGCTCTCCGGTATGCGCGGGCTGATGGCGAAGCCCTCGGGCGAAATTATCGAGACGCCGATCACGGCGAATTTCCGTGAAGGCCTGAATGTGTTGCAATACTTCATCTCCACGCACGGCGCGCGCAAGGGTCTCGCGGATACCGCTCTTAAAACCGCGGATTCCGGCTATCTGACCCGCCGGCTGTGCGATGTCGCGCAAGACGTCATCATCACCGAAGATGATTGCGGCACCAGCGACGGCATCTACGTCGAACCGATTATCGAGTCGGGCGAAATCATCGAGCCGTTACGCGATCGCATCGTGGGCCGTGTAGCACTCGAAGATCAGCGCGATTACGAAAACCACGTCATTGTCGAGGTGAACCAGGAGATTACGGAAGAGCTCGCCAGCGCCATCCAAGCTGCCGGCATCGAGCGCGTAAAGATCCGTTCCGTTCTGACCTGTGAGTCGAAGCGTGGTGTTTGCCGGCTTTGTTATGGCCGTAATCTCGCGACCGGCCGCATGGTGGAGCGCGGAGAGGCGGTCGGCATCATTTCGGCCCAATCCATCGGTGAACCGGGCACGCAGCTCACCATGCGTACCTTCCACATCGGCGGCGCTGCCACTCGTATCAGCGAACAGTCGACGCAGGACGCAAAGAGCGATGGATTCGTCAAATTCAGCAACATCAACACGGTCCGAAACAACAAGGGCGAGTTAATCGCTATGAACCGCAACGGCATTCTCATCATCGTCGACGAGAAAAGCCGCGAACGGGAACGGTACCCCGTCGTCTACGGCGCGAAGATCAACGTCGCCGACGGAGCTGCAGTCAAGGCGAATCAGGTTCTCTTGGAGTGGGATCCGTATACGTTTTCGATTCTTACGGAGATCAGCGGAACGATTCATTTCAAGGATCTGATCGACGGAATCACCACGCAGGAGCAGGTCGACGAAATCACCGGCAACATGCAAGTGGTAGTTACGGAATCCTCGGATGAAAAGCGTTTTCCGACGATTGTGGTTCGGCCGGAAGGCGCGGGCCGATCCGAAGAAAAGCGGTACCTCATGCCGACTCATGCCCACTTGATGGTGTCTGACGGCGAGCAGGTGCACGCCGGAGACGTGCTCGCGAAGATTCCGCGGGCCACTACGAAGACCAAAGACATCACCGGCGGTCTGCCTCGCGTCGTCGAGCTCTTCGAAGCGCGCAAGCCGCGGGAAACCGCCGTTATCGCTGAAATTAACGGCGTGGTCAAGTACGGCGAAGTCACGAAGGGAATGCGCAAGCTCTACATCGTCGGTGACGACGGCGTGCAGAAGGAATACTCCATTCCGCGCGGCGTGCACATCAACGTCCAGGAAAGCGAGCGCGTCCGCTCAGGCGATCCTTTGATGGACGGTCCCCGTAATCCTCACGATATTCTTGCAGTGCTCGGCGAAAAAGAGCTGCAGAAGTACCTGGTCAATGAAATTCAGGAAGTCTACCGGCTTCAGGGCGTGAACATCAACGACAAGCATCTCGAGGTGATTTCGCGCCAGATGATGCGTTGGGTCAGAATTGAAGACATCGGCGATACCGAGTTCTTGCCGGAAGAGACGGTCGATAAATTCAAATTCAGGGAAGAGAACGCGCGCGTGATCGAGGCAGGTGGACGGCCCGCGACCGGCAAGCCGCTTCTGCTCGGCATCACGAAAGCATCGCTCTCAACCGACTCGTTCATTTCGGCTGCCAGTTTCCAAGAGACGACGCGTGTGCTCACCGAAGCCGCCATTAACGGCAAGGTGGACTATCTGCGGGGCCTCAAGGAAAACGTCATCATGGGTCGGCTCATTCCTGCAGGTACCGGAATGGAATACTATCGGCGCGTGAAGATCGCTGGCGAAGATGTGATTGAAGAAGAGCCGCTTCCGGAAGAGGAAATTTCTTTCGGCGACGACCTGCGCGACTACTCCGACGAAACTCCAGGAGTTTACACTGGCGGTCTTGCCGAGGATCAGGGCGAAGACGCCATGAGCGCGGAAGAAGTATAATACATCGTTTCTGAAAACGGCGCGGATCAGCGTAATCGTTCCTTGCTTTAACGAAGAAAGCTGTATCTCCGAATGCCACAGCCGGCTGACAGACGTGCTCAGCCGGCTACAGAACTGGTACGAGATCGTCTACGTAGATGACGGCTCTCGCGACGGTACGTCCGCGATTCTCGAAGCAATTTACGCAAGCGATCCGAATGTAACCGTCATCGAGCTTTCCCGGAATTTCGGGCATCAGAGTGCCGTCACGGCCGGTCTCGAGATTGCCAAGGGCGACGTGGTTGTCATCATCGATGCCGATCTCCAAGACCCGCCCGAACTCATCCCGAACATGCTGGAGACTTGGGCGCATGGCTACGACGTGGTCTATGGAGTGCGGGAATCACGGCAAGGCGAGAGCAGGGGAAAGCTTTGGACGGCGAAACTTTTTTACCGCATCATTCACGCTCTCTCCGACATTGATATTCCGCGCGACACGGGCGACTTCCGGCTGCTGGATCGCAGGGCTGTCGAGGCGATGAACAGCATGCCGGAACGCCATCGCCTGCTCCGCGGGATGTGCAGTTGGGTCGGGTTCCGCCAGTACGGAATGCCCTATGTCCGCGATGCGCGATTTGCCGGAACCACCAAGTACCCGCTCCGGAAGATGATTAGTCTGGCGTTAGACGGCATTGCGTCCTTTTCTACCGCGCCGCTTCGCTGCCTGACTGTTGTGGGCCTCGCGTCTGCGGCGATCTCGGGCATCGGTATCATCTATGCTTTGGCGGCGCGGCTACTTACGCATCAGTGGGTAACAGGCTGGGCGTCGCTATTTATTGTGGTGCTCCTGATGGGCGGCCTGCAAATGATCAGTATTGGAGTCGTGGGCGAATACGTCGGGCGTATCTACACGGAGGCGAAGCGCCGGCCGCTTTACATCGCCCGGTCTGTGCTGCACCGCAGAGGAGAACCGGTCGAGCCAGACCTTGGAATCTCGTCAGGCCGCTACGGTTTGCGCCTCGAGAAGTAGTGCCGCCATTGAGACCCGCAGTGCTTCCGCTGTTCTCCGCTTGACATCTCCAGCCGATAGAGCGGATCCGATCCGTATTCAAGCGAACGATCGGGCACATCGCCCTTCCAACCGCGGTCGCCGCCCGAGTAAACGAATCTGACCGCATCGCGATCGTATCCCAATGCGTCCACGGCGAGCTCGGCGATTTCGCGAACTGTGATGTAATCGCCAGTTCCGACGTTGTAGGCGGTAAAGGAAGCTGTGGTTTCGGCGTGCGCCAGCAGCACGGCACTGACTACGTCCTCGATGTGGATGTAGGACTTGCTTTGCATGCCATCGCCGAGGATTCGAAGCTCGTGTGGATGAAGGAGTAATTGCCGAACGAAGTCGAAGCCGACGCCGTGCGTCTGCCGTGGGCCGACGACGTTCCCGAAGCGGAACACGCAACTGCTCAAGCCAAACATATAGCAATAGGAAGCTATGAGCGCCTCACCGGCAAGCTTGCTGGCGCCATACGTGGAAATCGGATGCAGTGGTCCGTGATCCTCTTGTGCTTCCACGTTTCCGAGGTCTCCATAGACGCCGCTGCCCGACGCATACAGGATGCGCCGCACGCCCGTGACGCGCATCGCTTCCACGACTTGCCGGGTGAGCAATGTGCCTTCGCGGAAATCGATGTCCGGGTCGGTAACGGCACGCGCGATATCAGGGTTGGACGCGAGGTGGATCACCGCCTCATGTCCCTCCATCGCGCCCTGCAGATCTCGAGTCTCCTTCAGATCCCCGCAGACAATACTTAAGCCGAGTGTCGCGACGGTGCTGCTGGTAATGCCATTCCCGACCGGAAGAAAAGTTGTCGTACAGCGTGACGCGCGTTACCTCGGGGCAGGCGAGGAGCGCGTCGGTGAAATGACTGCCGATAAAGCCAGCGCCACCGGCAATAAACCAGGAACTCGTCATCGGGGCTCTGAAAATTAGTGAGGCTGCGAACGGGAAATTCTTGAGATTGCCGGTGGGCTAATTTCCGGTTTGAGATATCGGCGGCCTTAAGCGAGTGAGTCTCGGGGGATCAAAGTCCGGTTCAAAGATCCATACCTGCCGGTCTTTGAAGTAATTCAACAAATCTTGGTCTGCTTTACCGCCTAGCTCGCGTGCCCAGACTACCCTCGCCTGATCGATTCTCGGTTCATTGAACACCCACTCTTCTACCCATTGGTGTTGTGAATGGTAACGAACAAGAATTAAGTGCTTACCCTTTGCTGGGAGGCGCTGGATAATTTTTTCCTGGTTGACAGAGCCCCCGTTCGAGCAGCACCAGGACGTGTACCCGCCCCACATAGTGACGTGCAGAGGCGCGGAGCCGAGTCTGATTCCCACCACTATCAACAAGATCAACGGTATCGCCCGGCTGAGTCGCCGTCCGAAGTCAATCCCGTAGCGGCGATAAAGGCGCAAGTGTCTGTAGCCCTCGACGATAGTTGCGATGATTGCTACTGTTGCTGGCGCCATGTAGTGGGGAAAGTGAGGCTCAAGATATGCAGCGACAATGGTTGCCGCCCCGCTGAGGAACAAAAGACGAAGTCGCGGTTTTCGCCACACGTAGGGAAGGAAGAACAGTGGAATGCTGAGCGCTGGACCGACATAGAAACGCCAGTCCTGTTGGGCTCGCCGGGCGACGCCCCCGAGGAAGCGAGGAAGAGACCAGAAGGTTTTCCGTTCCCGCAGCTCATATTTGAAGTATTGGGCAAATTCCTTTCTGGAATGCTTGACGTAATTAATCCTGGTCCACGGAAGTGTCATCGGCCACCCGTAGCGCTGTTGATTTACTTGATACGGGAGCGTTGTCGCATTTCCAGTGACCGCGCGAAAGTAAATACCCATAGCTACGGCGATCACTGCGAGACAACAAGCGATGGGCACCGCGCAGCGCAGTACTTTCAGTCCCGCGGGGACGGATGATCTTTTAAGAAGCCACCGTATCATGGAGGCGGCGGGCGGTATGCAGAAAGCCGCTCCCTCATAAGGGCGAGAATTGGCGAGCATCCCGATTCCCACGGCCAAAGCTACGGACAAAGCTATGCCGGGTTTCTTTTGCAGTCTTGGCAGGGCTCCTAGAATGAGGGCCCCGCCTAAAGCGGCAAATGTTCCACCCCAGTAGCTGTCAACCCAATAACTGATCAGGCTAATCTTCAGAACTGCAATCAGTCCAGCCAAGAATGCCCAGCGGGCAGGCATCCAGCCCCGGAGGGCCCAGTAGATCAAACCTGGGAGAAAGCTTGTTCCAAGCAGTACTCCGAACCAAGCCGTTCCGGTCAGCGCCTTTCCAAGCGCTAGCAATAACGCTGGGCCGGGAAGATACATCGAATTATAGGTCGGTAAGGGAATGACGTGCAGTGTTTCGAAACTGTGCCATAGCGGGTGGGGCGGGTTACTGAGACGGCCGCTGGCAAGTGTTCCTGCAAGCAGTAGTTGGCTGAATTCGTCAGCGATAACCGGATGCGGGATCGGACGAATCGGCAACATACAGAGTCGAAGGACAAGACCCAGTGCGGAGAGCGCGAGAATGGAAAGCCCACTATTCCGAGCTAGACGGGATCCTATCACTTCGATGCGGTCGAAAAAAGAGTCCGCAAATCGAGTCAGCCTTTTGGCAGCCGAGACTGAGATAAGGACGAGTAACCACTCTAATCCCCAGAGGTCAGCCACAATGGTGACCAGCGCTATCACAAGCGCTGATGTGGCGAAATGAACCAAGAGTGGCTCAACTGTAGCGAACATCGACAGTTAACGCGGCTGGTTCTTTTAGATGACAGATTGAGACGAACTGAAACGCCAGCAAGCCAGGAACCATGCGGCAGATCAAGCGTTCGATTGGGTATACGAACCGGCAGTAGAACTTGTAGACGGTCGAGTCCATAATGGAAGACGAGTTCGATCGCACGGTTTCCGATTTGGAGCCCCGGAAGAAAGTTTTTATAAGAGGAACGAATGGGCGCAAGATACCGGGCGTGATTCTGGTCTTTTCTCTCGTCAGGCCGCAAGCGTCAAGCAAGTCGTAATAAGCGTTCCGATCGAAGAAGCGGAGATGAGTACGATCGAGCGTTCCAGTGTCTTGATACCGAAAACGGCCGAATAGCAGGCTGAGGCGAACGCTCCAGATTGCAACGTTGGGAATGGAGACGACCACGCAGCCACCCGGTTTCAAGAGGGAAAGATGATCGCGCAGCACCGATGCCGGATCACATAGGTGTTCAAGAATATCGGAAAACAGAATCACGTCAAATTGCCCGCGGCCTTCAAAAGGGTATGTGTCTGGACGAGTGACGTCGGCGACGTGAGCGGACTCGAGGCGGCCACTTGCTTTCTGGATTGACTCCGGAGAGATATCTACGCCCACAACGCGGTGTTGGTTACAGCGGCGAAGTTCGGCTCCATGCACGCCGGAACCGCATCCGACATCCAGGATTTTGAGCGACCGCGGAAGCGAATGTAGGAGGATTGGGATCTCGAGATTCGCGATCTCGAAGTAAGGACGTTCGCGATCTGACGGCCTCGCCCGACTGCCCGCGCCGGCGGGCTCCGCTGCGCGATCTATTGCTTCTGCTTCCGCGTACACGGTCAATCTGCTCCCGACCGAAGTAACCACCGAAAGGTTCTTCGGAGACTGTTGTCTCTTCTATATTCTTTGCAAACTGGTTCCGGTCGGAACCGCAAAGGCAACAGCCGGATGATTCGCTTAATTGTCCAGATTGTGGACTCCCAGCGCTTTAGCGTGGTCACCCCGATGCGTTCGCGGTACGGAATAAAGATCTCCTGTACGCGATATCCCGAAAGCGCGGGTTTTAGGAGGAGCTCAACCGGCAGTGCGGGCCCGCTTGGGTCGAAGGTCACTCGATCGAATATCGAACGCCGGTAGGCGCGCATTCCGGTATGGACATCCGTCGTTTTCACTCCCAGCAAAATGCGGGATAGAACCGCAAACATACGATTCGCGATATAGTTGGCGAACGGCATCGAGTCGGGCCGCGCGCCTAAGCGCGACGCGTTCACCACGTCCATCCCGCCATTGAGGACCATGCCGGCTAGCTCAGGAATTCGGTCAGTGGGATACGTATCATCGCAATCGAGCGTGATGACTACCTGCCCCTTTGCGCCTTCGAGAGCACGCATCATGGCTCGTCCATAGCCTTGCGCCGGAAACTGGCGTACCACGCGAGCGCCCCTCTGGGCTGCGATCTCGGGCGTGCGGTCTTGGCTGCTATCAACGATCAGGATTTCGGCATCGAGATTCCCCATAGCTGTTTTGATGTCATCAATCACTTTGCCGACTGCGTTCTCTTCGTTCAAGGTGATCATCGCGATTGTTACCGCGGGCATCGTGGTGTCCTACACATTCGCGTACTGCTCCTGATTCAGGCGCGCCGCGACTTTTATGCCGCGCTCGATGCATTGATCCATATTGATGTACTCGAACTCGGCGTTACGCCCGCATAGCGCCACTCCGATTTGCTCGAAGTAACTTTTTACACGGTCGAGATAGCGCCGATATGTGAAATCCTGCACAACATAGCCGTATTTGGTGCGGATCACCTTCGAGTAACAAATTTCACTCGGACGAACCAGTCCCATCGTCTGAACGCCATCGATCACGCGCCGGAGAACTTCAGCGTCGTCAAGTTCCCAAATCCCGTCCCCCGGATTCGATGTGATTTCAGCCTGGATCAGCGACTGTCCTTTGGGAACATTCGCAGCGCTGAACAAGCCGGGGAACGACAGACGATGGAATAGCAGGTTCGGATCGGGAACGTAGATGGCGCTGTAATCAGGCAGGGAACAACCAGTAAGCCCGATCGTAACTGTGAACAAAGAGTTGTAGCGCAGTGACTCTGCGCATTCCCTAATCTCTTGCGGAACGCCTTCGAAAATCACTGTCATTTCGTTGATCGGAAGTGTTGATACCAAGCGTTCATATAAGAACTCCCGGTCGCCATTGCTGACGAGCCAACCTTCGCTGGTCTTTCGAACCTGACGAGCCGCGAATCCGGAAGTGATGTTGCGGACGCGCCGTGCCATGCCGCGCGGTACCATCTCGATACCGCCCTGAGCCGGGTAATGGAAATAAAGCTGGTGCGTGTAGCCTTCCGTTTCCACGCCCACAGCAGACTTGATGACGTCCTCTAATGGCGGCTTGGGAACGCGGCCCTCCACCCAATCCATGCTCATCTGATCAGCAGAGATGTTCCAGATTTTCTCGTTGTAGGGAATAAGATATTTTTCGCTGATTCCGGTCCCAAAAGATCGGTACATCCACTCTTTGAAGTTCGTGGGAAGAGGATGCTGATTGCTGATGTAGTGGTACAGGCATTCGAAGCGATCCTGTGGATCGAGGTCGTAAAGTCCGTTTTCGAACGGATACTTCACGTAGCGCCCCTTGTAGAAAATCTTGTTATTCCGCCGAGCACGGCAGACATTTCCATCCAACAGACCGATCATGAAATCGAGCGTCTTCTGATTTCGCGAAAACATGATGTGGGGGCCGCCGGCGTCGAACGTGAATCCTTCTTCGCAAACGCTCTGGCAGTGGCCGCCGGGTCGCGACTCGGCTTCGAGGACCTCGCAATCCTCTTCCAGGTGCGCGGCCACGGTGAGTCCCGCTAAGCCCCCGCCCAGAATCCCGATTTTGTGATTAACATTCTTCCGATGCACAGCCGGTGCAACGGACCGTTTGTCTAGGTTTCGGGCGAGATGTAGGAGATCTTCCGGTTCGCGCTGATTCACTTTACTCCCTCACCATTACTGTGGAACCGTCATGATCGAAACGAAATGAGAGTTCGCTTAATCCCTCGTTGGCCATTGCGCGGCGCAAACGCATTGGGTCGTCGGCATAAAACAGCAGATACCCTCCGCCGCCCGCCCCCACGAGTTTTCCTCCAAGCGCACCGTTCGCCATTCCAACGGAATGCCAGTGATCAATCTGTTCATTGGTGATGCCGTGAGACCGTGCTCTTTTGTGCTCCCAATGCGCCCGTAGAAGCTCGGCGTAGCATTTCGTTTTGCCCTCCTCTAACGCCTCTTTGGCCGAGAGCCCAAGCTGTTTCGTGAAGTGCAAATTCTGAAGCATGTTTGCGTCACCATCAAGCGAGCGCTGGTGCTGATCATTCAGCACCTGAATGGAGCTTCGAGAATAGCCCGTGAAGAACATGAGCAGGTTGTGCTCCAAGTCAAGCAAGGTGTCGTTCGAAATTGCTAACGGCTTAACATCGACCGAGCCGTCTCGGCGAAACTCGAAGTAGGTGAGTCCGCCAAACGAAGCGATGTACTGATCTTGTTTTCCAACGGACCTGCGAAGGACATTAATCTCGATGTCGCACGCCTCTTCGGCCAATGCGGCCGCTGGTATGTGCTCGCGCTTGTAGGCGTACAGCGCTCTCAAGAGTCCGACAGTAAACGAGCCAGAGGAGCCCAAGCCCGTTCCTGAAGGAACGTCGGCGAGGCTGGCGATCTCGAGTGAACCGTTGCCGTTATGGCGTCGCAGCGCTTCGCGAAAAATAGGATGATTTATTTCCTCGAGCGTCTTGGGGCGTTCGAGCGAAGAGTACTTGAGCAGGTATCCCTCGCTAAACATCCGATTTAGACCAATGTAGATGTATTCAGTGATCGCAGCCGCTACAACAAAGCCGCCGAATTGGCGGTAATAGCACGGCAAATCGGTCCCGCCCCCTCCGATAGAAATCCGCAGCGGCGTCTTGGTAATGATCATGACTGTGCGCCCGCCGTTGTCGCGCGCGGAATACAAGAAATACGCTGGTCGGGAGGGTAGTAGCCCGGTCCGTATACTTTCTCTTCGGTATTTTCTGTACCCGCTTCGCCGTTTTATTGGATCTCCGCCGATAAGCGTAGTGGAGACTCGCAGCGACCTTCCCAGGTACGCCCCTGAGAAACTCCTGGTGCGCTGGTGACTAAGTTGAGAGCCTCTTTCTATGCCCGGGCAAGGAAAAGATACGATAGCGCGTAACCGCAAAAAGCTCCCCGTCATTCCGAGGCGGCCCGTAGAAGTGCCCAAAGGTGAACGGGGCGCCGTGATCATCCTGTTCACGTTCATCGCGACGCTCGTCATGATTCCCATGGTGGGCCTGGGAATCGACGGATCCATTCTGTTCTGGACAAAGGCAAAACTTTCAGCCGCAGTCGACGCTGCCGCGCTCGCCGCAGCACGCTCTTTAAGCGTTGGCACGACGCTTGCTGCGCAGGAGAGCTCAGCCACAGCTACCGCCCAGCAATATTTCGCAGCCGATTTCCCGCCGGGTTTTCTCGGCATTCCCGCCAGCTCGGATCAACTGAACGTTACTTTCGTCGAAACCGGACTGAAATCGAGGATCGTTACCGTCCAGGGCAGCACATCCGCGCCGTTGTATTTCATGCGCATCTTTGGATTTCAGAGCCAGCAGATTGTTGCGAACGGTCAGGCTACCCGGCGTGATTTGAACCTGATCTTGGTGCTCGATCGCTCGGGGTCCATGGGGCCGTCTCCAGGTGCGAACGTTTGCTCGACCTTGATTGCTCCGCGCAGCAATTTGTCAACTACTTTACTGATGGGCGTGATCAACTTGCGCTCATCACGTTTTCTAGTACTGCCAACCTGGACTACGGTCCATCCCTAACGTTCAAATCGGGTAGTCCGACGCTCAGTTCTGTGCTAGGCACACTCGTGTGCTCGGGGGCAACGAGCGCCACCAAAGCCTTAGAGCTTGCTTACGACGAAATCAAAGCCATTAACGAGCCCGGCACCTTGAACGCCATCGTGTTCTTCACCGATGGACAGCCGAACGCGCTTCAGAGCTCTTCGACCAATCCATTTCCCATCAAAACCGAACCGGATTCGCGCGACGACTGGTACTACGGAGCTTCTGAAATACAAATCCCACAGAGCAGTTGTGCGCCACCGATTCCCTGAATGGCATGGTGACCGTCCTGCGGCAAACCACCAATATGAGCATCACCTACACAGGCGGAGTGTATTCCTCTACGCCCATTTCACTCTCGTCATCTCCGAGCAATGCTCCTATAACCGCGCCTGGCTGTTCGTTCTACAACACCAGCGATTACAACTACACTCTGCTGATGCGGTATGACGTCGCGTACCTGCCGTTCACGGATGGATACGGAACTTCAACGATCGGATATAAAACGGCGGCAACCGATTACTACGACAGCCTGAATCCCTACGTGAATGAGGGATTTCGAGTGGACACGGCACAGTCCATTATTGATGCGTCAACCAGCTCCGCTGACAACATCGCCCGCACGATTCGCAATGATTCGACGTACACGCCGATTATTTACACCATTGGTTTAGGTGGTGCTCCCGATATGCCGGTTGACCAAACGTTTCTGGAGCGGCTTGCAAATGACCCTCGGGCAGGATCGGCTTACGATTCGACAAAAGCCGCCGGTCTTTTTGTCTATGCCTCCGATGCCGGATCTCTTTCCGAAGCATTCAATCAAATCGCGTCCCAAATCCTGAGGCTTTCCCAATAACCGAGAGTGGGCTCGTCCGCGATAATGGGTATGTACTCCATCCATGCGTCTTGCCTGCACGGGGCTCCCGCCCTTGGCCGATCGAACTGCCTCCGGAGAGATCGGGACAATCGTTACTCCCTCCCCGCTTCTCGCCGCGGCGGCGGCTCAACAGTTCTCCGCGCTCCAACTCAGCCGTCACGCAGAGACGTGGCTGCGTCCTTCGATCTACAGCTTGGACGTATGGCTTACTGTCTGCTGGCAGCAGAAGCGATATAACAGCGCTGCGGCTCCTACGCTGCTCTCGTCATCTCAAGAGCTGACTCTCTGGCGGGAGATCATCGAGCATCAAAACCCCGCTCTGTTCGACGTCTCGGCAACGGCGAATCTGGCCCGGCGCGCCGCGCGAATTTTAGCCGAATGGAAAATTCCGCTCGATTCCGCCCTTTGGAACGACCATGAGGACGCGCAGCAGTTTCAAAGATGGATTCGAGCGTTTCACGCAAAGTGCGCCGCGGAAAACTGGATTACCCGTGCCGATGTCTTGCGTCTACTGCCCGATTGGATTCGTGACGGCTCCTGCGATCCGGGCGATGTGATCTTTCGCGGGTTTTCCACCCGTATCCGGCGATGGAGGAGATTCGGCGGGCGCTCGGGCCTCGGGCGAGGATGGCTCGATGTGCGCCGTCTCTTGGGCGCCCATCGCGCGCGCGCACTTGTGCTCCGAAAGGGAGCGTTGCGAGCGGGCCGCTCGTCTTGCTCGCGAAGCTTTCGAGCGGAATCCGGTGCAGTCGATTGGAATTTTTGTTCCGGATCTGCCAGCCAATCGAAGGCAAGTCGAGCGCGCGTTTCAGAACGTTTGTTATCCATCCGAATCGCGGCGCTTCCAAATTCGGTCTTTCATATCACGCGCCGCGGCGCTTGTACGAGCATCCGGTGATTGCGAGCGGCTTTGCTGCTGCTCGACCTTGCGAAGCCGCGCGTTCAGACCACGATGCCAGTTCGATTCCTTCGCTGTCCGATTTATTCACGGGGCTGCGGAGGAGCGGAGTGCGCGGGCGCGGGCCGATTTCGAGCTTCGCAGAAGACGGGAGCTCGATTGCGTTTTGGCTGCTCGAATGGGTGTCGCGGCAGCTCCTGTTCTTGCTTCCCTCTGGCCGGCGATTCGGCAGGTGTGGGGAGAAGCTCGGGATTTCGGCGAGTTACCCGAATGGAGCGAGTTTATCGGGGATCTGCTTGCGGCGACAGGATGGCCCGGAGATGTGGAGCTAACGCCGCAAGAGCAGGAAGCGATCGAGTTGGGGAGAATCGATATCGGATTTGGGCGCTTTGGGTTGGTGTGGGCAAGTGCCGTTCGAGGTTGCGCTCGAACAATTGCGGCGCTTGCTCGCGAGAAGCGGTGTCGAACGAGGCGATTGGTTTTCGCCGATTCAGATCTTCGACGCCTCGGATGCTGCGGGGATGGTATTCGATTACGCAATTATCGCGGGCGTATCGGACGAAAACTGGCCACCCCCGATTCCTTATCTCCGCTGTTTCCTTTCCTCTTCACGGGCACATGGCGTGACGGGCAGCTCGCCCGAAAGCATGAAACAGGAGCAGGAGGAGTCTACCAGTGTTTTGCTTCACCGCCCCCGCTATCGAGATCGTCTATTCGGGCCGCCTTGCGCCGATGGTTGCACGGTTCGTGACAGATCATGGCTCGGAGAGGTGCCTGGCGCGGCGCGGCCCCGTACGAATCATATCCGCCTTATCCGTCTAGGAGCTTGAAGATTGGCAGGCGCCCGCTTATGACAACAAGGGAACTCGCGGCGGAACAAGGCTCATTCAGGCTCAATCGCAGTGCCCGTTCCGCGCGTTCGCGGAGTTTCGAGTGCATGCCAGGACGCCCGACGAGGGGTGTTTCGGGTTCGATGCGCGGGAGCGCGGCAGTTTGTGGTCCATAAGGTTTCGAAATTGTGTGGGATCAGCTTAAAACTCAGTTCTGCCTTCGAAGCATCGGATGAAGAGCTGCGGACGATGATTGGTGCCGTCGCGGGGCGGTAAAGGACCGGCGAGGCGGATCGTTCGGCGAGCAAACCGCGACAGAGCGCGAGCGATTGGAGGGACTAGCCCTCGATTGGCTGAATTTTGAGAAGAAGCGGCTGACCCGTTCACGGTTGAAAAAGTCGAGGAACAGCTGGACCGCGAAATGCTGGGGTTCGGTTGCGTCCGCATTGATCGGATTGATCGCCTCGACGACGGCGGCGTGCTGTTGATTGATTACAAAACCGGCGAGACGACCGCGCCCCAACTTCAAGGAGAGGGGCGAAAGAGCCGCAACTACTTGTCTATCGCGCGGTCTAGGTAAAGGCGTGGAGGGTGTCTTCTTGCGCAGGTTAGGGGGCGCGGAGCTGAAGGCTTTTCGGGTCGCGAATAGCAGATCCGGGGCCAAGTACGTGCCAAAGCTGGGACACGTTTCTCGCCGACGCGCGGCAAAGGTCGAGACCTTCGCAGGCGAGTTCGTAAACGGGGTGGCGAGCGTCGATCCGGCGAGAAAGGTGCTTGCGAATACTGCAACATCAAGCCGTTTTGCCGGATCGGGGAACGTGCCCGGACGAATGACGATGGCCGCGAAGACTGAACGCGCGGAATTGGTCGACGCGAAGCAGCGGGAGGAAGCCTTGACCCTCGGCGGTCCTTCATTGTTGAAGCGCCCGCGGGATCGGGAAAGACCGAGCTGCTCGTTCAGCGCTATCTGAGATTGCTAAGTGTGGTCGAGCGGCCGGAATCCGTGGTGGCGATCACGTTCACCCGGAAAGCCGCTGCGGAGATGCGCGAGCGCGTTAAGTTGAGATCTCGATTGCTAACTTGCAGCGCGAGAAGGCGGCGGAGCACTCGCCCATCTTGGGCGTGCGGCATTTGAGCGGCATCGGAAATCCGGGTGCGATCTGGTTTCCGAAGCATCGCGACTTCAGATTCAGACGATCGATGCGCTCTGCGCGACGCTGACACGCCAGATGCCAGTAGCTTCGGGATTTGGAGGCGCTGCGCGGGTGATCGAGGACGCGCGGGAGCTGTATCGGATCGCGGCACGAGATGCCTTGCGGACCCTTGCCGAGGGGGACAAAACGATGTCGGCTCTTTTTCGGCGCGTTGTGATCCATTTCGATAGCGATCTGCGGCGGCTCGAAGACCAGTTGGTCGAAATGTTGCCGTCGTCGGGATCAATGGCGTTCACTTGGCAGCGGTCAGCCAGGGCTCGTTGCCGATTTTGTTGAGTTACTGCCGCGCCGATGATTCACTTCGGGCAGTGTTCCGCGATCGGTCGGAGGTAGATTTCATCGAAGTTACACGTGCGGCAATCGATGCGCTCGGCACCGAGGGCCCGAGCGATCTGCTGTACTCGCTCGATTATCGGATCGAGCATCTGCTAGTGGATGAGTTTCAGGACATGTCATACGCGCAGTATGATAGGCTGCTCGCGTCTGACGGCGGAATGGTCCGATGATCGATCGCATACGCTGTTTCTGGTCGGCGATCCGGTGCAGAGCATTTATCGATTTCGCGAAGCCGAAGTCGGTTTGTTTCTGAGTGCTTGGCAGCCGAGCGCCTTGGTTCGGTCCGGCTCACCCGTTGCAGTTGGAAACGAATTTCCGATCGACGCCCGAGATCGTTAAATGGACCCAGGAAACGTTCGGACCGATTCTGGATCGAGACGACCCCGCGTGGGGCCGTCCGATCGGCGGAATAGCTTCAGAGCCGAAACTAATTCCCTTTATCAACGATCAAGGCTGCGGAAGCGCGGAAGATCGTTGAGATTTTGAACCGTCTCCAACCGCAGAAAGCGTAACAGCGATCCTTGTTCGAGCAGGACGCATGTGCAGAAAATTCTTCCTGCTCTGCGTGAGCGAGGATACGGTATCAGGCTGTCGCGATCGATCGGTTCGAGAAGGACAGCACATTCTCGACCTGGTTTCGATCACGCGAGCCGTCGTGCAGGTTGCGGACCGGGTCGCTTGGCTGGCATGCCTGCGAGCGCCGTGGTGCGGGCTGACCTTGGCTGATCTTTCGGGCTCGCGGAAAATGAGCCGAATCGCACGATTCTCGATCTGCTTTCCGATCCCGAGAAGATCGCCGCGCTATCGCCTGACGGACGGACGAGAGCCGTGCGCCTTCAGGAGGTGCTGTCGGCCGCAGTTTCAAACGTGGGCCGGCTTTCGCTGCGCGATCTCGTGGAGCGCACCTGGGTGACGCTCGGCGGGCCGGCGACTTTGCAGGACCGGAACGAGCGCGAAGATGCGGAGACGTTTTTCGGCTTCTGGAGCAGTTCGAATAAGGGGTACGATCCGCGATTCCAGTTTGCTGAAAGAGAAATTAAAGGCTATGCGCAAAGCCCGGTCGGCGACGACTGCGTGAAGGTGATGACCATTCATGAGGCGAAAGGCCTTGAATTCGATACGGTGATCGTCCCGAGACTCGGGGCGCAGACGAAGCGCGATTCCGCCGACTCCTTATCTGGACGGAAGAGATTCAAGAGGATGAGAGCGTGACAGTGAAGGTGGCGGCGCTGCCGCAGAGAGGCGGAACCGATCACGATATAAGCGATTAAGACGGAGCTTCGAGAAGAGCCGAGAGGAGATGAAGCGGCTGCTTTACGTCGCTGCGACAAGAGCGAAAAACGACTTTTTCTGCTCGGGAGCGATCAACACGAGGAACACGGGACAAATACCGAACCGAAGGCGCCTACCTTCTTGAGGCTCTTGTGGGACGGCTGAAACCGGATTTTGAAGCCGTGTTGCGTAGCCGCGCGGCGGTTCAGGCCAATCTTTTCTCGGAAAGCGGCGACGGGCGTAAGACTCTGTTGTGTCGTTTGCCTGCCGATTGGAAAGCTCCTGAACTCGAGCCTTCTATTCGGTGGCAGCCTGAGCTGAAACGTTCGGCTGCTTCGGCGCGAAGATTACCTATGAATGGGCAAGCGATACAGCCGCCATGTCGGAACGGTGACGCACGAACTTTTGAAACGCATCGCGCGGGAGCCCGGCGAATCATGGCAGGGGCCAGCTTGCCCCGCTTACACTTGTGAAATCGGAGTTCGCTCGGCTGGGGGTGGCACGCGCGGATGTCGCCGTGCGGCCGACGAGGTCGTCGACGCATTTCAGAGGACTATCGGGAGCGAACGCGGCCGATGGATTTTCCATCCCATGCGGAGGCCCGCTGTGAATGGCCGATCGCGGGGAGAATTAAAGACACGCTTATCAGCGGGACAGTCGATCGGCTGTTTCGCGATGAAGGTGGTCGGCTGTGGATCATCGATTTCAAAATTGCCGGCCACGAGGGGGGGGAGCTCGAGATCTTCCTCATGAAGAGCAAGGGCGCTATCGCCCGCAGCTTGAAACGTATGCCGTACTCGCGTCGCGGCTCCTTCGCGGGCCAATCTGGATGGGGCTGTATTTCCCGTTGCTCGATGGCTGGCGCGAGTGGCGCTTCGAGGAAGAAGCTGCAGTGCCCGCTCATTACACTGGTGTGTAGTGCCCACTCGACTGACCGTCCGCGCGAAAGCCGGCGGCTGTGCTTCGAAGTTAAGCCCAAAAATTCTTGATCGCGCGCTGAAAGCGGTTCCGCGCGTGACGAATGACAAGGTCTTGGTCGGCTACGACACGGCGGACGATGCGGGCGTATACGATTTGACGGAGCCGGGCGGGAAGCCGCTGGCGATGGTGCAAACCGTCGATTTTTTCACGCCGATTGTCGACGACCCGTACACATTCGGAGGCATCGCCGCCGCAAACGCGCTCAGCGACATCTACGCCATGGGCGGATGGCCAGTCACGGCGCTTTCCTTGGTCGTGTTTCCCTCGAACGGCTACATCGACGCACTTGAGGCGATTCTGAAAGGCGGCGCTGATAAGATTCACGCAGCCGGTTGCGTGATTCTCGGGGGCCATAGCATCTCTGAAGACGAGATCAAGTTCGGATACGCCGTTACGGGGCTGATCGACCCGGCCAAAATCCTGACGAATGCGGGGGCGAAGCCTGGCGATGTCCTAATCTTCACCAAGCGCATCGGGACGGGCGTAATTGCGAAAGCGCTCTGAAGAGCGGTTTCGCGGACGCAGCTCATGTGGACGCCTCGGCCGAGCAGATGTTGACGCTGAATCGAAGCGTCTGCGACACGATGCAAACGGTAGAGGTCCACGGCTGCACCGATGTTACCGGCTTCGGGTGACTCGGGCATTGCCCGGGAGATGGCTCTGGCGAGCGGCGTGACGCTCGAAATCCGTGCCAGCGCGGTTCGCTTTCTTCCCGGCGCGATCGAGTACTCGAAAAGCAGGCGCGCATTCCGGCGGATTGAGGAACAATCGGGAGTTCGTGGAGAGCTGTGTGTCGATGGCGGACGAGATCCCTTCCGAGATCCAGGCGCTCTTGTATGATCCGCAAACGTCGGGAGGCCTGCTGATCGCGTTGATCGAAGGCGAGGCGGACACTTGCTCGGACGGCATTCCGAGGCATACGTGATCGGGCATGTGCGAAATTACGATTCGAAGCCAATTCAGGTGAAGCCGTGAAAGCGGAAATTGCGAAACGAACCCACTGATCATCGCCCTGGACGTTCCGGGTGCGGTGGAAGCTTTGGAACTTGTTCGAGAGATTGGGCCCGCGGCGAAGGTTTACAAAGTCGGGATGAAGTTGTATGCGGCCGACGGCATGGAGTGTCTCCGCATTTGGGTTCCTTAGGGAAAAGCGTTTTTCTGGATCTGAAGCTGTACGACATCCCTGAAACGGTGAAACGCGCGACCCGAGAGATCTGGCGGCCCCGCTGTGAAATTCTTGACCGTCCATGGCAGTCGCGCCGTTATGGATGCGGCACGAGAAGGACGCGCCGGCAGCGAGACGAAGTTGCTTGCCGTAACGGTACCGACCAGCTTTGACCAGGACGATCTCGCTGACCTGGGATACGAGGTTCCGGTTGCGGATCTGGTCGAGCTGCGAGTGAAAAAAGCGGTGGAAGCGGGGATGGATGGTGTCGTGTGCTCGCCCCTCGAAGTTCGGCGAGTACGGGAAATCGGCGGGACTGATCTGACGTTGGTTACTCCCGGAGTCCGTTCCGCAGGATTCGGGGCGGGAGACCAGAAGCGGGTCGCGACGCCCGAGCAGGCGATCCGCGACGGTGCCGACTATCTGGTGATCGGGCGACAAGTGACCCGGTCGCCCGATCCAAGAGCGGTTTGCAAGCAGATTTTGTCTGAGATCGTCCGCATACTAGCTCTTTACTGAGGTCTTGAGGACGGCGAGGATCGCTTGCCCGTCCGGCGAGCCGAGACCTGTGCACGGATCCCATCCAATGGCCGCGTGATACGCACCATTCGTGCCGGCGATGATGTCGTGCAATGCATGATGTTGGGTGACGGTTCCATAAAGCGCCGGATGGAACCAACCCAGATTCCTTCCGAGTTGCTCATTGCACAGCGCAATGAGTGCAGCCCAAAACGGAGCTACTGCGCTAGTACCGCCGACAACGCCCGACTCGCCGTTGACAGTGACGTCATACCCCGTAGCCGGGTCGGCGACGGCCGCAACGTCCGGCACGCCACGGCCGGTTTTGTTTACGGTTCCGGTAGGCGTTGGAACGTTTACTTTTGACTGATACTTTGGCCTGGAAAAGTGCGAACTGACACCGCCTCCGGTCGCCCCGCCATTTGTGCCATCGTTCCACACGGTTTCGGATTGAATGCCACTGGTGTCCGCGACCAGCGTGGTGCCGCCGCATGCAAGAACCCAAGGGCTTGAGGCAGGAAGTTCTACATGCCGGTGGTGATCCGACTCGCCATCCGAGGAACCGCCATCGCCCGCGGCCACACACACCGAAAGGCCAAGCAGCGCCGCATCATGGAATGCAGCGTTGAACGCGTCGATGGTCTGGGGTGTCCACGTGTTTTCCGGCGAACCCCAGCTGATGGAAATGACCGACGGATTGCGAACGGAATCGTGAATCGCGGCATTGATCGCGTCTAGAAACCCTTGGTCCGAGTTGGAACCGAAATATACGGCAATGCGCGCGCCGGGCGCGGTCGCTCCAGCTACTTCGATGTCGAGCGCCACTTCACCGTCCGCGCTGTTGGGATCGCCGGACGGAGTGTTTCGCGCGCCATCGATCGAAACCGAAGTAACGGCTACGTTCTTCAAACCAAGAGCGGCCCAGTAACTCTTGAGATCCGAATTGTGGAAGCCACCGCCCAATTCGATGAGGGCGATGGTCTGGCTGGCGGCAGTGTTGGCCGGAAATTGTAAATACTCGCGACTGGGGCGGCGTGTAAGACAGAGCCGCTGAGGCGCGAGGACTTAAGTGACGTGCAACTGTAGCGACGGGCCGCTGATCGAAACCGTGTACGGCGACGACGTGACCGGCGAGAGATTCAGGCACCCGGAGATCGCCCTGCCGTGTGCGAAGGATCTGATTACCGACGCGCCTCATTGCGAGATCAGCTCCGAATATATCGGCAAACTCGCCGAGATGGCCCGACAGTTTTACGGAGCGGGCTGCGCGATCTATGCTGACGATCGGAAAACAGAGTGTCCTCACGAGCGAAGGCCTCAACCGCCGCAATTGATTCTAGAGAAGCGCCATGCCGCTCCATAAACTCCTGGCGTGAAAGCCGGGTCATCGAGGATTGATCTGGAGCGGCGATGTTCCGCTTCAGCGTCAATGTAATCTGGATCAATTCAACGGCTGCCGGTTCGCCGACGCGGCGCGGTAGCTGGTGGGGTGCTCGCGATGGCTACCGCCGAGGGTCACGAAAGACATAATGGTTGTTCACTCCGTGCCCAGAATAGTCACGTAGCCCGAAGGATCGGTTTAATGAAATCGTTTAAGAGATCGACGCAGGTTATTTCAAGGCAAAGGAAAACGCGAACGTGACAAAATGCTGCTCTGGAACCGTGATTCTTTCCGCCTGTGCTGCGCTGTTCATGGCGCAGGCGGCTGGCGCGCAAAGCCTCACCGGATTTTTATCCGGCAAGCCGAAGCCTCCAAGCGCGGCAGCAACTCCGTTGGATCCGCTAAATCGCACCACGCCCAGAAAATCGATTTACAGTTTTCTCGAAGCCTGCCACAGCGGAAATTTCGCGCTCGCGGCGCAATATCTGGACCTCGGAAATGTCAGATCAGGCCAGCGTTCTGCTTTGCGGGTCCTGAGCTGGCGCGAGAGCTTGGGGAGATTCTTGATCGTGACCCGCACTTCGAAGTGCAGCAGCTCAGCGACCGGGCTGAGGGAAATCAGGAGGACGGCCTTTCTGAGAACGTTGACAACCTGCTGAACGTAGACATTAACCGGCAAACGATACAGCTCCAGATGGAGCGTGTAAACGCGCAAGGAAACGAGATCTGGCTGGTTTCGCGGGCGAGTGTCGCGCGCATTCCGGAACTTGGGAGTCTGGCGGCAGAATCGCCCTTTGAAAAAAAGCTTCCCGCGCCTTTGGTGAAAGTGAAATTGCTCGGCACATCCGTTTGGGTATGGCTTGCGCTTGTGCTGCTGGCGTTGGTGCTTTCTCTGCTCTCACGCCTACTGTCCCGAATTGTGCTTGCGGTCTTGCGGCGGGCGACGCGCCGGTATGCAAAGGCGCTCCCGGTGCAAAGAATGGAGCAGCTCACCGAGCCTCTGCGGCTGCTTGTGGCCGTCATCGTATTTCGAGCGTTCATAGAGGTCCTGGTCCCTCCGCGCTCCTTCGCTACTTCCTGCTCCGGGTTGTAACCGTGTTGTTGATTCTCGGCGGGGCGTCACTCTTGATGCGGCTTGTTGACCTCGGCTCGGATCAGTGGATGTCGCGACTTGATCCGAGACAACGTGCTCTTTCGTATTCCGGTCGCTTCCTTTCTAGCCCGCGTTCATCAAGATCTGCCTATTTTCTGTATTGCCATTTTATTATTTTCTCCGATTGGGGCTTCATTACCAACGCAGTACTTGCTCGGTCAGGTGTCGGAGGTTTGAGGATCTCGGTTGCTGCACAGAAGACGATTGGAAGTCTGTTGGCGGGAAATCCGTTATCACAGATCGCCCGGTTTTAATAGGCGATTTCTGCAAATTTGGCAGCCAAACCGGGACCGTGGAGGATATTGGGTTGCGGTCCACGCGAATCCGGACTCTGGACCGGACGCTCGTCACTGTTCCGAATTCACAGTTCTCGACCATGACACTCGAGAATTATTCGCGTCGAGACCGGATCTGGTTTCACCCAATATTGCACCTGCGGAGAGACGCCATGCCGAGCCAAATCGAGGAACTGATGCGTCGACTGAAGGTGATTCTGGAGCAGCATCCGATGGTGGACGCCTCCGAAGTCCCACTGCGGTTTACGAATATCGCGCCTGAATCGTTCGACCTCGAAATTTTCGCTTACGTTCTGACGGCCGATTATAACGAGTATCTGAAGATTCAGTCTGATCTCCTGCTGAGGTTCTTGGAAGCGTCTGCTGCGTTGAACATTGGGTTCGCGGTACCGATTCAGGAATCATTCTCGGGGCCGATAAGAAACCGAGGGTCTGCGCCGAGTTTTTCCGAAGCTCTTTCGGAGACCAGCCTCAATAAACCGTAAACCGCGCCAAGGGCGAGTGGAATATAATTGTCCACTTGCTTCGATTGTGTGTCGCTTTCCTCGTCGCCGTACCCGCTACGCTGTTGGGGCAGGGCATTGTTGCGGTTCGCGGCGCGACTGTATATACCTCAGCCGGTGAACCCCTTTCAGACGCTACGATCGTGGTGCGCGATGGTAAGTTCGCGGCAATAGGGCAACGCATCGCGATTCCTATGGGAGCGCGGATCTACGAAGCCAAGGGCGAAACAATTGTTCCCGGATTCATAGATGAGCACTCGCATATCGGCGCGGATATCTCGGACCTGAACGATAATCCGATGCTCATCGGCCCACAGAACCGCGTTACCGACGCCCTGAACCTAGGCGATCCCGATTGGAAGCAGGCGGTGAAGGGTGGAGTGACGGCTGTAATTACCGGGCCCGGCAGTGGCGAGCTTGTAAGTGGCCAGGCGATTGTCATCAAAACCTACGGCGACGACCTCAAGAAACGGATCGTGAACGAAAGGGGTGGGATGAAATTCGCGATGGGTCCCAAATCGCGAGAGCGGTATCCCTCAACCGCGATGGGCGTGGCTGCCGATCTGCGCCAGTACTTGATCAAGACCCAGGAATACATGGCCGATTGGAAGCGTTGGGAAGAGGGTGGCAAGAAAGGGAAGGCGCCGGCGAGGGACTTGGGTTACGAAGCCATGGCGCAAGTGCTGACCGGGAAGGAGCGCGTCCGGGCGCACGTGCACTCCGCCACCGATGTCATGACACTGTTGAGACTAAAGGATGAGTTCGGATTCGATCTTACGCTTCAACACGCGACAGAGGCTTACAAGGTGGCGGCCGAAGTTGCGAAACGGAAAGTAAGCGCTGCCGTTCTTCCGCTCGGACCGCGCATCGGCGTTACCGAAGACGTCATGGAGGGTCCGTATATTTTGTGGAAAGCAGGCGTGCTGATCGCCATGCACACGGACCATCCCGTCATCAATCAAAAATGGCTGCGCCTTTCTGCCGCCATCGCCATGCGCTACGGGCTTCCCGAAGAAGAGGCCTTGAAGGCGATAACGATCAATACGGCAACCATGGCGAGGGTTGCCGATCGAATTGGAAGCATTGAACGAGGCAAAGACGCCGATTTCGTGGTGATGAATGGCTCCTGGTACGAACCGAAAACGCGCATTGATAGGGTGTTCGGAAGCGGCGAGTTGGTGTACGACCGGAGCAAGGACGACAAATGAAACGTTTTCTCTATGTAGCGGCCGCGTATATCGCTTCCGTACACCTTTGGTGCGCGCCGGCATCTCATCCTATTGCGATCCGCGGCGGCACCGTAATTACTGTGTCGGGACCGACGGTCCCGAACGGGACGGTCCTCATGCGAAACGGAAAGATCGCCGCGGTGGGAACCGATGTCGCGATTCCGGCGGACGCTGAGATTGTCGACGGAACCGGCAAATACATCATGCCCGGACTTGTCGATGCGATGACATCACTCGGCATCGCGGCGAGCGACTTAAATGAGCCGAGCGACTCCTTTACCCCCCAGCTTCGAGCCATTGAAGCGTTTAATCCGTTCGGAACGTTCGCCACGGGTAAGCCTGGCCCGATCCGGATGGACGAAATCCTTTCGGGCGGGGTGACCACCATGTATATTGCGCCTGCGGACGCTTCGGTGATCGGCGGCCAAGGCGCGGTTGTGAAAACTGCGGGAGAAAATCTTGACTCGGTGATCGTTCGCGAACCGCATCGATGGACATGACTCTTGGCACGCCGCCAAAAAAAGCCGCCGAAGAACACCATCGCGAGCCCGCCACGCGCATGACGGAAGTTTCCATTCTCCGGCAGATGTTGATCAAAGCTCAAGAATATGACCGCGGCCGTGCTGCGAAACCTGCCCCGCCGCGCGACCTGGAATGGAAGCACTGGTGAAACTGCTGAAGCGCGAATTTCCTGCCCGCGTGCAGGCGAACAACGCGACCGACATCCGTAATGCCCTGAATCTTGCTCAGGAATTCGGCTTCGATTTGATTCTGGACGGAGGAGCGGCGGCCTACGATTTTCGGCAAACGCTGGCAAATCGCAAGGTTCCTGTGATTCTGGGCCAGATCTCGAATCCTTACGTGAGCAACGAGGAAGTGCCGGATCGCACCGATTATCCGCCGGTGGATGAATCTACGGCGGCGAAACTCCATGCGGCGGGAGTCAAGTTCGCCATCGCGTCGTTTTCGCGAGCGTTTGCTACCCTTGCGCCAGCCGGATCGAGCAAATGGCTGCTGATCGATGCGTCTATTGCTGCGGGGTACGGGCTCTCAGATGACGAAGTGCTGCGGGCCGTAACGCTATCGCCCGCCGAAATTCTGGAGTGGGCAATCGCCTAGGCAGTCTCACGCCCGGTAAGGACGCCGATGTGATCGTACTCGACGGCCCCCCACTTTCCATCAAGAGCTGGGTAGAGCGCGTGTATATTGGCGGCGAATTGGTGCGTCAGCGCAAGGGACGAGGAGCACCCTAGTACCTAGTTGCACAGGTTCGCGTTATTGCCTGTGATGTCACGAGGGTTGAAACAGAGTCGGAAGCGTTAGCGCCCTTGACCGCTTTCCCGCCCAGAGTGGGTGACTTACATTCCCTGGCTCTGTCTCGGCGCTTTCTGGCGAAGTGAGCATGAGACCCTAAATTTAGCGAGTAGGTAACGGCGCGCGCCCTGTTGCTCCTGATCGAAGTGCTTGGATCAGGCTGCATCCTGGATTCGCAACCCTCAAACTGCCGAATCGAAATCCATGCGATCTTTCAGCATCTTTAAGGACAAAGGATCCACTCGATCCTGGACGTTAAACACCGGCAGCTTCGAAGGCGCGATTTTCTTGAGAGTCTCGTAAACGGAAGGTGAAGCGAGAAGAACGTCCGCCGAGGAAAGAATTCCCGTCAATTTCGATTTTTCGCCGATCACGCAGCAGGCAATATCCGATTTGAAACCTAGTTCCGCTTTCAGTATGTCTTTATAGTATTTCGATTCCGGATCCCGGCACACGAATGCGAATCGCCAGCTCTTGCTGCAGCGCTCCAGCTTCCGTCTGGTTTCCGGCGACATATTTGTAATGACGAAATCGGCGGGTACCGGTTTGTCTTTCAGGATTGTGCGCACTTCGTTGATATGAAATCCGGTCGTGATCACGGCTGTTAAGGGAATGCCGGATCCAAAGACTTTGGCCACTTCCTCCTTTAAGTCTTTGAGAAGCACGGGTGTGACGCTGAGAGCCAATTCGTTTTTCAATACTTTGGCGATGCCGTGCGCCTGCAACGAGTTGGACTCCGCAAAAAGGATCCGGCGTTCGTTGCTCTCGCGAGAAATCTTCTCGACTGTTTCGTCGAGTAGACTTTTGATCTCCGCGATGTTTATCTCCCTTCGCAACAGTTTCTTAATGCCGTTTTCCACAGCGCTGGTGAGCTCCGACTTCGCATCGCGGCCCGGTACTGCGGCCGGTCTAGCAAGTGCGGCTCCGCTAGCGAAGGTGCCTAGTCCTCTCTCTGTCGATACCAGCCCTTCTCTCTCCAGCTCCTTATACGCCTTCCGCACCGTTTCGAAATTCACTCCCAGCTCTTTTGCCAAGCCGTGGACGGTCGGGAGTTGTTGGCTATCCTGAATGGTTCCGGTCGAGATTTAGTACTTGATCAAATCCTTTAACTGCAGGTAGAGGGGGATTTTGTCGTCTTTGTTGATCGACCATCTCATCGTTAAGAGTTACGTATATCTATAACACTTGTTCCGGCCAATGGGTGAAAATTTTTCTTGACAATATTGCCCGATCCCATACTCTTACGTAAGTCCGTAAGAGGAGTTCGTCTCGAGAGGGGTTCTCATGATAAGTTTCGCTTCTGTTCTCGCCATTTTGGCTTTGGCTTTTTGCCGGCGGTGCTGTCTGCCCAAACGGCATCTACCGCGGTCGTGCTGGGGACGGTCACCGATCCGAGCGGCGCAGTTGTTCCACAGGCGGATGTGGATTTGATCAACACGTCAACCGGGCCGTTACCCATCAGGTTACGAATGCCCAAGGCGAGTACTTCTTTTCCACTGTCGAGCCCGGCAATTACCAGGTCACGGTGAAGAAGGCGAATTTCCGCTCCTCGACCACCGCCAATTTGAGAGTGGACGTGAATCAGAGTTATAAAGTGCCGGTCACGCTCGAGATCGGCTCGACTACCCAGAGCGTGGAGGTGCAAGCTACCGCGGCAGCGCAGCTTCAGACTACCGATGCTCAAGTAGGCGATGTGGTGAACAGTGAAGAGCTGCTGCGTTTGCCGACTTTGCAGCGGAATGCGAGCGAATTGCTGCAATTGCAGCCGGCGGTGAATGTCAGCGGTTCTTCGGGCAATCCGAATGTCCGCGTTTCGGGCGCGCAGGACGACCAGAATACGACCACCCTCGATGGAATCGATATCACCTTAAACTCCATTGGCGGCACGCGCCGGGGGTCGCAACAGCAGGGGGCGGTGGTTCCCACTCCGGTCGATAGCGTCGAGGAATTTCGTGTGAACGTAGCGAACCCGAATGTAAACTTCGACCGCTCCTCGGGAGGCAATTGACGCTTATCGGACGGCACGGGACCAATGCGTTTCACGGCGCGGCGTACTGGTATCACCAGAACGACGAATTGAACGCGAATACCTGGGACAATAATCGCCTTGGCATTCCTCGCACGAGCTGAAGGACAACCGCTTCGGCGGCCGGGTCGGCGGCCCCATTTGGAAAGACAAGACGTTTTTCTTCGTGAACTACGAAGGACGGCGGTTCCCCCGCTCAGAGATATCGAGCGCCTGTCCCCACTCCCACTCTGCGGGATGGCATTCTCCGCTTTCGCGACGCGGCAGGAAATATCGTGAATTATAATCTGGCCACAAGCACGCCCTGCGGACCCAGCGGAAACTTGCCCTGCGACCCGCGCGGTCTCGGGATCAGCCCGACGGTAAGCTCTTTGGGCACTTTGCCGGCAGGCAACGATACGAGCGTCGGGGACGGTCTGAATTATATTGGCTTTCGCTCGACGGTCAGCACCCCGTTACAAGACGATTTTGGGGTCTTTCGCCTGGATCACAATTTCACGCCAAATTGGCGTTTCAGCGGCAGCTTTACAACTTTCCGGGAATTGAACATGACTTTCCAATCAACTTGACATTCGCAACGGGAATGTCAAAGCGCTTGGCAACTTCCCCAATCGCGGAGACCTTGCAATCGGGAGTCTTGACCGGCATTCTCAGTCCCCATCTCGTGAACGTTTCCCGTTTCGGCTGGTCGCGAAACGGCGTTCAAGTGGTTGTGCAAAGCCCAGCCGCTACCGCCGCCGAAGAAAATCTTCCTGGAACCCAGAGCGCCATCGGGCCGATCGCGATCCAGCCCACGGGACCAACCCGCTCGTGATACGCCGATCGATGTGGAAGAGCAGCGAGCTCGTTTTCAAAGCTTGATCGAACACGACATCCAAGGCACCGATGACCTTACCTGGACCAAAGGGACACACACTTTCGAGTTTGGCGTCGACATCCGCGCCACGCCGTTTTACGTTTCGCGCAATTCGAAACAAGGCCAGACGCTTACTTCGCCCGAGGCGGTCCTCGATCAGGGCAATTTCCTGATCTATCCCTTCTGCAACACGCCTCCTACCTGCGGCGCCGGAGTGGTCACGAATTGCTTGAACGCCGCGATCTATCGACCTGGAATCGGCTTTACGCGGCTAGCTTGGGCCTGATAGACAATACGTCTGTTCTGGCTGTGCGGGACGGCAACCTGAACCTGCTCCCGCTTGGGTACTGCGTATGTAAACGACACCTCCTCGTTTGTCTACAATTTCTACGCGCAGGACACCTGGCGCATCAGCCAATCGCTAACGATCAGCTATGGTCTGGGATATGGCTGGCAAACCCCTCCAAAGGAAAAGCTCGGACGCCAGACTCTGCTGATCGACAATACGACCGGACAGCTCATCGACCCGGATAATTATCTTCAGAACAAACAAGTGTCCGGGCAGAACGGAGTCGTGTACAATCCGCAGTCGCATTTGAGACCGTGAGGCTTCGCGCATAATTCGGTGTTCCACACCGATTGGTCGAATTTTGCGCCGCGCGTTGCGGTGGCTTGGAATCCCTCCATGACGAAGGGACTTTTTGGCGGATGTTTTTGGCGACCGGAAAACCGTGTTTCGCTGGGGTTTCGGGGTCACGTATGACCGCGTAAATACCGTTACCAGCGTTGCCATTCCCCAGTTAGGCGAGGGGTTTGACGAACGGAGCGTCCGTTTTAACGCCGGCATGCAATGCCACAGGTACGCCGGGACCGGGCTGCAATCCGGCGGCTGGGTCGAACAACCCGGTCATCCTCGTTTCCGCGTCGGCGTGGATGGATCAGTTCCTGTGCCCAGCGTGGCTCAAACGCTTACAAACCCGATTATTCCTCATCTGCCGGAGGCGACAACTTGCTTTCGCGGACGATCCGTTTTTGAAAGTGGGCCGCAACTACAACGTCGATTTCACGATTCAGCGGGAGCTTCCGGGGAACATGGTCATGGAGCTGGGATACATCGGACATTTTGGAAGGCGATCTTCCGTCTGGTGTCGATCTGAACTGCCTCCCCATATTTCTTTAAAGATCCTGCTTCGGGTCAGACGTTTGCGCAAGCATTCGATGCGGTCGCGACGGCGCTGCGCAAGGGTCAAACCCCGGCGAACCAGCCGTTTTTTCAAAACCAGCTGCCGGGATCTAGGCACTGCCGGTATATTGCCTCGCACGCAACCAGCCAATTTACGTCAGGCGATGCAAGCTACGTTGTTCTACATCATGAATTTGACGCGGCAAGCGCTTTCGGCTTGTCGCCCTACAACTTCACGACGATCCCGTTTGGGCTCTTCATGCAAACGGATCTGGGCATTACCAATTACAATGCGTTCATCGCTTCGCTGCGCAAGCAGACCTCACATGGATTGACGTTCGCCGCAAACTATACGCTTTTCGAAGTAGCTCGATGATCAGCTTGCAAACGAGAACTCCGCTGCGGTGTTTACGAACAGCTACCATCCGGGGTTCGATTATGGACCGGCGGCGGTCGATCGCCGGCATATCTTCAACGCCAGCTTTGTTTATGATCTCCCGCGCGGGGAAAGGGCACCGCTTCAGCACGGGGAATTTCGCGGATCGAATCATTGGCGGCTGGTCTGTCTCGGGAATCTTCACTGCCTTCTCCGGCGTTCCGCTGGCGGTCACCGATTCCACTGCTCAATGCTTTCGGCGGCGGATTTCTTGCGTTTCCAAGCGCCCTGATCCCCACGGCCTCTGTATCCACCGGGCTGCATTCCGGAGTTGCCGGATCGAACGGAGTGGGCATCACGGGCGATCCCGCGACCGGCGGTTCGGGTTTGAACCTTTTCGGGAACCCTTCCGCAGCGTTGAACAGCTTCCGGCATGTGATGCCGTCCATCGATACTCGGGATGGCTCGCGAATCCAATTTATGGACCGCCCTTTTGGAATCTGGATTTCTCGCTCGGCAAGTCTACCGCCATCACGGAGCGGGTGAGCCTTCGCATTTCGGCCGATTTCTTCAACATCTTTAACCATGTGAATTTTGCGAACCCAACCACAGCGTAAGGGTACGGATATCGTTCCCGCCACCTTCGGCGTGATCAGCTCACAGTTTTATTCCGGGGAACCGCACTGCGCGGTCGCGCTGGATCGAACTGGGCGCGCGCATCGAATTCTGGAGCGAGATAGCCGATCGCATGGCAACAACCACCGGTATTTCGCCACATTCGATCCGCCGGGTTCTCGATTCGTTTCCCAGGCGGATTCTCGCGGATCTGCCGACTCCGCTTCAACGTCTGGACACGCTTTCCTCCCGCTTGGGCATTAATCTATTCGTCAAGCGGGACGATCTTACGGGATTAGCCCTGGGCGGGAACAAAGTTCGCAAACTCGAATTCGTCATCGCGGACGCGTTGGCCCAGGGAGCTGATTCCATCGTGACCTGGGCGGGCGTGCAATCGAACTGGTGCCGGCAGACTGCCGCGGCGGCTCGGAAGTACGGCATCAAGCCGGTGCTCGTCCTCTTCTCACGACCCGGTCTGCCCGACGCCATGGAGGGTAACGCGCTGCTCGATTCGATATACGGCGCCGAGATCCATATGGTTCCGCTAGGTGACCGCAAGATGATGTCGCTCGAAGGTGTCCGCGACGTTATCGATCCCATAGTTAAGGCGGAAGAGAAGGCCGGACGGGAGTGTTACATTGCGCCGATAGGAGCGTCGTTGGCGGAAGGCTCGATGACTCGGCCCCTAGGCGCGCTTGGTTACGTGAATGCCGTGCTCGAACTCAAGGAACAGGCCGAAGCACAAAAAATCGACGTCGATGCCGTCGTTTTCGCGACCGGCTCGGGCAGCATGCACGCAGGCCTGGTTGCCGGAGGCAAGATGCTGTGCCCTGGTGTGAAGATGGTGGGCATCAGCGTCTCGAATACACGAGAAACGGTAACCAATTGGGTAAAGACAATCGCCGACCAAACCCTGAACGAATTTGGTGATGGATTGGCCGATGGCGAAGTTATCGTGTTTGATGAATACGTGCGCGCGGGGTACGGCATTCTCGATAAGGAGACGATCGAAACTCTTCAGATGGTCGCGATGAGTGAAGGACTCTTGCTCGATCCCGTGTATACGGGAAAGGCGTTCGCGGCACTGCTCGATCTATTGCGACGCGGGTATTTCAAGCCGGGTGAGAATGTTGTATTTCTCCACACAGGAGGGGCGCCGGGAACCTTTGCGTATGGCCCCGGCATTCTCGAGTACCTTCAGTGAGCTGTGCCCGGTCGGCGGATCAGAGAATGTCGTCAAGCACGATCGTCTCATAATCTCTCACGCGTCCAAGGATGGAATCGTTCGTCACCAGGCCGGTTACCTGTGCCTGAATCGCAGTTGCGGCTTGCAAGGCGTCCGGAGTTCTGAGGCCGTGTGCGGCGCGAAGTCTGGCGGCCATATCGGCGATTGCAAGATCCGGCGCGATCCAATCAAGATTGGGATAGGTGGAGAGCAGGCCGTAGAACTCATCAACCTGCTCCTCGTCCGAGCTCCGATACGGCTGGACCAGCAGCTCGGTCATTGTAACAGTAGACGTTACCGCCATGTGATGCGGCTGCTCAAGCCACGTGAATACTTGGTCCGTCAGAACAGCATACCGGGGATTTGCTTCTAACTGGTAGATGAAAACGCTTGTGTCCAGCGCGATCCGCCCATGACGACGTAGAAAGGCGCGGAGCAGCGTCAGGCCCAGCTCCGGCGTTCCTTCTCAAGGTACTTGTCTGGATACGAACGTTTGGCCAAACCCCGGATAGCGGTGTGGTGCGGTTCTGGCTTTTGCAGCACGATCACTCTGGCGCCTCGGACGACTACGAGCAGCTTGTCGCCGGCTTTTACGCCGAGTGCCTGGCGCGCTTCCCTCGGGATTACAATTTGGTGCTTTGCAGAAAGAGTCGATTCCGCCATTTCTGCTTTACATTATATCGGAAAGTAAAGGGTCAGTTCAGCGTGTGGAATCAAGGATGAACCTTTTCAGATTGCGGGACTCCGGACAGCTCGCTTACGTTGTCATCCAGGCGAAGAGCTTCGATAACAGCTCCGGCTGCCGGGCTCAGCCGAGATGGTCCAGCGGTACACGGGATCGCGGTTTTGATCCGCTCGATAAATGCGAGGCACAAAGGCGTACTTTGGAAGACTCCGCCGCTATGCGCGACTATGATGTGCTCTCCGGCATGAAATAACCGCCGGTAAACGCCTTCGACGAACCAAGCCAGGTCCGCGGCCGCACCGTTTAGAATTTCGATGGCGACGTGATCGCCTTGTTCGGCAGCACGTGTCACCAACGGCGCGAGAGAAGCAACCGTTGACCGAGGCACTTGGGCGTAAAAGCGATGCAGCAGCTCATTGGCATCCCGCGCTCCCGTTTCTTTCAGCAGAACGCTCCCGTAAGACGGTGGGCCGTCCCCAGCCTTCTTCGAAGCGCAGGGCAGCGCGGAGAGCGCGCCGAGTAAGATCGAACGCGCCGCCTTCGTCGCCAAAGATGTACCCCCATCCGCCCGCGCGAGCGGTTTCGAACGCCGCATTGCGTCCGAACGCCATGGACCCTGTTCCGGCGATGACGATGATTCCGGGTTTGCGTTCCGTGGCTCCGGAGAGCGCTATTTCGGAATCGTGCGTAATTTTATACTTCAAACTGCGAACAACGTTTCGCGCGTGCACCTCTTTGTCTTCCGGCCCACCGCTGAAACCGAAGCAAGCCGAAGCGAAGGTAAGAGTTGACGTGTCAAGCGCCGCTTTTCGACACGCCTCTTCGACGCAGCCGCCGACAGCGGACAAGAATTTTGATCGGGCTTCGGCACCCTTCACGTGATTACAAGGGCCGCCTTGCCCCGAACCCACGATCCGGCCAGCCTCATCCGCGATCAAAGCTACCGTTGACGATTGGCCGCCATCGACGCCCAGATAGAAACGAGCCATCAAAGTTGCTCAAGCGACGGTATAGAGCGTTTTATCTTTTGCGTAACAGATAGGATCGAGCGGGCAGGAAGCGCATCGAGGTTTTCGCGCGATACAGACTTGGCGACCGAAATGGATGACTTGATGCGAAAAAAGAATCCACCTCTCTTGGGGAACAATCTTCATCAGGTCCTGCTCGATTTTGACGGGATCCGAGTTCCTCGTCAGATCGAGGCGTTGCGCGATGCGCTGTACGTGAGTGTCCACGACGACCCCGGAGGCGATGCCGTACGCGGTCCCCAGGACAACGTTCGCCGTCTTCCGCGCGGCTCCAGGCACGGAGAGCATCTCATCAAGAGTTCGCGGAACACTGCCGCCAAAATCGGCGCGGATTTTTCGCGCTGCGCCGATGAGCGAGCGCGCTTTGTTATTGAAAAAACCGGTTGAGCGGATATCCTGCGCAAGTTCTTCTTGAGGCGCGCTTGCGAAGTCGTCGATGGTGGGATATTTGCGGAACAACCCGGGAGTCACTTTGTTGACGCGCTCGTCCGTGCATTGAGCGGATAGTATCGTGGCGACCAGTAATTGCCAGGGATTCCGGTGGTGAAGCGCGCAAGTCGCCGCAGGGAAAGAATCATCGAGTGCCTTGAAAATGCGATCCAGGCGCGCTTTTCGTTCCGCAGCGTTCTTTGGCTTGGGGACTTTCCTAGGTGGAGTGACGGAGTGAAGCGGTGTAACGGCAGCCAAGTCAGTTCCGGATCACAGAGGCGAGCTGGTTTCTATAAAGTTGCGGAGGCGATGACTGCGGCTCGGATGACGGAGCTTGCGAAGCGCTTTGGCTTCGATCTGGCGGATGCGCTCGCGCGTAACCGCGAAGTTCTGGCCTACCTCTTCTAGCGTGTGCTCGCTCCCGTCCTGCAGACCGAATCGCATCTTGACGATTTTCTCTTCGCGCGGGCTGAGCGTTTTGAGAACTTCCGCCGTTTGCTCCCGCAAGTTGAGGTTGATCACAGCCTCGGAAGGGGAAATGGTTCTGCTGTCGACGAGGAAGTCGCCAAGGTTCGACTCGACTTCCTCGCCCACCGGCGTCTGGAGCGAAATAGGCTCCTGAGCGATGCGCAGAACGCGGCGTGTCTTGCTCGGTGAAAGATCCATGCGCACGGCCAGCTCTTCGGTGGTTGGCTCGCGACCCAATTCCTGCTGCATCACACGTTGCAAACGCACTAATTTGTTGATGGTCTCAATCATGTGCACGGGAACACGAATCGTGCGGGCCTGGTCGGCGATAGCGCGGGTAACGGCCTGGCGGACCCACCAAGTCGCGTAAGTCGAGAACTTGTAGCCTCGCTTGTAGTCGAACTTCTCCACCGCCCGCATTAATCCGATATTGCCTTCCTGGATTAAATCGAGGAACTGCATGCCGCGATTGGTGTAGCGCTTCGCCACTGAAACTACCAGACGGAGATTGGCTTCAATGAGACGTTTCCTCGCGAACTCCGTCTCCATTTCGCCGCGTTCGACGATTTGCAGACTGCGGCGAAGCTCAGCGGCTGTAGCCCCGCACTTTTCCTCGAGCGTCTGAATTTGAGCTGTGAGCGCTTTTAATTCGGCACGGATGTTGAGAGTAGAGCCTGAACCAGAAATCGACGGCTGTTCGAGCTTGCGGTGCAATCGCGCGATTTCCTCCTCTAGCGGCTTCAGCTCGTCCACGGCCTTTCGAAGCCCGGCACTCAAGCAGTGCCGAAAACGTGGAGCAAAGGCGAGTTCTCGAATTTGTCTTGAAATCAGCGCCATAAGCCGCAAGTGCTCGAAGTGCAGCTTCCGATGTTGTTTGGGTCTCGTATTGCGCGATATCACAATCAACTTCTGTTTTGTCTGCTGGGCCTTGCGAAACAACTTCTCGACGCGTTTCATCACGTCGCAGAACTGCTCCTTCAGCAATTGAACGGAATAATCCTCTTCGCGTGTTACTTGCGGATCAGGCGATTGCAGCACGTTCAGAACCGGTAGATTCGCGCGCTCCATCTCATATCTCGCGTCGAGCAGGAGGTGAATGATCAAGCGAGAACGCGAAAGCGCTTTCCGAACGGCTTTCTCCCCGCGCTCAATCCGTTTTGCGAGCTCAATCTCACCCTCGCGCGTCAGCAATGGAACCATGCCCATTTCCCGCAAATAGACACGTACCGAATCATTGCCGGTGTCGGATGCATCGTGCGAAAGGTCGAGATCGGAAAGATCTTCTTCGTCGTTTTTCTTCTCGAACTCTTTGGCGTCGTCCAGCAACTCGACTGGCGCGGGCCCAAGGTCCGCAAAAAGGTCTTTCAGTTGACCTGGGCCCGTGAGAACGCCGTCCACCGCCGTCGTGATGTCGTCGTCAAGAGCGAAACCTTTCTCGTTGCTATCTTGCATAAGCGATCTTCAACTTACAGCTTGATCGACATCCGAAAGAATAAGTCAACTCTCGCCGGCGACAAGCATGGGAATCGCAGGCGTCTCACCCCTGAACAGTTCCTCGACTCCTCATAGTACAACACGATTTTCACCTGCCGAAGGAGCGAAATTGAGCCGATTGAGCTCCTCCGCCAGGCGGATCGCTTCGGAGAAATTCCCTTGCTGCTCAAATCCGCGGATCTGATCCTTCAGGCGCTGCCGGGCCGCGGATTCCGCCTTCGCCTCAAGCGCGCGAGCGCAATCGAGAGCCTGGATTCCTGCCTGGTCTTCCCGAATGCCCAGTTCCGAGAAACTTACGTCTGCCACTACGTTTCGCAAAGGCGGTTCCAAGCGGGTCATTAGAGTTTCCACCGGCAATAAGTCGCCGCCACGATCGATTTCGAGCACGGCTTCGAAAATCGCTTTCAATTCAAGAATCGCGAGGATCTCCGAACGCGAGAGAAGCGATCTCGTCAATGCGCGCGCATCCGAGTTGATCAAGCAGCAGGCAAGAAGAAGCTTTTCGCTGGCTGGAATAACGGGAATGGCTGCGGCGGCGGGTCTGGGCTGCGTGGCTGGTGCACGCCGGAGTACATCGCGAACGATATCGGGGTCCACGCGAAGCGCTTCGGCAATTTCGCTACTAATCGCCGCACGTTCCATACGGTCAGTCACCTGTTGGATGGCGGGTAGCAGAGACTTGAAGGCGTCAACGCGACCCGCAGCGGTGGTCATGTTGAATTTCTCGCGAGCACGCGCGGTCAGCCACGCGAAATAGGACACAGCCGTGTTCACTCGGTTCCGGTACGCCTCGGAGCCATTTTGCTGGATGAATTCGTCCGGATCGAGATCACCGGAAAGTTCGACAATCCTGACACGCAATCCTTCTGAGAGGAGGGTTGCGATGTATTTCTCAGTGGAGCGCGCGCCCGCGGCATCGGAGTCAAAGTTCAGAATCACCTCGCCGGTGCTCCCTTGCTGCGAAACCTGGCGTTTTATGGACCGGACCTGCTCGGCTGCGAGGGCCGTTCCACATGTGGCGACCACTTCATGCAGACCCGCAAAGTGAATTGCGATCGCGTCCAGGTAACCTTCCACCAAAATCATGCGGTCGAGCTTGCGAGCGTCGATTTTCGCGCGATGCAGATTGTAAAGAACCGTTGATTTTTTGTAGATCTTGGTTTCGGGCGAGTTCAGATATTTCGGTTCGTCATTTGCGCGGAGCGCGCGGCCACCGAACCCGATGATCTTCCCGGATTCGTTATGGATCGGGAACATCAGGCGGCCGCGGAAGCGATCATAAAAGCCTGAGCCATCGTGACGTTTCGCGATCAGGCCTGATTCCTCAAGTAGGGAGGGGCCGAATTTCATAAGACGCTGAAGCAGGTTGTGACCAGAAGGATCGGAGAAACCCAATCGGAAATCCTCGATGGCTGTGCGTGAGACGCCGCGCGATTCCAGGTAGCGTAGTGCTTCCTTTCCTGCGGATGCGAGGAGATTGCGATGAAAGGTCTCAGCGGCAATTTCATGCATTTCAAACAAAGCAGAGCGCCGCTGCGCTTCCGGATCGTCGAAGCGCTGTCGCTCCGGCATGGCGATTCCGTATCGCTCGGCGAGAAAGCTCAGCGCCTCGGGAAAGGTGATACCTTCTCTCTCCATCACGAACTTGAAAATATCTCCGCTCGCGTCGCAACCGAAGCATTTATAGAACTGGTTCGCGCCATGCACACGAAAAGAAGGAGTCTTCTCGGAGTGGAACGGGCACAGCCCGACATAGCTGTTACTCGCTCCGGAACGCCTTAAACGAACGTATTGCCCAATCAGGTCAACGATGTTGATCTGGCTCTTGAGTTGTTCGGCAAAGCTCATGTGTATACGCGAATTCAGACGGACGGACAACGAGTCAGTCGATTCCAAGAATAAGGGAAGGCTCTCTCAGAGTAGCAGGCGCGAGCGCGTCTTGGGGAGCGCCGGTATTGGCATAATGGCGGCAGCGATGGGTCCTAAAACCACGGGTCTCAAAGAGTACGAGCGCAAACGGAATTTTCAAAAGACGCCTGAGCCGAAGCCGGAGAAATCGCCACCCCACCAGCACGGACGCGGAGGATTTTTTTGTGTCCAGCGGCATGATGCCTCTCACCTCCATTACGATGTCCGG
>CAWJUK010000022.1:0-26338 GCA_963846035.1 uncultured Acidobacteriaceae bacterium | reverse complement strand
AGAGACCGGGCCGCTGGGCGCTTGCGCCGAGGCCAAAGGGATTGTCAAAGGACCCTTCCGACTCCCACGTGCCCCAGGGAAGTTCAATGTGAAGTAGGAACAAGCTCACATGTCTTCAACGGCGATGTCCAAGCCCGTTCCGTCCAAAGCGAGTTTCAAACCGGAGCAACCGAGTCCGATGCAAGTCCACAGGGCTCCGCAAAGGATCGAGCCGAAAGGCCGGGGCAGGAAGATATCGCAAAACTTGCCTATGCGCTTTGGCAACAGCGCGGTTCGCGCGGCTATTCGCCTAGCGGTATGAGGTGCACGGGCCGGCTGTCGTCAGCAAAACGGCGTGCTCGCCTCTTTTATTCGCAATTCGAGCGGAAATGTTCATTGCCAACGTTTGCCACGAATGAGGCGACCGCGTGGCGTGCGGCCAGGAGGGTAGTGGGGCCTTAGCGTCGAGAGGAGATAGAGTTGGCGTACAGAATTGATCTTCACGCGATGACAACTGCTCGCACTGCGCGCGTGGTGAGGAGAATCGCGGGCACGGCATCTAATACCGGGATCAGGTCTCGACAAGTAAGCACTTGGTTTCCTGAAAGTAGCAACTCTGCCGTCGTGAGCAACCAGTAAAGAAGGCCCGCGAAGCGCCAACCAACATAACGGGCGTGTACCGCACAGCCCAGAAGATCACCTACGAAAACCACCGTCCAACAGTTCAGGTGCGAGAGCAGCCAGATTTCCAACAGCTTCGGAACGCCATAAAAGGTACCCAGGCATGCGATGCAAACGATGCTAAGAATTTTGAGCCGCCGCATACATGTCGTGCCCCGTTCGCCTAGCTCCATTAGAACCGAAAGCCCTAGTCAACGTAATGTCGCGTGATCAACTCGTTAAAGGTCGACACATGACCAGTGACGTTCGCGGCGATGGCCAGAGTGATGCGAAGAGCGGAATGAACTCGCACGAAATTATAATGCCAGAAGTGCAACGCGAATGCCGCGTTGAAATTTGCCCCCCACTTTGAGAATGCATACGTCAACCGCATCAGCGCTTACACCACTGCCGAAGCTTCCATTCTTCCGCTCGAGGTGACACGTACCGGCTCGGTCCAAATCCGGGTTATTGCTGACACTGCCCTTGGCGTTCACGATGAACTCACCTCCCGATATCCATGTTGCAAATTTCCGCCCGCGCTCTCGATCGAGCGTTTTCGCTCAATTAATCCGTGATCCATGCCTCCTGCCTTCCTGAAAGGCCAAAAGTGTTACCTATGTCTCAGGTAGGACATTCGAAGTCAGAATGAAAATCATCGATTCCATCCCCATCTGGGGTCTGCCCGTTGACGAAGGAGCGTTATCGCAGATCCGAAACTGTGCGAAGACTGCCACCCACGTGGCGCTCATGGGAGACCACCACAAAGGCTACGCCGTTCCCATCGGCGGCGTCGTTGCTTACGAAGATTCGATCAGCCCGTCGGGAGTCGGATACGACATCGGCTGCGGGAATAAAGCAGTTCTAACGGACATGCCTGCCGATGAGCTTCGTAACCGAATCGGGCCGATCATGGATGACGTTTGGAGCTCCATCTCCTTCGGAGTGGGCCGCAAGAATGAGGAACGGGTCGAGCACCCATTGCTCGACAAAACACATCCCGGCTGGCTCACGGAACCCGCAAAGAGCCTCAAGCGCCTCGCGGCAGATCAACTCGGCACGATCGGGTCGGGTAACCACTACGTGGATCTGTTTACCGATGAGCGCGATCGCGTCTGGGTGGGAGTTCATTTTGGATCGCGCGGATTCGGGCACAAAATCGCAACCCACTTTTTGAAATTGGGAGGCGCCGCCGATGGGATGGATGTGGACCCGCTGGTTCTGAAGGTCAATTCGGATCTGGGCAGTCAGTACATCGAAGCAATGAAGTTGGCTGGCGAATACGCCTACGCCGGTCGCGATTGGGTGTGCCGGAAAGTCGTGAGCATTTTAGGCGCTTCGATTGTCGAGGAGGTGCACAATCATCACAATTTCGCATGGCAGGAGGAGCACGGCGGCCGAACTTTATGGGTCGTGCGAAAAGGCGCCACGCCCGCTTTTCCCGGCCAGAAGGGATTTGTCGGCGGATCCATGGGAGATCAGTCTGTGATTCTCGAAGGCGTGGAAAATCACGACGGAAAGCACTCGCTCTACTCCACGGTTCACGGCGCAGGCCGCGTCATGGGACGCCGGGAGGCCAAAGGCGTTTGGAAAAAAGGCGTGTGCAAGCGGGAAGGGAAGGTCACGCCGGAAATGATGGCCGAGTGGATCTCGCGTAAAGGCGTGACGCTTAGAGGCGCCGGGACGGACGAAAGTCCGCACTGTTACAAAAGGCTGGACGAGGTTCTCGGGCACCACGCCGATTCCGTGAAGATCCTACACGTCCTGACTCCGGTCGGAGTGGCGATGGCAGGCGAACACGAATTTGATCCTTACAAGGATTGACCGCACCTGCCGTCTTTTTTTCCACGGATCTACCAGGAGCCCTCTTTTCCGCCCCACCACCACACCAGCCCTAACGTAGCCGTGTTCTGCTCGCTCTTAAGTAGGCCAAGCGTGTCGGTATAGAAGAATGGACGATTCGAGAAATCCCGGCGAAATTCGCCGAAGAGATCGAATCCATCCGCAACCTGATACTTCGTCGTAAAGGTTGTTTCCTTAATTGCTTGTGTGACACCGCTGAACAGTCCGCCCCGATCGGAAAGATACTCGCCACGGCCCGCAAATGAGAGTTTCGGCGTGAACTGATATTGCGCGTAGAGAGCCCCTCCATCCGTATGCGATGGATGCGAAGACTCATACAAGCGCTCGATTTCGTCATCCGCTTCGGCAGCAAAAACCCATTTCGAAGTAGCCTGCCAGTTGATATAAGTGTCGAAAATGTGCAGCTTGCCCGCCGGCGGATTCGATATGGGCTCGAATGGAACGCCCTGTAGCGTAGGAGCATTCGCCGGGGCGCCGCCGTTTGGGAAGTACGTCACGTCGGGATGTTCCTGGCCGAGGTAGTAGTTCACGTTCCAGGAAACATTTTTGCGGGGCGTGATCGTTGCTCCGAAGAACTCGTCTTTATAGCCGTTGAAAGGCTCTGTCTGCTGGGTGCCGTTCACTAGCCAATAATGAACGGACAAGGCGTCACTGAACGCATAGTTCACGCGCGCGCCCATATGATAGAAAGGCAGAAAATTGAACCAGAACGATCGAGAGTAGTTCATCTGATCTTTGGTGTAGTTGCCCTCATACCCTAAGGAACTCGCGAACTTCCCGAAATCGACCGTCAGCCCCTTTCCGACAGGCAGAACATATGTACCGTACGCTTGATAAACGGCACGATAAATCTCGGGGCGCGGTTCGTTCGCAGGGTTTCCCTGCAGCGTTTCTGTCGCTTGGCCATATTGGAAGTCGAGCCGGAAACCCCAGCGCTTGTCCTTCGATGGATCGGGCTGATTATCGAGAATCAAATCGGCCTGATTCAGGCTAAACGCGTTGCTGCTCACGTCATACGCGCGCAAGAGATTGACGCGTCCGATGGGGTTGTTGAAGTTGTAACCGTAATAACCGTCCAAGGTGACATTCAACGTAGTTCCGCCCAAAAAAGAAGGCGGCGGCAGAGTCTCCGGCGTTTTCGCTTTGGCCTCCGTTGCGTCCGCAGACGAGCTTGCTCGTTCAGCTGACGCCGCGGGCGGCGTCGCAGCGGGATTGCTTTCACCTAGTCTTGCTCTCTAACGCTTCAACCCGTTTCTCCAGGGTGTTGATCCGGTCCAACAGCATACGTTCGCGATCCGTCAGCGGAGGGCCGTTTGCATCCGACTGCTGGTCGCTGTCCGCCGTGGACTGTTGAGCCGGACACGGCGCACCCAGGGAAAAAATCGACACAAGACACAGGATGAGCATTGGTTTCGAGCGTGACATAGGTTCCGATGACCGAGTTTAAGGTTTTGGGATCTGACGATCAAGCTCCAAATTGAGTTGCAGCACATTTACGCGGGGCTCGCCCAGAAAGCCCAAATCGCGATGTTCCACTGACGACTCGATGAGCTTCTGTATGGCGGACAGATTCGCGCCGCGTGCTTTCGCTATTCGCGCAGCTTGCGCTTCGGCGTTGGCCGGACTGATGTCTGGATCGAGACCGCTGCCGGAGGCGGTCAGAGCGTCGGCTGGAATCGCACCCGTATAATCGGGATTTTCCTTCCGGAACTGATCAGCCGCAGCTTTCATCCGGTCGTACAACTTCTGGCTCGTCGGACCCAGGTTCGACGGTCCCGACGCAGTTGGATCGTAGCCGTTGCCTGCCGCGGAAGGGCGGGGGTGGAAATATTCAGGTTTGGCAAAATTTTGCCCGATTAACGCGGACCCGAGTACCCGGCCGTTCTGCACGATCAGACTTCCGTCAGCTTGACTGCTTAAAGAAGACCTGGCACAGTCCGGTGACAACGCCTGGGTACACCAAGCCGGTAAGCACCGTCATCAGGACCGTGATTCGAAGTGCCGGAATGAGTTGTTTCAGCACGATAATCCTTTCCGTTGACCTTAGGCGAGATGCAGCACAACCAAAAGCTGATCGAGAATCCAAATGCCGGGGAACGGCACAATGATTCCCCCGATGCCGTAAATGAGAACGTTGCGCCGCAACAGAGAAGCAGCGCCGACGGGCCGGTACTTTACGCCGCGAAGGGCCAGCGGCACCAGCGCGATAATGATAAGCGCATTGAAAATGACAGCCGCCAGCACGGCGCTCTGCGGCGTGTGAAGGCCCATGATGTTGAAGTGCCGCAGTGCCGGATATGTGGCCATAAACATCGCTGGAATGATGGCGAAGTATTTGGCGACGTCGTTTGCGATGGAGAACGTAGTCAGCGCGCCGCGGGTAATGAGCAGTTGCTTGCCGATGGCGACGATCTCAATGAGCTTGGTTGGATTGCTATCCAGATCCACCATGTTGCCGGCCTCTTTGGCCGCCATGGTGCCGGTGTTCATCGCCACTCCGACGTCCGCTTGCGCCAATGCGGGCGAGTCGTTCGTCCCGTCGCCCGTCATCGCTACTAGGCGGCCTTCCGCTTGTTCCCGTTTGATGTACTCGAGCTTGTCGGCCGGCGTCGCCTGGGCGAGAAAATCGTCAACACCCGCTTCGCTCGCAATCGCTGCGGCAGTAAGCGGATTATCGCCCGTGATCATGACCGAGCGGATCCCCATGAGTCGAAGCTGGCCGATTCGCTCCTTCATCCCGCCTTTGACGATGTCTTTTAGATGAATGATGCCCAACGCCCGGGCTCCGTCGGCAACCGCAAGAGGAGTGCCTCCGGTGCGCGATATTCGGTCGGATGTCTCTTCGAAGTCCGCGGGGAGATTGCCGCCAAGCTCCTTCACGAAATTCGAAATAGCGCCGCTCGCTCCTTTGCGCAACCTGCGGCCATCGATATCTACGCCGCTCATACGGGTGTAGGCGGAAAAGGGAATGAAATGCGCCTCATGCTCGGCTACTTCGCGCCCGCGTAGCCTGTACTTTTCCTTCGCGAGCACCACAATCGATCGGCCCTCCGGAGTTTCATCCGCCAAGCTGGATAATTGCGCTGCATCCGCCAGTTCCTCTTCTGTAACTCCCCGGAAAGCCAGAAACTCGACAGCCTGACGATTGCCAAGCGTGATGGTGCCTGTCTTATCGAGCAGCAATGTATTCACATCCCCGGACGCCTCGACAGCCTTGCCGCTCATTGCGAGCACGTTGTGCTGCATAACGCGATCCATGCCCGCGATTCCGATCGCCGAGAGCAGTCCGCCAATCGTGGTTGGGATCAAACAGACGAGAAGCGAGACCAAAACCGCGATCGTCGGCACTGTGCCCGAGCCGGCGGACGATACCGCATATACGGCAAACGGGTGCAGCGTCGCAACCGCCAACAAGAAGATCAGCGTCAGTCCGGCAATCAAGATATTCAACGCGATCTCGTTCGGCGTCTTCTGACGCTCCGCGCCTTCAACCAGCGCGATCATCTTGTCGAGGAACGTCTCGCCGGGATTGGAAGTGATCCGGATCTTGATTCGGTCGGACAGGACTTTGGTCCCACCCGTGACGGCGCTCCGGTCCCCGCCGGATTCGCGAATGACGGGCGCGCTTTCGCCGGTAATTACGGATTCGTCAACCGTGGCGATGCCTTCGATGACTTCGCCATCGCCGGGAATGAGGTCGCCCACCTCAGCAATCACGAAATCTCCGCTGCGAAGCTTCGAAGCCGGAACGGTTTCGATTTTGCCGTTGCTCAGCATGCGCTTCGCAATCGAGTCCGTCTTGGTCTTACGAAGCGTATCGGCTTGCGCTTTGCCGCGAGCCTCCGCCATTGCCTCGGCGAAGTTTGCGAACAGGACCGTAAACCAGAGCCAAATAGCAATCTGAAGCTCGAAACCTTGTTTGCCATGGACTCCGGTGAAAACATCCCGTAGCAAGAAGATCGTCACCAAGGCGGCCCCAACTTCGACAACGAACATTACCGGATTCTTCATCAACGTGATCGGGTTGAGCTTGACGAAGGAATCTTTCGTGGCCCTGCGCACGATGTCCGGGTCGAAAAGTGGCCGTGCCCGCACCAGCTTGCCGGGCAGCAGCGATGCCGCGCCTTGCGACGAAGCAGTAGGAGGAGCGTTGGTTAGCGTAGCCATTGGTTAGCTCCCAATCGGGAGTAAGAGCATGGAGAAAAGTTTCCCGCTTTCCATCAGATAGTGCTCAACAATTGGACCCAGCGCGAGCGCTGGGAAAAACGTGAGTGCTCCCACCAGCAGCACCGTACCTACCAGCAGGCCGACAAACAAAGGTCCGTGCGTCGGCAAAGTGCCGAGCGTCTCCGCCACTTTCTTCTTCGCCGCCAGGCTCCCTGCCGCCGCCAACAACGGAATCAGAAACAGGAAGCGGCCCATCAGCATTGCCAGACCCAGGGTCAGGTTGTACCAGGGTGTGTTCGCGTTGAGCCCTCCGAAGGCACTCCCGTTGTTACCCGTTGCGCTCGTGTACGCGTATAAGTTTTCCGAAAATCCGTGCGCACCGGAGTTGTTCAGGTTAGCGGTTGCGGGACCTGGCGGGTTCCAATAGCTGTGCGGTACAACCTGGCCTTTCGCATCTTTTGTTGGCGGAGCAAATTGAGCAACCGACGAGATTGCCGCGAGAACAAGAATGCTAAATGCCGTCGCGATCAGCGCCAGCATCGCCATTTTCACTTCCTTCCCCTCGATTTTCTTTCCCACGTATTCAGGCGTGCGGCCGACCATCAGGCCGGCAATAAAGACCGCGACGATCGCGTAGAGCAGGATTCCATACAAGCCTGCCCCGACGCCGCCAAAAATCACTTCGCCAGTCTGGATGTTGAATAGTGGAACCAAGCCGCCCAACGGAGTCAAACTGTCGTGTGCGTTGTTCACCGCCCCGCAGCTCGCGTCGGTGGTAACCGTTGTAAACAGCGCCGAGCTTGCAATGCCGAAGCGAGTTTCTTTGCCCTCCATGTTGCCGCCGCTCTGGGTGGCCGTAGCGTGCGTTTCGATACCCAATTTTGCAATCGTGGGATTGCCTTTCTGTTCCGCCCAATAACAGACGAAGACGCCCGCAAAAAACATGACCGAGAACGCCGCGAAGATGCTCCATCCTTGCCTCCGATCGCCTATCATCGACCCGAATGTGTAGCTCAAACCCGCCGGGATAGCAAAGATCATCACCATCTGGAGCATGTTGGTGAGCGGAGACGGATTCTCGAATGGGTGCGCTGAGTTGGCGCCAAAGAAGCCGCCACCGTTGGTGCCCAGCATCTTAATTGCTTCCTGCGAAGCAACAGGACCTTGCGCGATCACCTGTTTCGCGCCCTCGATGGTGTGCGCCACGGTATAAGGATGGAAATTTTGAATCACGCCTCGTGAGCAGAGGAACAGAGCGCAAACGAGCGATAAAGGGAGGAGAACGTAGATAGTAGCCCGCGTCAAATCCACCCAAAAATTTCCTAGGCTGTTCGCTTTCTGCCGTGCAAAGCCCCGCGTGAGCGGCGATCGCTACGGCGATTCCGGCCGCGGCGGAAGCAAAATTCTGAACTGTTAACGCTGCCATCTGGACGAGATAGCTAAGCGTGGATTCGCCGGAGTACGCTTGCCAGTTTGTATTCGTTACGAAGCTAATTGCGGTGTTAAACGCGAGATCGGGCGATACAAGGCCGGCACCGAAGCCCTGCGGGTTCAGAGGCAGAACACCCTGAAGCCGCTGCAGCAAGTAGACGAATAAGAAGCTGAAAATACTGAATGCGAGTAACGAGGCCGTGTACTGTGTCCAGCGTTGTTCCGTACTCTCGTTAACGCCGGCTAACTTGTACACCACTGCTTCCAACGGCCGCAGCACGGGTGCAGGAACGTCCTCTTGCCGTCGAACAGGTTCGCCATGTAGCTGCCGAGCGGCTTCGTAAGGGCAAGGATGATCAAAAAGAAAATCGCGATCTGCAGAACACCATTCGGGGTCATGAGTTATCGCTTCCGAATCAGAACTTCTCCGGCTTCAGCAACGCGTAGATTAAGTAGATAAACAGCAGAACCGTGGCAATTCCACTAATGATGTAATCCATCCCGCTACCCCAACCGTTTCACTAAAACCTGTCGCATGCCTTCGTGAACGCCCACAAGCCAGCGAAAAACAACAGCGCTAAAGCGATATAAAAAATATCGAGAAGCATGAAACGCCTCCGTCCTTAGGATGGAGCAGGGACGCTAAATAAGTCCTTAACGCCGGCTAAGGATTTCCTAAAAGCTGTTTGGAGGCGTCACGAGGCGGGGGCGAACCGATACCCAAAACGGGGCTCGGTGATGAGATAACGGGGCTTGCTTGGATCCGGCTCGATTTTTTTTCGGATTTGGTTCACGAAGACGTGCAAGTATTCGATCTCATTGCCGTAGTCCGGTCCCCAGATGGCTTGCAGCAGCTTGCCATGCGGGACCGCGACGTTTGGGTTTGAAACGAGATAGTACAGCAGCTCAAATTCTTTCGGCGTAAATCGAACATCTTTGCCATTGACCGAGACATGGCGCGTCGCAAGGTTGATTTCGATGCCATTGAACCCAAGTACTTGGGGCCCATTGATCGTCGCGAGCGGTACCCGCCGAAGATGCGCGCGGATGCGGGCCGAGAGCTCGGGCATACTAAACGGTTTCGTAATGTAGTCATCGGCGCCGGCGTCCAGGGCCGCTATTTTGTCCGCTTCGCTATTGCGGACCGTCAACATGATGATCGCCACGTCAGATCCGGCACGGATCTGGCGGCAGGTTTCCAGCCCGCTGAAGCCTGGCATATTCATGTCGAGCAGAACTAAATCGAAGCGGCCCTGCCGCAACTTGTCTAATCCCTCATTGCCGGATTTCGCATCATCGATAAAGTAGCCCTGGGCGGTCAGACTGGTCCGCATCACGCGGCGAATCTGCGGTTCGTCGTCTATTACGAGGATCTTTGCAGTGTTCACGCGACTTTTGGTGAGTTGTTCCGCGGCATCATGTTCCCGGAAGCTGTGGGCAGCGTAAGAGAGAATCGGACGCCTGCTCCCGGTGCGCTTTCTACCCACACGCGTCCGCCGTGGGCCTGAATGATTTCGCGAGTGATCGTCAACCCCATTCCCGTCCCCGGAATCCGTTCGCTCGCTTCCCGCCCGCGATAAAACTTCTCGAAAATCGATTCTTGTTCGGCCACCGGAATGCCCGGACCATCGTTGGTCACATGAATCGCGATGAACTCATTACCTTGCCGTTCCGCGGAGACACGAATCGCGGAAGATACGGGAGCGTACTTCAGCGCATTATCGACGAGTTGGCGTAGAGCAAGTTCGCTTAGATCGGCATCCGCATCCACATCCGGAAGGTCACTGTCCACGCTCACTTGAATATTGCGTTCCCTCCGCGCGATTCGCAACCGAGACAGCACGGAAGAGATCAAGGCTGCGGCAGAGTATGGCTGGCGTTGCAAACATACGTGGCCGGCTCCGATCCGTGCGATTTTGATCGCCTCGCTCACCAGGCTGGTCAAGTGATCGGTTTCCTCATTGACAACTGTCAACAAATCCTCTTCCACGCGGTCGTGTACGCGTTGAGAGAGCACACTTGTAACTGCAGCCTTAATGGACGTCAATGGCGTCTTAAACTCATGTGCGAGCGCATCAAGCAGCGTTGCTTTCAGTTGCTCATTCTGGCGGGCTGCTTCCAGGCGATTCGCCGCCTGCTGCTCGTGCGCCCGTTCCATTGCGATAGCCGCCAATTGTGCAATCGAAGATAACGCGGCCGGGGATAACTGCATGCCGGCCAAGCCGAAGCTTCCGAGAACGTGGCCGCCCAAGCGCACCGGTACGATCGAGGCCGTTTTGTCTTTCTCGTGCCACTCCCGGCCGCTATGAGCCACCTCGCGCAACAGTGATTCGGGTACGGCGGACTCTTCCATCCCAGCACGGCTGACCGTATCGCTTGCCTGTTCGTAGAAAGCTACCTCCGGTGCGCCGAACACCTCCGCAACCTGCTCGGCGATCCGGCGAGATAGCCGGCGCTCGCTGTCACCAAGCATCAGAGCGCGGCTGAATTCATAAAGCCGCTCCATCTCGTGACGCCGGGCGCTCGCTTCATCGGCCCGCTTTCGGACACTGGCCGAAAGATGACTGCCCGTAATTGCTGTGATGAGAAAGACGAACAAAGCCACCCAGTTTTGTGGGTCGGAGATTGTGAATGTCCCGACGGGAGGCAGAAAAAAGAAGTTATAACAGAGCATGCTGGCCAGCGACGCCGCAATAGATTCTTCCAAACCGGCGCGCGTCGCCAGCCCCAGAACAACCAGCAAGTAGGAGAACGCCGCTGTCGAGCTGTTCACAGACAAGAGCCGGTAATCGACCGCCGTCACAATGGCTACCACTCCAAGCGCGCCCGCAAGACGCAAGACGCGCTGGCCGAAATGTGAGTACCGCACAGACATAACTGGCACTGAGGGGAAGAATCTTCCAGTACCAGTGTAGAAGCGGATCTAGGGACTCGTTTGGCGCTATTCTCCGTCGATAGACTGAACTGTAGGAGCGGCGCTCCTTGATCCATGTCTCCGGTTACTAAGCCGACCCCAGAACAACTGCTGCGCCAAGTGCAGGCTGAAGAGGAGTACGCCCGAAGCGGCCGTTTGAAAGTGTTCCTCGGCTACGCCTCGGGCGTCGGCAAGAGCTTTCGCATGTTGGACGAAGGGCGTAGGAGGCGCGAGCGCGGAGAGGACGTCATCCTCGGAGCCGTTCAGCCGGAAATTTCACCGGAGCTCGAAAAATTGCTCGCGCATTTGGAGGTGATTCCGCTTAAGTCAAGTCGCGAGACGCCCGTTATGGACGTCGAAGCAATCTTGCGCAGGCATCCCCAGGTGTGCCTGGTCGATGGCTTGGCCCACGATAATCCACCTGGCAGCCGGAATGCACACCGTTGGCAGGACGTCCAACAATTGCTCGCTGCAGGCGTATCCGTTATTACGACCGTCAATTTGCAGTACATCGAGGAATGCCGCGCTGAAGTCGAGGGTATTCGAGGTAAGCGGGTCAATGTAACGGTACCTGAAGCGTTTCTTCGGAATGCAGATGAGATTGTCGTCGTTGATGCTCCCGCCGAGTTCTCGCTGGTACGCAGCGGCGGCGCGGAAGATAATGTCACCGCGAAGGATCAGCGGCAGAAACTGTCGCGGCTGCGGGAGATCGCTCTGCTGCTCGCTGCTGATGTTGTGGACGACCAACTCGAAGCGTATTTGGAGCAAAACGGAGTCACGCAGTCTTGGGGTACGCAGGAGCGTATTCTGGTTTGCATCACCCCGAAGGTGAACGCGGCCCGAATGATTGACCGCGCCCGGCTTAGCCGCGACCGATTTCACGGCGAGCTGTTCGTCACGTACGTGACGCAGCCGCATCTGAGCGCCCTCGAACAAGATGCGCTGGAACGAAATCTTGCTTTGGCGCGCGGCGCGGGCGCAGAAATCAAGCTGCTCGACGGCGAGGATCCGGTTGCCACAATTATCGATTTCGCCAGAAAACACGGCATCACCCAGATTTTCATCGGCCATAGTCTTTCCGGACATTGGCGCGCTCGGTTTACCCGAACAACCGTTGATCGGCTGGTCCGGGCTGCGGATGGAATCGATGTCAAGCTTTTCCCCAACTGAGAGCGAGCGTACTCTGCAGGATGCGGCAGCGCCCGCTAAGGGAAGGCTCAAGGTCTTCCTTGGTTACGCTGCCGGGGTCGGCAAAACCTATCAGATGCTGGAAGAGGGGCTGCAGCTCAAGCGGCAATCGGTTGATGTAGTCGTCGGATATTTCGAGCCGCATGCGCGGCCGGATACGATCGCGCTGTTGGATGGACTTGAAGTAATCCCGCGACGAACGATCGAATACCGTGGGAGCCGGTTCCAAGACATGGATACCGAGGCAATTTTGCGGCGTCGGCCCAAGGTCTGCATCGTCGACGAGTTCGCTCATACGAATGTGCCCGGCTCAGAGCGGGCCAAGCGATGGCAGGATGTTGTGGTTCTGCTTGATAGTGGCATCGACGTGCTAACGACCATGAACGTACAGCACCTCGAAAGTCTTTACGATCGGGTCTACCAGATGACGGGCATACGGGTGCGCGAAACTGTGCCCGACTGGGTGGTTCAACAGGCAGCGGAGGTCGTGATGGTCGATCTCACGCCGCGTGCTTTGCTGAACCGTCTCGATCGGGGGGCCGTCTACCAAGGCGAAAAGGTACAGCGCGCTAAGGAGAACTTTTTCAAGGAATCGACGCTTGCGGCGTTGCGTGAGCTTGCTCTTCGAGAGACTGCCTTCGAAGTCGGATCCCGGCAGACGCCGTCAGAAGAAGCCCTGAAAACTCCTGAAGAAGTCTCAGCGAACATCCCTCCCGAGCCGGCGGCGCCACGATCCTCGGAACGCATTTTGGTCTATGTCACGCCAGAGCCCTCGTCCGCCGCTCTTATTCGCCGAGGAAAACGCGTGGCCGACTACTTACAGGGCGAGTGCCTCGCGGTCGCGATCGATCCCAGTAAGGATCCCGCCAATCTTTCTCCTGAGCAACGGGCAGCGCTTGAAAAACATCTCAACTTTGCGCGCAACCTGCACGTCGATACTCATATACTCACCGCAGAGAACGTCGCGGAAGAACTCGTGTCGTTTGCCCGGCAGCACGGCATCACGCAGATTTACTTGGTCCGGCCCAGCGGCCCTCGCTGGAACCTCCCGTTCCGCCACGATCTTGTTCAACAGTTGGCGCTCTTAGCGCGTGATATGGAGGTCACTATCGTCGCCGAACGCGTGCCCGTCCCGACAATGAGAACTTAAGATGATGTCATCGAAAATTAGCATCATCGCGGCAGTCCTATCAGTTTTCTCGTTTCGGCCCGCACTGGCGCGTGATCAGCAGGGAAACCTCACTGTCGGAACAGCCAGCGCGGCAGCCGGTCAGAAAGCGACCGGATTTCTCGCAGTGCCTGCGGGCGTCGATGCAGGCGAGAATATTCCCGTTGTTGTGATTCGCGGCAAAACGCCGGGACCTGTTCTCGCGCTCGTATCGGGCTCGCATGGCACGGAATACGCTTCCATCATCGCGGTGCAAAAGCTTATTACCGGCATCGACCCGGCGCAGCTCTCGGGTTCGCTGATTATCCTTCCGCTCGTGAATTTGGCATCGTTCGCGGAAAAGGTCCCCCATCTGAATCCTGTGGACCACAAGAGCATGAATCGTTTTTATCCGGGCAAGCCGGACGGCACACAGACGGAACGCGCCTCGTGGGTGATCACGCAACAGGTGATCAATCAATGCGACTATCTCATCGATTTCCACGGCGGCGATCTCGACGAAAATCTGCGGCCGTACAGCTATTGGGCGCCGACTGGAAACGCGAAGCAGGATGCGATCTCGCGCGATATGGTGCTTGCCTTCGGATTGGATTGCATTATTATCTGGCGAGACCGGCCCAAAGATCCGAACGACTCAAGATATCTTGACAACACGTCCGCGCTTCGCGGAAAGCCTTCGATTGCCGTGGAAGCCGGATATGCGGGCACGACCGATCCCAAGGACATCGATGCGCTCGCGAATGGCGCTCTGAATGTGATGCGCTATCTGAAAATGCTGCCTGGGGCTGCCACCCCGGTCGAGCATCCGGTGTGGATCGAGCGCATCGATACGGTGGCGAGCGACGTTCCCGGAATCTTTTATCCGCTTGTCCGAAGAGGCACCTACGTGGCCTCCGGAATGAAAATCGGTTACGTCACCGATTACTTTGGACGGACCATCTATGAGGCGCACGCGCCCAGCGCTGGCGTCGTGCTTTACATCTGTTCGGTTCCATCGATGAAAAAGGGAGGTACCGTCGCAAATATCGGTGTGGTTGCGGAAAAGGCGCCATAGCATCTGGAGCCGAGCGTGTTACGGCATGCGCCGCAAGGCGTCGTTCGCGAGAATCTGCGCTTTCCGCAAACGAGCCGCATCGTCCTGTTTGCCTCCGATGCTGATGCGCAGGAACGCGTCGCCTTTCAGAACGTAAAGCGTTCCCACAAAGCTGTGCACCCAATACGCTTCTTCGCCCAACCCGGAAACGGGAATCGGCTTCGGCGCCTCCTCGTCCTTCTCGCCTTTCTGGCGTGTGGGGGCGACACGATCAGCATCTGTGTCAGGTTCTTTTGCCGAACCTTCGTGGAACCACTGCTGCCACAGCTCGCGGGGGCCGGCTCCCGATGACTTTGACGGATCGGGCAAAGTCAACGCAACGCTGATGGAATTGCTGGCTGTCGGGCAGCGAATAGAAGCACTGAGCCGTAATGGCCGCGCCGCTGATCGCGGAACTCGCCTTACTCGCCGTAACGGGTTCGCCTTGTACCTTTTGTATTACCGCCTTCGACAGTAGCGAACAGGCGTCGGGTGTTTTCTCCCCGGCCCTGTTCGCTGCCCTTCCGTTCTGCTGCTGCCCCGACGCGCCCACAATCCCGAGCGTGAGAAGCCCGATTGCAAAAAATTCGCGCATCAGACGGCGTCAATTCACCGTAATAACAACTGCCGCCGAAGGCTGCGCTTACTGCTCCCGTGCTGTCGGTTACCGTCATCGTCGCCGTGTAGCTTCCCGATTTCGTGTACGAGTGTTTCACAGACGGGGTGGATTTCGTAACGCGTTGTCCCGTCGCCAAACGTAAAGTTATAGGACGTAATCTTGTTCCCGGCCGGATCAGACGATTTGCTGGCGGAAAAAGCCACGGACAGCGGGGCGGTGCCTGAGCTTGGATTTGCTGTCAGCACCGCTTGCGGCCCGCAGGCTGTGTTGCCGAGCATGATATATCTGCCCGCAGAAGTACTGTCGATCGTTTCTAAAAGACCCGTACCCCCACCGCCTACGAGCAACTGCGTCTCGCCGTAAATATTTACCAATTGATTGCCGGCCACTAGACTGCCGACCTCACTGTCGTCGATGATGATGGTGATCGTCCCATCCGCGTTGTACGTGCTGGCGGGATCGGCAGTGCCATCGGTCGTTAAAGATGGATTCCCGGTGGCGAGAGCCGTCACATGCCCGTACTGGAACACGGGCGTTGTCGAGGCGCCCTCCGTGTTCATGTCCACGAAGTACTCAGTACCGTTTGGAGCTGTAAAGAACATGGTCCACTGCGCATTGGGCTGAACCGGCGAGGCCAGATTTTCCACTTTCATGGTGAAGGTCAGCGCGTTCGGCGTTGAGGCGGTCGTGAACGGTTCGCCTACGGTAATCGACTGAATGTCGAGCTCTGTATTTGCAGGTGCGCCGACTTGGTCGCCCGTTGGATCGTTGACCAGAGTTACGCCCGGAGCGATGCACCCGGATTGAACGGGCGGCGCAGGTGTTGTCTCGATTTCTCCGCACAGCGGCCCCGTGCCAACCCTGTTCTTCGCGGCTACCCGATAGTAGTAATTCGTGCCGGCTACAGTGCCTCGATTGAGATAAGAAGTCTTTTTGGAGCTGGTCGTCGCGATAAGCGTCTCAGTGCCGCTCGATGTACCGCGATAGATCTCATAGGCGATGATCCCTGCACCGCCGGTATCAGGCGCTTGCCAGGAGAGCAATACGTTATTTTTGTTTTGCAGAGCGGAAACCAGCAGAGGCGCGCCTGGAACCGCCGGTTCCACTGGGTCAAAAGCCGCCAGCAGACGCTTGCCGCCGGATTGCCGCAGAATCGTTCCGAGAGCACTCCGGGAAGCGGATGACGAGGAAGTCGCATCGCAGCTACCCACCACGCACCCGTCCGCAAACGCGCCTACCGCCCGGCCCTGTGCATCGATTGTCAGGTCATTGAAGTCGAGCAGGTTGCGATCCGCGCCGCAGGTCGTACCCATATTGCAGATCGAGCCTATCTGTACCGGGTCGTTCGGTGTAGCATCGACAGTCACATAGCTCTTGCCGCCGTTATAAGTTGTCGCAACGTAGGCGTGCCAAATGCCCGTGAAGTTTGCGGTGTCCTGATAATTCCCTCCGGTCGGAGTGCCCAGGAACATGAACGCTGCACGTTCGGGGTCGCCCGCCGCTACTTCCGGGAACGTGGAATTTTGAATTCCGAGCTGCGCGCCGGCATCGTAGGAAGCGGCTCCAGTTCAATCCCCGATCTGTGGAGACTGCAATTTTCGGATGCCCGCTGCTGCCGTCTTGATAGCCGAAATAAATTGTCCCATCCGAAGCGATTCCCACAGACGGATCCACGCCGGCGCTGGAAGTGCTGTCCGGAATCGCGCTGCACGGCCCAGGTCAGGCCGTTATCGGCAGAAACAACCACCGCCTGAGTGGCTCCGCATCCCCTGTTCGGAACGTACACGGTTCCGTCGGGAGCCACCTTTACATGTCCGTGAATGCCGCTGCACTGAGTGAGATTGTAAATCGGAACACCCGCTCCGAACGTCAAGCCGCCATCATCGCTGCGGGCGCAGAAAGGCTGTTGCAATATCTTGAGAGCAGTAATAGACGGCATTCGCGTAAAGCGGGTGAGGCGGCGGGGGTGGCGTGGAACTTGGATTGTACGGCCCTGCGCCGACGGTCTCATGGTCCACTCCAGCCGGCTGTCCAGAGCCTTGGGATTGCGTCCAGGAATTTCCGTCATTGTCTGAATACGCCATCAGGCTGGTCGCGCCGGCGAGTTGGGATTGGAAGACTCGACCGGGCGACGGCGCGGTCCCGAAGTGATCGCAGGCCCCGATCGGATCAAGTGTCGTCACCGTCTCAACCGGGCTGGTTACGTTCTCCCAAAGAGTTGCGGCGGGAGAAGAACAATCATCGAAGCTGACGCGGAATTCCGTCAAGTTCGAGGTAAAGAAAGCCACTCCGCCCTGGTTCACCGTGCCGTGCTTCAAGGTCGCAACATTGGGATTCCAGTCGATCCCAATCGACGGCTCGCCCGAGGCGTTTGCTCCCCCGGCGCTCGCAGGCGCAGGATACGTTTGATACCGCGGAGGGATACCCTTTGGGCGGTGGGGGAGCAGCAGGTATCGTCTGTAATGCTACTGTCCCCGCAAAACTCTGCCCGAGCGGATTCCACGGGTCGACGACAATCGTGTAGGTGCCGGAAACCGCCGGAATCAGGACCGATGAGGGCTCGCCGCCCGCCGCATCGCTCGCAATTACAGCGTTGCTCGAGTTGTAGACGAACACGTCGAACTCGCCGGTCGCGATAGGAAAGCTGATAGAGATACTTATTTGCTTCGTGCTCGCATCATTCGAGGCGACATTCACCGTCAACGTGTACGTATCGCACTGTTCGGCTGGGACGGTTGCGCTGCACATGGGCGTGCCACTCACGTTATCTGTAACATTGGCAACCAGAAATGGGCCGGCCGTGTAGGTCAGCATCGGGTTCGCATCCGTAAGGGTGCCGCTCGCTGGCGTGGCGCCGGAAGCCGGAAGGACCCCGATCGAAACCAGAGCTGCAGCCCCGAACAGTACAAAAAAGTTACGCATTTTCTTCACCTCAAAATTGGACAAACACTTCATAAGCACACCAGGCGGGTGGTGCTGTAAATTCAAGACTCCAATTCCAGTAATTCGTTTCATCGCTGTCCGGGTGGTATCAAGGAAATGTTGCCACCAAGTACCATTACCCGGGGACAAATCTCCGCGACCTACGCGCGGATTCGGCCGCACATCCGCCAAACACCTGTAATCGCCGCCGCAGGCGAGGAGTTTGGATGCGCAGGGGCGCTGTCCTTCAAGCTCGAACTGCTCCAACATTCGGGGTCATTCAAAGCTCGCGGAGCGTTTGCGAATCTGCTCACGCGAAAAGTGCCGGAATCGGGCGTCGCGGCGGCTTCCGGCGGGAATCACGGTGCCGCCGTCGCTTACGCTGCCATGAAACTCGGGTTTCCGGCCAAAATATTCGTCCCGACAGTGACGTCACCTACGAAGCTTGCGCGATTGCATGATTACGGAGCTGACGTGACCGTCATAGGCGATCGGTACGCCGACGCGCTTGCGGCGAGTGAACGCTGGGCCGCACGAAACAGGAGCATTGCAGGTCCACGCCTACGATCAGATTGAAACGCTGCTGGGGCAGGGAACCCTCGGCCTCGAGCTCGAGGAACAGGCTCCCGGTTTGGATACGTTGCTGGTTGCCGTGGGAGGTGGTGGACTGATCGGCGGAATCGCTGCGTGGTACGCAGGCCGGGTGAATGTTATCGGTGTAGAGCCCGTGAAGGCGCCCACTCTCTTCAAGGCGCTCGAGGCCGGCCGGCCGGTAGACGCGGAAGCAGGAGGAATCGCGGCGGACTCGCTGGCGCCCCGGCGCGTCGGGGAGCTTATGTTTCCCATCGCGCAGGAGTTCGTGGAGCGCGTCATTCTTGTGACCGATGAGAACATCCAAGCTGCGCAACAGGCTCTCTGGAAAAATCTACGGATCGCGGCCGAACCGGGAGGCGCCGCAGCGTTCGCAGCGCTTGCGTTCGGGCGGTTACCGGAGCCGGCCGGGAGAACGGATCGGCATCGTTGTGTGCGGAGGCAACACTGCTGCGGTTGATTTTTCGCGATCGAGCTAGTCCTTCGTCGTTTCGAGCCGGAGAAAGAGTGCGCCCAGCGGCGGAAGCTCGATTGTCAGCGAATGGCTGCGGCCGTGGAGAGGCACGGGGAAGGTCTCGACGCCGCCAAAATTGCCCCGTCCGGTGCCCCCATATTGCGTTGCGTCCGAGTTGAAGATCTCCTTCCAAAATCCCCGCCTGGGCACCCCGATCCGATAATTCGAACGCGGAACCGGGCTGAAGTTACAAACCGCGGCGATCACATCCGACGCCCCGGGCCCTCTCCGAAGAAAACTCAGAACATTACTATCCGCATCATGCACGTCGATCCACTCAAAAGCCGCTGACGTGTATTCGCTCCAGTGCAAAGCCGCCTCGGTTCTGTACAGCCGGTTGAGATCGCCGACCAGCAGCCGTAGGCCCGCGTGGTTTTCAAAGTCGAGGAGCTGCCAATCGAGGCTTGCATCATGGTTCCACTCTGTCCATTGGCCGAATTCGCCGCCCATGAACAGAAGTTTCTTGCCGGGCTGCGCGTACATGTACGAAAAAAGCAGGCGCAAATTGGCGAATTTCCGCCAATTGTCGCCCGGCATCTTCCCAATTAACGATCCTTTGCCATGGACCACCTCATCGTGCGAGAGCGGAAGCACGAAATTCTCGCTGAATGCATAGATCATCCGAAACGTTAGCTCGTGATGGTGGTACTTTCGATACACAGGATCTTGCGACATGTATTTCAACGTGTCGTGCATCCACCCCATATCCCACTTCAAACCGAACCCCAGGCCTCCCACGTAGGTTGGTTTTGAAACCATCGGCCACGCGGTCGATTCTTCGGCGATGGTTTGCGTATCCGGATGTGCGGCGTAAACATCCTGATTCATCCGCCGCAAGAAAGCGATGGCGTCCAGGTTTTCACGTCCGCCATAGTGGTTCGGAATCCATTCACCGGGCTTCCGAGAGTAATCGAGGTACAGCATCGACGCGACCGCATCCACGCGCAACGCGTCCGCGTGATATCTCTCGAGCCAGAACAACGCGTTGCTGAGGAGAAAACTGCGTACTTCATTACGGCCGTAATCGAAGATAAAGCTGTTCCAATCGGGATGGAAGCCGCGCCTCGGATCCGCCGGCTCGTACTCGTGCGCTCCGTCGAAAAAGGCAAGTCCGTGCTCGTCGCGAGGAAAGTGAGATGGCACCCAATCGAGAATCACGCCAATGCCGTTCTGATGGAACTTGTCCACCAGCCGCATGAAATCCTGCGGAGTTCCGTGACGGCTGGAAGGCGCGAAAAAGCCGGTGATTTGGTAGCCCCAAGATCCGAAGAACGGATGTTCCATCACCGGCATGAACTCGACATGGGTGAAACCCATTTCCTTGACATAGGGAATGAGTTCGTCCGCGAGCTCGGCGTAGCTTAGGGAGCGATTGTTGTCCTCGCTCACCCGCCGCCACGATCCCAGATGCACTTCGTAAATCGAAATGGGGGCTTCTAGACTGTTTTTCGCGCGGCGATCCGACATCCAGGCTTCATCGCCCCAGGTATACGACAAATCCCAAACCACCGAGGCCGTGCGCGGCGCCACTTCATGGAAGAAGCCGAAGGGATCGGCTTTATCAGCCCGGAATCGGCCGTCCCGTGACTCGACGCGATATTTGTAAATCGCGCCTTGCTCGATTCCGGGTATGAAGCCGTGCCAAACTCCGCCGCCGATTCCCGACAGACGGTTGGCGCGGCCGTCCCAGTAATTGAAATCGCCGATTACGGACACCGACTCCGCATTCGGAGCCCACACTGCGAACTGAGTTCCCCGTTCGCCACCGATGAGATGCGCGCCCAGCACATCCGCGAGGCGAATGTTTGTCCCCTCGTGAAACAAGTAAACATCTTCGTCGCTGAAAGTTCTGCTTGCCGGCGCCACGATCTTTTCGTAAACGGTCTTGTCCATAAATTTCGCTCTACGGCATCAGCCTCAGAACGCCCCGTAACGGGATGCGGAGCCAATTGGGGCGGTTGTTCAATTCATATGCCACTTCATAGAGGGCTTTGTGAAGCAGAAAAGCATCGAGGAGAACGCGGCGGTCGTCTGCATGCCCAGCAAATGCCGCTTTTCCCGCAACGCGGAAATAAGAGTTGAGGTAGGCTGCGCTGACCCAAGCGGCCCAAAACGCGGCCCAGGCTTCGACAGCTTTCGTCGATTCCGGTCTGGCCGATACGCCGGGCACTTGCCCGAACAACGCCGCGGAAGCCGCATAATCGAAGGACCGGAGCATGCCTGCGACGTCCCGTATCGCCAGTCCTTTACGGCGGCGCTCCGCGAGGGGGCGAGCCGGCTCGCCTTCGAAATCGATGATCATGAAATCGTCGCCGGTATACAGCACTTGTCCTAAATGGAAATCGCCATGATGGCGGATGCGCACAGCATTGATGCGCCGCGTGGCAATCGGACGGAAACGCTGCCGTAGCTCAGGCTCATACTCGAGCACACGGTCTGCGCTTTCCGCAGTGCTGCCAGTGAGCGCCTGCCGTTTGCGCCGCAAAAGATCGAAAGTTATGTCCGCTTGGGACATCATGTCTCGATAAAGCTTCTCGCCGTCCCTGGCTGTAAACGGCTCGGGATCGAAATCTGCACCGCAATTCGCATTCGCAAGCGCGCCATGCATTTCGGCTGTCCGGCGGGCGAGCAATTCGGCATCGGCGACATACGAGCCCAGCAGCGTCCGCACGGCATCCGGCATCGTTTCCGGCAATTCAAGCGGATGATGGGTTTTGAGCGTGAAAGCATCCGGCGTTTCTGCAAGCGCGCGGTTGAAAAAACCACCCAGCGCTTCCAAGGTGTACTTCCAAGCATCCCCCCGATTGGGGACGAACTCTTGCAGAATGGCGGCAGTATACGGCTCTGTACCATTTTGCGGCCGGTATTCAATGGACCCGAGCACCGCCGGGGTATGTCTGAAGTTGCGCTCAGTGAGACATGTTCCGATCTCGAGGTCGGGATTCACTCCGGCCTCGAGCTTTCGGAACAACTTCAAAATGAAGCGGTCGCCATAAATAATCGACGTGTTGCTCTGCTCGGCTCCCGACACGAAACTCTCGCCATCTTCTCTCGTCAAGGGCGTCATCCGGGAGGCGATGAGCCCGCCCGCGCGGCCTTCGAACTTGGCCCCGGAGCGGATCGCGTCGAGCAGTGCGCGGTGAAAATCTTGGCGGGATAAGGCGTCGCGCAAACACTGATTCTGGCCGGAAGCTACCGATACCGGCAATTGGTACAAATCGCAATCTCCGTCGGAATAGTGGATTCGGAAAATAACGAAGGAATCGATGTCTGTGATGGGTACAAGATCCTCGATTCGAACCGTCTCCAGTGTTCGAGCCTTTGCCCGGTACCAGCGCTGCTCGGTGATGAACTCGGGCAAGAATTTTTCTAAGCCATCGATTGTCGTCTCTTCAAGCGTCACGATTTCACACGAAATACTCGAAATCTGTTTCTACCCGCAACCGCCTGCGGATGCGCAGGATGTGACCAGGCACGCTCGCCGGGTTCAGTTCCACATAATTTCTGCGGCCTGCCCAAACATATCGCGCGCCCGTTAATAAATCGTTGGCCTGATACGGCCGGTCCTCTTCAATCTGCAGGCGATCGAGCGGCAGTTCCACGATTCCGGATTGCACGTGATACGGATCAAGATTGATAACCACCACAATCAGATTCGCTTCATCTGGAGAGCGCTTGCTGAAACACAACAATTGGTCATTATTAACGGGATGGAAATCGAGCAGCCAATCGCTCTGCAGAGCCGTGTTTTCATGCCGGACGCGGTTCACCAGGGCGATGAACTCGCGCAGACTGCCCGGGCGATTCAAATCCCACTCCCGGATCTGGTATTTCTCCGAATCCAGATATTCTTCGCTGCCCGGGCGCAGCGGACGGCTCTCCATCAACTCAAACACTGGACCATAGATGCCGTAATTTGCACCGAGCGTCGAAGCGAGCAAAAAGCGGATCAGGAAGGCCGCGCGACTTCCCATCTGCAGAAATTCCGTCAGAATGTCGGGCGTGTTCGGCCAGTGATTCGGGCGGAAAAACTCGCGCACCGGCGTTTTCGTCAGCTCCGTCATGTACTCGATCAATTCATATTTCGCGTTGCGCCACGGAAAATAGGTGTACGACTGGCTGAAACCGAGCTTCGCAAGCCGGTACATGATCTTCGGCCGGGTGAATGCTTCCGATAGAAATAACGCATCGGGGTGCTCGCGCTTGATTTCCGTGATCACCCACTCCCAAAACGCAAATGTTTTCGTGTGTGGATTGTCGACGCGAAAAATCCGCACGCCATGCTCCATCCAGAACGTGAAAATACTCTTCAGCTCGTTCCATAGCTCCGGCCAGCTTGAAGTCTCAAAATTGAACGGATAGATGTCCTGATATTTCTTGGGCGGATTTTCAGCATATTGAATCGTTCCGTCCGGACGCTTGCGGAACCATTCTTCGTGCTCTTTGACATACGGGTGATCCGGCGAAACCTGAAACGCGATGTCGAGCGCAACCTGCATCCCCAAATCCGACGCTCGCTTCACCAACCGATGAAAGTCGTCAAACGTTCCCAGCTCGGGATGAATCGCTTTATGGCCGCCTTCTGCCGCTCCAATCGCCCACGGACTCCCCAGGTCACCCGGTTTTGGGTTCACGGAATTGTTGGGGCCTTTGCGGAACGTCTGGCCGATCGGATGGATGGGCGGAAGATAAACGACGTCGAAGCCCATTTCCGCGATGTACGGCAGCCGCGCCTCGCAATCGGCAAACGTTCCGTGCCGATCCCCATCGGGAGCCGTCGAGCGAGGAAAAATCTCGTACCACGAGCTGAAGCGTGCCCGCACGGGATCCACAACGATCACCAGATTCCGGTCCAGCGCAGTTGCAAATTGCCGGTCGGGATAACGGCCCATCGTTTCATTGAGTGCTGCGCTTACCGCATCTGCGCGGCGCCGAATGAGATCATCGCCGTTGGCACGAAGTGCCTCGGCTTGCCGCTTGAGCCAACCGGCATCGGCCGTGTTCGCGCGCCCCGCAGCCTCTTCGATGAGATCTGCGCCAATCAAGTAATCCACCGGCGTGTCGCTGGCCGCGTCGATGCGCTTTTGCAAATCGCGGCGCCACGTTTCCCAATGATCCACCCAGGCGTGAATCGTAAACGTGTAGCGCCCCAGCTCCGAAACCGGAAACTCTCCCGACCACCGGTCATTCACCAGGGCACGCATCGGGCGCTCGATCCACTCGTTCGCCTCTTCACGCCTGTACAGCAGAACTGCGGAGAGCGAATCATGTCCGTCGGTGAAAATGTCCGCTTCGACATTCACTTGGTCGCCCACGGTTCGCTTGGCCGGAAACCTGCCGCCGTCCACTTCGGGTGAAACACCTTCGATCACCACCCTTCGACGTCCTTCAGGCAGCGATTTCGAAGCCGGCGCGCGTTCTTCTCGCGCTACATTACGCTTTCCGGATTTCATGTTTTTCGGGCGATGAGTGTTCGATACAACTCAATCGTCTGATCTGCGATGGCAGTCCAACTGAATGTCTGTTCTGCGCGTTTCCGCCCAGCTTCGCCGAACTGCTTGCACTTCGCGGGATCGCCAAGCAAATCCGATAGTTTCGCTGCGAGATCCTTCGCAAATCGATCCGGCTCACTCGGAAAACCTGTTTCGGGATCTGCTGCAAAGGGCACCAGATATCCGGTTTCGCCGTTCACCACAACCTCTGGTATCCCGCCGGTTGCGCTCGCGACGACTGGGGTTTCGCATGCCATCGCCTCGAGATTGATGATCCCGAACGGCTCGTACACGGACGGGCAGCAGAACACTCGCGCGTGGCTATAGAGCTGAATCACGTCCTGCTTGGCGAGCATTTGTTCAATCCACACGATTTTTCCGCCGCGCGCCCGCGCTTCATCTACCTTCCGCTGCATTTCTTCCGCAATCTCGGGAGTGTCCGGCGCCCCCGTGCACAGCACAAGCTGCGTTCCCGGCGGCAGATCGCCGAGCGCATCCACTAGGTGAATGACGCCTTTCTGCCGGGTGATGCGCCCGACAAATAAAACGTAAGGCATCGATGCATCGACACCGCAGGTTTCGAGCGCGCTCGTCTCGTCCGTCTTTCGGTATTCATCTAGATCAATCCCGTTATAGATGACGTGTACGCGATCCGCGGGAATCGGATACACCTTCAGAATGTCTTCTCGAGTGCCCTTCGAAACCGCAACCACGGCGTCCGTTTCCAGGATGCCTGTCCTTTCCATCCAAGCACTCAAGTGGTATCCGCTTCCGAGCTGCTCCGATTTCCAGGCGCGCAGCGGCTCCAGACTGTGCGTGGTCATCACAAACGGCATGTCATACAGTTTCTTAGCGAGGAAACCCGCCATCGCGGCATACCAGGTGTGGGTGTGAACGATATCGATATCGGTGAGCGCCTTCACCTGAGTCAGATTCAGGCTGAAGGTCTCGAGCGCGCCCTTAAACTTTCCAATTGTTCCGGTTGAAATGTCTTTCCAGGGCTCAGAGCCACGAACCCGCAAATTGCCTGCATCGACGTGCTGATCGCCCCAGCAGTGGACTTCGACTTCGATTTTCTTGGCCAGCTCTCGCGTCAGATACTCAACATGCACTCCTGCGCCGCCATATACGTAGGGCGGGTATTCGCGCGTGAAGATTCCGGCTCGGAACAGGTTCGGCCTCAAACTCCATGACACTACCACGGACCTTCCATAGTCCGCGGAATCACGTGCTCACGTTTCTTCGAAAATTCCAGCTTGTCGGTTCTTTTTTACGTGGCGGGCAGGGAAGTAGCGGCCGTTCATGGCCACGTACACTCCCGGAGGGAGTGTCTGCGCGAACGCCAGTGCGCTGCCCAGGTTGAACATTCCATCCGAGCTGCCGAATTTATAAGGAACCATCGCGCCCGTCAACACAATCGTCTTTCCGTTCACGCGTGCGGCGAGTGCGCGCGCCGTCTCGGCCATGGTGTCCGTGCCGTGAGTAATGACAATGCGAGTTTCCGGCGCGGCGCGGCACTCCGCGACAATCCTGTTTCGATCCGCATCGGTCATGTCGAGGCTATCGATCATCATCAAACACTGGATCTTCAACTTAAGACGGCAGCGGCCGAGCGCCAGCATCTCTGGCAAATGCGAATCTTTAAAGAACAGACGGCCGTTGATCTCGTCGTACTCTTTATCGAACGTGCCGCCGGTAATAATGACGCGGAGTTGCGACATCGCGCACTTTTGAATGGTAGCGATTGTATAGCACGGG
>CAWJUK010000021.1:0-77691 GCA_963846035.1 uncultured Acidobacteriaceae bacterium | reverse complement strand
GATGGCCGTCCCCCAGGCCCTGGAACATTGCCAATCAGGGTCAGCCAGCCCGAAGCAGGCTCGCGGTGCAGGGCGATGATGGCGGTGGTTAAACAGGCCACCGCTTCGTTGGCCTTGGCGGTCAAGGCGGGATCGGCGGCCAGGGTGTCCGCGCCGGTTTCCCGGGCGTAGGCGGCCGAGGCGGTGCGCATGATGTCGCTGCACAGCCGCTCGGCTTCGCCTTCTGCTTCCTCGGCGAACGCTGGCAGCAGGTAGTAGTTGCGGGTTTCCCGGACCTGGTCCATGCCCCGGCAGTGTTCCCGTGCGGGCTGCGTTCTGGTGCTGCTCGTTGCTGGCGGCGGCGGTCGGTGCGGTCATGAGGGTTTCCTGTTGCTGGAACGGGGCGACGGAATCGTTGTGTCTGCCGGTGACCGGCAGAACGAGCGCGGGCAGACGGCCGGGATGAGGCGGCCGAGACCTTGCGCGCGTCAGCGAGGGCGGTGATGGCGTCGGCGCGGAAGGCCCGTCGATCTTGCCGTCACGCCCGACCCACGGGGCGTACACGCAGTCCTGAGACCTGGGCGAAGCCATCGAGGGTCAGCTTGGGCTCGTCTCCGGCCACCTCGACCCAGATGGTTTCCCTGGTCTGGTTGCTGTTGTCGATCGCGTCCAGGCGCACCGTCCAGATCAGCCGTCCGTCCGGCGTCGTCGCCTGCCGCTTCTCACTGGCGCGGTTGGTGCTCTTGTCGGTGAAGTCCGGCCGCTTCTGCGGCATGGCTGCCACCCGGAACTGGATACCGCTCTTGTCGATCCTGAGTCGCATGAGCCATTCCCTTGTCGACTGGCTTAAGCCAGTTGCCGATTTCCTCCAATTAAACTGGCTTAAGCCAGTGAGTGTCAAGGGGTCAAGCCAAACTGGCTTGAGCCAGGTGGTATGGTGGCTTGAGCCAGCACATACGCTGGCCAGCGGCCCAACCCGCCAGTGCGCGGAGGCCGCACATCGATAGGGGAAAACACACTGATGAACGACGACCAGCGCGAACAGCGCCAGCCACCAAGCCGGACGATCGCGGATGCGATCAGAAGCCGATCGAATCCGGCGAGCTGCCACCAGGAGCGCAGCTCCCCTCTGAGCGAGACCTCGCCAGCGCCCATGGCACAGCACGGAACACCGCACGTGAAGTGGTGCGGATTCTGGCCGATGCCGGGCTGGTGATCACCGACCAGGGCAAGGGCAGTTTTGTCCGCCCGCAGGCATCGTTGATCCGCCTGGGCATGACGTATTCGCTCCGCCACCGGGACACGGGCCTGTCGCCATTCCTGCTGGAATGCGCCAAGCAGGGCAAGACAGGCCGGTTCGAGTCCTGCGCATCGACCGGGTGCAGCCCCCCGCCGAGGTAGCCGACCGGCTCGGTGTCTCCGCCAAGACCAAGTCGGTGCTCCGGCGGGAGAACGTGTTCTACGCCGATGAGGACCCGGTCCACTGGGTCACGACCTACATCCCGTGGGACATCGCCAAGGGCACCGGGCTGCTACAAGACGAAGTACCGCACCAGTCCGGGATTCACGGCTCCTCGAAGACCAAGGCCACACCATGACCCGTATCCGCGAAGACATCAGCACCCGGATGCCCCACCCGGACGAGACCCAGCTACTGCATCTTCGGCCTGGCGTCCCGGTGATCTACGTGTGGCACACCAGCATCGACGAGGACGGACAGCCCTACGGAGCTGACCCGGTTCGTGACGGCGGTGACATCACCGGGCTGCTGTACGGCGTAACTGTCGAAGGAGGCGCTCGGCCCTGGCTCGTATCGCCCTGCTGGCGCGGATCTGGGGCTGAGCATTCCTGGATCAAGCTGGCCGACCTGGCTTCTCCCCCTTGAGGTCACCTTGGCCCGGCTGGCCCTGGGCGCGGCGGTGCTGTTCGCATCGTGCGGCTGCGGCACGAGGCGATCCCGCGCTCAGGGTGGCTGTGGGGGCACATCGCGGTCGCGGCGCTGTTCGCCAACGCGGTGCCCTACCTGCTGTTCGCAGTGGCCGAGCAGCACGTGGACTCCTCCACGGCCGGGATCATCAACGCGACCACGCCGCTGTGGACCGTGGTCCTCGCGCTGGCCGTGCGGCACCAGAAGACTGTGACGAGCTGGCAGACCGCCCGAATGTCGTTGGGTTTGCCGGGGCCGTGCTGATCTTCACGCCCTGGCACACGGCGGGCGGACTGTTCTCGGCTGGTGGCCTGGAGTGCCTCGCCGCATCGATCAGCTACGCGGTCAGCTACATCTACATGGACCGGTACCTCGCCCGCAGGGGTATCAGCCCGGTTCTGCTGTCGGCCTGCCAGCTCCTGGCTGCCGCCATCATGCTCGCGGTCGCGTTGGCGATCTCCGGCGCGACCACCGCACCTGACTGCCGAGAACGTCGCTGCCGTGGCGGTGCTGGGGATCATCGGGACCGGGTTCGCGTACGTGCTGAACTCAAGATCATCACCAGCGACGGAGCGACCGCCGCATCGACAGTGACCTACCTGCTGCCTGTTGTCGCCATCGTGCTCGGCGTCCTGGTCCTCAACGAGACCATCACCGCCATCACCCTCGCAGGCATCGCCCTGTCCGCGGAGTCGCCCTGACCCGGATCAGCGACTTCGCAGCCGGAAGACCTGTCGGAGGAGTCCGGCCAGCAGACAGTGTATCGCCAAATCGACTCGTATTTATTAAAACGTTTCCGCTGCGGGTTACCGGATCGCAGTGAGCGAATACTAATTGCCGGACACCGCCGTTTGAGGGAGCTGATGGGGTTGGCCAACGGGCTCCGGCCCACGCTGCGATGGCAGATCACAAGCACCGTTGCTGTGATAGTTATTGCGGGTGGGGCGGCTGCGGTGGCGAAATGGCCACACGCATGGTGGTGGCTGATCATGGTGACTGTCGCCGCAGCTGCGGCGGCTCCGTTGGCGCTCAAGGCGATCTCAGAGGCGGCTGAGAAAAGCGGGAGGCGGCTCGGACGGCAAGAGCAGCGCTACAGGGCACAGTTGGGGATGGGAACACACTTCCTGACGTGAGAAGCGCCGGGCTCGAGGACGGGTACACCCGACTGTGCTGGCCATGCCCTACATCCAACGCGATGAGGAAGAGGCGATTTGCGGCCTCTTGCGCCAAGGCCGCCCGGTGCTGCTGATCGGTTCTTCCATGGTCGGAAAGACTCGGATGGCTGTCCAGGTCATCAGACATGAATTCGCTGACCGGCCTGCAGTGATCCCGGATAGTAAGACTGCGCTCGCCGAGCTGAATGCCCGAGATATCGCGCTGCGAGGTTCAGTGATCTGGCTGGACGATATCGACCTAATCGGCGGCGAAGGAGTTAGCGACGGGACCTCGCGACGGCTGGCTGAGGCGGACAACACATTGTGGCCACCATCCGCACTAAAGCTTACGATCAATCGCGGCCATCCGACCAGGTTCGTCGCCCGAATGGGACGTGCTGAGTGTGTTCGAGCGGATCGTCATTGCCCGAGAGCTACCGGCGGTGAGCAGCACCGCCGCCGCAGCGGTAAACGACCCAGGTATTCAGAAGCGAGTCCGCATGGTGGGAGTCGGCGAGTATGTGGGCGGCGCCGGGCAGATCGCTGAGGCAATTAAGCTTGGGAAGGCCGGAGCGAACCCTCTCGGGTATGCCTTGTTGCTCGGAGCCGCGGACTGGCGTCGATGCGGCATGACCCGTCCAATACCTCGGTCGATGCTTGGCCCAATGGCCGAGCCTTACCTAGACCAGGGAGGACAGACCCGGTTGGCCACTCCAGCTGGGTATGATGAGGGTCTGGCCTGGGCACTGAGGGATATCAACCCGAATGTCTCGCTGCTGCGGTCCGCCGGAGACGATAGCTATTCTCTATACGATTACGCCCTTGACCTTATTGCACAGCAAGGACGCCGATTCCGAACAGCAACTGGAAGCGGTCATTACGCAGGCCGACATCAGAGAAGTCTTCAGAGTCGATACGCCGCAGATTCACTTATCACCACACCAGCGCCGCCGTCAAAGCGTTCCGTAAAGCAACAAGCTACGAACATAAGGATCTTAAGGCGGGGGCGGCATTCCTCTTGGGAGTGCTGCTGGGCAAGCAGGGGGAAATGTCCGAGGCTAAGGCGGCCTACCAGATCGCTATCGACTCCGGCCACGCCAGCGCCAAGCCGATGGCTGCACACAGTCTGGGCGTGCTGCTGGGCAAGCAGGGGGAAATGTCCCAGGCTAAGGCGGCCTACCAGATGGCTATCGACTCAGGCCACGCCGAATGGGCGCCAAAGGCTACGCACAATCTGGCTGCGCTGCTGGAGAAGGAGGGGGATATCGCCGAGGCTAAGGCGGCCTACCAGATCGCTATCGACTCCGGCCACGCCACGTCGCGCCAGGGCGGTACGCAGCCTAGGGATGTTGCTGCAGGAGGTGGGGGATGTTGCTGGAGCTAAGGCGGCCTACCAGATAGCTATCGACTCCGGCCACGCCCAATGGGCGCCAAGGGCTGCGCACACCTGGGGGCGCTGCTGCGGGAACAGAAAGATTCAGTCAGCTGAGGCGGCCTACCAGATGGCTATCGACTCCGGCCACGTCCACGTTGCCCCCAAGGCAGCAGTCAGCCTGGGGGCGATGCTGCTGGAGCAAGAAGATTCTGTTGGGGCTAAACGGCCTTTCAACGGCTATCGACTCCGGCCACGCTAGATGGGCACCTTTGGCTGCAGTTGGCATGGGATTGCTGTCAGGAATGAGGGGGATATCGCCGGAGCTAAAGCGGCCTATGAGGTGGCTATCGACTCCGGCCACGTCGACGTCGCGCCGATGGCCGCGCGCAACCTGGGGATGCTGCTGGAGAAGCAGGGGGATGTTGCTGGGGCTAAGACGGCTTATCAGGTGGCCATCGGCCAGGCCGACGTCGCGCCCAAGGCTGCGGTCAACCTGGCGGTGATGCTGGAGAAGCAGGAGGATGTTGCTGGGGCTAGACCGGCTATCAGGTGGCCATCAACTCTGGCCACGCCGAATGGGCGCCCAAGGCTGCGGTCAACCTGGCGGGGGATACTGACTGAGCAGGGAGATATTGCTCAGCTAAGACGGCTTATCAGGTAGCCATCCACTCCGGCCACGCCGACGTCACGCCCACCGCCGTGCGCCTTCTTGATGAACTCCCCTCAGAAGCCTGATCAAGCTCATCACTTACGAGCACCCCCGCCAGCAGGAGCCGCGAGAGCACCCGGCCAATCTCAATGTCCAATCTCAATCCTTGTGACAAACTTCTCTACGTTTTCAAGGGCGCACCTCCGGCGCGCCGGGCCTGACGGCCTGGACGTGGAGCACGAGAACCGGACGCGAGTCATCGCGGGGAATGAACGCCAGAGTGCGCCGCCGTGGGCGGCCGGGGTCAGGGCCGGGCGGCGCACCGTAGGCGGGCGGCAGCTTTCGTCGCGCCCTTCGGGCGGGAGCCCTACGGCGCGCCGAGCTGCCGCGCCCGGTGGCCCGGTGACCGGCCGCACGCGGTGCCCGCCGTAACTACCCGCAGCCGCGCCCGTCCGTGAGGACCAGGCCGATAGGCTCGCGCGAGTTACGCCATAGCCCGGAAAAGTCACAGCGGTGGGGACGGAACGCCGCGCATTGTCCGGGCTGGCCCCTCCAGCCTAACGGTGCTTCGCATCCCGCAAGCGGGACGCGCCTACGGCGCGCCGTTGACCCCGGAGCCTCTACCAGCCCAGCGGGCCTGACGGCAAGGGCCAGGCCGAAGGCCAGGCCCTAAGTGTGCGCGGCGAACCTTGGCCCTTCTGACCAGGCTGGCCATAAGCACCAGCACTAGGAAGAACTCCACCAATTAGACCGACAAGCCCGGTGGAGTGATGTCCCTCTGCCCAGGTACACCGCCCCCTACAAGCCATACGGCTAGCCAGCACGTTCCGGCCACCACCCGGAATTCAGGCCGGTACCAGATCCGCACAGCTCTCACCGCTTGTTCCCGGTGTTGCCGATACGATCAACGGCCATGTCAGTAGACCTTGCCGTTCGCGCTTGCCGCAAACATTGACAGGGTTTGCGCATGGCCGTTCGCATCCAATGACGTCCCACGCGCCAGAACCGAGCGGAGAGCATGGAGATTTGGCTGGAAGTTGAGCGTCAATGCGGACTTGACAGTGTTCTACCTAGTAGGAGCAATCCGTACATCAGCTAGGTGCCCATGCGGGCGGCGGCCATCCTGAGCAAACGCCCACAGACGCGCTACCGGGGCAACTTGACGTCGGACAAGAGCACGCCGACATTTCCCCCCAACGGCAGGCTGCCCGTGCCATCCGCGTGCCAGAACCGAGCCGAAACCAGGGGCATTGAGCAGTATCCAAGCGACGAGCGAACCGGTTCTGACCAGGAACACAGCACGTGGCCGCTGGCGGGAAGAACGAGCTTCTAAGAGGTAGGTCGCAGGTTCGAGTCCTGCCGGGCGTGCCATCGCGGGCTCTCACTGGGGATGACACCAGCCTTCTGGACCGGAGGCCGGGATGCAGTGGTCAACATTGGCGCGACAGACATAGCCTTCCTGCTTCCACCCGCGACCGCGCCCAAGCCGGTGGACTTGGATGTCGAGATCTGCTGGAACGCGTGCATAATGCCCACGACCGTTCCGAACAGGCCGACGAACGGCGCTGTCGAGCCAATCGTCGCAAGGCTGCTGACCCCGCGTTTCAGCTCCGCGTGAACGATTGCCTCGGCACGTTCCAGAGCGCGGCGTGACGCCTCGATCTCTTCGCCCGGAATATCGGAGCTCACTTGATGAGCCTTAAACTCCTGCAGTCCAGCCACCACCACTTTCGCAAGATGACTCTTGTTGAAGCGGTCGGCAATCTTGATCGCTTCATCGAGCTTGCCTTCGCGCAATGCTCCGGCGACGGCGGGCGCAAACGCGCGCGATTGCTTCCGCGCCGCATTGTAGGCGATCGCGCGATCGATCATCACGCCAATCGACCATGCCGACATAATAAACAGGACCGCGACAACGGCCTTCGCCATCCAGCCCATATTGTTCCAGACCGAGCGGGGGTCAAAGGCAATGCCTTCGGCCTCCTGCAACAGCCAGAACGCCCAAACGTGAAGTTGTAACAACATGCTTATCTCCTATCTCCTATAAGTTGAATCGAATCAAATTCAAAGTCTACGCTCACTGGCTCAACGTGAAGTTAACGGTAATCTCGGTCACAACTTCGACCGGCTCGCCATTAAGCATCGTTGGCTTATACTTCCACTGCAAAACCGCCTCTTTTGCCGCATTCACTAAGAGCGGGTGACCGCTAATAAGCTGCAGGTTCTCAATATTCCCTTGCTTGCTGATTACGGCTGTAAACACGACACTCCCTTGCACCCGCGCCGTTTTCGCGAGCGGAGGATACTGAGGCCGGACTTCGCGGATCAAATTGGCTGCGGCAACTTGACCTCCGATTCTGACCGGTCCTGTCGGCGTCGCCTTCTTGGGTGGAGGAGGGGGTGGAGGAGCATTGGGAACGCCACCCACGACGCCTCCGATGACGCCGCCTGCGACTCCGCCTTCACCCACACCGCCGACCACGCCCATGCCCGCGTCCGGTGGCGGCGCGGCCTCTTCAATTTTGTTGATCTGTTTCGGGATTACCTTCGGGGCAACCAGTTGATTCGCGATGAACTGCCTCACGACCGGCTTCGGAATCACTTTCTGCTGGGGCGGAGGTGGCGGCGGGGGTGGCGGCGGCGGAGGAGGCGCAACCAGCATGCTCTTCAACTGGGCGCCCGGAAGAGATTCCGTGTAGATGAGCGGAATCAAAATCAGCACCCCGATGACCGCTATTTCCAGGATCATGGACAACACGATGGTGTACGGCTTCTTTGTCTTTCCTGTCGCGTCCACAAATGTTTGGTTGAACATGTAACTCCTCCTTTTCGCTATCTCGCCGTTCTCGCAACCGGCCGCGGCCGGTTCTCGCCCGCTGCCACTCTGCGCCTGCCTTTCCGCCGTTCCGCCAAGTCTTGCCAGAATATCAGGATTGGGCTGGCGATGAAGATCGATGAATACGTTCCGATAATGATGCCCACCACCAGCGCAAACGAGAACCCGTTCAAAACGGGACCGCCGAACAGGTATAAAGACAGAACCGTCAGGAACGTCAGGCCGGACGTGAGCACGGTCCGGCTCAGAGTTTGGTTGATGCTCAAATTCACGAGCTGCGTGAAGGATCCACGCCTCTGTAGCCGGATGTTCTCGCGAATCCGGTCGAACGTCACGATTGTGTCGTTCATCGAATAGCCGACCAGCGTCAGCAGGGCTGCGATCACCGTCAGGTCGATTTGCTTATTAAAGATCGAAAATAGCCCGATGGTAATGATGGTGTCGTGAAACACTGCAATCACCGCAGCGACGCCATAGATCCACTCGAAGCGGAACGCGATATAAACCAGCATTGCGCCCAGCGCGATCAACACAACGTTGATGGCCTGCTGCCGGAGATCGGCCCCAATCTTGGGCCCCACGATCTCAACGCTTCGAATGGTGAAATTGCCGGGGAAACATTCCTGTTTGATTACCGCCAGGATCTGAGGCGTGACGCCGGGTACTGAGGAGATCTCATCCAGGTTGCGGATCAATCCGGATCGCGGCGGGGTATCGCGATATTTTGTGATCGCCTGGGTGAGAGCCTGAAGCTGATCGTCCGAAAGCCCAATGGATGCTCGGGCCAGAGGGTCCCGCAAGCGATCCGCAAGCGCCTCCTGGCTGGCGATGTTGATGTCCAGCTTCCCTCCTGCCTCGGGATTGAATGCGCTATTCAGAGTGGCGCTCATATCATTCCGAACCACCTGCAAGCCCGCTTCGCCTCGGACATTCGTCGAAATCAAAACCTCCTGCGAGCCCGCAATCTCCTGCACCTCAATCTCGCCGGAAATCTTCCGGTGAAGAGCCGAGCGTATCGCTTCCGCAGAGGGCCGCTTTATAAAATTCACATCCATCAACGCGCCGCCGCTGAAATCAATTCCATATTTGGGGCCGCCCTTAACCGCCAGGCTGATCAGCCCTGCCGCCGTCAACGCCAACGAGAGAATGATGAATGGCCACTTTTTGCCGAGAAAGTCGAAATTCGTTTGCTTGAAGATTTCCATCGAGCTCTAGTGGCCGGCATCCATTAACAATAGACACCGGCTGTGATCAAATGTTCCCATAATGGAAAGGACGGAAAAGGCCTGCATCCCCGCTTAAATGCTGAGCGCCGTGACCGGTTTCGGGCGCGACAACTCCCAATCGAAGATAAATTTAGAGACGAATACGGCAGTAAACACGTTTGCGATGAGACCGATCACGAGCGTGACGGCAAACCCCTTTACCGGTCCGGAGCCGAATAAGAACAGGATTGCGCATGAAACGATTGTCGTGACGTGCGTGTCGATGATAGTAAGTAGCGCCTTGCTAAAGCCCGCGTCGACGGCTGGCAGAATTGCTTTGCCGGCTCGCAGCTCCTCGCGAATGCGTTCGAATATCAGAACGTTACTGTCCACCGCCATACCGATCGTGAGGATGATCCCCGCAATGCCGGGCAGCGTCAACACGGCCTGAAAATAAGCCAGGCAGGCGATCAGAATAATCGCGTTCAGGATGAGCGCGAGCGTGGCATTGATCCCGCTTTTCTTGTAATAGATAAGCATCGCCGCGATCACCGCCAGGACACCGGCAACGCCCGCGATGAACCCTTCACGTATGGAATCCGCTCCTAAGGAGGGCCCCACCGTATTTTCCTGTTCATAGATGACGCTTGCCGGAAGCGAGCCGGCTTTGAGATTCAAACCAAGATCGGCGGCGTCCTGTTGAGTGGCAGCGCCTTCGATCACGCCCTGGTCACTGATCTGGCTCTTGATGGTAGGCGCTTCCAGTACTTTCCCGTCCAGAACGATGGCCAGACGTTGTCCCACGTGGCTGCCCGTATAGGCGGAAAACCGCCGCGCGGCATCTTGGCTAAGCACGAACCCGGTACTCCAGGTGTTCGGCATCTGACCCTGCTCGGCCCGCGCGTCCCGTATATCCGGTCCGCGGACCACGGGCGTCCGGGTAACCAGGTACACACCACCACCACGGCCATTCGAGTCGGTAGTGGCAGTTCCGACCAATTTTGTGTCGGGCGGAAGCACGCCGCCATTCTGCGCCAACGCCTCGTCCCGGCTCTGAAATGGACCACCCCTCACGTCGTAGAGCTCGAGTTTCGCCGCCGTTTGAAGGATCTCTTTCACGCGGGCCGGATCATCGACGCCAGGAAGCTGCACCAGCAGCTCCGAATCCGCGTCCTCCCGCCGCTGCTGCACTGTGGCCTCGCTCAAGCCCAGTGCGTTGATCTTCTTGTCCAGCGTGTTCTTGGTCTGGGCCAACACTTGCTGCCAGCGCTTCAACGCTTCGGAGGGTCGCAAGGTCAACCGGTAGTCGGTTCCATTCTGCGGCGTCAAAATCCAATCCCCGAACTGCTCGCTCACGATTCCGCGGAATGTTCCCGCCTGAGTCGGCGGCACGCCTTTGACCGCGATCGCCACGTTCTTGGCGTCCTGGAACTTCTTGGCTTCGTCAACTTCAATGTCCGAAAACTGGACGCCGGCCTTGCGAACCGCGTCCTTCAAACGGTCGGAGTCAACTCCGGCTTGGGCGTTAAAGGCATCCTGCTGCTGGACCTGAACCACTAAATAGGTTCCGCCGCGCAGGTCGAGTCCGAGGTGGATGCTGTGATGCCAATTCTCGGCCAGCTCGGCTTTGCTCCTGGGCACGCCGATGATGCCGTAAATGCATACCAAAATAACCCCGATAATGAAGAAAAATTTGATTCGTAGATGGCGCTTCATTTCTTTCGAATAGATCCCGCGACTCTAGCCAGACTACTTTTTCACGGCTTCGTCGCCTCCGACGATGCTGGTGACCGAACTACGTGCCACCTGAATCTTAAGGTTATCCGGCTTGATGCGTAACACAAGCGTATCATCGCTCACAGTCACAATGGTGCCGATGATGCCGCCGGATGTCAGCACCGTCTGACCGTTCACCAGAGTCTTCAGCATCTCCTTCTGGTTCCTCTGCTGTTTGCGCATGGGCATGAATACCAGGAAGTAGAGGATCGCGAACATCAAAATGATGGGCAGTACGCCGCTCAGCAGCGAATTGGCCGAAGGAGCCGCCGCAGTTTGCAAGAGAGCTAACACGTTGAACATACCGATTTTAGAAAATCCGGGAACTTTCCCGTCATGATAGACTGCCGCATATTTCCCATGATGTCAAGGAAATGCTTGAGGTTGTGCAGAGTCGCCAGGGTAGAAAATAGGATTTCGCCCGCTTGAAAGAGGTGCCGAAGGTACGCCTTGCTGAAGGTGCGGCAGGTATAACAATCGCACGCCGCGTCGAGGGGCGTTGGGTCGTCGGCGTACTGGGCCTGCTTGATGACGACCTTTCCCGCGGACGTAAATAGATATCCGTTGCGGGCGTTCCGCGTCGGCAGAACGCAATCCATCATGTCAACCCCCAGTGCCACGAACCGCGGCAGCTCTTCCGGCATTCCCACGCCCATGACGTAGCGAGGCCGGTCACGCGGCAAAAGCGGCGCGGTCGCGGCGATGATTTCTTCCGTTAACTCGCGCGGCTCCCCTACGGAAAGCCCACCGATCGCATAGCCGGGCGCATTCAGTTCGAGCAGAGATTCGGCGCAGGATCGGCGAAGATCGGGGAACATCGAGCCTTGCACGATCGGAAATAACGCGCCCCCCGGCCTTCTTCTCCCGCGACTCGTAATGGGCATACCCAGTTCGCGCCCATCGAACCGTACGCTCCACGGATTGCATAGCGGCCTCGTGAGTGACCGGATAGGGCAGGCATTCATCCAGCACCATCGCGATATCGCTGCCGAGCGATAGCTGAATGTCGACGATGGTTTCAGGTGTAAAGAAATGAGCATCGCCGTTCAGGTGAGAACGAAACAGTACGCCCTCTTCCGTGACTTTGCGCAGCGTATCCAGGCTGAAAACCTGAAAGCCGCCTGAATCCGTGAGGATGGCGTGCGGCCACGACATAAATTCATGCAGCCCGCCCAGCCGCTCAATGCGCTCATGCCCAGGTCGAAGAAACAGATGATACGTGTTCGCCAGAATGATCTTCGCGCCGAGGTCGCGCTCGAGATCGCGCGGCGTGAGGCCCTTCACCGTCCCCTGTGTGCCGACCGGCATGAACACTGGCGTTTCGACGACTCCGTGCGCGGTATGCAGAAGACCCGCGCGAGCGCCGGTTTCTGGACATGTCGCCTGAATCTCGAACCGAAGCGCGGACATTCGAGTCTATTTTCGCCTGGGGGGCGGGCCAAGCGCCGCCGCTGTTAGCATTGTCTTTTAATCCGTCCGGATGGCACTCCGCTTTTACAACACTCTTACCCAACAACTGGAGGAATTCCAACCTCTGACCGGCAACACGGTCCGCATGTACACCTGCGGGCCTACGGTCTACAACTTTGCACATATCGGCAACTTTCGCACCTTCACGTTCGAGGATATTTTGCGGCGGTGGTTGCGTTATCGCGGCTATACGCTCAATCACGTGATGAATATTACGGACGTCGAGGACAAGATCATCGCCAACTCGGCGAAAGAAGGGAAATCGATCGAAGAATACACAGCAGCCTACACCAAGGCCTTCTTCGAGGACGCGGCGACCTTGCGCCTGGAAGCGCCCGAGCACGTCGCGAAAGCAACCGAGCACATTCCGGCGATGGTACAAGCGATCGAAAAGCTGGGCGCACGCGGCTGCACGTATCAGAGCGACGGGTCCACCTATTTCCGCATTTCGACATTTCCGGAATACGGCAAGCTCTCGCACAACGATTTCGGCGGGATCCGCAGCGGTGCGCGCGTCGATGTGGACGAATATGACAAAGCGGACGCCCGGGATTTCGTGCTGTGGAAGTCGCGCAAAGATTCAGAGCCCTTTTGGGAAGCGCCGCTCGGACCCGGCCGCCCCGGCTGGCATATTGAATGCTCGGCGATGGCGCTCGAATATCTGGGAGACACGCTCGACATTCACGCGGGTGGTGTGGACCTGATGTTCCCGCATCACGAAAATGAGATCGCCCAGTCGGAATCGATCACCGGCAGACCCTTTTCACGCTTCTGGTTGCATGCCGAGCATTTGCATATCGAATCCCAGAAAATGTCAAAGTCGTTCGGAAATTTCTATACGCTGCGCGACTTGATCGAGATGGGATACAAAAGCGAAAGCATCCGCTACGTGCTCGCGTCGGTACCGTATCGAAAAAAACTGAATTTTACTTTCGACGGCCTCGCAGCGGCCGCGAAGAGCATCGCGCGGCTTCGCGATTTCGAGCTCCGGCTCCAGTTCGCACGGCTTACTCCGGGCGGCAACGAAACCATCAGCGAGCGTTCGCGGGCTGCGATACGGGAATTCGAGCAGGCAATGGATGAGGACCTCAATACCGCCTCTGCGCTGGCCGCGATCTTCGAATACGTTCGCGACATGAACACGGCCTTGGACGAGCATGCCTATGGTGAGGAAAACCGGCCGGAAACCGCGCGTGTTCTCGAGGTATTCGACAGCATTTTCGACGTGCTGAAGCCGGGTGACAATGGCGCGACGACGCAGCAGGAGAGCCCTGGAGAACCGCCGATGAGTACGGACGAGATCGAAAGAAAAATTGAGGAGCGTACCCAGGCGAAAAAGAGCCGGGATTTTGCGCGAGCGGACGCGATCCGCGCCGAGTTGCAGGAAAGAGGCATTGTGCTCGAAGACACTCCCGACGGCGTGCGTTGGAAACGGCGATGAAGATCGAATCACAGGTTATCCATGTGGGTGAGCGCAAGCGCAAAAAGAGCGCAGCGATCCCGTCGACCACGCCGATCTATCTGGGAACCACGTATCTGTACGAATCGGCTGCCACGCTCGATAAAGTCTTAGGTCACGAGCAGCAGGATTTCAGTTACGCGCGCTACGCGAATCCTACGAATGAGGCGCTCGAGGAGCTGCTGACCACTCTCGAGGGGGGCGCTGGCGCATTGGCCACGGCTTCGGGCATGTCGGCGCTTGAAATCGCGCTGCAGACGGCGCTGCTCGACCGGCCGCGCTCTATTCTTGCCGCAAGATCCATCTACGGCACGACGATAACCTTGCTCGACCGGGTGTTCGGCTCCTCGGAAGTTCAGGTTAAGTACGTCGATACCTGCGATCTGGAAGCGGTCGAGAGCGCGATTGACAAAGTAAAGCCGGGCTGCGTGTTCCTCGAGAGCATTTCGAATCCACTGCTACGTGTCGGCCACATTGACCGTATCGCCGAACTGGCGCGGGCGAGTGGCGCGGCTGTTGTGGTCGACAGCACGTTTGCGACGCCGTTGCTTATGCGGCCGTTAGAGCTGGGGGCGAATTTAGTAGTGCACAGCGCAACGAAGTACCTGGCCGGGCATGGCGACGTACTGGGCGGAATCGTGATCGCCGATGAGCAGCACTATGAACCCATGCGGTCTCTCGCGCGAATCACGGGAGCAGTGCTTGGATCATTTGAGAGCTATCTGACGTTGCGCGGCATGAAGACGCTCGCGCTCCGGTTCCGGCGGCAGTGTGAAAACGCAAAAGCGTTGGCGGAGTGGCTGCGGGATCATCCGAATGTGGAGCGGGTTCAGTATTGTTCGAACCCCGATCATCCGGATCGAGACGCGATCCGCAGGCTGTTTGCCCCGGGATTATTCGGCGCGATTCTCAGTTTCGAAATTAAAGGCGCGAACAAAGCGTCTGTTCTCGCGTTCATGGATCGCCTGAAGATGATCGTTCCGGGAACCTCGCTGGGCGATGTGCACACGCTCCTTTTGTATCCCGCGATGGCCTCGCATCGCGACATCGCGCCCAAAACGCGGGAACGCATGGGAATCCGAGACAACCTTGTCCGTGTAGCAGCGGGCATCGAAGATTTCGAGGATATCCGGTTGGACCTCGACCAGGCTTTGCGGGCGATGTAGCAGCTCAGCCCCGCGTCATCTTACCTGATACCCTGAATGCGGCGTCAGTGTTTGCTCACCATCGAAAACGGATTCAGTTACTGTTCGCGGTCGCCGATGCTGCATTGACGATCGCCGCGTTCGAGGGGGCGTATCACACCCGAACACACCTGGCGCTCGAACGCGTTTTCTTCCTGTATCCGCAGACGCACATTCTCCTGCTGGTTTTTTGCGCATTGTTGTGGGTGGCTCTTGGATCGCAGCAGCGGGTTTACGAGTATCTAGATTCGGCGCGTCCCAGCCGAGTGGTTACCCAGACATTCCGGCAATGCTTGTTTGGCACGGCCACGGTGGTCTTGTTTCAATATCTGCTTCGCCTGAATCCACCGCTAAGCCGCACGTTTTTAGCGCTGCTGTTTGTTTACGATTTCGCGCTGCTCTGCATTTTCCGCTGGAACTCGCAGCAGTTGATCGGCGCGTTTCAGCGCGGCTTCGGGACCGCGTATCACATCGTGCTCGTGGGCAGCGAGGAAAGGACCGCGCGGCTGGCTGACAATTTGAGCCAGGGTTCCCCGTTCCGAATCCATATTTCCGCGATCGTGCCGGAAGAAAAATGCTGCGAACGGCTACCGCAGCTTCTTTCGAGCCACATTGTCGATGAGGTCATATTCGATATTGAGACCAGCAAACTGAGCGAGCTGGAAGACGCGTTTCTGCTGTGCGATGAAGAAGGCGTGCGAACGCGGATCGCGATGGATTTCCTGCCCCGGATGAGCAGCGAAGTTGCGCTGGACCGGGTGGGCGGTGCGCCGATGCTGGCATTTTCTGCAGCTCCTCTCGACGAAGTATCGCTCGCGATCAAGCGATTCTTCGATATCGCGGTGTCAGCCGCGGGGTTGATCGTCCTGGCGCCGGTCACCGGAATCGCGGCGGCGCTCATTAAGCTCACCACCCCTGGTCCGGTGATCTTCCGGCAAGCCCGGTGCGGGTTGAATGGCAGGCAGTTTACGCTCTATAAATTCCGCTCCATGGTGGTGGATGCCGATCGGCTGAAACCCGAGCTGGAACATTTGAGCGAACGCGAGATTGCGTTCAAACTTTCGCGCGACCCGCGAGTCACGCCTGTTGGAAGATGGCTTCGCAAGTTTTCGATCGATGAACTGCCCCAGTTTTGGAACGTGTTGAAGGGTGACATGTCAATCGTAGGGCCGCGCCCGCCCCTGCCCGAAGAGGTGGAGCGTTACGAGCGCTGGCAGCGGCGCCGGTTGCGCATGCGGCCCGGACTGACGTGCTTGTGGGCGGTGATGGGGCGCGATCGCCTGGATTTCAACGCTTGGATGCGCACCGATATCTCATACATCGACAACTGGTCACTTAAGCTAGACTGGTCGATTATTCTGAAGACCATTCCGCATGTGCTTGCGGGACGCGCTCACTGAGCCACATGCACCTTCTACCAACAAACGAAGAAGTGATCGCGATGCTCCGCGAAACGGGCGCGTTGCGCGACGGGCATTTTGAATACCCGAACGGTATGCATACGGACGAATACCTGCAGGTTGCGCTCGCGTTTCGGTATTACCAATACGCCAAGATCCTGAGCGTGGGACTAAGCCGCCGGCTGCGCGCCGACCCGGAGATTCGCGCCATGATCAAAGAGCTATCGATTGTTTGCCCGAATACGGGTGGACTCCCCATAGCCTTCGGCGTCTGCGAAGCGCTGCGCGCTCATCAGCTTTATTGGGCCGAGCAGGACACCGATTCATCGCCCATGCGATTTCGACAGTTCGTAACCCCGGAGAAAGGCGAGAAAATACTGCTGGTCGACGACATCCTGCGTTCGGGACGGCGGCTTACGGAGTTGCGCGCGCTCGTGGAATCGAAGGGAGCGCAGATCGTGGGCCTCGCGGTCGCGGTATATCAGCCGAATCCGAGCGTTGCGGAATTCAGCGATCTTCCGCTGTTCTATCTCGCCAAAATGAACGCTTCCTATTACAAGGATTCTGCCTCCTGCGAGTTGTGCCAAAAGGGCACACCAGTCGAGAAAATCTGGACCTGAATCGAAAGCAGCAGTAAGAGAAGTTTTTCTCAAAGCACACACGCATTTTCTGGAGTTTTTCTGCAGAATATGCGCGCTCTTGCGTTGGCGATTGTTCTTTGTTGCGGTGGAGTTCCTGCGGTGGCGGCTCATGCCGGCAGCCGCGCGGAGTACATCGGCGGCACACGGCCTGACATTCCTGAAAACAACTCGGGCGACATCGGGGTAACCGACGACGTGTATTTCGTGTTTCTTTCGAAGCACACACAAGTAAAGATCCCGTACGAGCGAATCAACCTCCTCGAATATGGGCAAAAAGTGGATCGGCGGTACCTTGCGGCGGCAGTCCTTTCGCCGATATTTCTGCTCGCGAAAAAGCGCGAACACTTTCTGACTGTCGGCTTCCAGGATGATGATGGGCGGCAGCAAGCTATGGTGTTTCGCGTCGACAAAAACGATATTCGGATGACGCTGGTGGCGCTCGAAGCGCGAACCGGCCAGCGGGTGCAATATCAGGACGACGAAGCGAGAATCGCAGGCAAGGGATGAAACATTCGGGTTTTGTTTGTGCGTTCTTTTTTGCGGTGTTTTCGATTCACGGGCAGCAGCCGCCAGCCCGCCCGGCGGCTTCGAACCTGCTTGAAATAAAGCGCGTGTATGTTGCGCCCCTTGCGGGGGGCCCTGAAGCGGAAGCATTGCGGGCCTTGATTATCGCCGGGCTAGATGGCTCGAAGTTGTTCGTCCTGACTGACAACGAAGAACGCGCTGACGCGATTTTGAAGGGCGCTGCGGACGATCATACTTTTACGGACACGTTTGATTCGGAAGAAGGGCTAAACGGGAGAATCAACGGGGGCGCGTCTGGCTCCGGATCGACCGGGTACTCAAAATCGGGAGGCGGTTACGGCGGCTTGTCCGTTGGAGAGAACGAATCACACCATGAGCGTGAGCGGAAGCACGAAGCGTACGCGGCCGTTCGCCTCTGCAATCACGACGGCGACGTTCTGTGGTCGACGACGCAAGAGAGCTTGGGCGGCAAGTTTCGGGGCGCAAGCGCGGATGTGGCGGCAAAAGTAGCCCATCAGTTGACGCTCGATTTCGAGCGCGAACGCCGCAGCGCGGCCGTGCCTCCACCAGCCGCGAAGCCCTGATCGCATTCACTGTGCGAACGTGATCCGTGCGATAACCATTTTTGGCATCGCCTGGTTCCATTCATCGGGCAAGCTGTCGAACGGCAATCGGAACGCTCGTGTCTCCCCGGGTTCTAGCGGTCCGCGCTTGGAGCGCACAATGGGCACGCGCTCGCGATAGATCTCGTGCCCGTCACCTGCGTAAAATAGGCAGTAAATATCCACAGATTGCAGCGGCCGCGGTCCTTTGTTTGCGATCTTGCCGTTAATTTCGACCACCCGCTGTTTCATGAAACTTTCGGCTGCGTGCATGGTGACGTCGCTGAGAGCGAGATTGGAAAGGTATGCCTTCGCCTCGGGAGAAGCCGGCGCTTCAGATGGAGTGGAGGGTGGCCGGTTCAGATAAATCACCGCGCAAGCGACTCCGGCCGCGACAAGAATCGCGATCACGACAACCGCTAGGGGAACTTTCTTGGGCTCGGCGGTAGGCGAAGCCGGGGGGGACATTGCTTTAGACAAGTTTAGCGGCTGTTGGTCCCATTCGTTTGTTCCAACGCTCCTTGCTCCGCGCTTCCCGAACCTGCAGCCAGGAACTGTGCCACGCTCGGAAGAGCCTAGTCCGAAATCGCGGTGCTAGTCTCGACTGGTGATTGTTAGCAGCATTCGCGGAATTGCATTGGCGGCCTTTGCTGTCGCGGCGGTGAATTTCGTTCTCCTCGCCATCCTCGGCAGCTATAACTTTCACTTTGGACCGGTGCATCTAGTCGCCACGTACCTGTTCAAGCCTCTTCTTTACCTGAATGCAGCGTTTCTCGTTGCGCTGGTGCTTCAAGCCTCCACGCGCGGGGTTGAAAGCGAGCCGGTCGAAACGCCTTCGTTCCGAAGCGGTCTGCGGTTTTGGATCGCAGCCGTTGTCATCGTAGCGGCGGTTTATGCAGTTTCCTTTCGCATCAACCTCGATTTTCCCGACTGGACGCATCGGCCAAACACGATGCACCGAACGCCATGGAGTTTTTTCATCAATCGTCAATACGACGGTTTTTACAGGCCGCTTACCTTCGTGTCGCTGTGGATCGATAACCAGATTTTTGGATCGGCGTTGTGGGGCTATCACATTCAGAATCTGCTCTTGCATCTCCTGAACGGTTGGCTGGTGGCGCGCTTGGCGGTCCGGCTCGGCCTGAAACCAGCGCTTGCCCGCTGGGCAGGGATCGCGTTCCTTGCGGTTCCGGCTTCATTCGAAGCAGTGATCTGGCCTGGCGCGCGGTTCGACCTCATGGCGGCGACGTTCACGTTGTTCGCACTCGAAAGGGCATTGGCCGGATCTGTGGTCGCCAGCACGGCCTCATACTGTCTCGGAGTTCTTTCGAAAGAGAGCGCGTATGCCTACCCGCTGCTGCTGTGCGCGCTGTTCCTTTTGCGCCGCCCTCTGGGATTGCAATTGCGGAGAGATCGCTGGCTTCCGATTCTTTATTCCAGCCTGGGAGCCAGCATTGTTTTGGTGCTGATCCGAATTGCCGTTTATGGAAACCTGGGCGGCTATCCTGACGTCTCGACGGGTGGAAACGTCAATTTCGTCCTGACCACCAGGAGCTTTACCTCGATCGCGACGCGGTTTCCCGCGGTGCTGTTTCTCATCAATTCCGGAGCCGGATTGCCGGTCTGGCTCCGGATCACATTGATCGCCTACGTCGCGTTCTTGTCGGTCGTGCTGTTCGAAAACGCGAGCGCCGGGAAACGGACCCTTCTGCTTGTGTTGCCCTTCTTATCGGTCGTACCGATGGTGAATATGTTTGGCTGGATGACGCAATTCGCGCAGGAGGGCAGGTATCTCTATCACCCCGTTGTATGGATTGTCTTCGTCCTCGTTTGCGCAGTGCGGCCGCTTCGCTTCGGCTCTGTCCTGCTGACGTGCTGGATCGTGATCATGGCGTCCGCGGCTCTCTTCAATACGCTTGCCTATATCAAGATGATTCGAGTGGTCGGTGTGGCAGTGGCGGAAGCTGCAACAAGCTGCCGGAACGCGAGCTGCTGCCGGACGTTGTGGCTGCGCGACGTGCCCCGGGATTTGTATGGCGCGTTTTATTTCCACTACCAGGTGGCGCATGACTTAGAGAAGGCGTTGCCGGGAGTTGCGGTTTCGAGCAAGACTGCAGGGGCACCCGAGCCGGGCTGTACGGTGGAGCTGCAATGGACAGACCAGAACCGATGGTTGCAAACATCTTCCGAAACGCGATAGTTTGCGATGTTCTCGGATCACGGATATTTGTTCGTTATCTCAGCAAGAGTACGACAAGCACGAGGAGACGGCAGATCCTTCTCCGCCTAGTTTTCCTTTATGGCGAAAGTGATTCAGATTGAAACGCGAATTCGAACTCTCTACCTAGACTCCATTTCCGCCGAGTGCGACAGCAAGTCCGAGTAGCTGAGGTAGTTTTGGATAGGAGCACCGTTGAGAACAGCGGCGAGTCCGCCCACTAGCACGAATTCGACCCCGCTCTCCCGCAGTCTCCGCAATGTGGCAGTCAGCTTAGCCGCGTGCATTTAGCTCACGAATCGCCAAAATTTCATTCACTCGCTCTTCAAGGAAGCACAAGCGCTGGGCGGGCGTGAGGGAAAGCATCCAAGGAATGAGCGTGAGATCAACGCCGTCTTCGCTGTAATCCGGAACGGGCGCCGCGTCACTCTCGCTCATTTCAGTCTCCTGCATAAAGGTAAGCATAACTCCGGCTACCCTAATCACATGCGCGCGCCACTAACAGCTTTCGCTTCGCTGTTTCTAATCTCCTTTTCATCTATCGCTCAAGTGAAGAGTGGTTTTTTTACAACCAGTGACGGCGTCCGGTTGCATTACTTTGAAGCAGGCACGGGACCGGCGATTGTGTTCGAGCCGGGCTGGACCATGCCCGGGTGGATTTGGGAGAACCAGCTCCGCCACTTTGCCGCGCATTATCATGTGATCGCTCTCGATCCGCGCTCGCAAGGCGAGTCGGAGAAGCGCTGTGATGGAAGCTCGCCGGAGCGACGCGCGCAAGATATTCACGAGCTCATTGCGCGACTGAAGCTCAGCCCGGCGGTTCTGGTCGGATGGTCGCTTGGTGTGGGCGAGCTGCTGACATACGCCGAACGCTATGGGGGCGCAGACGTCCGGGCGTATGTGCTGGTCGATGGGTTTGCGTGGGACAAGCAGGACCCGGAGTTCACCTCGGCAATGCTGGGGATTTACAGTCAGATCGAGAACAGCCGCCGCCCATTTACCGAGAAATTCGTGCGGAGCATGTACAAAAAACCGCAGTCGGAAGAATACCTCAAGCGACTGGTGGACGCTTCGCTTCAGACGCCCGCGGATAGCGCGATCGCGATAAGCGTGACTTCAATTGGACGGGCGAGCTGGAGACCCGCGGTTGCGAAACTGGATCGCCCGGTGCTCATTATGTGCGAAACGGGGCTTAAGAGCATGGCCGCCGATTTCGTAAAATCGATGGTGCCGTCGGCGCGCATCGAATTATTCGGCGACGCCGGTCACGCGCTGTTCGTCGATGACGCGGACCGGTTTAATTCCGTTCTGGACGATTTTTTGCTAAATCTGCATTGAAACGCTTAGAGCGGCGAGAGGTGTATCGCCGCTCTAAGCTGATGCGCGTAACGGGAGAGAGAGCCGTTTACGTAGAGTCGCTAACGACGCGTGGCGCGCACCGACATCGTGGTTCCCGTCTGGAGATTGTGGTTGAGGCTTTTCTCGATTGCGGACTGACTGCGGATGAAACCCTGTCCACCATCTGTCCAGATCTCCGAGAGAATGCGTAGATTTCCTGCGCAAACGAAAACGAGTCTTGGATTCCTGGCCTCCTCGATTTTGTCGAGCCGGGCGTTGACGAAATGGAGGTGATTCTCCGGGTCGCGAAGGTCGAAGACTGCGATAGTATTGGCTACCTTCGAGAGCGAATACTGGCCGGCAGGGTACGTTTGACTGTCGATCTGAAATGCGAACGGAATATCGGCACTCTCTTTCTGCTCTTGGGCGTTGAGAGTTGCTCCCCCGAGCGAAAAAAAGAGCCCGGCGGCGAGGGTAATCGTAAACTGTGCGAAGTGTTTCATTGGTACGTGTCCTTTGTTCCTTTGGTTGTCTGCGCGTTTCGCGAGACCTGCAAACGGAGATGCGCTTTTGTTGCCAACCCGGCGATGACGAATCTCCAGCAATTTACAACGATCCAAGCGCGATTGTGCAAGCCAAAACGGATTATCGGGCTAACGAAATAGATAAATCCCCTTACGTCCGGTGCGCCGCGATCTGGCCGTCCCCGGAATTCGCGGAACTCACGCCGCGAGATTTCGTATCACATCTTGGAGGAGCGGTATGGGGTCGTTTCGGGATGAGCTGAAATACGTTCTGCGCCGGTTAGGGCGCGCGCCGATGTTTACGGCAGTAACACTTCTCACGCTAGCGGTGGGGATTGGCGCGAACAGCGCAATTTTTAGCGTCGTCCGGGGCGTACTGCTAAAGCCGCTGCCCTATCCGAAGCCGGACGAACTCGTATCAGTCGGGGAGACCGCGCAAGGGCTGGGCATGAAGGATGTGCCCGCGGCACCCGCGACGTATTTCACGTTTCGGGATCACAATCGGACGCTCCAGGACATTGGGTTGTGGAATGACGGCGAGGTGAGCGTGACGGGACTGGCTGAGCCCGAGTGGGTAAAAGCCCTATTTGTCACCGACGGAATTTTTCCCGTTCTGGGAACCCAGCCCATTCTGGGCCGAAGGTTCACTCGCAAGGACGCTTCACCGGGAAGCCCCGAGACCGTCATGCTGACATACGGATATTGGCGGAGAAGATTCGGCGGTGATCCGTCTGTGATCGGACGGAGACTTGTGGTGGACGGGAGGGCCAACGAAATTATCGGCGTGCTGCCTGAACGATTCCGCTTCATGAACGTCGAGCCGGCGATTGTGCGGTCCTATCAATTCGACCGGAATAAAGAGTGGCTTGGACATTTCAGCTATCAATCGATCGCCAGGCTGAAACCGGGGGTGTCGATAGCGCAAGCGAATGCAGACGAGGCTCGTATGCTGCCCATCATGTTTCGAAGCTTCCCTGTTCCACCCGGTCTGAGCATGGCGATGATCAAAAGCGCGCACATGGGTCCGAACGTGCGGCCGTTGATTAACGACGTGGTGGGCGACGTCGGGTCCGTGCTGTGGGTGCTAATGGGCGTCGTGGGAATTGTGCTGTTCATCGCGTGCGCGAACGTCGCAAACCTGCTGCTGGTGAGAGCCGAAGGGCGGCAACAGGAGCTTGCAATCCGTTCCTCGCTGGGAGCGGACTGGGTACGAATCGCACGCGAGCTTTTGCTCGAAAGCGTGATGCTAGCGCTGATGGGCGGCGTACTTGGGCTAGGGCTTGCCTATGGAGTAGTACGCCTGCTGGTGGCGATGGGTCCGGCGAACTTGCCGCGCCTCAATGAGCTTTCTATCGATGGACCCGTGCTGCTGTTCACATTCGCGGTCGCGTTGATCGCCGGAATTCTGTTTGGCCTTGTCCCGGTGTTCAAGTATGCGAGCGGGCATGTAGGCGCCGCTTTGCGGGAAGGGGGCCGGACGCTGAGTGCGGGCAGGGAGCGGCACCGGGCGCGCAGCGTTCTGGTGGTGGTGCAGGTTGCGCTGGCGCTGGTTCTGCTAATCAGTTCGGGGCTAATGATCCGGACCTTTCAGGCCCTGAGGAGCGTACAGCCTGGCTTTACGAATCCGAATCAAATTTTGACATTCGGGGTGTCGATTCCAGAGACGGTGGCGAACCCGGAGCAGGTTGCACGGATGGATAACGAGATCGTGGAGAAGGTCGCGGCCATACCAGGCGTGACATCCACCGGCCTCTCGGATTCGCTTCCGATGGATGGCTCGGGCGATCATGATCCAGCGTTTGTGGAAGACCGGCCGGTTGGAGAAGGGAAGCTGCCGATGCTCCGCACGTTCAAATTCATCGGCCCGGGTTATTTCAAGGCCATGGGGAATTTGGTTTTGGCGGGTCGCGATCTTACGTGGGCCGATATCTTTCAAATGCGACCGGTGGTTTTGGTCTCGGAAAGCTTCGCCCGCGAGTTCTGGGACTCTCCGGCGGCCGCGCTGGGGAAACGAGTGCGCGAAAGCGAGAAGAGCCCGTGGCGCGAGATTGTGGGTGTGGCAGGGGACGAGTATGACGATGGAGTCGATAAGAAGCCGCCGCAGATTGTCTACTGGCCGATGGTGCGGAAGAATTTCTGGGGCGACCCCGTGGAAATTTCGCGCTCAATCACATTCGTGGTTCGCAGCACGCGAAGCGAGTTCGGGCGGTTTTCTCGATGAGATTCGCCGCGCGGTGTGGTCGGTAAATCCGAATCTTCCACTCGCGGAGGTGCGCACGATGAAAGATATATACGACAAGTCGATGGGGCGAACCTCGTTCACACTCGTCATGCTGGCGATTGCGGCGGCAATGGCGCTCTTGCTCGGAGTCGTAGGGATTTACGGCGTGATTTCTTACGCTGTGTCGCAACGCACGCGCGAGATCGGTATCCGCATGGCCCTGGGCGCACAAAAAGATACGGTTCGGGCAATGTTCGTCCGCCACGGCCTGATGCTGGCTGCAATCGGAGTGGGCTGCGGCATTCTGGCGGCCATTGCGCTCACACGTTTGATGGCGTCCCTCCTGTTTAAGGTGAGCGCTCTCGATCCGGTAACCTACTGTGCCGTGCCGATAGCGCTGATCGCGGCGGTGCTGCTGGCAAGCTATATTCCTGCCCGGCGAGCGACGACAATCGATCCGGTGGAAGCGCTCCGGGTCGAGTGAGCCCTTGATCCTTGCGTTACTTTGCGGGTTCGCCTGAGGGTCGCGTCAGCTCGGCATCGATCGTAATTGCGATGTCGTGGCCTACCATTGTGCCTGCGCTTTTGACGCCGAAGTCCATCCGGTCGATGCTGGTTGTTGCTGAGGCGCCCATGTGCAAGTTGCCTCGGGGATCTTTAATGGGCTTGGTCGGGCCGTCAACATCGAGCACCACTTCCTTCGTCACACCATGGATGGTGAGGTCGCCAGTGACCTTCAGCTTGCCCGCTCCCGCAGCCTCGACGCGCTTCGATTTGAATGTAATTGTGGGGTATTTCTGCGTGTCGAAGAAATGATCGCTTCGCAGATCGTTGTCTCGCGGCTCGACTCGGGTGTCGATGGATGCGGCGTCTATCGCCACATCCATGGACGACTTGCTCACGTCGTCAGGATCGTATTGCACCGTTCCGCTCACTTTTGAGAACGCGCCTCGGACTGTCGAGATGCCCATGTGGCGCACGGAAAACTGCGCGGCAGAGTGCATCGGATCGATTTGCCAGGTTTCCACCGCGGCAGCGGCCGGAATCGCAAGAATGGCAGCTCCAAAAAGCGCGAGCATGAAGCGAGACATCAATATCCTCCTGTTTAAGCGAGCCGAGGTCCGGCCCTGGAAAGAAAAGATTATCACGAACTGAGGTTAAGGCAGGTTTATTGAAAGCGGTAGCCGGGTTTCAGCTCGCAGCGGAAGAGCTTCGACCCATCCGGTTGCCGTTTCATGGTGCAATTGGCCCAGGAGAGAATGAGGTCGGGGCCGAGAGGAAAGACGATGGGCGCGCCGTTGATGTCGGCCTGAACGCTCGGCCCTTCGGACGCAGCAGGCAAAGTGAAACTCATCGCGTCCCCGAAGATTACGGGATACGATTCTCGGACCGTACTGCTGGGCCGGTTCTGAATTACCTCGGCTTCGACCAGGAACGTTGCGGTATCCGACCAATTGCGGGCGGAGATCGTGATGATCCGATTGTTTTGGGACAAGGCTTCGGATTCAATTTTTGTGAAGGGACATGGCCCCGCTATGCAGGAGGCACGTGGCTTCCGAAACTCGTTGCCTGACCCGGCGTCAAACGAAGCGGAGCCGATTGCGGCTTTCCATTTGCCGTCGGGAGAGCAAGGGGTATGGCCGCCGCAGGGAATTCCATTCGTGTTGAGCACCTCAAACGTTTTCGCGACGCTTCCAATATTGGTGATCGTGGTGGCTTCCGCGGAATACCTGAGACGCACATCGCTGAGGGTAATGTCGGGCGTACCGAGCTTGCTGACGACGCTGCGGAAAACAGGCGCAACGTAAGCGACGATAATTTTGCTGGGGACGCCCGCGGTAATCTCAAGCGGTTGGTACCCTGCCGCGGTAACCCTGAGGCTTGGGGTTGAGGGCGGCCGGCGAGATGGCGCGAGTGTGAGGCGGAAGAACCCCGCGGAATCGGATTTCGTTTCATCTCGCGACGCGCCGCTGGTGCCGGTAATGATCGCGTTCGGTATGGGCGTCTGCTTCCGGGGGTCGCTATCTTTCGCCAGCACCACTCCTATGATCGAGACCGGCGGGACGGCATGTTGCGGCAGTGTGCGGACGACGCCGATTGCGATGGCGGCAATGGCGACGATCGCGGCCGCCAGCGCGGATTTCTGATCCCGCGTCATGAATGACCCGGCAAGAATTCAGGCTACATTAACTGCGTGGGGGAGAACGTCGATCCAGAGCGATACTCGCGCCGCGCCCTCGCGCGAAGAATAACAGAAATCGCGGCGTGGATGACGTTCGCGAGAGGTGCGAACGTTCTGTGCGAAGCATCGCAGGGGCAGCCGCGAGAAAACCAGGCCCCGGCGCCCCAAGGCGTCTCGCCAGAAGACGATCGGCTCCTCGAGGAGTTGCAGCAGGCGAATTTCCTGTTCTTCCTGGAGCAGGCGGATCAAGACACGGGGCTTGTGAAAGACCGGGCGAACGTGCATACGCCCGGTAATGGTGTCGTGGCGAGCATCGCCGCTACCGGCTTCGGATTGACGGCACTCGCGATTGGTCATGAGCGGAAATACATTTCGCTCCCCGAAGCTCATAAGCGGATTCTCAAAGCGTTGCGCTTTCTGTGGGAGAAGATGCCCACCCATCGCGGATTCTTTTTCCATTTCGCGAATGTGAAGACGGGCGAACGGATTTGGGATTCGGAGGCGTCATCGATCGACACTTCAATCTTGTTGTGCGGTGTGCTCACGTGCCGCGAACATTTCCGGCATCCGGAGATTACTCGCCTAGCGAACAACATCCTCGATCGCGTGGAATGGACATGGCTATCGGAGGACACATCTCTGCTGCCGCAAGGATGGCTGCCGGAGAGCGGGTTTCTGCCGAACCGGTGGGATTACTACAGCGAGCTGATGATGCTATACCTCCTGGCGCTCGGATCTCGCGAGCATACGTTACCGGTCGAGACCTGGAACGCGTGGAAGCGCACAACCTTCGAATATGACGGGCTTCGTTACATCGGGTCGTTCGCACCCTTGTTTGTGCATCAATACTCGCAGGCATGGTTCGACTTTCGCGGCAAGCGAGACCGGTATGCAGATTATTTTCTGAACTCGATGATTGCCACGGCGGCGCATCGTTTGTTTTGTATCGAGCTGGGCAAGCAGTTTCCCGATTACGGGACGGACTTGTGGGGCATTACGGCGTCAGATTCGAAGAATGGATATGTCGTGTGGGGAGGTCCACCCGCGATGGGACCGATTGACGGAACGGTCGTTCCAAGTGCCGCGGCGGGTTCGCTGCCGTTTCTTCCTCAGGCGACGCTGCGTGTATTGAAGACGATCAGGAGCCGCTATGGGACGCAGGCCTGGAGCCGCTACGGATTCGTGAATGCATTTGATCCCCTGAACGGCTGGTACGACACGGACGTGATCGGAATCGACACGGGAATCACGATGCTGATGGCGGAGAATCTGCGTACCGGGTTTGTGTGGAGCACGTTCATGAAGAGCCGCGAAGTGGCGCGGGGGATTGAGCGCGCGGGATTCACGAACTACGCTGCATCGTATGCGGAAGAGCAGGCCAAGCTGGAGAGTTGGAAGGGGAGTTAGCGTAAGCGGCCCAGAAGCTGTCATCAGCGGAACTTCCACTACGGATTGAGCGTATATCGCTCCATGAGGTGCTCTATGAACTTCTGGCGAGACGTCCGTTACGCCGCGCGGATGCTCAAAAATTCACCGGGTTTTGCGTTGACTGCGATTTTGACCATGGCGCTCGGCATCGGCGCGACTACAGCGATCTTCAGCGTTTGCGATGCCATGCTTTGGAAGCCGGTGCCACTCCCGCATCTCGAAAGTCTGGTGATGATCCACCAGGCAGTCCCGGGCGAACCGAACGATTGGAACGACGCGACTCCTGCGGACCTTGAAGACATTCGCCGGGAGAATCGCTCGCTCGAGAATTTTGCGAGTTGGTGGAGACGCTTGGCCAATCTTTCCGGCAGCGGAGAGCCGGAGCGCGTCTTACAAACCGCGTCCACTTCGAATTTCTTCGAAGTCTTAGGTGTGCAGCCCGCTCGCGGACGCGCATTTGAGACCGGGGAAGATCAGCCCGGTAGGGAGCGCGAAGTGATTCTGAGCGATGGGCTCTGGCGTCGCCGTTTCGGAGCGAATCCGGCGATCGTCGGCCAATCGATCCACGTCGACGATCAGGGTTACACAGTTGTCGGAGTGATGCCCCCCAGCTTCGATTTCCCTCTCGCTACCGAGATTTGGACTCCTCTCGCCCTCACTCCCGCCGAGCGCAGTTCGCGACGTTCGCAAACACTCGAGTCGATGGGTCGCCTAAAGCCGGGCCGCACGGTCAAGCAGGCCGCAGCCGAGGTCGACAGCATCGCGGCACGTCTCGAAAAAACATATCCCGATACCAATAAAAACCGGCGCTTCGCCGTGTGGCCGGCGCTGAACTATCTGGTTGATCATGAAACGCAGCAATACTTGGTGATGCTGCTTGGGTCCGTGCTGTTCGTGCTGCTCATCGCGTGTACGAACGTGGCCAATCTGCAATTCGCGCGCGCGACCGGGCGATTGCGCGAAGTGGCGGTACGGCGCGCACTGGGCGCGAGCCGCTGGCAAATCATCGCGCAACTGGTGATTGAAAGTATTCTGCTCTCCTTAGCCGGAGCCGCCTGTGGTCTTGTGGTCGCGAAATGGGGCCTGAACGCGATTCATGCCGGAATGCCGGCCGATATAGAGCGATATATCCTCGGTTTTAAAGATATTCAGCTCGATAGCCGCGCTTTATTATTCACGCTTATCGCAGCGGTGGCGAGCGGCATCATCGCCGGTCTGGCGCCCGCTTGGCAGTCTTCGCAGCCGAATCTGACCGGCGCCTTGAGGGAGGGCGGCAGGAACTCTTCGCTTGGCAAGGGCCGCCAGCGTTTGCGCAGTTTCCTGGTAGCGGCCGAAATGGCGCTCGCAGTCGTGCTGCTCATCGGGGCCGGCCTGATGGTTCGCGGTTTCCGCGCGCTGATCCAGAACGGCCAAGCGATCGAGCCCTCCACGTTGCTGACGTTGCGGCTGGCGCTGACGGGTCAGAAGTACCCCGAAAGCTATCAACAGTCCGAATTCTATCGCCAAGTGGTGGAACGCATCGACGCACTTCCGGGCGTGCGCTCCGCCGCTGCGGTCACCGCTCTGCCTTACGGCGGTCATTCGAGCGGCCGTGATTTCGCCATCGAAGGGCGGCAAGTCGAGCCCGGTAACCAGCCCAGCTGGCATGTATCAGGTCGCGACGCCGGAGTATTTTTCCATGTTGCACATTCCTCTGCTGCAGGGCCGTTTGATCACGAATAGCGATGGGCCGAACGCGCCCAAAGTAGCACTCATCAGCGAGCGGATGGCGCAGCGCTGGTGGAAGGACGAATCGCCCCTCGGCAGACACATCAAAATCGGCGATCCCAATTCGAACGCTTCGTGGACCACAATCGTGGGCGTCGTGGGCGATGTCCTGACCAATCCGTATAATCGCCAGCCGAGCCGGACCATCTACGTACCGAATCAGCAAGCGCCCTCGCTAGGGATGGATGTCGGAGTTCGCACGTTCGGCGATCCTCTGGCGGTGGCGCCCGCAGTGACAGCGGCGATCCGCTCGATTGATCGCGAGCAACCCATCACTGAAATGCACAGCATGGAAAAATCGATTCACGATCGTGCTATCGGCCTCAATTACGTGGCGGCAATGATGGGCGTGTTTGGCGGACTCGCGCTGCTGCTCTCGGGGGTTGGTGTCTATGGGGTGATGGCTTACCTGGTCACTGAGCGCACGCAGGAAATCGGAATCCGCATGGCGCTGGGCGCGCCCCAGGGTAATGTGCTGCAAATGATTTTCCGCCGGGGCCTTTTGACCGCCGTTGCCGGTCTCCTCGCAGGCCTACCGCTGGCGTATGCGTTCGCGCGTCTGATGGCCTCCCTGATCTACGGAGTGACCGCGACCGACCCAACTACGTTCGTCGGCATCCCTCTTGTTCTTATCGCAGCCGCAGCATTGGCCATCTATGTCCCAGCCCGCCGCGCAATGAAGATCGACCCGATCGTCGCGCTTCGCGACGAATAACCAGCGGCGCTTCGAAGCGCCACAAGCGCGTCCACAGCGCGTAGGATAAATGGGAATGGCCACGCGCACCGCGACGACGCCGGACCAACTGCATTCGGTTGCCCGAGCAGATCCCTGGTGCTCCGTGATTCTTTTTTGGGTCATCGCCGGGATCCCGTTGGCGATTCTGCCTGGGCGCTTCGAGGGTTATGACACGATTCCCAGGCTGGCCATCCTCTTTTTCAGTTCGGCTTTACTTTTGTGGGTTGCAGGGCGATGGTGGCCCGGCGTGGCGGCTTTGTGGCGAACTCCGGTCGGTCGCGCATTCTATGCATTGCTGATCCTCGGTATGGCCTCACTTCTGATTTCGAGCGCATTTTCCGGCGATCCCTGGCTTTCGCTCGGAGGAACAGTCTGGAGGCGACTGGGTGCGATGAGCCAAGCGGCCATTTTCCTCGTTGTGGCCGTCCTGGCCGCGCATGTCTACCGGGACCGAAGCGCAGCGCGGAGACTGATGCTGGGAATGGAAGCGGCTGGCGCCATCGCCAGCATCTACGCGATCCTCCAATATGCGGGCTGGGACCCTCTGATTCCGGCGTATCTGTATACGATCGGTTCCGCGCCCGCTGCGGTGCGTCCTCCAGCTACTCTCAGCCACGCCACCTACTTTGCGACTTTTCTTTTGCCCGTCGCTTTGATTGCCGCATCCTTCCGGCTCCGCGAGATGGTCGCGGTCCGGCGGCGTGTGCATGAAATCATTTTCTTCCTATCTGTCGCTGCGCTCATTCTTTCGGGAACGCGTTCCGCCATTCTCGGTTTCGGCGTCGGAGTGTGCGTGCTGATCTACGTGGATCGGGAACACCTCGTAAACCGGAAGATTCTGGCGCGAGCCGCGTACCGGGCCTTGGCCATTGCCGCCATCGCCGCTATGTTTCTGCTGTTCCCCGCGCGCGCAGGTGTGCGCGTACGTCTGTCGCAATGGATTTCGGACTGGGCTGGCGGCGCCCGGCTCCTGGTGTGGCGGGATTCTTTGCCGCTTTTTCGGCAACACCCGATTTGGGGCATCGGACCGGAAATGTTCGAGCCGGCGTTTCGAAAAGCACAATCGCTCGAGCTTGCCCGAGCATTCCCGGACCACTATCACGAATCGCCGCACAACTTCTTTCTCGAGGTTGGCCTCGGCCAAGGGGTAATTGGACTTGCCGTCTGGTTGGCGCTGTTGGGCCTGGGATGCTGGTGCGGTTTCGTGTGTCGCCGGCGAGGAGATTCGGAACCCGGTCCGCTCTTGCCGGCGCTCCTTGCAATGCTACTTTCCTTGCAATTCTGTCCGCTGACGCTCACGAACGAACTGTACCTGCTCGCGATCGTCGCCATGCTGGCCGGCTTGGCGGCGCAACCCGCACGACTGGAATCTGGCACGATGAGGTTGCCTTCGCCAGCTACGCCATTCGCTGCAGCGGCCGGTCTGGCACTGCTTGTCATCGGCGCGAGCTACGTGGCGCAAGACATCTTGTACGCACGGGCGGAGAGCCGAATCGCCAGCGGAGATCTGGCCGGGGCGGAGCGTTGGTATGGGTCCGCGTGCAAATTTCCGATGCCCGGTCCCAATCTGGAGTTGTCACGCGAGATGGCATCGCTCGCCCGCGAGTCTGGGCCGCATTTGCGCGAGGAGGCACTTACCGCAGCCAAACAGGCTTCGGAGATGGCCGAGCGCTCCGCCGCCGAACGATTCCAGGCCCTATATCAATCCGCAATGCTGGCGAGTATCACGGGCGACTTTCCTCGTGCAGAAGCGAAGTTGCGAGCCGCAATCGATGCCGCTCCCACTTGGTACCGCCCCAGGGTCATGCTTGCATCGGTGCTTTGGGCGGCGGGACGGAATGGGGAGGCGGAACCTGAGGCGGCGCGCGCTCTGAAGTGTGCCGGACGACTGCAGCCTGAGGTGAAGCGTATTCTGGACCAAGCCCGCACCCAGGCAACCGCAACAGCAGACCGCCGTCCTAACTGAAGTGTTCCCTAGTACTGTAACCTAGTACTTTTTTCAGCGGCCCTGATTGACCGCACGGGTCTGTTGATCCACTATCGACTGGTACCCGTCGAATTGGAGGAGAAATGCTCCGTAAGGCACTGCTGCTGACTTCACTCGCCGTCACCGTCCTGAGCATCCATGCGCAAGCTCAGGGCCACTCGAAACTTCTGCCGCCCAACTACATTAATCCGAAGGGGCTTTCGCAGGGAGCCCAAATGTGGTGGTTTGGGCCGAACTTGTCAAACTCGGATGTCGCGAAGATTCACCGGGGCTTGGCCGCTCCCGTTTCCGGGAAAAATGTCGACGCGGCCAATCCGAATGAAGATATCGCACCCGGCCAAGCGGAAACGGCTATTGCCTCCGCTCGCGACCTGGTCATGGCCAGTTGGAACGACGCAACGGGTTTTTTCATCAAAACAACTACCAATCCAGTGAAAAGTTCGCTCACCGGTGTCGGTTTCTCGCGCAATGGCGGAAAGTCATTTAGGGATCTCGGCGGTTTGCCCAATAACGACCCGAACGATGAGTGGTATGGAGATCCCAGCGTGGTAGCCGTTGATAACGGCGCTTACTTCATCGTGGGTAGCATTTATGCTTCCAATAAACGTTGATTGCAGCGTCGGCCCATCCCTGTATGCGATTGCCGTTGCGGTCGGCGTGGTTACGCCTACCAGCGTAGAGTTCACGAATCCTATTATCGTCGCCAGCGGCGGAGATCTGTGCACGTTTCCGGGTGCGACTGCGTTCCTGGATAAGGATTTCATGAGCTATGATCCGCAGACGCGGACACTTGCCGTCTCGTATACCCGGTTCACATTTTTCCCCGGGCTCGGCACGGGTCAAATTGAGGTCGTGAAGGCTCACCTGCCTCATTATGTTGCCCAATTATCATCGGCTGATTTCTCCGCCCCCATCGTTGTGTGGCCCGAAGAACCAAATGTCGAAAACGAGGGCTCCTATCCAGTTGTCGCCTACAACTCTGAAATGAAAGCCGCCGATATCTATGTCGCTTGGGAGCGTAACTGGGCCTCAAACGAGTTCAACGGCGATCCCTACGTGTACATCCATGCGGCCAAAATCGTTCCCACAAAAACAGGCTCTGACAAGATTCCGATTGGCGGCCCGGACAATCCAGTGGTGGTCACCGACAGGTCAGTTGAACTCGAATGTGTACGGCGGCGTGAAATCGTTGGATCTGGTTCCGGTCCCCGGGTACAATCGGGGAACCAGCAACGATTTTCCGCGGATCGCGTGGGACGCAACGCGCAATAAAGTGGTTGATCGTTTGGAACGATGCGAGCCATCACCCATTGGGAGACATCTTCCTGCGCGCTTTCAATTCGGAACTGACTTCACCTGGAGGAATCGAGAGGCTGAATACCGATAACACGGGCGCCCTTCATATGTTCCCGGCTGTTTGCTTCCGCTCGGATGGATCTATGGTGACATCGTGGTACGACCGCCGCGACTTTGTGCCTGACTCAGCGTGGACGGATCTGTTTGGCGATATCAGATCCGCCCCGTATGCCAAAGCCAACAACTTCAAAATCACCAGCAAGCCTACAGACTGGGACAATACGTCTTCAATCATTACGCCGAATTTCGGCGATTACACGGACAACACGTGTAGCGATACATCGGCATTCTTCATCTGGAGCGATGGCCGGCTCGGCTATTCGCAGCCGTTTGTCTCGCCATTCAACGAGCAGTAGCCTGACCTCCAGGACGCGAGCCTGGCGCTCTCAGCAGGCGTTACGCTTTGCTGGGTTCTTCCGGGCTCTTTTCCTGGGGCTTCACGGTGGCGCGGACAATCATGAATTTGTTGAGCACGTCGAACCAGAACGGCGCGCCGAGCGTAATCGCGAACACCGTAAAAAGAATGCCGATGGATTTCAAGAACCAACCGACAGCTGTGGAAGGCGGCCGGCGCCAATCCTGAGCGAAATCCTGCTGCGTTTGACCATCTTCAGGGCTAAATCGCCAGCCGAGCGGGATGCCGCCCTGGCGCTCGAGCCAGCCGACTGGGTCGGTCAAATCCGTGGTGGACGGGTTCGGAATTTGCGCGCCGGAAGACAAGCGAGAAACCAGCGCAGATCGCGCGGTCTGATACGTGTGCAGATACCGGGCGATCGCGAGCGAATCTACGTTCATTAGAACGGCCATCGCCAAGCCGATGCACGCGAGTATGATCTGCGTCCGGCGTTTATACCAGCCGGAGACACGATCCATCGCGCTGTCATACCAGTCTTCGATGTTCTGACGGACGCGAACCGCATCGTTGCCGGCGGCATCGATAAGGGGAAGCAACGCGCCCTTGATGGTGCTGTTTTCAGCGAGAGCAATCGCGCTGCGCAACTCTATGAGAACGTTGGGAGCAGCATTCGGCTGCAATTCAGATTCGGGGAGCGCGGTGGAACCCGCTGCCCCTGTCAGTTCGTGGGAAGTTGCGGGCCGGAACAAGTCCATCACGGCGAGAGCGAACGTGCGCTGCGGAATATAAGGAGGGAGGTGTTTGGCGCCGGGCCTGTACGAGCCTCGGAACAGAGCATAGATTAGTGGATGTTTGTAGAACTCAGCCGCGAGGCGGGTTCCGCCGGGATCGCCGAAGATTTCACGGATTCCGATCTCAAGACCACGAGCGCGATGATGTAGCACGGTTTCGAAAGCCTCTCTGATGGACGAACAGACGAGGCTGAGCAGCAGGAACAGGAAAACCAACCCGACCACTGCATCCAGGGTTTCAGAACCGAACACTTAAATCCTCACGTTTCCGGTGCCATATCATATCGCACGAGCATGTAAAGTTGGATTATCTATGCGGTATCTTTTCCTAGCTTTGGGCGTGCCGCTCTTATTGTGGAGCGGAGTATACGAGACCGAGACCGGGAAGCTCGCGTCTGCTATGCATTGGAAGACGGGAGACGTGATTGCAGACATCGGGGCGGGCAATGGGGAGATGACGTTCGATGCAGTTGATCGGGTGGGAGCAACCGGGCGCGTGTATACGACGGAGCTCGATGACAAAAAGCTGGCGCACTTGAAAGGGGAAATTGCGAAGCGCCATCTTGAGAATGTGACCGCAGTGAAGGCGGGAGACGCCGAGACGAATCTTCCCCCGGAGTGCTGCAATGATATCTTCATTCGCCGCGTATACCACCATTTCACGCATCCGGCGGAAACCGATGCGAGCCTCTTCCAGGCGCTGAAGCCGGGTGGCTATCTGGGGGTCATCGACTTCACGCCGCGAGGGGACCTGCCGTCCGTGAAGGGCGTGCCAGCGAACCGCGGAGGCCACGGCATTCCGAAAAACGTGCTGGTGAGCGAGCTCAAAGCCGCGGGTTTCTCTGTTGTGTCTACCGAGAACGGCTGGCCGGAGGACGATTATTTCGTTCTCGCTCAAAAACCGATCTCCGCGCGCTAACCTCCGCCCGTGCCGACCAGCGGGCCGAAACCGATTCTGCTGCGAAAGCTGGGCGTAACGAGCGCCACAGCACTCGTGATTTCAAACATGATCGGGACCGGGATTTTCACAACCACCGGTTTCCTCGCCAGAGATTTGGGATCGCCAAAGCTGGTATTGCTGAGCTGGGTGGCTGGCGCGGTATGCGCGTTATTAGGGGCACTGTGTTATGCGGAGCTCGGATCTAATTTCCCGCGATCGGGCGGCGAGTACGTTTATTTGAGAGAAGCGTTCGGACCGCTATGGGGGTTTCTGACAGGCTGGGTCTCTTTTTTCGCGGGTTTTTCGGCACCGGTTGCCGCGGCGGCGCTGGCATTTTCCGATTACTTGGGCGCGCTGATTCCCTCCCTGCGTCAGGCAAGCGGAGTGGTGATAGCGGGCTCAGGGGACTGGGTATTTCGGGTGGGCGGCGCGGAAGCCGTTGCGGCAGCCGTGATTGCGCTATTCACGATTCTCAACTGCTTTGGAATCGAGCGCGGCGCGCGCGTGCAGAACGCCCTCACGGCGCTGAAGCTGGCGATCTTGATTTTCTTCATCGTTCTCGGCGTGACGGCGGGGCACGGTAACTGGGCGCATTTGAACGAACCGGCAGCGCGCGCAAACGCGAATCCGATTACAGCGCAGTTCGCCGTGAGCCTGTTTTGGATCTACGTGGCATACAGCGGTTGGAACGCGGCGACATACGTGGCTGAAGAAGTAAAACAGCCCACACGAACCCTGCCCTTGGCGCTGAGTCTAGGAACGGGGATCGTGGCCGTGCTCTATGTGCTTCTAAACTTCGTGTTTTTGTACGCAGTGCCGCTCGAATCGATGAAGGGCGTGGTGGCCGTAGGCGCGCTCACGGCGTCGCACCTGTTCGGACCACGCATGGCCACGGCATTTGCAGCAGGAATCGCACTGTCACTACTCGCGACCATCAATGCGATGGTGATTGCCGGACCGCGGGTCTATTTCGCGATGGCCCGCGATGGACTGTTTTTCTCGCGCGCGAGTCGAGTTAATCCGCAATGGCGCACGCCGGTGGCGTCGATTCTGGCGCAGGGTGTGTGCGCAATTCTGTTGACCGTGACGCCGTTTCCGCAGTTGATTGTATACGTCGGCTTCACTTTGAATCTCTTCGCTGCGCTCGCTGCAGCGTCGATCTTCCGTTTTCGCGGCCGGCCCGGATGGAAGCGATTGCGGGCCGTCAGCTTTGCCTATCCGCTCGTTCCGGCGCTTTCGGTGACAGTGGGCGCGTGGATGACGTGGGAAGGAATACGCCTGCGTCCGGCGATCTCAGGTGTGGCAGCAGTGACTCTAGCGCTGGGCGCGCTGCTGTACGGGACTCGAGCGCGCGGGAGTAGCGTGCGATGTTAATGGGACGGTCCTTTGAGCTTCGATTCGACGGGTGACCCGCAGGGCGGATTACATCCCGAAGAAATGCCGGTCATTCGCCACTGGGAATTTTGTTTTTCGTAAGTTGCGATCCAGGAACTCTTAAACTCCTGGATTCGTCCAGACTGGTCGCCTTTTTCACGAAACCGGGCTTTGATTCTGACAACAGCCCACGCCATGGTTCCATCCGAAGAGACATGGACGGACGGCTTCATTAGGTCGTCCCACGAGAGGTACGCGACGCCGGAAAGATACTCAGAAAAGGAGCGGCGCATTTGCTCACGGCTCTGGATCTCGACGTCACCGTTTTGCACGGAAGCCACCGATTCTGCGAGGACCGATGTCACCACAGACGCGTCACCCCTGAGGTGTCCCTCACGCTCGGTTGCATGTAGCTCCAAAATTTGATCGGATGCGGACCGGCTAGTTGCGGGGATACCGGCGCAAATGGAAGTCAGGAGAATCAGGCAGAGCAAAATCATATGTTTCTCAGGGAGTCACGAAAAAGTGGTCCATGAGGTAGTCGCGAAACTCGCGGTCGAGGCGCCGCGTGTTCTGGCCGGAATCCATTGCATCGGTATTGTAGGCAACGATATACGCTTTCCGGGAGGACGGCTCAACGTAGAAGTGCGAAATGAATCCGTTCTGGCTGCCGCTGTGTCCAATAAACCGGCGCCCGTGGTCTTCGTGGATGAAAAACGAGAGACCCGTCCAATTCTTCTCGTTCGGGTTGGCCGCATCGCCTTCGCCATCGGCCTGCACTTCCATCTCCGGCTGCCACATCTCTTCAAGAGAAGAGCGCTTCAGGATCTGCTCGTAAACCTCATTTCTGCGCGCGCTGCCCAGCAGGAAGGCTAGATACTTTTCCATATCGGAGATTGGGGCGTTGAGTCCTCCGTTCGAGACGGTGATGCCGGTATCGAAGTTGAAGGGAGCCTCAGTCAGCGTGCCATGCTCGATAGTGAAGCTGGCCGAACGGTATTTCAAAAGATGATAGGGCGCGCGATTGAAGTAGCTGCGATACATTTCGAGCGGCTTCAAAATGTTCTTGTCGACGTAAACTTGGTAGTCGTCCCCGGTGAGGCGCTGAATGATCTGGCCGAGAAAAACGACTGCGAGATTCGAATAACTGTACCGGGTTCCCGGCCGGAACGCAACATCGGTGTAAGGCAGCATCGCCACAATCTGAGTCCACTGAGTGGGTTCGAAGGGCTGCCACGGCTGATCGTGCCATGGCCATGTCGCCCCGCGAAAGCCGGTGCTGTGATTCATGACTTCGCGAATCGTGATCGCGTCCACAGGGCCCCACGGATCGTGAACGGCGGAAAGCTCCGGCACATACTTGATGACCGGATCGTCGAGTTTGAGAAGGCCGCGATCGCGAAGCTGCATGATTGCAATCCCGGTGAACGTTTTCGTGATTGAAGCCCAATGGAATGCGGTGCTCCGGTCGACGGGCTGAGCAGGGGAGCGGCGCGCCAACCCGTAGAAATCTTCGCCCAGGACTTCATCTCCGTGCATCAGCGCCAAGCCGCTGCCCACGGTCCCGTTCCGCTGGAGCGCGGTTTCGTAGAAATTCTTTGTGCTTGTAAATTCCGGTGACGCAGACAATCCGGCAAACGCGGCCGCGCAGGCGATTAGACAAGCGATAAAAAATCTGCGATCGAGCATAATGACCAAGATACTGAAAATGCGAAATCGCCGGACAAGACGACGCAGCGTTTGGATCGTACTTGGATTTATCACAGCTGGCACTCTTGCGTTTAACGAGCAGCGCGGAAGCGTGCCGCTCGGCTTCACACGGGAATCCTTTGCATCGGAACGCCGGTGGGAACAGCAATTAATGAACGCGGTGGACGCGCAACGCTGCCGCTCGCATTTGCGGAAACTGACGTCGGAGCCGCATGTGGCGGGAACGCCCGGTGATCAGCGTGTTTCAAACTATATCGCGGAAGAATTTCGCCGGGATGGGCTGGAAACCGAGGTGGTCCCGTATAACGTGCTGCTTTCCTACCCCAAGCAAGTGAGCGTGGAGCTGGTTGCGCCCGTCGTGGCGCATCTTGCGAATCCTGAGCCGCCAATTGAGGGCGACCCGGATACGCAGGTTTCGGATCCGATCGCACATATGCCATGGAACGGATATTCGCCATCCGCCGATATCACGCAACCCGTGGTGTACGTGAATTATGGGCGCGCCGAAGACTACGACCGGCTCGAGCGGCTCGGCGTAAGCGTGAAGGGACGGATCGTTCTCGCGCGCTATTTCCAGGGGTATCGCGGCGGGAAGAGCTTGGAGGCAGAGAAGCGCGGGGCGGCGGCGGTGATTATGTACTCGGACCCGGCGGAAGACGGCGCGGCAAAAGGCAAGGTGTATCCGGACGGGCCGTGGGGCCCCGCAGGCCATTTTCAGCGCGGAGCGGTGGTTTACGACTTTATCGTGCCCGGTGATCCGCTCACGCCCGGATGGGCGTCGACGGATGGCGCACGGCGAATTCCAGAAAGTGAAGCGAAGATTCTGCCCAAGATTCCGATGGTTCCGCTCTCGGCTGCGGATGCGAAAAACATTTTGGCCGTGATCGGAGGGCCGGAAGCTCCTAAGGAGTGGCAAGGCGGCCTTCGACAAGCAGTCGGGGGCTATCGGGTAGGGGATGGAAGCGCGCGCGTTCACCTGCGGTTAGACATGGAGAATCGCGTGACTCCGATTTGGGACGTGATTGGGCGAATTCGCGGGCAGCGAGGAGCCGGAAAAATTGGTGGTGCTCTCAAACCATCACGACGCATGGGTGTATGGGGCGGTGGATCCGGCGAGCGGGACAGCGACGATGCTCGAGCTTGCGCACGCGTTCGGCGAAATGAGGCGATCGGGATTCCGGCCGCGCCGCACGATCGTTTTCGGCAGTTGGGATGCCGAAGAATACACTCTAACCGGATCGACCGAGTGGGGCGAGGAGCACGAGCGCGAGCTGCGAAAGAACGGAATCGTGTGCCTGAACGTGGATGCGGCGACAAGTGGAAATAAGTTCAGCGTGAGCACGGTTCCGGCGATGCTTCCGGCGATCATTGACGGGACGAAATCAGTCACCGACGAGGTGACGCATCGTTCGATATACGAGGGGTGGAAAGCGCAGGCAACCGGCCAAGAGAACGTGCGCAGCTACCGGGTGGAGGGTGCGGCGAGGGGGCCGGTTCCGTTTGGCGTATTAGGAGGCGGGTCGGATTTCATGGTGTTTCTGCAGCACGATGGCGTGCCGTCTCTGGACATGATTTTCGACGGGCCGTACGGCGTGTACCACTCGTTGTACGACGATTTCCAGTGGATGGACCGGTTTGGCGACCCGGGTTTTCACTACCACGCAAACATGGCCCGATTATGGGGTGTGCTGGCGCTGCGATTTGCAAATTCGGACGCTGTGCCGCTCGACTATTCGCTATATCCTCGCGAGATCGAAGTCTATCTGCGTGAGCTGGAGAAGACCGCTCCGAGCTCGTTGCGCGTCGATTTCGACTCAGTACTCACGAAATGCCAGCGCTGGGAACGTGCCGCGGCGGATGTCTCGTCGCAAGTGAAGAATCCGTCAGGCGGTAGTGAGGCGGCGGCCTTGAACCAAACCATCGTGGCGGAGGAGCGCGCCCTCTTGGTGGAGACTGGAATTCCGGGCCGCCCGTGGTTCCGTCATCTTATCTATGCGCCGCTTCCGAGCTACGAGGCAGAGACGCTGCCCGGATTGCGGGAGGCACTGGTTGCGAACGATCTCGAACGTGCGCGTTTCCAGGCACGGGAGCTTGGGGCGGCGGTGGATCGCGCCGCTGCAGCTATTTCGCTCCGCCACTGACTTGGAGCATATCCGGATGTTTGGCTTTGAGCGCGTTCCAACGTTCCATGACTCCCGCCAGAGCCTGCCGGCGATTCGCGACGGCAGCTACTGTGGGCGCCGTCGGGGGAACGTCGGCGCTTTGCAAGGAGAGCAGTAAACCGTAAAGCGCGCCGTTCGCGCTGGCAAAGCTTTCACCCGCTGATGCAGCGCCGATACCGAAGAAGCGGCCCTGCCTGCCTTCGAGCGCTTCGGCTTCCTTCTCAACTGCGACTATTGCATCCGCTTCGGCGGGAGTGGCGGCGCGGGTCCGTGCTTGCGCGAGTTGCTTACGCATGGCGCGCAACTGCTCGAGCGCGGCGGTGCCTTCCGTCAAATCGTCATAGACCTGCTTTGAGAGCGTAAATTGCTGCGCGAGCTGGCCGCGCGGGGTGTGAACGCGCGGGTCCATTTTCACGGTCAGAGGCTGGGAAAAGGTGCGGCCGTTTGCGGTGAATCGAACCATATATGTGCCAGGCATGACCCAAGGTGAAGTGGGCGTGGGCGCCGTATTCTGGAAAACGGCGCTGATCGGATACTGCGGCTTGATCGCGGCGATCGGCGGGAAATGCATGTCCCACAGGAAACGGTGCATCCCCGGCGCATTCGAGAGAACCATCGGAGGCCTCACCCAATATTTCGGGATGTCGAGCATCGGGTCAATCGACGGCACCGGATCAGACGAGGAGTAGCGGCGCACAAGATTTCCTGCGGAATCGAGAATCTCGAGCGTGACCGCGCCTGAAGTCGTTGGCCCTAGATAGTAATCGACGATGGCGCCATCGGGCGGATTCTGGCCGGCGGGCACATCGGGCGGCAGCGGCGTGTCGGTATTCATGTTCCACCGGACCCGTATAGCGGTCTCCGGACGGAACAGAAACGCTTCGGAGGTAGAGACCGGCGCATCGATCTGCCGCAAGGGCGTGACATCGTCGAGGATCCAGAAGCCGCGTCCGTGCGTGGCCGCGATAAGATCGTCGTCCTTGATGATGACATCGCGGATGGAAGTCGCCGGCATGTTCATGCGAAGCGATTGCCAGTGATCACCGTCATCAAACGAAACGAAGACAGCGCGCTCAGTGCCCGCGTATAACAGGCCTTTACGCTTCGGATCTTCGCGAACCACGTTGAGCGCGGCGTTATCCGGGATTCCGCTGACGATTTCAGTCCAGGTTTTGCCGCCATCGTGCGTGCGGTAAATGTGCGGCCGGAGATCGTCAAGCCGGAGCGTGTTGATGGCGGCGTAAGCCGTGTCGCGATCGAAGTGGCCCGCGTCGATGATGGAGACCTTGGCCCAGGGTTGCAGCGCGGGTGGAGTCACATCGTGCCAATGGAGACCGCCATCCGTAGTGAGGTGGATGAGGCCGTCGTCAGTGCCCGCCCAGATGCGATTGATATCGAGCGGCGATGGAGCCAGCGCGTAAATGACGCCCACGCTGGGCTGGTTGCGCGGACGGCGCGTTGCGATATTTACCAACGCTCGCGGGGATTTCCCAGGTTTTCCGCGTCAGGTCCGGGCTGATTTGCTGCCACGTGTGGCCGCCGTCGCGGGTCTTCCATACGGTGTTTGCGGCGAAGTACAGGAGGTGGGGATCGATGGGAGAAAAAAGAACCGGCTGGGTGCGAACGGCGCGGTAGCCCGGCGGATGCGTCGGCTGGGGCTGAATCTCCTGCACCTGGCCCGTGCGGCGATCATACCGGGTGAGCTTACCGCCATAGACAATATCGGGATCGAGCGGATCGGGCGCGGCGTAGCCGTATTCTTCAAGGCCGACGGGGTGCCACTCGCGAAATGTGATTTCGCCGTCGTTGCCGCGGCTCGAAACACAAGCGGATCCGCTCTCCTGCTGGCCGCTGCAGACACGGTAGGGGAAGGCGTTATCGGCGGCGGCGTGGTACATCTGCGCGGTGGGCTGGTTGTACCACGAGCTCCAGGTTGCTCCGCCATTGACCGTGATGATCGCGCCCTGATCGCTGACAATGAGAATCGTGTCCGGACTGTTCGGGTTGATCCAGATGCTTTGGTAATCATCGCCGCCGGGCGCGCCGCGAAAGCCGGTCCACGTTTTGCCGCCGTCCGTCGACTTCCAGGTAACGGTGCTCGTGCTATAGACGATGTCGGGATTTTTGGGATCGACGGCGAGTACGCAGAGATCTCCGCCGCCGATCCGGGCGGCTGGTCGTGGATCGTCGGTGGCGCGAGACCACGTCGCCCCGGCGTCATCCGAGCGATAAATACCAAGGTTGTGCGGGGTCGCGATGGACGCATAGAGGCGATGCGTATCGCTGGGTGCGATCGCGATGTTTACTTGAACGACGCCTTCAGCGCCGCTCGGGAGCCCTCCGGTTAATGCCTTCCACGTCGTGCCGCCGTCAGTCGATTTGAACAAACCTCCGGCAGTGCCGCCCCATTGGCTGTTTTCCCACGGGCCCTGCCGCGCCTCCCACAAACCTGCGTACACCACGTCGGGATTACTGGGATCCAGCTCGACATCGGAGCCGCCGGTGTTTTCGTCTTTGTATAAAACCTTTTCGAACGTTTGACCGCCGTCGGTGGAGCGGAAGATGCCGCGCTCAGGGTTTGGGCCGTACGGATGTCCGAGCACGGCAACGAACAGCCGGTTGGGATCGCGCGGATCGAGAGCCATGCGCGGAATCTGCTGGCCCTCGCGAAGGCCGAGATGCGTCCAGCTTTTTCCGCCATCGATTGATTTGTAGATGCCGTCACCGACTGAAAGATCGGGACGCTGCAGTCCTTCACCGCTGGCGACGTAAATGATGTTGGGATCGGAGGGTGCCACCACAATGGCGCCGATGGATCCCGTCGGCTGATCGTCGAAGATGGGATCCCAGGTGCGGCCGTAATCGGTGGTCTTCCACACACCGCCATTCACCGCCCCGATGTAGAAAACGCTCGGCTGTGATGGGATGCCGGCCAGCGCCCGGGTGCGGCCGCCGCGATACGGACCGATTTCGCGCCACCGCATTTCCGCGAACAGGTTTGGGTTGTACGATTGCGCGAATGCAATGGCTGCGGTGGCCAGCACGACGCTGCTCATGATGGCGGCAGCGCTCAGATGCGATTGTCTCAACGATGATTCCCCCTCGCGGAAGTATAAATGATCGCGGATGAACAGCGAAACCTGTAGAGGGTTCACAAATCGTAACTGCGGCCCGACGCGCACAGTCAGAAATCGGCGATAATGAGGAAACAATTCGAATGTCGATCCGAAAAACCGTTGTAAAAAAAATCAAAACAAGCGTGAGCCCGAGAAAGAAGACGGAACGGTGTCGCGGAGTGGGTGGTCACGATACTCCTGCTTCTGTTCGGGACAACAACGTTGGCCCAGGCGTTTGTGATACCCACGGGATCGATGCAGGATACCCTTCTCATTGGGGACCACCTTCTCGTCGATAAGTTGGCGTACGCCCCAGCCGGGACTCTTAGCAAATATCTGTTGCCGTATCAGGATCCAAAACATGGGGACATCATTGTTTTCCGGTACCCGCCTGATGTCCGTCAGACGCTAGTGAAACGCCTCATCGGGGCACCTGGAGACCATCTAAGAATTGCGAATGGCGTTGTATATAGAAACGGGATCAGACTTAACGAACCGTACGTGTACCACAAATATGCGTACGACCCCGCGCTGGATAATTTCCCAACCCAGTGCTGCCGCCCGGTAAAGGAAGAGCTCGCGCGAAGAGCGCAGCAGAAAATGATTGATGAGAACGTTGTCGCTGGCGAATTAGTCGTCCCAACTAACATGTATTTTGCAATGGGAGACGACAGAGACAATTCATCAGACAGCCGCTTTTGGGGATTCGTGCCTAGGGACAATATTGTGGGCAAGCCCTTCCTGATCTACTGGTCGTATCGGGCATCGACAGAGGATTTAACCGGCGAGTCCGCGGGTTCGTTGCTCACGCACTTCGTCGATCTTGGTGAGCATTTCTTCGCTCGAACCCGGTGGGAACGGACATTTAAACTCGTGCGCGGCTTTCCCGACTCTCAACTCCCAGCTCAGCCGCTCCCCATAAATCCTGGTCTTCCAAATCCCTGATTAACAGCGCCTGATCAGCCAACTCAGAATTCGCAACCACTCGCACGCTTCACTGTGCGGCTGATGCATCTGCTCTTCCCGGGAGCGCCCGCAGCTCACCGGCGGCGACCGAGAGAAGCACGGCATCGCCGACGGACTGAACCATGCGGATCGGTATTTCGAGTGTCCCGGCGTGAAACACGCCGCGCTTTGCACCGAGTTGGTCGGCAACTTCGTTGCGTAGTTTGATCTGCAGCGATTCGACGCGCCATGCGTCGCTGTCAAGGAATAGAGCGGCGACCTCGCCGATCGCCTGCCCGTCTGCTGCAATCACGGTTCGCCCTCGAAGGTTTTCGTCAGATAGCCGCATCGCTCGAACCGCCTTTCTCGTCTAAGTTCGATTGTAGGTACTTCAGAGTAGTCATTTCGCAAAATCGAGTCGGTCGAGTTATGCAGATGCTCCGGACTGTGATCAATCGCCCGCCTGCGCGCTCTGTATACGCGGACGGTCGTTCCACCACCACAACGGCGCCAATTTTTCCGGATGCGGCCACACGCGGTCCAGCGTGTCGCCGTCGAACAGCTCGCCGTTTTTCATCACATATCGAATCGTGTCGGTGTTGTGGATGTCGTCCAGCGGATTTTTGTCTAGAATGAGCAAGTCGGCGATTTTGCCGGGTTCGAGACTCCCGAGATCCTGGGCGAATCCAAGAGCCTCCGCACCGTTAAGCGTGGCAATGCGCAGAACATCGTGCGGCTTGATGCCACCCGACGCGAACGCCCACATCTCCATATGGCACTGAATGCCTTGGAACTGGCCGTGACCGCCGAGTCCGACCCTGCCTCCCGCATCGAGGATTTTTCCCGCTTCATGTGCCAGGCGAGGGTAGATTTGTTCCCTGTCCTGAAACCAGGGCCGGCGCGAAGTCTTGAGCCAGAGAATGTCCTGCGGAATAAAACGCTGGAGCTTCGGATCGCTGTACCAGTCGCGGCTCTCGATGAACGCGTTTTCAGCCCAGGGGCCGCCATACGCGACGATCAGCGTGGGGGTGTAGGTGATTTTGGTGCGGGCGAAGAGCTGAACAACGTCTTTGTAAAGCGGGACGATCGGCAGGGCATGCTCATTGCCGCTGAATCCATCGAGTGCATGAGTCATGTTGAGCTTGAGGTCGAGCGCGCCTTCCGTGGTTGGCATGATGTGGAACTTCTTGCATGCTTCGATGACCCATTGCCTTTGCTGGCGGTTTCCGACCACGTACGATTTGATGAATTTCGTGTGGTAATACTTTGCGTACCACTCCACCATGTGCTCGGCGTCTTCATAGGATTTGAAGTTTGTATCGGAAAAGATGCCCGGTCCCGTATTGAACGCGCGGGGACCGGGAATCTGTCCGGCGTCAATCAGATCTTCGTACGCGAACATATCGTTCGTCATGGTTTGCGGATCGCGCCCGCTCGTGACTCCGTAGGCGAGATTCGCGAGCAGGGGCCACGCGTTCATGTCGAGCACGCGACGGCGAATTTCGATCCAGTGGGCGTGAATATCGGTTATGCCCGGCATGATCGTTTTTCCCGCAACATTGAAGACCTTCGCATTTGCTGGAATCGCGGCACGGCCCCGCGCGCCAATCGAGGTAATGCGGTTATCAGTGATGACAATATCCGCATTCGGAATCACCTCGTCGCCGCGCATCGTGATCACAGTTGCGCCGCGGAGCGCGATGACGCCAGTTGGTTTCGCGCGCGGAACCTCAACCACAAAGTCTGTGGGCTGCGCCGGTACATCTTTGGCCGATGCCGCGGCTTCCGCCGAATGCAATGTGACCCGATCGACCGGGACGTGAAACGTCGAAGCGCCGACCGACCACTGGATTGTTTTGCCGTCCGGACTCCACTCGAAGGAATCGGTTCCAATGAGCGTCAAACGCTGCATCGCGACTTCCGGCTTCGAGATATCGATGGTCGGAGTTCCTCCGACACGCGGAACTGGAATGAGCCAGAGTTGGCGGGTGATCAAGGCGAGAATCATGTCACCCTTCGGGCTGAGCCGGACATCGGTGGCCTGAGGCGGCTCGGGCGCGTTATCAAGGTTCGGCCCCACGACTTTCAGCAGAATGCGATGATCGCTTCCGTCCGATCGGACGGATTCGAGGCCGCCCGGTCCATACATGTAGATCCGATCTTTTTCAGGACCGAAGTGGGGTGGGCCGGTCCCGCGAGACGGAAGCACGATGCGAAACGTTCCGCCGGCAGGGGATAGCTCGATCAAGTCCAGGCCCCCCTGCGGTTGGGCGAACTCCGCCTCCATCTCAAATCGCGCTTCTTTCGAAGCATGTAACGCGTAGATGTGCTGGCCGTCGGGCGAAAAGACAGGATTGCGATAGAACGCGGTGAGATTCGTTAGCGAAGTGGAAGAGCCGCCTCCCGCATCGACAATCTTGATTTCTCCGCCGCGCGGACTCCAGGTCACATATACGATGCGCTGGCCATCGGGCGACCACGAAGGTTCGTACTCTCGTTCGTTCGCGTTTGTAAGCCGGTGGACGCCAGTGCCGTCAGAGGACGCCGCATAGAGATGGCCGAAAGCGGAGAATGCAACCAGTTTCCCGTCCGGAGACATAGAGGGCTCCATGATGAGACGCGAGCGTACGGGAGCGTTGTCGTCAATGCGCGTCGGAAAGTCCAACAACGGGCCGATGTCGAGTTTGACGTGCGCCTGAAACGGTATCTGCTGCGGTGAGCCGCGTAGAGGTACGCGCCAGATGCGGCCGCCGTAACTGATGACGATCGATTGGCTATCGGGAGTGAAGGCGTAGCCTGGTAGCAGGTCGCGAGTGGCACGAGATTCCTGATCATCCCGCTGCACGCGCGGCACAAACCAACGATCGTCGCCGCTCGTGAGATCGCGGATGCGCAGAGCCGTCTGTTGTTCGTAACGCGTTCCGTAAACGAGCCACTTGCCATCCGGAGAGACAAGGGGACGAAAGGCGCTGCCGGCCAGATTGGTAATGGTATCTTCGTCCGCGGTGACCAGGTTGCGTCGGACGATCTGCCAGAGAGGAAAGTTGACGTTGTAGGAGAAAGCTTCCTTGCGGCGCGCGAAGTAGACGTATTTGCCATCGGGAGAGAACGTTGCGCCGAGATCGTTGTTCCAGTCTTCCCGTTTCGCATCCGGCTTCAGCTTGCTTTTTGTAACTTGCAGCCCAGCGCCGCCGCCCAGGCGGTGATACATCCATAGCTCGTTTGCTTGAAGCTCGGCGTTCTTGGAGACGATCACGAACTCGCCATCGGGCGTCCACGCAGGGGATACGAACTCGGCACGTTTTTCATCGCTGAGCTTTCGGGGATTGGACCCGTCTGCGTTAACAGTCCAAACGTTTTCCGCTCCATCGCGATCGCTGAGAAAAACGATCTGCTTTGCCGTCGGGCGAAAAGCGTGGCTGCGTTTCCATTGCCATGCCGGTCAACAAAGGCTTGGCTTGGCCGCCCGTGATGGGAAGCGTATAAAGATCGCCGAGCAACTCGAAGATGATGGTTTGGCCGTCCGGGGAAACGTCAAGCGATATCCAGGTGCCTTCGTCGGTGTCGAACTCAACGGTGCGTTCGGGTTTGAGGGTGAGCTTGCCGGGGCCCTTGTCTTTCTGCGGCTCGTCGGCTGCGTGGCTAGACGAGAAAGTGAAACAGACGAGGGCGGCGAGGACAAAACGTGCGGCTTTCAAGTGACGATCCTCCTAACTCACGTTCAAACGCCAGAGATCAGCGCCTGTAAGTTTCAGCAGCTGCATTTTCCCATTGACGGGATAATAAAACACCACCGTGTCCGGGTTGTGCGGGTCGTCGCCGATGCGGAACAGAGATCCCCCCAGGCGCTCGAGCGGCGTCGCGCCATCCAGCCACAGTTTTCCTTTTCGGAGCACGACGCGAAGGCTGCCGACCCACGGATCATCAGTGCTGTACTCACCTGTAAACGCCTCGAGGTCCGGCGGAGCCGGATAGCTGCGCGGGCCCGAGTACCGCTCATTCGTATACCAATCCGGACCGTATATCAATTCGACGATGGGCGATGAGTTCTTCGCACCATCACCGCTTGTGCCTTCACCGCGTCCAAATATGATCGGGAAATGTTGCCAGTCCGCGACAGTTCCGATAAATGCGTCACCGCCCCCGTTTTCCAACGGAATTGAATTTGAACCCGCGCGCAGCGTCAGCCGATCGCCATTCGCAAGCACTTCCAGTTTGCGGCCATCACTCGAGGTGTATGTGCCTGCGTAATCGGCCGCATTCTTCACAACCGCAGGATCGGTTAGCGCCGGCGGCTCCGGCACGCTTTTCCCCTGAGCCTGCGCATTCATCAGCTCAACCGCGAACTGTGTGACTGGATTCGGCCGGTACCCCTGCATCGCGTTGATGGAGGCAAACGCCGCGACCCCGCCATCGAGGTCGACGTGCAGCGCGGAGGCGAACGAGACCATTCCGCCGGTGTGGCGCAGAATTTTGTGACCGTTCAACTGGTCGACGCCGATGCCATACCCGTACGACGCGGTTGGGCTGAGGTCCGGGGCCTTGATGTAGGGCTTCGAGAACAGCCCAAAGCTCTCTTCCGACACAACGCGTCCGCTCGGCCCTTGCCCTCCGCGAAGCAGCATTTGCAAATACAGCGCCATATCCCCCGGCGTTGATTCGATGCTGCCTGCGGCGTCTTCGAAAACCAAGTTCCCGGCGGGCGCAAGCCGGCCCTGTCGAAGATACATGAGATCCCTGTCAAACGGCACGTAACTTTTCGCCGTGCGAGCACGGGTGCGGTTCGTGATCACCGCGACCGACGAAGTCATGCCGAGCGGTTCAAAGATGCGTGCGCGAACGGAATCGGGCCAGGGGCGCCCGTCGAGAGTTTGGATGAGATATCCGAGGATGCTGAATCCAACGTTGCAGTAGTGAAAATGCTCGCCCGGCTTAAATCCCTGCACGTGCCGCGCCTGAGGATCCGAAAGAAACAGACCGAGCGCATCGGGAAGACCGGAGCTATGCGTCAGCAGATGGTGGACGGTGATGGCGCCGTAATTGGCTTCAATGGGGAGCCAGGGAAGATAGTCGAGGATCGGCCGGTTAAGATCCACTTTGCCCTCTTCACGCAATCGCAGGAGCGTGAGGGCGACGAACGATTTTGTGATCGAGCCGATCTCGAACATCAGGTCAGTGGTCACTGGCAGTTTGGCTTCGATGTCGTCGAAACCGAAGCCGGCCGTCCGTACGGTGCCGCTGCGGTTGGCCAGCGCGAGCGTCAGGCCGGGTGCATTCATCGCCCGCATGTAGCGCGAGATGAAGTCATCGAGAGCGCGGAAACCCGGTGAAGCCTGATCGGGGGCGGGGAGGTGTCGGAAAGCGAGAGCTGTCGAGGCAGAAGCGGCGGCACCGAGAGTCCCGAGAAGGAATGAGCGTCGCGGAAGATAAGAAGCGATCATTGCAGGGATTACATTAACATGAGGAGCAACACGCGACAAAACAGGAGGATATTATATATGGCAATTCATCTGAATCGAGCGCACGAGTGGCGATGATGCCGTGCTGGCGCTGAGCGGCAGCCTGCCAGCAGTGATTTCACTCCGGCGGCTTCGCGAATATCAGAGAGCTTGGCAGGTTGGAACATGCTGGAGCCCGCGGCCAGAGACTTCTCAAAATCGTATCGTTGTCATGATCACGTAGTGCAGCTTTCCGGTGCTAGCATGAGGACGTGGCGAGGCTGGTGGACGCTGTCAAATACATAAGAATCGGCCACGCCAAGAAGTTCGCTCAGCATGTTGTGCCCGAGGTAATGCGGCCCGCGCGGGTGATTTGGAATCAGGCGCTGGGCGGCATTTTCCTTCTCTTCGCGCTTATGTTTCTTGCGAATGCCGCGCGATATTACAGAAGTCTCCACACGGAGTCGCAGAGTCCCTTGGGGCTGGGCTTTTCGCTTTTCCTGGGAATCGTGATGGCGTTTTTCGGGATCGGCTCGTTCTTGAAAGCCCGGCGCATCTCGCGACTGTAGATTTCCTTGTCGACCTCCGAGAAACCCGGCGAGTTCCCGTTCACGCGCGGCATTTATCCGGACATGTACGCGCGCAAATTGTGGACCATGCGCCAATACGCGGGTTTTGGAACCGCGGAAGAGAGCAACGCGCGGTACAAATTCCTTCTGTCGCAGGGGATCACCGGGTTGTCGGTGGCATTCGATCTGCCAACACAAATGGGCATGGATTCCGATCATGCGCTGGCGATGGGCGAAGTGGGACGGGTAGGCGTCGCGATCGATTCGCTGGCCGACATGCGGGTGCTTTTCAACGGCATCAAGCTCGAAGAGGTCAGCACCTCAATGACCATCAATTCGACGGCCGCCATTCTGCTCTGCCTGTATGTGCTGGTTGCGGAGGAGCAAGGCGCGGATCGCAGAAAACTTTCCGGGACCGTGCAGAACGACATTCTGAAGGAATACATCGCCCGCGGAACCTACATCTATCCACCCCGGCAGGCGATGCGCATCATCACGGACCTATTTGCATGGGCGGGCGAGGAGACGCCGGAGTGGAACACGATTTCGATCAGCGGCTATCACATTCGCGAGGCGGGGTCGACAGCGGTTCAGGAGGTAGCGTTCACGCTCGCCAATGCGATCGCGTACGTAGAAACGGCGATCGCGGCGGGCTTGGACGTCGATTCCTTTGCTCCGCGCCTGAGTTTCTTTTTCAATGCGCATAACAATTTTCTGGAAGAGGTGGCGAAGTACAGGGCGGCGCGGCGGCTCTATGCGCATATCATGCGGGAGCGTTTTCATGCACAGCAGGACCGCTCGTGCATGTTGCGATTTCACACGCAGACGGGCGGATCGACCCTAACGGCACAACAGCCGGAGGTGAACGTCGTGCGCGTGGCGCTGCAGGCGATGGCGGCCGTGCTCGGAGGCACGCAATCGCTGCACACGAACGGGCAAGACGAAGCCTTGTCGCTGCCGACCGAGAAATCGGCCCGAGTCGCGCTGCGAACGCAACAAGTGATCGCGTACGAGAGCGGCGTCACGGCTGCTCCCGATCCACTCGGCGGCAGTGAGTACATCGAGAAGCTCACGGACGAGATCGAGGCGGGCGCCCGAGAATACATCGAGCGGATCGACGCGCTTGGCGGGACCCTGGCCGCCATCGAGAAGGGTTACGTCCAAGGCGAGATACAGAACGCGGCGTACGAGTATCAGCGGGCCGTCGAAGCACGCGCGCAGATCATTGTCGGGGTGAATAAATTTCAGACGGAAGAGATGGAGCCTCCGCAGCCGTTTCGGGTGGATCCCGAACTCGAACGCCGGCAAGTTGAGCGCGTCCGAGAGGTGCGAGCGTCACGTTCCTCTGATAGTGTTTGCCGAGCTCTTTCGAAACTTGAGGAGGCTGCTCGCGGGACGGCAAACTTGATGCCGCATATTCTCGAATCGTGCCGTGCGCTCGCGACCGTGGGCGAGATTTCGGACCGGCTTCGAAAGATATTCGGCGAATATCGGGAATCGTTCTGAAACGCTCCTAGAATAGAGCTTGGCTGTCATTCACGTCATCGGCGCGGGCCTTGCGGGTTGCGAGGCGGCGTACCAGGCTGCGGAAGCGGGTGCGCGGGTTGTTCTCTACGAAATGCGCCCCGCGAAACGAACCGCGGCGCACAAAACCGATGCTTTGGGCGAATTGGTGTGCAGCAACTCGCTCAAGAGCGAACAGGTGAATTCCGCGCCCTGGCTGCTGAAGCAGGAGATGCGCAAGCTGGGGTCGCTGCTGATCAAGGCGGCGGAGCGTGCGAGGATTCCCGGAGGGCACGCGCTCACCGTCGATCGCGAAGTGTTCTCGGCGGAGATTGAGCGGATCATCGAATCGCATCCGCAGATCCACATCCAGCGGGGCGAGGTCACGAAATTGCCTGAGCAGGGGACAGTGATCGTCGCCACGGGCCCGCTCACCAGCGAAGCTCTGGCGGACGAAATCAGCCGGGTGACTGGTTCCGATCGCCTGTATTTTTACGACAGCATCAGTCCGATTGTCACGGCCGAATCGATCGACATGTCGGTCGCGTTCCGGGCATCGCGGTATGGCAAATCGCTTGACGGAACCGATGATTACATCAATTGCCCTTTCAACCAGGAGCAGTATCAGGCCTTCCTTGACGCGTTACTCGCGGCGCAGTTCTATGAACCGCACATTCCGGAGGACAGGCCTGACGGCCAAACACCGTATTTTGAGGGATGCCTGCCTATCGAAGAGATCGCGCGACGCGGAACGGACACGCTCCGGTTCGGACCCATGAAACCTGCCGGCCTGCCGAACCCGCGCACCGGACGCTGGCCGTATGCCGTCGTGCAATTGCGGCAAGAGAATCAGCGGGCCGACAGTTACAACCTGGTCGGATTTCAGAACCACTTGAAATTCGGCGATCAGGCGCGCATTTTGCGTATGATTCCAGGCCTCGAACAGGCGGAATTCGTGCGTTTCGGGCAGATGCACCGGAACACCTACATCAACTCGCCTGCGCTGCTCACGTCGACTCTGCAGCTCCAAACCGATCCGCGTATTCTGTTTGCGGGTCAGATTTGCGGAGTCGAAGGCTATGCCGAATCGATTGCGACCGGTTTGATTACGGGGCGGAATGCCGCTGAGCTTTCGAGAGGCGAAGGCGCCGTGCCGTTCCCGCGCGCCACCGCGCTGGGCAGCTTGTGTCACTACATCACGCATGCAGACGCATGCGATTTTCAGCCGGCAAATATCACGTTCGACCTGCTGCCCTCGCTCGACGAGCGAACCAAGCACGCGCTACGGCATGACAAGAAGGCGCGGCACGCGGAGGTGTGCCGTCGGGCGTCGGAAGCAATGGACGAATTTCTCTATGGCAGCGCTTCGAGAATCGATTGCGAAGTATCTTGCTGAGCTTGCGCGGCGGGGTGCGTCGAAGCACACGTTGCGAAACTACCGGTCCGACCTCGAACAGCTTGTCATGTTCCTGGAACCGCCTGGCGAAACAGCACCGCCGATAGAGGCTCTCGATGTTCCCGTGCTTCGGGAGTGGCTGGCCAGTCTGTATGACCAAGGATTGACGACGGTAAGCGTGCGGCGAAAAATTGCAGCCATTCGGGGGCTGCTCAAATTCCTGCGCGAGGAAGGGGTGCTCGAAAGAAATGTCGCGGCGCGGCTGCGGACCCCGAAGATGAAGCAGCGGCTGCCGGACGTGATGAGCGCGGAAAAAACGAACAATCTGCTGGACGCGGTCGAAAGCGGCGGTCAGGTGGAGACGCCATCGAAGGAACGCGATTTGGCATTTCTCGAACTGCTCTATGGGTGCGGCATTCGGGTGGGCGAGTTGGTCGGGATCAACCTGGAAGACATGGATCTTGCGGAAGGTTGGCTGCGGGTGCGCGGTAAAGGGAACAAGGAGCGGGAAGTTCCGATCGCCGGACGCGCTCGCGATGCGGTGATGCGATATCTCCCGGCGCGCACGGCAGCCCCCGGCGAGCGGGCGCTGTTCTTGAATTCGCGCGGTGTCCGGTTGGGTGATCGACAAGTGCGCCGGTTGGTGAAATTCTACGCACTCGCGGTAACCGGCGATTCGACCGTTCACCCGCACAGTTTTCGGCACGCCTACGCGACACACTTGCTGAGCGATGGGGCCGATCTCCGGGCGATTCAGGAACTGCTGGGCCACGCCCGGCTATCAACGACGCAAAAGTACACGCAGGTCTCGCTCAAGGATTTGCAGGCGGTTTACGACCGGACGCACCCGAAGGCGTAGCCGAGCTGTAACCGTGGCCGGCGAAGACCGCTTGACCCGCCGGAGTGGTCAAGAACGCTAGAAACCGTCGGGCAGCGGCCAAGTTCCGGGTATCGGCGACGATTCCGGCTTTTTGGATTATCGGGCTGTGCCAATGCTCGGGGATCAGATAAGCGTTCTTCCCCTGGAGGAGCGAAGCCGACGTGATGACGGCGTCCGCATTCCCGGTTTCAAAGAGCTGGAGCGCCTGCCTGACGTTCTCGCCGTACACGACCTTCGGCTCGACGGCGACCCAGATTCCGGCGTGTTCCAATGCTTGCTGGGCGGCCACTCCATAGGGGGCCAGCTTAGGATTCGGCAGCGCTAGGATTCGAACGGATTCTTCCGCTAAGTCCTTGATCTCTCGATGTCCTCCAGTACGCCAGAGCAGCCCCAGGCGTCCCGTCGCGTAGGTCGCTACGGAGTCGGGCACCAATTTGCCGTTCGAACCCAATTTATCGACGAACTTGGCGTTAGCGGAAAGGAACACGTCGTAAGGAGCGCCGTGCTCGATTTGCTGGGTCAGAACAGCACTGGCATCATTAACGAACCGAAGCTTCACGTCCGGGGCGGTCTTGCCGAATGAACTCTCTAGGGCAGGCTCGATGGTGGAGAGATCGGCTGCGGCGGCGACCGTCAGTACAGGTTGGGCGGTCTGAGTTGATGGTAAGGAGGGCATGAGCAGAAAACCTAGCCAGAGAATACTTGACAGTCTAGCACTCATATTGCATACTAAAGTTGTGCTAATAAATGCCAAGCCGGTTGCGGCTGGCGGAGGACAGAGGACACATGAGTAAGATCATCGGAATTGACCTAGGGACTACAAACTCCGTGGTGGCCGTGATGGAAGGCGGCCAGCCAGCCGTGATTCCCAACCAGGAGGGCGGGCGGACCACCCCGTCCGTGGTGGCATTCACGAAAAATGGGGAGCGCCTGGTGGGCCAAGTGGCGAAGCGTCAGGCGGTTACAAACCCAGAGAACACGATTTATTCGATTAAGCGGTTCATGGGGCGGCGGCTGAACGAAGTCGGCGAAGAGATGAAGCTGGTGCCGTATAAAGTTGTCGCCGGCGACCACGGTGACGCGCGCGTGGAGATCCAAGGCAAGAAATACTCGCCGCCAGAAATTTCGGCGATGATTCTCAACAAGCTGAAGGAAGCCGCGGAAGCGTATCTGGGCGAGAAGGTCACGAAGGCAGTGATCACGGTGCCCGCATACTTCAATGACGCGCAGCGGCAAGCGACGAAAGATGCCGGGCAGATTGCCGGGCTCGAGGTGATGCGCATCATCAATGAACCGACCGCAGCGGCGCTGGCATACGGGCTGGATAAGAAGAAGGACGAGACGATCGCGGTTTACGACTTCGGTGGCGGCACGTTCGATATTTCGATTCTCGAAGTGGGCGATGGCGTGGTGGAAGTGAAGTCGACGAACGGGGATACGCACCTGGGCGGCGACAACATCGACCAGCGAATTATCGATTGGCTGATTCAAGAATTTAAGCGCGACCAAGGGGTTGATGTTTCGAAAGATCAGATGGCGCTGCAGCGGTTGAAAGAAGCAGCTGAGAAGGCGAAAATCGAGCTTTCGACGCTGCTCGAGACCGAAATCAATCTGCCGTTTTTGACCGCTGATGCGAGCGGCCCGAAGCACATGAGCATTAAGCTGACGCGGGCAAAATTCGAGCAGATGGTGGACGACATTCTGCAGCGATCCGTGGGGCCGTGCAAGCAAGCGTTGCAGGACGCGGGCGTGACGCCGCAGAACATCGATGAAGTGGTTCTAGTGGGCGGATCGACGCGCATTCCGAAGGTGCAGCAGATGGTTCGCGATCTGTTCGGAAAAGAGCCGAATAAGAGCGTGAATCCGGATGAAGTCGTGGCGGTCGGCGCAGCGGTTCAAGGTGGCGTGCTGGGCGGCGAAGTGAAAGACGTGCTGCTGCTCGATGTGACCCCGCTTTCGCTCGGAATCGAGACGTTGGGCGGCGTGTTCACCAAGCTGATCGAGCGGAACACGACCATTCCGACCCGCAAGAGCGAGGTGTTCTCGACGGCGGCCGACAACCAGACCTCGGTCGAGATCAAGGTTTACCAGGGCGAGCGCTCCATGGCGCGGGACAACCGGCTGCTGGGCGTGTTCCAACTGGTTGGCATTCCGCCGGCTCCACGGGGTATTCCGCAGGTCGAAGTAACGTTTGATATCGATGCGAACGGAATTCTCAACGTGGCGGCGAAAGACCGCGCGACAAACAATGAACAAAAAATCACGATCACTTCTTCTTCCGGTTTGAGCAAAGAGGAAGTGGACAAGATGGCGCGCGACGCGGAATCGCATGGGGCGGAGGATCGCAAGAAGAAGGAGGAGATCGAGGCTCGAAACCGGGCGGACCAGATGGTCTATAGCGTCGAGAAGACGTTGAAAGATCATCGCGACAAAATTTCCGAGAGCGATGCGAAGGAAGTCGAGGCGGCGCTGGACGGCGTCAAGAAAGCGATGGCCGACGGCGGTCTCGAGGCAATTACTTCCGCAACCGATAAGTTGACGAGCGCGAGCCACAAGCTGGCGGAAGCGATGTACAAGACGCAGAGCTCGGGCGGGAATGGAGCCGGAGCAGGCCCGCAAGGCGATGGAGCCGGCGCGCAAACTGGAGCCGAGGCCGGAGAGAAGCCGAAAGACAACGTCGTCGATGCAGAATTCGTCGATGTTGAAGACAAGAAGTAACGAGCTGTAGTTGAAGGGGCGAGGCATACCTCGCCCCACCATGTGATCCACAGTGCCTTCTGCAGCAAAACAGGACTATTACGAAACGCTCGGCGTGAAGCGGGCGGCCGACACGGAGGAGATCCGTAAGGCGTACCGGAAGCTTGTGCGCAAATATCACCCGGATGTGAATCCGGGCGATAAGGCATCGGAGGAACGCTTCAAGAAAGTGCAGGAAGCGTACGACATTCTGAGCGATGACAACAAGCGGAAGGTTTACGACCAATACGGGTTTTACTCCGACAATATTCCGCCGCAGAACGGGCCCAACGCGGGGCGCGGCGGCGGGATGGGATTCGAAGGATTCGATTTCTCGGAGTACATGCGCCAGCAGCAGGCGGCGGGCGGTGCGGGAGGCGCGCGGCCGCAGGAATCGGAAGGATTCAATTTCAGGGACATCTTTGGACAGATGTTCAACCGCGGCTCCCGGGAAATGCCTCAGCAGCCGGAGCGTGGCTCGGATCTGGAATATGGGTTGCATGTCGATTTCTGGCAATCGATCCGAGGAACGCAGGTGAAGCTCAACATCTCGCGCCAGGAGACGTGCGAAACGTGCCATGGCAAGGGAACCGCCGGGGGCAACGTAGCGGTGTGTCCGGAATGCGACGGCAGCGGCACGGTAACGCAGATGGCCGGCGCGATGAAGTTCAATTTGACGTGCCCGCGATGTGGCGGAACGGGACGTTTGAAGAATGTGTGCCCTACGTGTCGGGGCGAAGGCCGGATCGCGCGTCCCGATACGGTGGAGGTGCGAATCCCGCAAGGCGTCAGCTCGGGAACGCGGCTGCGCGTCGCCGGGAAAGGGAACGCGGGCGTGGCAGGCGGCCCGCCTGGGGATCTGTACATCACAATTCGCGTGGAAGAGCATCCGTTCTTCAAGCGGGTCGCCGACAATATCGAAGTGCAGGTTCCGCTTACGATTGCGGAAGCGGGGCTGGGAGCGAAGATCGAAGTGCCGACGATTGATGGCCGGGCGATTCTCAAAATCCCTCAGGGAACGCAAAATGGGCAGAAGTTCCGGCTGCGCGAGAAGGGCGTTTTCAACGCGCGGAAAAATGCGCGTGGGGATGAGATTGTCGAAGTGGTTCTGCACGCTCCGAATGTGCGCGACGAGCGGACGCGAGAGCTGCTGCGCGAATTGGCGCAAGTGCAGACCGAAGACGTACGTTCCGAGATGTGGAACAAGGTGCAATCGGCCGCCTGATGCGAAGGTGAACCTATGAAGACGAAGGGCAAAGCGGGTTACATGATCTCGGCCGTTGCCGAGCACTACGAAATTCATCCGCAGACGCTTCGCTTATACGAGCGCGAAGGCCTGCTGAGCCCGTCGCGCAGCGAAGGCAACACACGGCTGTATACCGAAGACGATCTCGAACGGCTGGAAGTGATTCTCAAGCTGACGAGGGAGCTGGGCGTAAATCTGGCGGGCGTCGAGATCATTTTGAACATGCGCGAAAAGATGGAAGCCATGCAGAAGCAAATGGAGGGCTTCGTCGAAACGCTGAACGAGGAATTCTCACATCGCCCGGCAGACCGGCCGCGCGACAACAACTCGCTGATGCCGGTGGTTCAAATCCATTCCGTCGCTCCGGAGCGGCCGGATGTGAAGCGCATGCCCGAGACGAAGCGCAGAGCGCGGTAACGCGCGGGTTGATTTTCGGTCAAATCCCGTCCGGCAGTGGATAGAGCGACAGCTCGGGCATGGGAAAATCCTTGCGATTATCTGTGACCAGCGTCAACCCGTGCTCGATAACGGTGGCAGCAATCAAGGTATCGGGCAGACTCAGAGTCTTTCCCCTTCGTGCCCAATCGAACCGGAGCCGGCCAGCGCGGCGCGCCACTTCGCGCGATGTTCCAAACCAAACGAGCGAGGATAGGAATTGATCAGTCTGATGCGCCTCGTGAGGACGCATTCCCGAATATACTTCGGCGGCGGTGACGGAGCAACCGGCGAGCCGATGGCCCTGCAGCACGAGGTTCCGCAGGAGCTCCCGGCGGCCCCGCTTGCCATTTAAGGCGTCTACCAAAACATTACTGTCCGGAAGGTAGATGGTCATTCATCGTGACCACCGCGGCCGACCCAATCGCCCAGTTTCTCGCGTTCGAGCCGGAGATCCTCGTCGCGCATCTCGCGCACCCAGGCTGCGGCTCCATCCGCCAGTTCCGGATGATCTTCGTCTTTCCAGATCGGTTCCGGGCTACTCAAGAAATCCAGCAGACGGCGCCTGTTCACGGCTTCCCGAATCACTTCAGCGAGGAACGCGCTCCGGCCGCGGGGTCCGACCAAGGCATCCACGTCAGCCAGCAAGTCTTCGGGTAACACGACGTGAGCGCGTTTGTGCGGCATGGCTATAAATCCCACTCTCATTGTGACACATTTGTGTGCGAGCACAGCGCGCCCACGCCCGAGCACTCGCCTGAGCTTACTCCGGCACATCTTCCTTGCTGTCGCCCGAGATCTTGCCGGTCTTGCGCCAGACCAGGTACGAGTGAATGAGCGGGTCGATGTCCCCATCGAGCACCCGATCCACGTCGCCGATCGAGAGTTTTGTGCGGTGATCCTTGATGAGGCGGTACGGCGCGAGCACATAACTGCGAATCTGGCTGCCGAAGTTGATTTCGAGCTTGGCGTCTTCCACCTTCTGCTCCGCCGCGCGCTTCTTATCCATTTCGAATTCGTAGAGCTTTGCGCGTAGCTGCTTCATCGCGCTGGCGCGATTCTTGTGCTGCGATCGCTCGTTTTGACACTGAACCACAATGCCGGTCGGCAGGTGAGTGAAGCGCACCGCGGATTCGGTCCGGTTGACATGCTGGCCCCCGGCCCCGCTGGCGCGAAAGACGTCAACCTTCAAATCTTCCGGCTTTACGTCGATTTTGATGTCTTCATCGATCTGAGGATACACAAAAACCGACGCGAAGGACGTGTGGCGGCGGGCGTTGGCATCGAATGGCGAGATGCGGACCAGGCGATGGACGCCGATCTCGGATTGCAACTGGCCATAGATGTTCTCGCCGTTGATTTCGATGGTAGCGGACTTGATGCCCGCACCCTCGCCTTCGAGCCGATCGGTCATAACGGACTGGAATTTGTGGCGCTCGGCCCAACGCAGGTACATGCGTAAGAGCATCTCGGCCCAATCCTGGCTTTCGGTGCCACCAGCTCCAGGATGAATGGTGATGATGGCGTCGCGAGCAGCGTTTTCGCCCGAAAGCAACATGCCGGTCTCGAGCTGCTCGAGGCGCGCTTGGAACGACCTGATTTCGCGCTCGAGGTCTCCATTGACGGTCTCGCCTTCGCGCGCGAGCTCGAACAGCGTGTCGATATCCGAGGCGGCGGCCGCCACGGAACGGGCGTCCTGGATGGCTTCTTCGAGCCGTTTGCGCTGTTGCATGACGCGCTGGCTCTTTTCGGGCTGGTTCCAAAAATCGGGATTGCCGATTTCTGATTCCAGCTCGTTCAATTGTTTTTGTTTCGCGGAAGCGTCAAAGATAGCTCCGCACAGCGTCAGCTTGCTGCCGGAGCGGAACGTACTCTCTTTCCAATTCTTCGAGGGTCATCTGTCTGTAGTGTACTGGAGACGGCTCATCCGCATCCACGCCAGTACCGCCCGCGGGACAATGATCATGAGTGAGCGTGCTGGCGGAAACGACAACTCGCGAGAAGGAGCTGACCTCGCTTTCTCTGCTCACCGTAACCGTCGTCCTCGCAACTGTAACCATGACGTTCGGCGCGATGATTACGGTGTTCATCGTCCGATCACAGGGGCGCTTTTTCTGGGGCCATATCCGGATTCCTCCGCTGCTTTGGCTCACGACGGCTCTCCTGCTGGCGAGTAGCGTGACTCTTCACCTGGGCCGCTTGCGGCTGGCCCGCAACGAGCAGCGCGCCTGTTTCCGGCTATTCGCCTGGACTACAGGGCTCGGACTTCTGTTCCTGGTGGGCCAGATTGCCGCCTGGTTCCTGATTCTCGGCTCCGGCGTGATTCTAGCCCGGAACCCGCACTCCTGGTTTATTTTTCTCTTTACGGGACTTCACGGACTGCACATTATCGTGGGCTTAGCCGGATTGGGCTATCTGCTCTGGCGAACTCGCGAGCCTGCGACGGGTCCGAAGTACCAGATGACCACCCGGGTTGTCGTCGCGGGTGTCTCTGTGTTTTGGCACTATCTCGATTTCTTATGGATTGTGCTGTTCGTGCTGTTGCTGACTTGGCGGCGGTAAGGAAAGCAATTCCTAGCCTTGCGTCCGAACCTGAACCCACTTTTTTACCATGCCGACCAGTTGTTCCGCCTGAAACGGTTTCGAAAGGTAATCGTCCATCCCAGCGTTCAAGCACCGCTCCCGTTCCCCGACCAAGGCGTTGGCCGTAACAGCGATAATCACCGGTTGCGGTTGATTGAGTTGGCGAATCTTTTTAGTAGCCTCGAATCCGTCCATAATCGGCATCTGACAATCCATGAGGATCACATCATATGCCGCAGCACGGTACGCATCCAGCGCTTCTTTTCCGTCGAGAACCAAATCGAGCTTAAATCCGGCTCGCTCCAGAATCAGCTTTCCCACCCGCTGATTGATCAGATTGTCTTCCGCCATCAAGATCCGAAGGCCGCAATTGGCTGCTCCGCATTCCGGCTTCTGAGTCGCACCTGCGTCAACGGCAGGTCGCGACGTCAATTCCGCGGTTGAAGTCACTTGCATTGCAGAATCCAATTGCCTCACACAACCAATCGCACTGCAGAACCGCCCGAAGCCTGTCCGAACGCGAGTACTAAGTGCCAAATCGACCGGTTTCGAACCGGGTACACACATTCTATCGATTTATTTGGACCGAAGCTTTAGCCCAAGGCTCCGCAAAACGCGCCGCCCGCAGCGTATTTGTCGATTATAGAAGGATTTATCCGGAAATTCCCCGAAATTCGCGGGTGATTTCGTCCCGTTCCACCTTGCCGTCGCGGATGTGGATGATTCGATGAGCATGCATAGCAATCTCGGATTCGTGCGTAACCAGCACGATCGTGTTCCCCGCCTGATGCAGCCGTTCAAACAGCGCCATGATCTCCTCTCCGGTATGCGAATCGAGCGCCCCCGTCGGTTCGTCGGCCAGCAGAATCGAGGGATGGTTCACCAGCGCGCGTGCTACCGCAACGCGTTGCCTCTGGCCGCCCGATAACTCACTCGGTTTGTGGTGCATTCTCTGCTCCAGATCCACAGCCCGCAGCGCCTCGCGAGCCCGTTCCCCTCGTTCTTGCGCAGGAACGCCGGCGTAGATCAATGGCAGCTCTACATTATGTAGCGCCGACGCCCGCGCCAGCAGATTGAATGTCTGAAATACGAACCCGATCTCTTTATTCCGAATGCGTGCCAGCTCGTCGTCTTCCATTTCGCTTGCCAGCTTGCCATTCAAATAGTAGAGTCCCTTTGTCGGCGTATCGAGGCATCCGATCAAGTTCATCAGCGTCGATTTTCCAGATCCCGACGGCCCCATGATCGCGACGTACTCGCCCCGCCTGATCTCGACGTCCACGCCCGAAACGGCATGAATCTCCTGGTCGCCCATGACGTAGGTCTTCCACAGGTTGTGCGTCCAAATCACCAGACCCGCGCGCTTCAGTTCTTCGCCGCGCTCTTCACGCTGCTTCGCGCTGAGATCCTGAGTAACCGTGTCCAAACCAGGCATGGTGTTGTGCTTCTTGGCTAACTTGACACTTGGCCGGCCACCATTCCGCGATGCGTGTTGTCCACTTTCACCCGCGCTTCGTTCCGAATCGTGCGAATCACTTCGTAGCTACCGGTTATGATTTGGTCCCCGTCCTTCAATCCGCTAACCACCTCCAGGTCTGTGGCTCCCGAGATGCCTGTTTCCACCTTTCGAAACTCGGCCTTGCCCTGAGACACGACGAAGACCCCCTGGATCTCCTGCTTCGCCGCCTGACGCGCTTCCTCATTTTGCACGTCCATCGCTCCGGGCTTCGATCGCTGGAGTTGCCCTTTCTCCCGAATCGTCAAGGCTTCGATGGGGATCGCCAGGACATCTTTCCGCGTCGCGGTCGTGATCTTGGCCGTGCAGGACAGGCCGGGCCGCACCAGATCCTCCGCAATATCCAGCGCGATCACGACTCGAAAATCCTTCGCTTCCTGGCTCGAAGTTTGGCTTTGCGACGCTGCGACGCCTGTCGACCGCACAATCGCCGTGTCGCCGATCTCCATGACGCGTCCGCGGAAGGTGCGATTCGGGATGGCGTCGATCGTCACCTCCGCCGGCTGGTCCAGCTTCACGCTGACAATGTCGGTTTCATCCACGTTCACCTCCGCGGTGATGATCGACATATCGGCGATGGTCATGATCGTCGATGAAGACGAGTTCTGGATTCCCGGCACCACTGTCTCGCCCACTCGCACCGGCAAGTTCGTAACCACACCGTCAATCGGGGAAACGGCTTCGTATTGCGACAGCACGTTCTGGCTACGCGCCACCATCGCCTGCACTTGCGCGATCTTCCTCTGTGCCGATGACAATTGCGCAGCCGATTCCGCTTTCGCCGCCTGAGATTGCGCAACTCGCTGTTCGGATTCCGATACGGTTGCCTTGGCGAGGTCGTACGCCGCTTTTTTCGCCTGAAAATCTTGGGTCGCGATCAGCTTCGAGTTGTAGAGATCCTGCGCTCGCTTGAGATCGGCCGCTTTCTGCTCCAAATCGGCGCGATCGTGCTCCACCTGAGCTTCTGCAACCGCCACGCTGTCCTCCGCTGATTTCACCGCCGCCTCGCTCGCGGCCGAATCCGCCAGCGCCGAATTCAATGACGCCTGCTCCATACGCAAATCGGCCGACGGCTGCACGTCCGCCAGACGCGCCAGCACCTCGCCCTTCCTCACGTGATCGCCTTCTTTCACGTAAATCGCCGTGATCGGGGCCGCACCCACCGCATTCGTTCCGATGTTGATGTAATTCCGCGGCTTGACCTCACCCGAGGCGGTCACAACCGCGGTGAGGTCCATTCGTGTCACTTTGCTGGTCTCTACGGTCACCAGCCCGCGCTGGCTGATCTTGATGCTCGCGAACACCGCACCCGCAATCAGAACCAGCAGCCCGATCAGGATGAGCGCTTTCCATTTGTTTTTCAATTACCGAGTCACTCCGGTCTCAGTTCCAGACGGAATCGGCAGGACATATGTTCCGTTGTTGTATGTATTTACCTCGACTGTAACACGCACTCTCACGGGCCAGCTGCCTCCTCGAGCAGCTTTCGAAGAGCATTTACGCCGCGAAGGATGGCCTCCCGTTGGGTCGGCTTCGCGCGGCGCAGCGCCTTCACTAAAGGATGGATGCCGAGCTTCGGCATCGTCTTGGCGACAAACTCGCGGACTTCTCGGCTGGCAGCGATACGGCTGAGGCGCCCGTCGGTTTCGTCAGGCCGGCGTTCGAGCATGCCGCGTTTCTCTAAGCGGTCGACAATCCCAGAGGTGGTGCTGTGGGCCAGCCCCAGGTGGCTACTGAGTTCCTTGAGGCTCATGGGACCAGCGTGCACGACGGCAGCCATCGCGCTTTGCTGCGGTCCCGTGAGATTTCCGCGGGCGATTTCCGCCTGAAGGGGGCGGCGAATGATCCCCCGAATGGCTTGCAGATCGCGGTCGATCTCTTGCGCGAGGGCGGTCAGATCGTGAGCCGGCATCCCATTTCAGAGGACGAACGGAATCAAACGTTTGACGGAACGGCGGTATTGGACATAATCGCCGTCAAACTGATCCACCATAAACTGCTCCTCGCGCCGGGTTTTTTGGAAAAAACCGGCGAAGGCGATTACGAGCGCGATGAGAGCGCGCACTTCTCCGACGACGAGTGCGGTGCCGAATACAGCTACCAGAAGGCCGGTATAGATGGGGTGGCGAACAATTGTGTATGGGCCGTTCTGGACGAGTTCATGCTTTTCTTTCACGGTCACGGATGCGCTCCAGTTCGATCCCAGAGAAGCGCGTGCCCAAACCGCGAAGGCGCAACCGGCAACCGTGAGACCGAGCCCGACGCGTGCAGATCCAGGAAGTTTCGGGGACAAAGCGGCTGGCAAGCAGGCCAATCGAGATGTGCGAGCTGAACAGCAAAAAGGCCGCTAGCGCCATCCAGAGCACGTGCAAGGCGCGGCCTGTGGAGTGCTCTCGGCGTGCGACTGGCTTCGAGTGCATGGACGTGTAGGCCCAGTAAATACCAACCAGAATCCAAACTGAGTTCGCCAGCCGAAAATAATCGAGATGCATAAGAAGAGCTCCTTTCGGGATTTCAGTCGTGTACGACGCGTCGTATACGAAATAATCGTACCCCAAAACATACGAAGTCGTCAATGTCGCGCAAGATGTTTCGAAAACACCGCAGATGTTTTGATCTCGGAGTATCCTTCCCGCCGGTAAAAGCGGTGCGCTGCCTCGCGGGTCGTTCGCGAGCGCACGATCATGGTGTCCATGCCGCGCTCTCTCGCCCAATCTTCGGCTCGGAGAACCAGTTCGCGGCCGATACCACAATTGCGCGCACCGCTTGATACCACTAGGCCGCCGATTTCCGCGCGCGGTTCTGCCTGAAGATGCCGAGTAATGCCTACGTCGATCCACCCCACGACGCCTTTCTCCGGCGTCGAAGCAACGTACACGACGCGATCGCTTGTGCCTTCGAGCTCGCGGATGCGCAGCCGCATGGCTTCGGCTGACGCCGGATATCCCAGTTCGCCGCTCAGGGCTGCGGCGGCTTCGGCATCCTCAAGTGTGATTTCTCTGATTATCAACGCTTCGCGTCGATGATCGCACGCTCATAGCGAATCACCACCGGCTGCGGCAGCGACGCCAAGCGTAGATTGCCCTCTACTCGTGCGCTCTCCCGGCGTCCTACTCGAGGGGTGGAAAGGTGACGTCGACGGGTTTGCACCAAACGATTTCCTTCGGGTCCAGGCGGAACGGGTCCTTCAGGACGGGCGCGCGTCCCAGCCGGACGCGAAATGTTCCTCCAGCCTTCGGGATGTCGACGAGGAACCTGAGTGGGACCTCCTCGATGTGGTGTTGTTTAGGGTCAAGCGGCAGACCGGCGGTCGACGCCTGGCGCACCCTGGGCCCCGACTTCGGCGGCGGCTCTTCGTGGCGGGGCAGCCGTTCGCCAGACCTGCCCGTCAACTCGGCTTCGTAATCATACATTGGGCCGGCTCGTGTGATCAGGATTGCCCTGTCCGCACGATTCGTGATCGTGACGGTCGCTGTCCGGGTTGCAGGGTCGATGCGGCACGAGATGGACACGTCGGACAGCTTCGCTGGAAGCGGTAGCAGTGGAAATTCCGAGCTTTGTTGCTGGGCAAATGCGGCGGCGCAAAGCAGCGCGCCTGTGAGAAGTCTGGCCGTAGTCATAGCTGGGATCCGGGCTAGTTGCACGTGAACGGCGGAGTTCCGATTACAGTGGAGTACCAAACCGGCCAATACCCTCCATAGAGCACCTGCGGCGCCGGATAGGTTTTGCTGGCGACGGACCAAATTCCACCGCTGAGGGTCACGGTTGAACCCCACGACCAGTTCGTGGAGGACACGGGCACCCATATTGAGTTGGAGGTCGTGGGCTGCCACATGAGGACCGTGGAGAAGCTTTCGCTGTTCGTCAAGCTCGTTAGCCCGAGCTGCTGAGCTGAAATGCCGGGGAGTCGGAGAAAGCGGAGGTCGTAGCATAGGGATAACTATTGTCAAGCGCGGGCACCGTCTGGTCGATGCTGCAGGAGGTTGTTGCGCCGCCGCTGGGCGTGTAGGTGTAGGCGTCGTTGTCTATGACCTGCACCCATTGAATATTACCTGAAACCCCGGAGGGAGGGCTGAGCGAAGATCTCAGAACCATGCACCACCCGGAAGTCGCGTAACCGCACGTAGAACCCACGTAGCCTCCGCCGTACTCCAATAGGATGATGTCCGCGGGCGCCGGGGACACCGTCACTGAGGGCGTCTTGACAGTCACATTTGCCGAAGCGCTTGCCGACTGCCCGTTGCTGAGCTTAGCGCTCACGCTGATCGGCGCGTTCCACGAAGTGGGCATGCTGGATGTGCCGTAGTATCCTGGGACCCAGTAGAACGTAGGGCTGACCTGGTTGAAGTTGGCGGCGGGCGGGGCCGGCCCTGGATTATTCCAGTTGGCCACGGTCGTGCCGCCAACCGTCCAAGTAGCACTGCTGACCGCGGGGCCTCCTGCGTTGAGAGACAGAGTCGCCTCTTGCCCGATGGCGATGCTGCCCGGCTGGGTGGTGGAGATCGTCGCCGCGTTTAGTTCGATAGCCGGTTGGGTGTTCTGCGTGTTCTGCGGCTCGAAATATTTGGTGAGACAAACGCCGTTCCGTTCGATGTTCCCTTCCAGGGCCAGATTCGCGGAGCCGATCGTGCTGCCGATTCCCACGAACTTGCTGTAAGCCTTATTGAGTGTGACTACGCCCGCATTGGCACTGTACCAGTCGGTGGCTTCATCCGTGACGGGCACCCAGATGTCCTCGCAATTTTCTTCAGCGTCGGCCTCGTTGTATGCCCCCGTGGTGATGGCGCCCGCCATGGGATTAGGGTCCATGCGACTGGCGTAGAAGCCGCAGCAGCCGGCGCAGCCGTAGTAGCCGTGGCCCCAGGTTTTGTCAATGATGAGCTTGCCCTCGTAAAGATAACCGCGGCCGGGATGATCGAGATCGCGCAGCTCGTAGGAGCCCATCATCACGTCCGGCGGAATCGTTTTTCCGTCCTTATCCGGAATTTGGTTGCGGATGATTTCGCCTACATCGCCCCAAATCTGTTCGCCCGGCTCGAGCCGCTTCTCGATCGTGTACGAGCTTTTCCCGTTGTTGTAAAACAGCGTCATTGCGGCGCGCGTCGCCTCCGTTCCGCCATTTCCCGTGGTGATCAGCGAGTTGCGGCGCCCATCCACGTGCCACATGCTGCCTTTCCAAAGGCGCGATATGCCTTCGGAGAAGGGCGTCTGAAGGCCGAAGCGGCCGCTCGCGTCGAAACTGGCGGCAACAGGCACAAGGTCGCCGGAGCGGCCTTGATACTTCACTACAACGGTTGCCCAGTAGGCATCGCGTGGAAGCTGCGCGTTTCGCGTCAGTTCGCCAACGTTCAGGATTCGGACCTCGCCGGAAGCGAGGCTGAGCGGCGCAACCGGAATGGTCGCGCGTTGGGTCGCGCTGTGCCACTCGAGGGTAGCGGTCGTCCTGAGCGGGGCGGCCGTCGCATTGCGTAAGAACACCTGCGGCATCAGGGTTGTGGCGTTCGGAAACTGCAGCACCGGATCAGGCATCGTAAGCGCCATCATGGGCGCCCGCATCGTGTGAGCCTCGGGTTTTTCTGCCGGATCGCGCGTAAACGTCTTCATGATCGCGGACATCCCAGCACTCTCGTCAAAGACGATGTGCGATGCGATGAGGTTCCCGGCGGTCGACGTCGCACCGACCCGTACCCCACCCGAGACGCCGGCGAAACGTGCCGCCTGCGTAATCTCACGCAGGTCGAGACGCTGCGTTTGGCCGGGTCCGAACGCGAGTTTTTGCTGGATAGTCCTTCCTGCCGCGTCAGAAATTAGAAGAGACGCAATGACCGGTTGACTCGAGGCGTTCGCGAAAATCAGCCAGTCCGAGGCGGTGGGTCGCGGCAACCACCAGATGCCTTCAAGACTGACGGAGTCCTGGCTGCTCTCGATTGCCTCTTCGTCGAAGTGAAAGCCGATCGGGGTGCCGACGCGCTGCACCATGTTTGCAGCGAAGATGTTGGCCCGGGTGTTTGCGTTAAACCGATACACCGTGGAGCCGAACGATCCTGGGCGATCCACCAGCTCAGGAGCCGCGGTCGCAAGCGCTTCCCGGACGTCAATATCGGCGATTGCGTTAGGTGCGATCGCAACTGTCTTCAACTCGATTTCAGCCCCAGCCGCAGTCCGCAGCACCGGCGTCACGGTTACTTCTCGCCACGTAACGTTGTTGCGGATCTCGAGTTGCGTGCTCCAGTTGGGTTCAACGGTCCAATAGGATACGAAGATCTCCTGTGCCTTGGGCTCCCATTTGGCGGGCTGGGGCGGCCGAAGCTGACGGGGCGGCGGGGATTGGGCTAGAAGGGCCGCGGCGAAATCGCGAGGAACAGCGAACCGGCGGAGCGGCGGAACATGGAGGTTACCCCCTCAAAAATCGTGTGTAGAGACAGAATAAATCCGCCCCCCCAAGCTGTCAAGCTTTTTTGTTGGGGTCCTTTGGCCGAATCCGCACATAGCGGAAAATGGAGGTAGCCTTCGCATGCTTGATCGCATCTCGGTGCATGGCGCGCGCCAGCACAATTTGAAGAACATCAGTGTCGACATTCCCCGCAACACGTTCACGGTCATTACGGGGTTGAGCGGCTCCGGCAAAAGCTCGCTCGCTTTCGACACGATTTATGCGGAAGGGCAGCGCCGATATGTCGAGACTCTGTCGCCCTACGCGCGCCAGTTCCTTGACCAAATGGAACGGCCCGAGGTGGATGCGATCGACGGACTGAGCCCTGCGATCTCGATCGAGCAAAAAACCACATCGCGCAGCCCGCGATCGACGGTCGGCACCGTTACCGAGATCTACGATTATCTGCGTTTACTGTACTCTTCGATCGGCATTCCGCATTGCCCGTACTGCGGCGCGGAAATCGCGCGCCAATCGCCGAACCAAATTCTCGAGCAGGTGTTCGCCCAACGGCAGAATCAGCGCATCATGCTCTTGGCGCCTGTCGCACGCGGACGCAAGGGCGAGTACAAGAAGGAACTTGAAGCGATTGCAAAAGCGGGCTTTCGCGCGCGCATCGATGGCGAGCTTCGCTCGATTGACGCGCCGATGAAGCTCGACAAACGCAAGAATCACACAATCGAGGTTGTCATTGACCGTCTGGTGGTCAAGCCGGGAATCGAACAGCGCCTCGAAAACTCGATTCAAACGGCGCTGAAGTGGGCCGATGGCGTGGTGATCGTCGCTGTGATTGACGGGCCGGAGACCCTATACTCGGAAAAACTTGCGTGTCCGAATGACGGAACCAGTATTCCTCAGTTGGAGCCGCGCTCGTTTTCGTTCAACAGCCCGTATGGGGCCTGCGAAACGTGCAACGGGATCGGAAGCACTTGGGCATTCGACCCCGTGAAGGTCATTGTGGATGCGTCGAAGCCGCTGCTCGATGGCGGCCTTGGCCCTGGCGAGACTTCTTCGCATATGGGTGCGCATTTGGCCGAAGCGGCCGAGAGATTCGGTATCGATCTCTCCACCCCATTCGAAGAGCTGCCGAAAAAAATGCGCAGCCTGCTGGTCCACGGTAATGCACAGTTTCCCGGCATTTTGAAAGTTCTCGACCAAAGCTATAAACAGGCAAGCGAAGGCTACCGCGACTGGCTGATGGAGTACATGTCGCCCACCGAATGCCCCGACTGCAAGGGCCGCCGGCTCAGGCCGGAAAGTCTGGCGGTCACGGTGAGAGGACTTTCGATCGCAGATTTTACGGGGATGCCGATTGCCCGCGCGCTATCCCTGACCCAAGAGTGGCGGTTTACCGAGCGCGAAGCAAAGCTGGCCGGCCGGGTGGTTGAGGAGATTCGAAACCGTCTTGAGTTCCTGTGTGCGGTGGGGCTCGACTACTTGAGTCTGGAACGATCCTCAGCCTCGCTCTCGGGCGGCGAGGCGCAGCGCATTCGTCTGGCCACTCAAATCGGCTCGAAGCTGCGGGGCGTACTGTATGTGCTCGATGAACCTTCCATCGGCTTGCACCCCCGCGATAACGGGCGCTTGCTTGACACGCTGCACCATCTGCGCGATCTCGGCAATACCGTTCTTGTGGTGGAGCACGATGCGGAAACGATCGAGCGCGCGGACCATGTGATCGATCTGGGGCCACGAGCCGGGCGACTGGGTGGAGACTTGATCGCCCAAGGCAGTCCTGCGGAGATCATGAGCACGCCTACATCGCTCACGGGCGACTATCTCTCCGGGCGGGTCTCGATCGGTTCACCGATCATCCGCCGCGCTGGGAACGGGTTGAGCCTTACGGTCAAGGGCGCGCGGGAACACAATCTGAGAAACATCGATGTAACGTTTCCGCTCGGCACGTTCATTGTGGTGACGGGCGTTTCCGGCAGCGGCAAATCGACTCTCGTGCATGACATTCTTTACCGCGCTCTCGCCAAAGAGGTCTATGGATCGAGCGAACAGCCGGGCGCGCATGATGCGATTCTCGGTCTCGAGAACATCGATAAGGTGATTGAGATCGATCAATCGCCGATTGGCCGAACTCCGCGCTCGAATCCCGCCACGTACACGGGTCTATTTACGCCGATTCGGGAGATTTTCGCGATGCTGCCGGAGTCGCGCGAGCGTGGTTACAAGGCTGGCCGGTTCAGCTTCAATGTCAAAGGCGGCCGGTGCGAGGCGTGCCAAGGCGACGGGCTGAAGCGCATTGAAATGAACTTTCTGCCTGATGTGTACGTTACCTGCGACGTGTGCCGGGGGCGGCGGTACAACGTGGAAACCTTGCAGGTGAAATACAAGGGCAAGAGCATCGCCGACCTGCTGGATTCGACCGTCGATGAAGCGCTCGAGGTTCTCACAAATATTCCGCAGGTTCACGCGAAGCTGAAAACGTTGGCCGACGTGGGACTCGGCTACCTTCACCTGGGGCAATCGTCCACTACGCTCTCCGGCGGTGAAGCGCAACGGATCAAGCTGGCCAAGGAGTTGAGCAAACGGCAAACGGGCCGGACCTTTTACCTGCTGGATGAGCCGACGACCGGACTTCATTTCGAAGATGTGCGTCATCTGCTGGACGTACTGCAGCGGTTGGTGGATCTGGGCAACACGGTACTCGTGATCGAGCACCATCTGGACGTCATCAAGAGCGCGGACTACCTGATCGATCTGGGACCGGAAGGCGGCGAGCAAGGCGGTGAAGTCGTGGCGACGGGGACGCCTGAGGACGTGATAGAGAATCGACGCAGCCACACTGCCCAAGCGCTTCGCAAGATAATGAAGGCGACGGATGCTGCCTGATCCAATCGAAACGACACCGGTCGAGCCGATCGTTGGTGAACCGCCTGTTTTGCCACGCGATCCGTTTTGGGGCTACATGGACCTCGCGTTGGTCGTGGGACTCGCGTTTGGGCTGATAGCAGTGGTAGCGACGGTAGCTGTCGTGTCCTATCACGGCGTGCTGCCGATTGAATCGCCAGGATTTGTTGTCGCCAGCAACGTTGTTGCGTACTTGTGTATTTACCTCGCGTTTCTGGTTGTTTTTAGGCTGCGCTACAGGAAACCTGTGTTCTCTTCTCTGGGGTGGGTACGCGCGCGTTACAACGTATTAACCGTAGTTCTGGGCGGAATCGCGCTTGCATTTCTCGTTTCAGGGCTTGCGCTGGTTTTGCGGACGCCGAAGGTAGACTCACAGCTAGAAAGGCTCATGGAATCGCGAGCGGCCCTCGCGCTGCTCGGGCCCATGGCCGTCACGATCGCTCCGTTTTTCGAGGAGCTTTTCTTCAGAGGTTTCCTTCAGCCATTGCTTTCACGAAGTTTAGGCATAATCGCTGGAATATCGATCACGGCCATCGCCTTCGGATCGCTTCACGCGCCGGAGTACGACTGGGCTTGGCAGTACGCGCTGATCATTACGCTGGTTGGCGCTGTCCTGGGGTGGATCCGCGCGCGGACCGGGTCCATCATTCCCGGGACGGTTCTGCACGCGTGCTATAACGCCGTTTTCGTTGTTGCCGCGGTCTATCAACACCCTAAATGAAATCCAGCGCACCGTTGATCGAAAGTACGGTCGAGACGATCGAATGGACGCCGGATGGCGTGGTGATGATCGACCAGACACGATTGCCGCGCGAAACCGCATACGTCACCTGCCGCACCTATATAGAAGTGGCGGATGCGATTCGGAGAATGGTGATCCGGGGCGCGCCGGCGATCGGTGTCGCGGCTGCAATGGGAATCGCGCTGGGGGCATTACACTCGCCGGATGTCGAAGCTGAGATGGACACGATTTGCGAAACTCTCGCTCACACGCGGCCCACTGCGGTGAACCTGTTCTGGGCCATCGAGCGCATGAAGCGCGTGTACGCTTCTGTGCGGCATCTCCGTCTCGACGAAATTCGTGTGCGCCTGGTGGAAGAAGCTCGCACGATTCATGCGGAAGACATCGCCATCAATGAGGCGATCGGGCGGAATGGCGCTCCTCTGGTTCCGGATGGAAAAACGGTACTGACCCACTGTAATGCGGGAGCGTTGGCGACAGCCGGTTTCGGCACGGCGCTCGGCGTGATTCGCGCGGCCGTTCAAATCGGAAAAAAAATCGATGTGTTCGCCGATGAAACGCGCCCGTTTCTGCAAGGGGCGCGCCTGACCGCTTGGGAGCTGCAACGCGACGGCATCGAAACCACTGTCATTACGGACAGCATGGCGGGGCACTTTCTCAAGAGTGGACGGATCGGCTGCGTCGTCGTTGGGGCAGACCGGATCGCCGCAAATGGAGACGTAGCAAACAAGGTTGGGACGTATACCGTGGCTGTTCTGGCGAAAGAAAACAACGTTCCGTTCTACGTTGCCGCCCCGATTTCGACGCTCGATTTAACGCTCGCGTCTGGGGAGGAGATTCCGATAGAACAGCGCGCGCCGAAAGAAGTTACGCACTTGGGAGGGGTTCCCGTCGCGCCGCATGGAATTAAGGTCGAGAATCCGGCGTTTGACGTGACGCCGAACCGTTATATAACGGCGATTATCACGGAGCGGGGCGTCGCGCGTGCACCGTTCACCGAGAGTTTGCGATTATTCGTAGCGTAAGGCGATCACAGGATCTACTTTAGCTGCCTTGCGCGCCGGGATGGAGCACGCGAGCATCGCGACCAAAGCGAAGACAATTACAGCGCCTGCATACGTGAGCGGATCGTTCGCATTCACCCCGAACAGCAAACTTCGAAGCAGACGCGACAGCCCTACAGAAGCTGCAATCCCGGCTGCCATTCCGAAGCTGGCGAGCACCATTCCCTGGCCCGCGATACTTCGAAAGACGCGCGCAGTATCTGCTCCGAGCGCGACGCGCACTCCAATCTCCTGAGTTCGCTGCGTGACCATATACGAAAGCACGCCGTACATGCCCACACACGCCAGCACCAGAGCGAGAGCCGCGAATCCGCCGAGCAAGAGCGTCTGTACTCGTTTTTGCGCAACTTCCAAATCCAGCAGACCGTCCAGGGTCATCACGTCTGAAACGGGTTGTGTGCGATCAATCGACCACACTGTGCGGCGCACCGCGCCGGCGAGGCTTAGAGGATCTTCAGAAGTTCGAATAACGAGGTCGCGCGGGACCATCCAGTTGTGCTTCGATTGCCAGTATGGGAAGTACATCTCCTGCCGGGCAGGCCGATTCAGGCGCATCTGGCGTACATCGCCGACAATGCCGACGATACGAAACCACGGCGTTTTCGCGTCCGGAGAAGAATCCGTCTTGAAGCGCTTGCCGATCGGGTCTACATTGGGCCAGAACTTCCGAGCCATGGTTTCGTTGATGATTGCGACGAGGGGTGCATTTTCTCCATCACCATCAGTGAAGAGGCGCCCGCGGCGCAACGGAATTCCCATGGATTCGAAATAACCGGGCGTAACTACGCGGTCATTCGCGTCGTATATCTCACCTCGCGGCAGGGCCACACCTTCGGGCGTGAACGCGTTTGTTCCGCCCTCCCACGTAAGCGGCAGCGCGCTCGTGAACCCGGCGCTCTTCACTCCAGGAAGGGCTCTGACCCGCTCCAGAACACGATCAAAGAATTCGGTACGCTTCGCGAAATCGCGATACTTCGTGTCGGGCACAACCAACCGCATGGTCAAGACGTGATCCGTCTGGAATCCCGGATCGATATTGCGCAAGTTCGAAAAGCTCTGGAGCAACAGCCCGGACCCGACAAGCAGCATAACTGAGAGCGCGACCTCGCCGATGACCAGAGCATTGCGAAGTTTTTTGCGGCGTCCGCCGACGGTTCCGCGGCCACCCTCCTTGAGCATGTGGTTCAGATCGCTTTTCGAAACCTGCAGCGCCGGCGCAAGCCCAAAAAGCACACTGCATGCGACCGCAATGAAGATAGTGAAACCAAGGACGCGCAGATCGAGGTTTAATGAGACGGTGCGGGTGAGATCGGCGGGGATCAAGTGCTTCAAGAAATTGAAGCTCCAGACCGCGAGAACGATTCCGAGCGCGCCGCCTCCTAGCGCGAGCAACCCACTCTCGGTCAGTAGCTGGCGGATGACGCGGCCGCGATTCGCGCCCATAGCGGTCCGGATGGCAATCTCACGCTGGCGCCCTGTCGCGCGCGATAACAGGAGATTCGCGATATTCGCGCACGCGATCAAAAGAATCAGGGCCACGGCGGCCATCAGTACAACGAGACCCTGATGCACGTCCCGCGTGTAACTCTGCTGCAGAGGCTCCGCGAAAAAGCGCGCGATCTCGGCATCATCGTCGGGATGTTCCTTTGCCATTCGCCTGGTCAAAACCATCAGTGTGGCGTTCGCTTGCTTAACGGTTACGCCGGGCCGCAGCTCTGCCACGACCACGAGGTAATGGCCGCCAAAATTGGCCAGTTCCCGCGGGGTGAAAGCAATCGGCGTCCAGATGTCGACGTCTTGTCGCGGAAAAGCGAAGCCGCGGGGCATCACGCCTGTCACGGTGTATTTCTGGCTATTCAGCAAGATATCGCGGCCGGCCACGTTTGGGTCACTCGCGAACCGGCTCTTCCACAGGCGGTAGCTGACCAGCGCGACGTGTGCTGCCCCTGGGCGGTCTTCCTCCCGACTGAATACGCGGCCCAAGATGGGCTTAACACCCAAAAGTGAAAACAAATTTTGAGTGACGGGTTCGCCCTCGAGCTTTTCCGGTTCTCCAGAATTAGCCGAAAGGTTGAAAACCTCCTCGCGCATGGCGGCCACATCCGAGAAGATGCCGGTTTGCTTTTTCCATTCCGCGTAATTCCCGGGCGACGGGGTATTGTACGGAAAGCCGTAGCGCGAAATATCCTCGAAAATCGAGACGAGGCGGCTCGAATGCTGGTACGGCAGTGGACGAAGAAGCACGGCATCGATGACACTGAAGATCGCCGCAGTGGCGCCGATTCCGAGTGTCAGGGTGGCGATTGCGATGGCTGCGAAAGCCGGGCTCTTGGCCAGAACGCGCACGCCGTACCGCAGATCTTGTATGAATGTCCGCACAGTTGTTTGTGGTGCAGGATGGGTTCCGTGAGGCTTGTGAATGGAATCAGTGAATTGTTTGCTTCGTATGTCCGTTTACGGGACGAGATGACCCAAGGCAGGACGAACCAATACCGATCTAAGATGGTTCGGGAGAACAAACGGATGAAGCTCGCCAGGTTAGCACTCCTGTTGGAACTGCTGCATTCCTGTCAGGCATTACTCTGACCAAGGCCCCAGGACCCGCAAATACCGCGAGCCAGGCTGCTCAGGCCGTCGAGCAATCGCCCGTTGCATCTGGAAGCAGGCTGCTGGAATCAGCGATTGGGCTGCCGGGGATCGCGATGTTCCTCGATTCGGGCGCGCTCCGGGAATGGTGCTTATGGTGGTGCGAGGCCGGGACAGCGTCGTCCGAGGATATGGCGAGACCGCGAAAGGAAATGGCACGAACCGGACGGGAAGTCCCTGGTGCGACTGCGGTTCGGGGATTGCCGGTTGCGAATCGAGAGCACGATGGATTGGTAATAACTGAAGAAAAACGGCCCGGGCTTATGAGCTTAGCCCGGGCTTCTTTTTGACCAGTTTGATTGAGCTTTACTTA
>CAWJUK010000020.1:0-77806 GCA_963846035.1 uncultured Acidobacteriaceae bacterium | reverse complement strand
CCTGTCCCAAGATCGCCGATTCCCCCATCTGCGTAAAAGATTGCTGCGGAGGCGGGGGCTGTTGCGCGGCAATTGTGGGATCCGTCGTGGGTGTCTTATTTGTGGCCAGCAATGCCACGATCTGTTCGAACGTCAGCGGCGGGTCGGAGCGATAGCTCACTTTTAAGTTGTCGATCGGGCCGGAAACTCCGAGCGTAACATCCACGCCTTGCGCAATCGTTTCAAGAGAGATGTTTACGACGGGCTGAATGGAGGTCGGGTTATAGAAGTTAACCGTTCCAGTATTAACCGTATATTGGTTTCCGAAGAACACGAGCTCGCCGTCGGTAACGGTCACACGTCCGAGAATTCCGGGGTTGGCGGCCGTGCCCAGCACCTGAAGGTTCGCTTCCACCTCAAGCCTCTGTGCGTATGTCGATATGACGCGCAGGTCCGGTGCAGTCACGATCCGGATATCGAGCCTCATCCCGGCGAGCATTCCGGATGGAGCCTCAGGCGTCGATGGAGGCGTGGAAGCATTCGAGAGAAACGAGCCCATGTCGCTCGTGGACTCATAGGCGATCCGCTGTACCGAAACCTGCCCCCCCAACCGCGATCGCCTGGCATTTCCGGTCAGTCGAAGAGTGGCGCTCGATACTAGCGTCGCGCCGGAATAGCGCGTGCGAACTTTATTGGCTGTAGCGCGCAGATTGTAACTCAAAGTAGACCGGCTGAATCCGACGAAGCCAGCTAACGTGATTCTTCCGCCGCCGCTTTCGGCGGTCAGGTTTTGAACGCTCGCACTGGTTCCGTTCAACAGAATCACTCCGTTCCCATTCGAAAGTCCGTTCGGCGCCTGCGTGTAATTGACGTTCGCGTTCTTCAGCTCCAACCGTCCATTCACCAACGGTTGTGTGAAATTTCCATGAATAGCGGCCTGGAGCGTTACCTTCCCACTGGAATAAAAATCGTGGTCGATGTCCTGAAGGGCGCCTAAATCCAGATTTGCGTCGACGTTCACACGGATGGGCGACGCTCGATTCGCCAGATCGACTGTGCCGGAAGCGTTAACCGCTGTCGATGGTCCCTCAATGTGAAATTGCTGAATCCGGACCACGGAACGGTCCAGAGCCACAACGATCGGTCCCTGGTTCCGAAGAGCGACGCTGCGGCTTGAAGGCGCTCCCGTAGGAGACGCCGTCGGAACGGTTCTCGCCTCCAACCGCGCAAGTTCCAGCCGGCCATTCAGATCGGTCGGTTTTAGCAGTGGTCCCGCGACCGAAACCTTGCCTTCGAGGAGGGCGTCGAAGCTGGGCTTCACTTCCGGACTTAAAGAAACAAAGGGAGCGAGATTTGAATACTTAATATTTTCGAATGAAAGAGTGGCTTCGACCGGGTAATTCCCCGCGAGCTGGGCCTGGCCGGAGCCGTGGATTCGACTCTGGGCAATATCGGAATCGACGCGGAAATTGAGATTCGATCCTGCTGTGTGAGCCGCAAAGCTCGCGTCGCCGAGATTGCGGCGGTTCAGGTGCAAGCCATCAGCGGAGGCGTCGGCATTCAGATTCGAGATCAAAAGAATGGGGCTGCCGTTGTGCTCCCGTACACTGGCGGACAGATCGGCGGCCAAATGGAGCGTCCCGGCAATTCCGGGTTCCGCTTGCTGTGCATGCTCAATCTTCCCCAACTGCATATCAGTGCTTGTAACCTTCAAATCAAGCGAGCCTGCGTTGAAGTTTGATGCGGGGTGCGTAAGCGAGCCGGCTAGCGTAATACTGCCCGCCGGAGCGCGAACCTGTAGCGACGGAATCTCGACCAGAGTATTCGAATATCGCAGGGTTCCTGCGAACCGATCGATCGGTTCCTGATACAGATTTGCGCGTACCAGCGCGAACGACAGGTCTGCCCTCGGCGCCGCAAGCGTACCGGCCACATGCGCGTCAGCGGACAGAGTGCCCCGAGCCGGAATGGAACTCTGGCCAGCGATCAAAAGAGTCTTCTCAACAGATAAATTCCGAATGGAAGCCGTCGCCGTGGTGGGGTAAGTTTTTTCGAGAACAGTATTGCCCGAAATCCCGATGTTAGACCCGGCAAAATCGGAACTGAGACTATAGTTGACGCTGCCTCCCGCTGTATGCGCGGATGCAGTGAGGTCCCCGGCATCCTGGTTCTGAACGCGCAACCCGCGCGCCGAGAGGTCTGCGTCGATATTCGAAACCATAATCTGGGACTCGTTCTGCGAGCGAGTGATGTCCGCCGCTGCGTCGGCCGTCAACCGGATGAGCCCCGCCACTCCGGCGTTTTCACGCTGTAACGGTTTGATATTTGCGAGTTGCACATTCGAACTGGCCACATGAATCTGCGCCCGTCCCACCATGAGGCTGTCTCGCGGATGATGGAAACTGCCGCTTAGCCCAACTTGGGCCGCGCCAGACGCGAGTTCGAGCCTTGATAGCGTCACGAGTTGATCGGAAAGACTCACATTTGCTGTCAAGCGGTCAATCGGCTGCTGATACGCACTTCCGTTCGTTACCTCGAGCGAGGCGCTTCCGAGAGGGTTGCCATAAGTACCCCCAATGTGGACATCTGCCCCTAACGTGCCGGTCGCCGGGACCGTCCCTTCGCCCGCCAGCGCCAAGAGATCAGCGATATCGCCGTTTCGCATTGCGATGGTCGCTGTCAGTTGAGAACGCGGTGTCGGACTCCATTTCCGAAGTCCGATTGAAGCGTCAAAGGTGGTCCGGAGCGTCCTGCGAGTGAGCACGCCGTTCTGGATGGCTGCGCTCGAAGGTGATGCTGCGATATCGGCGGAAACCCCGTCGAAGACGCGCTGCTCGACCGCGAATCTATCCATCGCGATATGACTAGTGATCCGAGGCGCGGATAGGTTGCCGGCGATCTGCGCGCTTACGTTGGCAGTTCCGCCCTGAAGAGTAACAGGTAGCGAGGTCTGCGGCTTGCTGGAAGCGAAATTAGCTGCCGGCAGGAAGTCATTCAAATTGTGCGACATTACATTCACCTCGATCCGCCGGTTCAAAGACCCAGAGACGTCGATGCGCGAATGCGGCATCGCAAGATACGAGTGGTCCAGACCGGCGATACCGCTGTTCCCCGCGTAACTGGCGTTGACCCGGCCACTTACTGGAACGCCGCGGTTCCCGGGAACAATTGCCAGCCTCGCCTCCGCAGCGTAGCCTTCCGCGCCGTTCGCCTTGAGGTCCCCCTGGGCCTTGATCGATCCGTCGATGATTCCGTCATAGCCCAGATGCTTGCCCGTGAAAGCCGCGGCCAGCACCGGCAAGGAAAATCGCCGCAGATTTCCTTCGACACTGAGACGCTGCAGATTTTCGATGAAGACTTTCGCTGTCAAGTCCCCGCCTAGCGCGTTCAGCTTCAACCCATCCAGGCTGATCAAGTAAGGATCCGCGTGAAACGGCGAGTACAGGCTAACGTTCGAAATCCGGGTTGTGCCGCTTCGGACAGCGAGATCGCGCGTGCCGAGCGAGCCATCGACCGCGTAATTGTTGTGCGCGTCAAGTTGCGCATTGCCGTTGACAAGAATCGCGCCGCTCGCCGCAGTCGAAGTTGAGGTCATTAGGCGGCTCAGCTCGCCAAGGGCCAGCGTCGCATTAAATTGGGCCCCGTTTGCGTGAGATGGGCTGCGAAGCGCTCCCGAAGCTTGAAAACTCGATTGGCCCAAGGTCAGGCGCGCGGTCTGAATTTCTATGGCGTTGGTATCCATGTGCGCGGCAAATTCTGCCACTAACGTTTGCGGCGCGCCTTTGGCACTTGCATTTATCCCAAGATCCGCACTGCGCTCGATTTCGGGAAGCGATAGGGACGCATGCAGCCGAGCGTCGATGATCGGCGCGTTCATGTTCCGGACGGAGCCATTCACGACGATTTGCGACTCATCCGTGCTGAGCTTTACGCCGGCCAAGGTGACACCATCCTTTTCAATCGTGACCGGCAGATTGACATGAACATTGAGCGGCGGCTTGGAGCCAGAGTGCAACAAAAGCGGATCGATGGAGAGGTTGCCTTGATAGCTCGGCGTCAGAGAATTGTAGTTCAGCAGAACCCGGAGATTTTCGCCGCGCGCGCTGAAGCCGGTCTTTCGTTGAGCCGCTTGAATAAGACCGTTCTCGATATCGAACTTGCCGATTTTGAGGTCTACCACGGTTTGGAGCGCCGACGTTTGACTCGGTTGCTTCTGGATTTTGGGTTCGGGAATGTTCGTCGTTCCATCGGCGAAAACGATGAAGTTCACCTGCGGCTGCTGGATGCCGACGTATTCGAGATCGACCACATGTTTAATCCCGGAAAACAATTTGAGTTGAACCTCGAGCAGCGGAATGCGAACCAGAGGCGCGCTGCTCGCCGGCTCTCTGCCGTGCAGCACGAAGTTTCGAATTCGCGCGGTCAGGTGAGTCCAATCGAACTGGAAGGCGCCGACTTCGACCGTTCCCCCGGTCGATTCTTCGGTAACGGCGATAAGCTTTTCGCGGACATAGTTTGCGAACCATGCACTGCGCAACACGAGAATGGATGAAATGACGAGCACGATGATGAGGCCGCCCAGGCAGGCGGCGATCGTGAGCAGTATTCGCTTTCGTTTGCTCACCGCAGATCCTCCTCGAAAAACCTGATTTTTGCGTCCTTCCGCTGTTCGTCGAGCCAGGAAAAGAATTCCTGATTCACTCGTTCACCTGTCAAAATATCCTGAATCTCCGTGTTGACGTCTTCCAAAGAAGAATGGCCCGAATGCTCGCGGCGAAGGGCAGCCGCGTGCGTACGGTAATACGCCTCGATATCACTCTCGGTGACAAAAACCGCCGGCCTGAAACGAAGATCGATGAAGCGCAAAACGGTCAATTGCCATTGAAAGTGCGCGCGCAGATCCAGATCCGTGATCCCGTCCGCGCGCAGTGCACGTTCATAGGCGGCTTCAGTCGTGTATTTCTGACGCTTTAATCGCTCGATCTCGGCTTCAGCTTCTTGTAACGTTGCCACCGGATATGCGCCCTGCCGGATTTCGCGCCGGATAAATATCTGGTCGATCAGGCGGTTGGCGGCTTCTTTCCGCGAGGCGGCTGTGAGGCGAGGAGGCTCATCGTTCAGAAAGCTTGTCACGCGAATGCTCCGCTCGATATCGCTATCTTTGATGATCGCGTTCCCAACAATAACCGCGATCTGGTCAATGATGACCGCATACGCGAGGCAGTTCAGAAAAAAAACCAGCCCGGCAATGCGGCGCCGCATTCAAAACGCCTGTCCAATGGAGAAGAAAAATTGGAAATGGCTCAGCCGCTGTGGAGAAGCCGTGCAATTGGGGTTGTAGCCCGGCGCCCCCGGAGGCAGGCCGATCACCGCAGGGCTGCACGCGATCAGCTGCTGAACGGTTTCGTTGGTGCTGAACCCCAAGTATCGGGGTGGATTGAGAGCGTACGCCAGATCGATTCGCACCGGCCCGACAGGCGTCTTATAGCGGATCCCGAAGCCAACAGCCTGTTCAGCAAAATCGAATTCTTGATCGTTGCGTTGCCGGTATCGCAGCGAGATATCGCTGACATTCGTATAGATGTTTCCCATATCATGGAACGCAACGCCGCTAAGGTTCGGAAACACGAGCGGGAATCGCAATTCGAGCGTGTTGAAGAAGAGCCCGTTCCCTCCGATTGGAAACCCTGTCGCGCAATCCCCCGGCTTTGTGCCTCGACAGCTGCTGGGGATCGGGCCGTCCGGCATTTCCGTGGTCGTGCCGATATCGCGTGGTCCGGCCTGGTTGTCGCCAAAGCCACGCATGGATACGCTACCCCCGCCGAAGAAGCGCTCCGGCAGAGGAATCGCATCGAAAGAAGTTACACCTTTGGGAATATTGAATGGCTCGATGATGCCGACCTGTGTTTGACGCGCGAACACCAGATTTCTGCCGATCGGCGTATAGGTGGCATTACGCGCCAGCACGCGAGCGAAATTGCGTTGCGATCCAAAGAAATTTCCGGCGATCCCTGCGTCGAGGGTGTTCCAAAACCCGCGGTGCGCATCCGCCGGGTTGTCGCGGTGATCCTGAACATAGCTGGCCGAAAGTATCCCCAATCGAACCGGCTGCAGCAGTTGCGGTATCAGTAGTGAAGGGATCACGACGTTTCCGGTGCTGACCCGCCGGTACGCAAATCGCAACAAAAGAGTAGACGCCCGGTTCAGCCGTTGCGTGCCTTGAATTGAGGCTTCCTGCCGGCTGGACGAGAACGTCTGCACATTCTGAGTTGTGTCATACAAAAGCGAGAATGTAAGCGTACGGTTCAAAGATCCGAGAAACCGTGGAACAACGTAGTTGATGGATTCGCGCTGCTCGAGAGTTGAATATCGCACCTGCAACGAGATCGACTGACCGGTGCCGAGGAAGTTCAAGCGGTTTACGGTAACCGAAAACAGCGGCGAAACTCCTTTTGCGCCCCCTGCTTCGCCCAGGTTGTTTGTCGTACCGCCGAACTGTCCCACTTCCAGCCCGAATCCGAGATTGATCCCATACGCGGCGGCCTCATCGAAGTCATACAGAACGTACTTGTAGCGATTGGTCCCATTAGGGTCTTGCACGGCCGTATTCACAGTCGCGAAAATGCCAAGATCGGTAAGTTGGCGCGCAATCTCGTTGATCTTGGTCAGCGATAGCGGCTCGCCAGGCTGAATGTTGATCGGATTCTGCACGAGAGATGGGCGCGTGCGGTTCAGCCCGGAAATGATCACCCCGCGCACAAACTCGCGAGGTCCTTCGGTGATGTTATACGTCAGGTTGATCGTCGCGGGAGCCGGCCCCGGAGTTGCCGTAAAGGAAAACGCCGCCTTCAAAAAACCGTTCGAGTAATAGTATTCCAGAATTCGGTTACGGTCCGAAGCGACGTTTACATCAGCGTACGGCTGTCCTTGAATAGATGCGAGCTGATTCTGAATCGGAGATAAATCCAGCCGGGCAGCGCCGCTAATTTCGAGTTTGCTAACGCGCCACTGTTGCCCTTCGTCAATGCGGAAGCGTACGCCGAGATCCTCGGGCTTGCCACGATAGTTTGTCTCGACCGTGGAGGTAACCTTTACGTCGCGAAATCCATTCGATTTGTATAGACTTTCGATCGCTTCCTCGTCTCTCTTGCGAAATGTCTCACTGTACCGGCCATATCTAAGGGCCAGTGTCCTCGTGTGCAGAAACATTCTTTCCTGCAACGTTTGAAGCGTGAAATATTGGCTGCCCTCGAAATTGACGTTGACAAGCTTCCGGCGCGGCCCGGTCGCGATATAGTAATTGATCATTTCCTGATCGTGTTGCGGCGGTTCCCGCTTAAAAGTGACATCGACGTCTGGATAGCCCTTCGACTGAAAGTAATCGTGGATGTTTCGCGCACCTTCGGTCAGCAGATCGTTATCCACTGATCCTTCGATGTAGACGGGTACAAGCTGGCGTAACTTGCTCTTCTTGAGCTTCGCCTCGACGGCCTTGATTGTTACCTTAGGGCCGGCATCTATATCGAGCGCCGGCTTAACGCGGCGTGTCGCGGCATCGTAATCAAGCGACGTGACCTCCACTGAAGCGGTGAGTCGATCCTGCTTCTGGTATTTCTGCTCGATGCCACTCACGCCCTTATCGGTTAGTACCGCCGTCATCTGCCGCCACCGGTGGATTAACGGTATGCGCCAACCCGTCGCACGAACAATCGCTTCATCGGAGAGTTTCGTGTCACCGTGAATGGCGGGCATCTCATACCGCGCGCGCTTGCCGGCTTGCACATCGAACCTGGTTGTCACCTGATGCGTATCCGGGTCCGTAATGGTTGCAACACCGACCTGCGACTCGTATAATCCGTTGTCACGCAACAGCTGCTCGATCTGCTTTCGCGCGGATTCCACGTCGTCGGGGTCAAAGGGGCTTCCGAGACTCAGCCCGGCGTGGCTTAGGATCACACCCCGGCTGGGAGGGTCTGAGATGTGGCCGCGGGCACCGACATGTCCGACGAATCGCTGGCTGGCCGTCAGGAAACGGAGCTTCACTCCGTTGCCCGCGATTTCGGCATCCACTCGAATATCCTCGTAGAGGCCGGTCGAAAACAGCCGATCGATTGTTGCCGCGACCTGACGAGGATCGAGCGGCCGGCCGATTTCGACGAGCTGCGCTGTCGCCAGGTCTCGCGGGTCGATAGGCTGCGCCGCTGGCTCGTATTGAATCGATATGACGGTACGCCCGCTGAAGTCCTGCCCTGCGGCTGTGCCGAGGGCACCCGCAATACTGGCGGCAACGAAGGCAAGCGCGCGGGGAATCAAGCAAGAAGTGTTCATCTTCCGGGATGCAATTCCTGGACGCAGCGCTGCAATCGCGTGTTACATGTCTCACCCCGCGTCCCCGGAACCATCTAATAGTCTAGAGAAACGTCGATGAGCTTCAAGGCGTTTACCGGATTACTCAGCAAAACGGCTTCCCACTGGAACGATTGCAACGCTCCGAGGCTGGGCGCGGCACTCGCGTACTATACGCTACTCTCCGTAGCACCCCTAATTATTCTGTTTGTCGCAATCTGCGGTCTGATCTTCGGCACAAAAGGCGCGGAGCAACAGCTTCTGCGGGAAACGGCAGCGGTCATAGGACGCGGAGGCGCGGGCGTACTGAAGACACTGATCGAGAACTCGCACCACCCCAAAGCCGGCGTTATTGCCACCGCGATCGCCATCGTGACACTTTTATTTGGCGCATCCGGCGTATTCGTAGAATTACGGGATTCGCTCGATACTATCTGGAATGCCTCACGGCAAGCGTCCGCTGGATGGCGCGGGCTGCTGTGGCAAAGAGTCTTGGCCTTCGGAATGGTCCTCGGTCTCGGCTTATTGCTCCTGCTGTCACTTTGCGTGAGCGCGGCTTTCGCTATCATTCAGAAGTTTTTCACTGGCTTCATACCGCTGCACGCCGCAATCTTCGGAGAGGTGCTGAATTTCGTCATTTCCATTTGTGCCATCGGACTGCTCTTCGCACTGGTGTTCAAGTTTGTGCCCGCCGTGCCCATCGATTGGCGTGACGTTGCGATTGGAGCGGCCGCCACATCTATCCTGTTCATGATCGGCAAGTCATTATTGGCCATTTTTCTTACTACCGCCGGAGTGGGATCCACCTACGGGGCGGCCGGATCACTGGTTGCATTCGTCGTATGGGTTTACTATTCGGCACAGATTTTCCTGTTCGGCGCGATTTTCACAAGAGTGTACGCAGATCGATTAGGATCGCGACAGGCCGCCCCTGAGCCGACGCAAAAAACGCAGAGTGCAGGAAGTACACGGTAAGCGGCCGCCGGGCTTATACCGCCGTCCGCGCTAAACTGAAGTTTTCCCTCCTGTTTCACCCATGATTTCAGTTAGCAACGTCAGCATGCGTTACGGGGGCAAGGTGTTGTTCGACGATGTCACAACCACCTTCTTGTCGGGGCGCCGCTATGGACTGACCGGACCGAACGGAGCCGGTAAATCCACTTTTATGAATCTGCTCTCGGGCGAGCTCGAGCCGCAGAAAGGAACGGTTGTCCCTCCCAAGAAAATCGGTGTTCTCCGACAGGATCAGTTTGCGTTCGATCCATACCGGGCGATCGACACGGTCGTGATGGGCAACATGCCGCTGTGGAAGGCGCTTGAAGAACGCGAGGCTCTGTATAACAAGTCCGACCTGACCGACGCAGACGGCATGCGGCTCGGAGAACTCGAAGGCATTGTTTCCGAGGAAGACGGCTATTCGGCTGAGAGCGATGCGGCGGTTTTACTCGACGGGCTCGACATTCCTGAGCCGCTGCATGAACGCAACATGGCGGAGCTCCAGGGCGGCCAGAAGGTGCGGATCCTGCTCGCTCAAGCTCTGTTTGGAAACCCGCAAGCTTTACTGCTCGATGAGCCGACGAACTACCTGGATCTCGAATCCATTCACTGGCTGCAGCACTTTCTTACGCGTTACGACGGCACACTGATCGTGATTTCTCACGATCGGCACTTCTTAAACAGCATTTCCACGCACACCGCCGACATCGACTACCAGACGATCATTACCTACACGGGCGGATACGACGACATGGTTCTGCAGAAGACGCAGATCCGCTCGAGGGTCGAAGCTGAGAACGCCCAGCGCGAGAAAAAGATCGCGCAATTGAACGAATTTATCGCCCGGTTCGCTGCGGGGACTCGCGCCAGCCAGGTAACTTCGCGCAAGAAAGAAGTGGAACGGCTGCAAACAACCGAGCTCGCGCGCTCGAACATTCAGCGGCCCTACATCCGTTTCGAGATGAAGCGCCCATCGGGCCGGCACGCGCTCGAGTTCAAGAACGTGAGCAAGGCATACGGCACAAACAACGTAGTGAGCGACTTTTCCGCCAATGTTCCGCGCGGCCAGAAGATCGCGGTCATGGGCCGCAACGGGGCCGGAAAAACGACATTGCTGAAAGCGCTCCTCGCAAATGCGCCCGGAGTCGACGATCCGGACGTGGGATTGGACTCGGGCACCGTCACGTGGGGGCACGAAGTTCAGGTCGGGTACTTCGCCCAAGATCATCGAAGCAGCATCCGCAACGGCACGACGGTTGCGGATTGGCTGCACGATTGGGATCCCAAGGCAGCAAAAGAGGAGATTCGGGGTCTACTCGGCCAAATGTTGTTTACCGGCGAAGAGGGATTGAAGCCCACTGACGCGCTATCCGGCGGAGAAGCAGCGCGGCTCATATTCTGCAAGCTCATGCTGCAGAAACCCAACGTTCTGGTGTTCGATGAACCGACAAATCATCTCGACCTTGAATCGATCAACGCGCTAAATATCGCGTTACAGAAGTTTGAGGGCACGGTTCTGCTGGTCACGCATGACGAAGATCTGGTGGATGAAGTCGCGACACGAATTTGGCATTTCGAGCGAGGCAAAGTCGAGGACTTCGAAGGCTCTTATGAGGAGTACTCGGCAGCGGCCGTCCGGTAAAAATCCGGGTCCCGCATCACTCGGCCCTTGCGCGCGTGAGCAGCACCACCGCCTGAGCTTCGCACGACCTGCCTTCCCCGACTGGCCCCACGTTCTCAGCGGTCTTGAATTTCACGTTCACGGAAGCTGAAGGCAGATCCGCGGCGCGCGCCAGACTGTCGCGAATGGCAACGCGGAAATCCTTAAGCTTGGGGCGCTCCAAAATCAGGGTCGCATCGATATTCGAAGCGCGATACCCATTGATGGCCGCCAGTTCCAGAGCGCGCGTGAGGAATGTCCGGCTATCAGCGCCCTTCCATTCTTCCGCTTGATCCGGAAAATGCATTCCAATATCACCTAACCCCGCCGCGCCCAGAATCGCGTCCGTTACGGCATGGAACAGGACGTCCGCATCGGAGTGGCCGGCCAGCCCGAAGTCGCTGGGGATATTAACGCCGCCCAGAATCAACGGCCGGCCGCGCTCCAACCGGTGTGTGTCCCAGCCTTGGCCAATGCGAAAGGCGGCAGTGTGGGTATCTGCCATTCGTCAGAGGTGACTCTCGCCCATTCGTCAGGAAAGATCGAGCGCGGAGCTCTCGAGCGCAAGATACAGGCGCGCCAGATCCATATCGGCGGGTTTTGTGATTTTGATGTTGCGGTCGGTACCCAGCACCACCGAGACCTCCACCTGCTCCAGGCGCTCCACAAGTGAGGATTCGTCAGTGGCGACAAAAAGGTCTTCGCGCGCCTTCTCGAACGCTCGCCGCAATAGCTCCAGCCGGAAAGCCTGTGGAGTCTGGGTCAAAATCAGCCGTTCACGTGGAAGTGTCGCCCGCACTTTTGTGCGATGAACCTGCTTAACCGTATCGACCGGCACGATCCCAACAATCGCGGCGCCCGCTTCGCTCGCTTCATGAATCACCTTGTCGATGATCTGGCGGTCTATAAATGGACGGACCGCGTCGTGCACCAGTACAAGCTGCTTGTCGTCTCCGATTGTTGCCAGCGCATTCTCGACGGATTGCTGGCGGGATTCGCCGCCTTCCACAGTGCGCACGGTTTTCGCGAAACCTTGCGTCGAGAACAGGCCTTCCGCCCATGCTATATCTTCCGCCCGTAGCGCGACGATGATTTCAGCAACTGCCGGACAACTCACGAATTTCCGTATCGTGTGAACGAGAATGGGCGATCCGTTCAGCAGCATGAACTGCTTTCGGCTGGTGCCTTCCTTCTCCGGCGCACTTCGGCCCATGCGCGTTCCGAGCCCGGCAGCGGGGATAATGACAGAAACGCTCATGGCTCGCGCGGGCGCGCTACTGCTTGGTGGCTTTTCCTTCCATGACAGTCGACCAGGTCGTCCCGTCCCGCGACATTTCAAACTTGATGTTGTAAACCGTGGGCGAAAGCACTTTCTCCGTATAGCGCCACTTCACGTTCGAACTCGGGTCAGCGTTCCAGACCCAAGTATCTCCCTCGAACCGTTCCGGTTGCGGACTCATGCTCCCCAGCACTGTTGTACGAGGCAAACGTGTACACCCGGCGCGCCGGATCGTACCCCATCACCGCGAGCTCCACTCCGCTTCCCATGGATCCGCCGAAATTCGTGTGGACCAAAACGAAGAATTTCCCCTCCATCCATTCAATTCGATCGGTGCCGGTGACTTTTCCAGCAGGGCTGACAGGAGTTGCCTTCATGTCGGCATCCGTTTTCCACGTGCCGATGAAGTAATCGAGCTTCTTGATTTCCGGAGCCGGTTGCGTCATTTGCTGAGCGTGAGCGAACATCCCGCAGCCGAGAATTAATGATCCAAAGACAGTGATGGACTTCATAGACGCACTCCTTTTCCTGTGCTTCAGATACTGTAGCGCGCCGCTACCAGCGTTGGAATACTTGCACCGGAACAGCGGATCTCTCCGCTTTAAGTGGATAAAGTACCCGCCGCGGACGCAGCAGCCGCCGAAGGCCGATTTTCCATCACCTGCGAGCGTTCATCGTGTCTGCCAAAAATCATCTTGCCCGCCATCGTCTGTAGGACGCTTGTTACGGTGATGTCAATTGTCTTCGAAATGAGCCGCCGCGCATTATCCACCACCACCATCGTGCCGTCGTCCAGGTACGCAACGCCTTGATTCGGTTCTTTCCCTTCCTTCAAAATGAAGACGCGCATCGCCTCGCCGGGCAGCACAACAGGCTTAACGGCGTTCGCGAGCTCATTGATATTCAGAACGTCGACTCCCTGAACCTGGGCAAGTTTATTCAAATTGAAATCATTGGTGACGATCTTCGCGCTGTTCAGCTTCGCCAGTTCAATCAGTTTGAGGTCCACTTCCTTCACCGCCGGAATGTCGGAAGTGATAACTCCACGCGGATTCTGGGAATTTTTTGAAGCTGCTGAACGACATCGAGCCCGCGGCGGCCCGCGATTCCGCTTCGCCGAATCCGCCGAATCGGCGATTCCTTGCAGCTCGTGGAGAACGAATTGAGGAACCACGAATTGACCATCGAGGAACCCCGATTCCGCGATTTCGCAGATTCTGCCATCGATGAGAACACTGGTGTCCAGAATTTTTTCGGCACAAAGAAGGTCACTATCGTGCGCGAGAAACGGCAAGGATGAGATGTCGAACAGTTTCGATTTGCGAATACCTGCGAGGAGTCCAATGTATCCGCCCAGCACCGGCGCGGCTACATGGACGAACTGAACCGTTCGATTGCCGAGAAGCGGCCCCGGCCTGAGAAGCAGGACAAAAAGCAATCCGAGAATGCCGCCGGCTAACATACCGGCTGACCCAGCCATCAGAGCGTTTAGGTTGGAACGGCTAATTCGAAGCTCAAGGAGAACCGCAACAATCCCCATACAGATACCGCATGCGAGCGACATCTCGACAGAAAGGCCAAACGGCCGGAATAGCAGAGTCAGAATCGCGAACACGAAGACAAAACAGACGCGAAGCGAAACAGATTCCCAATTCGAGCGCTGCAAAGGTCACCTTCCCGCCTAATTTGCGCATCGCCGATTTCACGGCGCAAATTACGCGAACATGAGAGCAATTGCAGCGAAGTATATCACTTTATGTCGTATTCGAAGGAAAAGCCTTGAAAAACGCGGATCAACAGAGGCGACCGCACTCGCCGCTTAAAGGACTTTCGAGAGTTCTTCGGCGAATGGGCTGTGCTTACCGGAGGGGTCGTTAGAGCGTCGGGAATGAGCGGACTTCCGAGGCGGACTGTTGGCCCCTGCTGCGGGGCGTCTGGTCCGGTCCATAGGTCCGGGGCTCTTGCCTGGCCCTTTGCCCGATTTCGGAGGTTGAGCGGGATTCGCGCGGAGCAACCGGTCTTCAAGTGGCGCCCGGTCAAATCGGCGGATAATAGCGTTCATCTCCTCCTGGTTTGGCGATTCTATGAATGCGAACCCCTTCGATTCTTGCGTTTCAGGGTTGCGAATAACTTTGACCGCGTCAGCGACCAAGCTTTCTGAGGCCAGCCACGATTTGATATCGTCGGCCGTCACCCAGATAGGGAGATTTCCGAGAAAGACGGTAAAACTCATCAGTAAGTGCTATATGCTCCGTGAGGGATGGAATGCGAGGCGCACCTCTATGGAACTGCACTTCCACGAGGCCACTAGCATACTAGCACAAACTGCGCAACACGGTAAACGCCAAAAGCGCCTCAATTCGTTGTTACGCAAAGGCTAGCACTTTTCCTAGATGCGTGTGACCGCCACATTTATGCCAAAAATATCCACGCCCCGCAGAATCGCTTTTGCGATCCTTCGGTTGGTTGCAGACGGCGCGTTTGCCTCCGATCTGTTGCGTGAGCGGACATGCGCGATGGACAGCCGTGATGCCCGTCTGGCTTCGCAGATTGTTTTCGGCTGCCTCCGCTACAAGTTGCAGCTCGATCACCTGATCTTTATGTATTCGGGCCGCCGGGTTTCGGATCTCGATGCTTCCGTCGTGACCGCCTTGCACTGCGGTATTTTTCAGCTTCGGTATCTCGACCGCATCCCTGCCCACGCGGCGGTTCACGAGACCGTGGAACTCACGAAAAAGCACAAACGAGCCGCGGCGGGCTTTGTAAACGCTCTTCTAAGAAAGGTAAATCGCGAGCCCATCACCTGGCCGAACCCCGAAACCGAAGTCTCCTGCCCCGCGTGGCTGCTAGAGCGCTGGGCATCCCAATTCGGCGCGGAGCAGGCGCGACGGGTCGCGGCCGCGGCTCTCCTCGAGCCGGTTCCGTACGTGCGTCTTCCCGAAGGATCAAGCAATCCTCGCGAGCTCGAGCTTGAGCCCACATCCGTCCCCGGCTGCTTTCGCGTGATTTCTCCGCTTCGACCCGGGCATGCGACTGCACGATATCGGGGCTCAGGCGATTTTCCCCCTCCTCGATCTGCAGCCCGGCCACAGATATCTGGATCTCTGCGCTGCGCCCGGCAACAAAACCCTGCAGGCCCTCGAGAACCCGCTGTCGCTCGCGGTTGCATGCGACATCAGCTTCCGGCGCGCCCGCGAGATCCCCGATATCTGTCGCCGCCTGGTGCTGGACGCATCTCGCCCTTTGCCTTTTGACGCGGCGTTTGATCGAATTCTCATTGATGCGCCGTGTTCCGGAACCGGGACGCTGGCCCGCAATCCCGAGATAAAATGGCGACTCAAACCAGAAGACATTCAGCGGCACCGAGAAAAGCAGGTACGGATAGTCAGCCATGCGATCCCGCATCTTGCGCTAGAGGGCAAGCTGCTCTATGCCACCTGTTCGCTCGAGCGGGAGGAAAACGAGGAAGTCGTCCGCGAAATCCTGGCTCAGCACCCTGACTTGCGATGCGAGAATGAAATGTGGCGCTTGCCTGGGCGGGATGAGGGGGATGGGTTCTACGCCGCGGTTCTCGCGCATCGCTAGTAGCGGCTTCGTAGGATCTCCGGGCGGTCCACTCTACCCGTTTACATGGTAGGATCGGGGTAATCCCCTGGAATAACGAGTGGTTCAGATCGTTCCATCTATCTTTGCGGCCGATTTCGCGCATCTCGGGGACGAGATCCGGCGCGTCGAAAAAGCTCAAGTCGACATGGTTCACGTCGACATCATGGACGGGCATTTCGTCCCGAATTTCACGATGGGCACTCCCATTACAGAATCTCTTCGGCGCTTCACGAGCTTGAGACTCGATCATCATCTGATGATTGAGGATCCGGACACCTACGCTCCGGTCTTCATTGCCGCCGGAGCGGATTGTGTCAGCGTACATTATGAGGTTGCATGGAACCTGAATCGAACGCTGCACATGATACAGGATCTCGGGGCCAAGGCAGGAGTCGTGATCAATCCTGCCACTCCCGTCGCCCTCCTGGAGGATGTTCTCGATATCGTCGATTATGTTCTCGTCATGAGCGTGAATCCGGGGTATGGTGGACAACAATTCATTCCGCGCTCACTCGAAAAAGTGCGCACGCTGTATCGTTACCGAGCCCAGAAAGACCTGGATTTTTCTATTGAAATCGATGGCGGCGTGGGGCAAGACAACATTGCGGAGGTCGCCAAGGCGGGGGTAGATTGGGTGGTGGCGGGTTCATCCGTATTTCACACGCCCGATCCCGGGCAAGCGATCCGCGAAATGCGGCGCATGGCTGAAGAAGCAATCTCTATGAAGGTTTAGATCATATATGCTTTTATACAAGTTTTCGGGGAAGCTGGCGCTTGCGCCGGTTCTGTTACTCGCGCTTTTCGCTTCCTGTATGCACAAGAAATACGAGACGCCGATTACAAAGAACACTCAGCAACCGGATAAAGTATTATTCGATCAAGCCATCCACGACATAGAACACGGGCGCTACGAAGTTGCCCGCCTCTCCCTGCAAACCTTGATGAACACTTATGATTCCAGCGAGTATCTGGCGAAAGCGAAGCTCGCGATCGCCGATAGCTGGTATCGCGAGGGCGGCGCAAACGGATTGGCGCAAGCGGAAGCCGAGTATAAGGATTTCATCCTGTTCTATCCGAACATGCCCGAATCTGCCGAGGCTCAGAATCGAGTGTGCGAGATCCATTACAAGCAGATGGACAAGAGCGACCGTGACGTGACACAAACGCTGCTCGCGGAACAAGAATGCCGCCTGCTATTGCAGCAGTTTCCCAACAGCAAGTTCGTGGCGCAAGCGGCTCAGCGGCTTCGGAATATTCAGGAAAGCCTCGCGCAGCACGAATTCGATGTAGGCACGTTCTATTTCAGCCGCGATATGAATCCCGCCGCCGCAAACCGGCTGAATGCCCTGGCCGATCAGTATCCGCTGTACAGTAGGGCGGACGAAGCGCTCTACGAAGCGGGTGTTTCTTATTCGAAGATGGGACCGCGGTTCCGGAAAGACGCCGGCGCGATGTTTACACGCATCGTCCGCGAATACCCGCTCAGCGCGCGAGCCGCAGACGCCAAACGCCGGCTGCAAGACATGGAGCTGCCGATTCCGGAGATAGATCGCGCGGCATATCAGCGTGAGAAGCTTGAGCAGGCGAATTATCATCGTCCGGGGTTACTTGCTCGATCGACCGGTTGGATGCGCGGCTCTCCAGACCTGAGCCATGCCGCGAAATTGGGACAGCCGACCATGACCGATCCCAAGCACACGATTCCGGCCAGCATTCCTATTCCGGCGGGGGCCGAAACGGGCGGCGCGGCCGGCGGCGCATCGGGAACTACCGATGTAAGCGCGAGTTTTGTGAAAGGCACCAGCGCAGCCGATTCGAAACCGGACGCCAGAAGCAGCGCGGCCGCCGCGCAGACTGCGGCCAACCAGCAGAATCAGCCTCTGCCGACGAATCGCGATGCCGAGTTGAAGCAATTGCGCGCGAAGCAGGCGAAGAAGATCGCCAAGATGGAAAAGAAGAAGAAGAAGGAGCAGGAACAGAAGGGCGGCAAGACGCAACAAAATCAGCCGCAACCCACGCAAGGCGCCCAAACGCCTCCGGGTACCCCAAATCCTGTTACGCCAAATCCAAACAATCCTCAGGCGTCCAGCACGAATCCGCACCAGAACTGAATAGGTACCGCAAGACCTCAATCCAGTGCGCGCGCCTGAGGGTACCGAAATGGAACGAGCGATTCGAGATGTGATCCGCACGATTCCGCGCGGCAAAATTGCGAGCTACGGACAAGTTGCGGAAGCCGCCGGATACCCGCGCTACCACCGACAAGTCGCGCAAGTCCTGCGGAAGTGGGGCGGCGCGCTTCCTTGGCATCGCGTGTTAGGCGCTGGTGGTCAGATCAAATGCAAACGGGACGGCGGTTTCGAGCAGCGGATGCGGCTGGAAATGGAAGGGGTGCGGTTCCGGGGTTCGCGCGTGGATCTGGCCGAACACCAGCATGTTCTTCCATAGCACCGCCTTCCGTTAGGACGCGGTACAACTTGTAACTGGTTGGGCTGCCCAGTTGAAACGCTCCGCGACAGGCGAGCAGGGCAGTTGCCGACGATTGATTCCGCTATCAGATCTGGATGATGCTCGTCGGCATTTTCCAGCTGAGCCGCTGTCATGTGCGCGGCGCTCCCGGCGATGTGCTGCTAGAATTCCCCACCGTATCCGAGTAAGTTCTGAACCCCACCGTTTCTCCAGAAATCGGCGCCCTTAAGCGCGATCAGTTCCCGGTAGGCCAGGTGCGCGACCTTTGACGCTTCTTGCACCACTCCCAAGCCTCCCGGTAGCGGTTCCTGCAATACGCTCTGGGACGAGGTCAAGCAGATGCTGTGCCATGCGCTGAATACGCGGATCGTCAGGATTGGTGAAAGCAACATTATTCAGCTCAAGTTTGCCGTCGGTTGTCGAATAATCGTAGAATTCCAGCTCTTTTGAAGTTGGGATGATATGCGAGGTAAAAGGAACCCATTTGGAGTACAGACCCAGCTTGGTGTCCTCGGTACGCAGCCCCAGAATATGGGTGGGCGATCTATTGAAGTTGACGTTAACGGTATCAGGCACGATTTCGTCAGTAGCGTACAGGACGTAGCGGCGTCCGGGCGCATCGGCAGACTTCAGCATCGAGATCATGTCGTGACGGTCGCGATAGATTTCGGCTAGAGGGCCCGTCATCCAATCTCGAGTTCCCAGATACCCGATGCTGGCCAGTAGAGGCATGAAATCGACGTGCGAGGTTAGTCCCGTGCGGATCGTATCTATGTCCGCGGTATATCTGCCGCTAGGGTCAACTACAACCAATGGAACGTGCCAGGCCTCCTCATAAACGCTGCCAATCTTACCTTGTACGAAGCCATGCGCTCCGGAATATTCGCCGTGGTCGGAGGCAAACACGATGATCGTGTTTTCCTTAACGCTAGGGGGTAAATCTTCCAGCGCATCGAGCACACAGCCAATTTGGGTATCGACCAGCTGCATGATCTGGGTGTAACTATCTAAGCCGCGCCGCCAATACCGGTAGGGCATCTTGACAACTCCATTGCCCGAAGGTTCGAGCGCACTTGGATACTGCTCAAGAGTGGCAGTGCTCTGAGATGGATCGTCGGATACGCCGCCCCAAACACCCTGCGAGTATTCACGAAAGAAGGTTTGGGTTGATGGTTTCTGCTTTGCAATGGAGGATGCGTCCTCCCAATTCGGGGGCACGTCCGGGTATCCGTAACATTTAGGGGATTTAAGCTCATTCTTGTCCCATTCCACTACCGGTCCGTAATACTTTCTGTCTTCGTAATCTGCATAGACTGAGAAGGGCTGCAGATTAGCCGGGTTAACGTTGGAGTCCGCAAACAGACCCATGTAAGTCTGAAACTCTGTACCGCCAGGGAAAAACTCACGATCGTGAGGATTAACCAAGCTGACGGTGAGGCACCACGGCTGATTGTCGGGCCTCTGGTTGTTTAACCAATGAATTGCCTGGGATGCCGAGTAGGCGTCATTGTGATAGCCGCGGCATTCATCTCCGTATGTGCCTTGGAAATTGTTACCGGTGGGATCGTAATAGGTAGGGTAGTAGTCGAAACCGTAATTAACAAGCGTATCCGTTGCCGGCGAGGGTAGCAGAAACGTGCCACTTTCCAATGTAAGGAGTTCGATACCCGGCTGCTTGCAGAAGCTTGCCGTAGGTCGGATAATTTTTATTTAGAACCGGCTGCCGCGTTGGTGGCGGATACTTGCCGTTATCCATGCAAGGACAACCATTTTTACTGCAAGGAGTGGACAAGATCGTCGTTACCAGCCAAGTCTGTTGCGAGTAGAGCCCGGTAATCAGCACGCCGCGCGAAGGCGTGCAGGCATTCGCAGCCGTATTATGGTTGCCGAACTTAACACCGCGTTCCCAGATTTTTTTGTGAACGTTGGGCATGAAGTTGCGCAGAAATTCGCCCGGCGTTGTGATGTGATCTGGAAAAGCGCTGGGGTAGCGCAGCTCGTCAACCAGGATGAATAGGATATTGGGCTGCGGTCCAGGTACCGGCCCAGTGCTTTGAGCGGTCGCCTTGTGCAATCCGCTGAGGATTCCGCCACTAACTGCGGCCGTGGATTTAAGGAAGTCTCTACGCTTCATATCGGCTCTTGAATGCTCCTACTTGTACAAGCAACAAAAGCCGGCCAAACGTGCCACGGTGGTGAACTGATCAGCAGAAGTTTTTTGCTAAAGCGTTTTGACGGCCAGCCGCGCTAAATGTGAGCACCTCGACACTCAGCTCTTTGTTGGATCCAACGCCGCTCAACGCAATTCGCGGAAAAGCCAAGCACGCGCCAAATCCCATTCGCGATGCACGGTTCGCACAGAGATTCCCAGAACTTCCGCCGTCTCCTCGGCCGTGAGCCCGCCGAAAAAGCGCAACTCCACAAGCTCGCTCTTTCGGTTGTCCTGCTTGGCGAGGGCGATCAGCGCCTCATCGAGGGCTGCCAGATCGGCGCTCCGGTGCGACACGTCGCCGGCCGCGGTGAGGGACACCAGAATCGCTGAGCCGCCGCGCTTCCGCCTGCCCCGGGCAATCGCCTGATTCACCAGCACGCGCCGCATCATTTTCGCTGCTACGGCGTAAAAATGGGCCCGGCCTTGCCACTCCAGTGTTTTCCATTCAATAAGTCGCAGGTAGGCCTCATTGATCAAAGCCGTGGGCTGGAGCGTGTGTCCAGGAGCTTCCTTGCTCAGATAGTGCCGAGCCATCCGGCGCAGTTCCGATTCCACAATGGGCGCCAGTTGCTCTAACGCGTGCACATCTCCCTTGCACCACGCATTCAGCAACTGAGTGACTTCGCAGGGGCCGCCAGGCATGCCGTTTCAAGGAGTAGATTTCAACTTGTCGAGCTCTTGCCTTGCGGCGAGGAGCTGTGGCAGATCGGTATCTGCGTCGTTCCACTCCTTCAAGAAATCCTTATAGGATTTGCGAGCCTGCGCGGTGTCACGCTCGAGCGCCGCGGCGCGAGCCAGCCCGAGGTGCGCCAGCGGATACAGTACGGAGTCGACTCCCTGGCCCCGATGGTCCAGAATTTTTCTGAACTCGGCCGCACCTTCCGGTCCTTTCCGGAGCCGCAAATACGCCTGGCCGCGCAAGTATTGCGGCCAGAACTCCGCGGCGGCTTCGTAGCGGGAAGCGGGTCTGAGCGCCTCGATCGCCGAGGCGGCATCGTCCCGGTTCAGATCTAGAGCCCCCCGAAGAACCGGAAAATATCTCCAGTTTACGGTCGAATTATTCGAATACCGGCTGGTCAATTCTTCCATTAACATTTGTGCCTGGCTGCTTTCGCCGCACAATATCCGAGTGAGCGCTGCGCGGAAAAGGGATACATGCGTCCGCTCGATCGAAAGCGACTGCGAAGCGGACGCAAGGCCGTCGGTACAGTGGCCGAGAACTGCGCTGCGTAAAGCTGCGTCCGCCGCGAAAGTAGCCGCATTTTCCTGCGCCTTGGCATACCTGGTGGCCTCGATGCTATTGCGCGCATACTCCGCCGATCGCCGCCACTGCCCTGAATAAGCCGCGCTGCGAGCTTCCCAATCCGTTGCGACGTATGCATCTGGTTGGGCGCGAATCCACCGCAACTGTTCCTCCATGGCTGCGCGGTCCCGGTCGCGGAATGCAAGCCGATACAAACTACGGTGGATTCCCGTATCTTCGAGATGGTGCTTCACAGCCTGGCGGCAAATCGCGGCGGCTTCCTCGAAGCGATTGAGATGGATCAGAGATTGTCCCAATCTTCCGAAACGAACGGCCGAGTTGGGATCCAGCCGCAGGGCGATCCGTCCTTCTTCCACGGACTGCTCGAATTGACCCATCCTGGCGTAGAGCGTGGAAAGAGTGCCGTGTGGCAGGACGTCACGGGGATAGATCTGTTTGTAGAGTTGCAGGGCATCAAGGGCCTTGCCGTCGTCCCCCGTTACCCAATCATGATAGAGCGATGTGATGTGGAGTTTCTCGCGCTCGCTCGTCCGGTCCCGCAGCATATATGCTTTCGCCGCATAGCTAGCTGCCAGCTCACGCTGCGCGGTGTTGTAGTACAGGGTCGCCAGCTCCGCGTACGCATATGCGAACTTCGGATCGAGTTCCACGGCCCTCTGGAAGAGCGGAACAGCTTGCAGGGACCGGCCTTTCCTTTTCTCCTGATATCCCAGCGAATACGCTTGCAGGGCTTCGAGCGAGGAGGTGGTCCGTTCCAGCAGGGCGTCGAATTTCCGGAGGGACCGAAGCGACTCGCCCAAGTTCCGGCGCAACTGCGAGGCTGCCTGCGTTAGCGCGTGCAGGACCTGCTCCTTGCCTGCGGCTTCCACTTGGGCCCGCGCCAGGCTGTTGCCAGTCCGGCTATCCACCGCTTCCAGCGTTAGGGCGTAATGGGTTCCGAGGGGCGTAATCGATCCGGTGACCAGTGCCTTCACCCCGTCGCGCTGGCAGATCTCTCGCGCGGTTTCGGCCGAAACCCGATCGTTCGGCGACCGTCCCATCAATCGCAGCGTCCGGCGCACCGCTGCATCCGGAAAAATATTCAGCATGGGGCTCTGTTCGAGTTGCACGGCCAGCCCCTGCTTGAGCGTACCGTCGAACACGGGGTCTCCGGTTTGATTCGCGAAATCCGCCAAGAGGATGCTGTCCTGCGCGGTTAGTGCGGGCCGGTAGCGAAGAAAGAAGAAGAAAGCGATCCCCGCCAGCAGAAGCGCACAAGCCGCAAACAGCGCTCGGCGTATGCTCCAAGCAATACCGATAGGCGCGACCACTCCGCGCTTGGCCGGCAACACCGCCTGACGCGGATCGAGGCTTTTCAGATCGTTCGCGAACTCCTCCGCCGTCTGATATCGGGTTTCGCGATCCCTTGCGAGCGATTTTGAAAGAACTTGATCGAGTTGTGTCCCTGATTTCCGAGTTGACGGTACTGGCTCCGGCGCGAGCAGCGCTGCGAATACTTCGGCATGCGTCGCCCCCGGAATTGCAGGCCGGCCCTCTACCATTTCATAAAGCACGGCGCCCAGGCTGAAAATGTCGCTCCGCGCATCCAGTTTCTGGCCTCGCGCCTGCTCTGGAGACATATATCGAGGAGTCCCCATGATGCTGCCGGGCTCCGTTGCTTGCACAGCACAGCCCGGAGCGGCTTCGGTGAAACGCGCCAAACCGAAATCCACCATCTTCACCAAGCCGTCGGAGCGCAGCATGATGTTCTCTGGCTTGATATCGCGGTGGAGGATACCGCTCCTGTGGGCAGTCTGAAGCGCCGCGCTGCATTGAATGGCGATATCGAGCGCCTCGTTCAAGGGGAGTTTGCCACTAGCCAGCCGCTCCCGCAGCGTGATCCCTTCGATCAATTCTTCGGCGATGAACCAGATGTCCCCGACCTGTCCAATCTCGTAGACGGTCACGATATTCGGATGATTTAGCGCCGCAGCAGCTTTGGCCTCCAGACGCAGTCGCGATATCCGACCGGCATCGTGCGTGAGGTGCGGGGGCAGGATCTTCAGCACGAGCTCACGGTCCAGTCTGTTGTCGCGGGCCCGGTACACCTCGCCCATCGAACCGGCGCCGATCTCGGCTACGATCTCGTAGGGACCGAGGCTGGTTCCGGCCAAGGATCCTGGCTGGGAACCTAGTTCCGCGATGTGATCGTGTATCTGGTCCGGGGATAAAAAACTGCCGGCTTGCTCTCTCGCTTCAAGCAGCGACTTCAGCTCTCGCAGCAGATCTGGATCGCCCGAACAGGATTCCTCCAACACAGCCGCGCGGCGCTCCGAGGGATAAGCCAGCACGCTGTGATAGACCCGTTCGACCCGCCTCCAGCGCTCGGAGTCCATCTTTTTTGCAGCTCGGTAGTGGGGCCATTTTACCAGGACAGAGAGCAGGCCGCCCGCATAAGCGCGACCCCTTTCCCCCGGATTTCTTTGCTTGCCTAATCAAAATGCCTTCGCGAAAGAAACCCTCAGGGCAGAAAATTTGGTGCGGAGAGGGGGACTTGAACCCCCACGGTGTTACCCGCTAGCACCTCAAGCTAGTGCGTCTGCCAATTCCGCCATCTCCGCGATTCGCGCTCTTACTTGTGAGTTCCGGTTGACTGTGCCGGCTTCGGCTTGGTATTCGTGGGTCTCGTGTGCTTCTGCACGGCCGGCGCATTCGCACCCCGGTTCTCGAGGACGCTCCCCGTGCTTGACGTTCCCCGGCTGGAGAGGATCGCCAGCGCGAGCGAAGTAACCATGAACAGGCTCGCCGCGATTGTGGTGGCCTTGGAGAGAACGGTTGCGCCGCCACGCGGTCCGAAGACCGTTTGCGAGCCCATACCCCCAAACGCCCCAGCCAGATCCGCCGCCTTGCCGCTCTGCAGCAACACCACAAAGATCAGCACGAAGCATAGGATCACGTGGATCGTTGTTAACAAATACACCATCGCGCTTCGAGTATAGCAACGGTGCGCCGCTCACCGGCAACTCCGGTCAGAGGAGCTCGAACCGGAGCCCTTAACGTTCTGCCGCTCGTGAATGATGCTCTTCCAGACGCACTGTCAGTCTTCTGCGAAGCGGTTCCGTCGGAGTTCACTGCAAAATTCGTAGTTCAGGTTCAGCGGACAGGCGAACTTCTTGAACGTTTCGAAAACTCGAGAACCGTGTTGGCAATCTCCAGTGCCGTAGTTCAGGCAGACGACACAGCGCGATCGTCTGCCTCGACACAAAACGCTCGGAATGTGATTCTGCCGCGGCTTAGAAAAAGATCTTTGCCGAGAATTGGAAGCGTCGCGCGACCCCATTGGCCCAGGAGCCGCCTGCGCTAGGTCCGTAAATGCCGCCGTCCCCTGCGAGACAGGTAGCCCTTCCGAACACTCCCGAGTTGACGTCCGTATTGATGCAATCGAAGTTCGGATGATTCAGACGTTTACGGCATCCGCGCGGAACTGCAATTTGAGCCGTTCTGTGATGGCGAAGTTCTTTGATATGGCTGCATCGAAGTTGTTGTACCACGGGCCGCGGAAGTCATTGCGTCCCATACCATAGCGAATCGCGCCTCCAGGAGGATTCTCGAAGATGGAATTGGGCGTTCCGACGCCGAAATTTGCGTTGCAGGCCGCAATCGCAGCGGCGCTCGAGCTTCCGCCGGGATTGCCGCATCCGATCGGGTTATTGTCGACGAAAATTCCGTCTGCCGGGCTGCCGCCGGAATAGGGATTTGCCAGGCCCGACGTAGATGGGATGATCGTTGTTGACCCCGTCGAGGTTGTAGTCGCCGCCGATGTTTTCCGGCACCCCGTTGGCATCGATGAAGTCGCCGGGAAACCGTGTTCGGCCATTGTAAACCTGCACGGGATGCCCGGAGTAACCCTGGTAAAAGCCGGAAATCTGCCAGCCTCCAAGAACCTTTCCGACAAAGCTTTTGCTATTTCTCAGGAACGGAAGCTGGTACACGTAGTTGAATTTGAAAGAGTGAGTATGATCGAATGCACCCGGCCCGTATTCATTTTCGGGATTTGAATTGTCTACGTAGTAGTACGGCTGGCTGTAGGCTCCCTGAGTCGTTGAGCCTGAGAACAGAGCGGAATTGTAGTCCAGCAGCTTCGACCACGTATAACTGAACTGAAACTGCAAGCCGTCGCTGAAGCGCTTCTGAAACTCCGTGACCAGCGCGTTGTAATTCGAGCTGACATTGTTGGCGCGATAGTTGAAGGCCGCATAAAGCGGGTTTGGACGAATCGGAGTGAGAGTCGGATTATAGGCGTCTCCGTCGTAACGGTTCAGGTTCATCAACATGGGAAGATGCCGGCCCAAGGAGCCCTGGTATCCCACGCGGAACAGGAAACTCGAAGCGATCTGCCGCTCGATGGTGAAGTGGAAGCTCTGCTCGTACTGATCTTTGAGCGCGACATCCATTAATCGGGTTGAAACACGGCCCGGTCCGACTGCCGGATTGTAAGCGGGACCGACTTGCGCGGGAACAGAGTAGTAGATCAAATCCCCAGACGTCGCATCGTGATCGATAAGAGCATAGAACGGCGGATTCCAGGCGGCATTCGACCAGACATTGTCGAAGATGCGGTCATAGAAGATCCCATAACCGCCGCGAACAGCGATCTTGCCGTCGCCGAAAACATCCCATGCAAAACCGACACGCGGAGCAAAGTCCTTATAGTTCGGCTTCCACATCGTGGATACCGGATTGACCACAGCGTTGGCAATGCATTGGATCGAGAGGCACGATAAGTTCGTAAGCTGGGCGAGAATTCCATTCGCTTCCCGCGGGGCGCCGAAGTGCTCCCAGCGCAGACCGAGATTCAAAGTTATCGTCCGGCTGAACTTCCAATCATCGCTGACGAAAACGTTCGCATCCTGGCCAATATAATGGCGGTAGGCATTTGCCTTTGCGCCCGTCCTCGGATCCACAGCGAGCTCCTGGTAATACGGATAGTCGTGTTGAAAATTGGTGTCGCCGTAAGGGATTCCATTCGGGTTTCCGATCGTGCCATTGGGATTTAGCGGAGGCAGCGCTGTGCCGGTCGTGTTGGCGAACTCATAATAACCGGGACCGCCCAGATCCCAGTTACGGTATAGGTTGCCGTACTGCCAGCCCCCGCCGATCTTGATGGAGTGCTTGCCCAACGTCCAGCCCAAGTTGTCCTGAAACTGCCACCGGTCCTGCGTGAACGCTTCCACAACGGCCTCGGAATTCGGTCCAATATCGAACGCCAAAATTGCCGAAGTTCGAGCCGTCGATATAGATTTCGGGATCTGTGAAACCTCCTTTTCCTTCAAAGAAATCTGAGAAATGCCGGTTGTGAGCGGCCGTGAATTCGTTCACTAGTGTGGGGCTAAACGTGTGCGTCTCAACGAGTGCGAGTTGATGATAGTTCTCGGCATCCGTGGACGGGAACGGCTGGGCGGATGCCGAAGAGTAGTTCCCGCCGATACGCATCGGTATTCGTATAGCGCTGGAAGTTGGCCGTAAAGCTCAGCCGGTCGCTGTTGCTGAAGTTCTGGTCGATCGCGGCCGAAATACGTATTCTGGGTCGTCGGAATCGAATCGAAGGTGTTGAAACAACCGATATGGCCAAAGGCTCCGGCCGGCTCGTTCGGGCACGGGATGTCAGAGGTACGCAAGGGATACTTGCTGAGATAGTAGGAAGCTAACGGCCCGGCACCTGCCGACATCGCCGCGAGTTCGGACGTGGTCGGAACCTGGATTTGTAAATTAGCACCAGTACGAATGTCGTACTCGGTCAAATGCAAACGCGAAGAACGTTTTGTCCTTCTTGATCGGACCGTCTACTTCGCCACCGAACTGGTTGCGGATGAAGTGAGGTTTCGGTTGATCGCCGCGGTTTGAGAAGAAGTCGTTCGAGCTAATATTCGCATCGCGATGGAATTCATAAGCTGCTCCATGGAACGAGTTCGTTCCCGATTTCTGCACCGCGCTGACCACTGCGCCTGCTCCTCGGCCGTACTCGGCGCCGAACTGGTTCGTCAAAATGGAAAACTCAGCAACAGATTCGAGCGGAGGAACCACGTTCGCGATACCTTCGTCGAAATTGTCGTTATTGTCTGCTCCGTTCATCAGGTACACCGTTCCCGACTCGCGAGCGCCACCTGATGCCGGGCCAAAGTTCATGCCCTGCGAAACTTGCGGGGCCAAAAACGCCAGATCGAACACGTTGCGCGTCAGCAGGGGCGTGTTTTCAACGGTGTTCGTATTGACCGTCGTCGCCAAGGTAGAGCTTGCGGTCTGCACAATCGTGCTCTGCGTCGTCACCTCGATCGGCGGTCGATGCAGTAGCAATGTCCAGCTTTGCGTCCACCGGCACAGTTTGGCTCGCATCGACAACGATGTCCTTGATCTCCTTCGTGGCGAATCCTGCAGCTTTAAATGTGAGCGTGTAGGTACCAGGCGGAACGAGAGGGAAGCGGTAACTCCCGTCGGAACCGGCCGTGGCATTCTGTACGATTTGAGTGCCTTGGTTGACCAACGTCACCTGGGCGCTGGGAATAGCAGCTCCCGTCGGATCCGTTACGATTCCCGTAACCACGCCCTGCACGGTTTGCGCCGGCGCGAAGCCTGCGCCCGCGAGCAACAAACACACAACTGCCAACCTGCTAGTAAGATTCCTCATCTCATTCCCCTTTTGCTGGCCGAAACTAACGACGAAGTACGCCAGCGTGCGTATTTTGGATCAATCCTACTGCGGAGTATTCTTCTTGTCAATAAAAATCAGCACAGTACCGCGTTAGGATCGCGTTAGACAGTACCGCGTTACCTCGGCGTTATACAGTACGAAGGAAGGCAGTCGGCAGCGCGGCCGGGAAACAACTCGGCCCAGAGCACCGGCAAAGCTATGCGCGCACTTGAAGCACATGTAACATAAGCTTCTTTATGCTTGCCCCGTTTCTGGCGTACATCGGGCCCGGCGCTGGTTTTGCCTTTATCGGCTCGTTCCTGAGTCTGGTGGTCTCGTTTGTCCTGACGGTGGGTTCGCTTCTGGCCTGGCCGATTCGCGCGGCATGGTCAGTCATGCGCCGAAGAAAAGGGGTTCGGGGCGCCCGGGCCAAACGCGTAATTTTTCTGGGCCTCGACGGCCTCGATCCCGGATTGACCGAGCGCTTCATGGCGGAGGGCAAAATGCCGAACCTGAGCCGCCTCAAAGAGCAGGGGTCTTTTCATCGGCTGCGCACGACGTTTCCCCCGCAGTCCCCCGTAGCGTGGTCGACATTCGCCACTGGGGTCTCCCCGGCTAAGCACAACATCTTCGACTTTCTGAATCGAAGCCTGAAGAGTTACACACCGGAGCTATCGTCCGCAAAGATCCGGCCGCCCCGGCGCGTCTTACGCATCGGGCGATTACGCATCCCGCTTGCCCGCCCGACGCTGGAACTGCGTAGAAAAAGCGAATCGTTCTGGAAGATCCTCGGCAAGCACGGAATCGGCAGCACCATCATCCGTGTTCCCATCACTTTCCCTCCCGAGAAATTCGAAGGACGCGTCCTGTCGGCCATGTGTACGCCCGACTTGCGGGGTACGCAAGGCAGCTTCTCGCAATTCACAACGCGTATCGATCGTGCTGTGTATGAAAGCGGCAACCGCTATCCGCTGGTGCGTGATAGTGACGAGCTCACCGGCTCGCTCGAAGGGCCGGAAAACGAGTTTGTCGCTGGCGCAGGCGCGGTCTCGCTGCCGTTCCGCCTTTCGGGTATCTCGTCCGACCGTGCGATACTAACGATCGCGCGCGAATCGTACACACTCACTCGCGGTGAGTACTCGCCCTGGATTAAGCTGACGTTCCGCGCCGGGCCGGCCGTTATTCACGGGATCGCGCGCTTCCTGATCACCGAGATGCAGCCGGAATTTTCGCTCTATGTTACGCCGCTCCAGATCGACCCGGAAAGCCCGGCGCTGCCCATTAGCCATCCTTCGTATTACTCCGCCTACCTGAGCAAGTTGCTAGGCTCTTTCGCCACAGTCGGCATGGCCGAAGACACATGGGCACTGAACGAAGGCGTGATCGACGAAGCCGCGTTCCTGGAACAGGCTTACCTCACGATGTCGGAGCGCGAAGCGATGTTTGCCAACGCTTTAGCGCACACGCGCCGCGGCGTAGTGGCTTGCGTATTCGATACGAGCGACCGGGTGCAGCACATGTTTTTCCGGCATCTCAATACCGGCAGCTCGCGGTGGCAAAGCGCCATCCCTGATCTGTACGAACGCATGGACGCATTAGTTGGTAAGGCGATAGCGCACGCCTGCGACGGCACAATTCTGTTCGTTCTCTCGGATCATGGATTCTGCGGGTTCCGGCGTGCCGTCAACCTGAACTCGTGGCTTCACCAAAACGGATACCTGGTTCTGTCGGATGGCGCCGTCGAGAGCGGCCGCTATTTCGACGGTGTGGATTGGGCTCGCACTCGCGCTTACTGCCTCGGTCTGAGCGGCTTATACCTGAACGTAAAAGGACGGGAGTCTGGTGGAGTCGTTGAGCCAGGCGCTGAGGCGGAGGCACTGAAACGCGAGCTCGTCCACAAGCTGTCAGGATTGCGCGACGAAGAGCGCGGCGAAGTCGCCATCCGGCAGGTCTACGCGACCTCGAACCTGTATCGTGGCCCGTATCTGGATTCAGCTCCCGATCTGATCGTCGGGTACAACGAAGGGTATCGGACCTCATGGGAAGCGGCGGTGGGCCAAGTGACGGCTGATGTCATGAAGGACAATCCAAAGGCATGGAGCGGAGATCATTGCGTGGACCCGCTACTGGTGCCCGGTGTCCTGTTCTGTAACCGGCGTATCGACGCGATCGATCCGGGTATTGAGGACATGGCGCCCACCGCGCTCGAGTTGTTCGGCATTGAGCCGCCTGTTTGGATGGATGGAAAGCCATTACCGCTCTTCGGAACAGAACCGCGACCGTAACGGGGCGGCGGTCACTCTGTTGATCGTCGCCGTTCTCGCCTTATGCGCAGCTTGCGGGCATAACACGTCGCGCGCGCACGGCAATCGCGTGATTGTTCTCGGGGTCGACGGTATGGATCCCGGATTCCTCGAGAGGCATTGGAACGAGCTGCCCAACCTGAAACGCTTGCGCGAGCGCGGCGGGCTGGAACGGCTGGCGACTACGACGCCACCGCAGAGCCCGGTGGCATGGTCCAGCTTTATTACGGGAACCGATCCTGCGCAGGATGGCATCTTCGATTTCGTCCACCGCGATCCGGCCACGATGCAGCCGCTGTCTTCGATGGCAGAGATCCTCGCACCGGCACATCACTTGGATGTTGGACCATATGAGCTGCCTCTGTCGAAAGCGCGGGTCCGGTCGTTCCGGCGAGGCAGAACGTTCTGGGAAATTCTCGAGCGGCACGGGATCCCGGTTACAGTGATTCGCATGCCGACTAACTATCCTCCGGTTAATAAAGGTCAGGCGCTTGCAGGGATGGGCACGCCCGACCTTCAAGGCACGTTCGGCACATTCGCCTATTACACGGACGATCCGCTTCAAACTCCGGGCGAGGTTTCCGGCGGACGGATCATCCCGGTTCGTGTAAACAATGGGCGCGCTTTACTGCCCATCGAAGGACCCGCAAACACGTTACGCCGAGACCGCCGGCCGGCAAAGCTGGACCTTGTCGCGGACATCGATCCGGACAATGCCATCATGCGTTGCCGTGTCGGCGAACAGCAGTTCATCATGCGCCAGGGGGAGTGGTCGCCGTGGATTCACGTGCGATTCCAGCTCATTCGGGGCCTGGCGAGCGTTGCCGGCATGTTCCGGTTATATGCGCGCGAACTGCATCCGGGGCTTCGCATTTACCGCTCACCCCTGAACGTCGATCCCTCCGATCCGGCGCTTCCTATCTCCACGCCCGTCTCCTTCAGCCGCAAGTTGGCTGGCCGGATCGGGCCTTTCTATACGCAAGGCATTGAAGAGGACACCTCGGCCCTAAGGCAGGGTGCGCTCGATTTGCCGGAATACCTCGAGCAAAGCGGGATCGTTGTCCGTGAGCACGCGGCCATGTTACGCGATTCGCTGGACCATTTTCGCGACGGTCTCCTGTTCTTCTATTTTTCCGAAGTTGACCAGAACTCGCACATGCTCTGGGGCAAACATGAACAGGAGTTGCTCGGAATTTACCAGGACGTTGATCGCGATATCGGCGCCGTTCTCGATCGCATGCCGGATGCGACGATAATCGTCATGTCCGATCATGGCTTTGCTGCTTTTGATCGCGCTGTGAACCTGAATACCTGGCTGTGGCACGAAGGCTTTCTCACGCTCGATGATCCTGTAAACGCGGGCACCGGCGAGATGTTCGCGCACGTCGATTGGAGCCGGACGAAGGCGTACGCCCTGGGCCTGAATGCGCTGTATATCAATGAGGCGGGCCGCGAAAAGAACGGGATTGTACAACCCGGCGCCGAACGCGACGCCGTGGTCGCGGAACTGGTTCAGCGCCTGCGTGGATTTCGAGATCCTGAAAGCGGCCACGCCGTGATACAGGATGTGTCGCACGTCGAGAACGCGGCCAGCAGGTTCGCTCCTGATCTGATCGTCGGCTACGCACGGGGGTACCGGGCATCCTGGGAAACGGCGTTGGGCGGCATCCCGCCTGACGTGCTCACCGATAATACCGATCCCTGGATCGGCGACCATTGCATCGCAGCGTCCGAGGTTCCGGGTGTGCTGATGGGATCGCGAAAGCCGCGCCTGTCGAATCCGCGCCTGAAGGACCTGACCGTTAGTATTCTGAATGAATTTGCGATACCAGCGGATGCCGCCATGAGTGGCCGGTCTGTTTACTAACGTGAAATCCGTCAAAATCAATCCTGAACTGTGGAAACGCGTGCAGGAATACGCGACGAAGACCGGTTACAGCTCGGCGGCGGAATTCGTCGAGCATGTGCTCGAAAGGGAGCTGTCACGCGCCGAAAAGGAGACGGACGAGCAGGAAGTCGAGCGCCGGTTAAAGGGCCTGGGTTAAATATCTGGAATGATATCTGGAATGACTCGGACCCGATGATCGCATGGAGCCTTGTGGGCGTCAGCGTGGCGTTCGGCTTCCTGACGCTTTGGGTTTTCCGGCGGACAAGCAATCTCGTTGCCTTGCGGCAAACCCGTAACCGGCTCCTGGCTCACCTGCTGGAATTTCGACTCTTCTACGACGAGCCAGCGCTGATCTGGCGCGCGCAGAAGGCAATCGTGCGCGAGAATCTGCGCCTGCTTGCCCTGCTGGCCTATCCGGTGCTGATCTTGACGCTGCCCGTAACATGGCTGCTCATGCAACTCGAAGCTGTTTACGCCTATGCTCCACCGGCGGTCGGCCAGCCCATTCTTGTAACAGCGCAGATGAAAGGTGAGCTGATATCGGGTGATGCGGGCGCGAGCATCCAAGCACCGTCCGAGATCTCGGTCGAAACTCCGCCGGTGCGCAGCGTAACGGATCGGCAAATCAGTTGGCGCATACGCCCGCTCCGGCCTTTCTGTGGCAGTCTGCGCCTGAAAATTCGAGGCGAGATCGTCAGCAAGAATATTTGCGCGGGTACGCGGGGAGTTTTTCTTGTGCGGCGGCGCATCCGGTCGCTCGTCAATTTTCTGCTTCGTCCGGAAGAAGCCCGCCTGCCTCGCGGCGATGTCGCGTCGGTGGAAGTGGACTACCCTGAGACGGACGTGGCGATTGCAGGTATTGCGCTGCCCTGGATGCTGTGGTTCGTGCTCATTTCAATGGTGAGTGCGGCGGTCTTCGCGCGCTGGCTTCGCATGCCGCTATGATCGTGCGCAATTACATAACGGTGGTCAGCGGAATGCCCCGATCGGGCACATCGCTGATGATGCAGATGCTGAATGCGGGCGGTGTGCCAGCGCTGACCGATAAGCGCCGCGCGCCTGACCCTCACAACCCGCGTGGGTATTTCGAGTACGAGGCCGTGAAGCACCTTGCTCGGGACGCATCATGGATCGGATTGGCGCGCGGTAAAGCGGTGAAGATCATGTATCGCCTGTTGCGCTACCTGCCTCAGGAATTTGAGTATCGCATCGTTTTCATGGAGCGTGCGCTCGACGAAATTTTCGCATCGCAGAAAGACATGTTGCGCGCGTCCGGCGATGCCGCCGCAAACCAGGACGAACGGCCGATGATCGCCGCGTTTAGAACGGAGCTCGACGAAGTGCGCGCCTGGCTCGCGGCACAGTCGAATATCCGAACGATATTCGCGCCGTATGGGGAAATACTCGCGAGCCCGGAGCAGTGGGCAGGCGAGTTGTCGCGTTTCCTGGACGGGCTCGATACTGCGGCCGTGGCGGCCTGCGTGGATCCGCGATTACGGCATCAGCGCGTCCCCGGCCCAGCTCTACCGTAGTAACCCTGGAAGCCCCGACCGGAAGTGATGGAGCGAGGTAGGAGCGATTTACAGGCAAAGTAGATCACAAGCGAACCTGATCAACCCCGATGATCTGCATCGTATCGGATCTGCGGACGAACACGATCGCGCGTGTATCTCCTGGTTTCGAGCTGGATGGAAGTGTGATCGGATAAAGTGCGGCTGAATGGCGATTGCGGTCCGATCTTCGCTATCTGCCGCAAGGAATATGCCACCGCAACTTCGCTAAGATCGCGCCCGGCGTTCTCACCGCCACTGACGTGGGATTCCGTGTGATCGTGGGCGAGCGCCAAAAACACAATGGCTTTCTTATCGCTCGAGTTAGGCCCAACCTGGATGTTGACTTCTCCTTTGTCTTCGTTCCGGGTCCCAGCTACTTGTACCGGAATCGTGGGCTCGCGTAAAGCTTCTTTGATGGCGTTTGCCGCTTTGGGCCAGTCGCTTCCCACGAGCGCTTTAGCGCCATCCACTACGAGCTGCGGCGTGTAGACCTCGACGCCGAAGCGCGATGCATACGCTTGCTGGCGTAACGTAAACTCCCCGGACGAATACGGATCGGTCCAACCCTGACGATTCCAATAGTCCACGTGCTCGCTCAACACCACGACGCGCGCGCCAGGGATTGGTTGTTGACGATCGATCTGCGCAAGCAGTTTGTCAGCGGGAGGGCAGCTCGAGCAACCTTCCGACGTGAACAGCTCCAGCAGGACAGGGGTGGTTGCGCCTGACTGCTGGGTTTGAGGCTGCGCTTCCCCGAAACCGAACAGCAAGACCACCGGGAGAAACGCAAGCGGCATGCGGCAGTTTGAGAGAATCATGACGAATAGACGCATCAGCCGTAGTACCGATAGGCTGCTGGGGCTTGTGGGACGGTTTCGTGTTGCGGAGCCAACATGCACGGCTGCGAGCGATTTATGCGCGAGGCAATCGCCTTAGCGCTCGACAACGTTTGGTCCGGGCGCGGCGGACCGTTTATTGAAATCGAGTATTCCGGTACATATAGTACCTGCCCGCTCCGCTGCAAACGCGAGAAGATTGCCGCCATCTCGATACCTAGCGTGTAGTGGCTCACAGTATTCAGCAAAATGACCTAACGCGAGCCGACATTCTGGCAGTTGCTGCAGCCATCTACGAACCGCAACCACGCATTTGGACGAAACGCGGGTGGCAATGCCCCCAATGCAAACAGGCGAATGCGAAGAAGCAAAGACAGTGCGTCTGCGGAATCAGCAGAGACGGTCTTCCAGAGTTCTGCGAACGTACGTGCCAGCCACTATAGAGCGCGTATCGGCTCGCCGTTAAAAGACCTATTTATCTTGACCGCCGGCGAGTGCCCTTCCGTGCTGGAGCGGTGGTCTGGACCCCCGGTACCGTTGGATCCTTAAAAGTCAGCATGTACGGCTCTTTGACATAGTTGTCCGCCACGCCCGAGAAATCCAACTTGCTGCCGATTTTAATTTTGTCGAGCGCCGACGCGGGAAGCGGCTGCGAGAACAGCAGGGTTGCATCAGGCTTGGTTGGGTCTTCGATGCCTAAAACCACCTTCGTCGGCCGGTCCGGTGGATCGATCGAGATCACCGTTCCGGTGAAGTCTTTGACTCCCTCAGCGCCGCCAGGGATTTCGGCATCTTTCATATTGGTGCTGAAGAACTGATCTCCTTGATCGCCGGTCAAGCTCTGCTTGATCGAGTACCAGAGCTTAAAGGCGGGGTCTGAATTGATCCGTTCCTGGAGTTGCGCGGCCTGCTTGTTGGCGATATCGGCCTGACCGATGATGTTAAATCCATCGGGGGGCAAAGCGCTTGTTTTGGCTTGCGCGAGAACTTGGTCGGATCCGTCCGGGGCTCCATGAAAGTCCTTGTAAGCCTTCTTAAAATAATCCATGAGCTGCGGGCGTGTCCCTGCGGGAACCGCTTCGGGGCCGTCGTACTGGGCCGCGCGCGCATACTCAAACAGCCCCTCCGGATATTTTTTCTCGTCGATCAGAAGCTTGCCGTATGCGGCCGAGACGCGGCCCTGATCGGGATTGGCTTGCAAGCTGGCCTTGTATTCGGCTTCGGCTGTCGCGGTGTCTTTCTTCGTCGTAGCGACCCAGGCAAGCGCGTTGTGAGCGATGGCCAGGACCTGATTCTTTGCCTTAGTCCAGTCGGGATCGCTCATCTGCTGTGGTTTCTTTGAGGCGTTAAATTGGGTGTCGGCATTGTCCAATACGCCGTGAGCCGCCGTTTCAACGCTAGTCGTCAGATCCGCCGGCGCTGACGTGGCACCCACTGCGGGACCCCACAACGAGATGTAATACATGGCGGTGAAGTTCTTGGGATCGACTTTCAGCGCCTCATTGCTTTTATCAAGGAGCTGCTGACGAGCCTGCGGGTCGGTTGGCGCAAGCTGGTTCAGCGTCACCATGAAATACTGCAGCCGCTCCTGCTGATAGTCGGTCTGAGGATATTTGTCCTGCCAGCTTTTTAGCAGTATCAGACGCTGCTTTGGGTCGGTGGTCTTTGTGATTTGTACATACAAATCGTATTCCGCCCGATCCTTCCAATTCTTCTGCCCAGCCGTCTGTCCGGCAGCTTGACTGCTTGCTTGACCGGAGGAAGCCTGTGCGGCAAGACGACTGACGTTGCCGATGCCTAGAAAAACAAAGGCAAATGCACCGACCGTAACGATTGACGTTCGCGCTCTCAAAAAGCAAAACTCCACGACCACCCCCCTCAGAGGAATTCTACGTCCGCCACTAGCAAGCTGGATTATCCCGCAGTCCCATGCCAGCCGAAGAGTACTACAAACTGCGCAGCTTCAACTCGGCAGGAAACAGCAAAGCCGGAGTATAACCAAGTCAGGCCGAAACGCGCAACCTGTGTCTATTACCCTAGATGCCGTACTCTCGCCAGTCGTTCCGTAGATCGTTTACCGCCTCGGCGTACCGAATCCGCTGCCGCAAACGCATGGTATCATCCACGTTTCCATGCACCTCATCGACCTGGGGGTGATCGCAGCATATCTGCTCTTCATCACCTGGTTCGGCGCTCGGTTCCGACGCTCACAACGCTCCCTGAAAGACTACTTTCTGGGTGGCCGCTCGGCGCCGTGGTGGGCGATAGCGTTCTCCATTGTATCGGCTGAAACAAGTACCCTCACCGTCATCGGCACCCCCGCCCTATCGCTCGCGGGCAATTTCACGTTTCTGCAACTGGTCTTCGGGTACCTTCTCGGCCGGATCATTATTGCTGTCCTGTTTCTGCCGCTGTATTTCCGGGGCGAGATGTTCACCGCATACGAATTGATGGGGCGCCGGTTTGGCCCAAAGGTGCGGCGGTTTACTGCCGGAACATTCCTGGTGCTCCGGGCGTTGGCCGAAGGGGTTCGTGTATTTGCAGTATCGCTTGTGGTCTCGATCATACTCGGAACCGGCGAATTGGTCTCCATCGCAGTGATCGTGGCTCTAACGCTGTTCTACACCTTCGAAGGCGGAATGACCGCCGTCATCTGGACCGACGTTATGCAGATGCTGCTCTATATCGCGGGAGCCGTGATCAGCTTCGATCTGATTCTGAAGCTTATCCCGGGGGGTTGGCCGCATGTTGTCGCGCTAGCGGACGCGGCCCACAAGTTCCAGGTGTTCGATTTCCGCTTTTCCTTATCGGCGGCTTTTTTTCAGCGCAACTACAGCTTCTGGGCGGGAATCATTGGAGGCTGTTTTCTTGTGACCGCGAGTCATGGGACGGAGCAACTGCTCGTCCAGCGCTTACTCTCGGCCAAGAACGAACGAGAGAGCCGGCGGGCGCTGTTCTCGAGCTGGGCCGTGATCTTTTTCCAATTTGCGCTGTTTCTGATGATCGGGCTCCTGCTCTACGTGTACTTCAAAGATACCGGCCAATCCCCGCCGCGGGTAGCCGAACGCTCCTACCCGGAATTTGTATGGAACCATCTTCCCGCCGGACTCGCCGGTCTGATCATGGCGGCCATTCTAGCTGCCGCGATGTCGAATTTGAGCGCCGCACTGAATGCCCTCGCCTCGAGCACCATCATGGATTTCATAAAGCCGCTGAGGCGGAACGCTTCCGACCTGCGGAACCTTCAGATGGCACGCTGGGCCACCGTGGTGTGGGGCGCGATCCTGTTCGGAGTCGGCTTTCTCGCTCGCCATTGGGGGCGCGTTCTCGAAGCCGGGCTGTCCATCGCATCGGTCCTTTATGGCGCGTTGCTGGGAGTGTTTCTGCTAGGAGTGCTTACGAAACGACCGGGTGAATGGGCGGCCATTGCCGGAATGAGCGCCGGGTTCCTCGCGACATTGCTACTGCGCAGCCGCGTTGCGTACACCTGGTACGTCGTGATCGGTTCGGTCACTACGTTCGTTGTGGGTTACGGGTTCAGTCTGTTGCCTCCAACAAAGAACGATGCGTAGCGCTCCGGGTCAAGTTCCCTTAGGGTCGCGGGTCGGAGCCGAGGCCGGCAAGCCGGGTCTCGAACGTGTACTCGGATTGTGGACCGCAGTTTCCATCCTGATCGGAACCGTGATCGGGAGCGGCATCTTTCTTGTACCGTCCGCGATGATCCGCTACGTGGGGTCGGTGGGAACTCTATTCGTAGTCTGGATCGTCGCCGGGGTTCTGACTCTTTTTGGAGCCTTGACATACGCAGAGCTCGCCGCAGCACTTCCCGAAGCCGGCGGTGAATACGTTTTTCTCAGCGCCGCGTATGGTCCCTTCTGGGGATTTCTCTATGGCTGGACGCAGTTCTGGGTCGCAAAGAGCGGCTCCATTGCGACTTTGGCGGCCGGGTTCTACACCTACCTGACCGCCTTCCTTCCCGTTCTCGGCACTCCGGTGGTCGTGTTTCCCTGGCACATCGGTCCGGGCGGCAGCTTGCTCGAAATTCACTATGGCCAGCTTCTCGCAATCGCGATCATTCTGATGCTTGCCGGGGTGAATTACGTGGGTGCGCGGTCGGGCGGGAACTTGCAGCTTTACGTCACGGCGATCAAGATGCTTTTGATCGGCGGCATCATCGTAATCGGCATAAGCCTTGCGCCATTGCGATGTTTCCCACTTCGCAAGCCACATCCCCGCGGCGGGCGGAATCGCGGGGTTTTTTGCCGCCATGGTCAGCGCGCTCTGGGCCTACGACGGCTGGAATAACGTCTCGATGGTGTCATCGGAAATCAAGCACCCGCAGCGCAATTTGCCCCGCGCACTGATTCTTGGGACATGCGCGGTGATCGCCACCTACATCCTGATCAACATCTCTTATTTCCTCGTGCTGTCGCCGGCCAAGGTTGGCTCCAGTAACCGTGTTGCCGCGGATATGATGTCCACGCTTTACGGTCCCGCTGCCGCGAAGGTCGTCGCCATCGCTGTTTTGATTTCTATCTTTGCTGCTCTAAATGGTTCGATTCTGACGGGTGCCCGCGTTCCTTATGCCATGGCGCGCGATGGCCTATTTTTCCGCACCGCCGCCGTGGTCCACCCGAAATACCATACGCCCGGACATTCCATGATTCTGCTGTGCCTGTGGTCGTCGATTGTCGTCCTGAGCGGATGGTTTGACGATCTTTACAATTTCGTCATATTCGGGAGCTGGATTTTGTATTTAATGACCGCGGCTTCGGTCTTCGTACTTCGGAGAAAACGACCCGATCTTCCGCGGCCGTACCGGGTAATTGGCTACCCATTAGTGCCAGTACTTTTTATACTTGTGGCAGCATTACTGCTCATCAGCACCATTCAGACTCGGCCCAGGGAGTCGCTCATGGGCTTGGTTCTAATGGGCTTAAGTGTTCCGTTCTATTTTTACTGGAAAAATCGGCGCGCCTAGGACCACGCCCGTATATTCCCGGTTTTTCCGAATGTACTGTGGTTTTCCGCCAGTACTAGGACTTATTTCCACCTATACTCTGTGACTTATGTTGAATTCGGGGTCAAACCCGAATTAAACTTCGGTATAAACCGTTGCGGCGCTACGTAGGCACAAGCCGTGGGATTGATTGTGCCTGAAAAAGCTCGCTGGCACGCTAAGGAGGTGTTTTCTTGGACGTGGATAAAATGCTCGCCGAACTCCGGCTCGAGCGGCAACAAATAGAAGAGGCGATCCTGACGCTGGAGCGGCTAGCTCGGGGCCGCGGACGTCGTCGTGGCCGACCGCCGGCTTGGCTGAAAGATGCCGGCTCAGTTGTGGCATCCCTGTCTCTGGACGGCGAATCCGAATCGCAATCGGCTTCCGAGCCGAAGCCGGAGCCGCGCCGCCGAGGCCGACCGCCGGGAAGCAAGAGCAAGAACACGAACGCACACGCGGCCGAAGCCGGAATGTGAGATTCGCTTTTTAGTAAAGCAAATACGGTTTTCGGCGCTCCGCGAATTGAGACGCTTGGTCTTGCGCCTGAGACCAGATTACGCTTGCGCCTTTCCCTGCTTTCAGCTCTTCTATCGTTTCCCGATTGCCGATTAAGAACCGGCATTTGTCTAAATCCAGCTTGGCCGGGTAGAGCTTTTGGATCGCGGCGGCGATCTCGATCCCCAATCTCGTGCTGTCGAACGCCTCTCGATCCGTAATCACAAAACGCACGCCTTCGATCTGAACACCTTCGAAATTCGATGCCGTAGGACGAAAGCTCGTAGCATAGGCCCGCACTCCCGGGATGAAGCGCGAATTCAGATACTGCGCAACCACCTCGCCGTCCATCCAGTCCGCGCCGATTTGTTCGAACGGCGCATCCGTGCCCCGTCCGACGGAATAGTTCGTATCGAATTCGAGCATGGCCAAACCCGGATACAGCAGCGCCGCATTCAGGCTGCGCATATTGGGCGATGGATTGACCCAGCGCAGCGTGCCCGCGTCGAACCAGTCGCCACGTTCCCAATTTTTCATTTGGATGACGTGAAGACTCGCGTTCCAATGCTGCTCGGCATTGGCCATGGTCGCGAGCTCTCCGAATGTCATCCCGTGCCGAAGCGGCATATCATAGCAGCCGACGAACGATTCGAGATTCTGATCCAAGAGAGGACCTTCGACGTGCGTGCCGGTGATGGGATTGGGCCGGTCGAGCAGAAAAAACGGCTTGCCGGCTTTGGCTGACGCCTCCAAGGCGTACAGCATCGTACACGAATATGTGTAGAACCGCGCGCCGACATCTTGAATATCGAAGACAATCGCGTCAAGATCCCGTATCTGATCGGCCGTCAAGCGGCGCTGGTCCGGCTGATAAAGGCTGATCACGGGGATTCCGGTGACAGCGTCTCTGCCGTTCGCGAGGGACTCGTCCGCCGTGCCTGTGATTCCGTGCTCAGGCGAGAACAGTGTCTCAATTTTTACTCCGCCGGCGAGCATGGCGTCCACATTTCGCTTCCCGCGGCGGTCCAGACCAGTTTGATTCGTGATCAGGCCGATCCGCTTGTTCTTCAGCTCGCTGAAGCCGTCCTCCTCGAGAACATCGAGACCCGTCATGGTTTCTACATCTCTATTGACGACACGATGGACGCCCGCGCCGGAGATCGTTTCGGTGTACCCGGTAAGCGAGACGGTTTGTGGAAGGGAAATGCCGAAGGACGCCGCAACCGTCGTAGCTACGCGCGAGCGCAGAGAGGTGAGCGATTTGCCGCCGTGCGGATGCACGGAGTTCGCCAACAGAATGACAAAGGAGTTCGTCATCGGATCGAGCCACATCGAAGTGCCGGTGAATCCGGTGTGCCCGTAGGATCCGATGGGGTACAGCTCGCCCCGGTTGCTTGAATACGGCGACGCCATGTCCCAACCGAGCGCTCGCAAGATGGGCTGATCCGCCGGGCTGGCCGGCTCCGTGAATTTCTTTACCGTGAGCGGCTCGAAGACTCGTACGTTGCCCCGCTGCCCCATTCCGAGCATCATTTCGGCGTACTTGGCGAGATCGTCGGCGGTGGCAAAGAGACCCGCATGCCCCGCAACACCACCCATAAAACGGGACCTCGGATCGTGCACCACGCCCCGGAACGGCAGGCCCGTTTGCGGGTCAATCTCGGTGGGCGCAATCCGCGAACGCAAAGACGCCGGGGGCAGAAACTGGGTATCGTTCATTCCCAGTGGGCAGGAAAATCTGCTCGCGCGCAAATTGCGCGAGCGTCTGTCCCGATAAGCGCCTCACGATCTCTCCCATCAAAATAAAATTTGTATCGCTGTAAATGAAGCGCGCGCCCGGCGGCGCAATCGGTTTTTCGGCAAGCGCCTTCTGGATCCCGGTTTCGTAACCGCTCCATGGCGGGACGATGTCGAAGTCGGGCCGAAGCCCCGAAAAGTGAGTCATCAAAAGCCGGATGGTGATGTCACTTTTGCCGCCCTGAAACTCCGGAAGATATTTCGTGACCGGATCGTCCAGGCGTATTTTCCCCTGCTGAAACAGCTTCATCACGGAAGGAGTTGTGGCGACCACTTTGGTCAGGGAAGCGACGTCGAAGATGGTGTCGGGAGTCATCGCTTCGCGTGCTGGAACCAACGCCCGCGAGCCGTACGCCTTTCGATAGATGACCTGCCCGTCGTGCCCGATCACCAGCACCGCTCCCGGTATCAAGCCGGTTTGAATCGCGTTATCGATCTGCGCGTCGACGTTGGCGTACTCTTGCGCGATTGCGGCCGTGGCGCCGGCAAGAAACAGCGCCGTTACGAGCACCTTCATGGGAAAGCTCACGCCAGCTTGCGCGCGATCCCCTCCAGCAATTGCGCCAGGTCCACGTCGCGCTGGGTGACTCCGCCCGAATCGTGCGTTGTCAGATCGATCGAAACCCGGCCGTACACGTTCGACCACTCCGGATGATGATTCATTTTTTCGATCAGCACGGCGGAGGTGGCCATGAACCCGAAGGCGTGAGCGAAGTCCGAAAATTTGTAATCCCGGTGGAGCTTCCCGTTCGCTAGGGTCCAGCCGCCGAGCTGCTGGAGCGCCGCATCCAGCTCCTGTTCGTTCAACTTCCTGGCAGCCACTCCGCCATTGTAGTGTGTTGGGTGAGCGTATAACCTGCGCTGGGTTCGGAGCAATGGCGGTCGACGAGACCGAGCCTGAGTAAGAAGCTCCTCCACCGTCGCACGACGGCGGAGGAGCTTAAATTTACTTGTGAGATGCCGGGTTGAAGTAATCGGCGAAGGCTTTCCCGTTCGGTGTGCCTAGGCCAGTCACGTCGTCCCATCCCGGCGTCACTGTGAGTCCGGAATCAGTCCCGAACGTGATGATATACGCAGTGTCCTGTTCGAGCGGTATGTTCCAGATCGCACTGGTGAAAACGGTGGTGTTTACCAGAGGCGCGGCGAGTTGGGCTGCTGTATAGCTGGTCGTGCCGGTCGGTTCTTGGATTGTCGCCGTAACGTTAGTGCCGGATCCGCGGGGAACCACATCGGTGATGGTGCCTGCCGGCATGGAATACAAGTGGCGTGCGGCTTGCCCGAGGGGCGCGCCGGCTTCCTGGTTCGCGATCGCCCACAACCCGGAGAACATCGGAGTCGCCAAGCTGGTGCCGCCATAGACTTGCCACAACAGTGGCGGAGCATAGAAGGGTTCACTGATGGCGATTATGCCTCCGGTAAATGGATCGGCAAGCCAGGAGATGTCCGGAAGCTGCCGGTGCGTACCCGGCAGTTTTTTCTGGAAGGACGGCTTCGAGAAAACCGCACTGGGCCCTCCGCCGGAGCCATATACGAAGCCGAAGTTGATGGGGGGATTGAAAATGCTTCCCGCCAGAAACGAGCGAGAGTCTCATTGTTGCCCCATCCCGTTTGGAAACGCATCGTGCCATCTAACTTCAGCGCGAGACTGACGCCGCCAACTCCCGTCGCATATGGGGAATCGGCCGGAGCGAGGACCGTGGGCGGAAAATCGGGCGGCCCGATATCGAAGGTGAAGTCGCCGCTGTCGCCGGTCGCGAAATTAGCCGAAATACCCAGCGATGCCGCAATCTGGTTAATCAGATTCTCCTCGTTCAGCACTGCCGGCGGGGTGAAAGGCTTCTTCGCTTCCATAGCTGCCCGAAATGACGTTGCCGAGACCGTGAGCGATCGCATAGAGCTCGGCATCGTCAACATCCATAAAACTCGCGGATGGCGGCACCACCAGGTCGATCTTAGCCCCGGGCGCGATGGCATGGGCCCATTCCACATCCAGGTTGATTTCAGGGTCAGGGGCCGCGCATGTGGGGGTTGTGGAAGAGTAAAGGATGTGGAAGTTCGATGAAGTCAGCGCGGGCAGGCCAAACCTCGTTGAGAAGGCGTTGGCATCCCCCCTGATCGTCTCCGAGCCACACCAGTCGATAATGACGACCGTTTGCCCCGTGCCGTCGTAGCCGCTGTTGTAAAGGCCCGTCAGATTATACGCGCTGTAAATGTCCGCAGGAGTATAACCGCAACCAGGGGCGTTCCCGTTGCCATTGTAAGTGTTTCCTCTTAGGGTCTCGAAAGGGATAGCGTGCCGCTGGTGCCGTATGTCTCCGTCCTCGCGCCTGTGAAGCAGTGATCAGTGAAGAAATTGGGGTCATTGGCCGACGCGGCGGCTTCGACGGCAGACTGTGTGGTCCCATTCGGATTTCGGACCGATCGCGAGACGATGGGGTGCTGATATTCCAGGTTGTCTAATCCGGAAACCGCGCTCACAAGCGCTGCCGCAGCCGACGCGACCGCCGGATCAGAGGTATTCGCGCGGTACGTTTTACCGTTCAATTCGAAGCTGTTGATTTGAACTTGAAACGCTTTCTCGACACTAGCCACGGTACCCCGCGCTCGCACGAACATGTTGTTCGGACCAACCGAGACGACCGGCAGGTTGTGAGAGGAAAAGAACTCTTCAACTGTTTTAACTTCGTCCGCGGTAGGCGCAAACCTGGACACGAACTCGGCAGATGTGAGCCAGGTGTGATAGCGCGGCGAACTGGGATCGTACAGCTCTTGGGCGAAAGAATCCAATTCGCCGCGATTGCGCACATTCAGCCAAATGCCGACGTCGATCACCGTGGACCGATTTACGGGACCAAGGTTTTTCGCCGTCTTTACAAAACCGGGCGTGTTGTTACTGATGCGCTGCGTTGCCGTCGCGGCGCTCTGAGCAGCTCCCGATGCCGCACCTGCCAGCAGCAGTGTGGCGATTAAACTCAAATTCTTCAAAGATCCTTCTGTCGTTGACACCATTTCTCCGATCCGAGATATTTTTACAGTCCAGCGGGTAATGTGATTCGAGATACAAATTGAAATCTTCGCTCTGGAAGCATAATCCTGCCGAAGCGCAGGAATAAGCATAACCGGTACTGGGGTAAAAGAATATAGATTATTAGTACTTGAGGTACTTTCTCTGCTTTTGGGCGTAAATTTGCCTCAACGCGTGCCGAATCCAGCCGAATATGGATTATCGCGAGCCTAACGCTTGAAGGAAACAGGGCAAATTGGGGACGCCCAGCCCGGTTACATTATCGTATTTCGGCCCTGCGCGCAGCGAAGTATCCAGCCCTTCGATGGCAGCCGTGTTCGTGCTGTTTGGAACGGAGTTGATGGTGGTGATCGGAATAAAGCCAGGCACATCGAAGAATGACGAGAGCACAGCAAGAGGAGATGTGGGTGCATGCACGTCGATAATTGGAGCTGTGCGCCCCTCGACGTCGGTATTCAACCTGTACAAAGCAGGATTTACAAAACCGATAGGCCGCAGAAAATTCGAAAGGCGCTCCTCGTCGACGAGTGCCAGCACTCCGGCAAACAGCGGAGACGAAGCGCTTGTTCCGCCGGCGGCGCGTTCACAATACTGTGTGGTCGAGGAAAGCCTCAGGCACCCGGCATCGTACCTCGCCGTATTAGTGATCGCGAACGTTTCACCAATGAGAACACCGGTGTATGGGTCCGCAACCATGGAAATATCCGGGGTCACGCGCCGCGCGGGCTCGAGCGGGACGCGGATTCCGCCGAGAGTATACGCCACTTCGGACATGGACGCCGGGACAATGCCTTTCTGATAAGACGGCTGTAACTCGACCAAGCTCGGGCCTCCGCCGGACCCGTTCAAAAATCTGAAATCGGCACGGACCAGCCCGCTATGCATAATCAGGTGCCCGGTGTCCAAAATTTCCGGGTTATTTAGATAATTGATGTAGCTGCTCCATCCCCATTCGGATTTCTCACCCGAAGAATTTAAGAGTGCCAGGCTGGTTCCTCCTACGACAGTCACGTACGGACTGCCGTTGGGCCAATTGCCGCCGCTGAGCACGTCTCCGAGTACCGTGCCATCACCCTCATCTCCCGAGGGGAAAAGCAACGTCATGCCTTCAGCCGCGGCCTGCAGAAACTGTGCCGTATCGCTCTCAATCCGGCTGGGCGGCGCTGCCTCTTCACCGCCGTAAATCAGCCAACCGTTAGCGACAATATCCGCCAAGCGGTTGTCGATCAAGTTATAAAGCGTTTCATCGACATCGGCTCCCGTCGTGCAGCCCGCGCCGGCGTACAGCAAGAATGCGTCCGGAGAAATGCCGTGTACCGCCTCTACATCGAGGGTTTCTTCCACATACCAAGCTTGCGGCCCGCACGGGTCATCGGCCGGAACTTTGTAAATTCCTGGAGGGACGATCTGGCTGAAATTCAGGTAATTTAGCGGCGGCAACCCGTGGTTCTTAGAGAACCGGTTCACATCCTCCACGATGGTCGGAGAAGCGTAGGTGCCGACGATTGCAACGCGCACGCCCCTGCCCGTTCGGCTCACTTTGTTGACTCCGTATGCCTCCCGGATCTGGGCTGGCGTATAGCCGCAGATGAACCAAGGGAGAATGTCAGGGTACGGTCGCGGGGCGGGACTCACGTACGACAAGTTGCCGCTCCAATAGGTGCTGCAGTGCTCTGGCTTCGGGTCGGGCGGCGGCCCGGGAAGAGCGGCGGGACTGACATTGGCCAGCCGATGCGGCGGTCCAGTCAAGAGGCGCGCCTCGTCGAGCCCGGAAATGGCCATCACCGTCTGCGATGCGCGAACCGGGATTAAGGGCGCCTCGGCATTGGCGCGGAGTGTCTTGCCCTTATATAGATACAAATTTTGAGTGACGTGAAAAGCCGCCTTAATTTGAGCGACTGTGCCGGTCGCGGTGACGAATAAACCGCTTGCAGGCGTGTAGCCCGGTGTTAGCCCAAGCCCGTGAAGGGTGTCTCGGACAAGAGCAACATCCGCGGCCTCGGGCGCGAATTGCGCGTGGAACTCTTCTGGAGTGAGGAACTGTCCGTACTTGGGGCTGCCTGGGCGTCGAGAGTTCGCTGACGAGCGCCTCCAGCGCAGTTTTATTGCGGAAGCGGAGGTAAACCGCGACCTCGATCTTCTCGTCGTTATCCGCCGCTCCGACTTTCTTCGCGCTCGCGACCCAGCGAGCGACATTGCTGACCAGCGGGACCAATCCGCTGGAGGACTCGTTCGCCGACGCGCTCGGCCCCCATACGGCGGTGGCGGCGAGTATAGCCGCGACGGCCGCGACATTGTTTTTTGGTCGCATCTCTATTACGATAGACCCACTATGCCACTTCACCAACAGGTTTCGCGTCGCGAAATGGCGGCGCTCTTATTCTGCTTCGGCACGGGCAGGCTGGCGGCGACCGGCGCTGACGAACCGGCTCCCCATTTCAGCCTGAAAACCATCGATGGCGAGAAATATACGAGCGAGACGCTAAAAGGGAAAGTGGTTTTGATTCAGTTCTGGGCAACCTGGTGTCCGTACTGCAAGAAGGATGAGCCGGTGGTTGACTCCCTGGCGAACGAGTTCGCGAAAGAAGGCCTGGTGGTGTTCGCCGTGGATATGGGCGAGCCCCGCCGGAAGGTGAAGAAGTATCTCGATACGTCCCCTCGCGCTGCGAAGATCGTGTTGGCCGAAGACACGACGCTGGCGGCCATCTGTGAAGCGCGGGGATATCCGCTCTACGTCTTACTTGATCGTGACGGCAAGATCGCCGGAAGGCAACACGGAGCAGGAGGCGAAGGCGCCTTACGCCGCTTGCTGGGCAAAGCGGGACTGGAGAGCTAGGCTACATCTCGTTTACTATCTTTAGAGAAGATGGGAGTCCGAAGGTGTATCTGCGCGCTCATTGCGCAGCTGACCCTCTTAGTAATCGCGCAATCGAGCATTTCAGGCCAGGTGAACATAAATTCCGGGGGCATCACAGGCCGTGTGACCGATTCCTCCGCGTCTGCGGTGCCGAAGGCCGTTGTCGTGATTCGAAGCCTCGAGACCGATGTCAAAGACACCACGAGAACCAACTCCGAGGGGCTGTTTGTTTTCCCCGTTTTGCCGCCGGGCTCGTATTCGCTTTCTGTGAGCGCGCCGGGCTTTCGAACTGCCGTCATGTCTCGCGCCGTCGTCTCAGTCGGCCGAACGACTTCCGCGGCCATCCAACTCAGCGTGGGCACCCAAACGCAAGTCACTTCCGTCAGCGGAACGACTCCGCTGCTGCGTCCGGCCGAGTCCTCTCTGAGCTCGGTGGTCGATCGTGATCTGCTCGAGAACCTGCCCCTAAATGGACGCCGCTTCACCGATCTGGTTTTGCTTGTCCCGAACGCTTCGGCCGACGGCGAATCGGGTCTGGTGAGCTTAGGGGGACAGGAGGGCGGAGAGGATTCAGGTTACGCGAATGGGAACGGAAGTAATTCCTTCACTGTGGATGGGGCAAGTGCGACGAGCAATTATTTCGGCGATGCGCGCGGGCGCACGCGCGTGCCGTTCATCTTCGGCGAGGAATCCATACAAGAGTTTCAGGTAGCGACGACGCCGTATTCGGCGGTGTACGGCGGCGGCGGCTCGGGTTTCATCAACACCGTGACACGTTCGGGGTCCGACACCTTTCACGGAAACGCTTTCTACTACAACCGGAATTCAGCGCTGGCCGCGAATGACGCGATCGACAAAGCGAATGGCGTTCCGCGCCCGCTCGACATTCTGCAGCAGTTCGGAGGATCGCTTGGCGGACCCATTCAGCACGGGAAGCTGTGGTTCTTTTTCGATTACGAGCAGCAACGGCAAAAGGACCCGATATCGGTGATCAATGAAGGACAGCAATCGGTCGACGAAACTGCTTTCGGCATTCCTGCGGGGACGCCTCTGCCCGCGCCCAGTTCGCTGTTCCCTATTCCCTCTGGCCTTTCAAATGCCGATCCGGCGAGTCCCGTCTATCTCCAAGATGTCGCGAACGCGTTGGGAGCGATCCGGACGAACCTCGGCACCCGGCTGCGCCAGACAAATGACCTGGTTCTGCTCGACAAGACAGATTGGCGTCCAACGCAGAACAGTAGCGTGACGTTAAGCCTGAATCGAAACGTTTTCAACTCTCCAGGCGGCGAGATCACGTCCAATCCGGTCTCTATTTTTGGCCGGCAGGCGCTTTCGAACAATGTGGTCCACGATAATGCGGCCACTTTGTCCTGGACTCAAATTCTCTCCCCAAGGGTACTGAACGAGTTCCACGCGGCATTCACGCGTGACGATCAGATCGCGACCCCCAGCGGTTTGGTCGATCCGAATTACCCTACTGTTTACCTGCTTGCGCCGCAGCCCTTCATTCTCGGCAATGCCGGATTTGCTGCGGGCGTGACGCACGAAGCACAGTGGGAAGCGGCGGAACATCTCACATATATAAAAGGCCGTCACCAGATGACATTTGGGATCGACATGAACTACACCCACGTTGTGGACGCGCTCTCGTCGAGCTTTGACCCCGATGCCGACCGCCTCTCGGGGACCTTCCGCGGTACGTATTACTTTTCCGATCTGCCGAGTTTCGCTCTCGGCGTCTACAACAATTTTGCGCAAAACGCCGGAAACCCGAATTTCGGTTTCGACGTGCCATTCTACGGATTTTATTTTCAGGACAAATTCCAGGTCAATCGCCGCTTAACCCTTGATTTAGGCATCCGAGAAGATTTTCAAATTTATCCGCAGCCAAAAGAGAACCCTGTATTTCCGCTTACCGGACAATTTCCGAATCAGTACATGCGGCTGGCGCCGCGCTTCGGATTTGCGTATCAGCCGTTGGAAAAAACCGTCGTGCGCGGCGGATTCGGAATTTTTCGCGAGAACTTTAACGGGCTGAATTACCGGAATGCGGTGATCTCGAACGGCCTTGTTTCCCAGCAGTCAAGCACAAGCACTTCGTTTAATCCTGCTTTGCCGCCCAACGCGCAAGTGCCTTCCGTGGATTCCGCCGGCAATGTCTTCGGTCCCGTATTCCCCAACACAATTACCAATCCAGCGTTTTTCAGCGCGTCGCCGAATATCTCGCTGGTGGATCCGCATTTTCGGACACCCTACGTTCTTCAATCGAGTTTCCAGGTGGAACGCGAAATCGCTCGCGATACGGTGCTTAGCGTAGGCGCCCTGTGGACGCATGGCGTGCATCTGATTTCCTCCAGCGCATACGATCTGAATCTGATGCCGCCCTCGGGGACAACTACGTATGTTGTGTGTTCCGCCGGAGCCGCGATTTTGCCGTGCGCAGGCCCGGAGATCGTGTTGCCGAACTTCGACAGTGGGCTTTTGCAAGAAGGACGCGTCAACTCCCGCCTGGGCCAGATTAACGAATTGATCAGCCCCGGCATTAACAATTACTACTCGGGCTTTGTCCAGTTGCAGCGGCGTCTGTCACATGGGTTGGCCATTCAGTCCAGCTACACCTTGGCGCACAACATCCAATCGAATGGGGTCGATTTCAACAATCAGTTCGATTTCTCAAACACGCGCGGTCCGTACCTGCTCGATCAGCGGCATCGAGTCAGCATCGCCGCGGTTTATGCTCCGGGAACGCCCTCGTTGTCGAGCGGACTGCTTCGGAACATGTTCTCTCGGTGGACTCTGAGCACAGTGATGCAATTCAGTTCCGGCCGGCCCTTCGCTGCTCTGCTCGATTCGGCCTGCACCAGCTCGAGCTTGTCATTCGATAACTGCGACGGCGCGAGCAACGGGCTGAACGATACTGCCTTTAATCAGAGCACTGCGAATACGGCGCTCGGGATCAACGGATCCGGCCCCAGCCCGGCAGTTGGGTTGAATTCGTTCTATGGCCCTTGGATTATGCAGATCGACGCAGCGCTGTCGCGAGATTTCCTGATCGGCGAACGGCAGCGCGTCACGTTCACGGCGCAGGTTTTCAACCTCGCCAATCACGCCAATTTTTATGTGCAGAACGGCAACGGTGTAAATCAGCTCCAATATGAACCGATCGGCACGAACTGCGGCGATGGGGTCACACAGAACCAAACCTGTTACTTGGTTCCCAACTCCGGGCCGGGTGGCTTCCGTTCGTTGCAATCGATTGACGCGCTGAACGGACCGCGCGTTTTTCAGTTCGCGCTGAAGTATAGCTTTTGAAGCGCCTTCTTATTCGCGGGCTGCTGTACGGGATTGCATCTCTCCTTGTTCTGTACATATGCGATTACCTGGTCCTTCGATACCGCATCGCGACCAATCGCAATGCATTCGGCACGGCACAGGTGCAACAGTATTACGCCGTTCCGCGGAAGGACGGAAAAACCGAGTTTTTCTTCGATCAGCCCCAGACGGAAACGTGCGTTCATTCGCTGTTTCGCTCACGTCGGCGATTCGCCCTGCTGGTACGCGAGCCGGAAAAAGGAGAAGCGGGTGAATTTGTGAGCCGTCTGATTTGCGCCGGGCGATTAATGAGTGGAGCTTCGCATCTGGTTGCCTTCGCCGGCATTCTTTACATAATGGTCGAACCAAGTGAGCATTTCGTAAATCGTGTCTTCGATCGATTCCAGCCCGCGATAACCGTGAGCCTCGTACGGCAGGGTCACGAGCCGCACCGTTCCCCCGTTACCGCGCACGGCCTCATACATACGTTCCGATTGAATCGGAAAGGTTCCGCTATTGTCGTCGGCCTCGCCGTGAATCATTAGCAAAGCCCCGTGGATCTTGTTCGCCCACATGAAAGGCGACATCTTCAAGTACACATCCGGCGCTTCCCACAAAGTGCGGCGCTCGGTCTGGAAGCCGAACGGCGTCAAAGTGCGATTGTAAGCGCCGCTGCGCGCGATTCCAGCCTGAAAGAGATCGGAATGCGCCAGCAAATTCGCGGTCATAAACGCGCCATAGCTGTGGCCACCGGTACCGACTCGATGGGGGTCGGTTACGCCCATTTCCGCCGCTTGGTCAATGGCGGCTTTCGCGTCCGCTACCAATTGATCGATGTACGTGTTGTTTACCGTATTCGGGTCGCCGATGATCGGCATTCCGGCATTGTCCAAAACCGCGTATCCGTCTAACGCGAAGAAAAGCTCGGATGGCCCAACAATGGTTGTGAATCGTTCGGGAGAGCCAGTGACCTCGCCGGCAGTTGCAGCATTGTTGTATTCGAGCGGATATGCCCAGACAACGGTGGGCAAGCGGGTTCCGGGCTTGTAATCCGGCGGCAAATACAATGTGAACGAAAGCGGCACGCCGTCCGCTCGCTTATAGGTCACTAGCTCTTTTTTGACCTTGCGCAGTATAGGCGTGGGATCCGCGTAATTCGGTAATTGCATGCGGCGCCCGGCCATTTTCGCGGATGAAAAAGTTCGGCGGCTCGGTGGGCGATTCCCGTCGCGTCAACAGTTGTTTCCGGTGTGACTGAGAATTGCTTCGACCAACTCGTAATGCGCATCATCGCACCGAAACAGTTGATCCGTAGCGCCTGTCTTCAGATCAAAACGATGCAAAAACGGCCGGTCGCCTTTGGGGGTGGCGCCGAGGCTCGCGAGGAATATGGAATCGCCGTCCTGACGGACCGCGAATTTGCCGTTCGACAGCATGCGCTTGTCCGGGGTTCCGGGATCCTTATACCGGTCCTGTCGGTTGCGGGACCAAAGGAGCTTGGGCGCTTCACCGGGTGCTTCCGGATTCAATGCGAAGGTCCGCAGAATACGGGTATTGTGATCGTAGTCGTCGACCAAGGCCAACTTTCCTGATTCACCGAAATCGATGCTCCTCGAATCGTTGCTGGACTTTCATCAGTTCCTGCGGTTCGGCTTTAGAACCCGAAATTTTGGCCAGCATGATGCGATCGCGATACGGGACGTTCTCCTTCGGATTGCCGCCGTCGAGCGCCTCCACCCAATCGAGCGTGTGTGGGTCCGTCGGAAGCCAGTTGTAATCGCGCGGCCCGGTGGGTACACCTTCAATGGGCACGCGATCTTCTAGAGGCAAGCTCGCGACCTTATACGCAAGCTGTCCGGACCGATCCCAAACCTCTACGTCTTTGGGAAATGCGGAGACGGGATGCAGGTACGAATACGGCTTGCGAACGCGCGCGACCAGCACATCCTGACCGTCCGGAGACGGATTCACAGTCAAGAAAATTCCTGGCTGCCCGCACGGCGTTGCAGTGCCCCTGCGGGAATCGATAAACTCGAGCTGCGCAGTAGCGTAATAGTCGAACAGATCCTCGTCATACGCGTTCTTGAGCATGTCTTCATAAGTGCGCACGGGGCCGGATCTGCCGGCGCTCTCTTGCGTGTGCGGCCCGGGAGGAATCGCTGTTTGGTTGGGTGGCGATCCCCGATCCGTACGCACGGTTTGGACGAGTAACGTGTGGCCATCGGGCATCCACTGAATCGGATCCGGCATGCGGAATCCATTCAGAGCGGCGTTCACCTTGATACCGTTCAGCTTGTGAATTTGGCCTGAATTCGCATCGCCGGTCCACAGCTCCACGGCATCTTCGGTGATGTTCGTGAATGCGAAACGGCTTCCGTCGGGACTCCAGATCGGCTCCGTAATCTTGGCGTCCGGTGGAAGCGCAAGTTTGATTTGCCCCGCTGATGAAGAATTCGTGTCCAGCCGTTGGAGCGTTGCCGACCGGTACAGGATCGCGCTGTGCGGGCCGTTATTGCTCGGATTAATGCGAACTCCGGCCAGCCGCAGCATGGGTTGCGCGAGATCGGAGATTGGAGGGTAGAGAATGCGCTCAATCAGCAAAACTTGTGTGTTTGCCGGGCTGACGACCGCTTCGGGCGTGGGTGGCGCGTTTAAGACATCCACAATCTCCTGAGGCGGCTTTCGGTAGACGTCGTCCGCAAGGATAAAACTCGCTGTGAAAAGCGAAATCAGCGCGTAAAGCACGGTGTGGCGCATGTCTGCCATGATGCCATGCACCGTGCGAAGAACCGCTCTTCGGAGTTAATCGACGTGTACGAACGGCCGACGTTTCACATCCGGAATGGCGCGGCGCAGCACTTCGTGCGTAAGAGGCGCTGTATCTCCCTCGCCGAGAAACAGAAACCGAAATAAATTCCCGACCGGATTTCCTTCCGTCCACATGAAGTAGGCGTGCGGAGCTTTTCCGGTAGAGTTGGCGAAGTGGATGAGGATACCCGCGATCGCGTTAGCGACCACGGGGCTCTTGGCGCGCAAAACAGCGTGCTTTCCCACGCGCTCTCCCGTAAGTTGAAGCGTCTCTTCAAAGCTCGACGCATCGCCTCGGTCCACCTCGAGAAAATACACGCGCTGGTTGGGGCTGAGATTGTGTGAATAACGCATTTGTGCGTCGGCGCGATCGAGACTCTGCTCGGTTTCGGGCCGAGGCTTGCGTGCGATGAAGCGGATGGGCTCGTCGCCATTTTCGGCAAGCAGTGCTTGCGCAGCGCCGTCCAGATCGATCCCGCAAACTCGCAATTCCGTCGCCCGCAGGGCGCGCGAGGTGAGTGAGGTCACGATGATCGCGAAAATGAAGAATGACGCAATCTTAATGCCCTCCGGACGTTCATGGATGTTGAGAGCGGTTGTATAGATGAAAACCAGCGCGATCACGAGGAATGGCCAGCGAAGCGCCTGCTTCCAGACGGCGACGGTCACAGCAAGAGCGGCCGACGTGATGAGCACGAGCACGCCGGTGGCGTACGCGCCGCCCTGCGCATCTACATTGGCGTGGAACAGAATGGTCACAGTAAACGCGACCGCCATAAATACAAGCACCAGAGGGCGAGCAGCACGCGCCCATTCCGGCGCCATGCCGAAGCGCGGAAGGTAGCGTGGAATCAGATTCAAAAGACCCGCCATTGCGGATGCCCCGGCGAACGCCAGAATGAGGATGGTGCTGATGTCATAGAGCGACCCGAATGCGTTCCCGAGATACTTGTGAGCCAGGTATGCCAGAGCGCGCCCGTTTGCCTCGCCACCCTCTTTGAATTTGTCCGGCTCGATCAGGAGCGTGGTCACAATACTTGTCGCGATCAGGAACACGCTCATGATCGCCGCCGCTGTGACCAACAGTTTTCGGGTGTTCCGGATACGTTGCGCAAGATCTTCGCCTTCAATCAGCGGCATGACGGCAACGCCGGTTTCGAAACCGGAAAGTCCTAATGCGAGTTTCGGGAACAACACGAGCGAGATGCCGAGCATCACCATGGGATTTCCATGTTGTGCTAATAGGGCGTTCTTCCAATGCGGAATCATCCCTGGATGCAACCAGATTTGCCATAACGCGAAAGCGGTAACCACCAGGTTTAGGGCGAGATACAAACCGACGAGCACGACCGCTACGCCGATCGCCTCTCTAAAGCCCTTCAGAAAGATTGCGCCCAATAGGGCAAGCAGGATCAGAGTCACGCCCATTTGGCTCTTCATCCACGGCGGCGTAAACGGATTCTGCGTGAAGTGGGCAGCCAGCATCGGCCGCCGACAGCGTCATAGTAATCACAAAATCCGTCGTGGCGAAGCCAAGCAATACCAGAACAAACGTCTTGCCGGTCCACTGCGGGAAGAGCTTCTCCAACATCGCGATGCTGCCCTGGCCATTGGGACTCGCTTCCGCGACGCGACTGTAGACCGGGAGTGCGCCGGCCAAAGTGACGATCACCAGAATCAAGGTGGCAGCCGGCGAGAGCAGCCCTGCGGCAAGGAATGCGATGCCGGGCTGATATCCAAGGGTCGAGAAATAATCCACGCCGGTGAGACACATCACCTTCCACCAGGGATGGTTCGCTTCAGCTTGACTGTGGATACCTTTGGGGAGGCGAAGATCGGCCAGGAGCCAGTCGGCAAAGGTCACGTGCCAGTATAACTTTGCAACTGATGAGCTTCTTGACTTTTTCTGCTAAGGGATTCGCAAATTCTGAATCTAAGAAGCATGTTGAAGCTCCCGATAATCGTTCTATTTGCAACCACCTTAATCTCTGCCCAGGAGACGAGGCCTGACCACCGTCTGAAACAGACCTCGAAGACCTTTCAAGAGATCATGGCGACGCCCGACAAAGGCATACCGCATGACCTGTTCGATAAGGCCGCTTGCATCGTTATTGTCCCCGGAGTGAAGAAAGGGGCCTTTGGAGTCGGAGGCAAGTACGGGCGCGGGTTCGCTTCGTGCCGGCACGGAGATGGCGGGTGGACTTCTCCCGCGGCGGTCGCAATTGAAGGAGGGAGTTTCGGTTTTCAGATTGGCGGCTCGTCTACCGATCTGGTTTTATTGGTGATGAACAAACCGGGGATGGACCGGCTGTTGGGAGACAAATTTACCTTAGGCGGCGATGCAGCCGTGGCCGCGGGCCCAGTAGGCAGAGAGAGCAGTGCGGATACCGATGTTTTGATGAAGGCAGAAATGCTCTCCTGGTCGCGATCAAAGGGGCTATTTGCAGGCGTTTCACTGCAAGGGGCGACGCTTCGCCCTGACGGAGATGAAAACAGAAAACTCTACGGCCGTGACATATCGAACCGGGAGATTCTAGAAACCGGCGTGCCAACTCCCGCAGCCGGACGGCAATTCGTAGCGCTTCTCGATCGCTATTCGGGCGCTGTCAGCTCGACTGTTGCAGGATCTCTCGCGAATAAGGGTGGCCGTTTTACGCTCGGCGAATCGGAGCTCCGGTTTGCTACCGGTCAATCGGCCCTGCCTAATAATGCGGCGGCAATGTTGACCCAAGTAGCGAATACCTTGAAAGATCACTCGGATTGGAAAGTGAGAATCGAAGGCTTTACAGATAATGTGGGAAGCTCCTCGCTCAACAAGAAATTGTCTGAGGCTCGAGCGAGATCGGTCGCGCATTGGCTCATTGAACACGGAGTGGCTCGCAATCGCGTGAGCACAAAAGGGTACGGCGACGGGAGGCCGGTGGCGGATAACTCCACCGAAAATGGGCGCGCCAAGAACCGCCGTGTGGAGGTGGTGCGGCTCTAATCGGGATAGTCTCATGCTGCTCGCCCAGCTTGTCGAGACTTCCCGCCGCATATCGGAAACGTCCAAGCGCCTGGAGAAAATCGGCCTGCTTGCCGGGTTTCTCAGGCAGCTTCATCCTGACGAGCTCGACGTCTCCGTGGCCTTTCTTTCGGGCGAAACGCGCCAGGGCCGCATCGGGATCGGGTACGCCACAATCCGGGGCGCCGCAGCCGCTCCCGTCGAAACGCCCAGTCTTGAAATCCTGGACGTGGACCGATCACTTACGGACATCGCGGGCATCCAGGGATCGGGATCCGAGGGGCGCAAACGCGAGGCGCTCAAAGGTATTTTTGCGCGGGCGACACGAGAGGAACAGGAGTTTCTAATCCGCCTCTTGCTGGGCGAGCTTCGTCAGGGTGCTCTTGAAGGCATTATGCTGGACGGCCTTGCGAAAGCGTCAGGCATCCCGACCGAGCGTATTCGGCGCGCCGCGATGATGGCTGGAAGCGCGGCCGCAATCGCCCGTCCGGCACTCGAGGAGGGCGAGGCCGGACTGAAGCCGTTCGATGTTCAGCTCTTCCGTCCCGTGCAGCCGATGCTCGCACAGACCGCCGACGACGTGAGCGATGCGCTCCAGGATCTGGGCGAAGCCGCACTCGAGTATAAGTTCGATGGCGCGCGTGTGCAAGCGCATAAATCGGGCGACGATGTCGTCATATACTCGCGCAGCCTGAAGGACGTCACTCCGGCGATACCGGAAATCGCCGAAACCGTCCGCGCCTTGCCGGCGCACGATCTCGTCCTCGACGGCGAAGTTCTCAGTCTCGATCCGCAAGGGCGGCCGCAGCCGTTCCAGGTCAGCATGCGGCGCTTCGGGCGCAAGCTCGATGTCGATCGCATGGCTTACAGAACTCCCCATGACGCCGTTCTGGTTCGATTTGATGTACCTGGATGGAGCGTCGCTTATGGACGAATCGCAGAAGCGCAGATTCGCCGCGCTCGCCGGGATTGCTCCTTCCGGGGCGCTGGTTCCGCACCTGGTTACGAGCAACGCGGAGAACGCCGAGGACTTTCTGCGCCAGGCGCTCGCGCGAGGTCACGAAGGCGTGATGGCTAAATCGACGGCCGCGCCCTATGCCGCAGGAGCGCGTAAGCAGGCCTGGCTCAAAATCAAACAGGCGCGAACTCTCGATCTGGTCGTGCTCGCCGCCGAATGGGGGAACGGGCGCCGCCAAGGCTGGTTGAGCAACCTGCACCTGGGCGCTCGCGATACCGAGAAAGGTGGGTTCGCGATGCTCGGCAAAACATTTAAGGGACTCACCGACGAGATGCTCGCGTGGCAAACGCAGGAGTTTTTGAAGCTGGAAATCGGGCGCGACGCTTACACGGTGTACCTGGAGCCTAAGCTGGTGGTCGAAATCGCGTTTAACGAAATCCAAGTCAGTCCGCGTTATGCGAGCGGCCTTGCCCTGCGATTCGCTCGCGTCAAACGCTACCGGCCCGATAAACCCGCATCCGAAGCCGATACCTTCGAAACTGTCCAAAGGCTAGCTGCGCCGCAGCAGCAGTAAGCACCATAACGGCGGGATCGACGGAAAGGCGATAGCGCGGATTCACGAGAGTCCAATAATAAGCGCACGGAACGACGATTGGAAAAACCGCGATAGGGATTAAATACGGGTTACGTGCGCGGAATAGAGCCAGCCATGCCGAACAAAGCGCCAACAGCGGTCACGATGTTCCACAGCAACGCCCAGCGAAATCGGAACGAGCGAATTCGAAGTAGGTCCGACCATGGATGTAGCGATCCGCCCGTCCAAAAGGCGACAAATCGCTGCGCCATCAGACGTGCTTCGGTGCCGGGGTGCTCGGCGATGGAGCGAATTGCCTCGCGCTTCTTTTCCTCCATATACCGGATCTCGCCCAGCCGGACGTATTTCGCGCGTTCGGCGGAATCGTTGATGGGATGCGCTCCGCTGGGCCACGGACGATCGAGCGTTCCCAGCCACAACTGCAGACCGAGGGTCGAGCGAAACGGAATGAAAGCGTGAAAGTGGGTGTAATTGCGGATTGTCCAGGGCACGCAACACAAAGCGGCGACGCAGATCGCAAGCGCGATTCTTCTTAACGAACAGCGACCGGTATGCCAGCCAGCCGAATAAGAATGGCAGGAGCGCCGCAAGCGTCGGATACGTCATCAGCTCGAGCCCCCACAGCAGCCCGTAGGCGATCCAATTGCGCATGCGGCGCCCATCCACAATCGCGATCGTCGCCCACAGAATCGTTGCGGCAAGCAGCGCCGCGAGACACGCGTCCCACAGCGACTCAAACGGGAGCACAATCGCGTTCGGAAACAATGCCCAGAGCCATGCCGCGAACGCAGCGAAACCCAACCCGCCGATTCGCTTCCCGGCAAAGAAAATCGGCACGCACGTGACCGTCGAAAACGCGATGTTCAACGCTACCGCCGCCAGGAATGCCTGATATGTATAAATCCCGAACACGCGAAACACACCCGCGAGCAGCATCGGATAGACCGGCGCCATCCATGCGGTCGGGCCCGTCTCGACGCGGAACGGCGACGCGAATCCGTGTGCTGTGGCGAGCGAACGCGCGATATTCCCCGGCTCAAAGAGAAACGGAATGACGCCTAGCGCGTGCGATGGATTTTTGTGGATGAAATCGGCAGCAAAGGCCAGGCGCATCGCGAGCGCGACGGCCAAAATGACCGGCAACGATACGACCCATATCTTAATCGGGCGCAACACACCTTTAACAAGAACATTCTCCCCAAGTCCTTGCTGCCGAAACGGAGCGGGAAGCGTAAGCGACTATTAGCAGGCTGTTCGTCACAAGCTCAGCGACAGTAAAATCTGTAGAGCCCCTGGAGGTGCAGACGTGTCCGAGAAATTGATTGTCGCGCTATTCGGCAACGATGCGATCCCAGTCGTCTTCCGCTCAGCGGCTGGTATCGAAGGAAACGATTTCGGAGATTCTGCGACGGCAGACGGACCTGCCGCACTCGTGCTCGCCGACTTCTGCCTTTTCGCCATCTTCAATCATTGAACCAATTAAGGCAAACGTCCGTGGCGGGTCTTAGGCTGCAAAAGGCATCCCGGCGTGCTAACCAAAGGGAAGCACAATTCGCAAATGAAAGCGTCAGGAGATCAACCTACACCCTCCTCCCCTGAGGCGGTTTTGAGCAACGCAGAAATCGCGGATCGTTTGGCGAGCCTCGCGCAACTGCTATCGGCGCAGAAGGAAAACCCGTACAAAGTGAAAGCATATCGGCGTGCCGCTGCCAAGATCCGCACGCTCTCTGAGAGCATCGACGAACTCGTCCGCAGTGATGCGGATCTTACCGCATACGCCGGCATCGGCGAAGGCATCAGCGGCGCCATTCGTGAAGTCGTGCAAACTGGCACGCTGGCAAAACTTGAAAAGTTACGCGCCACGGCAAGCCCCGAGCTTTCCGATATCAGCCAGTATCCCCGGCTAGATCCCGAGCGCATTCTTCGCATCTACAAAAAGCTACGTATCACCTCGGTGGACGCGTTGAAGGAAAAGCTCGCAAGCGGGGATATCGAAAAGACGCTTGGTCTGCGGATGGCCGAACACGTTCGTCTCGGCCTAACCGAGACTCACGCGATGCTGCTCTATCGGGCCGACGACCTGCCCGTCGCCATTGAGGAGTTTCTGCTGAACCGATGCGGCGTCCGGCGCGCAGAAGTAGTTGGGGAATACCGCCGGCGTGTCGAGGTCATCGAGGAAATCGCTTTTGTGATCGAGACCGATGATTTCGACCACGTGATCTCAAAACTGGAGCGCTATGGCGGGCGCACCATGCTCGTCAGTTCTGGGAAAAACAATGCCGTGTTTGCCCTCTCCTCGGGCATCTTGTTGCGGGTCCACGTTGCGTGCAAAGAGGATTGGGGAGTGGCGCTGATTGGGTGTACGGGTTCCAAAGCGCATTTGCGGAAACTGACCGCGGTTACCGGCCCGATAAAGAGTTTGAGATCGAATGGTCCGTTTCCGACCGAGACTGCTTTGTACCGGAAATTCGATCTGTCCTTCATTCAGCCGGAGCTCCGGGAAGGTCACGATGAAGTGGAACGCGCTCTCCAAAATACGCTGCCCGTTCTGGTTTCGCTTAAGGATCTGCGCGGCGAGCTTCATACGCATTCAAGATCCAGCGATGGCGCCCATTCCATTGAGCAAATGGCTATTGCAGCCCGGAACAAAGGCTATGAATACATCGGGATAACGGATCACTCGCAGAGCCTGAAGATTGCGGGCGGCGTTTCTGTCGAGGATCTCTGGAACCAGATCCGCTTTATCGACAAGCTGAACGAGCGCATCGATGGCATCCGCATTCTGAAATCAGCCGAGGTGGATATACTCGCGGACGGATCACTGGATTACCCCGATGACTTATTAAAAGAGCTCGATTACACGGTGTGTTCCATCCATTCGCGCTTCGGTCTCGGCAAGACCGCGCAAACGGAAAGAATTCTGCGGGCCATGGACAACCGCTATTTCACAATCCTGGGCCATCCCACGGGGCGGCTGCTTCTAAAGCGCTCCGGGTACGAGATTGACATCGAGCGGATCATCGCTCATGCGAAACAGACTGGGTGCTTCTTTGAAATCAATTCAAGCCCGGACCGCCTCGATCTCTCGGCCGACAATGCCCGCCTCGCTGCGAATGCCGGCATCAAAATCGCAGTTTCGACCGACGCCCACAGCACGCGTGAGTTCGATCTGATCCGGTACGGCATCGATCAAGCGCGGCGGGCCGGCCTAGAGAAATCTTCCGTTCTCAACTGTCTGTCCTGGAGGAAATTTTCCGAGCTAGTCAAACGCTGAATACAGTTTCGGCCCGCTCTTACCTGAATCAGTCAAAAGCGGCAGTGGATGTTTGTCGAACTTTTCAGTTCCGGCTTGCTCGTCATACGACCGCACGGATAAACTAGCGCCGAGTTAACCTGAGCGTCAGGACCTCGCCATGGCCGAACAATCAACATCCTTTGCTCAGCAAGAGATCTCCTCGCGGCGTTGGAGCTGACGAACGAGAGCTTATCTATGTCGCGAATAAAGATTTCTAGCGGTGTGGTACACGAAGTGCCCGCAGATTTAAAAAAAGCACTTACATCCGACCCGCAAGCGTTAACAGCATGGGAGGATATTACGCCGCTCGCACGCAATGAGTGGATATGTTGGATTGAGTCAGCTAAAAAAGCAGAAACTAGAGGCCGCCGTATCGAGTGGGGCTGTTCAAGCCTTAGGGATGGAAAACGACGCCCCTGTTGTTGGCCCGGATGCGCCCACCGCTAATTCCAAGATGGTCAACTGGACATTGGGACCGACTGGAGTCGGCCAACTTCCGGTTTGCCCGTCACTCGGACGTTGGCAGACGTCTGAGGTTTTCTGCTCTTGCAGAAGTGTCGTGATGCGCCAACTACGCGGGTCCCGTTGCGTTGCCAATTTCCGCAAGAACCAACGCTTCCTCTTCCGGGTTCGGTTCTCCATCGGCTGTGGCGATCAGTTGTTTGGGAATAAGCGGGATTACGGGCAGGATGAGCGCGTACGAAACGGTAATCGCAAGCACGCAATACTGGAAGCCGTGCTTTGGACTCAAACCGTAGATCCACGAGCCCACCACATCCCCGGCGCGCATGGAGAGCGCGAAGGTGGCGGCGATTATCATCATCAGCGTTCCTTGCAAGCCGGGAGGGCAAGCGCGTATCGCGATATCGATGCAGGCCGCGTTCGCCATGCCGCCCATCAACCCAATCAGGACAGCGGCCAGAAGAGCCTGCGGTCCGGTGTGGATAAAGGCCATTGGAATAAACTGCGGCACCCCTATGATCACGGACCACAGCAGAAGCTTGCGTGGCGGAAAGCGCGTGCATAGGAATCCATAGAGCAGAATGGGCGGGAGAAAGAAAAGGTTATTTAGACCCAGAAATTCCCCATAGGTCGCGTCCGACGCGTGGAGCTGATTGGTCAGAAAGAACTGCATCGGCGTGAATGATCCGGGGGTGAAGTTCCACAGCAGGTTGATTAGCACAACCGGGTAGATGGCACGATGCTTCAGGAGGCGGCGTACATCTCCAAGAAAGTTCGTGCCCTTCGCGCGCGGGTTGTCATAGGCGTGACTGAACACGGAACGAGGCCTCCAGAAGCCGAACGCGACGAGCGTTGCCGCGAGGGCGAGGACCATAAGAAAGATCTGTCGAGGAGAAAGGTGTTCGGCCATGAATCCTGAGCCAAAGTATGCTGCACCCACTGGAAGAAAGAGGAATATGTTGGACAGGGCGCTTAGGCGCCCGGTCATGAGAGCCTCCTGACCGATGAGGGCAGTCAAGCCTTGAAAGGCAGCGAAGATGAACGAGTAGGCGGTCGTCGTCAGCAGCATTCCGATGAGAAGTCCCACGTAGGTTGTGCGTGAGAGCGCCATCCGCGCAAGGAAGCAGATCATGAGCGGGACAAAGATACGGAAGTATCCTCGATCACGCAGGCCAAGCGGATTCCAAAGATCACGGACCATGCCGAAAGCGAACCCCAGATAAAGAGGACTGCCTGTGACCAGGCGGAATCCGGAGATCTGAGAAGGATCCGCGTGAAGGATATTCTTCAGCATGTACGACGTTGGAATGTCCAGCACGAAGCCGGGGTTGACGACGTTCACCAGCAGCGACATCAGGCCGAAATAAAGCAAGACCTGGCGGGTGCTGGATGGAGCATCTGAGTTGGCCATCTGGGATTCCCAAACTCTAGCACCATCCTCACCAACCCCAGCCCAACGCTGCCTCCGAGGTCGTTCCAACGATGTGGCGCTGAGTTCCGAGCAGATCGTCGGCGATCCGGACAGAACTCAACCTGGAATAGCGGTAAATCGTGTGTAGTCGCGCACCGTAAAGACGCTGTCCTATTAGGCCCCGATGAATCGGGAGGATCGCAAGTAAGTTCATCAACGATCTACTTTAAGGACGATGGAGCGAGTCATTATCCTCGGTTCCGGCGGCTCCGGGAAATCGACCCTCGCGGCGCGCATCGGTGAGATCGCGGCGTTGCCACTCATTGAGCTGGATAAGATTTTTGGGCAAGAGAACCTCACGGCAACTCTGCCCGAGCAGTGGATTGCGACTCAGCAGCGACTAGCCGGGGCTACCGTTGAATCATGGATGGCGACCTGGGACCGTACGATGCTGTGGAAGGCCGGCTTCCCGCCGCAGACACTGTTATCTTTTTGGATTTCTCAATCCTTCGCTGCGCTTGGCGAGCGTTTTGGCGATCCCGTGAGCGCACCGACTTCTGGCTCTGGCTGTTTCGATATCGTCGACGTTTCCGTCCGCTCCTTATGAGCGAGGTCGCTCGGCACGCCCCGAACGCGACTCTCCACGTTTCTACGGAATCCTGCTGCGGTGAGCCAGTTTATCGCGGGATTGACGCGCGAATACAACGGGCGACGATATTGAAAAGGTCTGACCGCAGTTATCTTGGGGCGTCTCGTGAGCGCCAAAATGCCAATAAAGCTCAAATCCACGACAAGCGCGTTTCACGGGACTGATCCGCACCTATGCTGACAACGCCGTCTTCTCAATCTGCTTCAACCTTTCCGTCAGCAATTCCTGTTCCCGCAGATTTTTCGTCATCGCGATTGCGCGTCGGATTTCCTCACTCGCCTCGGTGAACCTGCCCATCTTCCTAAGCAGGTCTCCGCGCACACTGGGAAACAGATGGTAGCCAGCCAACGCAGAGTCACCGGCGAGCCTAGCCGCTGTATCGAGTGCATCAAGTCCAGCGGACGGGCCTTGAGCCATACCAACGGCGACTGCTCGATTCAGTGCCACGATGGGAGATGGGCGGATTTGCATCAGAGCGTCGTAGAGAAGAACGATTCGCTCCCAGTCGGTCTCTTCGGCTGTGCGAGCTCGCATGTGACACGCAGCAATCGCCGCCTGCAAAGCATAGTACTTTGCACCACCGCCTAATCTTTGCGCGTGTTCGAGCGAGGCCATTCCTCGCTGAATCTGCGCGTAGTCCCACAACGAGCGGTTCTGGTCCGGCAACAAAACCGCCTCACCTTTTCTGCCCCGGCGCGCTGCAGCACGCGATGCCTGCAACTCCATCAGTGCCAGAAGTGCATGGACTTCAGATTCGCCGGGGAGAAGTTTCACCAGTATGCGCCCGAGACGCAGCGCATCTTCGGAGAGTGCAGCCCGCATCCATTCATCTCCCGATGTCGCGGTGTATCCCTCATTGAAGACTCAAGTAGACCACCATAAGTACGGACTCTACTCTGCGGCGCAACTCGTCCCCGCACGGCGTCTCAAAGGGAACGTGGGCTTCCGAGAGGGTCTTCTTGGCGCGAAAGATCCGCTGCCCCAGCGTCTTCTCAGGCACAAGAAAGGCACGCGCGATCTCCGCCGTGGTGAGACCGCAGATCAGACGCAACGTAAGCGCGGTGCGTGCTTCCACCGGAAGTACCGGATGGCACGCGGTAAATATGAGCCGCAGGATGTCATCGTCGATGACTTGGTCCAGTGAGTCCTCCAGCGCATTTGCGAGCAGCTGCTGTTGCCATTCAAGTTCCCGGGCAATTTCTTCGTGCTTTTGTACGAGCATGCGACCACGCCGCAAAGAATCGATCGCGCGTCGCTTGGCCGCCTTCATCAGCCACGCCCCAGGATTTTCAGGGATACCTTCCTCCGGCCACAGTTCGAGGGCAGTGACGAGAGCGTCCTGGGCGAGCTCCTCTGCAACGCCGATATCGCGGGTGACGCGAGCAATCGCGGCGATGAGCCGCGTGGACTCAATCTTCCACACGGCCTCAATCGTCTTCTGGACATCGCTCATAGATGTGAGGTTACCGGGTCAGTTGCTCGAACCCTCCCGCCGCCTTCTGGACGTCTTCGGGAAAGTCAGACATCTCGTGAATCTGGCGGACTTCGATCCTCTCGTTGTTGGACATGGGTGCCCGCTTTGCCCATTCGATGGCCTCTTCGCGTGAGCGCACCTGGATGATCCAGTAGCCGCCGATGACTTCTTTCGACTCCGCAAACGGCCCGTCGGTCACCGTCGGCTTGCCGTCCATGTAAGAGATACGTGCTCCCGTCGAGGGAGGAAACAGTCCATCGAGCGCCAGCAGGACGCCCGCTTTCTGCAGCGCCTTGTTGTACTCCATCATCTTCGCCACCGCTTCCGCGCTGGGAACTGTATCCGGTGCGGCCGATTCATATCCTTTCGGCATCACCATCATCATGAAACGCATTGAGTTGCTCCTATGCTTGGTTCTTCAAAGGCCCAGCGAACTTGTAGCCATTGATAATGACGCCTGAGGACAAAGCTTTCGTGCTGGCGAGCTCGAACGAACGTGGCGGCGTTCCCTCCGAGAAGAGACGTTTCCCTTGGCCCAGCAGGACTGGATAGACGATCAGCCAGACCTCATCCGCAAGGCCGTGTTCGAGCAGCGTCGATGTCAGCGTTGAGCTGCCACAGAGGATCAGGTTAGGGCCGTCGTGCGACTTGATGCGGCGAACGCCCTCAACGACGTCCGGCGCAACGCCCTCGAACGGGCCCCATGCAAGGCTTTCCGGCCTGTGGGTTATTACGTATTTCGTCGCCGCGTTTAAACTGTCTGCGATGGGACTGCTCGGCGCCTTCGGCCAGAAGCCCGACCAGAGATCGTAGGTGCGCCGGCCAAGCAGCAGATCGAAGCGCTCGCCATACGCTGCGAGGACTGCATCTCTGCCAGCGGGGGTGCGATAGGGTGCGGTCCAGTCGCCGTACGGGTAGTCGCCGTCTTCGCCCGAGCCGCGAATCTGGATTACGCCGTCCAGCGACATGTGTTCGAAAATTCTGAGCTTTCTCATTGCGAGTCTCCCTGGCTAAGTGACTTTCTCTCCGGCCGGATTTTGATGAACGCTCGCACCTCGACAGGAACCCGGCAGGCGACGACGGCTTTGCGTCCCCAGGCCAGCGCTTCGTCTGTGTCGGCGCACTCGAGGATCCAGAAGCCGCCGATGTGTTCCTTGGCTTCGAGGTACGGGCCGTCGGTGATGCAGACCTTGCCGTCGGGCTGCTTGCGCAGCGATTTAGCGTGGCTTGCCGATTCCAGACCGCCTGCGAAGAACCGGGCGCCTGCGGCATCCATCTCTTGGTTGAGTGCGCCGATGTCGCGAATCATCGCTTCACCTTCCAGCGACGGGTCGTAGTTGTCGGGGTGTTGAATAGCAACCAGATATTGCGGCAATGTTTTCTCCTGTAGTGGTTTTCAGGCGGGGCTGATTGCCCGTGCCTTCACTATCTCGACGAACGGCGGAGCGAGAATTCGACAAAATCGTCCAGGAAATTTTTCTTGTTGCCGCGCATCCAGCAATTCCTGGTGAGCACCCTGGAAGTAGCTTATCTGTTTGGAGGGAAGTTACACTCCTCGCCTGTCTCCAGCCATTTCGAGGCTTCCGCAACCCACCTGTTCATGGCTGCAATGTCTCTCCTAAACTTGGCTGCCAAGCACGCGAATCGGTAATGTAAGTCGGCTCCTCGTCAGCGATCGATTCGGACTGCGGAACTGCGAGTTTCGTAACGGCCTCTGTTTTCTCCTGAACGGTATTGATCGTCAGTGACATGTTCCATCCAATCGACGACCTTGCCGTTCAGCTTTTCCTGGATGGCAATGTGCGTGATGCCGGTGGTCGAAGCGGCTCCGTGCCAGTGCTTTTCACCGGGCGAAAACCACACCACATCACCGGGACGGATCTCCTCGACTGGGCCGCCGTCGCGCTGCACCCAGCCGCAACCCGCGGTTATGATGAGCGTCTGACCGAGTGGGTGCGTGTGCCAGGCCGTGCGCGCGCCCGGTTCGAACGTTACGCTCGCACCTTGAACAAACGCAGGATCAGGCGCTTGGAAGAGTGGATCGATGCGTACGTTCCCGGTGAACCACTCGGAAGGTCCCTTTGCGGATGGTTGCGACCCGGCTCGTTTGATTTCCATGTTCGTATTCCTTTCGATACTTACGGCCGCAGCAGCGTCTTGATCGCCCGACGCTCGTCCATCGCGCGGTACCCTTCAGCGACTTGATCGAGCGGCAGCGTCAAATCGAACACTTTCCCGGGATTGATCTTCTCGTTCAGCACAAGGTCGATCAGCTCAGGGAGGTAGCGGCGTACCGGGGCTGGGCCACCGTGCAAATGCACGTGGGCAAAGAACAGCCCTGTTCCGTCGAGTTCAACCCCGTGCGGAACACCAACGTAGCTCACGAACCCGCCAGGACGTGCGGAACGGATGGCCTGCATCATGGATTCTTGCGTGCCAACGCACTCCAGCACGGAATCAGCCCCGATTCCCTTCGTCAGCTCTTTAATTCGCGCAATGCCTTCGTCTCCACGTTCGGTGACGATGTCGGTCGCGCCAAACTCTCGCGCGAGTTTCTGCCGCGATTCGTGGCGGCTCATCGCAATGATCCGCTCAGCGCCCATCTGCTTGGCCGAAAGCACAGCCAGCAGGCCGACTGCGCCGTCACCCACAACCACGACCGTCCTGCCTCGCTTAACGCTGGCTGCATCGGCGGCAAACCAGCCCGTACCCAAGACGTCGGACGTCGCGAGCAGGCTTGGCATCAGTTCTTTAGGAGGAAGATCGCGTGTTGCCACCAAAGTGCCGTCAGCAAGAGGAACTCGCAAGAGGGGAGCTTGCGCGCCGCTCATGAACTCGCGTTGAACGCACGAGGACTGATAGCCGTCCCGGCAGATGACGCAAGTGTTATCAGAGGTTGCAAACGAGCCGACCACGAACTGCCCGGGCTTGATGTTCCTGACCTCTCTCCCGACCTCTTCCACCATCCCGCAGTACTCGTGACCCATCGGGGTCGGCTTTGCTGTTTCCGCGATGCCGCGATAGGGCCATAGGTCCGATCCGCAAATACAGGTGGCCAAGAGGCGCAGAATGGCATCCGTCGGCTTGGTGATTGTGGGCTCCGGCCGATCCTCGAAACGAATGTCACGCGGGCCGTAAATCATAGTTCCTTGCATGTGTAATCTCCTTGTCTCCAGCGTGTACCCTGCTTAGATTCTTTGCTGAGCGTCAGGGTGCAATCGTCATCCCGCCGTCCACGGTGAAGTCCTGACCCACCACGTAGCTCGCCCCGGGACTGCAAAGCCACAGCACGGCGGAGGCGATCTCCTCCGGGGTGCCCGCCCGGCCGATGGGAACGTGCTTCGCAATTTCCACGTACGCCTGCTCGTCTCCCCTGACGACATCGCGGGCGATCTGCGTGTCGATCAAGCCGGGATTGACCGCGTTCACGCGGATGCCGTGCTTGATGTATTCCAGAGCGGCCGTTCGCGTCAGGCCGACCACGCCGTGCTTGGAGGCGATGTAGGGACCGATACCGGGATTGCCGGTCAACGCGCCGACCGACGCGTTGTTGACGATCGCGCCGCTGCCCTGGCGTTCCATTTGTCGCAGTTCGTACTTCATGCAGCTCCACACGCCGCGCAAGTTGATCCCGATCACGCGGTCCCACTCTTCGCGCGTGCTGTCGGCGGTCGGGGCCATGCGGGCCATTACCCCCGCGTTGTTGAATGCGGCGTCGAGCCGGCCGAACTCGGCAACGGTGCGGTCCACCATCGCCGCCACTTGGGCGTCGTCACTCACGTCGCAGCGGACGGCGATTGCCTTATGACCGGCGGCCATCAGCTTCTGCGCTTGCGCCTTCACCGCGTCCTCCCTGAAATCGGCCACTATCACGGCTGCGCCTGCCTCGGCGAACGCCCGCGCGGTCGCCAGCCCCATTCCGGCGGCTGCTCCGGTCACGAGTGCCACCTTGCCAGTAAAGTCCAGCGGATTGTGATTCATGATTGACTCGTTTGAGCGGACTACAATGCGGATCATCGTAACATCGGCGCGCTGTCCGCGTTTCGCAAGGACATCGCAGTTCACGGCCGCTATGGAGAACCTTGCTCAAGGTGTGGAGAAAAGATCCGGCGGATTCGTTACGCCGACAATGAAACGAACTACTGCGCCCGGTGCCAGACAGGTGGAAGAATCCTCGCAGACCGGAGTCTGTCTCGACTCTTGGGGTCAAACTGGCCGCGTACTTTGAGAGAACTCGAAACTCTCAAGCCGCCGGTAGTGGAACTTTCCAATGGCGCATCGCGTAGAACATAGGGATGCTAGACACGCTGTCGCAGGATTTTCGGTTCGGCCTTCGGACATTGATTGGTAAGCCTGGGTTCGCTGTGACAGCGCTCCTGGTGCTGGCGGTGGGTATCGGGGCGAACACGGCCGTCTTCAGCCTCTTGAATGCGCTGCTGTTGAGACCGCTGAAGATGGAGAAGCCGGAGCAAATCGTGGGCTGCTTCAGCCGCGATACGAAGCGGCCGGATACGTATCGGGCCTTTTCGTATCCGAACTACCTGGATGTGCGAGAGAAGAATCGCGTGTTTACAAGCCTGATGGCGCATGACATGGCGCTGGTCGGGCTGGCGGAGGGGGACACGACCAGGCGCGTGTTCGCGGACGTGATTTCTTCGAATTACTTCGCGACGCTGGGCGTGCCGCTGGCGCGAGGACGAACGTTCAATGCCGATGAGGAACGGCCGGAGGCCGGAATCGCAGTGGCGATCGCCAGTTATCCCCTGTGGAAGAAGAGAGGCGGCGACCCGAATTTCCTGGGCAGCACAGTGCGCATCAACGGACGGGTCTTCACCATAGTGGGCATCGCACCGGAGGGCTTCACCGGAACCGCGGCTCTTTTCAGCCCGGAGTTGTACTTGCCGTTGGGCGTGTCCGAGGCGGTGATGAATGATTTTGACGCACGACAGCGTCCGCTGGCCGCTCGAGACAATCACGCGCTGATTCTGGTGGGGCGGTTGAAACCGGGGGTGACGCGGCAGGCGGCTGATGCGCAGCTGGCGGGAGTCGCATCGCAGATGGAGCAAGCGTATCCGGTGGAGAACAAGAATCAGACATTTATGGTGCATCGGCTTTCGCGAGCGTCCATCAGTACAAGTCCAGTTGACGATAGCCAGATGGCGGGGCTGGCGGTGCTGCTGTCATCGATGGCGGGCGGGGTGTTGCTGATCGCTTCCCTGAATGTGGCGAACATGATGCTGGCGCGGGCGACGGCGCGGCGCAAAGAGATCGCGATGCGGCTGGCCCTGGGCGCGGGACGGCGAAGGATTGTGCAACAGCTTTTCACGGAAGCGCTGCTGCTGGCAATGCTGGGTGGCGCGGCGGGACTGGCGTTTGCGTATTGGGGCACGACTTTGCTGGTTCATTCGCTGACGCGATTAGCTCCGTTCGATCTGGCGTACAGCGGAGGACCGGACGTGCGCGTGATGCTGGCGACGATGGCATTCTGCCTCATGAGCACGCTGCTGTTCGGGCTGTGGCCGGCGTGGGGTGTATCGCGGATGAATCTCGGACCGGACATCCGATCCGGCGAGTCGGAACCTGTGAGGGGTGCGAAGCCGCGGCGCGTCTTTTCGCGACGGAACGTCCTGGTAATGAGCCAGATCTGTCTTTCGCTGGTGCTGCTGACGGCGGCGGGGCTGTTCATGCGGAGCTCGATGCGAGCGGCACATATGGAACCTGGGTTTCGGATACAGAATGGCGCGATTGTCGAAATCGACCCGAGCTTGGCGGGTTACGACGAGGCGCACGGGAGACGAATCTACCGGGAGCTGCTCGAGAAGTTGAGAGCGATGCCGGGTGTGGAATCGGCCAGCGTGGCGGCGACAGTGCCGTTCGGAATGGTATCGCTCGACCGGAGCCTTCAACGCGAGAGCGATGCTCCGATGAGTAAAGACGACACGATGAAGCGCGGAGATTTGATGAATTGCCGATTCAACATTGTGGGGATGGATTATTTCCGGACGCTCGGGATTCCACTGCTGCAAGGCCGGTTTTTCAATTCTGTTGAAACGGCAAGCGGCCGGAGCGCGCGCGTGGCAATTCTCGACAAGCTTGCGGCAGAGCGGCTGTCGCCGAAAGGCGGAGCGGTCGGGAAGCGGATTCGGATGTCGTCGGGTGCGGGAAATGAAACCGTTCAAGATGCAGAGGTGATCGGAGTGGTGGCACCCATACAGGAAAGCATTTTTGGCGCCGCGTTACAACCGCATCTATACGTCCCGTTCGGGCAGGAGTACCAGGCGGACATGGCCATTCATCTAAAGCTGGCGACGGCCGATCCGGAGGCGCAGAAGGCATTATTACGCGCAGTGCGGCGAGAAATCCACGGGTATGATGACCGGCTGCCGGTGCTCGAGCTGAGGACGCTGCGCGAGCACTTGGACGCCAGTTTCGATTTGTGGGTAGTGGACACGGGGGCGCGGATATTCATGCTATTCGGCGGGCTGGCTCTGCTGGTGGCAGCGATTGGGCTCTATGGCGTGCGAGCGTACACCGTGGCGCGGCGCACGCGCGAGATCGGAATCCGCATGGCGGTGGGAGCGAACGCGCGCGGCACATTGCTGATGATCCTGCGGGAAGGGGTGATCGTGACGGCGATCGGGATGGGCATTGGATTGTTGCTGTCGGTGATGGCGGGGAAAATCCTTTCGGGATTTCTATACGCCGTCAGCGGCATAGATCCGGTTGTGTTGGTGGTGGCCCCGATTGTGTTGGCGGCGGTTTCGCTAGTGGCCTGCTACTTCCCCGCACGCCGGGCGGCGCACGTCGACCCGATGGTGGCGCTGCGCTATGAGTGATGCTTTGAGCGGACAGGAAATTCGCGAGCCAGCTAGTAAAACACCCGATTCAGTCCTCGACAGGACGCGAGGCTGTACCGATCCCGCCAGTGTACGACGCGCAGAAGGGGGCGGATGTCATCGTGGGGCTGACGACGAGGGATGCGATCACCCAACAGCGTGACGCCGCCGCGCGTCAGCCTCATCGGAAGGAGACCTATCGACCGCAATGAGATCGACTGTAACGCTGCACGCAGTTTCAAGCCTTGATGGCTTCATCGCCAAGAAGGACAACAGCGTTTCGTGGATGGACAGTTCTGGCGACGTATACGAAAGAGGGGTTACTGACGACAGCGCTGAGGTCATCGAGTCGATAGACTGCTATGTGCTAGGTTCTCGCACCTATGAGCACGCGCTGCAACTCGGCTGGCCCTATGGCGATACTCCGATAATCGTGATCACAAATAGAGAACTGCCGTCCACGAGGAAGAGCGTGAAGTTCTACTCAGGCGACCTCAAGAGATTGGTGGGTGAGATACTCGCGCCTCAATATGGAAACATCTGGCTGGTGGGAGGGGCCATCTTAGGCCAGAGTTTTCTCAGGCTCGGCTTGGTGGATGAAATCAGATTGATGATAGCGCCGGTCACTTTGGGTGACGGACTGCACCTATTCGGTGATTCCGGTACCGAGCAGAAGTGGCATCTGAAGAACGTAGTCGGTTACAAGAACGGCTATGTTGAATTAGCATACAGGCGCGAATCAACCGATGTCTAAGGACGACGGGATCATCGGGGTATCGGATCACGGCGGTTGGGCGGTGCTGGTGACGGTCGCGGGCGACGGGACGCTCCTCGACCGTCGCCGCGTCGAACTGGTGGACGAGGACCTGCCGAAGATTCCCCACCACAGCGAAGGGCAGGCGCTTCCGCTCGATGAGGCCGTGGCGCTGGTGGAGCGCGTGCGGGTGTCGGCGGAACGGCACGCCAAACTCGGCCTGGACGCCGTGGCCATGACGGTGCCTGGGCGCATCCTCGGCGTCGCGCTTCGCCAGTGCCCAGGGCTGCCACCAACCATTGCCGAGCGGATCAAGGACTACCGGGCCCAGAACGTCGCCGACTGGGTGATGTACCGCAAGGCGCTAGCCGGCGCGGCCGAAGCACGCGGTTGGGCCGTCCATTGGTACGACGCGAAGAAGGTGTTTGATGCAGCGAGCGAGGCGCTGCGCATCGAGGACCTCGATGCCCACTTCCTCCAGCTGAGGAGGTCCATCGGGTCGCCCTGGGGCAAGGATCACAAGGTCGCGATGGCAGCGGCGATCGTCGCCGCTAGGGCGCGCTACAGGTAGGCAGCAGGCTGACGGATCAAGCGCGGCAAGTAACGCGTCTTCATACCAAGCGCTCGAATTTTCCCAAACGCGACGCACATGAGTCCTTACGATCATCCGGAGCTTTTCGACTCGACGGTAGACCGCGTCTTTCGCACACCGTTTGTCAGGAAGGATCGGATTAAAGATGTGATGAAGTCTTACGACGCGCTGAAGGCCGCAGTGCAGTACCGCAGTGCAGTAGACGATACGGCCCGTATCCTAATCGGGCGCAACACCTGAGATCGCACTGTCGAATGCATTCCGGACGATTCGCTATACGCTTCGGGTGAGGGCGTCTACTTTTCGAGCACGTTGCGCCGGTTGGGATCTTCGCGCATGACGCGCGTAAATGCGGTGCTCGGAATGCTCGAGGAGAGACCGACCAACAAGAGACGTTTCGCGAACAAGCCGATCACTTCTACGAGTAGCGCGTTAACCGTCAAAGTGACTGAACAAGCTCTAGACTAGCCGACTACTCATTAGTACTCCAGTTTCCGAGCAGCCGAGACCCGGGCGTCCACCACTCCAATACTTCTGGCGAGTTCGGTAGCAAAATCGAGAGTACTGGGCAGCGTGGGCCCGGTTCCACCGTGCACTCGATGTGCTACCGCAACACCTCGATTGCCCGCTTAAGTACGCGATCGGAGCCGGAAGCATAATCTTCAAGCGTGCTGCTAACCGCTTCGTCGGGAGCGATCCCACGTCCCTCATAGCTGTTTCCCTTGGGCGAAACCCCGCGAGTGTACGGGAGCGCAAATCGTGCGAAGTGATCCGGAAGCGGAATAGCTGTCGTCCATCCATTGAGGGCGCTGCGGTATGTTCGCCGAGTAATCGAGCGCAGCCATATTCCTTGCAGATTGCTGCGATAACTTCCGGCTCGCTCTCCGTGTTCGTGTTTGTTAGCACAACGACCTTGCCTCGGTAGAGTTCCACGCCTGAATCGCTGTATTCAGTGGTTTCCGGGTGTTGGGTACCAGGACGAGGAATCTCCGTAAAGAGTCGCTTGTGCTCGCCAATCAGTCCTCCCGCAATAAAATTGCTGACGTTCGGGTCGCCGCCTACGCAATTTCTCAGATCGATAACTATACCTCTGGATGGCGTTACCTTACTCCAGAGATGCCGTAGTTGTTGCTCGGGCAGCAGGGCCGAGTCGAGAGTCAGCATGCGCAAAACCTTGATCCCGACTAGCGGTTCAGATATTGCCGCATGCTGGACGTCTTGTGTTCGCATAACTCGCCGAGTTCGAATAATGAGGGGTTTTCCGGCGCGCTGAATACTTACTTCTGCTATCGATCCCGCCGGACCGAAATTCGGATTTCCTTTGACCTCCTGTAAGGTTGCTAGCGAGTACGGCTGCACACTACCAGGTGGCAATCGGTCGACAGAAACAATCTCGTCGCCAAATCGAAACGGCGCTGAATCGTCCATTCTCTTCGGCGACAGAATCTCGCGAATGAAAACTCGATCGCCTAGCCTGTCAAAATTGAACGGCAAAGTGTTTTGGCGTAAATCCCATTCTTCGCGAGAGTAGAGAAAGATATGAGAGTTGTGGAGACGGCCGAGCATGTCCCGCAGCAGAGTCAAAAGTTGCTGGCGAGAAGTACAGGCGTACACGCTTGGAGTGAACGTCTTTTTGATCTCAACCCAATCAAGCCTACGTGTGTTGGGATCGTAGAACTGGTCACGAACTGCGGTCCACACGGCTTCAAAAACTTCTCCGAAGAGCGCTTTATCGTCAGCTTGGGCGCGGAGAACTGATCCAACAAGCCCAGCGAGCAAAAAGTCGCGTCGATTCAAAGTTCTAACAACTTAAGCTAACATCGCGATCACGGTCAGGGACAAAGCTTGTTGCTTCCAAACTTCCGAGTTGTCGCCATTTCACGGGCTAACCGGAGACGTGAGCATCACAAGGGCGGGATCGATCGCGTGTGACGGGACAGTGTTTAGGAATCCACTCTGACGGTTTGTCGGCTATGGTTCCCGGTGACTTCTTCGTCGGCTATCAAAGTGGCGGGATACGCGTTTCTAGATACTAGATGACGAGGCTTTGCCGGCCGGCCGCTGTTCATACCTATCCTTTGAGCCGTGCAAAGGCGCCGATCATCGTAGGCCCGGGTACACAGCTCTTCGTCGCTTGATTCTCGGCCCGCAACCTTTCTTCCAATGTGTCGATACCTATTTCGCCTTCGCTCACGATTCCCAAGGCAATCGCGCGCGGCAGAATCGAGCGCAGGGACTCAACGAACCATTCGAAATGGAGACTGTCGAATCCTCCATCAATCGGATATTCGGCGCGGCAGTCCGGCTTCTCGAAGCCCGCGTCGACGAGCAGAGTCCACAGCCGCGAGCCCATGTTCGAAAAGCAGGCGACTTCAAAGAATGGGTCGAACATCTCCATCGTCCGATCACGCAAAGGAGCCGGAGGCCATGCCCGATGCATTACAGAGAAGTCATACTCATGAAACACCGCCAACCCGCGCGGTTGGAGCATACCAGCGCTTCGCTGGAGCACGTCCAGCGGGTTTTTCGAGTGAATTAGAACGTGCCTTCCAATAACGGCATCGAACCTGCGCCCAGCCTCCCAGTCATGCACATTGCCCTTGACGCACTCAATGTTGCCCAACGCCTCTGCCTTCGCCCGCTCCTTAAGTGTCTTGAGCGCCTGCCCGTCGAAATCCAGCGATGTTACGCGGCCGCCCCGCCCTACAATACGTGCTGCCAGCAGCGACACGTCTCCCACTCCGCAACCGATATCGAGAACTCTCATGCCGGCCGAAATCCCGGCCCGGCGCAATAGAAGCTCGGTGAACGGATTCAGAATGGAGGCTTGAAGCGCCAGGCGCCGTCTTTCCCGGTCGTCATGCCCCATTACGTATGCGGATGTGGCGGACATTGCCGTAGCCTACCACTGCCCTGCTCTCAAACTCAACAGAAGCGGCTATGAGCCGCGGCGCTTCGCCTGCGCCGTACCAGGCTAGCCCCTTGCACTGCCCCGCCGCGCCGAGATCTTGCAATTCCAGAGGAGTTATGACACGAGCGTGAGGCCCCCGCTGTGAGAATTTCCACGGTGGAACTTTCAATCGAGGCACGGTCGGTCGCATCACCCGGCTGTACAGTCGGCTAAGTTTCTCTGTGCCAAATACTCAGAAGCTTCTGACTAAACGGCTCGAGATCATACAGAAGGCTCATCCCGCTGCATGACTGAACGAAACCTCTGGCTCGCCATGTTTGCTTTGATCCGCATGCGGCACCAGTTTTCCAGAGCCAACGGCTTCAATATCCTGCTGGGTAATCATCGGCGCATTCGCCATAATACATACGATCTTCTCAAGCGTTTTGTCCTTGTCTTTCGCTCCGATCTGTTCGGCCATCGTGTAGGCCAATAGATAACAGGATGTGCTTTCGGGCGTTCGGGCGGGCGAGCA
>CAWJUK010000019.1:0-101156 GCA_963846035.1 uncultured Acidobacteriaceae bacterium | reverse complement strand
TTTCCGAGGCGCTGATTACGACCGCCATTGGTCTATTCGTCGCGATTCCCGCGGTCTGGCTGTTCAACTATTTCACCAACCGGATTGAAGCGTTCGATGTCGAGATGGGTAACTCCAGCTCTGAGTTGATCGACTATTTCCTGAAGCGGACGCAACGAGTAGCGGGAGCGGCCCGTTAACGGTGCTCTCCCCCTCGGGATCCATTAAGTTGAATCGACGGCGGGAGCGCCCTCAAGCGATCCCGCCGGTTCTTAAGGAGTATTAAAGATGAAATTAGCGAAAGCTCCGCCCGTTGTTTCAGACATCAACGTCACGCCGATGGTGGACGTGATGCTAGTGCTGCTGATCATATTCATGGTGATCACGCCGCTGCTGTCAAAGGGCCAAAACGTCAATTTAGTAAAGACACACAACCCCATCAAGATGCAGGATGCGGACAAAGAAGACGCGGTGCTCATCGCGATCACCCGCGACGGTAAGGTCTTCTTAAGCCCCGGCAATGCGCTTGTTCTCCCCGACCAATTGGCCGGCAAAGTGAAAGACTTGCAGGCCGCGCGCTCGGGAGACAAGACGGTCTATATAAAAGCGGACGCAAGGGTGCGCTTTGCGAGCGTGACGGACGTGATCGATAATCTGCGTTCGGCCGGCGTGGACCAACTCGGTTTGATCACCGAAGAGATACAGGACAAGAACAAAAAGGGTTTAGGCCTTTAGTTATCCAGGAGGACGCCAGTTATGGCAATGGCAGTAGGTGGCTCTGGGGGAGCCAAAGCTGATATCAACGTTACCCCGCTTATCGATGTGCTGCTGGTGCTTTTGATCATTTTCATGGTCATTACACCCTTGACGCCCCACGGATTGGACACGCTGGTGCCACAGCCGCCTCCGCCCAACCAGCCACCTCCGCCGCCGAATCAGGACCCCACCGTGGTGATCCAAGTGGCGAAAGATCACACTCTTCAGATCAATAACCTGCCGGTAGCCGAGAGAGACCTGCAGAGCCGGCTGGAAGACATTTTCAAGACGCGCGCCACCAAGGTCGTTTTCGTGAAGGGCGATCCGGACGTAGATTACCGGTATGTCGCACAGGCGATCGACGATGCAAAGGGCGCGGGGCTCGACAAAGTAGGCATTATGACGCCCAAAGTCGAGGCAGGCCAGTAGCGGCAAAACTAATCCGGGAGAGAGAACCCATGCGACATTCGAAATGCCTGCTCTTCGCGATTATCGGTGGACTGGCAATTTTGAGCACCGGCTGCGAGAAGCTGAAATCGCGGGATGAGATGAACAAAGGCGTTCAGGCGTACCGGAATAACAAGTACGCCGACGCGGTGAAGCACTTCCAGCGGGCCGTGCAGGACGATCCAAGCAACAGGAACGCGGAGTTGTATTTGGCGACGTCTTATATGATTCAGTGGGTTCCGGGAGCGGACAATCCCGATAACCAGAAGAATTTCGACATGGCGCAGAAGACGTTTCAGAAAGTATTGAACAGAGATCCGACAAACTCTTTGGCTCTCGCTTCCATGGCTTCGATGGCCTATAACTCAGCGACGAGCGGCACGGCCGAGCAGAAGAACGCCGCTCTCGAAGAGGCCAAAAGGTGGAACGAGAAGCGAATCCAAGTGGATCCTAAGGACGCAGAACCGTATTACTATCTGGGCGTCATCGGCTGGGCGCAGGCGTTTCCGATCATTCAAACCGCGAGAGTCGATGAGCACATGAAGGCCGATGATCCGGGGCCGATCAAAGATCCTAAAGTTCGCGCCCAGCTGAAAGATCGGTTCGAAAAAACTCTGGACGACAGTATCGATGATCTGAAGAAGTGTCTCTCTCTGGATAAAGAGAACGACAACGCGATGACGTATATGAACCTCCTGCTGCGCAAGAAAGCGGATTTGGAGGATACGCCGGAAGCGGCGAAGGCAGACATCGCGCAAGCGGAGGATTGGTTCAACAAATCACTTGACATGAAAAAAATCAAGGCCAACCGTCCGCAAAAGGCCACGCAGGCCGGCTAAGCACGCCGACGGATCAGTTCAGAAAATACGTTCGATACAGCGTGTCGCGCTGCTTTGGAATAAATCCGGCATCGCGAATCAATCGCCGGAGCTGTTCTTCAGTAGCGCGGTGGTGCGTTCCTGCGGCGGAGACGACGTTTTCTTCGATCATGATGCTGCCGACATCGTTGCCCCCAAAACGCAACCCAAGCTGGCAAACCTTTAATCCGGGTGTCACCCAGGACGCCTGAACATTCCGGATATTGTCCAGGTACACGCGCGAAAGCGCAAGCATTTTGAGGTACTCGACTGCGGTCGCTTCCTGCTTCACGAACCGGCCGAGAGACGTGTTCTCGCGCTGGAAAAACCACGGAATGAAGGCGGTGAAGCCGCCGGTATCTTCCTGAATCCGCCTCACGATATCGAAATGATTCATGCGCTGCTCGATGGTTTCGCCAGTGCCGAACATCATGGTTGCGGTGGTTCGCATACCAAGAGAATGCGCGGCGCGGTGAACGTCGATCCATTCCTGCGTAGAACACTTCAGGCGGCTGATGCGATGGCGAACATCTTCGTCCAGAATCTCCGCTCCGCCGCCCGGTATGGAATCGAGGCCGGCATCCCGCAATCGCGCGATGGTGTCGCGCAGCGAGAGGCCGCTCACTTCCGCGATGTTGACAATCTCGGGCGCTGAAAAGCAGTGACACCAGATGTTGAATCGCGCCTTGATGGTTCGAAGCAGATCCTCATACCACTCGATCTTGAGGTCGGGGTGTAGGCCGCCCTGCATCAGAATGCCCGTCCCGCCCAGGTCGATGGTCTCCTGGATCTTATTCAGAATCGTGTCGTCTGGAAGAATGTATCCTTCTTTGTGGCCGAGGGGCCGATAAAAGGCGCAGAAGCTGCAGTACTCGGTGCAGAAGTTCGTGTAGTTGATATTGCGATCGATGATGTAACTGACGATTCCTTCCGGATGGAGCTTTTTGCGAATGGCGTCAGCCTCCGCGCCGATGCCGATGAGATCGTCGCTCTGGAACATCTCGATGGCTTCTTGGCGCGTGATCATGTGCGCACCGCCGCACGGATTGCAGGAGTGGCGCCGGACTCTGACGAAAGATCTGCCAGCGCGACGAACGTTTCGAGTCCTTCGTGCTCCTTCGCGCCCAACTCATAGCGAATGTGCTCGCGCAGATATTTTTCCGCCAACTCCTGGCTGATCCCGCGGCTGGCGTGCTCCTGTTCGACGATATCCCGCAATCTCGATTTGCCGAAGGCGTACGAGCGGAGAGTAATCTCGCTCAGCGGCTCGACCGCGATGCCCGGCTTTCCCGCCCAGAGGGCGAACACCATGGGTAAGCCGGTAAGCATGAACCACTCGGCTCCAAGATCCAGACACTCGAAAGAAAGTTTCTCGGGCGCGATGCGCAACGCGGGATCGCCGATGATCAGCGCGGCATCGGCGGTCGCCAGCATCTTTTCGAAATCCGGCTCCTGGGGCATCACGCGGGGCTCGACGCCGTACTGCTCCCGCAGAATGACGCTCGCGAGCCGCACAGACGTGCGGGAATTGGCGTCGGCCGCCAGAGTGCGGACCTGTTTCCACGGGACTTTCGAAAGCAGCAGAATGCTGCGGACCGCGCCACAGCATGCGATGCCGAGGCCCGGAAGAATTTCCAGATGCTGACGCGCCACTTCCGCCACGGGCACCAAGCCGATCTCGATTTTTCGCTGTTCCACTTCCTGGGCACAAACCGCCGGACTGGCAAACGAAAGGTCTACGCGCTCGCGCTGGTCGCCGTACATCATGCCCCAGACCAGAGGTTGGGAATTGAGGTAGCCGACTGCGCCGACGCGAAACCTCGGATGCTGCTCGTCCAAGTTCTCAGTCTATCGAAGGGCGAAGGTATGGGCGCGCTCGGCGGTGTTTTGCGCGGGGTTTTTACCCTCTTTTTTAAAAAAAAGGGGACGCGCGGTAAGGAACGGAGGCCGGAAGCGCGAAATTTGGTTGGGAGATCCCAGGTGAGGTTTTGATCTATAGCTTCAGTGAGTTGGCGCGACTGGTATTATAAGGGCGGTTTGAGGCGCGGCTAAGATTCCTTATACGGATTGAGGGTGGGGGTATTGGTGCGCGAAGCAGCTTTGAAACGGTGAGTTTTTGCGGGTTTTCGACGGCAAAAACTCGGTTTTCGGGTGAAAAAGTGCTGATTGCGGCGGCAAAAAACATAGGAATGCGCCGAGTGTCTTCGGATATCTGCTGGCGCCGGGTCTCCGACGTTTCGGGCAGGCCACAAAATACGATGGCCTGCCGCACCCTACACGCCGCGGCGGTCGCCCCAGAGATCGATGTGCAGACGCGGGCCGTAGCGATATCCGTGCTGCTTGCAGATCTCCGCGATCCACACCCCGCGCTCCTTCAGGACGTCGGATCGGGTTCCTTCCGGCATCAAGATGACATGGCTGCGATCGGCTCCGAGGTGTTGCCGGATGTCCTCGATTTCGTCCAAGTCATCCGGAGATGTCAGGACGAACTTTAGCTGATACGCATATTCCCGCGTCAAATGCGCGAGAACCTCCGGTTGGTACCGCAGACGGTCATGGAGCGCTGCCCAGCGACCGCTGTCCCGTTCCCACGGCGTCGAATTCGCGAGCTTCGGGCTGATGCTCATGAGATCGCAATACACGGGCGTGGATACGGTGCCGGCGGTTTCGATGGTGATGTGCAATCCGGAGTCATGAAACATCTCGGTCAGCTCGGGAAGCGTGGGCGCGATCATGGGCTCGCCGCCGGTAATCACGACGTGCGAGGCGTGGAAATCAGGCAACGGCGGCGGCAATCTCGGGCAACGAGAGTTTCTCCCCTTCGGGATTCCAAGAAGTATAGGGCGTGTCGCACCATGCGCAGCGCAGATTGCATCCTGACGTGCGCACGAATACGGAAGGGACGCCCGCGAGCATGCCTTCGCCCTGGATTGAATAAAATATTTCCGCGATCTTCACAAGAGCACCGGGTCGGCTATGCCCGCTTCGGCGAAACCCTTCGCGCGCAGGATGCACGCATCGCATACGCCGCACGCCTGCCCGGATTCCTCGGGATCATAACAGGTGTGCGTGAGTTTGAGATCGATGCCGAGCTCGACCGCTTTCAGCACGATTTCACGCTTCGTCATAGCGATCAGAGGCGTGTGGATTCGAATCTTCGTCCGCCCCTCGACAGTTGCTTTGGTCGCGAGATTCGCCATGCGCTCGAAAGCGCGGATGAACTTCGGCCGGCAATCGGGATATCCCGAATAGTCGATTGCGTTCACGCCGATAAAGATGTCCGAGGCGCTTCGCACTTCGGCGTAGGCGAGCGCAAACGAGAGGAAGATCGCGTTTCGGGCGGGAACATACGTGACGGGAATGACGCCCGAAATCGCGGCTTCATCGCGGCCCTTGGGAACGTCGATGTCGCCGGTGAGGGCGGAGCCGCCAAACGCCCGGAGATCGACATTGAGGATCCGATGCTCTTTGGCTTTCAGATGGTCAGCGATTCGGGCAGCAGCGCTCAGCTCGATGCGATGCCGTTGGCCGTAATCGAACGACAGGCAGTAGCACTCGAATTGCTGCTGTTGCGCAATCGCCAGACAGGTCGCAGAATCCAAGCCACCGCTAAGCAGGCAGATTGCCCGACACGATTGCATCGAGTTCACCTTCATGGAGTTTTACCCTGAGCTGCTCGCCCGGCGAGACCTCCGACGAAGATCGGATGACCTGCTGTGCTGCGTTCTGGACAATAGCGTACCCGCGAGCCAACACCGTGAGCGGGCTCAATTGGTTGAGCTTGAGGTCGAGCGATTGGTAATGCTTTTGGGCTTGCCAGAGGGTTGCGTGAATCTCACGCAGGAGCTGTTCCTGCAGCAACTGCTGGCGGTTTCGGAACAGTGCAAAGCGGACGCGCAAATCGCTCGCTTGCAAGCGCCTGTCGAGATCGTCGACTCGCTGGGCGCGTTTCGCGAGAGCCCGTTGCACGAGTAGAAGCGCACGGTCCGCGCCGCGGCGCCCCAGATCGCGGGAGCAAGAGAGCAGCCGGTACCGCATGGCTTGGACCACCGTGCGACGGTTCGCCTCGATCTGTTCGACTAAATTTTGCCGGGTGCCGATGACAATTTCGGCAGCGGCCGATGGCGAGGGCGCGCGATGATCGGCGACGAAATCGGCGATGGTGAAGTCGGTTTCATGGCCGATGGCGGAGATGACGGGAACTCCGGAACCCGCAATGGCTCGCGCGACGGTCTCTTCGTTGAACGTCCACAGATCCTCGAGCGAGCCGCCGCCGCGCGCCAAAATCACAACGTCGGCCCAGCCGCCACGGCCGAAGTAGTGGAGACCGCGGCAGACCTGTTCCGCCGCGCCCGGGCCCTGCACCTGCGCGGGAAACAAACGAACATGAACGCCGTTGAAACGACGGGCGAGCACGTGCAAGATGTCGCGGATGACCGCACCGGAAGGGGATGTAACGATCCCGATTCGCCTCGGCAGTTTGGGCAGCGCCCGTTTCGCGCGCATCGAACAGCCCCTCGCCCGCCAATCGTTTCTTCAGGTCTTCGAAGGCGAGCTGCAGCGCTCCCAGGCCTTGCGGCTCGAGGGCCTCGATGATGAGTTGATATTCGCTGCGGACTTCGTAGGCCGAGAGATTGCCGCGCGCGATGACGGCGAGCCCGTCGCGAGGCTTAAACCTGCAAAATCGCGCCATCCCTTTATAGAGCACGCACTTGAGCTGGCTCCGCTCGTCCTTCAGGCAAAAGTAGTGATGGCCGCTGGGCGCAAGGTTACAGCCCGAGATTTCGCCAGCCACCCGGATGGCGCGGAAATCGGCGTCAAACAGGCGTTGCAAGGCGGCGTTCAACTCGCTCACGCGATAGATTTGCTGCTCGCCTTGGAGCGCGAGCTGCATTTGCCCGGATTCTCCTGCATTTCTTTCCAGCACAAGAGCTAATACCAGTTTGGATCACACATATTATTGTTCTTGATGGAATGATCCGCTATTCTAGCGGGTTATTGGAACTCGGCGCACGGGGAGCGCCGGCATTTATTAGGAGGGCACATGAACTCACAAGAAGTGCTGGAATTCGCGAAGAAAAATGAAGCGCGGCAAGTGGATTTGCGCTTCACGGATCTGCCCGGGCTGACCCAGCACATTTCGTATCCGATCGCCATGCTCGATGAGGGATCGTTTGAAGACGGTTTTGGCATTGACGGCTCGAGTATCCGCGGCTGGGCGGCGATTAACGAGAGCGACATGCTGCTGATTCCGGACCCCTCGACGGCGTTCATGGATCCGTTCGCTGAAACACGGACGGTGGTAATGCTGGGCGACATTATCGACCCGATCACTCGCGCGCACTACGGCCGCGACCCGCGGTGGATCGCCAAGAAGGCGGAGCTGTACCTGAAGAGTAGCGGTTTTGCCGACACGGCATTTTTCGGCGCCGAGGCGGAGTTTTTCATCTTCGACAACATTCGATTCGATCAGAACGCTCACAGCGGTTTCTACTTTGTGGATGCCGAAGAGGGACGCTGGAACTCGGGGCGGGAGCATAACAATTTGGGGTACCGCCCGCGGTACAAGGAAGGATATTTTCCCGTTCCGCCCACCGATCATTATCAGGATCTCCGTAGCGAAATGGTCGCGACGATGGCGGAGTGCGGACTGACAATCGAATGCCATCACCACGAAGTGGCGAGCGGAGGCCAGTGCGAAATCGACCAGCGCTTCGACACGTTGGTGCGATCCGCCGACAACATGGTTTTGTATAAGTACATCGTCCGTAATGTGGCGTACCAATACGGCAAGACCGTCACCTTCATGCCCAAGCCGCTGTTTGGGGATAACGGCAGCGGAATGCACACGCACCAGAGTTTATGGATGGACGGCAAGCCGCTGTTCGCGGGCGACAATTACGCAGGATTGAGCCAAATGGCGTTGTGGTACATAGGCGGGCTGCTGCGGCACGCGCGCGCGCTTTCGGCCATTATTGCCCCGACGACGAACAGCTACAAACGACTCGTTCCAGGGTACGAAGCTCCTGTCAATTTGGCTTACTCGCGCCGGAATCGCTCGGCTGCGGTTCGGATTCCGATGTACTCGAGCAGCCCAAAATCGAAGCGCATCGAGTTCCGGCCGCCGGACGCGGCCTCCAATCCGTATCTAGCCTTTGCAGCGATGATGATGGCGGGCATCGACGGCCTGATGAATAAGATAGATCCGGGCGAGCCGCTGGATAAAGACATTTATGACCTATCGCCGGAAGAGATGAAGGAGGTTCCGTCGATGCCTGCATCGCTTGACGAAGCGCTGACGTGCCTGGAAGAAGACCACGGATTCCTCACGAAGGGGGACGTCTTTTCGGAAGAGCTGATTGAGACCTTCGTATCGTACAAGCGCAAGGCGGAAGCTGAGGCGGTTCGCTTGAGGCCTCATCCCTACGAATTCGCACTTTATTACGATATCTAGGATTTAATTTTGCATTATTTCGGCAGGCTCTAGGCCTTGATTTACCCGAGAATTCATGTTGACTTTACAAGTCCTAAGCCCGGAATTACGTACGAGTAATTCCGGTCAGAGCGCGTATTTAGGATCCATTATTTCTGCGGACCGGAAAATGCCTCGGCGGAAAAGAGCAGCACCGGACCGGCAATTGACTCTGCGTGCGTGTAAGAGCACGCGTATTCCTCTCATTTTTTGTGGTTTTTGAAGCGGTCAAATGGATCTAGTACTCGGTTGAGCTTGGGGCCAAAATAGCCGAGATACTCGTAGAACTCCGCATGTCTTGGCGAGAAAGCTTCTGAGATCCGTTCTGAAAACAGAACAAATCGGTGTATGATGAAGCGTTCGGGGGGAGTTAACGAAGCAAAATGGCACCCGCAAACATGACGCTTGCGCTGGGGAGGGCGGTGTCGCGGGACGATCCGGGCCAGAAGCTGCGGCGGATGCGCGAGCACCTTCAGTTGCGCTACCGAGACGTAGAAGAAGCGAGCCAGCAGATCGCAGCACAAAGGAACAACGACGAATTCGCAGTGGGCCTAAGCCGGCTAGCAGACATCGAAAACAAGGGCACCGTTCCCTCTGTGTACCGGCTGTATTCTTTGTGTGCGATCTACCGCCTGGACTTCGGCACGGTGCTGCGCTGGTACGGCATCGATTTGAGGAAGCTGACTACGGATGCAGTGGGGATTGGCTTGGATCAAACCCATGAGGTGGCGTTCGACTACGGACCTAGCGCAACCGTGAAATATGCAGAGGAAGCGGTGGTGAATGTACCGACTGATTTCGACGAGGAAATCGACAGCCGGGAAACGGCGTATTTAAATCGTCAGATCCATCGCTGGGGCAAGCTTCCGGTGTCGCTGCTCAATTCGCTCGACCTGCCTGCACACCGCTACGGATTTGTAGGGACGGCCGATTGGTCCATGCACCCACTTCTCGCTCCAGGCGCATTCATACAAATCGACGAGAGCCGCCGAAGATTAGGGAACGAGACATGGACGAATGAGTACGACCGGCCTATTTACTTCGTGGAGCATCGCCGGGGTTATCGGTGCGCGTGGTGCACGCGGGTTGGAGAGCACCTGATCCTGCAGTTCCATCCAGCATCACACTTGCCGCCAGAGCTGTTCCGTTATCCGGGAGAGGCGGAAGTTGTCGGACAGATCGTCGCGGTGGCTATGCGCCTGCGGGCGGCGCCTCAACCCCATAAACGTTCCTGAGCAGGCCCAGGATAGCTTCGAAATCGGAAATATGTTTCTGACGCTCCGGTCCCTGGATGGATGCCGGAACCAGATTCTTATAGGGCGTGAGCCGAAGCCACGCATCGATCAGCTCGGACTTATCGACTTCAGTAATTCCCGCGATATACAGCTCGATATCGGTCTTTTTTCTTTCGAGCGGATACGTCATCCAGTCTCGGAAGAGGGCCTCATGAGCCCGCTTCAACAGCTTGCCGGCGTCCTCGCCGGGAGCGCCGAAATGCTCATATCGTCCGGTATCCGGATTCCGCAGTCCAGCTAAGTAGACCAAGCGTCCGTAAGACGTCCCGATCAGATGCAGTTGCCGCAGACACGGCGCGTCGGCTTCGTCGCTTCTCACACTCGTCTTCTGCCTGATCATCAGCAGTACTTATGTATATGACACAGTTTACTAAGGCCTACAAGTACCGAGGGTACCTGTAGAACTGGAATGTTCCGTTGCCGGAAAAGGTTGCCTGTACCACACATTAAGCCAGTAGTAATACGATAATTTAGATCCGACAGAGCCCCGAAACACAAAATCAATTCGGAGAAATAACCGCGCATGAGACACCTTATCGTAAGTTCTTTTTTGATTATAGGATTAAGCAGCTGCACCTTTGCAAAGCCTGCCGACCTGCCGTGGCCCGATCCGCATTCGTCGAAGATGCCGGGATTGCGAGCCGCCGACCTGCCGTGGCCCGATCCGCACTCGTCGAAGATGCCGGGATTGCGAGCCGCCGACCTGCCGTGGCCGAATCCGAAGTCGTCCAAGATGCCGAGTTTACGATCATAGTTCATCGCGCGCGCACAGGAGCTTTACAAGCCGTCCTCATCTCGCGCAGCCTCGGACGCGAAGTTTCAAGAGCCTCCGGCACCCGGCTTTGCATTCTTAGATAGGAATGCTTGTTCCTGGCCCGATTTTGCTTTATTATCCAATATAAGCCCTTTAAGCTCTCGATGACCTGGACTCTGCTCGCTCAATTTGTCAGCGACGCCCTGGCTTTCCTCCTCATTCTTCGGCTTTTAACTCTCCGTTTATATAGTGTTTATCGGGTTTTTTGTCTCTTCCTCATTTCCGAGCTCCTGTTTTCGCTGGTCGCACTGGCCATGAAACAGTTCAACACATCGTTTGATTATCGAATCATCTGGATGTGCTCCAGGTTGATCTCCTGGGTCCTCTCGCTGTGGGTTGTGTACGCACTGCTCGACGCCATTCTGGAGAACTTCCCCGGCCTGAAAGGTTTTTCCCGAAAGGTCCTAGCGGCGGCCGTCGCCTTTGCCATCGTGTTGGGTGCTGTTACCGGGATTCCAGAGTATTCGGCCTCGGGTATCTCTGGAATTATTGGTCTCACGTTTGTTCTGGACCGCGTTATCTCGACGACCGCCCTGGTTCTGCTGATTTCCATTCTGGGGTTTATTCTCTGGTTTCCCGTACAGATGCCGCGAAACTTAGCTGTTTTTAGTGTTGGGTTTACCGTGTATTTCGCTGCCAAGACTGTCCTGATGCTGACGTGGAATTTCTGGTCGCATGAAAGCTTGCGGTTGTTCAGCAATATCATCATATTTATTTTGGGGGCGTGCTATTTGTACTGGATTATCTTCTTGACTCCACAAGGGAAAGTCGCTCCGGTGCGGATGGGCCATAGCTGGCGAACCCAGGATCGCGAGCAGCTTTTGATGCAGTTGGAAGCGGTGAACGCGAGCTTGCTGAGAACAGCCCGGCGCTCCGCCTCGTGAGGTTAATTGTGGGCGGGCTTCCGGCCGATAAAGATTTTGTAAATCGCTGGTCCCGGTGAAAAGGATGCGACAAGCGGGTTAAGGCTAACAGAATTGGGATATAAACAAAAAAAAAGAGATCTAGGCCTTGAAACCGGACACGTATTCTTGTACATTCGGGATACGGAGACGATTTGACATCCTCTCTTCTTATAGCCCCGCTCCTAGCCGTCGCCTGTTGTTTGGCTTTCGTCGCGCCCGTATTGGTGAAACTTTACAGGAAGTGCCGTGTCGAAGAAATCACGCCGGAGTGGATCGAGAACTTCTCGGCTGCCTCCTACCACCCGATGGAGGCTCTGCTAAACGAGGAAGACTTCGAGTTTCTTTCGCACCAGCCGGGCTTTGATCTGGCCCTGTACCGGAATCTTCGGCGGGATCGCCTGCGTATCTTCCGGCAGTACCTGAATCGCCTGGTGATGGACTTCAACCGGCTGCACTTCGCAGCTCGGGTGCTGGTGTCCCATAGCGCGGAAGACAGCTCCGACCTAATTACCCGCTTGATCTGGCTAAAGCTGCGGTTTGCCGTCGCGCTGGTCCGAACTGAGATCAGCTACGTGCTCTGCTGTTTGGGGTGCCGAACTCTGGCGGCGCGTGCATTGATTGCGCATCTTGAGGAAATGAACGCGCACCTGATCTCGCTTTCCGCCGCTCAGGCCGCGTAGCTACGGACGAACGCTTTCTGAACTGTTCAGAAAGCGCTGCAGTTCTGCCTTCGCTCTGGAGTAATCCTCGAACCGCCTCTCGGCTTCCTTAAATTCGCTGGTGTGCACGCATCGTCGTGGACCCCTGTACTGAGTCGGGAAACGGAGATGAAGCATCTCGTGGAACATCACGAATTTCACGACCAGCTCCGGGGCGCTGCGGGAATCGAGCAGGCTGCTCAACACAATCACATGATGGGATGCGTCGTAGTGGCCGAGAGTGGTCCGCGAGGGCCCTACGCTCCAACCCAATTGCGGCCGGGCCATCAGGCCATAGAAGTATTTACAATTGAGCTCTTCGAAGATGGCCCGCAGGTCGAAGACGCGTCCGACGGGATCTCGGAACCGTTTGTGCCCCCGCTGCTGCTTAACGAGATGGACGGTACGGCGAACATCCGCACGGTTCAAATAGCAGTTATAACGCGCAACCATGGCGCGCTCGGGCGCCCTCCGAAACAGCTTTGAAACCAGGATGCAGGCCAGAGCTTCCTGCACCGGGGCGGGCGCTCCTTCGAGGAGATCGCTCACTTCGACCGTCATGTGTCCGGCGTGCAGCCGGATGTGGCTATTCGGGGTGGCGTACTTGCGGAAGCGAACGGTGATCTGCGGGGTGGGCGTGCGGGGCCGGAAGGTACGGAAAATGCGCGCATAAATCTGCTCGATTGTCTCGAAGAGCAGGGCGGTTTCGACTCGCATTTTCGACCAACTGTATCATGATAAGTTTCGCGTTCTCCTTAGAGGCCCGCACTTGCTAAACGCTAAAATCAGCGCACTTGGCTGCTTTCTTCCGCCCCGGATTTTGACCAACGAGGACCTGTCCCGGATCGTGGAGACGAACGATGCCTGGATTGTCGAGCGCACGGGCATTCGCGAACGTCACATCGCCGACGCGAACGTCGCGACGTCGGACATGGCCGTGGCTGCAGCGCGCGAAGCTCTATCGCGGAGGGGCATTTCGGCGCCCGATCTGGATGCGATCATCGTCTGCACCGTTACTCCCGATATGATGTTCCCATCGACCGCGTGCCTGGTGCAGGACCAGTTGGGCGCGGCGAGGGCGTGGGGATTTGACCTGGTCGCAGCCTGTTCGGGGTTCGTCTACGGCACGACGGTCGCGGCGCATCTCGTCGCGGCGGGCACGCATCGCAAGGTCCTGGTGATCGGCGCGGACACGATGTCGCGCATCATCGACTTTACGGACCGGTCCACCTGTATTTTGTTCGGCGATGGAGCAGGGGCCGCTCTGATCGAGGCTTCAGAGACCCCGGACGAAGGCTTTATCGGCCATCTGCACGAGGTGGACGGATCCGGAGGACAGTTTCTGAAAATGCCGGCGGGCGGGAGTAGGCGTCCAGCAAGCGAGGAAACTGTTGCAGAGCGGCTGCATTATGTGAAGCAGGAGGGACAACAAGTTTTCAAATACGCGGTGCGCAAAATGTTCGAGCTTTCCGGAAATCTGCTGAAAGAGCACGGATTTGCGCCTTCGGACGTAAAGCTCATGGTGCCGCACCAAGCGAATCGCCGCATCATTGTCGCAGCGAGCGAGCGGCTGGGCCTCCCCATGGAGCGCGTAATGATCAATATCGATAAGTACGCCAACACCACGGCAGCAACGATTCCGCTGGCGCTCGAGGACGCGCTGGCGGCGGGGCGATTGAAGAAAGGCGATTTAGTGTTGCTTGCCGCAGTGGGGGCGGGTTACACCGCGGGAGTCAGCCTGTGGCGTTGGGCTTACTGACCGATGCTCTGTTGCGCCGCTCTGGCAACGCTCGGGGTTTTCGCGCCTGACCACCGCGCCTTCTGTTGCCGGGCATATTCGCGAAGCACTTTTTCGATATAGCGGCGGGTCTCGGCGTAGGGAGGAACGCCGCCGAAGCGAGCCACGGCCCCTGGGCCGGCATTATACGCCGCGAGCGCGAGGGCCGCGTTTCCGTGATAAAGGAGCAAAAGCTCGCGCAGGTATTCGGCGCCTCCTTGGGCGTTCTGTTCCGGCTGGGTGGCTTGAACGCCGAGGTGAGCGGCGGTGCCGGGCATCAACTGCATCAGGCCGAGAGCGCCTTTGGGCGATACTGCATCGGGGCGAAAACCGGATTCGATTCGCGCAACGCTTCGAACGAACTCCGGGGGAAGGCCCTCCGACACGGCCGCATCGGAAACCAGGTCTTGCGGCTGACGGTGGGTTACAGCTTCCGGGCGCGAAGCTGGCGGTGTGTCATCGCCGAGGTCCTCGATTCGTGCAATCTCTGCGGCGCTGAGTTCGAGGGTGCCCTGCCCCATGTGAAGAACGAGAACCTGCCCGGTCTGAGTATGAGAATCCGCTTCCAGCCGGAACCCGTTGGTCAGATACAGCGCTTCCTTCGCCGACACGGGTGAAAGGACGGCCATTGAGAGCGCCAGAGCCAAGTACCGGGAGGAAGACATCATTGATTTAGTGATGTACGACGGCGCTAGCACTCAACGCGTCGATCGTTTCTGCAACGTCCGGCTCGTTCTCCAGAAGCCGGAGCTCATGCTCGAGCGATGTGGAAGATGCGAGGGTTTCCAGGGCCAAATCCGCGATCCTGCTGTCCTTTCCATAGCGGGTGACGAACAACTCCGAGATATCGTGCAACTGCCGGCTGATGGTGGACAGATAGCGGGCAATTGCGATGTGTTCGTCCCGACTCAGCGGATACGGCACTGGCGCTCCTATTTTTTTCTGCTTAGCATTATGTTTAACACAAAACCGAGGGGCTTTCCACTGGAAAAAGTACTCCCTGGTGAAGTATTTGGAAATCTTAAAGTGGTGAGAATTGAGTTAGCCGAAACGTTCGCCCGAAATCAGCTTGTAGCCGTTGATGAAGGCATCGGAGCGGATGGCTTTCTTTCCCGCAATCTGAATTTCCAGCAGCTCAAGAGTGGTTTCTTCTCCGCAACCCGCAAACAATTTCCTCGCTTGAACTTGCAGAGTGCCTGCAGGGGTTTTCACAGACTCGGCAGGGCGTGCGGTCAGAATCGAGAGCTGTTGTCCCCGGAAGGTGGTGTATGCACCCGGCCAGGGGCAAAATCCGCGGAGGCGATCATAGATCTGCTGCGCCGTATGGCCCCAGTCAATGAGGCCATCTGCCTTTTTCAACATTGGGGCATAGGAGGCTTCCAGATTGTTCTGCGGCTCCGGCGTAAGGGTGCCATTCGCAATCCGCCGTATTGCCTCGACCAGCAGCTCCGCTCCGATCGGCGCGAGGCGAGCGCGTAACTGGGGTGCCGTTTCGTCCGGTTCGACCGACACCTCCTGTTTCAGGAGCATGTCGCCGGTATCCAGGCCGGCATCGATCCGCATGATCGTGACGCCGGTTTTTCGTTCGCCGTTTGCGATCGCCCACTGGATCGGCGCGGCACCGCGATATTTCGGCAACAGCGATGCGTGCACGTTGAGGATTCCGTAATTCGGCACGTCAATGATGTGCTGCGGGATGATTTGGCCGTAGCCGACTACGACGATGATGTCGGGCGCGAGGCGCCGGAGGAGGTCGAGATTTTCGGGATGGCGAATCCGTTCGGGCTGAAAGAGGGGGAATGCTAAGTGCGGCCGCTGCGTGTTTCACCGGTGATTCCGTGAGGTGATGGCCTCGGCCCTTAGCCCGATCCGGCTGCGTGAACACTGCCAAGATCTCATGGCCTGCGGACGCGAGGGCGTTGAGGGAAGGCACCGCGAACTCCGGCGTGCCCATAAACACTGCACGCATGGCGTCAGGCGAGTGGCGCGAATCGGCGGGCGCTCATTCCCATTCGCCGGCTTTCTGCAATTTCTTGATTTTGCGCCGGATCAAGTCCCGTTTCAACGCACTGAGATGGTTGATGAAGAGGATTCCATTGAGATGATCGATTTCGTGCTGGAAGGCGCGAGCCAGCAATTCCTCGCCTTCGAGCTCGATGCTTTCACCGGCTTCGTTTTGGGCCCGCACTTTGACTTTGTTCGCCCGGGTGACGAGCTCATGAAAGCCGGGGATGCTGAGGCATCCTTCTTCGGCGGTTTGCGCTCCCTCTTTCGACAATATCTCGGGATTCAGGATCACGAACTTCTTGGGGGTGTCGCTATCCACGCCGACATCGATCACGGAAAGACGTTTCGAGACGCCGATCTGGGGGGCTGCGAGACCGACGCCGCGGACCGAGTACATGCTGTCCCACATGTCAGCGATGAGCTGCGCGAGCTCGGGCGTTCCGAAATTGGTTACCGGCTCGGCAGTTCGCTCGAGCACCGGTTCGCCATATTTCAAAATTTTTCGAATCAAAAGCGTTTCACCTGGGCGATATATCCTTCGTAGTTCCGCCGGGTCTCTTGGAGGGAGTCGCCGCCAAACTTTTCCAGGAAGGCATGAGCGAGCACGAGCGCGGTCATCGCCTCGCCGATGACACCGGCGGCGGGAACGACGGCGACGTCGCTTCGCTCATAGGCGGCGAGCGCTGGATCACGGGTGGGAAGATCTACGGATTCGAGAGGCCGGCGCAACGTGGAAATCGGTTTCAGCAGACCTCGAACAACGATCTCCTGGCCGTTCGTGATACCGCCTTCGAGACCGCCGGCTCGATTGGAGCCACGGTGAAAGGTGCGGCCCGCTTTATCGTAATGAATCGTGTCTTGCACCTGGGAACCGTAGGAGCTCGCGGCCTGCTCTGCGCATCCGATCTCAACGCCTTTCACGGCCTGGATGGAGACGATGGCCTGAGCCAGGCGGCCATCGAGACGCGTATCCCAAGCGATGTGCGATCCGAGGCCGGGAGGAACTCCGCGCGCGATTACTTCAAAGATTCCGCCGACGGAATCGCCGGTTCGATACGCGTGATCGACGGCTTCTTTCATGCGCTTCTCGGTTTCCGGGTCCACACAACCGAGCAAGACTTCATCACGCTCACTCGCGGTCCTGATTTCGTCCCAAGTCGCGGGCCGCTCCAGGCGCACGGGACCGACCGCAACCACGTGACTCAGCACCTCGATATCGAACTGTCTCAAGAATGTCTTGGCGAACGCTCCCAGCGCGACACGCGCGGCCGTCTCCCGCGCACTCGCGCGCTCCAAAACAAACCGAGCGTCACTGAAGTTGTATTTAAGAACGCCCGGCAGGTCGGCATGGCCGGGGCGCGGACGATGAATCGGCTTCTCTTGCCCTGCCTCAGCATCCTGAATTTCTACGGGAAGGGCGCGGTTCCAGTTTTCCCAATCCTTATTTGCAATGAGAACCGCAATGGGGGAGCCGATGGTTTCCGAGCGCCGCACGCCCGAGACGATGTGAGCACGGTCGGTCTCGATTTTCATGCGGCCGCTACGGCCGTAGCCCTGCTGCCTGCGCCAAAGCTGGCGATTTATGAATTCGATGGAAATGGGGATGCCCGCGGGAAGGCCGGTCAAGGTCGCGACGAGACACTCGCCGTGTGACTCGCCAGCGGTGTCAAAGCGCAACATTCATCAAGACATCATCGTAGCGGAACGGAGAAACTTGACCTCGAAAATGCATGGGATAATCGAGCAGGCGCGCATTGGCACGTTCCCAGATTTCGCATAGCCCGGTAAACACGCTGGTACGCTCGGCATGCCGCCGCAGACTACTGCTGGTAGCGATGGAGCAGCTCGCGCTCGCGCTAGCCGGCATCTTCGCTGGCGCGATTGTGATTCTCCTGCTTGGGACGCGGACTCTCGATGCAAGGTGGCTGGCGCTGCTGGCGGGGGCGGGCCTGCTGATCACCGTTTTCCGAGTTCGCCGGAATCTGCTGGCGGAGTATCGAGTCGCACAGATTCTCGACGACCGTTTGCGGCTCAGCGACACGCTGTCGACGGCGTGGTTTCTGCTTTCGAGAACGACGGGTCGCGACGCCGGGCTAGAGTCTCTTCAGATCGAACGCGCGGAGGCGGTAGCTGCTCGCGTGAAGGCTCAAGCCGCGTTTCCCTTCACGGGGCAGCGCGCGTATACGCTAATGATCGCCTTGGCCGCCGGAATGTTCGGATTATTGGCTTTCCGGTATGCCGGTCATCAGCGGGTCGATTTTCGAGACAGTTTGGTTCCCCTGCATGTGCCTGCAATGGTCGAACGTGGCGAAAACATTCTCTCGGCGGAATACCGTCGAGTTGCTTTCGAACGGGTGCGCGGCGAAACGGGACCGCAATCCGGATCGGAGGCGGGTTCTCGGGCTTCGTCGGATTCGCAAAATGGAAATTCCGCATCTGAGCAGGGTGCGTCTGAGGGAAATGCTGCGGCCCAGGATCAGCAAGCGGCGAAAGCGGCGCATTCGGATAACAGCGCATCTCAGAATCTTCGGGCGAGTGAATCTGGAGCGGAACGAGGGGCTGCGGAAAAAGCGACAGAAAGCGGGAGCTCCGATAAAGCGCAGAGTTCATTGCCAAGCGGCGCGCGTCCGCGCCAACAAAACCAGGAGCAGCAATCGGGCGGGCAACAATCGTCGTCCGGCCTGCTCGACAAGATGAAAGACGCGCTCTCGAGCCTGATGGCCAAAATGAACGCAAGCTCTCAAAAATCCCCGCAAAACGCCGATCAAGCTTCGGATCAGCAAAAAGATCCGGAGCAAAGCGCCGACAGCCGCGATCAAAACGCCCGATCGCAACAGGGCCGGAGCGAACCGTCAGACGCGGGAACGAACTCGGAGCAACGCGAGCAAGGAACCACTCCGCGAAAAGGCTCAATCATCGCAGGGCCGCGATGCCGGACATTCACCGAACGAGAACGCGCCGGATAGCCACTCCGGATACGGGCGGCAAGACGGTGAAAAAGAGCTGAAGGAAGCCGAGCAGCTTCGAGCCATGGGTAAGCTTGCGGAAATCATCGGCAAGCGTTCCCAAGAACTGACCGGCGACGTCACGATCGAGACGACGTCGAGCAACCAGCAGTTAAAGACGCCGTATTCCCAGCGGATTGGCCAACACGTGGATTCGGGGGGCGAAATCAATCGCGACGAAGTCCCGCTCATGTACCAGCGGTACGTTCGCGATTACATGCAGCAGGTGAGAAAACAGACAAAAGACGCGCCGCAGTAGCGCCTATTTTCTGTCTCGGCTGGTTAGCACGGACTGCGCATAGTAATTGACCACTTTGGCTTCGCTTCGAGCCACCTCATAAAACGCCGATCTCAGAAGTTGATCTTTCCTTTGGAAAAGCTCGCGCCGTATGTTTTCCTGAACACGGGGATCGCTCAACCGGCGTTGGCCTGCTGGCTCTTTCGAGATCAATTTGATGATGCGGTAGCCCTCGGGCGTGTGAATGACTTGCGAAACCTGGCCGGGTGTCATATCGAGGATGGTTTTCCGAAGCTCGGGATTAGCTTTGTCCAGCGCCGATTCCGGGACAAATCCCAAGTCGCCGCCGTTGGGTGCTGAGTTCGTATCTTCCGAGTAGCTCTGGGCCAAGGAGCCGAAATCCTCGCCTTGCCTGAGCCGAAGCAGAATCATCTGGATCTTATTGCGCGCCTGCTCGTCGGTCTGGGCTTTGTCGTTTTTCAAGTTATGCACATTGGGATCGGGCGATGGAGTTACAAGAATTTGCGCGAGCCTCACCTGGTTCTCGGCGAGATTGAAACTCGGCTTGTTTCCGTTGTAGAAGGCCGCCACGTCGGCATCGGAGATGGAAATATGAGAACCGATTTCTTTATTGAATAGCTTTTGAACACTCAGCTCGCGCCGAATTTGCGCTTTGAACTCGTCGGCGCTCATTTGCCGCTGGACCAGGAGCTTGTGAAACTCTTCTTGGGTATAGGGAGCTTTCAGCTCATTGAATTTCGCATCCACATCGCCGTCGGACGCAAGCAGACCCTCTTTTTCGGCTCGCTGCAACATAATTTCCTGGTCAATGAGGGCGCGCAGGGTCTCCAGCCGTAACTGAATCGTCTGGTCGTCGTTCGCTTTCATTTGCGTGTTCGGAAATTGCGCCGCGATGGTGCGATCCAGATACGTATACGAAATAGGCCGCCCGTTTACTGTCGCGGCGACGTTGGCCGAAACCGGCCGGTTGCAACTTGCGAGAGAAATCGCAAGCAGTCCGCATGTGGCCGCTCCGCACGCGGTGTGCGTTGGGCGTCGTCTTACTGCCATCAACGTTGTTATGCCTTCGCCTTCTTAATTTCTTCGATCAGCGCAGGGACGATCTCGAAGAGATCTCCGACTACGCCATAGTCGGCGGTTTCGAATATGGGCGCGTTTTCGTCTTTGTTGATGGCCACGATTGTTTTCGAGCCCTTCATGCCGACGAGATGCTGGATGGCGCCGGAAATGCCGACCGCGAAATAAATTTTGGGTGAGACGGTCTGGCCTGAGCTGCCCACCTGGCGCTCCATCGGCAGCCAGCCGTTGTCGCAGATGGGGCGCGACGCCGCAAGCTCCGCGCCCAGAGCCTGCGCGAGCTCCTCTACAACGACCAAGTTTTCCTTTTCTTTAATGCCGCGGCCAACCGACACGATTACGTCCGCCGCGCCTAAATCGACGGACCTTTGCGCCTCTCGAAATGGCTCTTCCGGCTTGCTGCGAATTTGAGAGGTCTCTAGCTGGACCGGAAATTTTTCGACAGGATGGGCACCGCCCGGCTGCGCGGCTCGAAACGCGCCCGCCTGAACAGAGACAAACTTGGGTTCACCTTGGACGCGAACATCCGCGCTCAATTTCCCTTGGAAGAGCTGGCGAACAAACGTAAGCTCGCCGCCGTCTAAGTTCACATCGACAACATCGCTGACGAGAGGCTTGTCAAAGCGCGTGGCCAATCTGGGCGCGTAATCGCGAACCTGATATGTGTGCGGCAGCACGATAACTTGGGGCTTCTCGGATTTTATAAGCTGTTCGAGCGCGGCGGTGTATCCTTCCGGCGTATACTGAGCCAAAAGCGGATGGTCGAGAGCAAACACTTTCTCGAGATCGTAAGTCGCCGTTTCCGCCGCTAGCGCATCGATATTCGAACCCAAAACAGCGGCAGTAACGGGGGTGCCAAGCGCGTTCGCGATTTTCCGGGCACTCGCCAGCGCCTCGAAGGACATGCGGTTCCATTTGCCGCTGCGTTGTTCGAGAACGACCAAGACGCTCATAGGACTCGAGCCTCGAATTTCAGCTTTTCCACCAGCTCCCGGGCGACGTTACGCGCATCTCCGGTCAGAATCTGTGTTTGCTTGCTTCGTTGCGGCAGATAGACGCGCCGCATCACCGTACCCGAGGCGGTCTCCGCGCCGAGCAATTGGGAAGCCGAGATATTTTTGACTTCTTTCGTTTTGGCTTTCTTGATGCCCATGAGCGTGGCGTAACGAAGCTTTTTTATCCCCGATTGAATGGTCAAGACTGCGGGTAGCGGCAACGCGACATTCTGAAACCAGCCGTCTTCGAGCTCGCGCTTTACGCGAACGGTACCGTTCTGCGGCTCCACTTCCATGACGATAGTTGCGTGAGAGAACCCGAGCAGCTCGGCTATGACGACGCCCGTTTGCCCGTAACCCAAATCGTCGGACTGGAGGCCGGTCAGGACCAGATCCGGCGATTCGGATTGGATTGCTTTCGCCAAGATTCGCGCGGTGGCTAATGCGTCCAACCGATCCTGTTCTTTGATTTCCACGTGAATCGCGCGGTCCGCGCCTTTTGCCAACGCTTCGCGAATCGTTTGGATGGCGCGCTGCGGGCCGGCGCACAAAACCACGACTTCGCCCCCCAGCTTTTCCCGGAGCTGCAGGGCTTCCTCCAATGCATAGGCGTCGGGCTCATTCATCTCGTACGTGAGGTCCGATTCATCGAGCCATGCGCCTTTCCCATCCACCCGTAATACCGAATCACGCGCGGGGACCTGCTTGACAGAAACAATAATTTTCATTCGATGTGTCTACCGCAGCGCCCTTTGCGTGGGGTCAGCGGAGTTCAAATATCAGTATGCCGGAAGGATTTTCGCGCGGATCCGATCGCGCGTTCTCTACAGGTGTATTTATGGCAAAAGCTCCGGGATTCTGACATGCTCAGGCCGAAAACCCATCCCAATCACGCGCGCCGGGATCCTGGTCAGAAACGGCCAGCGGCGCAGGAGGTTCAGCAGCGCCGGCGGCCGGACCGGCTCGCGAGTATCGAAGACCCGGCGGATCACGCGATTCTGAATCAGAACCTGAGCGGCTTGTGTGAGCCGGGTGGGCAACTCGCGGCGACGCTGCACGCGTTTCAGATCGTTCACGGATGCCGTGCCCCGGCGCAGCACAGTTGCGAGAAGGTTCGCGGCCGCAACTGCGTCCTGAATTGCAAGATTAATTCCGACGCCGCCGACGGGCGACATGGCATGTGCGGCATCGCCGATGCACAACAACCCGGGCCGACTCCAGGCGCGCAACCGGTCGACCATGACGGTGAGCAGTTTAATATCGTCCCAGCCGGTGAGCTCGCCGACGCGGTCGCGCAGGAAGGGCGCAAACTGGCCCAAGCCGTCGCGGAACAAGGCCAGGCCGCGAGATCGGATCTGGTCGAATTCTCCTTTGGGGATGACGAGCCCGCACTGCCAATAAGCCTCGCGGTTAATCGTGATCAGAAACTGCCCGTTCCGTATTCGACCTAAAGTCTGTTCCGGATCGTCGGGTTTTCGCGAGAGCCGGATCCACAGCACGTCCATGGGAGCGCCAATGTCTTTGACCTCGAGGCCGGCTTTACGGCGAACCGTGGAGTGACGCCCGTCCGCGCCAACGACGAGATCGGCACGAATGTCCAAGATACCCTCCGGCGTTTTGGCCTGCACGCCTGAAATGCGCCCATTCTCCTGGATAAGATCCACGACTTCCGCTTGCATCGTGAGCGCGAATCCCGGATACCGCTTCGCGTGACCGGCGAGGAAGTTCAAGAAGTCCCACTGCGGCATGAAGACGATGAATTTGCAGCGCGTTGGGAGGTGGGAAAAATTCGCGATCGCGATTCGCTCGCCTCCGATCTCAGCGCCGAGGCTGGTCAGCTCATCATGAGGCTGCTTAAGGAAGTCTTCGAGAATGTCGAGCTCGGACAGTACTTCCAGCGTGGACGGATGGATGGTGTCGCCGCGAAAATCCCTGAAAAAATCGGCGTGTTTCTCGAGGACCGCGACACGCACTCCCGAACGCGCCAGGAGGAAGCCCAGCATCACTCCCGCGGGGCCGCCGCCTGCGATGCAGCATTGAACGTCCACTCAGTTTCGATACTGCTTGAAAATCAGGCAGCCATTCGTGCCGCCGAATCCAAAACTGTTCGATAACGCGTACTCGATCACCATGGGCCGAGCCTGATTCGGCACGTAATCGAGGTCGCACTCCGGATCGGGACATTCGTAGTTGATGGTGGGAGGCGCGATTTGATCTCGAATCGCAAGAGCGGAGAATCCTGCTTCGAGGCCGCCGGCGCCGCCGAGTAAATGTCCGGTCATAGACTTCGTCGAGCTGACCGCCAATCGCTTGGCGTGTTCTCCAAATACGCGCTTCAAGGCAATCGTTTCCGCCCGGTCGCCGACATCCGTCGAAGTTCCGTGGGCGTTCACGTACTGAACTTGGGAGGGCTCAATTTTGGCGTCGCGAAGAGCATTGCGCATGACGCGATATGCCCCATCGCCGTTGTCGGGAGGGGCGGTAATGTGATGCGCGTCGGAGCTCATTCCATAACCCGTAATTTCGGCAATGATCGGGGCTTCTCGCCGAATCGCATGCTCGAGCTCCTCGAGGATCAAGATCCCGGAACCCTCTCCGACGACAAAGCCGTCGCGATCTCTGTCCCAGGGCCGCGAGGCCCGATGCGGCTCATCGTTTCGCGTGGAAAGCGCGCGCATTGCAGCGAACCCGCCAATCCCCATGGGCGTTACACATGCTTCGCTTCCACCGCAGATCATCACTTCCGCATCCCCGTGCTGAATGAGGCGGTAGGAATCTCCAATGGAATGGGCGCTCGTGGTGCAGGCTGTTGCGGTGGCGGAGTTCGGACCTTTGGCGCTGTACTTTATGGAGACGTATCCGCTCGCAAGGTTGATGATGCAAGAAGGAATGAAAAAGGGAGACATGCGGCTGGGCCCGCGCTCGAGAAGAATTTTGTGCTCTCGCTCAATCACCTCGAACCCGCCGATGCCGCTGCCGATGTAGACGCCGACGTTCTCCGATTCTTCCGGCGTAACCCGGAGCCGCGCGGACTCCACGGCGAATTCGGCCGCTGCCATCGCGAACTGAATAAACCGGCCCATCTTCTTCACGTCTTTTTTTTCGACGTACTGAAGAGGATCAAAATTTTTTACTTCTCCCGCGATCCGGCACGCGAAATCCGAAGCATCGAACTGAGTAATTACATCAACGCCGCTTTTTCCCGCTTGAATCGCCGACCAGCACTCTTCGGTACCAGTACCGACAGAGCTCAGCAGACCGACGCCGGTGATGACTACTCTTCGCGGCACAATCGTCTCGCGCGTCTGCTCCGTCTGTTCACGGCGCCCAGCACCACTTTGCGGCCTCAATTCTATTTCTTCTTGGCCTCAATGTAGTCGATAGCTTGCTTGACGGTGGTGATTTTTTCCGCATCTTCATCCGGAATATCCAGGTCAAATGCTTCTTCGAAGGCCATCACCAGCTCCACAATGTCAAGGGAATCGGCGCCGAGATCGTCCACGAACGACGCGCTCGGATCCACCTGGCTTTCATCTACTCCCAACTGCTCAACGATGATTTCTTTCACTCTGTCTGCTACCGACATTCATTCTTCTCCTGTGCTCCGAGTGCATACGGGACTTCGGCGAAGCCGTCCGATCTAACAGTCTAAAGTACCTCATCATGGAAATCGCAGGGATAGTAGCGGCGGGATGGGAGCGGTGGGCAGATCCGCTCCCTCGCGGTCGCGGTTCTGTAGCTGCGGGCGAGGGAGCGTATGGCTCGCAAAAGGAGTGATAAAATCGGGATGAATTCAATTCTGCCGGATGCTCCGGCGAGTTTTGTTGCAACTGTGGTACTGCGCATCACGTCCAACAACGCGTTGAACTCCGAGCGTGCAAGGAAGAGAGTGTTACAGGCCATGGTACGGAGTGTCTCGTGATTAGCGACGAAATAACGGAAACACCTACGGAACAGGCCACCCCACCTCCTTCGAGCGATCATTTGGATCGGCTTCTGCTGCAGACCGATCTCGAAGAGCCTTGGTACAAATCGATCGTTCGCAGCATTCGCGAAACTCTGCACCCGAATACGCTTCCTCCGCTGGAGCTCACCTCGAAGCCCATTGAGGACAGTGATCTGGGTGGAATGAGCAAGGTGGAACAGCCGTGGTTCAAGTCACTGGTCGCGAATGTCAAAGATGTCATTCGACCGGCCAAGCTGCCGCCTCTGGACGTCACTTCGAAACCGGTTGAGGTGGGCACGATTTGGGGAGCGTATCGCGGCGGCGAAACGAAATCGGGAGCGGTCTCGCTTTTGGTCCACATCGGCGCGCTTGCTCTGTTGCTGCTGATTTTCCAAAATCCGACGGTGCAAAAAAAGGTAAAGCAAGTCACGGATATTTACTTTCCGATTCAGGCCTATAAACCAAAATTGCCCCCGAACGCGGAGCGAGCTCAAGGCGGTGGCGGCGGCGGGCAGAAGATGCCGCAGCCGGTCGACCGCGGCGCGGCGCCCAAATTCGCACCCAAGCAGTTTATGCCTCCCGCGCTTGCGGTTCCGCATCCGGTACTGCCAGTAACTCCCACGATCACTGCACCTGCGCCGGTGATTGTCGCTGATAATTACGGCGATCCTCTGAGCAAGATCAATCCCATCTCCGGCGGCCCTGGGGCGAACGGCCTGGGAGGCGGTCATGGCGGCGGCTTGGGAAGCGGAAACGGTGACGGCTACGGGCCTGGCAGTGGAGGGGGAACGGGTGGCGGCGTATACAAAATCGGCGGCGACGTTTCGGCGCCGGTCCTGATTACGAAAGTGGAGCCCGAGTACTCGGAGGAAGCGCGAAAAGCGAAATACTCCGGAACGGTCGAGCTGACGATTGTTGTGGATGCCAACGGCCTGCCGCGAGATATCCACGTGATTCGCCCGTTAGGGCTCGGCCTGGACGAAAAAGCGATCGAAGCCGTCATGAAGTGGCGATTCCGCCCTGGCCTGAAGGGTGGCCGCGCGGTAGCCGTGACGGCAAACGTTGAAGTAGCGTTCCGCCTGCTGTAGCGGGCAGACCCCCGGAGCTAGGTTTCGAAGCCCGCCTTCTTCAACACTCGACCGAAGCGGGGATCGGTTCATCACGGTCTGTTATATCCGATCGCGGGACGTTATGGCCAGCTACATTCGCGCGCGCCGCGCCACCGGGATCGACCCGATGTTGGCTTTGAGATACGAATAGGTCCTTAATTAGGGCGCTCCGCAAACTCTGGGGGGCGTAGCTGCTGGTCTATTTCCCGCCTCTCCGCGATGCAGATTTACGCCCGCTGCGACCGGTGGAACCAGATGGCTTGCAGCGGAGTTGCAAATCTCTCGGGTCCTGGATAACCTGATGTTACTTCTTAATGCCCAACTCCACGTCGCAGCGGCGGCGCAAGAGTATTCCCGGCCCTCTCCTGCCGGTTCTGTTCTTGCTCGCGATTTCTGCTTTTATCAACTACGTGGATCGCGGGAATCTCTCGATTGCAGCCCCCATGCTCAAGGACGAGCTGGGCATTTCAGCGTCGCAGTTGGGCGTCTTGCTCTCAGCGTTCTTCTGGACGTACGCCTGCCTACAGCCCTTCTCGGGCTGGCTGGTCGACCGCTGGAACGTCAACCGGGTGTTCGCCGGTGCATTCTTCCTTTGGTCTGCAGCGACCGCCGCAACGGGCATGGTCCACACGTTCGTGGCGCTTATGATCCTGCGATTGCTGGTGGGCATGGGTGAATCCGTCGCCTACCCGTCTTACTCGAAGATCCTGGCGCTCAACTTTGAGGAAGAGCACCGAGGGCGTGCCAATGCAGCGATCTCCGCCGGCCTGGTGTTGGGACCAGGATTCGGCATGCTGTTTGGCGGCCTGCTGATGGCGCGATTCGGGTGGCGCCCGTTCTTCCTGGCGCTCGGGCTCATCAGTCTGCTTTGGCTCGCCCCCTGGATGAGGTGGATGCCGAAAAAGCGGGACACAGGTTCCAAACGTACAAACGCACCAAGTCTTTCCGAATTTGTGCGACAGCGATCGGCCTGGGGAACCAGTATCGGCCTCTTCTGCGGAAATTACCTCAACTATTTTCTGATCACCTGGCTTCCTTTTTATCTGACGCGTGAACGGCACTTCTCGATGGACAACATGGCGAAGATCGGAGGAATGGCTTACCTGTTGGGCGCCTGCTTCGCCACGTTAACGGGTTGGATTTCGGATCGTTGGATCGTCTCGGGAGCCACTCCCACACTGGTTCGCAAAACCGTAATCGGAAGCGGACTCGCACTCGCCGGAGTTTTCGTTGGGCTGGCGTGCGTCGGGGGACCATCCTACTCCGTTGCGGCGCTCGTACTTGGTGTAGTTTTTTTCGGCGTGGCTTCTTCCAATATCTGGGCCGTCACGCAGACTCTCGCAGGACCACAAGCCGCGGGACGCTGGACAGGTTTCCAGAATCTCGTAGGTAATCTCGCCGGTGTCGTGGCCCCGGCACTCACGGGACTCGTTCTGGACCGGACGGGCCATTTTTATTGGGCGTTCGCCATCTTGACAGCCGTTGCGTTAACAGGCGCGGCGTCGTTCGTTTTCGTGGTAGGACCGGTCGAGCAAGTGATATGGCACAAAAGACTCCCCGCTGCGGCCGTGCTCAATAGCTGCTGAGAAACCGACGGTTGATCTCATTCCGGCTCGGGACGAGATTTGTTCCCGATAACGCGCTACTATCGCGTTATCGAAGAGTCGCCGGCGACCCATCCTAGCTTTGCGATACGAGTAGGTCATCGCGCCTTCCGTAGAGAACCACCGCACCAAGAGCGGCGATCCCCTCATTCGCCACCCGTTAGGATGTGGCGCCTCGTAGCTTCAGCGCTTGCCAGGCGACAGTCATTACCCACACGCAGTAAGCAACAATTAAGAGCCGGTTTGCCCACCCGACCAAAGCGGTTCTTCCAGTGTGTGTGCCAACGAACACCGCAAACGCCACTGCCATCAGCACAACACTGATCCAAGGCAGCTGGGCTGTCCAGAGCAGCGTCTTCTTGGCCGTTGACCATGGTTGAGTGCGGCCGAGCGTCGTGCTGATGAGGATCGCGGCAATCGGCAGACCAAGAACTCCCAAGATGCCAGCTACGTTGTGCATCACGTCATGATTGATGTCGAATATGGATGCCATCGCCTCACCGACGCCTGCAACGAAAAGAAAGGCCAGGCCGAGTTTGCCCGCAGTTGTCCTTACTTGCCACCAAATACCGAAGGCTAATGCCCAAGAGCTGATTCCCCACGAGAAAAACATGAGCGCCAGAACCCAACCATACCGTCCGTTGGCATATTCACTCACCACCCGCCATGAAGGGTCAAATTCTGGGCTAAGCACGTGCAAGCTCGCAAGCAAAACGAGAGTTGCGGCAGCCGCTGCGATTGCTAGACGCGCCGGCGGCGCTGAAATCTCGCGATACGAAGCCGTTGCTGGGTGAAGGGTGTCCCTACCGCGGCGTACGGTCATGGCTCTTCTCCTTCGCTCCCTGCCTACTAACTAGCTTCGCGATCCGAGCTTTCACCAGCTTCCGTACGAGGGCAGCCGGCACAGGATCGGTGGCTTGAAAACGAAGCGTGCCCCTTCCGCTCGTGTCGTAATTCTTGAACTCATCTTTCTGGGATCCGGATACGCCGTAGATGGCGCAGTGATTCGCGCCTGCGCCAAACCAGATGAACGCTTTTCCGTTCAGACAGAAGGCAGGGAGCTGATAGCTGATGCACTCTTCCGCTTTTGGAGCGGCGGCCTGGATGATCTTTCGCAGCCTTTCAAGCGCGGCCCGCTTATCGTCGCTCAACGCTGCGAGGTACTCGTCAATCGTTGTCGCCTTCGGCTTAGAGGTTTTCGGCTTGGCCTTAGTCATGACTGCTGCATCTCCCTCACAAGATCTTCGAGCCGGTCGTAGCTGATGGCCGCGCCCCTGGCCATTCCTGACGCGAGGACTATGTCACGCACTTCCCGAGATGGGTACCGTACTGTCGCGGTGAATCGAGTCTTGCCGCCCTCTTCAGTCAATTCCGTCGTTACGACCGAGACAGTGTCAGGAAACTGCTCGAAAATCTCGGTGAACACGAGCCGGCTCGGCGGCGTGATCTCCCGGTATTCGCCGTGAAACGCGGCTTCTCCTTTGGGGTGGCGGTTCACAAAGCGCCATGATCCGCTAACCCGGAGGTCGATCTCGCAGACAGGCACCGAGTAACCCTCGCCCAAACGGCCCCACCACTGCTTCACGTGTTCAGGCTTCGTCAACGCCTCAAAAACGAGGTGCCGCGGTGCATCGAACAGGCGCGTGAGCCGGATTTCCCGGTCCGATGGTGTCGTTACCTTAAAGCTGTCGCTATTTGCGCTTGCGCTGCCGATTGCCATAACTCTTAGCCTCCTTCGGTTTCATTTGTTTCAGGTATGTATCCAACCTGTCGAGTCGCTCTTCCCAGATGTGCCGGTAGTGTTCGGTCCAATCCGCTACTCCTTTCAACGGGGTAGCCTGAATTCGGCACCGCCGCCACTGCGCATCCCGCCTTTGCGCGATCAGCCCCGCGTGTTCAAGCACGCGAAGGTGCTTGGAGACGGCGGGCAGGCTCATAGCGAACGGTTCGGCAAGTTCGGTAACGGAGCACTCCCCCGATGTGAGACGGGCCAGGATTGCCCGCCGAGTCGGGTCTGCCAAAGCAGCAAACGTGGTACTGAGCCGATCGATCTGCTTTGCTGCTGAATTAACCATCAGGCTAATTAAATCATAGGTTAAATACGCTTGTCAAGATCGCGCAATCCTGTACAGTCACACGGTATCTTCCGCTGCCGGCAATTATGTGTTAGGGTGCCTTTAACGAAGAACCACTTCATGAAGTCCGCAACCTGAGGCCAAGCCAATGAGCCAGGAGTTCGAATCCTCCTTACAGAATGCCGGGGGCCCGTGGCAACGAGGATTCTGGAGCCTCATAGCAACGCAGTTCCAGGGCGCCCTGAATGAAAACGGCCTCAAGCAGCTAATCGTTTTCCTCGTTTTGGGAATGGGGTTGCATCAGGCTGAGCGGGATCGGCTCGTTTTGGTCGTCGGTGCCCTCTTCGCTGTCCCCTACATTCTCTTTTCGATGGTCGGCGGCTTTTTAGCAGACCGCTTTAGCAAGCGCACCATCACCATCAGCACAAAGCTATTGGAAGTGGCCGTGATGTTACTGGCCATTGCCGGCCTTGCCCGGCAGAACCTGGTGGTGGAGTTCGCCGCGGTTTTCCTCGCGAGCACGCAGGCTGCACTCTTTGGACCGTCGAAGTACGGATTGCTTCCGGAAATTCTGCCCAGTTCGCGCCTGTCATGGGGCAACGGTGTTCTCGAACTGGGTACCTTCCTGGGCGTCATCGCCGGTGCTTTTTCCGCGGGAGTGATGGCGGACGAGTTCCGCGGCCGCCAAGCGTGGTCCGGCACTATCTTTCTTGGGTTATCCGCCTTCGGACTTGTGTTCAGCCTGGGCGTTACCCGCGTTCACGCAGCCGCTCCCGCAAAAAGGTTCATCGCCAACCCGCTCGCCGATCTGTGGAAGCAGGGGCGCCTGATACGTGCAGATCGAGTGCTTTGGTTAGCCATCCTCGGCAACACATACTTTTGGGCTCTCGCCACCCTCCTGACAGCTAACATCGCGTTCTATGGCAGCGATGTTTTGCACCTCAGCTCCACGCGTACCGGACTTCTTCAGGTAGCAATTGCTGTCGGTATCGGCCTAGGCAGCGTTGCGGCCGGGCATCTTTCCGGAGGCAAGGTCGAATACGGGTTGATTCCACTCGGCGCCATCGGTTTGAGTCTCTTCGGGATTCTGCTCTCGTTGCATGGTCTCTCGTTCGTCGACGTCTTGACCCTCCTTGCTGTTCTGGGCTTCTGGGCCGGTTTCTTCGCCGTGCCGATCAATGCGTTAATTCAGCAGCGTCCCGATGAAAGGGACAAGGGCGGCATCATCGCAGCCGCCAACTTGATTTCCTGGATCGGCATTGGCGCCGCCACCGGAGTCTATTACCTCTTGCAGCATTACTTCCACCTGGGTCCCTCCGCGATCTTTCTCACTGCCTCATTGGCAACGATCGCAGCAACAGTCTATGTGCTGTATCTGTTGCCCGATGCGCTGCTGCGGCTTTTGCTTTGGATGGTTACCCATACCCTGTACCGCATTCAGATCACGGGCGGGGAGAACGTTCCGCAAAAGGGCGGGGCTCTGCTCGCGCCCAACCACGTATCGATGGTCGACGCGGCCCTATTGATCGCGTCTACCGAACGGCCCATACGATTTCTCATGTTTAAGGACAACTATGAGCATCCGCTGATCAGGCCGTTCGCCAGGATCATGGGCGTCATTCCAATTTCTTCCCAGCAACGCCCGCGCGAGATGATTCATTCGCTGCGCACCGCCACCCAGGCATTGAAGAATGGCGAGCTTGTGTGCATCTTCCCCGAAGGACAAATGACGCGAATCGGCCAGATGCTGCCGTTCCGGCGCGGTATGGAGCGGATCATGAAGGGCCTCGATGCACCCATCATCCCCGTCCACATCGTCGGAATCTGGGGTTCCATCTTCAGCTTCGAGGGCGGTCGCTTTCTATGGAAGTTGCCGCACCGGATTCCTTATCCCGTCACCATTGCTTTCGGGACGCCGATGCCTTCCACTGCTACCTCCCAGGAGGTGCGGCAAGCCGTGCAGGACCTGGGAGCCCAGGCGTACAGCCATGGCAAACGCAACATGCGGACGCTCGGTCGCTCTTTTGTCCAAACATGCCGCCGTTATCCGTTTAGCCCTGCCGTGTCCGACGGACGTACCCCACATGTGCGCTTCGCATCCTTGCTGACGCGTACCGTGTTTCTCTGCCGACGCCTGCGACCGGTCTGGCGTGACCAGCCTATGGTGGGCATCTTGCTACCGCCGTCCGTTGCCGGGGCTGTCGTGAACCTGGCGGCACTATTGATGGGCAAAGTCCCCGTAAACCTGAACTACACGGCTTCCGGCGAGACCCTCAATTCTTGCGCGCAACAGTGCGATCTCCAAACTGTGATCACCTCTAAGGCCTTCCTTGAGCGGATTCACATACAGCCGCCGGCCCGCGCCATCATGATCGAAGATCTGGCAGAAAACCCGCGCTTCGGCGAGAAGCTGGCGGCCGTGCTCATCGCATGGCTGCTGCCTGTATGGCTGATCGAAAGGTCGGTCGGGAGCAAGCGGCCGGTGGAACTGGACGACATCGCCACTATTATTTTTTCCAGCGGCAGTACCGGCGATCCGAAGGGAGTGATGCTCACCCACTACAATATTGGCTCCAACGTCGAGCAGCTCAACCAGATCTTCATGCTGGGAACCCACGATCGCGTACTCGGGGTTCTTCCTTTCTTTCACTCCTTCGGCTTCACGGCGACGCTTTGTTTACCAATGGCGATCGGCGTCGGGGTTGTATACCACTACAGTCCGTTGGACGCGAAGGCCATTGGCGCTCTGGTCAGCCAGCACGCGGTTACGTTATTGCTCGCGACTCCTACGTTTCTGCAAGGCTACATTCGCCGTTGCTCACCCGAAGACTTTGGCAGCCTGAAATACGTGATGACTGGAGCGGAGAAGCTACCCGAACGCGTCGCGCTTGCTTTCGAGGATCGCTTTGGCATACGTCCGTTGGAAGGCTATGGCTGCACGGAATGTTCCCCGGTGGTGGCTGTTAACACCCGCGATTTCCGTGCTGCAGCTTTTCGACAAGTCGGCGCCAAGCGAGGTAGCATCGGTCACCCGTTGCCGGGCATGAGCGTGCAGATTGTGGATCCGGAGACCATGCAGCCGGCGCCCGCGGGTCAGACAGGTCTCTTGCTGGTAAGGGGTCCGAACGTGATGCAAGGTTATCTCAATCGGCCCTCGAAGACTGCCGAAGTTCTTCACGACGGCTGGTACAACACGGGCGATATCGGTTCCGTCGATGAAGACGGTTTCATCTGGATCACCGACCGGCTGAGCCGGTTCAGCAAGATCGGAGGCGAGATGATTCCGCACATCAAGATTGAAGACAAACTTCATGAGCTTGCGGGAGCAACCGAGCCTATCTTCGCGGTGACCGGTCTTCCGGACGAGAAAAAGGGCGAGCGGCTCGCCGTGATTCATACAGTGCCCGAAGCGAAACTGCAGGAGTATCTGGCGGGGCTCGCGCAGACCGATCTGCCTCCGCTGTGGAGGCCCCGGCCGGATCAGTTCGTTCGAGTCGAGGCTCTGCCCTACCTCGGTACCGGCAAACTCGATCTGCGCCGTGTCCGCGAGATCGCACTTGGAGCGCTCGATCACTCGTAGCTTCGCGAGATCAGTTTTAATCATGCCCTTAACGATGACGGGAAATAAACGCGCACGGGCATTGGTGGTCCGTCTCGTAGTAACCGCCATCGCACTCACGCTCTGGTTCGGAACCCAGGCGCTGATCCGCAAGAGAACGCCGCCTGTTTCTGGAATCGGCGATGGTTTGCACCTTCTTTCCGCGCCTGTAAATCAATTCCTGCAACAACGCCCGAACGCCGCAAATGATCTGCTTATTGTCAGTTCGGGTCTTCATTGATCTACTGGCGATATTTGTGTTTGCAGAGGGGATCTTCGGACCCAGTGTCCGTCCCTTGCTCGGCCTTTTCATACTGATCGGGCTTCGTCAGCTCATGCAAGCTCTGTGCGTCCTGCCTACGCCCGACGGCATGATCTGGCACTAACCCCGGTTTCCCGTCGCTGCTGGTCACCTATGGCGTAGCCAACGACTACTTCTTTTCCGGGCACACGGCGATCGCAGTCTTCGCCGCGACAGAACTGGCGCGGCTGGGTCGCCGTTGGCTGACGCTGCTTGCCGTTTTCATTGTGCTGTTCGAGTCGACAACTGTTTTGGTCCTCCGCGCTCATTACACGATGGATGTTTTCACCGGAATCATTGCAGCTCTTTATGTCGCCCATCTGTCGGAGCGGATTTCACCTGCTCTGGACCGGCGGCTCGCCGAATTCAACTAGTACTTGCGCGGGAGCGCGACTCGCGCCGGCGCTCTGCAAAGCCTTTCAGGCGCCAAATCACTCCTCGCGCAACAGTGTCGAAGGATCGAGTGATAACGCACGTTGCGCGGGAATCCACGTAGCCAGTAAGCCCAGTAACGCCATCGCCACGACGACACCCGTCAAGACCAGCGGATCGCGGGGCGTTGCCTGATAGACGATCTGAGCTAGCACCCGGCCCGCCAGAATTCCCAAAATCAGTCCCATTGCGGAGCCTAAGGCCAGCAATTGGAATGCCCGCCCCAATGCAGCTTCCAACACTTCCTTGCGTTGCGCGCCGAGAGCCATCCGAATTCCCAATTCCTTCAGGCGCCTGCTGACCGAATATGCAGCCAATCCAAAGATGCCGGTAACGGACAGCATGGCGCCCATGATCCCCAGCACACCGAGCGATATCACGGCCACGTGCGAAGGAAACAACGCGAAGTCGTTCAGTTGCTGGCTCCAGGTTTCGATGTAGGAGGGCAAGCCTCGATCGAGGTCCCGCAGGGTATTTTTGATCGCCGCCGCCACTAGCCGCGGATCGCGGCTCGAACGTATCACCAGATTCGTCGCCAGGGTTGGGGATTGCAGGATAGGAAGAAACATGGCCGGCGCCGAATCGTCGGTTAGGCCTTTATATTTCCCGCTCTCCACGATGCCAACCACCTGGATGCGCGTTCCATCGCCCAGTTTGTAAAAATGGCCCAGGGCGTTGGCTGAAGAGCCGAAAATTTTAGCTGCAAATTCCCGATTCACCACCGCTACGCGACGTGCATTCTTGTCGTCGTGCCAGGAGAAGGTCCGGCCCGCTATTAAGGCTGTGCCGGCCGCCTGAAAGTATTCGGGCGATATTCGAAATGAAAATGGTATAGCCGCGGCACTGGACGGACTCAGATCGGGCGACTGGTCGGTAAAGACAGCCGACTGGCCGTAAGCGCCGCTGATGAGCGGCGGCCAATCGACCAATCCCACGGATTCTACTCCAGGAATCGCACGCATCGCGTCCAGCATTCGCTTCTGCATTTCGGGCACTCTTTCGCCGCTGTACCCCGCCATGCTGAGATCCGTATTGACGATCGTCACATTCCGTGGATCGAATCCGAAGTTGCTGTCGAGCGAACGGACCAAACCTCGGACGGCGACCATCGACGATGTCACCAGTACCGCACAGATCGCGATTTGCAGCACCAGCAACAGATCCCGGATCGTAATCCGCCTGCCAACCGCGCTCGCGGATCCCGCTTTGACGACCTGGTACGGATCGGTCCTGAGCACCTGCCGCACAGGAACCGCGCCAAAAAGAAGTCCGCTCACTAAAGCCAATATCAACGCGACGCCGTACACATTTGCGTCGGGGTTCACCGGCACCGAAATAGGATATCTCGGGAGGGGCTGCCATACACTCAGCCCACGCAAAAGCGCCACACTGGCCCAGAGCCCGAGGGCGCCTCCGGCGAACGAAATCAGCACGGCTTCGGTAAACAGTGTCCGCAGAATGCGTGTGCGTTTGGCTCCCAGCGCGAGCCGAAGAGCAACTTCACGACTTCGGTCCGCGGCGCGTGCCGCAAACAGGCTCCCAAGATTTGCGCAGGCCGCCAGCAGAATCAACCCGGCGAGCAGCAGCAATCCCGTAAGGAACATCTGTACGCGGCGGCCAAGAAAGTCGCCGTACAGCCTCGGCCGCGACAATGAATAGCTGAATTTTCCGTGCTCTTTGGGATAGGTCTTTTGGAGATAAGAGCCAATCGAGTTCAGATCGCCAATCGCCTGCGCCGTAGTGACTCCCGCCTTCAAATGTCCCAGTGCCAGGTAAATCCACCGAGTCCCGCGCGCGTTCAGAACATCTCTTCCCTCCACCTGCTCCTCGTTCACCATCGGCAAAAAGAAATCGGGAAAAGCAAATAACAGAGTCCCGTGAAACTCGGGCGGAGCGACACCAATGACGGTGAAAGGATGCTTGTTGAGCCGCACAACACGGCCCACCACGCCGCGGTCATCCGGAAAATGGGTGTGCCAATAGCTGTAGCTGAGGACGAGATATGGCGCGCTGTTGGGGCCACGCTCATCCGAGGTGCGAAAGAAACGTCCAAGATACGGATGAATGCCTAAGGCGTCGAAGTAGTTGCCGCTCACCTCAAATCCGAAAACTCGCGATGGATTGTCGCCTGTATCCAGCCCGGCTTCGGTGATTCGATAAGCTGCCAGACTCTCGAAGCTGCGATTGCGGTCGCGCAGGTCGAGATAGTCGGGATACGATTGCACCGGATTATCGTCGTCCGAGCGCTCGATTCCGTAAAGGCTATCGGCCCGGGGCACGTTTAGCGGGCGCAGGATGAGCCCGTTCAATACGCCAAATACGACGGAGTTCGCGCCAATGGCCAGTGCCAGCGTCAAAACAGCGACGATCGTGAATCCGGGAGACTTGCGCAAGATACGAAGACTGAAGCGCAGATCCTGTATGAGAGTCTCGATAAAATTTCCGCCGAGCGCTTCGCGGCATTCCTCTTTGAACCGCACATGGCCGCCGAACTCGATGCGCGCGCGGCGTTCTGCCTCGGCGCGATTCAGGCCGGAACGTTCCAGATCGTCCGCACGATGCTCGATGTGCGAGCGCAGCTCGTCTTCTATTTCCGCGTCAATCTGAGAGCGACGGAAAATCTTAGCGGCGAGGGAACGAAAATAAGCCAGGAATTTCATATTTCCTCCGGCTTGAGCGCAAAGGCTGCTCGTGGGCCGTTCTGCGACGCCGGCTGAGCCGCGAGCGCAGAAGCAATCGCAGTGACAAGCCGGTTCCAACTATCGGTTTCCTCTTGCAGGCGCTTGCGTCCCAAAGATGTAAGCTCATAAAACTTGGCCCGCCGATTGTTCTCCGATGTCCCCCAGCTTGCTTTCAGAAGTCCCTGACGCACCAGCCGAAACAGTGCCGGGTAGAGTGCTCCCTGCTCAATGAGCAGCGCTTGTTCGGAAATTTGTCCGATGCGCAAAAGAACCCCGTAACCGTGCAGAGGTCCGAGAGAAACAGCTTTCAGAATAAGAAGATCGAGGGTTCCAGGAAGAAGCTGGGCTTGGCCAGACATGCACACTCCTAATCTAGTCAGGAGTATAGTGCAAACTTTCCTAAGCTGTCAAGGAGAAAAACCAGCCCCCGCCCAACGATAGCAGATACAAAGCTGAACGGCAGATTCAGCAGCTTTGACACTGTCCGCCGCCAATCCTCAGCGCGCCTTCAACGTAACCACTTCCGCCACGCCGAGCACTACTGCATACGTGGCGAAGAGAAAGGCTCCGTACTTCCCTCCGGAAGCAGCGTGCAACTTTGGCATGAACTTCGTTAAATGCGTAAGCACCACCGCTTCACCAACCATTCCCGGAATCGCAAGTAAAAGCATCGCCGGTGCCCAATCCGCCTGCGGAATGTGACGCCAGCGGAGGATCGCCACGCAGATCGCACCCGAGATAATGGGCGAGATCGCGAAGCTAATCCAGTACCGTCCGCTGGTCGTCTCAAGCACTACAGGCCCGGTATACGCATAATAGATGGTTCCAAGAATCCAGATGGCCAAGCCGAGGACCAGCAACAGGGTGATATCTTGTGCTCTCATAGAGACTCCTTGAGCGGTAATATGTACCGAGCGGTACATACACAGATGTACCACATGGTACATCCCCAAAACAAGATGTCGCGCAACCGGAAACCCGGCCAGGAAGAACTCTTACGGCGATGTCTTGCTGCGTTCATCGAAGCTGGCACCATTGATTTGAGTCTGGACCAATTGGCAGACCGCGTCGGAATCAGCAAGCGCATGTTGCTTCACTATTTCGGCGGGCGCGGAAATATCGAAGAGAAAGCCATGGCGCGGCTCGAGGAGATGCTACGCGCGCAGTTTGCGCCCGAATCGTTTCCTCAACGCGTATCTCCGAAAACCGTGGTCACAACACTTTGGAATCAGGCAACGGCTCCGGAATCGAGAGGCCTTTTGCTCCTCGTAATGGACTTGTCGCGGCGCGCGTGGAATGGATCGGAACGAGCAAAGGCGTTCTATCAAGAGCAACAGCGGCTCTGGGTGCAATTGCTACTGAAGTTCCTGCCCGACGAATCGACGGTAGAAGAGCTGCTGCAACTCTTCCAAGGGGCCGTGCTCGCCTATCTGATTACAGGAGATCCCGAACCCGGGAGGCGCGCTCTGATGGGTATACTCTCAAACACGCGCAACGCGCGGAGCCGCATCACCTCCCGGAAGAAGCGGCGCTGAGAACCTGTGAATAGCGCTTGAGCAACTGTTCGCCGATCTGGGTCTGTGCCGTCAAATCAGACATACTGGCAAGCACCGTCTCTTTTATTGAGCGAAGCTGTGAATCCTGCAGCTTGGTCGGGTCCTCACCCTCTACGAAAAATGCCAGGGCTGCGATACCCGCATCAATCGTACGTTCCTCCAACCGGACATACTCCTCTTGCATTTCGTAAAAGGTCGGCATATCTTTTGACTTCCTGGTAGGGCATGTAGCTGATGGCGCTCACGGATTGAGCTGTGGTCCAGCTCGTCTTAGAAAGATCGGCCCGATTGAAGTTAAGCGACACGTGATGGATTGGGCTGGTGTGTTTCGCGAGTACGTCATTCGCCAATCGGATGATTCGGCGTTGATCGGCGATGACCTTCGGAGTTGCTTTGAGTAGATCATGGAGTTCGCGCCGATTATCCCGAATTTCGCTAACGAATGTTTTCCCGCGCCTCACTGGCCAGTGCGACATGATGCCGCCATTCAACAACAGATTCGAGACCCAGTGCGATCAGGATACCGATGGTTACGATTCCAAGCTGAAGTAAGACATCTTTCCATGAGGTGACGGGGTGAGGGGGGTGAATTTCCATGATGTTTCGGAGACAGTATACAGGCGATTACCGGCCACGCACCCGCCTTACTGTATCCGTATCGAAAGCAGCTCGCATAACTCCAAGTAACTCTGAACCCACGCTGCGGCTCTCGCGTCACCGCGCTGCGCCTTGCGGCGGGTACGCGTGTACAGTCCTCCCTGAATAGCGTACACGTAGTTTTGCGCCGACCACAGGTTCACCGTGAACGGCATCAGTTTCACCACCTTGAGCGCAGATGCCAGATCGCCCAATTTGTCCTGATTTGACGGATCCGCAGCGAAACGCGCGCTCAACACTTCAATCCTTCGCCGCAGATAGAACTCGAGCGTGGTCTTGTCGATATTCAGGTTACTCGCCCGAGCTTCCCGGAGGAGATTCTGAATGCGCTCGCTATTCAGCTCCTCGCTCGAACATGCGCGGCGCAGTAGGCTGTTGACCGCATATTCAATCGCCGCCGAGAATTCTCGCGGCATCGGCGTTCCCAGACTCGTGACGAAACGCATGAGCGCGGCGTGATCTGTGTAGAGCTGAAGGTATGCCGCTTCCGCTTCTGCAACTGCCGCCGAAAGGATGGTTCTCAAGATGCGCCGCTGCTCATCGCGAAACAGCGAGCGAAGCGAGTATGTTTTTTCGCCGAAGGTCTTATCGAGTAGCCGAACCACTTCTGGAATATCCACTCGCGACAGCGAATCGCCCATATACCGAGCGAAATCCTGATACCCCGTAAACCGGTCCCGCGGCTGCACGCCGCCGACCACATTGTGCCCCCCGAAATCCACCACCCAAAACGCGAGTACTTCGGATTCCTGGGTAACCTTTGACGTGAAACTCGCCTGCCCCAGCGCTGTTCGCAGCTTGCCCGCCTCGCTGGTGTGATAATCCAGCCGCTTTACCGTATAAGAGAAGATGTCCGTACGCTCCCCATACGGCGCGAACAAAGAGCTGATAGAGTAGTGCGCGCCCACTTTTTCGAGATCCACAATGGAAGGTTTTACGTGCGTGCGATAAATGTCGGCGCCAGTGCCGAATTCAGGCAGATTGCTTTTAGCAGCGGAGAGCTTCTGGAGAAAATCGTGCTCTATGTCATGGCCGAAGAGCTGCTCGGCTAACTGCACCACACGGCCGGCGTATTGAATGATCTGCACCGTCTCGATTCCGGAAAGCTCATCGAAAAACCATCCGCAGCTCGTATACATCAACATGGAATGCCGCTGCAGCTCCAGCAGCTTCCAGGCGGTTACCTGCTCAGTCTCGGTGAGATCTCTGATGAAATGTTCCTGGCCGAACCGCTGGCGGACGTCGGGAGAACGATCGAGCATCACGCTGATGTAGCCATCCCGCGCCGCCCACGGGTCGCGCAGCAACGTTGCGCCGAGCTCTTCAAAACGCGGATTTACCGCGTCGCGCAGCCAATCGAGCGCGTCGCGAAGCGGTTTGCGCCATTCCTGGTTGCAACCGGCTCGCCCAGTGTTGCAGCCGCAGTTACTGCGCCACCGCTCAACCCCGTGCACGCAGCTCCACGACGTGTTCTCGCGGATCTCCACCTCGTGCGTCGGCGGATTGTTCTCCAGGAACTCACCGTAATTCGTGAGCTTCACCAGCTTCTTCGATTCGAGCGAATCGAGCGCGTATGCGAGCGCCATCTCGCCATACCGGTGATGGTGGCCGTAGGTTTCTCCGTCCGTTGCAATATGCATAAGCTGTGGCCACGTTCTTCGGTCCGAGTATCCCGACAGCAATCGCTTTGCGAACGTTTCTCCATCATTCAGCAGCTTCTCGAACGCCACGGCCTGCGACACCGGGCCGTCGTAGAAGAACAGATTGATCGAGTTTCCGCCGGGCGTTTTCAACAGATATGCGCGGCTGGGATCGATGCTCGTGTTTGTGAGTTGCTGCCACTCCTCACCAGCCAAGGGCCGGACTGCTTTTGCCTGATGCGGTGCGAGCACGGCAAAAGACATCCCGGCCTGTGCCATTAGATCGAGTGATTCCAGATCCACGGCTGTCTCGGGTAGCCACATGCCCTCGGGCAGCCGCCCGAACCGGCTCACGAAATCCTCGAAACCCCACCGGATCTGCGTCTTTTTATCACGAGAATTTGCAAGCGGCAGGATCATGTGGTTGTAAGCTTGCGCGATCGCCGATCCGTGTCCTGAAAATTTCTTTTGCGTCTGTTTGTCGGCATCGACCAGGTCCTTGTGAAGATCGGGCATATGCTCCGCGAGCCAGGACAGCAGCGTAGGGCCGAAATCGAAGCTAATTTTCGAATAGTTGTTCACGATGCGCGTAATCCGTTTAGCATCATCCAGAATTCTGGCGGCAAGGTTCGGCGCGTAGCACTCCGCAGCAACCCTCTCGTTCCAGTCGTGATACGGGTAAGCGGAATCCTGCAGCTCAATCTCTTCGAGCCATGGATTTTCGCGTGGAGGCTGATAGAAGTGGCAATGAACGCAAAGATATTTCATGCGCGAATTTGAGTGCTGTGACCCCTGAAAGATGCTACGACCAGATTACTTCGTGATTTGATGCAGCGTGCTATAAAACTCCGGAAACGATATGGAAGCCGCCTCCGCATCGTGGATCGTCGACACGTCGCCCGCGGCTAAGGCCGCAATCGAAAACGCCATCGCGATGCGATGATCGCCGCACGATTCCACATCGGCCGGGCGAAAGGTTTGCTTGCCGGGAATCTCCAAACCATCATCTCTTGTATTGACGGTGATTCCCAAGCGCCGCAGATTTTTCGCGATGGTATCGATGCGATCAGTTTCCTTCGCGCGCAGCTCCCCGGCGTCTCGCACCATGATGCCTTCCTCGCTGACCGCTCCAAGCACACACAGGATAGGAATTTCGTCAATGAGCGAGGCCGTAGCAGCGCCTTGTATGACTCCACCGTGAATGCGCGACATCTTTACCTGAAGGTTGCCAATTAACTCGCCGTTCGCTTCTTCGATGCGGAGGAGCTTGATGTTCGCGCCCATGCTGCGCAAGAAGTCCAGCAACGCCGTGCGGGTGGGATTCAACCCGACGTTCACAACAATGAGATCCGATTCGCGAACCATCAGCGCTGCGACGATGAAAAATGCGGCTGAAGAGAAATCGCCCGGAACAAACATGTTCTTGGCCGTAAGTCTGCCGCTGCCGCGAATTCGCGCAGTGCGCCGGTCGAAAGTAATATCGGCGCCGAATTCCCGTAGAGCGATTTCCGTATGGTCCCGCGTGGTGACGGGCTCCCGAACAACGGTTTCGCCATCTGCATGCAAACCCGCTAGCAGAATACAGCTCTTCACCTGCGCGCTCGCTACCGGCAATTCGTAATTGATTCCGTGCAGCGCCGAGCCATGGACAGTAAGCGGCGGATATTCTCCGCCAACGCCATCAATGCGGCCGCCCATGAGAGTCAGAGGCGCAATGATGCGGCGCATCGGGCGTTTTTCGAGCGAGCTGTCCCCTGTAATTTGCGTTGTGAACCGCTGAGCTGCAAGGATGCCGGTCAGCATCCGCATGGTCGAACCGGAGTTTCCCGCGTCCAGTGACCCGGCGGGCGCTTCGAAGCCGCGCAGACCGCGCCCGGAAACCACGAGCACGCGCCGGCCGTCTTGCTCAGTGAACGTGCAGCTTACACCAAGCGCGCGCAGGCAGGACAACGTTGATTGGCAATCGGCGCCCGTCGCATAGTTGAAAATTTGGGAATCGCCGTCCGCAATCGAGGCGAGTAAGGCGTACCGATGCGAGATCGATTTGTCGCCCGGAACCTCGATCACCCCGCGAAGAGCACGCGCCGGCGAAACACGTTCCACCATCGAACCCGTATTGTAGCTTCGGCAAATTGCGATGAATCCCCGCGTGCGATGTGATAAAACCGCAGAATCATGATAAATCGCAGGCAATGGGTGCTCGGATCGGCGGCGGCAGTAGCGGCAAGCGCCGCGGCTCGCGCGCAGGGCGGCCGGAAGAGGCCCATGGTGATCTCGAGCCACAACGGGATGGCGGCGTGCGCCAAAGCGATGGAGATGCTCAGGAGCGGCGCGGACACGCTCGATGCGGTCATCGCGGGAGTCAACATCGTGGAGCTCGATCCCAAGGACACCTCCGTCGGATATGGCGGGCTTCCCAACGAAGACTGCGTGGTTCAGCTCGATGCCAGCGTCATGCATGGCCCTACGCGTCGATGCGGCGCGGTGGGCGCGATCGAAGGCATCAAGACACCTTCGAAAATCGCCAAGCTGGTCATGGATCGCACCTCGCACGTAATGCTGGTGGGCGAAGGAGCATTCAAATTTGCCCGAGATTACGGGTATCAGCGCGAGGAGTTGTTGACCGAGACATCGCGTACCGCCTGGCTGGTCTGGAAAGAGTCTCTGCGCACCCCCGGCGAGATCAATAACTGGATCTCGATGGACCAGAACCTCAGCGCGGAAGCCGTTCCGCTGAAGCGGTTGAAAGAGGCGTTTCCGCATACCGATGAGGCAACGCTCGCCTGGGCTTGGAAGGTGGCGATTCACCCGCCGTACGGCACTATCAATTGCCTCGCGGTGAACGACAAGGGTGAAATGTCCGGCGTGACGACGACCAGCGGGCTGGCCTGGAAAATCTCGGGACGCGTCGGCGATTCGCCCATCATCGGCGCCGGGTTGTATGTGGACGAGGACGTTGGAGGCGCGGGATCGACCGGCGTTGGCGAGGAGAACATTCGAATCGCGGGCGGCCACACGATCGTCGAAGCCATGCGCCGGGGCTTGCACCCGAGAGATGCGGTGCTTGAGGCTTTAAAGCGCGTTTCGCGCAACTATAACGACGACCGGGCGAAATTGGACAAGCTCGATATCGAATTCTACGCGCTCCGCAAGGACGGCGAACATGCGGCCGGCTCGCTCTGGGGCAGCCACAAGGGCTACCGAACCTATGTGGTGAATGATGGAGCCGAAAGCCGCCAGGAACCCTGCGTGTTCCTCTACGGCCGGACCGCTTAATTTCGATACGCCGTTGAGCCGGAATCGGTTCCCTGTCACTGTGGCATTACTTCTTCTGGGGCTTTTTGCTATCGGCGTTTGTGAACGCTGCGCTCGCGAGCGTGAACCTTGTGCGCCCGTATTGGACTGGATGGCGACCGACGGTTCGCCTGCTCAGTGACTGCGCCGGAGCGGCGCTTTTCTGATGGCTGCTCAAGGTCAATATCGTGGCTGGGATCACGGTCGCAAACGTCGCGCCCGAAAGAGCGCTGGAGATCGCAAACGCTATAAATCTTTGGATGGGAAGAATGTTGCCGGTAGCGATTCTCGTGGGCGTCGTAATTGCTGCTTGCGATGCCCACCGCATCGTACGCCTGAAGGTGGCCAACGCTCAGTTTAGGCGCGAAGCCACCCTGATGACGACGTGAACACCGCGGGCGACGCTTCTTAAGAGAGCATTTTCGCCGACGCACAACACTCGCCGCGCAACCCCGCGAGATGTGGTTCGAGCGCATCGAGATCTTCCATCAGCGCGCAAAACGATTCGACGCATTTCTCGGAAGCGTGCGCCTTCGCTGCGCTCTCCAGTTGCTCCGCGCGACACCCCGCTCGCTCCGCATGCAAGCTGCCCAGCGATCCCTTGATGGTATGGGCAACTCGATAAAGCTGCTCATAATCACGCGAGCCGACGGCGTCTTCCATAGCCGAGCGTAGTTTATGGATCTCGGACATGAACAGGTCGATCAGCTCGACAACCAGCTTGTCGTCATTCCCAACTTGTGCCTTAAATCCATCCGCCTCGAACACCGGCTTGCCGGAAATATCTCCTTTGCCTGCGGCCTCAACTCTCGCGAGACTCGTTACCGCCGCAACCAACTCGCTCGGCACGAAACTATCGCACAGATAACCGTCGATCCCCATTTCCGACGCCGCCGACCACCCTCGTTCGTCTGAGATCTTCGCGCAGAACGAAAGCACCGGTGCCTTCAACGGTGCGCGGCTCCGTTTCTCCAGTTCTCTCAGCTTCGATGTAAAATCCGCAACACTTTGCGCGGGAAGCGGCGGCCGTAGCAGCACCGCGTCGAATTTCTGAAGGGACAGCGCTTCCGATGCCTCGTCCAATCCGGTTGCTGGATGGACACTATGGTTGGCTCCGGCGAGCATGGCAGCGATGGACTCCGCCTGCCGGGGATCCCTCTCGATCAGCAAAACGCGCAATGTATCCATCAGCATAGCCCCGCCTACCTACAAGTGCCTTCCCGAGCGACTTTATTTCCGATTTCTCTACTTTCCTCATATGCGGTACAATCTCGTTTTGATGGGGGTGTGCCTTCCCTAGTCTCACGACTCGCACCGTCACATCCGATCACCGCCCTTGGCCCCAAGCCCTCTTGAAGGGCGCTCAAACCGTTTCAAGTTCCATCTTCAACACCGTATTTCCAGACGACTGCAGAGTCTGTGAACGTCCGCTCTCTCACGTTTCCCGCATTCCGGTCTGCCCCGCCTGCCTTGCTTTACCTCAGCCCCTCCAAGCAGAATTCTTCTGCAAAAGCTGCCGGACTCCCTTCGTGGATGCCTATCCACTCGATGAGTACGATCTTTGTACGGTCTGCCGGCAGAGTCTGACGCGCTTTGACGCCGTCTACTCTTACGGCAGTTATGAAGGCCCCCTCCAGAAACTGATTCAAACGTTCAAATACGGAAAGGTGGAAACGCTCGCGCAGCCGCTGAGCCGGATGCTGATTCGCGCCATTCCGCTGGATCAGACATTCGACGGGGTGATCGCCATGCCGATGCATTGGCGCAAGAAGTGGGAGCGCGGCTTCAATCAGGCCGAGCTGCTTGCGCGGCCCGTGGCGAAGCGATACGGGCTCAAGCTCTCGAAGCACCTTCGCCGCACCCGGTACACGAAATCGCAGGCTGGCCTGACGGAAGCACAGCGGCAGGAGAATCTCAGCGGGTCCTTCGTCGTCAGAAACGCCGAAGCCGTCGCGGGAAAACACATCCTTCTCATCGACGACGTCTTCACAACCGGCGCAACGCTAAGGGCCGCCGCTTCTGCCCTCAAAACCGCCGGAGCCGCGCGCGTTTCCGCACTCACGCTTGCTCGCGTCGACCGCCGGGAGTCCGGCGCGATGCCGAAAACATCCGTCGCTCAGAATAACGAAATTTTGGCGTGTGCCGGAAGCGGAGTACATTAACTAGTAACCGACTTCGGAAATTTCCATGCTGAGCACGGAGCGACTTCACAGACCTGTTCTCGTCCTGAACGCTAGCTACGAGCCGATCAATATCTGCGCGGCGCGCCGCGCGGTCGTGTTGATTCTCAAAGGTGTCGCTTCAGCCGAAGAGGTGGCCCCCACTCAGATTCACTCGGCCAGGCGTACGCTGCATGTGCCGTCCGTGATTCGTCTGCTCGAATACCGCAGGATTCCTCATCAGACCCGCGCGCTCTCCCGCAAAAACATTCTGATGCGCGATCGTTATACGTGCCAGTACTGCCATCGCACGCTTCCATCGAGCGAAATGACTCTTGATCACGTGGTCCCGCGGTCACGCGCCGGCGAAACCACCTGGGAAAATCTCGTTGCCTGCTGCCATCCTTGCAACAATCGCAAAGGCAGCCGCACGCCCGAAGAAGCCGGAATGAAACTGTCGCGTCCTCCGCGCCCTTTCAGCCTGCATACCAGCCGCCATCTCATGCGCCTGCTGGGACGCAGTGACGACCAATGGCGCAAATACCTGTTCTATTCGGATTAAGCCGACGGAACAGCTTGCGTCAGCTCGGGATTACCGCGCCGTGCTCGACCTTTTCTTTCGGAGGCGCACCGGTTTTCACCGGACTGATGAGGACATGAGCATTGCGTCCCTCTAGCCGAGGCTGGCCTTCGATCACGCCCACCCCCGCCAGATCTTCTGCAAATCGCAAAAGCAGCTTCTTCCCGAGATCCGTGTGTGCAATTTCCCTGCCCCGGAACTGCACCACCGCCTTCACGCGATTCCCCTCCTTCAAGAATCGAATCGCGTGATTTCTCTTGAAGTCGTAATCGTGATCGTCGGTGTTGGGACGAAACTTGAGCTCCTTCACCTGGATGACGTGCTGCTTTCGCTTGGCGTCGTGCTGCTTCTTTTTTTGCTCGTACTGCCATTGACCGTAGTCCATGGCCTTAGCGACCGGCGGCTCGGCGGTCGGCGCGATCAAAATCAAATCGAGACCCAGGTCTTGCGCCTTGCGCACAGCCGCGGGCGTCGGCATAATTTCGACAGAGCCGTCCGGAAACACAGCCCGGACTTCTCTCGCTCGGATCGCTTCGTTTACGTTCTCTCGGATTCTCGGCCGGCGGGGTGGATAATTTCGCGGTGGATACATGCCGGACTAGCGGACGGCGCAGGCGCGCGCGAGCAGAAAATTGGAATGATTCAGATAACAGTACCTCAGTCCAGTTTACACGGAAACGCGAGTTCCCGTTTTCGGTTCAGGCGAAGCTGCCGCCCGAGCCGTCATCGAACCCGCCGCCATCGCCGGAATCCAAATCCGAGGCGTCGTCGATCTGCCCCGAATCATCGAACTGCCCGGAATCGTCGAGCTGGCCCGAATCATCGTATTGCCCGGAGTCGCTCGCATCATTTGCTCCGGCTTGGTAATCGCCTGAATCCTGTGGCCCATCGTAATAGTTGTTCACGACGGTTTCGCCGCCCGGAACTCCGCCGCCACCCATGAAGCCCGCGCCCCCGAAGCCGCCCACACCGCCGTAGCCTGGATGTGAAAACAAGGATTGGATGCCGGCAAATGCCAAAGCACCTGCTGCAACGCCTGCCGCGGTTTGGGCTGCGCCGCGCAAGAAACTGGGAGCTCCAGACGGATTGGCCTGCGCGTACCGCGGGGGCGGGGGAGCTTGGTACTGCTGTCCGCCGGCTTGATATCCGGCTCCAGAACCGCGCGGCGTGGCGGGTTGGCCGAGAAAGCTCGATCCAGCTTGCGCGGGCTGGGATGTTCGCGCCTGGAGCTCACGAATTTGCTCCTGCGCGTGCTGCAGAGCCAAATTCTGGATCAGCACTGTTTGCGTCATCATGTACAAGGCATCGGGCCGGGAGCCAATGTTCGAGCGAATAAATTGCTCCGCCTCGGGATCTCTGGGCGGCGCGGGCGTTTGCCGAAATTTATCGGCCAACTCGGTCAGCATCTTGCGTTCATCTGGGGTCATGTGGAAGTCCTGATCTCTAAGACGCCCTATAAGACGCATCGGTTTGCATGTTTGTTCGCGTCATCCACTCACCGCGTCATACACTGTTAGAGGACTCATCAGCGACTTTCATCAAAGTCGCTGCCTTTGCGAGGAGATGTCCCATGATTCTCGAAGAGATATCTTCGGTTGACCAGGAAATCAATCCTTGGGAATCCGCGGCTCATCGTTTCGACGAGGCGGCCGAACTGCTGAGACTTGACGATGGGATGCGCAAAGTTCTGCGCCAGCCCGCTCGCGAGCTGACGGTGAACATCCCGGTCCCGCTCGATGATGGGCGCATCGAAGTGTTCACGGGCTATCGCGTCCAGCATTCCATTGCGAGAGGGCCGGCAAAAGGCGGCATCCGGTTTGCGCCCGATGTTTCGCTCGATGAGGTTCGCGCGCTGGCCGCCTGGATGACGTGGAAATGCGCGGTTGTCAATATTCCGTTCGGGGGCGCAAAGGGAGGCGTGATCTGCGAGCCGCAATTGCTCAGCGAAGCCGAGCTCGAGCGCATCACGCGCAGATACACCGCCGAGATTCTGGAGATCATCGGCCCGGAACGAGATGTTCCCGCGCCCGACGTCAACACGAACGAGCAAACCATGGCGTGGATCATGGACACCTATTCCATGCATCAGCGCCACACGGTAACGGCAGTTGTCACCGGCAAGCCACTCGAATTGGGAGGTTCGCAGGGCCGGCCCGAAGCCACTGGCCGCGGCTGCATGATTGTGACCATGGAGGCGTTAAAGCGCTTCGGCCTTGCTCCCGAGAGTACCCGTGTCATTATTCAAGGATTTGGAAATGTCGGCGGCATGGCGGCACGCCTCATGACGCGCAACGGATTCCGGGTCACGTGTATTGTCGAGTACGATGGCGCAGTCTACAATCCACACGGGCTCGATATCGACGCGCTGATGCAACACCGCCGGGAGACCGGCAGCATCAACGGCTTCGCCGAGGGGGAAGCAGTCGACAAGAATGAGGCGCTGCTGATGGATTGCGATGTCCTGCTTCCGGCCGCCCGCGAGAACGTAATCACGTCGGCCAACGCCGACCGCATCAAAGCAAAGATCCTGTGCGAAGGCGCAAACGGCCCGACTACGTTCGTCGCCGACTCCATTCTTTCCGAAAAGAAAGTGTTCGTGATTCCCGACATCCTGGCGAATGCCGGGGGCGTTACTGTCTCCTACTTCGAATGGGTACAGGATCGGCAGGGCTACTTCTGGAACGAGCAACAGGTGAACGAACGATTGGAAGAAATCATGGTGGCCAGCTTCAACGATGTGATTGGCTACGCGGAGAAGCATGGCGTCAACAATCGGACCGCAGCGTATATGCTGGCGCTGGACCGCGTTGCCAACGCGATTCGGCGACGTGGGCTGTACGCTTAGGTTGCCGCGCCCTTTCGTCACGCGCCCGCGGCCGTTCCGTCTTGATGCCTGACCCATCCACGCCGCTGATGCGGCAATATAGCGCCGCGAAAAAGCAGGTTCCGGGCGCACTGCTGCTATTCCGCCTCGGCGATTTCTACGAGCTGTTCTACGACGACGCCGTTACCGCTGCGCGAGAGCTCGAAATCACCCTGACCGCGCGCAATAAGGAACGCGGTGAGCCGGTGCCCATGTGCGGCGTGCCGTATCACTCAGCCGAAGGCTATATTTCGCGGCTAATTCAGCGCGGCTATCGTGTCGCTATTTGCGAGCAGATGGAGGAAGCCGGACCGGGCAAGAAGCTGGTGCACCGCGAAGTTACGCGCATCATTACCCCGGGCACCGCAACGGAGCCGGGCCTTCTTCGCGCTCACGAAAACAACTATCTCGCGGCCGGATTCGTGAAATCAAGCCGCTGCGGGCTTGCGTATGCGGACCTTTCGACCGGAGAATTTCGCGCCACGGAGCTCGACGCGGGAGAACTGGTTCCGACGCTCGAGACCTTAAACGTTCGCGAGGTTCTGTATCCCGATCCGCACCCGGTGGGCGCTTCGTGTCTCGAAACCCCGCTCGATTCGTGGGTTTTCGGAGCAGATTACGCAAACAGGCAAATTCTCGATGTATTTCGGCTGTTATCGCTCGAGGGCTGCGGGCTCGAGGGCAAACCGCTCGCCGCTTCGGCCGCCGGCGCGATCCTGCACTATCTCCGCGAGACGCAGAAGGCGGCGCTCCACCATCTGAACCGACCTGTGTTTTACGAGCGCCGCGATCATCTGGTGCTCGATGCCGCTACCGTCCGCAATCTGGAGCTTGTGGAGCCGCTGTTCGCGGGCGAGACGCGTCAGGTGACCCTCATTCACGTTCTGGATCAGACGTCGACCAGCATGGGCGGGCGCCTGTTGCGGCGTAGGCTGCTCGAACCCTCCTGCGATCGGGCGGAGATTGAAGAGCGGCTGGATGCGGTGACTGAGCTTAGCGCGAAAATCATCATTCGCAGCTCGCTTCGTTCCACGCTCGGTTCCATTCAAGATCTGGAACGGCTGCTCGCGAAAATCACTCTCGGTACGGCAACGGCTCGCGACGTTTTGGCTCTCGGCCGCTCGCTCGCGCATTTGCCGAAGCTTCAGGAGCTCTCTGCGCAGCTTGAAACGGGGACGTTGCACAGGGAAATCGATCTGATCGGCGAAGTGCGAGACCGGATTCTCGCTGCGATTTCCGAAGATCCGCCGATCAACATTGCCGACGGAGGTACGATCCGCGAGGGCTTCCATCGGGAGCTCGATAGCGTGCGCGATATCCGGCGCAACAGCCGGCAGTACATCGCGGCAATCGAGGCGCGAGAGCGCAGCCGGACAACCATCCAGTCGCTCAAAATCCGCTTCAACAACGTCTTCGGTTATTACATCGAAATCTCCAAGCCGAATCTTTCTCTTGTTCCGCCCGATTACGAACGGAAGCAGACGTTGGCGAACGCGGAGCGCTTTACGACTCCGGAGCTAAAAGACCTCGAAGCCAAGGTTCTGGACGCCGAAGATAAAATCCTGGCGCTCGAACGCGAGATCTTTCAAGATGTCCGCTCGTTCGCGGCTTCTCACGCTGCGCGAATCCAATCCGCCGCCTCGATCATCAGCGAATTAGACGTCACCGCTACGCTGGCTCAAGTGGCGGCCGAGAATCGGTATCGCCGGCCGCGGTTCTCGGAGGACGGGGAGATGCGGATCGAAGCTGGACGCCACCCGGTTATCGAGAAGCTGATCGAGCGCGAGGCGATCCGGTTCATTCCAAACGATGTGTATTTACATTCGTCGAACAAGTATATCGGCGTAATCACTGGCCCCAATATGGGTGGGAAATCCACCTATCTGCGCCAAGCCGCGCTCATATTGATTCTGGCGCAAATGGGGTCATTTGTTCCCGCCGATGCCGCTCTGCTGCCGATTGTGGACCGGGTATTCACCCGGATCGGAGCTGCCGACAACCTCGCGCGTGGGCGCTCCACGTTTATGGTTGAGATGACCGAAGCCGCCGTGATTTTGAACACCGCAACGGCGAATAGTTTCATCGTATTAGATGAAATCGGGCGGGGCACCTCCACCTATGACGGATTGGCGCTCGCCTGGGCCGTCGTGGAGCACATTCACGATCACATTGGAGCCAAAACACTATTTGCAACTCATTATCACGAGCTAACCGACCTGGGAGAAACCCTAGCAGGGGTGAGAAATTTACATGTGGCTGTAAAGGAGTCTGGAGAATCTATCTTATTCATAAGAAAAGTCGAACCGGGTCCGGCAGACCGCAGTTACGGTATTGAGGTGGCCCGATTGGCGGGTTTACCCCTGCAAGTAATCCAGCGCGCGAGGTCAGTTTTATTGCATCATGAAAGGAGGGAATACGCTCTCACTGAGGAGTTGACCCCGGGCGCCTCTGAAGCGCCCCTACAAATTAGACTTTTCGAACCAGTAAATCAGGGGCTCGCCGACCGGATCCGGGCGTTGGATATCAACGAGCTGCGACCGGTTGAAGCGCTCCAAGTACTGCACGACTTGCAGCAAGAGCTACGAAGGACATGAGAATAGCAGGCATTATGAGCGGGACCTCGCTCGACGGAATCGATGTAGCGATCATCGATATCAAAGGCTCGGGCTTCAGGGCGAAAATTAACGTCCTGACGACGCATTCGGTCCCTTATCCAAGACAAATCCGCGAAGCGCTTCTCGCGGTTTCAAATACGAGCGCGAACACAGGCGACATTTCGCGCCTCAATTTTTTGCTGGGCGAACTCTACACCGAAGCCTTGGAAGAAACGGCCGAGCGTGGACAGATCCCTCTCGACACCATCAAGCTAATCGGCTGTCATGGGCAAACCATCTTTCACGAAGGGCAAAGTGCTCCTTTCCTGGGCAAGAAGGTCGCGAGTACGTTTCAGATCGGCGAGTCCAGTGTCATTACCGAGCGCACCGGAATCGATGTCATCTCGAATTTCCGGGAGCGGGACATGGCGGCGGGCGGAAAGGGAGCGCCGCTGGTGCCGTACCTCGATTACATGCTGATTCGCCATCGCGGGCGGGGACGCGTGGCCGTGAACATCGGCGGAATTGCGAATCTGACAGCGATTCCCCCGAACACGAGTACCGACCGGGTCATCGCGTTCGATACCGGGCCGGGCAACATGATCATCGACCAGCTCGTGAGCCGCATTACGCAGGGCGGACAAACGTTCGACCGTGACGGCGTGATCGCTGCCTCCGGCGAGATCGATCCCAAGCTTCTCGCGAAACTTTTGCGAGACAAATATTTCCGCCAGCGACCGCCCAAAACGGCCGGCCGGGAGCAGTATGGATCCGAATTCGTCTCCAAGCTTCTCGACACCGAGCTGAGCAGCGAAAACCTGATTGCAACCGCGACCGCATTGACGGCCGAGAGCATCGCTTTGGGTGTACGCAATTTCGTTTTGCCGGAGATGCGCGTGGATGAAATCTTCGTGTCCGGCGGCGGCGCGCACAATCCAACATTAATGGCCATGCTTACCAAAGCGATGGGTCCGATTCCGGTGAAGGAAAGCACCGAGGTTGGCCTTGATGTCGATGCCAAGGAAGCCATTGCGTTCGCAGTGATGGCTTATGAAACGGCTCATTTGCGGCCGTCGAATGTTCCCATGGCAACCGGCGCCAAGCGGGCGGTTGTGCTCGGAAAGCTGACCCCGAATGGCGCGCCTCGGAACGGAACCAGCAACGGGAATACCGCTGTGAATGGAACGGCCCGCAACGGTTCCGGCACCGCGACGCACAAGGCGACCCCAGCCCGCGCTACGAAGGTCAGCCGCTCGGCTTTGGTTTCGAAGGCAAAAGCGGCAGCACGATAGGGGCGGACAGCAGGCGCTACTGTCCCTATTCGCCGCTTCGGCGTTCCGCTTCGGCGTCCAAAAGGTGAAGGATCACGCGGAACGGCATGCCGGAAAGTTCCGGCTTGTCCTCGATGTCCGCTCTCACGTCAAGTAGCGCCCGTTCCAGAAGATAAGTATCCAGAAGGATCTGTTGGTCCGCTTGCGCTTGCGGCAGAAACCCAGCACCACGCGCCGCTGCCCAGTAACCGCGAACGAAGGCAGCGCTCACATGGGAATACCAGAAGCGGCCCCAGATCCCGAGTACATGCCGCATCACCGCCTCGTTTTGCTCGCCGGCAGCCAAGTGACGGATTTCTGCCTGGGTCGCGTAGCCGAAAGACATCAACATGCTAACGACGTCCCGGAGCGGGCAGCGCTTGATACGCCGTTCGCTGAGGTGCTCATCGGGATCGCCCTCGAAATCGAACATCGTCACATCACCGGCCCTGACCAGCAAGTGCCCCAGATGAAGCCGCCCGTGGAAACGGGTTCGCTGGGAGCTGACGCGCCGCTCAAAGACAGCGCGAAACTTCGCCAATATCGCGGTTTCCTGCTCGAGCACTTTCGCCGCCATCGAACGCACGTCCGCGGCCATGTCAGCGTACTTCTGCCGCATGAACTCGAACCGGCGGCTCGTCAGCCCGATATACCCGTGGTAGAGGCTCTGCCGATAGAAATCATTAAACGGTTCTGGCGCGAAAGCTGGATCGGAATCGTTTTGGGATAAGAGCAGGTGCAACTCGGCTGTACGCTTCCCCATGACCTCGGCGAGCGGCAGGTAGTCTCCAATCAGCTCACTTGCCACGCGCGGCGGCGGGGCCAGAACAAAGCTCAAATCATAGATTTTGGTGGGCGCGGACTTTCGTACATCGGGCTTGAAGTAATTCGCCTCCTGCGCACGGACCAGGAACTCGCCCAGGTGCTTTCGCGTGTGCCGCCAGGCATCGCCATCATTCGGAACGAATCCGTGGAGAACAGCCGTGGTGATTGTCTCGCCTGAGCTGCTCTGGTACTCGAGCGAGCCCGCAAATTGCGCGGCGTTTGCAAACGGCTCGCGTTCGGTTAACAAGCGGCCCATTTCAACACCCGGATTCAAGCCGGGCTCTACGTTCCGCAACACCTTCAGCACGAAATGATCGCCGTAGCGAATGGACGAATTAAATTCAGAATTCACGAAAACGGAGGGCTGGAGTTTCGGGTGAGTCCCGCCCCAGAGCCGCCGAAACTGCCGGTTTCGCTCGGCCTGGAGGACGCCGTTCCCAGCGGTAATCCGTTTGCGCCTCGCGAAAGCATCGAGCAGCGCGGCACAGAATTCGGCATTCGTTATCGCCTCAAACAGAAATGTCCGCGATCCGTCTAGCGCACGCACCTCGGCGACAATCGACTCCGGTTGATCTTCCGCCAGGATCTGTGCCTGGTCTCCCCGCGCAAATCCCAAGCTCAGAACATACGTTTGCGGATCGCCCGCCGTGTACTCGACTCGAAGCAGGAGGAGGAAGTATCTTTGGTGGACGATCGGAATCACTTCGGAGATTTCGGTTCCGCGAATGCGGCCTTTTCCTTTGAACCAGCGCTGCGAGGCGAGAAAGCGAGGCAGGATGGCCGCGAGATTTTCGCGAGCTCCGGCCTCCCAAACCGCCGTCAGCGCCGGAACCAGCATCACGGGGATCTCCCTGCGCCCGGATTCCACGATCGGAGCGGAAACGGCGGTAGCGACGGATCGAGGCTCGAGCGAAAACCAGAAGAACGAGTTTGGCCCCAATGTCAGGGCATATTTCTGTTCCCCGATGGCGGGGAATTCCGAGCGCCCAAACATTTCGACCGGCGTGTATCCCTGATATTTGCGCAAATCGATTTCTGCAGCTTGCGCAAATCTGGAAAGATTCGCTATCACCAGAATTACTTCCTGTTCATATCGCCTCAAGTAGACAAGAACGCGCTGGTTCGACCCGAGCAGAAATTCAAGCGTGCCGCGGCCGAAGGCTTTGTATTGTTTTCGCAGTGCGACCAGCCGTTTCATCCAGCTCAGCAGTGAGTGCGGATTCTCCTGCTGTGCCTCCACATTGATGGATTCGTAGTGGTAGGCAGGATCGATGTTTACCGGTAGATACAGCTTTTGGGGATTCGCGCTTGAAAAACCCGCGTTCCGATCCGGGCTCCACTGCATCGGTGTGCGCACGCCGTTCCGATCGCCCAAATAAACGTTGTCGCCCATTCCAATTTCGTCACCGTAATAAATCACCGGCGTGCCCGGGAGCGAGAAGAGGAGCGCGTTCATCACTTCAATTCGCGGCCGGTCGTTGCCGAGCAGAGGGGCAAGGCGACGGCGAATTCCGAGATTGATGCGGGCCCGCTGATCCGAGGCATACACGCGGTACATGTAGTCCCGCTCTTCATCGGTGACCATTTCGAGCGTCAACTCGTCGTGGTTCCGCAGAAACATGGCCCACTGGCACGTCTCAGGAATGGGCGGTGTACGCTTCAAGATCTCGATGATGGGCAGGCGATCCTCCAGCCGGAGCGCCATGAAGAGCCTCGGCATCAGCGGGAAATGAAAAGACACGTGGCATTCATCGCCCTGTCCGAAATATGCAACCGCGTCCTCCGGCCACATGTTCGCTTCCGCCAGCAGCATCCGATTGGGAAATGCAGAGTCAACGTGACGCCGCAGCTCTTTCAAAAACGCGTGCGTTTCCGGCAGGTTTTCGCAGCTCGTACCTTCGCGCTCGTACAGGTACGGAATAGCGTCCAGCCGGAACCCGTCGACGCCCATTGCCGCCCAGAAATCGAGCGTGTGCATCACTGCCCGCTGCACGAGAGGGTTGTCGAAATTCAAATCTGGCTGATGCGAGTAGAATCGATGCCAGTAATATGCCTTCGCGACCGGATCCCAGCTCCAGTTGGACGGCTCAAAATCCTTGAAGATGATTCGCGTTCCCGCGTATTTATCCGCCGTGTCGCTCCAAACGTAAAAATCACGCCAGCGCGAGCCCGGCGCCGCCCGTCGCGAGCGTTGAAACCAATCGTGCTGATCGGAGGTGTGATTGACCACCAGCTCCGTGATGACCCGGAGGCCGCGGCGGTGCGCCTCTCTTAGAAAGGTTTGAAAATCGCGCAGTGTTCCATAAGCGGTATGGACGTTGCGGAAATCGGAGATGTCGTAGCCGTCATCCTTCCAGGGCGAAGGAAAGAAGGGCAGCAGCCAGATGGCGGTGACGCCTAAATCTTCTAGATAATCCAGCTTTTCCGCAAGACCGCGGAAATCGCCCATGCCGTCGGCATTGCTATCGGAAAATGCCCGGACGTGCACCTCATAGATGATTGCGTCTTTATACCAGAGCGGGTCATCTTCCAGCCCGCTGAGAATTTGCGAGTGGTGCATGCGGCTTCACGTGTTCCAACCAATTGAGGAACCGCGCTACCGCGGAAACGTTCGGCAGGAAATATCGAGCCTCGGTTTCGGCAAGCTCCCCGACTCTGATCGTAATCCCTTCCGGAAGCGCCGCAAACCCGTCCTCGTCCGTCACGTCGTCCCCGATGAAGATGGAGAGCGAGCCGTCCGCGAGGATTTGCCGCGCGATCCACTTGATGGCGTGAGCTTTGCTCCAATCCACCTGCGGGCGCACTTCCAAAACCATTTTGCCTTCTCGCGACACAAAGGAGCGCGACCTCGCGACCATGCTGGTGGTTACGTTTCGGACCCAATCGTGCAGATGCTCGGTTACGCGGCGGAAGTGAACGCTTAAGGTAAATCCCTTGTCTTCGATCTCGAGGCCATCGGTGTCACTGAGCGCGAGCCGGAGCTGAAGAAAGAGCGACTTGAGCTCGCGGCGCAAGGACTGAGCTTGCGGCTCGCGGAATGAGATTCGATCGTCTTCGATTTCGAGCCCGTGATTTCCGGCGTAGATGACATTGTCCACGCCGACTCGCTTTCGAACATCGCTTAGAGCGCGCCCGCTCACAATCGCGACGCGGAAATCGGGCCGCGCGACCAGCCGCTGGACGATGCTCCGGACTTCGGGATCCAGCACGGCGTTATCCGGGATCGGCACGATCGGCGAGATGGTTCCATCAAAATCCAGGAACAACGCAATCTGTCGCGCCGACCGGACACGGTTCTCTATCTCCTCGAGATGGTCGAGCAATGCAGCGGGGCGGGCCTGATGCGCAAGTGTCATACCGCGACTCCGAGCGCGGCGGGCCGGAATGGCACTTCCGGTGCTTCGAGCTCGGACGATTCGTCTTCCACGGATTCGGGGAACTCGATTCGAGTGAGCTCGGAAAGAAACTTGCCAGCCCACCGGTACACGTTATTGTGTTCCACCGTTTCGCGCATCTTACTCATCCGGCGCCTTCGCTCCTCAAGCGGCATCTGGAGCGCCGTATGATATGCGTCCGCCACTTCCTGGATTGAGAAAGGATTGACCTGCAACGCATCCTTCAACTCTCGCGCCGCGCCGGTAAATTTGCTCAGCACCAGCGCACCGTCCTCGTCGACACGGCTCGCAACGAATTCTTTTGCGACGAGGTTCATTCCGTCATGCAGTGACGTGACCACACAAAACCGCGCCAGCCGATGCAGCGCAATCATTTCCGGCAGGGGATAGTGGCGCTTCAGAAGGATAATAGGTTTCCACGAAGATGTCGCCCACCTTTGGTTAATGCGCGCGGTAAGACACTCCACTTCCGCTTCAATATCACGGTACGCGGGCAGGTCCGAGCGGCTAGGAACCGCTATTTGAACGAAGACCAACTTGCCTCTGTACTCCGGGTATTGCTCGAGCAGGATATCGAGCGAACGGAGCCGCTCCGGAATCCCCTTGGTGTAATCTAACCGATCAATGCCGACGCCCAGAAGCTTGCCGCGCAGCCCGAGATCGTTGCGCCATCGTCCCATCCGCGCCGTCACAAGCTCCGATTGGGCCAAGTCGGCGTGCTCGTCGAAATCGATGCTGATTGGGAAGGGACGGACGGATGTCGAGTGCCCACCCCGGCGGACTTCCGCTGCCGCCCTGTCCACCCGGGCCTCTACCGAACAATCCACCGTCTCGAGAAAGTTTTGGCAATGTTGGGGGAGATGGAAACCGAGCAGATCGTTCCCGAGTAACCCGTCCAGTAGCTCTTCCGGCCAAGCGAAGGAGCTGAAGACTTCTCGGTTCGGCCAGGGGATGTGCCAGAATTGCGCAATTACCAGGTTCGATCTCGCTTCGCGCAGCATCCGCGGAAGAAGCGCAAAATGGTAATCCTGAATGAAGACGAACGTCGGGTCGCTACCCGCTTCTTCGAGCACCGCATCGGCGAAGCGCCGATTGACCCGCCGATACATATCCCAATGATCGGGGTCGAAAACGGGCCGGGTGAAAGCCACGTGGCATAACGGCCAAAGTCCCTGGTTGGACAAACCGGCGTAGTGGCCTTCCTGCTCAGCCTTCGAAAGCCAAACCCGCCGCAATGTGTAGTGCGGGTTTTCCGGCGGAACATCGACGTGGTCGAAGTGATCCACCATCTGGCGGTCGGCATCGCCGCTGCCCTGAGCGATCCACAGCCCTCCGGAGGCCCGCATAACCGGGTCGAGCGCGCTCGCCATTCCGCTTGCCGGCTGGGTGCATTCGATCTTACCGTCTACGGTCCGGTGCACAAATGGCTCGCGGTTGGAAACGACGATAAATTTATAGCCGTCGAGCTTGGCTTGTACAAGATCGCTGAGAGTTTCGCGCGTCCAGACTTTCAGCATTAAGCTACCTTCATTTGGCGGTTAGACTTTATTCCGGCGCGAAGCGTTTCATTCCTGCTCGTATAGAAATACTAAACTTTACCGTGACCTCGCTTCGACAGTTAAGAACCAGATTCGCCTTATCTACGTGTTGGCCCGCCCGCGTATGAACCACCCTAGCAGCATCGTCTACCTCGGTCCCGCGGGTACGTTCTGCCATGAAGCCGCGCTCCAAATGTTCCCCGAGCGCGGAAGCGATCTCATACCGGCACCCACCGCCCGAGCGGTTCTGAAATCCGTACGGGACGGGACCGCGCGATTAGGCGTTGTGCCGGTTGAAAACTCGGTCCAAGGCGAGGTTCTTCCCACATTGGACGCGTTGATCTTCAATTTCACTGGACTTTTCGTTCGCAGCGAGACCGTCGTCCCGGTGAGCTTTTCAGCCTTCCGGCGAGGCGATGACCAAGAGCCGGTTCGAACCGTTCTCAGCCACCCGCACGCTCTGGCGCAGTGCAGCCGGTTCATCAAGAAATTGGGCGCGGCGATCGAAACCACGGATTCCACCGCCCGTGCCTGTGAACAGGTTGCCACGCGTCCGCCTGGCGGGTCGGTTTCGATCGCGTCCCGAGCTGCGGGCCAACTGTATGGCCTTAAGGAGACGCAATCGGCCATTGAGGACCATCGGGGAGCGGTCACTCGCTTTTACGTCGTCGGAACGACCTTTCTTCCTCCCTCAGGCCGCGACAAGTCGATATTCGTGCTCAATCCCAAAATTCCTGCAACGGGGATTTTAGTAAGATTGTTGCGCTGTTTCGCGGACCGAAGCATTGACCTCCTCACTATCTACTCGAGGCCTCTTAAGTCATCGCTTGGAAGTTACTGCTTCGTTGTTGTGGTCGAGGGGCACGTGGCAAACATCGATATGCAAGATGCCCTTCGAGATATTTTGAGCATTGGAGCGCGGCTGAAGTTTCTGGGCTCTTTTCCCGCATCGCAGGGCGCACCGGCTGCTGTATCGCTTCAATCGATCGCTGGAGCAATCGATCGCGCTGACGACCTCAATCAGTTACTCGCAAGAATGCTCCCGACTGACGAAGCCTCATGACTCAGCCCGAAGTTCGTAATACGGCTCTCGGCCTCGCGATCGTGGGTTACACAACCCTCGATACGTTGGCGACGTCGGATTTCGTTCACAGCCACTTTTCGTCCGTGAGTCCGACAGTCTTGACGGTCTTGCTCATCCTCTCGAAGGCCATCGAGTTCACGACGTTATTCCTGATCTTAGAGGCGATTCTTCTCAAGATCTGGGCGCGGCACATCCTTGGGTGCTGGGCCTACCGCTCGGAATCAGGGAATTTCGGACTCGCAACAATCAGCCTAGCGGCCGGGCGGATGAAGTACCGGGTAGAGCTGTACAAAACGAAGGAAGAAGTCATCGGAGCGCTGAAGAAAGACGTGAAAGTTCGGCCCTTTGCCCAGGTACACTCATTGATCAGCGAATACGAGGACGGCGAGTTTTATACCGATTACCACATCGAGCACGCCGAGAAGACGTTTATGCGGCGCAAGGGTCTTCTTCGGCTGATTCCAACGACGAGGCGAGGAGTCATGACCGGATACTGGCATTCAACATATACTTCTCCCGACCCGGCCCAGCCCAACGAGGGCACACTCGAGTTTCTCCGCAAGAAAGTCTTTTTTCGAACCTTGCCAGCCACTAATCTTTGCATGAATAGATCGTTCAGCGAGGCGTCGTGACTTGAAAATCCGCCCGGCAGCCTCGATCAACCCAAATGCCGCGCCTGTCCTGTCCCCAGCTATAGCCGCGGCGGCAAGGCGATCCGCTTCTCTGTCTGAGGAGACGTAACAGTGGCACGTCTAGGAATGCCACAGACGTTAAGCCTGCCGTTATCAGATGAGCAGGTTATCACCTGAGTCATCTGGACCGCCGGGTCCGGGAGGCCCCGGTCTGCCGGGGTAGCCGCCTAAAGCAAACTGGGCCCGGCAACCTCGATCGACCCAGATGCCACGCCTATCCCATCCCCAGCTACGGTTTTGTACGCAGGCAGAGGAACTTAGCTGATTGATGAGCCGCACTCCATTCCGCGTATCGGCAGGGCAGAATTGACGTCCACCGTTGTTTGAAGAACAAGTAATTTGAGATTGCCCGTGCAGCAGGCCCAGCGCAAACAGGCCGAGCAGCGCATTCTTTAGGCAGTGATTAAAGATCTTATTTGCAGGAGTCATTCGCGCCTTTTCTTCTGAGCGTTATACCGAGGCTCAGATGCCATTCTACTCGCAAGGCGCTGATGTGACGCGAGTCGTTATCTTCTCTTGCGAACTAATCGCCGGGCCTTACGCACCACGCCGGGCGTCGTGGCGAACGCCTCATTGACCAATGCCTCCTGCTGATCGTGATGCACCTTGTGCGCACCCGGTGCCGGACTCGCCGCGGACGGCCGGCCGATGTAACGCAATTGGCGCTTCACCGGGCCGCCGTTTCCATTCGGGCAGATGATCGATTGCAGCTCTTCCTCGACGAAATACCAGGCACCCATATTTTCCGGCTCTTCCTGCACCCAGAACAGCTCGGCCGCATCCGAATAGCGACGCAGAATATCGGTCAGCCGCTGCAGCGGAAAAGGATACAACTGCTCGATTCGAAGAATCGCGACGTCGTTGCGGGCCAGCTCCTCTCGTTTGCTCACGAGCTCGTAGTACACCTTGCCCGAACACAGCAGAATTCGCCGCACCTGGTTTCCCAGCGCTTGCGTATCGCCAATGACTTCCTGAAACGCGCCGCTGGTTAGCTCTTGAAGACGCGCCGCTGCTTTCGGGTATCGCAACAGAGACTTCGGCGTGAAGATGATCAGCGGTTTTCGCATGCCGCGCCGGTCCTGACCGCCATACATCTGGCGCCGCAGCAGATGGAAATACTGTGCGGGAGTGGTGCAGTTGCACACCTGCATGTTGTTTTCAGCCGACATCTGCAGGAAGCGCTCGATCCGCGCACTCGAGTGTTCCGGGCCCTGTCCCTCGGACCCGTGCGGCAGCAGCAGAACCAGGCCGCTCGGCTGATTCCATTTCGATTCCGCCGATACTACAAACTGGTCGATAATGATCTGAGCGCCATTTGCGAAATCGCCGAACTGCGCTTCCCACAAGACCAGCGTCAGGGGATCGGCAACGCTGTAACCGAACTCGAATCCCAATACGGCAAATTCGCTCAAAAGGCTGTCGACGGTCTCGAATTTCGCCTGAGCTGGTTCGAGGTGCTGGAGCGGGATATAGCCCTCGCCGGTTTCGTAATCGCTGAATTCCAGATGACGCTGCGTAAACGTTCCGCGCGATACGTCTTCGCCGCTCAGGCGAACAGGAGTTCCTTCGAGGACCAGGCTGCCAAACGCCAGGGTTTCCGCAAACCCCCAATCGATGGGGCCGCCTTCGAGCGCGGCGCGGCGCCGATCGAGCAGCGGCTTTAGTTTCGGGTGCACATGAAAGTCTTCTGGAAATCTTGTACATCCCTCAATTACTTTCGCGAGCGTCTCGTGGGCTGCAGCAGTCGAGGGAATCGGCTGATAGACTTCCGCCGCGGGCGCCTCCGCAAATTCTTCAATGATAAACTGCTCGCGGGTCTTCTTGGCGAGATCGTAGGTCTCGTTGAGGCGAACGTGGACCTGCTTGCGGAGGCTCTCCACTTCGGCTTGCGTAAGCAGTTTTTCGCGCACCAAGCGCTCAGCGTACTGCGTCGCGACCGTGGGAGTTCGCCTTGATTTTGCGGTACATCACCGGTTGTGTGTAGCTGGGATCATCGGCCTCATTGTGACCTTGACGCCGGTAGCCGATGATGTCTACAACGACATCGCGCTTGAAGCGCTGCCGGTAATCGTAGGCCAATTGAGCCACCCGGATGCACGCCTCAGGATCATCCGCGTTCACATGGAAGATCGGCGCCTGAACCGATAACGCTACGCCCGTACAGTAAACGCTGGTGCGCCCTTCGAGCGGATTGGTCGTGAAGCCGATCTGATTATTCGTGACAACGTGGATTGTGCCGCCGTTCGTGTACCCCTCGAGCTGCGAAAGCTGCAACACTTCCGCGACAATCCCCTGACCGATTAATGCTGCATCGCCGTGCATCAGAATCGGGATCACCCGCTCGCGGTTTGTATCGCCCAGCCGGTCCTGCTTAGGCCGCACAAGCCCTTCGACGACCGGATCGACGGCTTCGAGATGGCTGGGATTGAACGCGACCGAAACCAGAATTTCTTTGCCCTGCGTGGAAACATGAATGCCGCTCGCGCCCAGGTGATATTTGACGTCGCCCGAGCCTTGCACGCTCTCGGGATCCGGCTCGCCTTCAAACTCCGAGAACACTTGCGCCATCGACTTGCCGACTACGTTGGCCAGCACATTCAGCCGTCCGCGATGCGCCATGCCGATGACCACTTCATGAACATTCTCGTTCGCGCCGCGGTCCAGCACCTCATCGAGAACCGCGATCGTGCTCTCAAGGCCTTCGAGGCCGTACCGCTTCTGGCCCACAAACCGGCTCTGCAGAAAATGCTCGAATTCTTCGGCTTGAATCAGGCGATTGAGGATCCGGCGCCGCACAGGCTCCTCGAGCGTCCACATGTTCAGCGTGCCTTCCATGCGGTCCTGCAGCCATTTCTTCTGGGCCGGATCCTGGATGTGCATGTACTCGACACCGACAGACCCGCAATATGTAAAACGCAGCCGATCCAAAATTTCGCGGAGCGTCTCGTAGGGCTGCACGTAAGAGGCAATGGCGCCGCTCGGCGCCTTGACCAAGCCGGCAAGAAAGGGGCGGTCCAGATCCCACATGGAGAGCCCGTACGATGCTGGATCGAGCTCCGGATGGTATGCCGGCTCGCTGCCCAGAGGATTCGTGTTCCCGAGCAGATGACCTCTCACCCGATAGGCATTGATGAGCTGGATGACGGCCGCTTCCTTTGCCACATCTGCATTGACCGACGCGTAGCGAACCGGCGAGATCTGCTCGTCCGTTTGCCAGCGCAGCGGCATCTGCGGGATTTTCAGCTCGCGGAAAATGGTTTCGTAGAATCCATCCTGGCCTTGTAGCAAGGCCTGCACTTTTGCGAGGAACGCGCCCGATTCGGCTCCTTGGATAATACGGTGGTCGTAGGTACACGTCAGCATGAGCACTTTGCTCAGGCCCATCACCGCACGCGCTTGCTCGCTAGCGGCCGCGAATTCCGCCGGGTAGTCGATCACGCCGGTGGCGACAATCGCGCCCTGTCCGGGCATGAGCCGCGGCACCGATCCCAATGTTCCGACCGTTCCCGGATTCGTCAGTGAGATCGTTGTACCTTCGAAATCTCCCACCTGCAGCTTATTTGTCCTGGCCCTCGCGACGATATCGTCATAGGCCGCGGCAAACTGCGCAAAGTTCATGCCGTCGGCATTCTTGATGTTCGGGACCTTGAGCGACCGTGCGCCGTCCTTACCGGCCACATCCACCGCGAGGCCGATGTTCACGTGGCTTCGCACGATGCGGAACGGCTCCCCGCCATTTTCGGCAAACGCATGATTGAGCGACGGATTCGTTTTGATCGCCTTCACGATCGCCCACGCGATCAGGTGAGTGAAGCTGAGCTTGCCCCGCCCCTGCTGCGCGCGATAACGATTGATGATGTTGCGGTTTTCTTCGATGACGCGAACCGGGATCTGGCGCTGAGAAGTGGCAGTGGGAATGGCGAGGCTCGCGGTCATGTTCTCGACGATGCGGGCCGCCGCGCCGCGCAAAGGAATCAACTGATCGCTCGCGCCTACGGCTTTCATTTCCTGCTTCGCGAGTTCTGTCGTACGTCCGTCCGGCGCGGCAGACGTTCGAGCTACTTCTCTGGATTCCTGAGGCGCGGGTGCGGGCTGCGGCGGTTCTTCGCGCGGTGGTTCTTGCGTAGCTGGCTCTTCGCGAGCAGGCTCAGGAGGCTGCGGTCCAGCAGATGAGCGCGGCGATTCCGGTGTTGATGCTCCGCCGTTCGGCGATACGACGGATCCATTTTGTCCGAACTCTTCGAACAGCTCGGTCCAGCCTTCGTCAACGCTTTTTCGATCGAATTGATACTGATGAAAGAGCTCGTCTTCTAACCAGCTGTTGATTCCCAACGCGGGTTCTTTGGCTTGGGGCATGAGAAAGATTTTGCTTTTTGCGGGTGTATCTTCATTGTAACGAAAACAGGCGTTTTGCCCGTTGGCGCCAACCGCCTGGTCCAAGTTGCCCAGCTTCTGATAGAGTCCGCCGAGTGTTTCAAATAAATCGGCCTGCACTTCGGGGTCAGATTTGAGCGCCTGGGCTTCTTTCGCACCGCGATCAATGAGTACACTGACGCGCAGCCCTTCGGACGGGGCGCTCTCTTTCTCGCTGCCCTCGAAAAGGCTGAGGATGAACTGCTGGACTCGCTGGCTGCCCGCCAAGGCGGTTTCGGCGCTGTTGCGAGCTCGCGCGAGCCGGAACGTGAAGAACGTGACGAGGGCGATGACCGTCACCAACATAAGCGCCCCCGCGGAAAGGACGTGCACATTACGCTTCACGTACTTCCCGAGCTTGTACCGCAGATTGTCGGGCCGCGCTTCGAGCGGTTCGCCTTTTAGGAAATGATCGATATCGCGGATCAGTGCTTCGGCGGAACGGTAGCGCCGGTGTGTATCTTTGTGGATCGCGGTCAGGCACAGGATATTGAGGTCGCACGCAGACCTGGAAAGCGAGCCCAAACCGGAGGAATGGCCTGCGAGTTTCGCCGCTGACGAGGGCGGTTCCGGATCCTCTGCGAGCATCGCCCGATTGGCCTCGCCGTGCGTGCGGTTGAAAAGTCCATAAGGAGTACGGCCATCCAGCAGCTCGTAGAGGATTACGCCCAGGGCCTACACGTTCGGTGAAAACGCCGACGGCTTCGCCGCGGATCTGTTCGGGTGCTGGGTAGGCGGGGGTCAGCTGGCGCAGGCGGCTTCGAGAAAAGGTCTTTGCTCCGCCTCCGGAAGATCCGCTGCTTCCTGGAACAGACGCTGAACCAGCTTGAAAGCGCTTGGATCTGCGGGAGGCACGGCGTTATGCGCCTTTGCCTAAGTGGTGTGACAGCCAGGCCCGGGCCACTCTCCTACTCACCAGAGCGGTGGAATTCAGCGTGGCCCCAGGATCGCTCTGCCGCACTGCGCCGGCAAGCCGGCGAAGTTCCTCTAAGCTACGCTGAACAGTTGATCAACGGCCTGGCGCCTCTCGGACACCGGACCGGAAGCAGCGGCACCGCCCTGATCTTTACCGGGCTCGTTTGGAGCGCGCATGAACGTAGAGTCGCCTCCGCCGCGGACAATTGAAGTTCTATAACTATCACACCAGGTTGCCGAGGGAAAATGGCGAAAGCGGTGCGCAGCGCGCTGGCATATATGATTGCGCGAATCGTGAGCACGCGGCCGCGGAGGTGAGTGATGGATCGAGCGGCTCTGCATTCGTTTCTGACGCAGCATCGGTATGGAGTCGTGTCGAGCGTTGCCGAAAACGGCACGCCTCAGTCGGCGCTTGTCGGTATCGCGATTTCGCCGGACCTGGAAATTATTTTCGACACCGTGAAGTCTTCGAGAAAGTATCCGAACCTGATTGCGCGGCCGCATTGCTCTTTTGTGGTGGGGTGGGCTGGAGAGCAGACTCTCCAGTTCGAAGGGATTGCCATCGAGCCGGACGGATCAGATTTGAAGCGCTATCAAGAGGCGTATTTCGCAGTTTGGCCGGAGTGCCGGACCCACCTGAGTTGGCCCGGAATTGCATACTTCGTAGTGCGGCCACGGTGGATTCGCTACAGCGATTACGATCAGAGGCCCCCGATGGTCGAGGAGATCAGAATCGAAGCGTGACGGGCGGCCCAACCCGCCCAGCCGGAACTAGTGGCGGGGCGTGCCGAAGCGGATGGCCGTGGCGGTGTTCTTCTCGAAGACGACTTCGCGCCCGCGAGAGACGACATTCGAGTAAACGGACCACGCCAAGCCGTAGAAACCGAGCGCGCCGGCAATCTGATGCGGCCCGAGGGACGCCACTGTTCCGAGCAAACCGAAGCCAGAGAAACCCCCTGCTCCTCGCCCAGCGTTGTTTGAAGCGCCTGTACCCGTAGCCGTTTGCTTGCCGCTGTCGTTATCGAGTGATTTGACGGCTACGAGGCCTGCAATCGCGGGCCGCAAAAAGCGTGTTTTCGATTCGGTGGCGGTTACGGTTCCTTCCGGATCGACTCGCGCGGCGTGAGGGTCTGTTTCAAGCGCGGCGAGTTGCGCGCGGGCTGGCCGACGCCCGTGGTCCACTTCGCCCGACGCAGCACCCGATTCGACAGCGACAGCCGGGACCTCCAGAGTATCGAGATCGAACCGCAATTTACCGCCGCGGTGAAACCAGCGGGCACCTTGCGCAAGAGTGATCTTTCCAGACACGCGCGTCCCTTCAGGCAACACGAGCTTGTGGCCGGCGGAAAACAGCGGCTGAGATAAGACTCCTTCAACCGGTTCTCCGAGGCGCGCGTCAGCCGAGCTGAGAGTCGAAACAATTCTCACGTTGGCGATGGAGTCGGCCGCGGGATCGGTTCCCAGGGCGTTGAGATCGGATACCGGCACCGCCACTGTCCCGAAATCCAATGGCTCCGTAAGCACGGCGTCGAAGCGCGTATTTGTGCGGTACCACTGCGGATGGTATGGCAGCTTCGATAACAAGAAATTCTCGACCCACTCCCGCTTGTTCGGCCCTCGCACAAGATCATACAAGCCTTGCGTTCGAGCGTTCACCTGGTTGATAGCTGCTTGATGGAGCGTTTCTTTCACGTAGGCCATGCGCGTCGCTGGCTTTTGCGACGCTTGCGTTGCGCTTTTTGCGGCAGTTGTGCGTTTTGCCGCGCGCGACGGAACGTATATAGTCGCGAGACCGGCTGAATCTTCGGTTCGAACTTCCATCCTGCGGCCATTGGGAAGGACGAGGGTACTGAAAGAGACCTTCGCTTCTTTAAGCGGAGTAAAGTCTCCGCCCACGATTGCCCGAGCCCGGATGAAGTTCGAAACCGGGTCCAACTCGCTTACCACGCCTTTTGCGAGGGTGCCTTCAGGCAGAACAATGCGATCGAAGGCCCACACGGGCTCCGCGAGCTTGGCCTCCACGGTTTCGCCGCTTCGATACCAAACGCGATGCGTGATATAGAGGCGGAGCGGAGTTCCCGGGGGAACCGCGAGACGCACCGGAACGGTACGGGCCGTCGATTGGGGTTGTTCGGCGGAGGCGAGATAGGCGAAAGGGAAAATCGCGGCGAGAAATGTTACTTGGCTAACCTTACTACGCAACATCGGGAGCCGTTGAACATATTAGCACCATTAATTCGGGACAATGTTCCAGAGATACATCGTCGCGTAGGCGCGCCAAGGCCGCCACGCTTCGGAACGTTGCTCGAGCTCGCGGGAATTGGCCGCATTCAGGACGCGCATCAGCGCGCCATCGCCGACGGGAAACGCATCGGGATCTCCGAGTGCTCGCATGGCGACGTATTGGGCTGTCCACTTCCCGATGCCGGGAATTTCAGATAACCGGGCCAGGAACGCGCCGGTGTCTACGATCCGTTCGAAGGTGATCTCCCTATCGCAAACCGCACGCGCGAGAGCGCGAATGGTGTCGGCTCGGGCCCGGGTCAGGCCTGCGCCGGTGAGATTCGCATCGGCAAGAACGTCCGGGGCCGGGAAAAGGTGGGTAAGGCCGCTCATCCCGGATAGGGGCTGCCCGAAGGTTTTTGCAATCCGGCCAGCAAGCGTTGTCGCGCCCTTGACGCTGATTTGTTGGCCGAGAACTGCTCGGGCCGCAAGCTCGAAGCCATCCCAGCAGCCCGGCACGCGAAGCCCCGGAGCCGCCTCAACCCGCCCGACCAGGGCCGGATCGGTTCTCAGACTCGGCATGATGGCCGCCCAATCCGCATTCAGATCGAACATTGCGCGTATCCGCTCCACGATGAAGAACAGCGCGCCCGGATCCCCGAAGTGAACACGCGCGGCGAGTGAGTGATTCGCTTCGTCGAGCGAAACCTCAAAATACCCATAACTGCCGTTCACGGAAATGGAACGGCGATACCTGCCGTGTTCCACCACTTCGACGCCGGGCGTAGCGCGAGCGGCCAGAAACGCCAACATTCCGTTCCACGCATACGGCGGGCGGAAACGGAGGCGCAAAAGATAGTGATTTTCCGGCTCGACGGCGGTTTGCCGAGCGATCCGCCGAATTTGAGTTGGTGTTCGACGATAGATCTTGCTGATGCTCGCGTTGAATCGCCGTACGGATCCGAAGCCCGATGCGAGCGCAACTTGGGTCATCGGCAAACTGGTTTCGTCGATGAGCTTTTTCGCAAAGTGCAGGCGGCGCGTCTGAGCGACGGCAGCGGGAGGCGCGCCCATGTACTTAAGAAAGAGACGGCGGAGATGGCGCGAGCCAACTCCGAGATGGTCCGCGAGAGCTTCCACGCCGCCTTCCTCGAGCCCGCTCTCACCGATGAGCCGTAGAGCTCGCGAAACGGTGTTGGAAGTTCCCAGCCACGCCGGGGTTCCGGGTGAACATTCCGGGCGGCAGCGCAGACAGGGACGGAAACCCGCTTCGGCGGCTGCGGCAGCCGTGGGAAAGTAACGGACGTTTGCCTCTTTAGCTGTGGGCGCCGGGCAAATCGATCGGCAGTAGACGCCGCTGGTGCGTACGCCGATGAAGAATTTGCCGTCGAAGCGTGGATCGCGCGATAGCCGCGCTCGAGAGCAGACCCGCCAATTCAGGTTCATGTATTTCGCGAGCGTTGCATAAACAGCCTAAGCGTTTTCGGACCAGGGAAGAAGGCGCGTTGAGAAGCGAGGTCCGGAAACGTCCATATTATCGGGAGAAAGGTCCGGAAACGTCCAGCTTGGGTCTAAGGATTGGTCTACGTTTGAATGCATGAAACCCAGAACATTCAGATGCATGATCGCGACGCTCTTATTTGGCGCGCTTGCGCTTTCGCAAGAAACATCGACGCCACCACAGTACCGGGTCTTCAGCCTGGGCACGCTCGGCGGCACGTCCAGCTTCGGCAACACGATTAACAATCGGGGCCTGGCCTTGGGCATTGCCAACCTGCGGGGAAACTCGATCGCGCACGCCACAGCTTGGCTCTACGGATTGAGGTTCGACCTCGGCACGCTCGGGGGACCGAACAGCAACGTTGTCTTCCCGAACCGCAACGATCACGGCAAGGTTGTCGGCATATCGCAAACGCGCACTCCGGAGCCGTTGGGCGAGCAGTGGAGCTGCTCCGCTTTTTTCCCTCCTGAAACGGCGATCGGCTATATATGCCGCGGGTTCGTGTGGAAATGGGGCGAGATGAGCGGACTCCCCACCCTGGGCGGCGATAACGGATTCGCCGCGGCCGTCAATAACGAGGGCCAGGTGGTTGGGTGGGCCGAGAATCGTGTTCACGATCCAACCTGCGTACCGCCTCAAGTGCTCCAATTCAAAGCTGTCGTGTGGGGGCCAAAAGAGGGAGAGATTCAGCAATTGCCTGGGTACCGGGATGACCCGGATACGGCTGGCACGGCGATTAATGACGAGGGCCAAGTTGTCGGCATTTCGGGCACTTGCGACGTTGCGGTGGGAGCATTTAGCGCCAAACACGCGGTGCTCTGGGAAAACGGGAGCGTAACTAATCTGGGCAGCCTGGGAGGCAAGGGGTGGAACACGCCAGTGTCGATCAATAATCGCGGACAGATCGCAGGATTTTCCGACCTGCCCGGCGACGTGAAAGACGGTGTGCTTACAGCAAATTTCCACGCTTTTCTGTGGACGAAAGAACACGGCATGCAGGATCTCGGCACGCTCTCGGGCGATAACGTGAGCGAAGCCACAGGGATTAACGAGCAGGGTCAGGTGGTCGGCGTCTCGTTTCCATCTAGCCATGCCTTTATTTGGCAAGACGGCAAGATGACGGATCTCAACGCTCTGATTCCATCGGACTCTCATCTCGCTCTGATATCGACGGGCGATATTAATGATCGGGGTGAAATCACGGGCCAAGCGTGTGTGGTCTCTAATGGAGCTTGCACCAGCGAAACGCCGGCGTTTCTGGCGGTTCCGAGACGGCAGGGAGACGAGAGCGCCGAAAGCGATTCCACAGCGGCAGAAGCTGGCGACACGGGAGCGTCGAACGTAATTGTGCCTGAGAAGGTTCGCCAGCACGTTTGGCGACGGTTGGGCCCGGGACAGTTTGGAGCGGCCACGGCGATGCCGCGATAATTGACGGGAGGATGATCCCAAAGCAGCTGAAGGCCAGCGCCGTTCCTCTGATCCTCTTCACGATCATTGGAGGCGCTGGTCCTATCTCTTCAGCAAAATCTGCGGAGCCTTCCGCCTGTTCGGCACCCGAATACCGGCAATTCGATTTTTGGGTGGGCGATTGGGACACGTTTGAGGCTGGAAGCGGCGCGAAAGACGCACACGTCCGAGTGGATCTGATACTCGACGGCTGCGTGTTGCATGAAGACTACCAGGGGACGAATGGATCGAAAGGTGAGAGCTTCAGCATCTACGATGCGTCCCGGAAAGTGTGGCACCAGACGTGGGTGACGAATCGAGGCAGGCTACTGATGATCGAAGGCAAATTCCAAAACGGTGAAATGGTTCTGAGCGGAGTGGATCACGGGACGGCGGGAGAGGAACGGCGAATTCGTGGCGTCTGGAAGCCTGCGAACGGAGGCGTTCGCGAGACAGCCGTGATATCGAGCGACGGCGGGAAGACCTGGAAGCCGTGGTTCGATTTGATGTTTCGGGCCCACAAGTGATTAGGGGAACAGTTGCAGTGCATCCCGCAGTCCCTGCATTACCGCCGAAACCGCCTTGCGTCTGAGCCTGTACTTCGGCAGGTCAGCCGAGTTTTGGATGAATCTACAAACCGCTTACGATCTCAGCAAAATCCGTCTCGAGAAGCTGGAGTCCATGAAGGATACAATCCGCGCGAGGCAGGAGATCAGGGCTTAGCGATAATGGGCAGCACTGAGGTGCCATGAAAAGCCAGATCACAAATGACGATGATCTGGTCCACCGGGTGGGCACGGCGAGTCAGTGGGATTCGGCGGATTTGATGGCGGCGAGCAATTCGTCTTCGCTCCGGCCGCCGACGAAGTGTTTCACGATGGTGCCGTCTTTTGCGATGACGAAGACGCATGGAATGGCGCTCGCCTTGTAGGCTGAGTACACCTTGTCGCTCGTGTCTTCGAGAGTCATGAAGGTGTAATTGTTCTTCTTGTTGAAGTTCTTGACCGTTGAGGAGTCTTCGTCGTTAATGCCGAGGAACACAACGTTCTGATCTTTCAACTGCGCGGCGAGCTTGTTGATGACGGGCAGCTCCTCGCGGCAGGGAGGGCACCAGGTGGCCCAGAAATTGAGCACCACGACTTTGCCGCGCATGTCGCTCAAGCGGGTGGGCTGGCCATCGAGGTCTTTCAAAACGAAATCCGCGGCGGGCTTGCCGGTAAATGCGGGGCGGCCGGGCAGATTGAGCTCATCGACCAGCTTGTCGTTCGGGCCGGGAGCGAATGTGAAGTCGTGATCGGGAGGCGTTTCGATATCGAAACGCTTAATTGAGAACGCAATCCGAGCAACCGTGCTGCCTTTCGGGATGAGGATTTCGGAGCGCAACACGAGGTATCGCTGCTGATCGACCCACACCTTCTCGGTTCGGTTCGCGAATTGAGTCTGGAGCACCCAGCAGCGGATTTTTCCATCATCGGTTTTCACGTCCTGTTCCCGAACGAGCTGGGTCTTGGCGGCACTTTGGTCGAACGTGTCGTAGGTCCGAACGATGAGTTCAAACACGCTCACGGCGGAATTCTCGCTCTCGGCGTCGTCCGGGTTCCGATCTGCATCGTTTGTGACAGCGTCGACTTTGGTGTATGTTTTATCGGCTGCTAAATAGGTCCAGGTGATCGACCCGTTCGAAACAACCCAGAGGGAAGGAAGCTCGACCCGCATCTTCCGCGTTTTCTGGTCAACTTCGATCAGAAATTTATTCTTGGTTTGGCCGGTGTAACCCGAACCGGAGGAGCTGGAAATTTCATAACTGCCTTCCACGCGATAGCCGCTCAAGCCCTTGTAGCGGGCGGCGACTTTTTGACAAATAGAATTAACGTCCTGCGACTCTGCGGCGAGAGCGCACAGAAATAGACAACCGAAGAGACGAAGCACTTAGCGAAAGTATAGCGACGCCGGTTACTCCTGGCGCAAGGCGATGATGGGGTCAATGGAAGCAGCGGATCGAGCCGGCAGATATGCGGCTGAAATGCTGACCGCGAGCAGGACGGCAGCCACGGCGAGCATGGTTGCGGCATCGTGCTTGGGTACGCCGTAGAGGAAACTTTCGAGCGCTGTGGCGGCGAACCATGATGCGAAGATGCCGACGGCGATACCGGCGAGGGTGATGAGGCCTGCGTGGGCGAAGATCATCTTGAGAACCTGGGGCCGCTGCGCGCCGAGCGCCATGCGGACGGCCTGGAACGGCAACTGCTGCTCAAATGCGTGCTGCAGAACAATCAGGGCGGCCTGCGACAGTACGATCGCCGAAGAGGCATCCCAAGAGGCTTAAAATGAAACTCTCGGTAAGCAATTGGCGGAGGAGGCGCGCCCTGCCAGCGCCTAAAGCAGTTCGAATGGACAATTCTCTCCGGCGTCCGTGAATGCGCGCGAGCATCAGGCCAGCGATGTTGGCGCAGGCGATCAGCCAGACGAGCGCTACGGCACAAGCGAGCGCGAGCAGCGCCGGGCGTACGTTCTTGATCAGAGAATCGCGATAGCTCTGGAGCAGGACCTGGTTTGCGGGATGACGCCGGTAGTCCTGTTTGTTGAGGCGGCTCTGGATGAGCGTGAGGTTGCGGGCGGCGCGATCGAGGGTTACGCCGGGCCGCAAGCGCGCGATGCCGGTCATCATGCGGTCGGATCCGTCGACGATGCCGCTAGTTAATTCGAAGGGAACCCAAACCTCAAAATCGTGTCCCTGGTTTATGGGAAAGGCGAACTGGCTGGGCATGATGCCGATGACGGTATACGGCTGAGCGCCGATTCTTACGGTGCTGCCGAGAACGTGAAGGTCGGCGTGGAATTTATCTCTCCAAAGCCGTTCCGGTAAAACGACGACGTGGCTTCGGCCAGGCTGTTGCTCGGCTGTGGTGAAGCCACGGCCCAGGATAGGTCGCGCACCGAGGAGGTCGAACAGATTGGGGCTGATCTGAACACGGATGAGCAAGTCGCTGGTAGAGTTTTCATCGATGGTCGTCGGAAATTCGGTGTAATAGCCGAGTTCGTTGAAGTCGCGGTCCTGCCGTTGCCAATCGAGCGCTTCCTGATAGCTCAAGCCGGTATCCGTGTCGGTCGAGCTCGAATTTCTCGCCTGAATTGCGATGATGCGATTCGCATCGGCATAGGGCAGCGGTCGAAGGAGCGTCCCATCGATGACGGTGAACATGGCGGCGTTGCACACCGATGCCAACCGCGAGAGTGAGAATCGCGAGAGCGCTAAAACCGGGAGTTTTTCGAAGCTGGCGAAGCGTGTAGCGGATGTCCTGCATGGCCGGAAGCAGATATGCTATATGGTATGCGTCGATTCGGTTCACGGTTACAGATTTTGCTTTTCGTCGCGGTTTGCGGGGCGACGGCGTTGGCGGCAACGCGCCAGGATTCTCAAGATCCGCGCCTGCACGGCGGTTTTCGCAACCCGAAAAACGACGGCTGGATTTTCGTGCATCTGGAAGGCTCGCCTTCGGCGATTGGCTTTCAGCATGGATACCTGCTGAGCGCCGAAATCGAGGACACCAAGCGGGCGATCGAGCTCAGTACGACGCATGGCGTGAATCATAGCTGGGCGGAGTTGCGCGACGTATCGCAGAAGTACTTTTGGCCGCGCGTACCGGATGAATATCGCCAAGAATTACAAGGCATGGCGGAAGGGCTGAAGGCGCACGGCTCGAATTTGGATGTTACGGACCTCGTGACTATGAACGCGTACATGGAGTTTTCGTATTACTACGACAAATCGAAGCACCAGCTACACGAAGGGCATTCCGAGCAGCGTGGGCGAGCATTGCAGTGCATTTGTCGCAACGGGGCATTACACGAAAGACGGGCGCATCGTCATCGGACATAACAACTGGACCGATTACCTGACCGGGAGCCGGTGGGATATTATCTTCGACATCGTGCCTGCGTCCGGGCATCATCTCATCATGGACGGAATGCCGGGGTTGATCCACAGCGGCGATGACTTCGGGATCAACGATGCGGGAATCATGATCACGGAAACGACGATTTCCGACTTTTTCGGGTTCGATGAGAACGCTGTGCCGGAATTTGTGCGGGCGCGGAAAGCGATGCAGTATTCGGAATCGATTGACGATTTCGCGCGGATCATGGAAGACGGCAATAACGGCGGGTATGCGAACACGTGGCTGGTGGGGGATCGTAAGACGAACGAGATCGGGCGCTTGGAGCTGGGCTTGGTTACGGTGACGCTCGAGCGTACGAAGGATGGGTATTTCGTGGGTTCGAATTATCCGATTAATCCGCAGCTGATCCGGGATGAAACCGATTTCCCGATTAACAATCCGAACGCGCCGGACCTGTGCCGGAAGAGACGATGGGAACAGTTGATGGCGGAGAACAAGGGCCGGATCGATGTGGATACGGGCAAGAAGTTCGAAACCGATCACTACGACGTGATCACGAAGGAGATTGATCCGAACGAGCGCACCATCTGCGGGCACATCGATAAATCGAGCCGCGGGATGAAGCCGTGGCAGAACCCGTTCGGGCCCGCGGGCGTTGCGGAAGCGAAAGTCGCCGACAGCGCGATGGCCGAGAAGATGTCCTTTGTGGCGGGGATGGGCCATCCGTGCGGGGTGGAGTTCCACGCGGCGGAATTCTTGAAGAAGCACCCGGAATATGCGTGGCAGAAGGCGCTGCTGGAAGATATGAAGGCGAATCCGTGGACGGTGGTTGCCGCAGCAAGTTCGGGTGGGAGCGTGGGCGGCGCGCGGTAGAAGAAGAATCCTCGCAGCGCCTGCCGTTACACCTTGCCCGGAGTGCGTTTCTCGGCGGCGTCGATGCGGGCTTGCGCGCGCTTCATCGCGGTCACGACGGCCGTGGAACTCTGTTCGCTATCCGCGCGAGTCATCGATTCGCGTGCTTCTTCCAACTCGCGCTCGGCGCGGTCGCGCTGGATGGTTTCCGGGAATTCCGCGTGATCGGCAAGAACGCGGACGTGATCTTCGAAAATTTCGATGAATCCGCCATCGACGGCCAGCAGGTGCGGTCCGCCGCCGCCCTCATAACTTAAGACGCCCGGTCCGAGAGCGCTCAGCAGGGGAGCGTGACCGGCGAGGACGCCCATGTAGCCGTCTTTACCTGGAAGCTCCGCCATCGTGACCTGCTCGTCGACAAGCAGGCGCTCCGGGATGGCGATCTGAAGCTGGAACGTATCGGCCATTAGCCTTTCAGTTTCTCGGCGGCTTCGATGACGTCGTCGATGGTGCCCTGCATATAGAACGCTTGCTCGGGCAGGTCGTCGTGCTTGCCGTCGACAACCTCCTTGAAACTGCGAATTGTGTCTTCGAGTTTGACGTACTTGCCGGGACGGCCGGTGAACTGCTCGGCCACATGGAAGGGCTGTGATAGGAAGCGCTGGATGCGGCGGGCGCGGGCGACGGCTTGCTTGTCTTCGTCACTGAGCTCGTCGATACCGAGAATGGCGATGATGTCCTGAAGCTCTTTGTAACGCTGCAGCACTTCTTTAACGCGCTGGGCGACGTTGTAGTGCTCTTCCCCGAGAATGTTGGGATCGAGAATGCGTGAAGTGGACGCGAGCGGATCGACGGCGGGATAGATGCCGAGCTCTGAGATCGCGCGTGAAAGATTGGTCGTGGCGTCGAGGTGGGCGAACGTGGTGGCGGGGGCTGGATCCGTATAGTCGTCGGCGGGGACGTAGATGGCCTGCACGGAAGTGATGGAGCCGCGCTTAGTGGACGTGATGCGCTCCTGGAGATCGCCCATTTCGGTTGCGAGGTTGGGCTGGTAGCCGACGGCAGAGGGCATGCGGCCGAGCAATGCGGAGACCTCGGAGCCCGCCTGAGTAAAACGAAAAATGTTGTCGATGAATAGCAGAACGTCCTGGCCCTCTTCGTCGCGGAAGTACTCGGCGACGGTGACTCCGGTGAGGCCGACGCGGAGGCGCGCGCCGGGCGGCTCGGTCATTTGGCCGTAGACCAGAGCGACTTTCGATTTGTGCCAATCGTGCGGGTCGACGATGCCGGATTCCTGCATCTCGAGCCACAGATCGTTTCCTTCGCGGGTGCGCTCGCCGACGCCCGCGAAAACAGAGACGCCGCCGTGTTTCATGGCGATGTTGTTGATCAGTTCCTGGATGATGACGGTTTTGCCGACACCCGCGCCTCCGAAAAGTCCGATTTTCCCGCCGCGAAGATAGGGCTCGAGAAGATCAATGACCTTAATACCGGTCTCGAACATCTCGAGTTGTGTCGATTGCTCTTCGAACTCGGGAGCAGCGCGATGAATGGGAGATCTCTTGTCCGTTTCGATGGGGCCCATATTGTCGACGGGCTCCCCGAGAACATTTAAGACGCGCCCGAGTGTCTGGTTGCCGACGGGAATTGTGATGGGGCCGCCGAGGTCGTAGGCTTTCATGCCTCGGACGAGGCCGTCGGTCGGCTCCATGGCGATCGTGCGGACGCGGCCTTCGCCCACGTGCTGCGCAACCTCGGCTGTGATGTCTATCTTCATAGGGACATCGAAGCCCTCGCTCGTGACATGCACGGCGTTGAAAATTTTCGGCACGTGCCCTTCGGGGAACTGTATTTCAACGGTCGGCCCGGCGATTTGAACGACGTGACCTTCCGCTACGCCTTCTGCTGGCATGGAAACTCCAAATTTAAGTTACTGAGCATATGAGTTACAGAGCGTTGTTAAGAGGGCTCCGCTGACAATTTCAATGATTTCGCGCGTGATGGCGGCTTGCCGGACTCGATTCAAGTTTAAGGGTCAACGCCTGGATGACGTCGCCCGCGTTCGAGCTAGCCGAATCCATTGCAGTCATGCGCGCCGCGTGATAGGCGGAGATGGATTCCAGCATCGCCCGGTAAATCTCCATTTCGACGTAGCGAGGCAGCAGAGCGCTCAAGAGCTCTTCGGGTGGCTGCTCGTAGATGTAGTCGATCTGCTGGTTATCGTCTTCGCCTTTCGGGACTTCGACCGGAAGAATTTTCCGGAGGACGAGATTGGGCGCCATGACGCTCTTGAATTCGTTCACAGCGATGTAGACGGCGTCGACTTCGGCCTTCGTATAGAATTCGATCACTTTATCCGCAATTTCGGCGGCCTGTTCATAGGTTGGGCGCTCGACGATTCCGACGTGGTCACCGGTCAAGGTGAAATTTCGTTTTCGGAAATAATCGCGCGATTTGCGGCCGATCGCTTCAATGCGCAGGTCCGCGTCGCGATGCTCGGCGATGAACCGCTGCGACATGCGGAAGAGATTGGCGTTGAAAGCGCCGGCGAGGCCGGTGTCGCTTGAAACCACGATCAATTCGATGCGTTTCTCTTCGCGAACCTGCAGCAGAGGCAAGCCCGCAGCATCTTCATTGCCCGCGGCCGCGGCAGCGACGTTTGAAAGCACGCGGCCCATCATTTGCGCGTAGGGCCGCGAGGAAAGTGCTCGCTCCTGGGCGCGGCGCAGCTTAGCGGCCGAGACCATCTTCATGGCCTTGGTGATTTGCTGCATGTTCTTGACGCTGCGAATGCGGCGCCGGATGTCGATCAGGCTCGGCATCGATCAGGCTTTGGTTGGCGCTTTCCGGGCTTCCTCGTCGGCGGCGTTGGTCTGATTTGGCTGTCCGTTGGGAGCCGAGCCGGTAGCGCGGCTACCTTCCGGAGCCTTTCGGCCGTCGCCGCTCTCAGATCCGGCAGCGCGTGACTGGCGGGTTTGTTGATCCCTGCGTCCCTCGCCCTGCTCGCCGCGCTTGGGCTCCGGCTGACCGGCTTGCGTCGATGGCTTGAATTGTCGCTTGAAATCCTTGATGCCGTCCGTGAGCTGGCGTTTGATTTCGTCGTTCAATTCCTTCTTCTCACGAATGGACTGCAAGACGTCGGACTTGTTTTCATCGAAGAAATCGTTTAACTCAGCTTCGAAGCGGCGCACGTCCTCGACGGGAATGTCGTCGAGGAAGCCGTTACCGCCCGCAAAGATGATGAGCACTTGCTTTTCCACGGGCACGGGCGAGTACGGGCCTTGCTTCAACACTTCGACCCAACGCTTCCCGCGGTTAAGCTGCGCTTGCGAGGCCTTGTCGAGATCGGAACCGAACTGCGCGAAGGCCTCCAGGTTGCGGTATTGGGCGAGCTCAAGACGCAGCGTGCCGGCCACCGCGCGCATGGCTTTGACCTGCGCGCTACCGCCGACGCGGCTCACCGACAATCCGACGTTGATTGCCGGACGGATGTTGGCGTTGAATAGATCGGTTTCGAGATAGATCTGGCCGTCGGTGATGGAGATGACGTTGGTCGGGATGTACGCGGAGACGTCGCCGGCCTGAGTTTCAATAAACGGCAGAGCGGTCAGAGATCCGCCGCCTTTTTCGTCCGATAATTTGGCAGCGCGCTCGAGCAGGCGGCTGTGGAGATAGAAAACGTCTCCGGGAAAAGCTTCGCGTCCGGGCGGGCGGCGCAAGAGGAGAGAAATTTCGCGATACGCGGCGGCGTGTTTCGAAAGATCGTCGTACACGCAGAGCGCATGGCGCTTTGAATCGCGGAAAAATTCGCCAATCGCGCAGCCTGCATACGGAGCGATGTATTGCATGGGCGCGGGATCGGAGGCGGTGGCTGCAACGACGACGGTATAACCCATTGCGCCGTGCTCCTCGAGCGCTTTGACCACCTGGGCGACGGTCGATCGCTTTTGGCCGATGGCGACGTAGATACAGACCATGTCCTGGCCGTTTTGATTGATGATCGTGTCGAGCGCGACTGTGGTTTTGCCGGTCTGGCGGTCGCCAATGATGAGCTCGCGCTGGCCGCGGCCGATCGGCACCATCGCATCGATGGCTTTGATTCCGGTTTGCAAGGGCTGCTTTACGGGTTGACGGTCGACAACGCCGGGAGCGAGGCGCTCGAGAGGGCTGAACTCTTTCGTGTCGATTGGACCTTTGCCGTCGATGGGGCGTCCGAGCGCATCGACGACACGACCGACCATCGCGTCGCCGACCGGGACAGACATGATGCGGCCGGTCCGACGGACCTGGTCGCCTTCTTTGATGCCGCTGTAATCGCCGAGCAACACGGCGCCGACCTGATCCTCTTCGAGGTTGAGAGCAATGCCGACAGTTTCGGGGCCGAATTCGACCAGCTCGCCAGCCATGACATTGTCGAGTCCGAAGATGCGCGCGATGCCGTCACCGACGGTGATGACGGAGCCCGTTTCCGACACATTCATGACGGCATCGAAATTTTCGATCTCCGCCTGAAGTACACGTGAGATTTCGTCCGCTCTGATTTGAGCCATAGTTTCCTTGATTCCTTGTTAGACCGCTCCCGCGAGCCGGTAGCGCATAGCTTGGAGTTTGCCTCGGAGCGTGGCGTTGTACTCTCGCGAGGCGACGCGCGCACGAACGCCGGCCAGAAGCGATGGGTCGACGGTATAATGTGCGCGAATAAATTTACCGAGCTTGGTGCCGAGGGCGCGCTCGATTTGTTCTTTCTGTTGTGGATTCAGCTCGTGCGCGGAAGCGATGTCGGCCGGAATCCAGCCGAGCCTTGCGTCGGCGGCAAGTTCGAAATCTCGACGGATGGCGGCAAGTTCATTCGTCCTGCGATGAGACACGACTACAAGCAGGAAATTTCGAATGATTCGATGCAGGCCCAGATCCTCGGCCAGCTTCGAGAGGACGGCGTTTTTTCGAGACTTGCTGACCGCGGGCGAGAGAAGCGCGCGCGCGAGCTCTTTGGAACCAGAGACGAGCGATTCGGCGGATCGAAGCTGTTTGACTGCGTTCTCAGGAGAGAGGCCGGAGTTCGGAGCAAATACGGCGTGGGCCAGGGCCTGGGCGTAATGCAGAGAAAGAGCCCCCGTCATTCTGTTTTGCCTCGCTCGACCAGACGGATGAAGTCCTGAACTAATTCGGGGGGCTCGCCTGAGGCGAAGCGATCCTGGAGGCGGCGTTCCGCGAGTGCGAGTGCAAGCTGGGAAGCGTGATCGCGAATGCGCCGCGTGCCCTCGGCACGGAAGGCCTGAATTTCGGCTTGGACGTTGCCGTGAATATGGGCGATTTCGGATTCGGTCTGGCGGCGAAGGCTCTGGTGCTGCTGATCGAGCGCGACCGCGGCCCTGTCGCGAATTTGTTTGACTTCGTCGCCCAGAGTGGCCATTTTCCGGTCGATTTCGGAATACCGGAAGTCCGCCTCAATTTTCAAGCCGGTGGCGTCCTGGATGGCTTTTTGGATGGACAAAGAGCGGGCATTGAAAAATCGAGGACCGTATCGGGCGATGAACCAGCCGAGTGCGGCCACGAAGATGAGAGTGTTGATGATTTTCCAACGCGTGACGGCGTCAAGAATGGCGGTTTGCTGGGGTGTTTCCTGCGCAAACGCGTGAGGCGCGGCAGCGAAAAGCAGAGCGGCTGAGAGGCAAAGCCAGAGGATCGGGCGACGCACTAAGCAGCTCTCCGGCGGAGAAGAGATTCGACAATGCGCTCGCTGAGCGAATCGACGTTCGCGTCCAGCTCGGCCTGCGCGCGTTCGGTTTCACGCTCGATTTCGGCCCTGGCTTCCTCGATCTGGCGGGTTGCTTCGGCACGCGCCTGGGCGATGGCGGTGGTGTGCTCGTCGGACCACTGGCGGCGCATGGCCTCGTGCTCCTTATGAATTTCGGCGCGGGCGAGATCGAGCGCGCGCTGGAATTCCGACGTTTTCTTATCGGCCGCTTCGAAGGCCTGCTGCGCGAGTTGGCGAACTCCTTCGGTGGCCTTCCTGCGCTGGTCCAGCATCGCGGCGAACGGTCTGAAAAAGACGTATCTCAGGTATGCCGTGAGCAGAATGAAAAAGATCGCGGTCGGCACAGATTCGATCAGCAATTTGCCGAGAGCGTGTAGAGTTTCGTCCATGCGATTCAGATGTTGTGCGACGGTGCGGGAAGACGCCCATTGGCCCATCTCGCGAAGTGAGCGCAGTACGACTCTGGCGGGACTTCCCTTGAAAATTTTACGGTAACATAGGCCGTCGCCGGGCTCTCCGGATCAGGCCGGATGCGAACAGCTGGCCACTAAGGGGGCGTTAAGACGGAATCACCAGTTCCTGTCCCACGCCGATCTTGTCCGGGCTCTGCAGCTTATCGCGGTTTGCTTCAAAAATGCGGTTATAATCGTTCGCATTTCCATAGAAGTTTTGCGCAATCTTCGACAGCGTATCGCCCGGCTGCACCCGATAGGTTCGGGTGGCCGTGGAGCCGCCAACTGAGGCAGCAGCGGACTGGGATTGGGGCGGGCCGATACTCGGGTCTACCGTGAGTTCGCAGGTCACGTCGCTGTAGGTAGGATCTGCGGTTTTGATCTGATTCCAGACGTCGTTTTTCACTTGATCCGAGGGAGCAGCACCCTGAATGAACAACTTGTTGTCCTGCACGTGCAAGTGCGTCAGTCGCACACCTTTCTGCTGAATGGTGCCTAGGGCGGCACGGTACTTGTTCTTGAGTTCTTCCAAGCGGTCCATCGTGTTTGTCTCCTAAGTTTTCTCGAGATTGGATGCGACCGCAGATGAAGTGTTGCGCGGCGTCAGAGGCGTGAGAACCGGCAGCAGGGCGTCAACGGCGAAGCTCGAAAAGGACGAAGCTGTTTTGATACGCGCGCGTCGTATCTAAGGCGACGATGCGTCGCAAAGGATAAAACTATGTCACTCTCCGGCCTTATGGGGCTCCTTCAGCAATATTCAAATCCCGCAAATGCGAACACCGCGAATGTGGAACAGGATTTCGAAAAAGTTTCTCAGAGCGCCCCGCAGACCCATTTAGCAGGCGGCCTTGCGGAGGCGTTCCGATCGAATCAAACGCCGCCTTTTCCGCAAATGCTCAGCACGCTCTTCAGCAACTCGAACGGGCAGCAACAGGCAGGTATCCTGAATCGGCTGTTGGGTTCACTGGGTCCCGGGGCTGCCTCTGGGTTGCTAGGCAATCTGATGGGCGGAGGCTCGCAGATTACGCCAGAACAGGCGCAACAAGTTCCGCCGCAAAGTGTTCAGCAATTGGCGGAACAGGCCCAGAAGAATGATCCTTCGATTATTGACCAGGCAAGCAGCTTTTATGCGCAACACCCCACGCTGGTCAAAGCTCTGGGCGCAGGGTCGCTGGCATTGATCATGTCGCACATGTCGCGCCGGGTGTAAGTCCGGATTTTCCAAAATCTGGCTGGCGGATTCGACTGAGAGCGAACAAGAAGCTGAACCCAGTTTCGCAGCGTAGGGCATTCGGAAGGAAAGTCCGCCGGCACTGCTGCGTCATAGCCGAGCTGTGTGTTTAATGCCCTTCTGCTTCCAGGAATCGCTCGGCTTCTATGGCCGCCATGCAACCCGAGCCCGCCGCCGTGATCGCCTGCCTGTAGGAGCGGTCCTGGACATCGCCCGCATGAAACACGCCCACGATGTTCGTGCGCGCGCCGCCGTGCGAGATGACATAGCCATCCGCATCCAAATCGAGCTGGCCGACGAAAGGTTTCGTGTTCGGGATGTGACCGATCGCGACAAAAAATCCGTCTACCTCGCGGTCATACGTCTCGTGTGTCTTGACGTCTCGTAGCTTAACGCCTGTTACCTCGCCCTTCGAAACGTCGTAGACATCCTCCACAACCGTATTCGTGAGGAACTTAATTTTCGGATTTGCCTTCGCGCGTTCGAGCATGATTTTCGATGCGCGAAATACCTCGCTGCGATGAACGATCGCCACCTCGCTGCCGAAACGGCTCAGGAAATTCGCTTCTTCCATGGCCGAATCGCCGCCGCCGATCACCATGATTTTCTTCCCGCGGAAAAAGAACCCGTCGCACGTCGCGCAGGAGCTGACGCCATGTCCAATCAGCTTTTGCTCATTCGGCAGATTCAACCATCGGGCCGACGCGCCCGTGGCAACAATCAACGTCCGTGTCTGGACTTTCTCGCCGTGCTCGCCTTCGAGCATGAACGGCCGGTGGCACAGATCCGCATGCGTGATGCGACCGTGCTTGTAGACGGCGCCGAAACGTTGCGCCTGCTGCTTCATGCTTTCCACTAGTGTCGGGCCTTGCACACCTTCGGGAAAACCAGGGAAATTTTCCACCTCGGTCGTGATCGAGAGTTGGCCTCCCGCCTCGTGCCCTTCGAACACCACGGGGCGCAGATTTGCCCGGGCCGCATAGATGGCTGCGGTATTTCCGGCGCATCCTGAGCCGAGAATTACTACGTCCAGTAATTCACTCATCCCAGAGGTTTCGATGATCCACTAATGAAGAAAGTGGCTTGCGATGTGAAACGCGAGCCAAGAACCACAGTACGCCAAGGCCAGCATATAGGAAAACTGAAATATAGGCCACTTCCACCCGCCGGTCTCCCGCCGGACAACCGCCAGAGTTGAGAAACATTGCATGGCGAACGCGAAGAAGATGAGGAGCGCCACCGCACCCGCAGGGCTTAGATCCTGGCGCACGGCCTTTTGCAGCCCTTCCGATTGTTCTCCCTCGATGCCGTAAATGGTTCCGAGAGTGCCGACGATTACTTCACGCGCTGCAAGAGAGGTAATCAGGCCCACGCCGATCTTCCAATCGAATCCCAGCGGCTTAATCGCCGGCTCGATCGTCTTGCCGACCATTCCCGCATAGCTGTGCTCGAGCGTCGGCGCCTTGCCGTTTTCGAGCGGCAGGTGCGCCAGTACCCAGAGCACCACAGCAACCATGAGAATCACAGTTCCGGCGCGCCGCAGGAACACTTTGGCCCGATCGATCAACCGCAGACTCAAGGACCGCACCGTGGGCCAGCGGTAGGGCGGCATCTCGAGCATGAATGAGGAGCCGTGGCTTTTGAGCACCGTCGATTTCAGCGCGCGCGCAATCAGAATCGCGGCGAGAAAGCCCAAAACGTAGAGTCCGAGCATCGTTGCGGCGGGAAGCGAAAAGATGCCGTGAAAAATAGGGATGTTTGGAACAAACGCCGCGATGATCAGCGTATAGATCGGCAACCGGGCCGAGCACGTCATCAGCGGCGCGATCATAATCGTCGCGGTTCGGTCACGCTTGTTTTCAATGACGCGTGTCGCCATAATCGCCGGAACAGCGCAGGCATACGCAGAGAGCAAGGGGATGAACGACTTGCCTTGGAGGCCGAATTTCGCCATAGTGCGGTCCGCGATGAGAGCTGCACGCGCCAGATATCCGGAATCTTCGAGAATGCCGATGAACAGAAAGAGCAGCAGAATCTGCGGCAGAAACACGACCACGGCTCCGACTCCGCTCCAGACCCCATCGATCAAGAGAGATCGCAAGGTTGCATCGGGGATCATGCCGCCGATCCAATGGCCCGAGACAAACACGGCCTTCTGAACGCCATCCATTACTGGCCGCGCCCACGAGAAAATGCTCTGAAATACAGCCACCACGATGGCGAGAAAAATCAGGGGGCCTGCGACCGGATGCAGAAAAAGCGCATCGAGGCGACGCGTCCATAGCGGCGGCGCAGGCGCTCGATACGATGCCCGTGCACCTAATTGGGCCGCCCACTGGCGGCATTTCGGTACGTCCTGCAGAACCGGCAGCTCGACCTTGGGCGGGGGCGCGTTCAGCTTCGCGGCCGTCGCGAGCAAAAATTGCTGGATGCGGTCGATGCCGGTGCCTTTCACCGCGCTGATGAGCGCCACCGGCGAGTTCAATTCCGCCGCAAGTGCCGCGACATCCACTTCCCCCCCGCGAACCTTCAGATCATCGGCCATGTTCAGCAGGATCAGCGTGGGCATGCTGAGACTGAGAACCGGAGCAGCAAGCACCAGATGCCGGCCCAGATTCGTCGAATCGAGAATCAGGATCACGGCGTCCGGCTTTGGAAAATCGGTCCGCTCGCCCTTTAGCACGTCGTGCGTAACCTGCTCGTCTTCGGCGCGCGGATGCAAGCTGTAGATCCCCGGCAGGTCAACCAAAAAAACTTCCTGCTGTCCTTTGAGCTTCGCCTTTCCCAACCGGTGTTCCACCGTCACTCCGGGGAAATTAGCCACTTTTTGCCGCAGTCCCGTCAGCCGGTTGAAGAGGGTCGATTTGCCGGAATTGGGCGGACCCACGATCGCGACGATGATCGGCCGGTCTTGAACCGCCCGAGGGATCGGAATGGACGGATTGGGAAGAAGACCCGCGCGCAGTGGATCTCCGTGGCAGCTACTCATGGCAGCACGACGAGGTCCGATTCCGGATCGCGGCGAATGTAGACGTGGGCTGCTGTGTCTTCCCGAAGCGCGACCTCGGAACCATCCACGCGGAACACACGAGGCCCCCCGCCCGGTGCTCTCCTCGCCGGCGTGACCTCATTACCAGGCAGGAATCCCAACTCCATGAGCCGGCGCGCTGTGTCGTCGGGCAGGTCGAGATGGTCCAAGACGCACCTCTGCCCGTTCGGCAGGTCGGCCAGGGTCAAAGGACCTGTCAGGGAGCCGCGGCGGCGAACGCCTTTCCTCGAACTCATAATATACGACCAGTTTAGTATGAGATCAGTTTCGATGAAGGTCAACTACTTGGCTGGTAAGAGGATACCCTCAAATTGAACGGTAGATTTCGCTCCTCGGCTGGCGCTTTTTCGCAGGTGATATCATCGACGTGTGCTGCGGCACGGCTCGCAACATCCCTCGCCGGGTCGGGAGCGCGAACCCGTCATTTCTTATAGTCGCAAGGAAGTCTGCCGGTTGCTGCGAATCGAAGGACGGCAGCTCAGAAGCTGGGAACGCCAGCAACTCATTCCCCAACTTTCTCACTACCGTTTCGCGGACCTGCTCGCGCTCAAGACCGTGGTTCGGCTGCGAACTGAGAACACCCACCCACATGTCATCAAGCAGACACTCCGGGCACTGAACGAGCGCTTGAAAAAAGAGCCACATCTCAGCGGCGAGGTGCGCGTATATAAGGACGGCCGCCGCGTCCGGGTTCAATTGGGGAAGCAGAAGATGGAGCCGCTTTCGGGGCAGCTTCTGTTTGACTTCGCCGAAGACGAGATCAACAAGCTGCTTCAGTTGCCGGGCTCGCAAAAGAACGGCCTTGCGGAACGTTTGAAAAACAAGATTGAGGCGGATCACTGGTTCGAACGCGGGCTGGAGCTGGAGCAGGTGGGCGCGCCTTACGAAGAGATTATTCAGGCATATCAAAAAGCTGCCGAGTTGGACCCGGATTCGCCCGGAACATTCGTCAACCTTGGCACCGTTCTTTTCAATGGACACGCCTGGCGGGATGCCGAAGAGCAATACAAAAAGGCGTTGGCGATTGATCCCAACTATGCGCTGGCGCACTTCAATTTGGGGAATCTCTATGACGAGCAGGGCGACGCAGCGCATGCGCTCTTTCATTACGGGGAGGCTGTGAAGCTGCATCCCGGCTACGCGGACGCGCACTATAATCTCGCGCTGCTGCATCAGGCGTTGCGCGACATCATGAGCGCGGTCCGGCACTGGAGAGCGTATCTGAAGCTGGATAGCACGAGCACTTGGGCGCAGATTGCGCGGCGGGAGCTCGCGAAGCTCGAGGCGCTCACAGTCGTCTCCGGCAGCCGGCGGGACCATGGGGCCGCAGCTTGTGAAAAGCGAAAAAGAGTGACGTGTCCTCCAGTTGTCTTCCCGTCGCGGCCCTGATCTTGGCGGCTGGAGCATCGACGCGCATGGGCCGCTCGAAGCAGATGCTTCTCTATAAGGGCCGCACGCTCGTGGAGCACTCGATTCGAGGCCGCTTCCCGGGCCGGGCTGAACCCCATCGTGGTTGTGGTGGGCGCGGATGCGGATTCCATTCAGGCCAGCATCGCCGCGCAGCCCGTACAAATTGTTCAGAACCGGGCTTGGCGGAGCGGAATGGGCTCCTCCATCAGAGCCGGTATCGAGCACCTGACCGATGCTGCGTCCGATTGCGCCGCCGTAGCGATCCTGCTACCCGATCAGCCGCTAGTGACCGCCGATCATCTCTCCGCCATGCGAGCGCATGCTCTCTCGAACCTGCGCTCCGATCATCGCGGCCGAATACAGCGGCACCTACGGCGTTCCGGCGTTCTTCAGGCGTCTGATGTTCCCGGCGCTCAAGTCACTTCCGGACGACACCGGCGCGCGCCGCCTCTTGCGGGATTCCGCCGTGGAGGTTGTCGCGTTTCCTTTACCCGAAGCTGCGATCGATATCGACACGCCCGACGATCTTATTGCTTTGGAAACGTAATCGTCGATTTCGCCTCGAAGCGCCGGTAATTCAGATAGCGGATGATGATTCGGATGCGCTGAGGCGAGCTACGGAAAAAGAGGGTGTCATCCGCGTAGGTTTCCACCGGAAAGAACCATTGGCCATCGATTTCGCGCCGGATCGTAGTGAAGTGCGGAAACAGATTCTGCTGGCGGAGCGTTTCGATCTGCGGGACCGCTTGACCCTCGCTGCGAACGACTGAAAAATCCGACTGCCGGACCCACAAGGTTCCTTCGAAGAACCGTTGGCTCGAAAGAATCTGCCGCGGCCGGACATACTCGACGAAGCACTTTACTCCGTCCATCTCCTCCTCGCCCTTGTATTGACCCTCGTAAAGCGAAACTTCATCTGCCGTCAGCAGAAACGGCTGAACATTTCGAATATCCGCGAAGTCTTCGGGTGTCAACCGTAGGCGCGTGAGCGTATTCTGAGCGCGCCCGACCACCGTCTCATACCGGATGCGATTCGGCGAGAACGTGATATCTCGCATTTCGCGATATTGCCCAGTGATCGCCTGGCGATCATCGAATTCCTGAATGACAACGGATTGACGGTACGTGTAATTCTCGCGCGCGCGCTCATTTTCCGTTTCCCGCTCCGCGATTCGTTTCAGCAGCCCCGCAGGCGGATCGGCGGCAGGAAATGTAAACCAGGGCAGCGCAAATCCCGATGCTACGATTAGGGCGATGTTTCGGACATTGCGTCCGTTTTTCATAGCCTTACTGTGCTCTTGGGCAGCATTGTTCGTAACTGCGGTGTTCTACGCGCGCGCACATCCTCATGCTCATTGGATCATGACGGCGGCGCTCCCGGCGTTTTTGATTGAAGCTGTGTTTTACCTCGGCTCGGTGTTTCAGGAAACCCGGGAATGGTTTTCGAGAATCCGTTTTCCCCGCGTGCAAGCGGCAATTCTTTGGCTGAGTGCGCTCGCGCCCTATGTTGTCTTCGCGCTTGCAGCGGGAACATTTCAACGCAACGCGTTTTACCTGCTGGCTCTATTGTGTGGCGTTCTCGCTTTTTGGCATGCTATGCTGCCGCGTCGGGCGGCCTATGATGCCGGGTTTCTGATTATCGCGGCCGCGCCGCTGATCACGCGCACGTTTCAGCGCATTTACCGCTCGCCTGACGACCACGCCCGGATCGATATTCTGGGCCATCTCATGTGGATCCGGCTCGGAATTGCTGCCTTGCTCATTTTGAGGGAGTGGGATCCGGGCCTGTTCGGTTTCTGGCCGCGGCGAACGGAATGGAAAGTTGGGCTGGTGTGCTACGCGCTTGTGCTGATTCCTCTGTGCGCATTGGCGCTCGGCATCCATGAGGTCCACATTGAGCCGCTGCGGAACGTCTGGTGGCGCGACGTCATCATTGCCGCCGGTACATTCTTTGGTGCTTTGTGGGTGGTGGCTTTGGGAGAAGAGCTGTTCTTTCGCGGCGTAATCGAGCGCGCGCTGCTTCCGTTTCGCCCCTCCCCCACGCTCGCAATTCTTGTTTCAGCGCTGCTGTTCGGAAGCGCTCATCTCTGGTTTCATCACTTCCCGGATTGGCGCACCGCCTCGGTTGCGGCTCTACTTGGTATCGCCTGCGGAATCGCCTACGCACAGACCGGTAGCGTTCGCGCGCCGATGGTGACACACGCGTTTGTCGTGACGACGTGGCGGGTGTTTTTCCGCTAACCCTGCTCGAAAGCGTACAGGAAATCGGCGAGTAAGTCGCGCCAGTTCTCGATCCCGAGAGACACACGAACCAATCCTTCTCCAATACCGCCTTCATCAAGATCCCGCGCGCTCCAGGCCGAATGCGTCGTGCTGCGGGGATGGCAGACTAACGTCTCCACGCCGCCGAGCGATACGGCATTCCGCGCCAGCCGCAAATTTCGCAGGAAATCGAAAGCAGCGCGCTTTCCGCCGCGCAGGTCGAGAGAGACGAGTCCGCCGGGGAAATCGCATTGCTCGCGGTAAATGCGAATCTGCTCGGGGTCGTTGAACAAAGTCGGGTAGTATACTTTCCGGATCTTGGGATGATCGGCAAGATGTTCGGCGATTCTCTGCGCGTTCTTGCTCTGGCGGTTCATCCGCAGCGCAACAGTTGGAAGGCGGGTGTCAAGGATCCAGCACTCATCCGGCTGCAGAATGTTTCCAAACAGGCTTCGCTTGCTGCGAATCTTCTTCATCAGATCGAGGTCCCGGGTCAGAGCGACGCCGCCGATGATGTCGCTATAACCGCCCAGATATTTCGTCGCCGAATAGAGCGACACATCCGCACCCAGTGCAAGCGGATGCTGGAACGCCGGTCCCAGGAATGTGTTGTCGATCATTACCAAGGGCCGCTTCGCGGACCCGGAATGATCACCATTGCCGTGATGGTCCGCGGGGAGCGACGCGACTGTTTCGCAGACACGCTTGATATCGGTCATGAGGATGGTGGGATTCGCGGGCGTTTCGATAAGAATGACAGCCAGGTTCTTGGTAGCCCGAATGACTTCGTCGATACGCGCGGTTTCTCCCGCCGGAACTGGAATGCCCTCGATCCCGAACGGTTGAAGGAATCCCTGAATCAACGTCTGGGTGCCCCCGTAGATTGGGACCGTGTAGATGATGCGATCGCCCGGTTTCAGAACCGCCAGCAGCGCCGTCATCACAGCGGCCATTCCCGAATTGAAAACCGCCGCCCCCTGCGCATCGGGCTCGAGCGGCACGATCTGCTCTTCCAGAATTTCAGCGTTCGGATGATTGAACCTGGAATAGATAAGATCGACGCTTTCGCCTGGCTCCGCATCGGCGCGGCCGCCCGTGATATTGAAGGCGCGTTCCGCCGCTTCGGGGCTCGAAAACACGTACGTCGAACTGCGAAATACCGCCGGACGTGCGGAGCCAACCGATAAACTGGGATCGAAGCCGCGGGTCAGAACGTCTGTTTCCGGGCGGAGCCGCACCGGGTGTTTCGTTTCGGGCACTCTCAAGACCTCCGCATCGAGTGTAACGCCAGAACCGCCAGACGGAAACTGAACCAGCCGACTACAGGACTATATTGATGAGGTATTTGTTAGGACTGCGAAACCAAGCCCTTTCGGGCGCCAGGGAGGTGTTGCTTCAGGGGTCTTTCTATGAGGTTAGTCTCGCTTTGGTGGGAGTTTCCTCCCTGGCTTACTTCCAATATTAGAATATGATTTTACGGAGCGCAAGTCTTTTTTCTACCAGAATTCAAATTTTTTTCGATGGCAAGCCGGAGTTCGCCCGCCACCAATGGACATAACTATTCTAGGATCAACGGGATCGATCGGAACTAGCACGCTAGATGTTGTCCGCCAACATCCTAGCTAGATTCCGGGTATTTGGGCTCGTTGCGGGCCGCAACGTTGAGGTCCTGTGCTCCCAAATTCTGGAATTCCGGCCCGAAGTCGTCGCGGTCGCCGATTCCGGCGCTTTGGACCTGCTCAAAACCCAGTTAGAGGCCAGCGCATTATCGCGCAGCGATTGGCCCGATCTGGTGTCCGGCGCCACCGCCCCTGTGAACGCCGCAACGGCACCCGAGGTCGACTTCGTCATGTCAGCCATCGTTGGAATTGCCGGCCTGGAGGCCACGTATGCGGCGATTCGTGCCCGAAAACGAATTGGGCTTGCAAATAAGGAGGTACTGGTGGCAAGCGGTGCCATCGCCATGCGGGCCGTTCGGGACTGCGGCACCGAACTGATTCCGGTCGACAGTGAGCACAACGGGGCGCATCAGTGCTTCCGGGCGGGAAGGCGGGCTGACGTCGTCCGGCTGCTTCTTACCGCTTCAGGCGGACCGTTTCGCGAAACGCCTGCCGACGCTCTGGGGGCGTAACGCCCGCACAGGCGCTGAATCACCCGACGTGGAAAATGGGCCGGAGAATCACCATCGATTCGGCGACATTAATGAATAAGGGGTTTGAGGTGATCGAGGCGTGTTGGCTGTTCGGCCTCGCGCCATCACAGGTGGACGTGGTCGTGCACCCGCAATCTTCCATTCACGCCATGGTGGAGTATAACGACGGCAGCATCATCGCCCAAATCTCGGCCACTGATATGAGAATGCCGATCCAATACGCAATGACGTATCCCGAGCGGGAGCGTGCGCCTGTTCCGCGGCTCGACTGGACAGAGCAGCGGACGTGGCACTTCTCCCCTCCGGATTTCGAGAAGTTCCCATTGCTGCGGCTGGCCTATGAGGCGCAACGGCAGGGTGGCTCCGCGACTTGCACCCTGAATGCCGCGGACGAGATTGCGGTACAGGCGTTTCTGGACAGGCGCATACCGTTCCCGGCGATCGCCGAAACGGTGGAAGAAACCCTCGCGCGCCAACCGGCAACGGAACCGGCGACAATACAAGAAGTGATTGCGATTGACGCGGCATCGCGTGAGGTCGCCCGGCAGATCGTGGCCGAGGCGAGTCGAAATGGCGGCCGGACGCGTCCAAATAGTGCCGGTCTGAAGGCCGGAAAAGGATGAACTGACCACCGTGGGATGGTTGCAGCCGGTTTTCTGGGTCGTGGTTCTGTTGGGAATCATGATCCTTATTCATGAGCTTGGACATTTTGCCGCCGCTCTCCTGATGGGCGTGAAGGTGGAAACCTTCAGCATCGGCTTCGGCCCCAGGCTGTTTGGCTTCCGCCGCGGCGCCACCGATTTCCGCTTCTCTGCGCTCTTCTTCGGTGGATACGTGAAGATGCTGGGCGATCAGCCCGGCGATGAGCACGCCACGGATCCCGGGTCGTTCCTGGCAAAACCGCGCTGGCAACGCGCCGTCGTCATTTTCGCCGGGCCGTTCATGAATATCCTGCTCGCGGTGGCCCTGATCGCGGGGCTGTACATGTACGGTTTTCCGAAGGAAGTGGAATCTGCCGACCCCGTTGTTACAAGCCTGGCCCCGAACTCGCCTGCGGCTCAAGCGGGACTTCAACCGGGAGACAAAATTGTGCAAATCGCCGGCCAAAAGAATCCCACCTGGACCGACGTTTTGACCAAAGAGGCGCTGAACGCGAATCACGCGCTTCTGGTTGTCGTCGACCGCACCGGACAGAAACTGCGCCTCTCCGTGACTCCCAAAATGGATCCCAAAGAAGGGGTCGGTGATGCCGGATGGAGAGGCGAGCAAAACATCGAAATCGGGCAAGTATTAAAAGGTTCGCCGGCCCAAGCGGCCGGTCTGCAACCAAACGATCTTCTGGTGAATGTAAACGGACGGCCCGTTGTTTCTCCCCTCAGCGTTCAGCAAGCCGTGATTCACTCGGGCGGCAAGCCTTTGGACATTGCCGTCATGCGAAATGGCCGCGTACAGCAGTTATCCGTGATCCCCGTGCGGCAGAATGATCCGAAGCTGCCGTGGCACATAGGCGTCGGGTTTAAGGTGCGCGCCCAGATCGTGAAGCTCGGGCTCGGGCCGGCGGTGGTCGAATCCGTTCGCCAGAATGCTCAGAACGCCACCCTGCTCTTCCAGGTTTTGAAGAGCATCGTTGAGCGACGTGTTTCTCCCAAAGCAGCTCTTTCGAGTCCCATCGGAATCGCGCAAATGTCGAGCGAAGCGGCGCATCAGGGCGCTCAAAGCTTTTTCGATTTCATGGCGATCATCAGCCTGCAGCTCGCGATCTTCAATCTGTTCCCGGTGCCGATCCTGGACGGCGGCACGCTTCTGCTGTTGTTCATCGAGATGCTTCTACAGCGCGAGATGAGCATGCAAGTCAAGGAAACGGTGTTCAAGCTGGGTTTCGTGTTGCTGATGATGATCGTGGTCTTCGCTGTTTACAACGACATCAGCCGCATTTTGACGAATAGTTGAAGACGAGGGAAAGCATTTTCGCCTGGTGAAAGGGCTAGCCATCGAAAACTGGGCCAAGTAGGGAACTCCGTACACCTCTACTCCGTAAGACACGATAGCGGCAACCGTTCCCGCGCCGAGGTGCACCATGCAAGCCCTGCTCGATGACCTTCGCTACAGCCTGCGATTGCTGAGAAAAAGCCCCGGTTTCACGCTCGTGGCTTTGCTTGCCCTGGCGCTCGGAATCGGCGCTAATACCGCGATCTTCAGCGTCGTGAACGGTGTCCTCCTCCGGCCGCTTCCCTATCGCGATCCCTCGCGCTTAGTGATGCTGTACGAAACCGCGCGCGATTTCAAGCACAGTTCCGTCGCGTACCCGAATTTTCTCGACTGGCGCCGCGAAAACCACTCGCTCACCGATCTTGCCGTGTTCCGCGGCGATGATTTCAATTTCACCGGATCCGGTCAGCCGGAGCATCTTTCGGGCGAATACGTCTCAGCCAGTTTGTTCCCGATTCTGGGTATTAATCCGCTCCTCGGCCGCGGCTTCTTGCCTCAGGAAGACCAGCAGGGCGCGGGGGCAGTCGTGATTCTTGACTACAGCGTCTGGAAACGGCGGTTCGGAAGCAATCCGAACGTACTCGGCAAATCCCTCGACCTTAACGCCAGGAGTTACACGGTGATCGGTGTTTTACCCCCCGATTTTCGGTTTCGCCAACACGCAGATGTCTATGTGCCGGTCAGCCAGTGGCAATCGATCGAGCTCAATGATCGCCAAGACCATCCAGGCCTACACGCCATAGGCCGGCTAAAGGCCGGTGTGAGCATGCCGGCAGCCCAGGCTGAAATGACCGCTATCGCTCATCGGCTCGTCCTCGAATATCCCAAATCGAATGCCGGGCGCGGCATTAGCGTCGTCGAAATGAAAGATGACATGGTGGGCTACATCCGGCCCACTCTGCTGCTGTTGCTCGGAGCCGTCGGTTTTGTATTGCTCATCGCCTGCGCTAATGTTGCCAATCTGCTGCTGGCGCGATCCACCGCCCGAAAGCGCGAATTCGCCATTCGAACGGCCCTCGGCGCCCGTCGCACGCGCATGATCCGGCAGCTTTTGACGGAGAGCGTGCTGCTGGCGTTGGGCGCCGGGATACTCGGCGCGCTGCTCGCCTTCTGGGGAACGCGTGCGGTCCTCGCCGCCGTGCCGGATACACTGCCTCGCAGCCAGGACATCGGCCTCGATCTTAATGTGCTGCTCTTTACCGCGGCGGCTTCGATCCTCACTGGTGTCTTGTTTGGTCTCGCGCCTGCCTTTCAGATCTCCGATGTGAAGCCGCAGGAATCTTTGAAAGAAGGCGCGCGCGGCAGCGGAGGCGGACGCCATCGCGCAGAGGGCGCGTTTGTGGCGCTCGAAGTGGGTCTAGCGGTAGTCCTGCTCGCGGGTGCGGGCTTGATGATCCAAAGCATCTCGCGATTATGGCGCGTAGACCCCGGATTCAATACGCAGAATCTGTTGACCATGCACGTCGCGCTCTCGCCCCGGGTGATGGCGAGCCCCTCCTCCGCCCGGCTTGCGTACAAGCAAATGCTCACCCGCGTGGCCGCTGTCCCGGGCGTGCGATCGACTTCTTTTACACAGCTCGTTCCGCTCGGCGACGACGACAGTGAAATTTCCCTCTGGCGTGGTGCTCGCTCACAGCCTCCGGAAGACCAGATGCGCTCGGCCTTGTTTTATATCACCGGTTCCGATTACCTGCGCACGATGGGGATTCCCCTGCTCGCGGGCAGGTTTTTCAACGAGCGCGACACGACCGCCTCTCAGAACGTGGTGGTGATTGACGACGTAATGGCGAAGCAAATCTTCCCCGGCGAGGACCCATTAGACAAACAGATCAGCTTGATAGTGATCGGCCCGGTCCGGATTATCGGCGTTGTCGGGCATGTGAAGCACTGGGGTCTCGACTCCGACGACACCGCCAAAATTCGAAGCGAAATGTATTTCCCGTTTCTTCAAATTCCTGACAAGTTTATGGCCGAGGCCGCGGTTGCCCTAACACTTGTTGTGCGCACGGCGGTTGATCCCATGAACATTCTTCCCGCCGTACGAGCTCAAGTCGCAGGACCGACGAATGATCAGCCGGCCTTCGGTGTCCAGACAATGGAGCAGATCATCTCGAGCTCGCTCGCCGAACGACGCTTTACCATGCTGCTCCTCATCATCTTTGCCGGCACGGCTCTCGTGCTGGCCTCCGTCGGAATCTACGGCGTGATGTCGTATTCCGTCACGCGCCGCACGCATGAGCTCGGCGTGCGCATGGCCCTGGGTGCGAGCCGCAGCGATGTTCTGCGGCTGGTCGTGCGTGAAGGCATGATGCTGGCGGGCTTCGGTACAGCCGCCGGGCTTGTCGCCGCAATCGGACTCACCCGCCTGATGGCCAGCTTGCTCTACGGAGTCCGGCCAGCCGACCCCTCCACACTCGTTGTGGTCTGTGCCGCCCTCGGCAGTGTCGCCTTTCTCGCCAGCTACATTCCTGCTCTCCGAGCCACCGAGGTGGATCCCCTTATCGCCTTACGCTACGAGTAGCCGGAATTCGGACATCGCAAAATGTGAGTGTGCCCACCTTTCTCGAGACCCTCTCGCGAGATCTCGTCTATGCTCTGCGCACCATGCGCAAGAACCCGGTCTTCGCAGCGACTGCTGTGTTGACGTTGGCTTTGGGCATTGGCGCAAATACCGCCATTTTCAGCGTTGTTCATGCTGTCTTGCTGAAACCCCTCGCCTACCGCAACCCCGATCAGTTGGTCCAGATTTCGGGGGGCTCCACGATAACGAGGTTTGAGGAGATGAAGGCCAGTGCGCACTCCTTCGCCGGACTCGGAGCGTTCACCGGCCAGGAGGATCTCGCGCTTTCCGGTCGAGTCCAGCCGGAGGTTCTGAAGGGTGCTCGCGTATCGGCCAGTTTCCTTAGTATTCTCGGCGTCGGGCCGCTGCTCGGACGCAGCTTTCTTCCCCAGGAGGATTCCCCCGGTGGGCCTGCCGTGGCAATCATCAGCGCCGAGCTATGGCAGCGCCGTTTTTCGGGAGATCCTCAAATAATCGGCAAAACGGTCATCCTGGCCGCCACGCCGTATACCATCATCGGAGTTCTCCCCGCGCGCTTTCAATTCCCTTCTCCGAGCCTGGACGTCTGGTTGACAAAGCCATCGGAATGGTCGGTCATGCCCGTCAAGTCGCGGCTTGACAGTCCTTTTTTATCCATATTCGGGCGCTTGAAATCAGGGCTGACCCTCGCGCAAGCAAGCGCGGAAATGGCGATCCTACAGCGCCAATACGCGATGGGCCATCCGGCAATGCTCGATGCGAAGCCGAAGTCTCCGGTTCTCCTGACGCCCTTAAAAGATGAACTCGTGGCCGACATTCGCTCTACACTTTGGATGTTGTTCGGCGCCGTCGGCTTCGTGCTGCTGATTGCTTGCGCCAATGTGGCAAGCCTGCTCCTCGCCCGCGCGACCGGGCGCTCACGCGAATTCGCCGTTCGGTCCGCGCTGGGAGCCGCTCGCAGTCGCCTCATCGGACAACTGCTCGCCGAAAGCGTGCTGCTCTCGCTCGCCGGTGGGATATTCGGCATTCTGCTTGCCGCTTGGATTCTGCATTCCATTCCCCACATCACCGCTTTCGATCTGCCGCGCGCGGGAGAAATTCATTTGGATTGGATGGTGCTCGCGTTCGCCGCGGCCCTGTCGATTGTGACGGGCATTCTGTTTGGATTGGCACCCGGGCTGGGCGCATCGCGGCCGGACCTTATGGGAGTCCTGCGAGCTAGAAGTGAATCCATGGGCGAAGGAGTCCCAGGGCGTATTCGCGCCGGGTTCACCGTCCGAGGCGTTTTGGTCATCGGGCAGGTAGCGCTTTCTATCGTGCTACTGATTGGCGCAGCGCTCCTTATCGAGAGCATGATTCATCTCCGAGGCCAAAATCCGGGATTCAATCCGGCGAAGCTCCTCACCATGAGGGTTTCTCTGCCAGTGCTCCGTTACGACACGTACCAGAAAAAGGACACCTTTTTCAATCAACTCCTCCGGCGCGTGGGATCGCTGCCGGGAATCCGGAGCGCGGCGGTAGCGATGTACCTTCCCATGACCGGCTATGCCGGGACACCTGTGCAGGACGCCGGTAAACCGCCATTGAGGTTGAATGAACGCCTCATTGCAACGATCCTGGTCGTTACGCCGGAATATTTCCGGACTCTCCAGATTCCCTTCAGGCGAGGCAGAGATTTTACGGAACATGATATTCAGAGCGCAGAGCGCGTGGCCATTATTGACGAGAATCTGGCTCGCCGTTTCTGGCCGGCGTATCCGGCGGGTCAGGATCCCGTCGGCCAGCACCTTCTGATCGGCGGCGTGGATCCTCGACCTGCGGAAATCATCGGAATCGTCGCGAACGTTCATCAAAATATCGAAAATAGTGGATGGGCGGAGAGCGTCTACGTCTCGTTCCGGCAGATCCCTCAGTCTTCGGCGATGATCGCAATCCGAACGGAAGGCGACCCAATTGGGTTGACCTCGGCGGTTCGCCAAGAGGTGCGGACGTTGGACCGAGATCAGCCCATTTCGGAAGTCCAATCGATGGATGATCTGGTCGAGGCGCAATTAGGCCAGCGGCGGCTGCTGGTGATGTTGTTGGGATCGTTCGCCGGCGTGGCCCTGCTCCTTACGCTGGTTGGAATCTACGGTGTCATTGCATACTCGGTGACGCAACGCACTCACGAAATGGGTATTCGCCGCGCGTTGGGTGCGCGGGAGGGCGACATCCTGTGGCTCATCGTGGGAGAGGGCTTGGGCTTGGCTGTGGCGGGAGTAGCCGTTGGCGTTGCCGGCGCCTTTCTCCTCACGCGTCTGATGAAGACTCTGTTGTTCCACGTCAGCACGACGGATCCCGCAATCTTCGCGGGCATAGCGTTGCTGTTCGTTGTTGTAGCGCTTATCGCCAGCTACATCCCCGCGCGCCGCGCCACCCGGATCGACCCGATGCTGGCTTTGCGATACGAGTAAGTCATTACCCACACGCAGTCGGCAACAACCAAGAACCGCTATCGGGTCTTACGGCCATGACTCTTTTCGTAACCGAATCGATTTCCGAAGCCCTTCCTCCCCGCGCTTCCACTGCAGAAAAGTCGTGCGGTCTGGCGTTGTCTCACTCTCGGCGAGTCGCGCCGCTATGAACTAGCTCCGACTCCGGAAGTTCCTGGCGATTCACCTCCCAGAGATAGATCGGGTTCCCGTCCGGATCTTCCAAATGCGTGAAGTTGCCCGGTGAGTCCCGAATGATTCCGCCGACTTTCACCCCTCGCTCGGCCAGCCGGGCGATCGCCTTTTCGATCGGCATGTCAATCTCAAGCCCCAGCATCATCCCGCCCTTGGTCCCCGGGGCGGGATATTTCGCCGAGGCAGGGTGCAAACCGATCGTCAACCCTTTGCCCGCATCGACTGTAGCCCAGTGATCGCCGAAGCGATTCGTCAGACGCAAGCCCAGCGTCTCCGTGTAGAATCGCACTGCATTGTCCATGTTGGATACAAAAACCGTTGCGTTTCCGCCCGTAATCATCTGTTCTCCTTCGACCTATGATGGCCGAAATAGGGAAGAATGAAAAGAGCCACTTCATGGAGCCACTTTCAAAATGATTTCCCTACCGGAAATTCTGATCGATCAGACCTCAGGCGGGCCGCTGCATGAGCAGATCTCCCGTCAAATCGCCACAGCGATTCGCCAAGGCAAGCTCGGCCGCGGCGCGCGCCTGCCGTCCACGCGAACGCTGGCCCGTATGCTCGGAGTTTCTCGCAATACGGTCTTGGTCGCATACGAGAACCTTGCGGCGGAGGACCTGATTCGAAGCAAACGCGGCTCAGGCGCACATGTGAATAACTGGGCGCCCGTGGCGCTGCCCACGATGGCCAGATTGCTCGGCGACGCCCAGTATCCGGAATGCATCACGCTAGTTCGTGATCCCGACGGCAACCCGCTGTACCTGCACCACGTGGCAGTTGAATCTTGTTAAGAATGCCGAAACGCTAGTTCTTCCAAGCTGAACTCAACGTACAGCCAAGGAACACCGCCAAGCGTTCGGCTTCCTGTCCGGCCGCTCGACGCACCCACACAGGCGTTTCGATGAATGGCTCGATGACGACTTCGACGCGACTGCCCCTGATTTCATATCGCCAGGTTCCCTCGATTCGACCGTTGACCAGCAGGACCGGCGAGATCCAGCCCTGCGGCCGGTAAACGCGGCGCCGGAAATCTCCGGGGAGCAGGCGCTCTGCATGGCAGGATGCGGCAACCACGTACTGATCGAAACCGGGCAGCAGGCGGACCGAGCGGTTTCGCGGAAGT
>CAWJUK010000018.1:0-36970 GCA_963846035.1 uncultured Acidobacteriaceae bacterium | reverse complement strand
ATCCACGGCAAGAGAGTGCAGACGCGCTCCTCAGGAATGTCCGGAACGGAAACGGTAATCATCGGTTCGCCGCCCTCACTCGCCGGGATCGCATGAGGAACCGTGAAACCATCCTCCTTGAGAGCCTCCAACCAGGCCAGTTCCGACCGGACGTAAGCCTTTGGGGTTTGCGGCGTATGGATGCGAAGAACGAATCGCGTCCCGTCGCGCAGGCGGGTTACTCGATAAATTGCGTTGATGCGATAGTGTAAGAGCTCAAGTTTCGCAGCGCCCAGTTTGTATCGCGCCAGTGCGGCCCGGGCCAGAGGCGCCAACCGCCGCAACTGCTGTGACCGGCTTAGCTGCAAGAAGCCATCGCAGAACATCGTTTCGAAGCACCGTTACGTTTCCCTCGGGCCGTCTGTGAAGATGTAAAATGCCTTGTCAATTTCGAAGGTCTTAATGATGTTCGGTCAAGAGTCGCCAAATAGACCGAGCGCAAGCTAACTTGCGACATGAGTAGGCGATCGAACGGATCCGGGTGATAGAAACGCATTTGATCGAGTCCCCGGATGTCCTTATACTCGATCCGTAATTCGCTACACGAAAAAGCCTTCATGGCCTGTTCGAGCTGATCCAACGAGAAGTTATATCGATGGCCATGCTTTTCGTGTTTAATCTGGATCTCCCAGCGCTCGCGTGGCTGACAAACCGCGTTTCCACCGTTTCGATGGCCCTCAGAAGGGCGGGCGGCAAGCGTTCAGGATCCGCAGCCATCCATATGAGAACATGTGTGTCTAGCAGCAGGGAGTGCCCGGGCATCATAGCCGCGTGAATTCATCCAGCTCCTCGTCTGAGCCGCCAAACAGCAGAGAATCTGGGATGGTTTCGACCTGGTCTTTCAAAAACCCGAAAGGAAGCTTGCCCTTGCGCGTCGGCACAATCTGAGCGATCACCACACCGTTTCGCTTCAAAAACACCGCCTCTCCTCGCTCGGCAGCTTCGACGAGCTGCGAAAGCTTCGTCTTGGCCTCAAGCATGTTGGCTTCGATCATAGTGGTATGTTAGCTAGGGACCTTAGCTAAGTCAAGCGCCTCCCACCCCGAGTCTTCCGACGCCCCTCCGCGTTCCGTGGGAGTGAACCAGACAACCTCTGGAGCGAACTGCACGCCCGCGATCCCCCAACGCTGAGCGGTGCGGAATCTCGCAGTCCCGAGATAAACCCAACGGATCGCCCCCCGATATTCACTTTTCGAGCGGCAGCTGAGCGGTTATGCCCACATGCCGGCAGTAATCCTCACGGGTTCACCTTACGGCCTCCGACCTGATGGATTCGCGGAAGCTGGCACGTTTGAGAGAGTTATTCTGCCGGGGCTGAGAATGATTTTGGTCGCTTCCCGCAACAATTTCCGCCACGGCTCGCCGAACGCGCCCTCGGCCTCCAGCACCAGTGCTTCGCACCGGACACTCCGTCCGTCACTGACGCCCGCAACCCCCCTCTTGCTCCGCTACAAGACAACTTATCAGCGCTCCTTCCACAAGTCCCCAGCTTCTAAAGCTAAGAGCCGACAGGCGCAAACTCGAAATTGGGTTTGAATGGTAAAACGCCCGCAAAGCCGAACAGGAGCGCAAACAGCAGGCACCCCGCCCCCTTCGTCGCCTCAATCCCGATTCGAGATCGGAACACGAAAAACGCCGGACCGGCTGGTACGAACCATCCGTAACGGAGATGTTCGCCGCCATCGAAGAAACACGACGAAAAGAGCGCGCCGAACGCGAGGCACAGCGGCAGAAAACGCCTCTCAAAACGAGCCCAAAAACCCAGCAACCGCAGCTCACCTAAGCCCCGCGACCATGCGGTCGGCAGCTTCGGTGTCCTTATGCGGCAGCTCCGACAGAGAATTTAAAGCATTGAATAGGAATGTGGCTGAGCGCGTAAATTTGCTGTCCGATTAGGACGCCGTAGATGGTCCCGCAGTGAAAATAGTGGCAGCGATTTTGAGGCGGCGAGTCATTCTCCCGACTGCGTCCGGCGGCCGGCAATCTGTAGGTAAGCGTTCCGGCTGTCCATGATCATGGATTGCGCCTCGCCCGGGCCACCCCATCCATTCATCTGTGTCTTTACGCCTTGCAATTCCTTGTAGATCGAAAAGAAATATTCCACCTCTGTGCGAATGTGCGGTGCTATCTGATCAATCGTGTTAATACTGTCAAAGCGCGGATTGCGATCGCCACCGCCAGGATCTTCTGATCGTTTTGTTTGGTATCGACCATGTGAAGGACACCGATGGGTCGAACATCCATTAAGCACCCCGTAAACGTGGGCTGGTCGACCAGAATCAGCACGTCGAGCGGGTCATTATCATCGCCAAGCGTCCCTGGAATAAAGCCGTAATCGCCTGGGTAATGCATGGGCGAATAGAGTGCCCGATCAAGCCGAAAGACGCCGAGTTTTCCGTCGTATTCGTACTTATTGGCAGAGTTCTTTGGGATCTCGACAATGGCGCGCACGACCTCCGGGCACGCGGGGCCGGGCTCGATATCGTACAGCGTCACGCGTTCAATGTAGCAGGACTCCTTCGGGCCGGGAGCCGGTGCGACACTCGGAGCAATGCCGAAAAAAGTCCGATGGGGCGTGTTGGGCGTGGCTTCGATTGCGACCAGGAAAGTTATTCCGGGGATGCAGAAGGGAAGCCGCAGCGAAGTAGTGGCGATTGCATCCCGGAGTCTTGCTAAAGCCCAGCAAGCCGCGGAAACGCTCGCAATTGAAAAAGCGTATGGGTCTTACGAAACGCTGCTCGCCGACTCGGATGTGGACGCGATTTATAATCCTCTTCCGAATCATCTGCATGTGCCGTGGTCAATTAAGGCGGCGCGAGCAGGGAAGCACGTGCTGTGCGAGAAACCTCTGGCACTCACCGCGCAGGAAGTCGAAAGTCTGATCGCTGTGCGGGACGCAACCGGCGTGAAGATCGGCGAAGCATTCATGGTGCGCACCCATCCCGAATGGCTCCGGGCGCGAGACCTGGTGCGAAGCGGAGACATCGGCGAACTGCGCCTGATCATGAGCGCGTTCAGTTATTTCAACCGCGATCCGGCAAACATACGAAACGTCGCGGAATTCGGCGGGGGTGGAGTTATGGATATCGGCTGCTATCCGATCACGATGTCACGCTTTCTCTTTGAGCGGGAGCCGATTCGTGTCGTGGGCATGATTGAGCGCGATCCGGAGTGGGGCGTCGACCGGCTGAGCTCGGCACTGCTCGATTTCGCCCCGGGGCAAGCGGTGTTCACGTGCAGCACCCAGATCGTGCCGTTTCAGCGAATGCAGATTTTCGGCATCACCGGCCGCATCGAGATCGAAGTTCCGTACAACATCCCGCGCGAGCGACCCAGCCGCATTTTTGTGGACGACGGATCGGATCTGGCGGGGCGGAGCGCGAGAATCGAGGAATTTGCGACCTGCGACCAATACACGACGCAAGGAGATGCGTTCTCAAAAGCGATTCAGGAAAACGGGGAGGTCCCGGTCCCGCTCGAGGATGCGCTCGCGAATATGCGGGTTATCGAAGCTGTGTTACGGTCCGGAGAAAGCGGCCAATGGGAAGCGCCGTAAGACAGGAACGCTTGCCCGGAAGGCGTGATCGCGTCCGGCAGTTGGCCGCCGAACGCGATCGGAGATGAAGCGAAGCCTACTGGTACCGGTAAACGGATCCTGAGGCGTTGATACCCCACACAACCGCGTCTGCCCGAACGCTGATCTGAATGAGACCGCCGGGAATATTGTCCCAGATCGTGGCCGGATCGTGACGATAGATGAGCCCCGGCGGAATTGATGCCCCAAACGGCGCCGTCGAAGCCGACCGCCAGTTGTGATAGGGCGCCTGGGACATTCAGGAAACTAGCCTGGGAGGCGCTGTAGGTATAAATGGCGCCTGCTGAGTTGATGCCCCAGATGGCGTCTCCCGATCCGACGTCGATTTGCGCCAGAATTCCGGGAACATTCGTAAATTCCGCCGGCGAGATAGTGCGATTGTAAATGTAGATATTCCTCCACGCGTTTAGGCCCCACACCTGGTCATCCACCCCGACCTTCACCGATGCAAGGGTCCCGCTGATCGGAATGAAAGTATTGCTGCCGTTCCATTGAAAAATGTTGCCCGCTGCATTGACGCCCCAGGGGCTTCCACACCCGCAAACGCTAATTTCCGAGAGAGAAGCGCCCGATATTTGATTCAAGCTCTGCGAGGGCGGATCGTATTGGTAGACGTTTTGACTCGTGTCGAGCGCCCAGGTATTTTGGTTGAATCCGACAGACACGCACTGAAGTGTGTACCCGCTTTGATCTGAGTCCAAGCCTGGGTGGCGTAGTTGTAGGCGTAAAGATTGCTGCTCGTGTCGATAGCCCAGACGTTTCCGTCGAGTCCGGTAGAAACCTGAGCAATCGGAGTGGGGGTGGTGACTGGGTGAAATTGGCCAATCGCCTTCGCAGCGGCCGTGTATTGATAGATGGCACCGCCGGAATTGAGACCCCACATAGCGTCATTTGCTCCCACGGCAATGTTCGCAAGAATGCCCCATAGCGCGGTAAACGTCCCGCTGGAAGGTTCGAGTACAAGTAGACCTTGTCACTCGCGTCCAGGCCCCAGACGCTGTTCGATGATCCGACCGCGATGTGCGTAAACGCAGCCGGGGCGGAGACCGTAACGAAGCTTTGAGAGAGAGGATTCAGGCGATACACTGCGCCAGCAGAGGTCATGCCCCAGGTCGCGTTATCGCCACCAACGGCGATCTGCTTGAAAGCCGCATTACCGGCACAGCAAATTGAATAATGCCTTTCTTGCCCGGATCGTACTGGAAGGCAGCACTGCCGTTAATACCCCAAACGGCGCCGTCATAACCGACCGCGATCTGGGTTAAGCTCCCCGCTACGTTTGTCCAGACGTCGCACTTCCGCCGACGTAGTGGAAAACTTGGTTGCCGCCATTAATGCCCCAGACATCTCCATCCGAGCCGACTGCGATTTGGTTAAGGGCACCCGGGATGCTGACCCAGGTGTTGGCACTCGGGCTCCAGGTGTAAATCGATCCGGCTCCATTCAGGCCCCAAATAGACGTACTATTGCCAACTGCGATTTGGGTCAATGCTCCGGGCTCATTGATCCACGTGTTCATCGCCGCGTCCCACTGATAGATTGAGTCCGCGCTATTAAGGCCCCAAACGGTGCCGTCCGCTCCGACGGAGATCTGCATCAAGGCGCCGGGTACCGGCGTAAAGCTGCTTGCGCAACGGCAAGGACGCCCGCTCCCGCGAGTAATACGGGCAAGAAGGAAAATGCGTGCTTAAGATGTAACAAAGACGACCCCCTGTGATTCCGTAACCTGTGTACCACGTATTAAAGGAATCCGTAAAGAGCAATTTTACGGGAAACCAGAAACAGTACCTATTTTATTACGTTATAGGACGTGCACTTTAATCCAAATATGCTGGCGCTTTTGATCGAGCGGCCGATTCAGGCGTCGGCTGGGCTTTGTTCTGGAGCCCACTGGTCTATGTTTGAATTTAGGCTACGTTAGCTCCCGAAATCATGTCAAAATTTTCAATCGATGCTCCGGCTTTGGCGGCCGCTGTTCTCGCCGGCGCTTTGGCATTGCTCACCCTACCTGGTCCTTTTGGATTACTCGGCAGCATTGGCGGTCTCACGTTGCTGCTCATCTTATTCTCTTTCGACCAGGAGGGATACCGTTCCGTGTTTCAGAGCATTGCTTACGGCTCTGTGTGCGGCTTCTGTCTCGCGCTTGCGTCGGCGGCCGTGTTCCGGTTCTTCGCCGCGCCGTCCGGAGTGAATGAGCGCCTATCAAGGGAATGGCTGCCGTTTACGTGGTTGGTGACGACCATAATTGTTTCGATCATCGATCGCGCGCGGATGAGTGCGCGCGCCCCCGCAATGAATGCCCGGCCTCAGCTATTGCCTCTTGAGCAGAGCAGTGCAAGATCCTTCACCGTTGAGGAACCACGACCCTCGCCCCCGGCTGCTCCGCCGGTAAGGGCTGCTGCCGCAGCCGTCTACTTCGCCGATACCCGCTGCTCCGCCGATACCCGCTCCTCCGCCGATACCGGCTGTTCCGCCGTTGCCTGCTGCTTCCCCAGTCCCGGCTCCTTCGCCCCAGCCGTCTCCTTCGGCGGCAAGAGAAGCTGCTCCGGAACCGCCTCCGCCTGTTCGCGGTCCCGAGCCCGTTTTGGTCCGGCCGGGCAAAGAAACCACGATCTACTTAAATCTTCTCGGTGAGGGAATCGCGTGCCTGCGGGCGGTCAAGGCCGAGCATATGGGCAGAGATTTCTACAAAATCGCCGAGCCAACGCCTGAAGGCGAGACCTGGGAATATCAGGCCGGCCAAGTAGTTCGTTGTGAGAAAAAGAAACTGTCGAGCGGTAAAGCTTTGGTGGCCGTCGAAGAGGCGCCCCGCCGATGACCAGCGGGAAACCTCCTGGGGCTGGGTGGTCTCTCGTTGCAGAGGATTCATTTGGATGCGAAAACTGCTCGGAATACTACTGTGCGCAGGAGCTTTTGGCGCGCCCGCTATTTTGCTGGCGCAGCAGACCAATCACAACGATGCGTTTGTTCGTGGATCATCGGGGGAAAACCGGATCATGCGGGAGGTTCGCCACGAATTGGTGATGCTTCCCTACTACAGCATCTTTGACGACCTCGCCTTTCGCGTCGATGGAAGCACGGTTACGCTGCTCGGCGCGGTTACCAACCCGGTCCTGAAAACGGACGCAGGAAACGCGGCCAAAGGAGTGGAAGGCGTCACTCAGGTGATCAACAATATCGAGGTGTTGCCGCTCTCGCCGATGGATTGGCAGATCCGGCGGGCTGAGTTTCGAGCCATCTATGGAGATCCCGCAATCGGCGACCGCTATGGGCACCAGGCTCTGCCGTCGATTCACATCATCGTGAAGAACGGCAACGTCACGCTGGAGGGCGTAGTGGCCTCGCAGGGGGATAAAGATCTTATCAACGTGCGGGCGAATGGCGTTCCGAACGTCTTCCACGTGACGAACAATCTGCAGGTCGAGAGTAAGTAGCGGGGCTGCTAAAGCACCTTCAAACTGGTCGAGACCACCGCTGTATCCCAGGCCATCCGCAGACGCGCGAGATTTGTTTCGAGCTTCTCTAACGTGATCGTGAATTCCTCGATCGGGGGGGTTGCGGTCCGCACCGGAAGGTCGAGACGGCCGAGATCCTGTGATTGATCGTATTTGAACGCGCCCCACTGGTCCGCGACTTTGTTGACGATCAACGTCCATTTGTCAGGATTCGGAATCGCGAACAGCGAATAGCTGCCCGGCAGCATCTCGAGCCCGGTGGGGAATAGCGTGTACGCGCTTACCGTGATCTTCGTCGCCTCGTCAGCGCCGAGCCGCCACACTTTGCCGTACGGCGCCATAGGATCCCCGAGGTGCCGGCCCTTTAGAGAAGGCCGGCCATATGTAATCGAAATCGTTTTCCCGTCGAGATCCACCGAGACAGTCTCGTGAGGGCTCACGCGTTTTTCTGGAGCCTTTTTTTCCGGCGCTTTTTTTCTGGCGATTGTTGAGCCGCGCGCGCAAAAAGCGGAGCGGCGGCAGTGAGCATGAGTGCCGATCGTCGAGTCATGACTTCACTCTATCGAACTGTGTGGTGCGCGCGAACTCGGGTGCGATAGAGCAGATGAAACCGCCGCCTTACTCCTCAGCGGATGGCGTAAGAAAGGCGAACAAAGGACTTACATGAAAAAGTTTGAAGAAAATTCTTGCAACCTCTGACTACTCATGCGAGTATCGATCAGTGGCTTAAAGCGGTCGAAAGTGGTTGGAAGTGACGGAAAGCAGCGGTTCCAATACGCGAACGGCAGTCGAGCCCCCGCGTGGGTTCTTGAGCGCGCGTGTGGATGAAAAAGGACGGCTGAAGCTTCCGGCCCTGATCGCGGAATATTTGCGGCAACTCGGCGAGGAGAAAGTTTTTGTCACGACGCTGAACGGAGCGACCGCTCGCATTTATCCTATCTCCTCTTGGCGGCAAACGGAAGAGACGCTCGCGGAAGCGGGAGAGGACGCAGGGGATCGGGAAGACGTGGCCTTCATCGCGTTTCACTTTGGGGCCGATTCGGAAATCGACCCGCAAGGGCGCGTGCTGGTGCCGACGGATTTGCGGCGAGCGCTGAAGCTCGAAAACGAGCAGGTGTACCTGCGCTGTTTTAAGCAGCGCATTGACGTGATTGGGCGCGAAGTTTACGAAGAGCGGCTCGGGAAGGCTATGGAGCGGATCGGCGAGAAGGTGCAGGGCCTCGAGAGAAAGGGCTTGCGATAACGCGTATGTATGGGCGCGGGCGAGGGGCGAAGCGAGCAGCATGTTCCGGTGCTCTTGCAGGAATCGCTCGAATATCTGGCGATTCGGCCGGATGGAGTTTACGTCGATGTCACCGCCGGGCTGGGAGGCCACACAGCGGCAATTGCGGAGCGGCTGAAGGACGGATTTGTGATTGCCTGCGATCGCGACCCCGAATCGCTCGAGCTGGCGCGGGCGAGGACGAGCGCGGTTGCCGGCCGAATCCGATTTTTTCAAGGAACATTCTCCATGCTGCCCGAGGCGCTCAAAGCGAACGCGGTGGATGCCGTCGACGGCATCATCGCGGACCTGGGCGTCAGCCGGTATCAGCTCACGAATGCGGAGCGCGGGTTTTCATTGATGGAGGATGGTCCGCTCGATATGCGGATGGATCGCGGCCGGGACATGACCGCCGCGGATCTGGTAAATGGACTGCCGGAAAGGACTCTCGCCGATCTGATTTACGAATTAGGCGAAGAAAGGAGGTCACGAAGAATCTCCAGAGCAATCGTTCGCGCGCGGCCTATTCGAACCACCGGTCGCTTGGCGGAGGTGATTGAACAGGCCGTGCCGCGAACGGGGAGACTTCATCCGGCAACGCAAACGTTCATGGCGTTGCGGTTGAAGGTGAACGGCGAGTTAGAGGAGTTGGACAGCCTGCTGTCAGCGGCGCCGCAGCGAATACGGCGCGGCGGGAGGTTCGTCGTGATCACGTTTATGTCGATTGAGGATCGGAAGGTAAAGCGGGCATTCCAGTCGCTGGCCCGAACGGGAGAGGCGGCGATCCTGACCAAACACGTGGTCAGGCCAACAGAGAAAGAGATTTCGGGTAATGCCGCATCGCGCAGCGCGAAACTGCGGGCGATGGAACGTATGTAGAAAGGGTTAAAAGGGCAATGGCGTCAATAGCGACTTTCGTCAATCGATTTGTAGGCGTGGGAGAGCTGGCCGAGACAAAGCTGGAGACTTGGGCGCGAGCCGAGTCACCGCGATTGAGGCCGATCGCGAATGAAGACGTGTACCTGTTCGTCAAGCGGATCGACAATAGCGCGATCGTGCGGGCGGCGGACCCGGTGGCGCGGCGCGCACGGACGGGTTCTGTCGTCACAGGCTTTGCCGCCGCCATGTTGGTGATCGCCGGTCTGGCGCCTACAGCCTACAACACGATGGCGGGATTCGCGCTCCAGAATCTTCAGCAGGAAAGCGAGCGGCTGCAGAAAGAAAAAACGACGCTGGACCGGCAGCAGGCCGAGTTGCTGAGCACCACCCGGCTCGAGCGGCTGGCCACGTCGCTCCAAATGACAGCGCCCGGCCCACAGGATATCCGCTATGTGGAAGGAAAAGCGACGAGCGAGGCCCGCAACGCGATGCCGGATGCAAACAGCGCCGCGAGCGCGCGCTGAATCGAGAATCATACGCTTCGCGCTCGAAGGGGCGGTTACGAGGACTCGCCGGGTGAATGAAGATGGACACACCACCGCTCGGCCCGCGGAGTAACTCGATCAAAAGGCTGCTGATTTTGGGGCTCATCCTGTTTGGATGGTCCCTGATGCTTCTGCTCAGGCTCTTCGACCTGACGGTGTTCGCCCATTCCGAGCTCGCCAAACGCGCCGATTCCCAGCAAGCGATACGAAGGCTGATCGAAGCGCCCCGGGGCTCTATTTTCGATCGTGACGGCAATGCGCTCGCGATCAGCTCGCCTTCCCAGTTCGTAGTAGTCGATCCAAAGCGCATTCCCAACAAAGAAATCGCAGCCGCGCTCCTCGCAAGAATTTTGGGCCTGGATGCCCGCAAGCTCGAGGGCGATCTCGAAGCCGCCGTCGAGTCAAAACACCGCAGAGGCTATCTGGTTGTTGACCCGCACGTCACTGGCGAAAAGGCCGCCACGCTCGAAGCAATGAAACTCGACTGGCTCGAGATCCGCGAAGGCAATTTGCGGAGTTATCCGAACGGCAGGCTGGGTGCTCATGTCATCGGAAATGTAGATGCTGAAGGGAAGGGCGTTTCCGGGATCGAACTTAAATGCAACCGGGAGCTTCGAGGCACGCCCGGATGGGCGCGCTTGAAAGTCGATGTAAAGCGCCGCGCCTATGAATCCGAAATTCTGAAAGCGCCGGTGGTGGGGAAAAACATTGGCCTGACAATCGATAGCCAATTGCAGTATCTGGCCGAACAAGCGCTCGAGGCGGCTGTCGTTTCGAATCACGCGGACCACGGAAGCCTGGTGGCGATGAATCCAAAAACTGGCGAGGTTCTTGCGCTCGCAAATTACCCGACCTACGACCTGAACGAGCGATTGCATGCCGGCGAAGCGCCGCACGGCCGCGAGGATCTGGCCGTGGTCGCGCCCTTTGAGCCAGGCTCCGTGTTCAAGGTAGTGACGTTGTCGACAGCGCTCGAGACCACCAATCTTCGCCCGGAGACGATCATCAACTGCGGTAATGGCTCCATCACGATTTTCGGGCGGGTGGTGCACGACTCGCACTCCTATTCCGCGCTCAGTTTCGAAGACGTTCTGGCGAAATCGAGTAATATCGGCGCGATCCGCATTGGCATGGCCATAGGCAGCAAGAACCTGTACGAATATATTCGGAAGCTTGGCTTCGGACGGAGAACCGGGATCGAGCTTCCGGCGGAGGCGCCCGGCTTGGTGCGTCCGCTGAAACGGTGGCAGCCGACATCCATTGGATCGGTGCCCATGGGTCACGAAGTGAGCGTGACCTCGCTGCAATTGGCTCAGCTCGGGAGCGTGATCGCGAACGGCGGGTTCCTCGTGCATCCTCACGTAATTGCCTGGAAGCAGGGTCCGGGCGAGCAGCGGGAGGTGGTGCCCGTTGCCGCTCCGGTTCAGGTGTTGAATCCGCAGACCGTCGTGACGATGCGGATGATGATGCATCGCGTCGTCATGCCCGGCGGAACTGCGCACCGGCTGCATATCGCGGGTTACGCTCTGGCGGGGAAGACAGGCACGGCGCAAATCTACGATTTCGCGCATCGGGTGTATACGCACAAATACAACGCCTCATTCCTCGGCTTCGCGCCCCTCGAAAATCCGGCGCTTGTGGTTGTGGTGACCGTCAGCGGAACCACGGGTGAAGCGGGTTTCGGCGGCGCCGCGGCGGGTCCGGTCTTTCAGAGCGTTATGACAGCCGGTCTGCGAATCATGGGCGTACCGCCCGATGTACCCGAAGAGCTTCAAGCACGAGAAACAATAGCGCGCGCCGATGAGCAGGGCCGTAGTAGAGAATCCGATGATGTATCGCTCTCCGCATTGAGCACGCCCCCGACCCAGGAGGAGATGCAGGCGGCTTTGGGCGAGCCGGAGCCCGGTTCCGATCAACCGGACGACGCACGCAAAGTCCCCGATCTGGTGGGAAAAACCGTAAAGGACGTGCTCGAAGCGGCTGCCGAGAATGGGCTCGAGATCGATCTGATCGGCGACGGCCTCGCGCGTGCGCAGGATCCGGCACCGGGAGCGGCGCTCATCCCGGGAGAGCACATACGGGTCAAGTTCGCGGCCTCGGGTGCGAAGTGACCGGGCAGGTGACGCGGTAGATGACATGGAATTGAAGCGCGTGCTGGAGGGCGTTCCGATGGTTTCCGAGCCGCCGGCCGGCCTGCTGGCGGCCGATGTCCGAGGGCTTGCCTATGACAGTCGCAAGGTGGACAGCGGCTATCTGTTTTTTGCGTTTTCCGGCGCCAAAGCCGACGGCGCCCATTTTGCGAATGCAGCCCTGGGCAAAGGCGCTCTGGCGGTCATCAGCGACCGCCCGAAGCCCGGCGGATTCGGAGGTCACTGGCTCCAGGTGACGCATGGACGCCATGCGCTCGCGTTTGCTTCCAGAAATTTCTATGGCAAACCCGATCAACGACTGGCGCTTATGGCCGTTACAGGAACGAATGGCAAAACGACGAGCACGCTTCTGATCGACGCGATGCTGCGCGCGGCGGGAAAAACAACAGCGCTGATCGGCACGATTGAGTATCACCTTGCCGGGCGCGTGCTGCCGGCGGTCAATACGACACCGGAGTCGCTCGATCTATTTCGAATGTTTAGCGAGCTCGAGCAGATGGGCGGAACACACGCGACGCTCGAGGCGTCCTCGCATGCGCTCGATCTCGGACGCATCTACGGAATGGATTTTCATACTGCCGCATTTACGAATTTCACCAGAGATCATCTGGACTTTCACCAGACGATGGAGAAGTATTTCGCAGCCAAGCAGATGCTGTTTACGCCCAGCGCTGCGCATCCGCCGCGATTTGCGGTGCTGAATGCCGATGACGAATGGGCACGGCGCATCAAGTTAGCTCCAGAAACGAAAGCGGTCTGGTACAGCATCGAGCAGCCAACTCCGCGAGCGCCGCAGGCGGCCAGAACCGATGTTTGGGTGCGCGCGCATGACGTAGAAAGCTCATTCGATGGCTTGCGCTTCACCATCGCGGCCGGCGAACAGCGCTTCGCGGTGGAATCTCCTCTCGTCGGACAGATCAATGTCTACAATATTCTTCTCGCTTCGGCGGCAGCTCTCATGCAGGGACTGCGCCCGGATGAAATACAGCGGGGATTGCGCGCGCTTCAATCGGTTTCAGGAAGATTTGAGCGGGTGGAAGAAGGGCAGCCCTTCATGGTTGTGGTGGACTATGCTCATACTGACGACGCGCTGCGGAATGTCATCGCTGTTGCCCGCGCGATGAAACCGAAGCGAGTGATCACGCTGTTTGGATGTGGGGGCGACCGCGACCGTTCGAAAAGGCCGCTCATGGGCATGGCCGCGGCGGAGGCGAGCGACTACGTGGTGTTGACCTCCGACAATCCGCGCACCGAGGATCCGCTCGCGATCATCAACGACGCGATGGTCGGACTGCGGCGCTATGACACTCCCTACCTGGCCGAGCCCGACCGGGAGCGCGCGATCCGCAAGGCGCTCGAGAGTGCCGTAGCGGGTGACGTCGTCATCTTGGCCGGGAAGGGTCATGAGACATACCAGGTATTGAGAGACGGCCCGATTCCGTTTGATGATCGGGAAGTCGCGCGCCGTGTCTTGCGATCGATTGGCTACAGCCGCACGCCTCGCAAAAATGGGAAAGATTCGTAGAACGCGCGATGGAGCTTTCATTAGCGCAGGTCGAAAGGGCTGCTGCAGGCCGCATCACGGGACAAGCCCCGGGTGCGGAACATCCGGCGGAGTTGCGCCTACGCGGCTGGAGCATCGATTCACGCACCACCGCGCCGGAGGACCTGTTTTTCGCTATTGGAGGCGAGCACTTCAACGGGCACGCATTTGTAGCCGCTGCTTTCGAGCGCGGTGCGGCGGCGGCGGTGGTGAGCGAGCCTGTTCCTGGGATAGCGAGGCCGTTGGTCGAAGTTTCCGATACCGTGATTGCGCTGCAGGAGGTCGCACAGTTCGCCGCGAGCGAATGGGGCCGCCCGATCGTGGCGGTAACCGGCAGCGCAGGAAAGACGAGCACCAAGGACATCATCGCCTGCTTCCTCGCTACGCGATTTCAGACCGGTAAGGCGGAAGGCAATTTGAACAATCACATCGGACTCCCTTTATCGCTGCTGCGCATCCCGGACACCGCTGAACTTGGAGTGCTCGAAATGGGAATGAATCACGCGGGTGAAATCCGGCATTTGGCGGAGATCGCGAAACCGCGCATCGGGGTGGTCACAAACGTCGGGTACGCGCACGCCGACGCCTTCGATTCCATTGACGGTATCGCCGCCGCCAAGCGCGAATTAATAGAAGCGCTGCCAGAGAACGGAACTGCCGTGCTGAATGCTGACGATTTGCGCGTTACGGCCTTTCGGGATGTGCACGCCGGAACCACAATTACATACGGATTTTCGCCGCACGCGGACGTGCGCGCGACCGATGTGGCGCTTACTTCCGAAGGCGCAGCGTTCGCGGTGGATGGCACGCGTTTTCAGACATCTTTGACCGGACGGCACGCCATTTCGAACATCCTGGCGGGCTTGGCAGTGGCTCGCGTGTTTGGCATCAAGCTGGGCGATCTCACAGCGGAAGTCTCAAACCTGTCTCCCGGCAAAATGCGTGGCGAGCGCACGCGATCGCGCGGAATTACCGTCTTGAACGATTCCTATAATTCCAATCCGGAGGCGGCACGAAGCATGATTGACGTGCTCCGGGAGGAGCCCGCCGAGCGTCGGATTGCGGTGTTGGGAGAGATGCTCGAGCTGGGGCGCTTGGCCGAAGGGCTGCATCGCGAGTTGGGGATGTATGTCGCGCGAGCGGGAATCGACGTGCTGGTGGGGGTACGCGGCGCGAGCTGGTCCATGGTCGACGAAGCCAAGAAGGCCGGCCTTTCCGATCGCGCCGCGTTTTTTTTTCAAGAACCGGAAGCCGCAGGCGAGTTCTTGCGAAGCTTCGTTCGTCCGGGGGATGCCGTCTTGTTTAAAGGCTCGAGAGGAACGCACGTCGAACGAGCGCTGGCCACAATGGAAACATAATGCTCTATTGGCTGCTGTTTCAAGTGCTTCATAAACATATCGCGGCATTCCGCGTGTTTGGCTACATCACCACGCGCATCGCCTTGGCGAACCTGACGGCCTTGGCGTTAGCCCTTGCACTGGGGCCGTGGATCATTCGAAAGCTGCAAGAGTTCAGCTTCGGGCAGCATATCCGCGAAGATGGCCCGCAATCGCATCACAGGAAAGCAGGCACGCCGACCATGGGGGGACTCTTAATCGTCACCGCGATCGTGGTCCCCACTTTGTTATGGGCCGATCTCACGAATCGGTACGTCTGGCTCGCGCTGCTCGGCTTGGTCGGTTTCGGAGCAATCGGTTTCATCGACGATTACGCGAAGATCGCCAGAAAGCGGAATCTTGGCTTGACCGCCCGCCAAAAGTTTTGGGCGCAAGTGGCGTGCGCGATGGTTCTCGGATTCTTTTTGTTGCTGCTGCATTCCCACCAGGCGTATTCGACCGCGATCAATGTCCCCTTTTTTAAGCAGTTCCGGCCGGACTTGTTGGTCGAGTCGTTGACCAAGAATTTTTGGACGTATCCGCTCGCGTTTGTTCCGTTCTACGTCTTTATCGTATTCATCATGGTGGGTTCCTCGAATTCCGTGAATCTGACGGACGGGCTCGACGGCCTGGCGATCGGACTCATGATCATCGCCTCCGGCGGCATGACGGCGCTGACCTATGTATCGAGTAACGCGAGATTTTCGGATTATCTCGATCTCGCGCACCTGGCAAACTCGGCGGAGCTAACCATATTTTGCGCGTCCATGGTGGGCGCCAGTCTCGGGTTTCTTTGGTACAACTGCCATCCCGCGCAAGTTTTCATGGGCGACGTAGGGTCGCTCGCTCTTGGCGGCGGCCTCGGCGTTGTTGCCGTTCTGATCAAGCAGGAGATCCTCTTGGCGTTTATTGGAGGCGTTTACGTCATCGAAGCGCTATCTGTGATTCTGCAGGTTGGCAGCTACAAGCTCCGGGGCGGCAAGCGCATTTTCAAAATGGCGCCGATACATCACCATTTCGAGGCGGTGGGGTGGCCGGAATCGAAGGTCATCGTGCGCTTCTGGATCGCCGGTCTCGTGATGGCGTTGTTCGCTCTCACAACTTTGAAATTGAGGTAACCGCGCCGCTTGGATCTTAAAGACAAATACGTTCTGATCCTGGGCACCAAGCGCTCGGGATTCGCCGCGGCTGAGCTGCTGCGCAGATACGGCGCTCGCGTGCGGGCCATGGATTCTGAAACACCATCGCCCGAGGAACAGGCGAAATTCGCCGCGATCGGCGTGCCGGTGGTACTGCAGGATCCGGACAACGTTGCCGATTCAAGCGGCGGTTCCGCGAGAGCGCCGGACATGATCGTGCTCTCGCCGGGTGTGCCGTACGATCTTCCGATGCTCGTTTCCGCGCGGGCGCAGAACATCCCCGTGATTGGAGAGGTGGAGCTTGCCTCGTATTTCCTCCAAGGGCCGGTGATCGGAATCACCGGATCGAACGGTAAGACGACAACCACGGCCCTTACGGGCCATATTCTGAAACATTGCGGCATCGCGTGCCAGGTAGGCGGAAACATCGGCCGGCCCGCCGCTTCGCTCGTCGATTCGTCCGCCGATGGCCAGTGGAATGTTCTCGAGTTATCGAGTTTCCAGCTTGAATCGATTGAGCGATTTCACGCGCGGATTTCCTGTTGCCTGAACGTCACGCCCGACCATCTGGACCGGCATCACACGTTCGAAGCCTATGTGGATGCCAAGGCGCGACTGTTTGAAACGCAAGCCGAGGGCGACTCCTGCGTGCTGAATCACGATGATGGGGCCTGCCGAGGGTACGCCGGTCGAACCAAGGCGCAAGTGCATTGGTTTAGCTTGTCGCAAAAAGTATCGGAGGGCGTCTGGGTATCCGGTGATCAGTTGTATTTCAATGGTCGTCCGTTCATGAAGCGCGGCCAGGTGATGCTGCGCGGGCAGCACAATCTCGAAAATGCCATGGCGGCGGCGTTGATGGCGCACCTGGCCGGAGCGCCGCTTGACGCAATCGGTGATGCGGTCGCGCATTTCCCCGGCGTAGAGCACAGGATCGAGTTTGTGCGCAACATTGGCGGCGTCGATTATTACAACGATTCGAAGGCCACGAACGTGGATGCCGCGCTAAAAGCAATCGAAGCATTTCCGCGCGATCTTTGGATCATCTTGGGCGGCAAGGATAAAGCAAGTGATTATTCGCCGTTGCGGCCCGCGCTGGCGCAGCGGGCGAAAGCGGTGCTGTTGATCGGGGCTCAGCCGCCCTATCCTTATGCTGCGGCCCCGTTGATCAAGAAGGCTATCGAAGGTGCCGCCCCGTTGCACGAATGCGGCACGCTCGATAAGGCTGTCGAGTACGCGCGCGGGCATGCGGCGCCGGGCGATGTCGTCCTGCTGGCTCCCGCTTGCGCAAGCTTCGATCAATTCCGGAATTTTGAGCATCGCGGGGATGTCTTCAAACACTTGGTTCAAGAGTTGCTGTAGAGAATGGCGCAGCGCGTAAAAACAGACTGGATTTTGTTCCTCACGATCGTCGCTTTCGTGGGCTTCGGGCTCGTGATGGTTTACAGCTCGTCCTCCATCATCGCGGAATTGAAGTATCACGTCTCGACGGCTCACTTCTTTCTGAGGCAGTTGGGCTGGGCGGTGTTTTCGTTCGCGGCTCTTCTCTATTGCATGAAGCGCGATTACCGCCGCTGGAATAACCCGCGGATTGCTTTCGCCGGACTGGGAATCGTGATGCTTCTGCTGCTGCTGGTGTACGTAACGGATTCGGCAAGTCACCGGTGGCTAAAAGCGGGGCCGCTTTCATTGCAGCCTTCGGAGCTGGCGAAGCCCGCGCTTGCACTATTTCTCGCGTTTTTCCTTTGCCGCCGTGCGGGATCAGTGAACGACAAGCACACGATCGGACCGATAGCGGTTTGCATCTCCGCGCTCGCGCTCTCGGTTGCGGTCGCGGATCTGGGAACGGCGGTCGTGCTGGTAATCACTGCGCTGGCGGTTATCTTTGTCGCGGGCGTGGAGTACCGATATGTGGCCGTGTGCGCCGTCGCCGGGCTACTGCTCGGGGTGGGATTTATCGCGATGAAGCCGTACCGGCTGACGCGCGTGATCGAGTTTGTGGATAAGGACCATAAGCTCTTGGCGAGAGTCGATCCCCACGGATATTTGCTGCAGCACGCGAAGAAGACGGCTGCAACCAGCGATCCGGGATACCAGCAGCGCGAGGCTAAGATCGCGGTCGGATCGGGAGGATTGGTGGGGGCGGGGCTCATGGAAAGCAAGCAGAAGATGCTGTATTTGCCCGAGGCCGAAACCGACTTCATCTACGCGATCGTCGGCGAGGAAACGGGATTGATCGGAGCCGCGCTGATTGTGTGTGGATTTCTGGTGGTGTTGTGGCGCGGCATGCGGACGTATTTGCATATCGGCGACGAATTTGGCCGTTACCTGGCTTTGAGTGCGACAGTCTCGGTGGTAGTTCAAGCACTCATGAACATGAGCGTGGTGCTGAATTTGTTGCCCAATAAAGGCATCCCGCTGCCCTTCATCAGCTACGGCGGAAGCTCGCTCCTGAGCACGCTGCTATTGATGGCCATGCTTCTGAGCGTGAGCGAGCATGCGGCCTGAGTTTGAGCGAGCATGCCGTATTCGTTTGTCATGACCGGCGGCGGAACGGGAGGCCACGTTTTCCCGGCACTCGCCGTGGCGCGGGTATTGCGCGAGCGAAGCCATAATCTGCTGTTCATCGGCACGCGGGAGGGCATCGAATCGCGCCTGGTGCCCGAGGCAGGGTATGACATCGCGTTTATTCGGAGCGGCGGCCTCAATCGCGTCTCGCTTCAGAGGCAGCTCCGGACAACCTTGCTGCTGCCCGCGAGCATCGGTGCCGCTTCGCAATTTCTGAGGCGATTCCGCCCGCATGCGGTGTTCAGCATGGGCGGCTATGTCGCAGGCCCGGTGATGCTGGCGGCTGTTCTGAATAGAATCCCGCTGGTTCTCATGGAGCCGAATGCGATCCCCGGGTTTGCCAGCCGCCGCGTCGCTAAACGCGTGTACCGGGCGCTCTTGGGTTTCCAATCTACACAAGCATGGTTTCCGAGCGGAACAGCGGAAGTTACGGGAGTGCCCGTGCGGCGCGAATTCTTCGAAGTTCGTCCCAAAGCCGCGGGCACCTTCACGGTGCTGATTACCGGAGGGAGCCGGGGAGCGCGAACGCTGAATCGTGCTTCGCGCGAGAGCTGGAGTTTGTTTCGCGACAACGGAGAACCGATTCGTATCGTGCACCAAACGGGAGCAGCCGAGCACGAAGTTCTCGCCCAGGAGTTTTCAAATAGCGGCGTCGCGGGTGAGGTGTTGCCGTTCATTCAGGACATGCCGGAAAAATTTTCCGAGGCTGATGTGGTGGTGGCGCGCGCCGGCGCGGGCGCGGTAACTGAGATCGCTGCGGCAGGCATGGCTTCGATTCTGGTGCCACTTCCGTTTGCGGCTGACGATCACCAGCGGAAAAATGCGGAGGCTCTGGTGGAAGCACATGCGGCGCGCACCGTTCCAGACGGCGAGCTGAGTGGCGCGCGCTTATTCCGCGAAGTGGAGAATTTGCGGCGCGATCCGGCCCAATTGGATCAGATGCGGATCCGCGTGCGGCAATTTGCGAAACCGGGCGCCGCCGAACGTGCTGCCGAGGTTCTGGAGGAAGCGGCCGCGGTGAGAAAAATATGAACATTGGACATGGAACTTTGCCGGGTTCCGCATTGACACACCGTCGGAAAGCCGAAACAATACCCTTAAGAAATGTTTTTTAAGCCCCAGCACGTCCACTTCGTGGGCATCGGCGGAATCGGCATGAGCGGAATCGCCGAAGTTCTGCTCACGCTGGGCTACCATGTCTCGGGATCCGACGTAAAGCTGAGCCCAATTACGGACCGTTTGTCCAAGCTGGGCGCAACCATTTCTCACGGTCATCGGGCGGAGAACGTGGCTGGAGCAAAGGCCGTCGTGGTTACGTCGGCGGTCGATGGCGCAAATCCCGAGGTGCTCGAAGCGCGGAATATGCAGATTCCCGTGATTCCTCGCGGTGAGCTGCTGGCTGAATTGATGCGCCTAAAATTCGGCATTGCGGTCGCAGGCAGCCATGGAAAAACCACCACGACCTCCATGATCGCCTCCATTCTGAACGCGGCAAATCTGGACCCGACCGTCGTGGTTGGCGGCCGGGCGGCGGTTATGCAAGGATCCAATGCGCGAGTGGGGAAAAGCCCGATTCTGGTGGTCGAATCGGATGAGAGCGACGGATCGTTCTTAAAGCTCGCCCCCATCATCGCGGTGGTTACGAATGTCGACGTGGAGCATTTGGATCATTACCACTCAATCGAGGAACTGCAGAACGCCTTTCTGCAATTCATCAATGAGGTCCCGTTCTATGGAGCGGCCGTGCTGTGCATGGAAGACGAGAACGTGCAACACATCTTCAGATCAATCCGGCGCCGCACCGTCACATACGGAAGATCCGCACAGGTAGATCTGGAAATAGAAAATGTCGTGCTTTCCGGTTCGGGAAGCGATTTCCGAGTGCGCCGGGGCGGGGAAGATTTCGGAGCGTTTCGCGTTAATGTACCGGGCATTCACAACGTGTTGAACGCGACAGCGGCCATTGGAGTAGCACTGGAAATGGAAGTGGCGCAGCCCGCGATCCATGACGGGCTTGCTTCCTTCAGCGGCGTCGACCGGAGATTGTCGCTGCGAGGAGTGGAACGCGGAGTGACAGTGATGGACGACTACGGACATCACCCGACAGAAGTGAAGGCAACGCTCGCCGCGGCTCGGCTGACCCCATACAAGCGCGTTCGCGTGCTGTTTCAACCCCATCGCTTCTCCCGAACCAAGCAGTTGATGGATGAGTTCGGAACGGCATTTCATCAAGCCGACGATCTTTACGTTCTGGATATCTACGCCGCATCGGAGCAGCCCATTGAAGGGGTTACGGCAGAACGATTGACGGAAACGATCCGCTCCTATGGGCACCGCGCCGTGCATTACACGCCCACCATGGAAGAGGCTGTCGAGGCGATCGCCGGCGCGGCGGAGCCCGGCGATCTTGTCCTCACGCTCGGAGCAGGAAATATTTCGCAGGCCCCTGCCAAGATTCTCGAAAGCCTTCGGGAGGGCGCCTGATGCCGCGTTCCCAGCCTTCCCTGATGCGCGCCGTTCATTGGGGCCGTTTTACGTTCTGGCTTTCGGCAGGCGTTGTCGTTATGGCGGGTACGATCTTCGCCTGGCATCGCACAGAGGAGTTCCTGATTCAGGATGACCGCTTCCGGATCGCGCCCGCCGAAGAATTTGCGGGTCAAAGTCCGAATTTGATTGTCGAGGGAGTACATTATGCGTCGCCTTCCCAGATCCGTCACGTGTTCGCCGAAGACTTTGGCCGCAGTCTTTATCTCGTTCCGATCCAAGAGCGCCGCAAGCAGGTTTTGGAAATCGATTGGGTGGCGGAGGCGGCGGTCTCGAGGATTTGGCCGAACACGATAAAAGTGCGGATTCGCGAGCGCGTGCCTGTGGCGTTCGTTCACCTTTCGCCGAACCATAACGACGGAATGTCTCAATTCGCGCTGATCGACAAAGATGGACACATACTGCGTCCCCGAATGCCCGCAAAATTCACGTTACCTGTGATTACGGGCGTCCGGGAAACGGAATCGCTTGCCGATCGGCGGGCGCGCGTGCGGCGCGCCATGGGACTTCTCGCCGAGGTTGGCCCTCTCGCGGCCCAGATCTCCGAAATCAACGTTGCCGATCCGAACAATTTGATCATCGCCGAGCACATCGGTGACCGCGTCGTGAACCTGATGGTTGGCGATGAAAACTATGCTTCGAGGATGAAGACCTTTCTCGATGCTTATCCAACAATGAATCCGCAGCCCGATAGCGTGACGTGGGACTTGCGCCTGGATGGCTCCATCGTGGCGCTGCGGGAGGAGCGGCGTGGCGAATAAACCAAAACTCGCGGTCGGACTCGACCTCGGCAGTACAAGCACGCGTATCGTGATATGCGTGCTCGAAGAAGAGAGCATCCGATTTCTGGGACACGGTGAAGCGCCGGTCCAGGCGTGGAACAAGGCCCGGCTGGCGGACGAGGCGGCGCTCGCCGGGAGCATCCGATTTGCGCTTCATGAAGCAGAACTTCGCGCCCAGGTATCGCCGGAATCCGCGGTCATTGGGGTCGGGGGCTCCGTGTCGGGGATGAACAGCCGCGGTCTCTATGAGTTCGGCCGCAAACGCGCGATTGAGCCTGGCGATGCCCGCTACGCCGTGGAGCTTGCCGCGCGCGTGCGCCTCGAAGACGATCGTCAAGTGCTGCAAATCTGTCCTCAAGATTTCACCGTGGATGGACGCGCCGGGATTCGCAGGCCCGCAAAGATCTCGTGCAGCCGGTTGGAAGCAAATGTCCACGTCGTGACGGTATCGATGCAGGAGCATCAGGGCGTTGTCTCGGCGGTGCACCAGGCGCACTTGGCCGTCGAAGAATCGATCTTCGAAGCGATCGCGGCGGCGTACGCGGCCGTGCTGCCGGAAGATCGCGCCCGAGGAGTTGCCGTAATGGATATCGGGGCGCAGTCCACCCATTTGGCGGTCTACGACGGTGATGCGCTCCTGCTGGCGACAGCCATCCCGATCGCTGCCGGCCACTTTACGCGAGATCTCGCGTGGCTGTTGAAGGTGAATTACGAGGATGCGGAGAATCTGAAGCGCGAGTACGGATCCGCTATCGGCGGCGCTGCTTCCGAGCACAGCGTGATCGAGATTCCGTCGGCTGAGGGGCGCGCGCTGCGAGAGGCGTCTCGCCAGCAGCTCAACGAGATCTTGGAGGCGCGAGCGGAGGAACTATTCGAAAGCGCTCGCGCGGAAATCGAGCGGGTAGGGATGGAACAGTCCTTGCTGGAGGGAGTCGTCCTGACCGGCGGAGGCGCGCTGCTCGCGGGTATGTGCGATGTGGCCGAGCGCGTATTGAATTGCCAGGCGCGCAACGGTCTCGCGACCGGGATCGCGGATTGGCCGGAGGATCTCGATACACCCGTCTGGACCACTGCCGCTGGACTTGCCATGTATTCGGGACGGCTGCGGCTCAAGCGGGAAGGAAAGCGGTTATCGCGGGGATTAGTTGGATTAGTTTTCAAATAAAATGCGCAAGCGAGGAAATGAGGCTGAACGGATGACAGAAGATTTGAAGTTCCTGATTGAAGATGAAGTGCAGCTCGGGACAAAGATCAAAGTGATCGGCGTCGGCGGGGGCGGATCGAACGCCGTCGCGCGAATGCTTGAAGAGGGCCTGCGCGGGGTCGAGTTCTACGTGCTGAATACAGACAAACAGGCGCTCGGCGCATCGCCGGTGGCGAACAAAATCGCGATCGGAAAGAAGCTGACTAGCGGTCTGGGCGCGGGAGCGGATCCTTCCGTCGGCAGGCAGGCCGCGCTCGAAGACACGGAACAGATCATCGAAATACTCGAGGGCGCCGATATGGTCTTCGTCACCGCAGGGCTCGGCGGCGGCACAGGTACCGGTGCTGCTCCCGTAGTCGCGTCGCTTGCAAAAGAGCTGAACGCGTTAACTGTCGCGGTGGTGACGAAGCCTTTTTCATTTGAAGGCCCGCGCCGCATGCGGCAGGCCGAACGCGGCATGGTGGAGCTGGCCTCGAGTTGCGACACTCTGATCAGCATTCCAAACGAAAAGCTTCTTGCTCTGGTTCCAAAGGGGACCAGCTTCTTCGAATCGTTCCGGCTCGCCGACGACGTTCTGCGCCAAGCTGTTCAGGGCATCGCTGACATTATCACCACGCCGGGCTTGATCAACCGCGATTTCTCCGATATCCGCACCATCATGCTGGGCATGGGATACGCGATGATGGGGACCGCAGTCGCGTCCGGAGAGAATGCTCCGGTCAAGGCGGCGCAGAAAGCGATGAACAGCGCGCTTATGGAAGAAGGCGGAGTGCTGGGCGCTCGCGGCGTGCTGATCAACATCACGGCCTCGAGTCAGTTGGGAATCCACGACGTGAACGAAGCCTGCAATCTGATACGGGCCGCGACGCAAAACGATGACGTTCAGATCAACTTCGGTGTCGTGCTGGACGAGAGAATGGCGGCCGAGGTAAAGATTACTGTGATTGCAACCGGCTTCCAGCGCGATACGCTGCCGGAGATCGACCGGCGCAGTCCACATTTTCCGTTTGCGGCTCCTGTAATGCAGGAGCCTGCACACGCACCTGTTGCCGAGGCCGAGCCGGAACCGGCAAATCCGCTCGCCGCAGTACCCGAGCCTGATGCGCCCGCGCCGCACTTGGCTGAGCCACCGATTCCGGAGATGCCGCCGCCGAACGATTACGAAATGCCGGCCATTCTTCGCAAGCATAGACGGCTGGTCCATTAGCGCGGAATCGCCCGCGGACCTCATTCGCCCATGAGCTGCAGCAGAATCCGGCGTTCATGCGGGCGCGAACGATGCTCGAAACAGTACAGGCCCTGCCATGTGCCGAGCGCGAGCCGGCCCGAGATTAGCGGAATCGAGAGACTCGTTTGCGTCAGGACCGAGCGGATGTGCGATGTCATATCATCGGCGCCCTCGGCAGTATGGCGGTAGCTCGCGACATCTTCCGGCACAAGCCGCTCGAAAAAATCGCGCAAATCGAGCGTCACATCCGGATCGGCGTTCTCTTGAATCAGCAGAGAACACGACGTGTGCTGAATGAAAACCGTCAACAGGCCATTTTTCACCGCCTGCTTCGATAACCATTCCTCGACACGTTTCGTAAACGGGTACAGCGCCTTGCCGCGCGTCGATATGTGTAACGTGGTGGTCGCAATCAACTGATATATGGCCTCACTTCTATCTGACTCAAGCTTCAACGCCGAGCTATACTCTCTATCACACTGTTCAACCCTGAACATTTTCTAAGGCGCAGACGAGCGGGCTCGCACGGTATTCGGGAGGGCATACATGAATCGAGAACTGGCTTTGAAGATCGTGTTGGCGTTGGTGGGATTGCTCTTCTTGGCTTTAATTTATCCTCTGGCGATGTTTATGCGACAAGACCCTGCGTTGTCTATGATGTTCAGTCTCTATGTCACGCTCGGCGTCTTCTTGCTTCTGGCAATCCGCAACCCGTTGGCGAATCGCACTCTGATCGCCTTCACAGCATGGTCCAGCTTCGCTCATGCGGCTGTTATGGGCACTCAGGCATTGCGCAATATGGTTTCACGTGGAGAACTGATCGGTGTAGCTGTTCTCGTAGTCATCGGTGCAGCTTTGATCGCGCTCGCGCCAGCGAAGCGGGCTGGAGAGCCCGCCTCACCGCATAGCATTTATCAGCCACATTGACGGATAATCGGCAGCTCGGAAGTGGCCCACCATTGGCCTTTTCCGCCTGATCACGAGCATGTCGAACGCAATTCGCGCGCGCTTACAGTTTGATCCAGCACCATTCCTTTGAATAGGGAACGCGGCTCATTCTGTAACCTGATTTCGTTCCCGTCACAACGCAGTCGCTCCAGTTAAACCCGCAGCCATTTCCCGGGTCATAGAGCCCGGGCTCTTCGGAGAAGCACATGTTCTTTTTCAGAACAGTCGTGTCGCCGAGCGCGAGATAGGGAGGCTGATGCCCTTCCGAGCCTTCGCCGTGCGCGGGGCGGTGATAAATGTAATTCTGCACGCCATTGTCGATCTGATACTTGTGGATCTTGTAAGCGATGTCGCAGCATTTTGCGCCGTCAACTTGCAATTCCACCTGCATGTCGCAGGTGTGCTGGCTCACTTCCCACAGCTTCTGCATATGCGAATCGAAGTTTCCGGCGTCGTTCGCGATAATGCCGGCCCGGTAATTTTCTCCTCCCTGCCCGCCAATGCTGCATCCACCTTCGATCTGAAAGGCCATGTTCTTGCCGACGCGATTATAAATCGGCTGATTCGGGTGCGGAGCGGCGGTAAGCGGCCCGACCCGAACCTCTACATCAACCTCGCTTTGGACCCCGTGATGAGGCGCTCCGTTTGCAAGGTCCAACTCTGAAAGCAATTGATCATTCGCCCAGAGGGTTGCCGCAACTCCGATTTCGTAATCCGTTACGCCGGTGCCGTGCGTCAGGAGATAATCGCGCGCAAACGCGTGCGCGCGATCGAAGTACGTGTACGCTCGCCGGCATAACGCGAGTTCCTCAGGCGTTTTCACGATGCGCATTCCCAGTACGATATCTCCTACGTCCACCCATTGAAAGCCGGGCAACACTTGGCGAGCAGTGGCAAGTTCCTTCCGGTCGAACTCGCCATCGATCCCAATCTTCTTGCCTTGAATCCCGTGCTTTTTTATCCCTTCGAGCATGAATTTGAATAGATCGACCGTGTCGCATTTCGTCAGCTTGCCCTCGTTCGGGAAGCCGCCGGCCGAATGTTTGAAATCGAAGTACATGAGCCCGTCGCCGAACCACCAGCTCTTGACCAGATCGCGGTCCAGGCCGGGGTAAAAGTACCAGGGGTCGGCGTCGTTGTCGTTCATGAATGTCGCTTGCGGGCGCTCGGTCGTGGTGTGCCAGTACCCGGTGAGATAAATGACGTTAAGAGGATCGCGCAGCAGAAACGCCTGGATACCCTTCTCCCGGAGCATGTCTTTGAAGCGGCGAACGGCTTGCTTGTTCCAGTCGAGCGCCAAGCGATCGGCGGTTGCCGGTTGTGGAGGGCCTTCTTCGCCGGGCGTAGCAGTAATCAACATTTTCTCGCTAGCGCCCGACGCTTCGTTTTTCAACGTCTGCGTCAAAGCACCTGTCGAAGAAGGCGCTTGCATTCCCGCGACTTTATCCACGCGTGCCAGAAAACCGCCGCCCAGCAGCGCGAAGCTGCCGCCCTTGAGAACATCTCTGCGATTTTTTTTCATCTCGTTTCCCTTCCCACGTATGTTGGACTCGTGCCACGGACAGCCGGGTGGCGCAACAGGTAATATACTCCGCCCGGCCCGGTCCTTCGTAGAATCAACATCATGTCGGCGCGCGAGCGCAATACAGTCCGTGTCGGTATCGACGAAGCACCACCTGTTCCTATGCAAATCGGAGCACCGGAAACCGGCGACTTCCGGGTTATGAGGTTTCTCTTAGACTAAAATTCGTCCTGACATATTGGTAGCCAATGCTGAAGCTGACGTGGGCACAGGCTGCGGCTTGGCGCGTTCGGCGCCATCATCTCGACCGACGCGCACCGGCCGGCAGCATGCTGGCGATCGCTCACCGGCTCTGTGGCTTGCACGCTCAGGTGATGTCTTCGGCGGAACTGACTGTATGGGCCAGGGTCGAAGGCCTCGAACGCCGGGCCGTTCAGCGTGCGCTGTGGGAGGAACGCACACTGGTTAAAACCTGGGCGATGCGCGGCACGCTGCATCTGCTCCCAGCCGACGAGTTACCCCTGTGGCACGCGGCCCTCAGCAGGAGTCCGCGGTATCTCAAGCCCGCACTGTGGAAGAAGTATTTCGGTATCACGCTCGAGGAGCTCCATCAGATAACGGAAGCGATAGCAGCCGCCCTCGATGGCCGCGTAATGACACGCGAAGAGCTGGTGCGCGAGGTGCGGCGGCTCACGGGATCGGCAGAGTTCGGCTCTAAACTCGCGGAGAGCAGTTGGGGTACCATTTTCAAACCTGCCGCCTTCACCGGCCGTTTGTGCTTCGGCCCCAGCCTCGGTCAGCGCGTCCGGTTTACACGTCTGGATACCTGGTTGCAGGTGGCCTCGCCCCCAATCGATCCGCAAGCTGCTGTTGTCAACGTCGCGCGCCGCTTTCTGGCGGCGTACGGTCCGGCGACCTACCACGACCTCGCGCGCTGGTGGAACGGTGGTGGCGTTTCAACCGCGCGGCAATGGATCGCCTCGCTCGGCGACGAGCTGTCTCAAATCGACCTGGATGGTACGCGCGCCTGGATGCTTGCGGCAGATGCCCGCGAGGTGCGCGAACTTCCGCGAAACCGCTCGGTCCGCCTGCTGCCCGGTTTCGATCAGTACGTGGTTGCCGCATCCTGCCATGCAGAGCGCCTGCTCCCCGGAGATTTCCGGCGCCGCGTTTACCGGCCGCAGGGCTGGATCTCGCCGGTCCTGCTGGTCAACGGTCGAATCGAGGGAACCTGGCGATATGAAATCAGGGGCAGTCGCGTCGAAGTCGTCATCGAGCCATTCATCGAAACGCCTGTGTGGGTGCGTCGAGCGGCCGGACAGGAAGCCGAACGCTTGGCGGTGTTCCTTGGCTGTACGTTGAGTTCAGCTTGGAAGAACTAGCGTTTCGGCATTCTTAACAAGATTCAACTGCCACGTGGCGCAGGTACAGCGGGTTGCCGTCGGGATCACGAACTAGCGTGATGCATTCCGGATACTGGGCGTCGCCGAGCAATCTGGCCATCGTGGGCAGCGCCACGGGCGCCCAGTTATTCACATGTGCGCCTGAGCCGCGTTTGCTTCGAATCAGGTCCTCCGCCGCAAGGTTCTCGTATGCGACCAAGACCGTATTGCGAGAAACTCCGAGCATACGGGCCAGCGTTCGCGTGGACGGCAGGCGCGCGCCGCGGCCGAGCTTGCCTTGGCGAATCGCTGTGGCGATTTGACGGGAGATCTGCTCATGCAGCGGCCCGCCTGAGGTCTGATCGATCAGAATTTCCGGTAGGGCAATCATTTTGAAAGTGGCTCCATGAAGTGGCTCTTTTCATTCTTCCTTATTTCGGCCATCATAGGTCGAAGGAGAACAGATGATTACGGGCGGAAACGCAACGGTTTTTGTATCCAACATGGACAATGCAGTGCGATTCTACACGGAGACGCTGGGCTTGCGTCTGACGAATCGCTTCGGCGATCACTGGGCTACAGTCGATGCGGGCAAAGGGCTGACGATCGGTTTGCACCCTGCCTCGGCGAAATATCCCGCCCCGGGGACCAAGGGCGGGATGATGCTGGGGCTTGAGATTGACATGCCGATCGAAAAGGCGATCGCCCGGCTGGCCGAGCGAGGGGTGAAAGTCGGCGGAATCATTCGGGACTCACCGGGCAACTTCACGCATTTGGAAGATCCCGACGGGAACCCGATCTATCTCTGGGAGGTGAATCGCCAGGAACTTCCGGAGTCGGAGTTAGTTCATAGCGGCGCGACTCGCCGAGAGTGAGACAACGCCAGACCGCACGACTTTTCTGCAGTGGAAGCGCGGGGAGGAAGGGCTTCGGAAATCGATTCGGTTACGAAAAGAGTCATGGCCGTAAGACCCGATAGCGGTTCTTGGTTGTTGCCGACTGCGTGTGGGTAATGACTTACTCGTATCGCAAAGCCAGCATCGGGTCGATCCGGGTGGCGCGGCGCGCGGGGATGTAGCTGGCGATAAGCGCTACAACAACGAACAGCAACGCTATGCCCGCGAAGATTGCGGGATCCGTCGTGCTGACGTGGAACAACAGAGTCTTCATCAGACGCGTGAGGAGAAAGGCGCCAGTAACGCCAACGGCTACTCCCGCCACAGCCAAGCCCAAGCCCTCTCCCACGATGAGCCACAGGATGTCGCCCTCCCGCGCACCCAACGCGCGGCGAATACCCATTTCGTGAGTGCGTTGTGTCACTGAGTATGCAATGACACCGTAGATTCCAACCAGCGTAAGGAGCAGCGCCACGCCGGCGAACGATCCCAACAACGTCACCAGCAAGCCGCCGCTGGCCTAATTGCGCCTCGACCAGATCATCCATCGATTGGACTTCCGAAATGGGCTGATCTCGGTCCAACGCCTGCACCTGCTTGGCGAACCGCCGAGGTCAACCCAATTGGGTCGCCTTCCGTTCGGATTGCGATCATCGCCGAAGACTGAGGGATCTGCCGGAACGAGACGTAGACGCTCTCCGCCCATCCACTATTTTCGATGTTTTGATGAACGTTCGCGACGATTCCGATGATTTCCGCAGGTCGAGGATCCACGCCGCCGATCAGAAGGTGCTGGCCGACGGGATCCTGACCCGCCGGATACGCCGGCCAGAAACGGCGAGCCAGATTCTCGTCAATAATGGCCACGCGCTCTGCGCTCTGAATATCATGTTCCGTAAAATCTCTGCCTCGCCTGAAGGGAATCTGGAGAGTCCGGAAATATTCCGGCGTAACGACCAGGATCGTTGCAATGAGGCGTTCATTCAACCTCAATGGCGGTTTGCCGGCGTCCTGCACAGGTGTCCCGGCATAGCCGGTCATGGGAAGGTACATCGCTACCGCGGCGCTCCGGACTCCCGGCAGCGATCCCACGCGCCGGAGGAGTTCATTGAAAAAGGTGTCCTTTTTCTGGTACGTGTCGTAACGGAGCACTGGCAGAGAAACCCTCATGGTGAGGAGCTTCGCCGGATTGAATCCCGGATTTTCGCCTCGGAGATGAATCATGCTCTCGACAAGGAGCGCTGCGCCAATCAGTAGCACGATAGAAAGCGCTACCTGCCCGATGACCAAAACGCCTCGGACGGTGAACCCGGCGCGAATACGCCCTGGGACTCCTTCGCCCATGGATTCACTTCTAGCTCGCAGAACTCCCATAAGATCCGGCCGCGATGCGCCCAGCCCGGGTGCCAATCCAAACAGAATGCCCGTCGCAATCGACAGGGCCGCGGCGAACGCGAGCACCATCCAATCCAAATGAATTTCTCCCGCGCGCGGCAGATCGAAAGCGGTGATGTGGGGAATGGAACGCAGAATCCAAGCGGCAAGCAGAATGCCGAATATCCCACCGGCGAGCGAGAGCAGCACGCTTTCGGCGAGCAGTTGTCCGATGAGGCGACTGCGAGCGGCTCCCAGCGCGGACCGAACGGCAAATTCGCGTGAGCGCCCGGTCGCGCGGGCGAGGAGCAGGCTTGCCACATTGGCGCAAGCAATCAGCAGCACGAAGCCGACGGCGCCGAACAACATCCAAAGTGTAGAGCGAATGTCGGCCACGAGTTCATCTTTTAAGGGCGTCAGGAGAACCGGAGACTTCGGCTTCGCATCGAGCATTGCCGGATGGCCCATCGCGTATTGGCGCTGTAGGATCGCCATTTCCGCGCTTGCTTGCGCGAGGGTCAGCCCTGATTTCAAGCGCCCGAATATGGATAAAAAAGGACTGTCAAGCCGCGACTTGACGGGCATGACCGACCATTCCGATGGCTTTGTCAACCAGACGTCCAGGCTCGGAGAAGGGAATTGAAAGCGCGCGGGGAGAACTCCGATGATGGTATACGGCGTGGCGGCCAGGATGACCGTTTTGCCGATTATTTGAGGATCTCCCGAAAAACGGCGCTGCCATAGCTCGGCGCTGATGATTGCCACGGCAGGCCCACCGGGGGAATCCTCCTGGGGAAGAAAGCTGCGTCCGAGCAGCGGCCCGACGCCGAGAATATTAAGGAAACTGGCCGATACGCGAGCACCCTTCAGAACCTCCGGCTGGACTCGACCGGAAAGCGCGAGATCCTCCTGGCCGGTGAACGCTCCGAGTCCGGCGAAGGAGTGCGCACTGGCCTTCATCTCCTCAAACCTCGTTATCGTGGAGCCCCCCGAAATCTGGACCAACTGATCGGGGTTGCGGTAGGCGAGGGGTTTCAGCAAGACAGCATGAACAACGCTGAAAATGGCGGTATTTGCGCCAATGCCCAAAGCCAACGTCAACACAGCAGTCGCTGCGAAGACCGGGTTCTTGCGCATAGTGCGCAGAGCATAGAGGAGATCTCGCGAGAGGGTCTCGAGAAAGGTGGGCACACTCACATTTTGCGATGTCCGAATTCCGGCTACTCGTAGCGTAAGGCGATAAGGGGATCCACCTCGGTGGCTCGGAGAGCAGGAATGTAGCTGGCGAGAAAGGCGACACTGCCGAGGGCGGCACAGACCACAACGAGTGTGGAGGGGTCGGCTGGCCGGACTCCGTAGAGCAAGCTGGCCATGAGGCGGGTGAGTCCGATTGCGGCGACAAGCCCGGCGGCTGTACCGAAGCCCGCCAGCATCATGCCTTCACGCACGACCAGCCGCAGAACATCGCTGCGGCTCGCACCCAGGGCCATGCGCACGCCGAGCTCATGCGTGCGGCGCGTGACGGAATACGACATCACGCCGTAGATTCCGACGGAGGCCAGCACGAGAGCCGTGCCGGCAAAGATGATGAGGAGCAGCATGGTAAAGCGTCGTTCGGCGAGCGAGCTCGAGATGATCTGCTCCATTGTCTGGACACCGAAGGCCGGCTGATCATTCGTCGGTCCTGCGACTTGAGCTCGTACGGCGGGAAGAATGTTCATGGGATCAACCGCCGTGCGCACAACAAGTGTTAGGGCAACCGCGGCCTCGGCCATAAACTTGTCAGGAATTTGAAGAAACGGGAAATACATTTCGCTTCGAATTTTGGCGGTGTCGTCGGAGTCGAGACCCCAGTGCTTCACATGCCCGACAACGCCGATAATCCGGACCGGGCCGATCACTATCAAGCTGATCTGTTTGTCTAATGGGTCCTCGCCGGGGAAGATTTGCTTCGCCATTACGTCGTCAATCACCACCACGTTCTGAGAGGCGGTCGTGTCGCGCTCGTTGAAAAACCTGCCCGCGAGCAGGGGAATCCCCATCGTGCGCAGGTAATCGGAACCGGTGATATAAAACAAGGCCGAGCGCATCTGGTCTTCCGGAGGCTGTGAGCGAGCACCACGCCAGAGGGAAATTTCACTGTCGTCGTCGCCGAGCGGAACGAGCTGTGTAAAAGAAGTCGATCGCACGCCCGGGACAGCGGCCACGCGGGTGAGCATTTGCTTATACGCAAGCCGGGCGGAGGAGGGGCTCGCCATCACCCGGGGCGAGAGCGCGACGTGCATGGTCAACAGATTCTGCGTATTGAATCCGGGGTCTACGCGCCATAATCGCGAGATGCTTTGGATCATCAACCCCGCACCCGCGAGCAGGACCACCGCTAGACCCACTTCGAGCGCCACAAACGCGCCCTCTGCGCGATGGCGTCCGCCGCCGCTGCCGCGCGCGCCTTCTTTCAAAGATTCCTGCGGCTTCACATCGGAGATCTGAAAGGCAGGCGCGAGACCAAACAAGACACCAGTGAGGATCGAAGCCGCCGCGGTAAAGAGCAGCACATTAAGATCGAGGCCGATGTCCTGGCTGCGAGGCAGTGTATCCGGCACGGCGGCGAGGACCGCACGCGTTCCCCAGAAGGCGAGCAGCGTGCCGAGTATCCCGGCGCCCAACGCCAGCAGCACGCTCTCCGTCAAAAGCTGCCGGATCATGCGCGTGCGACGGGCGCCGAGGGCCGTTCGAATGGCGAATTCGCGCTTTCGGGCGGTGGATCGCGCCAGCAGCAGATTGGCAACATTAGCGCAGGCGATGAGCAATACAAAACCGACGGCTCCGAGCAACAGCAGCAGAGTGGGCCGGATGTAGCCCACCATGTCATCTTTCATTTCGACGACGCTAATGCCGCGCCCGGCATTCGATTTGGGATATTCGAGGACGAGCCGATGAGCGATAGCGGTCATTTCAGCCTGGGCTGCCGGCATGCTCACACCGGCCTTTAGCCGGCCTATGGCGTGTAGGCCTGGATGGTCTTGGCGATCATTGAGCTCGATCGATTGCCACTGGCTGACCGGCACATACACATCTGCGTGTTGGCGAAACCGAAAATCGGGGGGTAAAACACCGATCACCGTGTAACTTCTGGCGTTGAGGTCGAGGGATTTGCCGAGTACGTTCGGATTGCTTCCGAACCGCCGTTTCCAGACGCTGTAGTCAAGAATCACGACTGCCCCCGCGCCCTGCTGGTCTTCCTGAGGCAAGAAGCCGCGGCCGAGGAGCGGATTAATACCCAGAATCGGGAACAAACTGGCTGAGACGTATTCGCCCGAAAGATGCTCCGGCTGACCGGATCCGGTGAAATTGAAATCATCGCCGCGGAACACGGCAAGATCGGTGAGCGAGTGGTTTTCGCGGCGCCAGTCGAGAAAATTCGGGTACGCGACGGAACTGTGCTTGAAATCGCGCGCGGTTTCGTACAGCATCACTAAGCGCGAGGGATCGCGATAGGGAAGCGGCCGGAGGAGGACACCGTTCACGACGCTGAAGATCGCGGTATTAGCGCCGATTCCGAGCGCCAGGGCAAGCAAAGCCACGAGCGTGAAACCTGGGCTTTTTCTCAGCAATCGCAGGCTGTAGCGAAGGTCATCGAGCAGGGCTTGCATGGTGCACCTCGGCGCGGGAACGGTTGCCGCTATCGTGTCTTACGGAGTAGAGGTGTACGGAGTTCCCTACTTGGCCCAGTTTTCGATGGCTAGCCCTTTCACCAGGCGAAAATGCTTTCCCTCGTCTTCAACTATTCGTCAAAATGCGGCTGATGTCGTTGTAAACAGCGAAGACCACGATCATCATCAGCAACACGAAACCCAGCTTGAACACCGTTTCCTTGACTTGCATGCTCATCTCGCGCTGTAGAAGCATCTCGATGAACAACAGCAGAAGCGTGCCGCCGTCGAGGATCGGCACCGGGAACAGATTGAAGATCGCGAGCTGCAGGCTGATGATCGCCATGAAATCGAAAAAGCTTTGAGCGCCCTGATGCGCCGCTTCGCTCGACATTTGCGCGATTCCGATGGGACTCGAAAGAGCTGCTTTGGGAGAAACACGTCGCTCAACGATGCTCTTCAAAACCTGGAAGAGCAGCGTGGCGTTCTGAGCATTCTGGCGAACGGATTCGACCACCGCCGGCCCGAGCCCGAGCTTCACGATCTGGGCGCGCACCTTAAACCCGACGCCTATGTGCCACGGCAGCTTCGGATCATTCTGCCGCACGGGGATCACGGATAACTGCTGTACGCGGCCATTTCGCATGACGGCAATGTCCAAAGGCTTGCCGCCCGAGTGAATCACGGCTTGCTGAACGCTGAGGGGAGAAACAACGGGCCGTCCGTTTACATTCACCAGAAGATCGTTTGGTTGCAGACCGGCCGCTTGGGCCGGCGAACCTTTTAATACTTGCCCGATTTCGATGTTTTGCTCGCCTCTCCATCCGGCATCACCGACCCCTTCTTTGGGATCCATTTTGGGAGTCACGGAGAGGCGCAGTTTCTGTCCGGTGCGGTCGACGACAACCAGAAGCGCGTGATTCGCGTTCAGCGCCTCTTTGGTCAAAACGTCGGTCCAGGTGGGATTCTTTTGGCCGGCGATTTGCACAATTTTGTCTCCCGGTTGAAGTCCCGCTTGAGCCGCAGGCGAGTTCGGGGCCAGGCTTGTAACAACGGGGTCGGCAGATTCCACTTCCTTCGGAAAACCGTACATGTACAGCCCCGCGATCAGGGCCACCGCGAGCAGGATATTCATGAACGGCCCGGCGAAAATGACGACGGCGCGTTGCCAGCGCGGTTTTGCCAGGAACGACCCGGGATCCGTGGCGTGCTCATCGCCGGGCTGATCGCCCAGCATCTTCACGTATCCACCGAAGAAGAGCGCAGAGAAGCGGAAATCGGTGGCGCCGCGGCGGAAGCCAAACAGCCTGGGGCCGAAGCCGATGCTGAAAGTTTCCACCTTCACGCCCATCAGGAGAGCGGCGGCAAAATGTCCAAGCTCATGAATAAGGATCATGATTCCCAACAGAACCACGACCCAGAAAACCGGCTGCAACCATCCCACGGTGGTCAGTTCATCCTTTTCCGGCCTTCAGACCGGCACTATTTGGACGCGTCCGGCCGCCATTTCGACTCGCCTCAGCCACGATCTGCCGGGCGACCTCACGCGATGCCGCGTCAATCGCAATCACTTCTTGTATTGTCGCCGGTTCCGTTGCCGGTTGGCGCGCGAGGGTCTCTTCCACCGTTTCGGCGATCGCCGGGAACGGTATGCGCCTGTCCAGAAACGCCTGTACCGCAATCTCGTCCGCGGCATTCAGGGTGCAAGTCGCGGATCCACCCTGCCGTTGCGCCTCATAGGCCAGCCGCAGCAATGGGAATTTCTCGAAATCCGGAGGGGAGAAGTGCCACGTCCGCTGCTCTGTCCAGTCGAGCCGCGGAACAGGCGCACGCTCCCGCTCGGGATACGTCATTGCGTATTGGATCGGCATTCTCATATCAGTGGCCGAGATTTGGGCGATGATGCTGCCGTCGTTATACTCCACCATGGCGTGAATGGAAGATTGCGGGTGCACGACCACGTCCACCTGTGATGGCGCGAGGCCGAACAGCCAACACGCCTCGATCACCTCAAACCCCTTATTCATTAATGTCGCCGAATCGATGGTGATTCTCCGGCCCATTTTCCACGTCGGGTGATTCAGCGCCTGTTCGGGCGTTACGCCCCACAAAGCGTCGGCAGGCGTTTCGCGAAACGGTCCGCCTGAAGCGGTAAGAAGCAGCCGGACGACGTCAGCCCGCCTTCCCGCCCGGAAGCACTGATGCGCCCCGTTGTGCTCACTGTCGACCGGAATCAGTTCGATGCCGCAGTCCCGAACGGCCTGCATGGCGATGGCACCGCTTGCCACCAGTACCTCCTTATTTGCAAGCCCAATTCGTTTTCGGGCACGAATCGCCGCATACGTGGCCTCCAGGCCGGCAATTCCAACGATGGCTGACATGACGAAGTCGACCTCGGGTGCCGTTGCGGCGTTCACAGGGGCGGTGGCGCCGGACACCAGATCGGGCCAATCGCTGCGCGATAATGCGCTGGCCTCTAACTGGGTTTTGAGCAGGTCCAAAGCGCCGGAATCGGCGACCGCGACGACTTCGGGCCGGAATTCCAGAATTTGGGAGCACAGGACCTCAACGTTGCGGCCCGCAACGAGCCCAAATACCCGGAATCTAGCTAGGATGTTGGCGGACAACATCTAGCGTGCTAGTTCCGATCGATCCCGTTGATCCTAGAATAGTTATGTCCATTGGTGGCGGGCGAACTCCGGCTTGCCCTCGAAAAAATTCGAATTCTGGTAGAAAAAAGACTTGCGCTCCGTAAAATCATATTCTAATATTGGAAGTAAGCCAGGGAGGCAACTCCCACCAAAGCGAGACTAACCTCATAGAAAGACCCCTGAAGCAACACCTCCCTGGCGCCCGAAAGGGCTTGGTTTCGCAGTCCTACAAATACCTC
>CAWJUK010000017.1:0-132531 GCA_963846035.1 uncultured Acidobacteriaceae bacterium | reverse complement strand
TCGGGCGCGATCAGAACGGTGCGTGTTTTGCGAGCGTACAAGCGGTGAAGGAAACGCGATTCTAGCTGAACCCATTTTCGAAGTTGACGCACCTCCCGCGCGACCTTTCGTTCGAATGGATTGGCGCTGGTGTGGGGACTTTGTGGGGCGCCCCTGTGTAGCAGCCTTGATAGGGGGTTACTCAGGGACTTTGTTCAGCTCCCGCGCGTTTTGAACAACATAGGGCAGACGAGCGCACCGGTAGCAACCCCGCCACCCTCCCCGAACAGATTTTAAGTCCTTTGCGTCGGCCGATTTCGCCACCCGGGCTGGCTGATATTACACCACTTTTCGAGGGCACGGTTTACCGCTGGACGGCCCAGGCGAGGCCATCCGGTTCCCGGCCCACTTCAATTCGACCGCTGATCTCTAACGTTGCGAGATCGATCACGGCGACGTAGCTATCCCCCGTGGAGGCCACGTACGCTCGGGAGCCATCGGGCTGCATCTGAATCCCCGCACCGCGCCCGATATCCAGGTGTTTTCTCTGCTGATGAGTTGCTGCATCGAGGATCGCCAAGCCGCCTGAACCGGAGATGAACACGAGCTTTCCGTTGGGCGTGAACTTCAGACGGTTCGCGCCCATGTAGTTCGCGGGGAGCGTCTCCTTCACCTTTTTCGTCCCGATATCAATGATGGACACAGTGCCGTCTTGGGCATTGGCGACCCAAATCTCCTTGCCGTCGCGAGAGACATCAAACCCTTCCGAGCCCCGGCCGACCGGAACGATGGTCTCGTCCCAATCGCCTTCGGGAGGACCCTCGCGTCCGCGAGGTCCACCTATTCGGGGTTTCTTCTCGATAATGCTTACGGTCCCGGAGCTGACGTTACTCGTAACAATGGTCTTCAGATCTTGCGAGACGAAAATCAGGTGCGTCCGATTCTGACCTGTCCCCAAGATCCAGTCGACCTTATTCTGAGTCGGGTCATAGGTTCCGATGGCTTTCGCGCCCTCGGCAGTAAACCACGTCTTTCCCCCTACGAAAGCCAAACCATGAGGGCCGCGTAACGGACCGAGGTCAATGGCGGGCAACGGCTTCTGCCCGATGAGATCGACGACCGCGAGGGTGTTGTAAGCGCCGAACCCGTAATTCGAAACATAGGCGCGCTTCCCATCGCTCGACGCAATCACTTCGTGAGGATCGTTGCCGACGGGAACGCGAACCACCGCTTTAAGCGTCGCCGGATCGACGATCGCGAGAGTATGGTCGCCTTTTGAGAGGACTAATAATGCTTCGCGGGGAGTACTTTGCGCGTAAAGGGCGGTTCCGGCAACGATGCTCAAGAGCAGAAGGCATGGGTAGTGCGCATCACCAGGAATTCGAAGCATGCGGGCACTTAACCGATCAAAGCGCCGGCTTGGCTGCCCCCGATTGCGGAATGTCCTCAAAGCGCACGTTCATGATGGGATATTTCTGCCAGTCTTTGTAATCGAAGTGCCACCACTCGAATTCGTAGACCGTGAACCCTTCGCTTTCCATCATCCGGCGCAGCAGGTCACGGCGCTCGCGCTGCTCTGGAGTACCGCCCGTATAGCTTGGATAGGAGCGCTCGGACATCTCGTCATACACGCCCGGCATCTCCACCTCTTTACCTGTTTTTAAGTCATACAGGCTGAGATCGACCGCGCATCCGCGATTGTGGCGGGAGCCTTCTTTCGGATCCGCGACAAACTTCTTCTTGTCATCCGGCGTTGCGTCCCAGAAGACTTTGGTGACATACCACGGCCGGTAAGCATCGTGGATGATCAGGCCGTAACCCATCGGTTTGAGTTTGCGATTCGCGCGAACCACGGCTTCCGCTGCCGGACGCTGCAGGAACGCACGCGCCTGAGAATACACCGGAGTGCTCAGAAAATTATCGGTCGACGCATACCGAATATCAAGCTTGATGGTTGGATCAAGTGACGTGAGCTCGACGAGATCGGGAGCGAGAAAATCGCCCTTTTCCACAGGCGGATGGTCGGCGAGCGCTTCTTTCGTCAGCTCGGCCACCGGCCGCTGGGGCACGATGCGAAAAATGCCGTTTGTTACCGTCTGCCCGGGTAAAAGCAGCGCAGAAAACAAGGTGGCAGCAATCCAGGTAGGTGTGCGGCCGTATCGTCGATCCATGCGCACCATTGTTCCATGCTTGGTTTCTGGAGCCGTGAGTCCAGGGTGCGCTGAAGTAAGCCAGAACACGGCTTTTCAAGGGCTTCATCGAGCCGGGGCCGCGATTTGCAGGGGGTTCAGGCGCGCCCGGAGAAAAAAACATGCGAAACCCTCGATTTTTTGCATGTTTTTGCTTTACAACGAATCCATCCTCCCTTATGATCAAGTTGACCGAAGAGCTCAAAAAACATTTTCCTTACGTTTTGTTTGATTCCCCCGGGCGCGGGGAGAGTGCGAAGCGGAGTTCTTTCTCATATTTCAACCAGCAGAAGGTAGGAGGTTTTGGATGGCCGATAACAAGAAAATGACGCAGACCGCGATTGTTCGAGAGCTCGCGGAAACTACGGGAGTCAACAACCGGGTGGCAAAGCACTTCATGGAGTCTCTCGCCGAGCTTGCCGTGAGAGAAACCAGGAAAAGTGGCGTGTTCGTGCTGCCGGGGATTGGGCGCCTGGTGCGGGCGGAGCGCAAAGCGCGTACAGGCCGGAATCCGGCGACGGGCGAAGCCATCAAAATTCCGGCAAAGAAAGTCGTGAAATTCCGCGTTGCGAAATCGGTGAAGGACTCGATTGTTCCGCCGAAGAAGGTCGCGGGCGGCGGGGCTCGATAGGTTAGAAGACCGACCCGTCGTCGGAGTTCCGCAGGCCACGAAGCCGATGGCCTGCGCCACCTCAGTCGCGCTTCTGTTCGTTCTTCGTGTCGACCGGCGGTTCCTCGTCTTTGATCGAACCCTTGAAATTCCGGATGCCTTGGCCTAGGCCCTTCGCCAGCTCCGGAATCTTCTTGCCGCCGAATAGCAGTACGACGACGAGAATCACAACCAGGATCTCGGTCGGACTGAGGATCCCGAGTGGGAGCGCCGGAAACATCTCTATCCGAGTCTACTCCAAATTACCCTTACCCTGCGATCCGCATCCTGTAGAACGAGCGCCACACGAATACCATCGCGGTCAGCAGGAACAGCCCCGCCAGGAACCAGCCCAGCCCGGACCCGCGCTCGCCGGATAACGAAACCGCCAGTTCCACGGCCAACAGTCCGAACAGAGTCGAGAACTTAATGATCGGATTCATCGCCACCGAGGAAGTGTCTTTGAACGGATCGCCCACCGTGTCGCCGACGACCGTTGCGTCATGCAGAGCTGTGCCCTTCTGCTTCAGCTCGGTCTCGACGATTTTCTTTGCGTTATCCCAAGCGCCGCCTGCGTTGGCCATAAAGATCGCCTGGAAGAGGCCGAAGACAGCTATCGAGATCAGGTAGCCGATGAAGAAATAGGGCTCGATGAACGCGAACGCGAGCGTGAAGAAGAACACGCACAAAAAGATGTTGATCATGCCCTTCTGGGCATAACGCGTGCATATCTCGACCACCTTCTTGCTGTCGGTAACGGAAGCTTTTGTAACGCCCTCGAGCCGGATGTTCGCCTTAATAAACTCGACCGCCCGGTACGCGCCGGTGGTGACGGCCTGCGTGGAGGCGCCGGTGAACCAATAAATGACGGAGCCGCCTGCGATTAGCCCGAACAGGAACGGCGGGTGCAAAATGGACAAGTTTGAGAGCAGATCCGGGCGCAGGCCGTTCGTCAGGGCCAGAATAATTGAAAAGATCATGGTGGTCGCGCCGACGACAGCGGTGCCGATCAGCACGGGTTTCGCAGTGGCTTTGAACGTGTTTCCCGCGCCGTCGTTCTCTTCGAGATTGTCCTTTGCCTTATCAAAATCGGCGTGGAATCCGTACGTGCTTTGCAGATCCTGCTGGATGCCGGGAATCTGCTCGATCATCGAAAGCTCGTAGATCGATTGCGCGTTGTCCGTCACCGGGCCATAAGAATCTACCGCAATGGTTACAGGACCCATACCCAGAAATCCGAAGGCAACCAGGCCGAAAGCAAATACGGCCGGCGCGATCATCAGGGCGCCAAGGCCGGTTGTGCTGACGGCGTAGGCGACGACCATCAGTGCGAGAATGACAACTCCCAGCCAGTACGCGGCCATGTTGCCGGCCACGAATCCGGAAAGGATGTTGAGCGAGGCTCCGCCCTCGCGGGATGACGACACGATTTCCCGCACGTGCCGAGACTGCATGGATGTGAACACCTTGACTAACTCCGGGATGATGGCGCCGGCGAGAGTGCCGCACGTGATGACGCTCGAGAGCTTCCACCAGAGTGAGGTATCGCCGCCCAGATCCGGGACCATGGCATACGAAACAATGTAGGTGCCGGCGACCGAAACGAGCGACGTAATCCACACCAAGCTGGTCAGTGGCGTCTCGAAATTCATCTTCATCGCGTTCTGATACCGAGCTTTGGCGATCGCGGCGTTGATCCAATACGAGACCGCCGATGAGATGACCATCATGACGCGCATCGCGAAGATCCAGACCAGAAGCTGCACTTGCACCAGCGGGTTCCGGACCGCAAGCACGATGAAGACGATGAGCGCGACGCCGGTTACGCCATAGGTCTCAAAGCCGTCGGCACTGGGACCCACGGAATCCCCCGCGTTATCGCCGGTGCAGTCGGCGATCACGCCAGGATTCCGCGCGTCGTCTTCTTTGATCTTGAAAACGATCTTCATTAGGTCCGCGCCGATGTCGGCAATTTTCGTGAAGATGCCGCCCGCGACGCGAAGCGCTGCCGCGCCCAGCGATTCGCCGATCGCGAAGCCGATGAAGCACGGCCCGGAGTAATCGGACGGGATGAAGAGCAGAATAATCAACATGATGATCAGCTCAACGCTGACCAGCAGCATGCCGATGCTCATGCCCGCCTTCAGAGGGATTTCGTAACACGGGAATGGCTTGCCGCGCAAGCTGGCGAATGCCGTACGCGAATTGGCGAACGTGTTCACGCGAATTCCGAACCAAGCGACGCCGGAGCTTCCACAGATGCCGACAATGCTGAACAGCAATATGATCAGGACTTTGAAGGCTGCGAAATGCTCCAGGAATCCGAAATAAAAGATGATGATGATCCCGATGAAGATCTCGAGAACGACCAGAAACTTGCCTTGCGTGACGAGGTAGGTCTTGCAGGTTTCGTAGATCAGCTCGGACATTTCCAGCATGGACTTGTGGACCGGCAGATGCTTCAGTTGCCGGTAAATCACCAACCCGAACACAAGGCCGAGGACAACGAAAACGAAACTGTACAACAGGAGATCGCGGCCATTAATGAGGCCGTTGAAGAATGTCGCCTGGCTGAGGTCCGGTACGACGAGATTGGCTTCGCCACTCGCCTGCGTGGTGCGCGTCTGCGCCATTGCAAGGAACGACATCATGCTGTGCATCAAAACGAAAAGCCTCCTAGAAATTGGAACAGTCTGGTAGGGACGGGCAGATTCGAACTGCCGACCTGCCGCTTAGGAGGCGGCTGCTCTATCCAAATCTGAGCTACGTCCCCGGTTTGTATTGCACGCGAGCGGGTGATCCCCTGCGCATGAAAACAATTAGTTTATCAATGTTGCCAACGCGCTAACCCCTTCTGACCGATGTCCTTGCGGTAGTGCATGCCCCGAAAATGGATTTTTTCGATTGCGCGATACGCGTTCTCGAGGGCGGCGGGTAAGGTGTCGCCTCGCGCCGTGACTCCCAGCACCCGGCCGCCGTTGGTGACCAGTTCCCCGTTCGCTCTTTTGGTTCCGGCTTGAAATACCATTGCACCTTCCGCCTGGGCTTGCGGAATGCCCGTGATTACGTCGCCCGTACGCGGCTTTTCCGGATAGCCTTCGGCCGCGAGAACGACGCATGCTGAGGGGTGGGTCCAGGCGCCTGTGGAATGGTCGCCGGCAAGCAACGCGGCGAAGTCTCCCTTGAAACTATGAAGGAGCGCCTGCGCTTCGGGATCGCCGAGCCGAACGTTGAATTCGAGTACTTTAGGGCCGTCCGGCATCATCATGATTCCGGCGTAGAGGAAGCCGGTGAATGGCGTTCCCTCTTTGCGCATCTGCGCGATGGCGGGCAGCATCACGCGATCCATGATTTCCCCGCCCTGTTCGGGCGTAAGAATTCGAGAGTCGCAGTATGCGCCCATGCCGCCCGTATTCGGGCCGCGATCTCCGTCGCATACGCGCTTGTGATCCTGAGTGGGAGCGAACGGAAGGACGGATTCGCCGTCCGAAAGACCGATAAAGCTGACCTCCTCGCCTTCGAGAAATTCTTCGATGACCAGATGCGGGCCCAATCGTGCGATGGCATCGCGGGCCTCGGGCTCGCCATTTGCGATGATCACGCCTTTACCGGCAGCGAGCCCGTCGGCCTTGATTACGACGCGAGATCCGAACAGCTTTGTGTTGGCAAGTGCTTCTTCGGGTGAAGTAGATTGGACGAACCGCGCGGTGGGAATCCCCGCCCGCGCAAAAAACTGCTTGGCGAAAATCTTCGAACCCTCAAGGCTCGCGGCGGCCTGAGTGGGCCCGATGATGCGAAGATTGCGCCTGCGAAATTCGTCGACGATGCCTGCGACCAGCGGTGCTTCGGGACCAACGACCGTTAGATCGACTCCGTGGGCCTCTGCGATTCCGGCATAACCGGAGACATCCCCTGGAGCCGGGACGCATGTTCCGATCTCAGCGATTCCAGGATTTCCGGGCGAAGCGATGACCGATTCGACGCTCGGTCCTTGGAGAAGACGCCATGCCAGCGCGTGTTCCCGCCCTCCGCCGCCGACGATGAGAATCTTCAGTGTCCCAGCCCTACCACGGCTAGAATAGCTGATAGCTCCCGCCATGCAGAAATATGACGTGATCGTAGTGGGCGCCGGCCATGCCGGTTGCGAGGCATCGCGGGCGTGCGCGCGATTGGGGTTGAAGAGTGCGATGGTGACGATGAATCTCGATCTAATCGCGCAGATGTCGTGCAATCCGGCCATCGGAGGAATCGCGAAGGGCCACTTGGTGCGAGAGATCGACGCACTTGGCGGCATCATGGGAGAGCTTACGGACGCGGTGGGCATCCAGTTCCGGCTTTTGAATACGAGCCGCGGGCCGGCCGTTTGGTCGCCCCGGGCGCAATGCGACAAAAAGCAATACCGGATTCGAATGCGCGAGTGGCTGGAAAATGAGCCAAATCTGCGGATTCTGCAGGCCGAGGTGGGCGAGCTACTATTTTTGCCGAAAGAGCCGATCGGGCGCCGGATTGTGGGCGTTCGGCTGAAGGACGGGCGGGACCTGCTCGCCGATGCTGTCGTCGTGACAACCGGTACATTTCTCAATGGTTTAGCCCATGTTGGAGAGCAGAAGTATGCCTGTGGTCGGAATGGCGAGGCGCCCTCGAACACCCTGGGCGCACAATTGCGCACGCTGGGCTTAGCGTGGACACGGCTGAAAACCGGAACACCGCCTCGATTGGACGGGCGAACCATCGATTGGTCAAGATTCGAGAAACAATACGGAGATGCCGTGCCGACGCCGTTCTCGTTTCTTACGGAGCGGATCGAGCGCGAGCAGATCTGCTGTCATCTGGCCTACACGACGGAAGAAACGCACCGGATCTTGAGGGATAACATTGCCCGGTCGCCCTTATATAGCGGCCAGATTGAGGGCATTGGGCCGCGCTATTGTCCTTCGATTGAAGACAAGATTGTTAAATTTCCCGAAAAGACGCGGCACCAGATTTTCCTAGAGCCGGAGGGGCTGGACACGCATGAAATCTACGTAAATGGGATGTCCACCAGCATGCCGGTCGATGTGCAGACGTCGATGGTAGCCTCGATCACGGGATTAGAGAGCGCGGAGATGATTCGGCCCGGGTACGCAATTGAGTACGATGCGATCGACGCACGGGAGCTGAACCACACGCTCGAAGTGAAATCGATCCAAGGATTGTTCCTCGCCGGGCAGATCAATGGAACGTCCGGATATGAGGAGGCCGGATGCCAGGGGCTCATCGCCGGGCTGAATGCTGCCGCCAAAGTGAAAGGCTCGCCGGATGTGGTGGTCGGTAGAACGAGCGGTTATGTTGGGATTCTTATTGACGATCTGATCAGCAAGGGAGCGGATGAGCCGTACCGGATGTTTACGTCGCGTGCCGAATTCCGCTTGCATCTGCGGATTGACAACGCCGATGAGCGGCTCACACCAACCGGGCGCGAAATTGGGCTGGTTGGAGACGCTCGCTGGAAGGAGTTTACGCGGAAAGGAGAGCACAAGGCCCGAATCCTGCGGCTGCTCGAGAAGACGCGAGTCCGCACAGTGGAAAATCTCGGGAGCGGAGCGGCCGAGGACAACCCGACACTCGCGGTTTGGCTGAGGCGGCCTGAGGCTCGGATTTCATGTTTGGAAGCGTGGCTGTCGGGCCAAGTTGGCGATGATTTTGCTCACGGACTGCTAGCCACAATCGAAACAGAAGCGAAATACGCTGGCTACATTGGGCAGCAGGAGCGGCAGATTCGGCATCTCGAAGGAGAAGGGAACCGAGAGATTCCGAGCGGGTTTGTTTACAGAGACATACCCGGATTGTCTACGGAAGCTCGACAGAAACTGGACCAGGTTAGGCCGACGACATTGGGGCAGGCGCGTCGAATCCCGGGCGTGACGCCTGCGGCGATCGCCGTCCTTGCTGTGTATCTCAATCTGTCGCAAACCGAACACAATTTAGCGCCACGTTTCACGTGAAACGTGATAGGATCGTTTAAACTTGCCACGAACGATCGCAATCGCGAACCAGAAGGGTGGAGTTGGCAAAACCACGACTGCGATCAACTTGGCTGCCGCGCTTGCCACGGATAATCGGCCTGTCCTCCTGATCGATTCCGACCCGCAAGGGAATTCGACAACAGGTCTGGGCATTGCCAAGTCCTTTCATCGAAGGACCCTATACGATGTGCTCCTCGATTCGGCTTCGCTTCCCGAGGTGATCATCTTTACCGGCTTTGGGGGCCTTTCGATTGCTCCTGCCGATCAAAATCTCGTCGCCGCAAATCTCGATCTCATCGATGTGAACGATAGAGAGCGACGGTTGCAGGCGGCGCTTGGTGGCGCGAAGGACCGCTGGGACTACGTGTTCATCGATTGTCCGCCAGCCCTCGATTTGCTTACGGTGAATGCGTTGGTAGCCGCCGATTCCGTATTGATCCCTATCGAATGCGAGTTTTTTGCTTTAGAAGGCGTGTCCCAGCTCGTGGATACGATTGATCGCGTCAGGGACTCATTCAATCCAACGCTCCACATCGAGGGAATCTTACTCACGATGTATGACGACCGGACGAATCTGACCCGCCAAGTGGAGGCGGATCTACGGGAATTCTTCGGAAATGAAGTGTTCAAGACTGTGATTCCGCGCAGCGTTCGGTTGGCCGAGGCACCGAGTTTCGGGAAGCCGATTTTTGCATACGATCCTCGCTCGCGGGGCGCAGAGAGTTACAGTGAGCTTGCGAAGGAGTTGATGGCTCATGGAGAGGGAAGCCGAGAGGAATCCGCGAAAAGCGCTGGGTAAGGGTCTTTCCGCGCTGCTGCCGCCGCGCTCAGGCGGAACGGCGCCTGCGACCGTTTCGACCGCACCTTCGGAGATCGAGGAGTTCGAACGTATTCCGCTGGAACAGATTCGTCCCAACGAGGAACAGCCCCGCGGTGATTTTGACACGGAGAAGCTGCAGGAACTCACGCAGTCCATTCGCGCAAATGGGCTGATCCAGCCGATCGTGGTACGGAAAAGCGGTCCTGGCGAATACCGGTTAATTGCCGGTGAGCGCCGGTGGCGTGCTGCGGGTCTGGCTGGACTGCGGGAAATTCCGGCATTTATTCGCAAGGCTGAACCGGACCAGCTACTCGAACTGGCGCTGGTCGAAAATCTGCAACGCGAAGATCTGAACCCGATCGAAATCGCGACGGCCTTCTACCGGCTATCCGCGCAGCACGGTTTAAGCCATGAGCAGATCGCGGAGCGTACGGGTAAGGATCGTAGCACGATTACAAATTTCGTGCGATTGCTGAAGCTGTCTCCGCGCGTTCGCGAGGAACTGGCGCGCGGGACGATCTCAGTAGGGCACGCGCGGGCGCTTCTGAACGTCGAGAGCGAAACTGAACAAGCGCAGGCCTGCGAAGCGATCATTGCGAAACGGCTGTCGGTGCGAGAGACCGAGCGATTCGTTAAGACCTTCGGAAGTGCGAAAAGCGAGGGGCGCCTGGAAGCCAGCCATGCGAGCGAAACGATGGATCCCAACGTGAGAGCCGCGCTGGATGAGATTTCGGCTGTGCTGGGAACGCGCGTTCGTCTGGTCGCGAAATCGGAGACGGCGGGGCGCCTCGAGATCGAATACTATTCGCAAGACGATCTGGATCGGATCTATTCGGCGATCGTAAGACAGTAGAGCGGGAGGGTGGTGCCGGCGGCAGGAGTTGAACCTGCGACCTACGGATTATGAGACCGTCGCTCTAACCACCTGAGCTACACCGGCATATTCTTGCATGCTCGAACGCAAGACGGCAATTCCAGAATACAGCGTTCGGTGAAATGGCGACCATCACGGCAATTATCCCGACGTGGAATCGGGCCGACCTCGTGAAATCCATTCTGAGCAACCTACGCGCCCAGACGCGACCGCCCGACGAGATCATCATTGCCGATAACGGCAGTACGGACGAGACGCAACGCGTGGCGCGCGAATTCGGCGCGGTTGTGATCGGGTTTACCGAGAACCGGGGCTTCGCGGCTGCGGTAAATGAAGGGATTCGACAGGCGAGCGGCGACTGGCTTCTGTTGCTCAACAACGATGTCCTGCTGGAGCCGAAGTGGCTAGAGCGTTTGCTTGCGAGTGCGCAACAAGAAAACGCGGCGTTCGCGGTGGGGAAGCTGGTTCGGGCGCGGGAAACGGGAATTATTGACGGAAGCTGGGACCTGGTGTCACGCGGGGCGTATGCGTGGCGATGCGGCTATGGTCGGCCTGACGGCCCCGTGTGGTCAAAGCGGCGAAAAATCGCATGTGCGCCAATGACGGCCGCTTTGTTTCACAGGCGTGTGTTCGAGCAGGTGGGGCTGCTCGAGACGCGCTTCGAATCGTATTACGAGGACGTGGATTTTGGAGTTCGATGCGCGTTGGCTGATCTGGCGGGGATCTATGAACCGGAAGCCGTGGCGCGGCACATGGAAAAAAGCACGTTCGGGCGGCGTGCAGGGCGAGTGATGTATTTGACTGCACGAAACCAAGTTTTCCTGCTGGCTCGACATTATCCGAGGGCGACGCTGCGGCGGTTCGCCTGGGCGATTTTGGTGGGACAGACGCTGTCGGTGCTCGCGGCGGGGAAGCAGGGACATTTCGGGGCCGCGATTCGGGGCAAATGGGAGGGATTCAGACGCTGGCGGACGTTTCGGGCGTGCTGCGCACCGGCCGCGAAGATCGAGCCGATTCTCTCCGCGAGCGAACTCGAGATACACGAGCTGCAGGAGAAGCTGGGATTCGATATCTACTGGCGGATGTATTTTGGGCTGGTGGGGCGATTCAGGTAACGATGGCTCCGACACGTGCGTACATGTGCTGGCGGGGTGGCATCCGAATGAATTGGTGGATTAGCTTTCGTGTCGCGGCCAGTTTGTCGGCGCAGCAAACCCCGCCAAATGAAAAGCTTGGCCTGGTAGAAGGACGTGTCATTCACGCCGTGACGGGAGAACCCATTTCAAAGGCACACGTCACGCTCGGATCGTATGCGGCTGGAGATGATTTCGAGATGATCGCGACGACAGACGAAGCGGGCCACTTCCGATTCGCAGATGTGACTCCCGGCGTTTACAAGCTAATCAGCGACAAGGCTGGATTTCTCCCCGGCGGATATGGCGAAGTCAAGCCAGGGGACGTAGATCTCTTCTGAGAATCCGTGGCGGTGATCGCCCGCAGGACCTCACTCTCCGGCTTTTTCCGGCAGGGGCAATCAGTGGACAGGTCTTGGATGCGGATGGAGATCCGGTGGCGGGCCACGATGGAGCCAGTCTGGATGTATTGCTGACTTACAGCAAGAGTATCTCGAGCGTAAGCGGAGATGTAGAAATTCCAGAGGATGTCTCCAGGACTTCCATCGGCTCCGTCCATGTTTTGCTGATCGAGGAAGATACGCTGGCACCGTTGAACAAAACTTGGACCGCGGAACTGGATCAATTTCTCCACTTCTCCGAGGCCAACATGCGTTCTGGCAAGTATATGGCATTCGCCGCTCAAGACGGCGATTTCGAAATCTGGGACAACGCGCAGTTTGTTAAGTTGCTTCAGTCAAAAGGCAGCGAAATCGAGCTTCACGAGAAAGAGCACGCCACCCTCCATCTCAAGCTGATTCCGAAGGACGTAACGGACCGAGTTCGGCGGCAGCTTGGGATCTAATGCTAGTTTCGAAACTCGCAGGTCATGCTGCGGAACGGCTGGTTGATCGGCCAATTCACGTTCCCAAGCCACGCTCCAGCTTGACGGAATCTCCACGCCGGACTTTGCCGCCCTGCAAAACAGAGGCATACACGCCGACGCTCGCACGGTTGAACTGGCCTGCTGCGCGCAAGATTCCGTTGTCTTGTGGGAGATCGCTCTGAGCAAGCGTCGTCATGACGCAGCGGAGGCACGGGGCGGTAATGCTCAGGCGAACGGCATCTCCGATCGCGAGGACTTGTCCGATCCACCCATTCTCTACGAAATCCTTCTCCCCGTTCGCGGTTTGCACCACAAAATTTGGGCGAAACCGGCGGACCTCGAATCGTCCCTGCGGATACAACGTTCGCAGCCGGTCGAGAGTGGCAGCCGTCAGCAGGTGCACCAAGGCGGCGTCGAAAAAAGTCCCGTCCGGCAGACCGAAATCCGTAACGGTGTCCCGGTGATCGAGGCCTTCCATATCCGGCCAGTACTCCTCTGCGGTTACCGATTGCGTGGCGGGACTAACGGCACGGAGCGTCACTTCACGTCCGAGCACCTGGGAGACGATCTGATCGACATCCGCTTGCCCACTCGTGACATATGTGCCATCCGGCAATGTGATGCGGACCGAAGGCGTCCCGGCATTTGGCGTTGCACCCTGATCCAGAGCGGCACGGAAGTCGAACAGCTTCGGCCACTTTCGGGGATTCTTTGCGCTCGCGACTTTACCGTCAGAGCTGTCGATTACCGCGTACGCACGATCGCCCCAAAGCCCGCGGTCGGTAACCTCGGCAGCATTCAGCTCCTCTCCGAGCATCGACTTGACTGGATAACGCCAGAGAGAAACAACGGAACCCAGAGCTGCTTGGGTCGACGTCATATTCAAACCTCCACTTTTGAGCACCGTCCCCCGGCGCTGGTGGATGCGCCCAACGCCAGGGGATTCATTGCTGAACGCTATTGTGCCAGGTTACTCAATAGAGCGCGATTCGCTGGAAGGAGTTGTTACAAAAAGTGAAGGACTTGTATTTTTCTGCTCAGATGCTGATGTTGCGATAAAATGTGTGAGCTAATTTGCCCTCGGATGTTGATACTTCGATACTGTCTGCTCCCGTTGCTTTTGCCGAACGTATTCGCGGCGGCCCGGATGCTTGACGACAATCCTCCGGCTCCTCCGGTCGCTCCTGTGATCGAGCACCGGGACGTGCGCTACGGGACCACGGTGATCGACAACTACTTTTGGCTTCGCGAAAAATCGAATCCGGCGGTGATCCGGTATCTCGAGGCGGAGAACGCCTATACGGAAGCCGTGACACACGGCCTCAAGCCGTTTCAGGAGGCACTCTATCAGGAGATGCTTAGCCACATCAAGCAGACGGACTTGAGCGTGCCGGCGCGCCGCGGCCATTACTTCTACTACTCGCGTACCGAGCAAGGCAAGCAGTATCCGATCCAGTGCCGCAAAAAAGGCAGTTTGGAGGCGAAAGAGGAGGTGCTGCTGGATTTGAATGAGCTGGCGAGCGGAAAGAAGTTCGCCGGGCTCGGCGCTTTCGTGGTCAGCGATGATCAAAATCTGCTTGCGTACACGATCGACTACGTAGGCTTCCGTCAGTTCAGCCTGCACGTGAAGGACCTGCGGACCGGTGAGACGCTCCCCGATACTCTGGAGCGCGTTGACAGTGTCGCCTGGGCGGCTGATAACCGCACCCTGTTTCTCACCACTGAGGACGCAATAACGAAGCGCGGCGACACTCTTTGGCGCCACACGCTAGGCGACAAAGAGTTCCAGCCGCTGTATCAAGAGAAAGACGAAGTGTTCCGGATCGGCATCGATAAGACGCGGGACAAGCAATATTTGCTGTTGGATATTGAGAGCACCGATACTACCGAGGTCCGTTATCTCCGCGCTGACCAGCCGAAACAAGACTTCGCCGTTTTCCTTCCGCGGGAAAAGCAGCATCGCTATTTCGTTGATCACCGCGAGGATCTTTTTTATATTCGGAGTGACAAAGGAGCCAAGAACTTTCAAGTCTTCACCACCGCCGACAATGCACCTGATCCGAAGAACTGGACGGTTTTTATCCCACACAATAAAGACGTCCTGATACAGGACATCGATCTCTTCCATGACTTCGCGGTGTCGCTTGAAAAATTTCAGGCGCTCAATAGAATTCGAATCTACGATTTCAAAGCGCGCCGGTGGAATTCGATCTCCTTTCCCGAACCGGTCTATTCGGCATTCCCGGGCGAGACGCCGGACTATGAATCGCAGACGTATCGTTATCGCTATGAGAGTTTGATAACGCCTCCCAGTGTTTTCGATTACGATACGCATACCGGCACCTCGAAGCTGTTGAAGCAGGAGGAAGTGCCAGGCGGTTACGATCCGTCCCAATATGTCTCGGAGCGCCAATGGGCGGTTGCGCGCGATGGGGTGAGGGTTCCGATTTCCATCGTGTACAAGAAAGGATTCAAGCGCGACGGCACAGCGCCGATGTTGCTATACGCTTACGGCTCGTATGGATTCGGCATGCCTGCGAACTTCTCCAGCTCGCGGCTGGTGCTGCTCGACCGCGGCGTCACGTATGCGATCGCGCATATCCGCGGAGGCGACGACATGGGCGAGCAATGGCACGATGACGGCAAGCTCATGAACAAGAAGAACACGTTCTACGACTTCATCGACTGTGCCCAGTATCTGATCGAGGGGAAGTGGACGTCGAAAGATCGCCTGCTCATTGAAGGCGGGAGCGCGGGCGGCCTGCTGATGGGCGCGGTCGTCAACATGCGCCCCGATCTCTTCCACGCCGTTCATCTGGCAGTTCCGTTCGTGGATGTCATGAATGACATGATGGATCCCTCGTTACCGCTGACCACCACGGATTACCCGGAGTGGGGCAACCCCAAAGACGGGAAGGCCGTGTATGACTACATCCTGTCGTACAGCCCCTACGATAATGTGCACAAATCGGCGTATCCGGCGATGTTGTTGACCGAGAGCCTGAACGACAGCCAAGTGATGTATTGGGAAGCCGCTAAGTTCGTGGCAAAGCTGCGCACGCTGAAGACCGATAAGAACCCATTGCTGCTGAAGATGAAAATGGATCCTGCCGGGCACGGGGGCGCTTCGGGCCGCTATGATCGGCTGAAGGATCAAGCTTTTGAATACGCGTGGCTGCTCAGCCAAGTCGGTATTACGAAGTAACCATGCGCGCCGGCTCCGCGCTAATCGTTTCCGCTTCCGTGGATTCGCTTATGCCCGCAAACATTCTGAGCTGTGATTCCGCCTGCCTGACATTTGTAATGACGCTATCAAAGCAACTTGATCCCAAACGCTCCTGGAGCTTGCTGATATCGGCTCCGGAGCCCCAAAATCCCACGATAATTTTGAGATCCGGAAATCTCCGGCGAGCCCTCCTGCATAAAGAACGCGCCTGACTCATGGCGAAAGGAGGGAGTGCCGAAACGAAGAGAACGCCCGGGTGATTTTGTTCGACCGCCTTGAACATCTCTTCGACGGTTCCGATGGGAATCGCCGCGATTCTGTACCCTGATTGCAAAAGGTGCGCCAGCATGCGGCCGACCAGCTCATCGGCTTTATCTCTCGCCGGCATCACGAGAACGGGCGGCTGCGATGCTTGGGAATCCTCGAGCTGCCCGCCTGGGGACGCGGGCGGTACTTCTTCTGCCAGATCTTCGATCAGCTCTTTCGTGCTTCGGTAGATAAACTCCTCCCGTTGCTCATCCAAGGCATTCTGATGGCGATCCTGTTCGGCCAAAGACAACGCGGGAATCAGCACCAAATCGTACAGTTCTCCCAGCGTTTTCTCTTTCAAATAGGCGCGTGCGATATCCTGAGCCTCGTCCTCATCCATCGCCAATAATCGTTGGTAGTAGCCGGCGTCGGGAGTCAGCGCCGCTTCATCGCCGAGAAGAACGCCGAGAAATTCCAGCGGGGCAACGTATCGGCCGAGCACGACGAGGCAAACCGTCAAAGGCGTGGATAGCACCAGACCGATGGGGCCCCAGAGTAGGGTCCAAAATGCGGCCGAGACCAGGATCGCGAGCGAAGAAACACCTGTCCGGGCGCCATACAGCCATGGTTCGATGGCTGTAGATATCGTCAATTCCAGCGCTGCGAAGAGTCCGAAGGTGAGCAGCGGCTTCGCCCAACCCTCAAAAATCGCCAGCGCCAACACCACCGGGCAAAGTCCTGCGATCAGAGTCCCCACATAGGGAATGAACCGAAGAATGGCGCCCAGTACGCCCCAAAACAGCGCATTCGGAAGACCGATCCAATGGAGGCCCAAGCCAAGCAGCAGGCCAAACGTTCCATTGATGATGGACTGCGTCAACAGGTATCGGCTTACGCGGCTCGCGGCATCATCCAGCGCGGTGGTCATGACGTTCAGATGACCCGTGCCAAAGAGCCGGAACAATCGATTGCGGAGATCGCTACGGTGGACCAGTATGAACAGCGAGAAGATCATGACGGCGCCCACTACTCCGAGAAAGCGCGCAAGCGAAGTCCCGACGAGGCCAAGCGACTCCACAATGCCGGGCGGATTCTTCACAACTTCTACGCTTACCGGAGCCCGCTCAGGAGGTCCGCTCGATAACGCCTTGCCTCTCTTCTGATCGGGCGAGACCGGTTTTCGATTCTCAACAACCGCGCTGCTCCGGGATAACTGGTCACGGATTTGCTTGACGCTGTCGGCGGCTTTGGCCAACCCCGAGCCCGCCGGATTGCGCAGCGCTTCTATTTTTTTCTGAATGTTGTGCTGATAATGCGGCAGTTTGCTAACTAAGTCGGCCAGTTGCGTGGTTCCCAACCAGAGAATTCCGCCGGCAACGGAGAAGGTCAACACCAGCGCGAGGAGCACTGAAGGCACGCGACCCAGCTTCGCTCTTTCCAGCCAAGCGACGGGCGTCGTGAGAACGAAACTTATGAGCAGCGCTAATGCAAACGGGATGAGGATCTCCCGACCGAAATAAAGCGCTGCAATCACGACGGTCATCGTGATCAGCGGAACTAAACTCGACAGTTCGGAACCGCTTTTGGACCGTGTGGGGAGCTTCATAATAACTGGTCTGTCCAGAGCTCTAAGGCAGTCGTGCCGCCCATGGATTGACGATTTGGATACCGCAGTCCTCGAAATCATCGGTATTGCGAGTAGCAACTGTACTCCGTGTGCACCGGGCAATCGAGGCGATCATTGCGTCGAACTGCGCGATCGGGCGTCCCATACGTTCGCGGTCCACGACAATCTCAGGGAACACTCGTGCCGCGTCATCATCAAAGGGCAGAATACGGTCCTGAAACTCATCGGCGAAAAGGCTCTCAACCAGGTGCGACAAACCGCCGCTACGCTTGCCTGGGGGCAAAACCTCGATGCCGTAGAGCACTTCCGCCAACGTAATGGTCGTGGTAAACACTGCCAATTTCTCTTGAGTGGACAACCAGCGCAACACCGCCCTCGAGGGCGAGGGCTTCAACGCCTCCGAAAAGACGTTCGTATCAAGAATGATCATCGGACGAGCTTCGGAGGCCGTCGAACAGGTTCACGCGGCGGTAGGAGCAACTCGATACCGCCGACTCGGTCAACGTGGCGGCGAATGGCGTCCGCGAGATTCGTCTCGGAAGACCCTCGCTCCTTACGGAGACCCGCCTTGATAATCTCGCGAGCCTCCTCTTCCATTGATCGGCCGTGGCGGGCTGCGCGCAAGCGAAGTCGAGTCTTCACTGTTTCATCGAGGCGTCGTATGGTGATGCTGGCGATGCATCAACGATAGCAATGCAATCACTCGTTGATTGCAAATGACATTCGCCAAAAAGGCGAAGATTACCCCGGCGCGAACGTGTAATCGGACGAGCAACGCAGGGAGGGGAAGAACGTCGATTGGCAGCAAACCCGATTCATTTCGAGTAGTATAAACACTAGCGTCCAAAACTGGTCCGAGAAATGGTCTCACGTACTTGCTAAACTTACGTGCCACTCTGAGAGGCGTACCCACTCTGCTGCTGACGGCAGCGATCCTCTTCGTCGCCCGGTCCTCGATGACTGCGCAGACGTTGCCCGCGGGTACGCGTGTGGAGGCGCGGATCACCACCGCGACGGGATCCCGCATCTCCTATGCAGGCGATCGCATCGAAGCCACGGTGATCGCGCCGGTTTTGGAAGAAGGGAGGCTGCTGATCCCGCAAGGAGCGTCCGTGTCTGGGGCCGTCCAGCGCGTTGATCGCGTGGGATTGGGACTGAAGCACCTCACATCCGCGATCGAATACCGGTTCGATACCGTGCAGTGGCCGGGCGCGGCGGCTATTCCGATCGAGACGCGAGTCGTCCGGGTGGAAACGGCGAAAGAGCAGGTGAACGCAAAGGGCGTGATCGGCGGCATCTATCCGACGGCCAATCTTTCTTCGAGTGTTTCGTTCTATGCACTCCCGCTGTTATGTGTTCATCCGGACCTTGCGGTCCCCATGTTGGGAATCAAAGTTCTAATCGCCCGGTCGCCGGATCCGGAGATCTACTTTCCCGCTGGGACCGAGGTTATTTTCGAGCTGACCGCCGCAACCGAAATTCCGAACCCAGGCGCTCCACTGCACCACATTGAATCGCTTTCCGCAGCGGAAACGGCCGAGGCAGAGCGAGAGCTAGCAAAACTTCCAGAGCAGCATACGGATCGAGGTCGTAATCACCCGTCCGACTTGATCAACATTCTCATTTTCGGGAGCCGCCAGTCGATCGACCGGGCGTTCCGCGCGGCGGGATGGTTCGGCGCACAGCGGAACTCGATGATGTCGATCTATGGGATGTACCACTGCATGGTGCAGCGTATGGGCTACAGAATGGCCCCGATGGGGAATTTGACCCTGAACGGCGCGATGGCGGATGCAGAATATCAGAAAAGTCTCGACACTTTTTCCAAGCGTCACCACGTGCGGTTATGGAAGCAGGGGCGTGAAGACGTCTGGTTGAGCGCAACAACCGAGGACGTGGGATACAAATTTTGGAGAATGCACCTGACGCACGCTACTGATCCGGTGATCGATAACGAACGGGCGAAGGTACTGAATGACCTGGCGTTCACAGGCTGCCTAGAAGCGGCGAGCTTCATCTCTCGCGACTCTTCCGGTTCGGGTCAGCGGGCGCATTCGATCAGCACGGATGGTAAAGTTGCGGTGCTTCAAATGAATGAGTGCGCCAACCCGCGAACAATGCCCGAATCGGATATAACCAGCGCTCGCGGTGGAAGAAGAAGGCCCGCGGCAGCGCTGCTGGCCCTGCGGAACGATGTGATTCGGATGAATCCCGTGTCGCTTGCGTACAACACGGTCGGCGCAATTCGGGAGCATGAGCGCTCCGAAGCGAATGCGCGGGTCTCCGGGTTCAACACACAATCCAGGTGGATTCGCCGCAGCGTTCTCGATGCCGTCGCCGCGAGAAATGCAACAGCGGATCTTTCGGTTCCTACCACCGAAGCGGCGGCTGGTGGTTCGACAATTACAGCGCGACAGCCGCAATAAGCGGACCCTGGAATCGCGCGCGCGATAGTTTTGCGCCTCCGTTCGGATTCGTGCTAATCACTTGAGATATGGGCAACAGCCAGTGGGGAAGCGAAGGACCGCCTCCCGAAGCGTATTCCCGCGTCACAAACCCGGAGCGATTCGCGCCGCTATACGAGGCCGCGACGGCAATTCTGAAGCGGTTGGAACTGGAATTCGATGTCGAGCGTGCGGAGGGATATGGGCTCGACCCCGAGTTGGAACGGCGTTACAAGCTAGCGCGCTCGACCGTAAGCCTGACACCGCGTGACGGGGGAGCCGCGCCGCTGGTCGTAGCTTTCTCAAGCTTCCCAGGAGTTCACGTGCGTTTCGGGCGGTCATCCATGGTGGCGTTCCCGACGTGCGGATGCGATGCCTGCGATGAGAACGCCGAAGACGAGGTGCAGCGCCTGATGTCCATGGTCAAGGACGTAACTGCAGGCCGTTTCCGCGAGGCCGTTCGCTTCCGGGTTCCGGGCGTTCCTTCGAACGAATGGGAGGTTTGGTCGGTCGGCGATCACTTTGCCCGGCAGGGCTCCCCGCTCGATGTGGATCGCGGCGGCGACCCCTCGTCCCACGATTACAAACCATGGCCGCGGCGGACCTGAGAGGCGATGCGCTGATCAGCGGTGTCTGCCGATTTGGCCGAGGATTAGTCCCCGTCGAAGTAATCGAGGTCGATCTGCGTAACCGTATAGCTGCGTGAAATTGCAACTCCTACGTTGTGATCGATCATCAATTCGGCCAGTTGTTTAGCATCGACCAACACGATTCGTTTTTCGATCCGGTTTCACATACTCCATTGCTTCTTGTGAGAAGAATGAGGTAGTAATCACTTACTCAGATAAACCGCGCTCCAAGCGAGTCGGTTCGCGAATACTGTCTGAGCTCCGCTAGGCAGTCTCGACGCTAGATCTTTGGGAGTGAGATTCATCTCGGTAGCGATCGTTTCCCGAAGCTCTGCCATGGAGTGCTCGTTCCCATCGGCCGCGCGGCGTAGCGCCGGCAAAAAGAACGACTGAAAATCAGGAACTGCCATCGACTATCATGTTCGATTCTACACAGCGGTCAGATCGAGAGCTTCAGCTTCCTAGATCCAGTTTCATACATAAATCCGCTTCACGCGTGCGTGAATTCCGCACAGCACGCTGTAGGAAATTGTTCCGGCCCATTTCGCAATCTGCTGAGCGTCAATCCTTACTACACCGCCGCTCGCCGCAGCCTCGGTCCCGAGTAGCGTCACCGCATCCCCCACCCGCGTCTCCGGCGATTCGCTCACGTCCACCGACGTTAAGTCCATCGAAACCGCGCCCAGGATCGGCGCCAGTCGGCCGTTCAGAATGACGCTGCCCCGATTCGACAGCCGGTGCGGAATGCCGTCCGCGTACCCGGCCGCCAAAACTGCCACGCGCATCGGGCGCGGCGCGCGAAACATTCCGCCATATCCGATCAGCGCGCCCTCCGAAACGTCCTTCACCGACAGAACTGTCGCACGCCACGTGAGCGCCGGCTTCACCTGCAACACTCTTCCCAGGCGCATGGCCGCGCGCCGGCGAAACATACCCGTAAATCGCGTGCCCCGGCCGAATCAATCCTCGCCACGCGCTTCGTCTTCCGTATGCCACCGGAATCGTGCTCGACAGATGCACCAGCACCGGATGTACACCCGTCCGCGCCAATCCTTCCATAACGTGATCGAACAAAGAAATCTGCTCGTCCGTCTGGCTGCTCGTGTAATTTCCTGCGGAAGCGAAGTGCGTCATCATGCCTTCGAGCTCCACGTTTTTGGCGCCCAAAATCGCATCCGCAATGCCGCTCGTATCGGCCCGCACGCCCAGCCGCCCCATGCCCGTATCGATCTTCAGGTGATACCGAACTCTCCGCTCGCGCGCGGACGCGAGGCGATCCAGCTCCGCAATATCCTCGAGCGAGTGCACCACCGGCGTCAGATCGTACGCCAACATCGCCTCTCGCGTGAACGGCAGAAAATCGGCCATTACTAGAATGCGCGCCCGGATTCCGGCATCCCGCAGCACCACCCCTTCATCCGTATTGCTCACCGCGAGCCACCGGGCGCCCTGCTGTTCAAGCACCCGCGATACTTCCACCGCCCCGTGCCGGTACGCGTCCGCCTTCACCACCGGCATCACTTCGACTTCCGGCCCCACCACGCTCCGAACCGCTCGGAAATTTTCCGCGATCTGCGCGCGCGAAACTTCCACCCACGATCGGTAGGGCAATGACCGGTGGGGCAATGACCGGGGCGCTTCACAGGCCATGGGGCCTCGCTTGTCTCTTACTTACCAATTCCCGGAACACATCCTCATATGCATCCGTCACCCGATCCCAACTATAAAATTGCTCGATTCTCTTCATCGCCCGCGCTCCCCATTTGGCACGCTCGCCTTCGGAAAGGTTGACCGCCCACTCCAATTTCCCCACCAGGTCGTTCTCGAGATCATCCTCGAATGAGAGCGCCGCATCGCCCGCAACCTCTGCGCTCTCCGGAGTCTTCAAATACAGCACCAAAGCACCGCGCCCCATCGCTTCAATCATTGCCGGATGCGTTCCGCCAACTTCCGTCGCCTGCACGTACGCCCAGCAATGCGACTGCAATTGACGGTAGGCTTCGCCATAAATCGCGCCTGGCATCACGATCCGTTCGTCGTCCGTATCTTTCACCTTCCGTATGTATTCTTCCGCATACGGCGCATCGCCCACCAGCGCCAGCTTGAAATCCGTATCAACTTTTTCGAATGCTTGCCGCACTGCCAGCGCATTATTTTCCGGCTCCATACGGCTGACGTACAGAACATACCGCCCCGGCTCCAGTCCCAACCGCCGCACCGCATCCGTTCCTTCAACTTTTCCTACTTCCGCGCCATAAGGAATGAAGACCGATCGCTTGCCGTACCACGCCAGATAATACTCACGGATCGCCTGTGCATCCGTAATCATTGCGCTCGCAGACCACGTCGCAATCCATTCCGAAATCCGGTACCAGGCCTTCGCAATCCGGTTCCATTTTTTTCTGCGCCGCTCCACTCCGTCCACATTCAGCGCCGTGGGCGTCCCGAACCATCTCGGCCATAACGTGAACACGGCATTCGCCGCGTTGCAGTATAGAGCCACATCGAAACGCCGGAACAGAATGTCGCCAGTTGACAACCCTGTGTGCGCCACCGTATCGAAATATTTGTGCCGGATGGTTGGCAGATATCGCAGCCGAACGCCGCGATATTGGTCCGCTTCGTGGCGCTCGCGGCAGTACACCGTCACTCGGTGCCCCCGTTCGGCGAGCCTCACCGAAAGCTCTTCGGCGAACGTCTCGAATCCTCCGTATTGGGCCGGGATGCCGCGCGTGCCTAGCAGAGCAATGCGCATTTCGCCGCGATTTCAGGCGCGGCGAAACTCACCGGCTCGAAGGAAAACCACGCCTCAATATACGCGTCCCCAACCCGACGCCGCCGCATGATCTCGCGTCGCTTTCTCCACGTCCGCCGCCACATACGGATCACCAGCGGAAACGCTTTGAGCGATCTCCATTCGCCTGCCAAGCATCCGCCGATCACGAGAAAGTCGCGCCCGGTAATCGCGAGGAAATGCCGCGCGTATAATTTCGGCGTCGTGTTCTTGATGCGCATGAGCCATCGGTTTTTCACGGAATGCATGTTGATCGCGGGAGCTACGCGCCCACGCTCCTCCGCGAGCACGCTCCTCACGTGATAACCCACGGCAAACGGCGTGTACACGCACTTCCATCCCAGCAGTTGCGCTCGCCACGCCACGTCCGCATCCTCCCGGTAGGCAAAAAAATCGGAATCGAAGAACTCTCCGAACACCGACACATCTTCAATCATCCGTCGCCGGTACAACGCGGCCGCTCCCGTCGCTCCGAACACATACTCGACACGATCGTACCGGCCATCGTCCGCCATTCCGCTGCCTCGATCCAAGTGACGCAGCGCGGGTGTGAAATAGATGCCGGTGGAATCGAAAACTGCGCGTTCGGGGATCGAGAAATCAGCCGCGATGCGCAGTAATTTCCCGCACACCGTCCCGATCCCCGCATCGGCACCGCCCGCTGCCACAAGCATGGATACGAAATTCGGCTGCAGACGGACGTCAGGATTCAGAATGAGAACCCATTCGGAACTTGAATTGGCAATCGCCTGATTTTGACCGGCCGCGAATCCCACATTCACGCGGTTATATAGGATACGCGCCCGCCCTTCCCATTCCCGAAGGATGTCCGCGGTTTCGTCGGTGGACGCATTGTCGACGACAACCACCTCGATGCGCGGCAAATCCTGCCCGAAGACCGATTCCAAGCATTGCCCTATGAACCGCGCGCTGTTATAAGTTACGATCGTGACCGCGACGACGCTGCTCAATTTTCTCTACAACGTAGCACGCCCTGGGTTACTCTTGCCCTAAGGCGATGCTCGGCGAAGTCATTTCTCATTACCGCATTATCAGAAAGCTTGGCGGCGGCGGTATGGGTGTGGTCTATCAGGCTGAGGACGTGCGTTTGGGCCGGCACGTCGCGCTGAAGTTTCTCCCCGAAGACATGGCGCACGATCCGCAGGCGCGCGAGCGTTTTCAGCGCGAAGCCCGCGCCGCATCCGCTCTCAATCACCCAAACATCTGCACCATTTACGACATCGACGAAGGTCAGATTGGCAAAAATCAGGGCCAGAGTTTCATAGCAATGGAGCTGCTCGAAGGCGCGACGCTGAAGCATCGCATCGAGGCCGGACCCTTGCCTCCCGACCAGCTACTCTTGATCGCGATTGAAATCGCCGATGCACTCGATACGGCGCATGCAGCAGGGATCGTCCACCGGGACATCAAACCGGCCAATTTGTTCATCACCAATCGCGGGCAAGCAAAAATTCTCGATTTCGGTTTAGCAAAAATCGCGGCGAGGCCGCAAAAGGTCGTGGCGGGAGATCTTTCGGCCACGATGGCGATGGACGAAGCGTTTCTCACCAGCCCGGGTTCCACCATCGGCACCGTCGCCTACATGTCGCCGGAGCAAGCTCGCGGTGAGGAACTGGATGCCCGCACCGACCTGTTTTCCTTCGGAGCAGTGCTATACGAAATGGCCACCGGCCGCGAGCCGTTCACGGGAAACACATCGGCGGTGATCTTCGATGGCATCCTGAATCGCCAGCCCCCGCGTGCGCTCGATTTGAATACGAGCTTGCCTCCCGAGCTCGAGCGCATTCTCAACAAGGCGCTCGAAAAGGACCGCAATCTTCGCTATCAAAGTGCGGCTGAGTTGCGCGCCGATCTCGCGCGGCTGAAGCGCGAAAGCGAATCGGGACGCAGCGTGACCGCTGCACCCGCCCCTGGAATTTCACGTCCCCGGACTTCATGGAAATTTGCCCTTCCCGCTGCGCTCTTACTGATTGCAGCTCTGGCCGCTCTTTTCTACTATCGCTCGCGCACTGCCCCCAAACTCACCGAGAAAGATACTATCATCCTGGCCGATTTCGCGAACACGACCGGAGATCCGGTTTTCGACGGAACTTTGCGTCAGGGTCTCTCCGCGCAACTGGAGCAATCGCCATTTCTCAATCTGCTTTCGGACCAGCGCATTGCGCAGACGCTTGCTTTCATGGCGCAGCCGAAGGACACGCGACTCACACGCGAGCTGGCGCGCGGCGTCTGCCAACGCACCGCGAGTAGCGCGACGATTGAAGGCTCAATCTCAAACCTCGGCGGCCAGTACGTGCTCGGCCTTAAAGCAGTGAATTGCCGGAACGGAGATTTGCTCGCAGTGGATCAGGTCACGGCGAACGGCAAGGAGCAGGTGCTGAAGGCGCTGGGCGTTGCTGCGACGAGCCTGCGCAAGAAGCTCGGAGAATCGCTCACGTCCGTGCAGAAATTTGATGCGCTGCCCGAGAACGTTACTACGCCCTCGCTCGAGGCGCTGCAAGCCTACGGTCTCGGCTATCGAACAGAGGTCGTAAAGAACGATTTCGCCGGCGCTGTGCCGCTTTTCCAGCACGCCATCAATCTCGATCCGAATTTCGCCATGGCGTACGCACGGCTCGGCATCTGTTATAGCAATCTCGGCGAAGCTGCCCGCGCAGCCGAAAATACACGCAAGGCGTACGAGCTGCGCGATCGGGTGAGCGAGCGCGAGAAGTTCTACATCACCTCGCATTATGAGCAGCACGTCACGGGAAACCTGGACGCCGCGCGACGAACCCTGGAATTGTGGGCGCAGACCTACCCTCGCGATGAAGCTCCGCCTGGCAGCCTCGGCATGATTTACGCAAATTTGGGCGAATACGACAAGGAACTCGCTGCAAACCGGGAAGCATTCGACCTGAACCCCGCAAGCGGAATCAACTATGGCAATCTGGTCAGCGCGTACCTTGCGGTCGACCGGCTGGATGAAGCGAAAGATACCGCGCAGCAGGCAATCAGTCACCATCTGGGCTCTGACTATCTTCATTTTCTGCTCTACGGCGTAGCTTTTCTGCAGCACGACGAGGCGGGCATGACACGTGAATCCGCTGCTCTCATGGGCAAGCTGGGGTTCGAAGACACCATGCTCTATATGGAGTCCGACACTGCTGCTTACATAGGGCAATTTTCGAAGGCGCGCGAACTGACACAGAGAGCGGTGGCTTCTGCCCAGCGCGCGGACGAAAAGGAAACGGCAGCCGGGTACCAGGCCGAAGCGGCGGTGCGTGAAGCGCTCGTGGGCAACACTGATTCGGCACGGCAGCAAGCGCGCGCGGCCCTGGCGCTCTCAAATGGCAGAGATGTTGAGGGGATGTCGGCGATTGCGCTCGGGCTGGCTGGCGATTCCGCCGAAGCCGCCCGCTTAGCCGGCGATCTCGCGAAACGATTTCCGGAAGACACGCTGGTGCAGTTCAACTATTTACCCAGCATCCGCGCAGCCGCTGCTCTCGGCCGCGGCCCCACGGCCGAAAAGGCCGCTGAGGCCATTCAAGCGCTCGCGCCGGCTGGGCCGTACGAATTCGGACAGGCTACATCAAGCTTCAACTTCGCCGGTTTTCCCGTTTACCTGCGAGGCGGAGCGTACTTGGCTGCCCATGAAGGCGCTCCCGCCGCCGCCGAATTCCAGAAAATTCTCGACCATCCTGGCGCGATAGGAAATGAGCCGATCGCCTCACTCGCCCACCTCGGCCTCGCCCGAGCGCATGCGCTCACCGGCGATACCGCGAAAAGCCGCACTGCCTACCAGGATTTCTTCGCGCTCTGGAAAGACGCCGACGCCGATATTCCGATTCTCCAGCAAGCAAAAGCGGAGTACGCCAAGCTGCGGTAGAACAAAACCGCTTACTCACGTGCGCGGCTCAGTTTGAACAGCGATGAGCACGGCCCAGCTTTATCGGTTGTTTTAACGCGCTAGTATTTGGAGTGCACACCCTCGTAATCGGAGATGTGTCATGAAGGCCCGCCGAAGAATCATCGTCTATATCGCGACCAGCGTCGACGGCTACATCGCGAGGCCAGACGGCAGTGTCGAATGGCTCAATCGCCGGCCGCGGACGGTCGATTACGGAATAAACGCGTTCTACGCTACGATCGACACAATCCTTTGGGGACGCAAGACGTACGACTGGGCTCTCGGCTATCACAGGAAGCAAGGTAACAAAAGCGGGATATTCGATACGAAGCTTGCCAATTTCGTTTTCTCGCGGAAGCCGCCGAAACGGGCAGCGCCAGGTGTGGAATTCGTGTCGGAACCAGTGAAGGCATTTGCACAGCGTCTGCGCAGCGCGCCTGGAAAGCACATCTGGATGATGGGCGGCGGCGAACTGATCGCCTCGTTCCTCGATGCCGGCGAGATCGACGACTTCGACATCCACGTCATTCCCACGCTCATAGGTGAGGGCATTCCGCTGGTGGCCCCGCGCCATCGGGATGTCCCGCTTCGCTTGCGGTCAACTCAGAAGTACCCCGACGGTGTCGTCCGACTGCGATACGAGATCGCGACATAGTCCTGAAAACTAAGTTCGCTTACACCCACGGCTCGGTTCGGGCCTGTTGATGATTTGGATTTATTACTCTTGCCGCAGAGCCGTCATGGGATCGATTCGGCTTGCGCGCCGGGCGGGGAGATAGCTCGCGAGCAGGGCAGCGGCGAACAACACAAGAATCACGATGGCGAAGGTGAATGCGCTGGCAGGCTGCATGCCTTCAACAAGGCCGTGCAGTGCTCGTGCGGCTACCAAGGCGGCGCATATGCCGGCGAGAAGACCGAAGAAGACCATTGCGAGGCTCTGGCGGAGTACAAGCCGGAGGACCTGGCGCGCACTCGCACCGAGGGCCATGCGCATGCCGATTTCGGGAACACGCTGGTGGGTCAGATATGCCAGCACGCCATAGATACCGATGCAGGCGAGCAGCAACGCCAGACCGGCGAATACGCCGAACAACAGCAAAAGGAAGCGATGGCGGGCGAGCGAGTCACGCGCGAGCTGCTCCATGGTGAGGACTTCGTAGAAGACTTGATCGCCGCTAGCTCCCCGCAGTGCCTGCTGAAGTGGCTCGACGACGTTCAGCGGGTCAATGCGAGTCCGAACGGCAATCGACATCAGTTCGGACCAGCGGCGCAAGAACCGATCGGGAACCTGCGAGAAGGGATAGTAGAGCTGCGCCCGCACTTGGGCTTGGTCGTCACCGGCTGGGCCCCAATAGCGTACGTGCGCCACGACACCGACGACCTTCACGGGTTTCGTGTCGAGGTCGATCCATAGCTGTTTGCCGAGAGGTTCGGCGCGGCCGAACGCTTGCCGCGCCATCACGTCGTCAATGACGACCACCGGTTCGCTCCCCATCCGGTCGTGGTCATTAAAGAAGCGGCCTGCGCGCAAAGTGATGCCGGCGACCTTGAGATAATCCGGCGTCACGCAGGTTGACAAGACGAGCGGCCGTTGAGACTCGGGCGGAGGAGTAGGGGTGGTCCAATAAGCGATGGGGTTGTTTCCGGGACGCATCGGGATCGGTGTCAACGATTGCGACGGCCGTTATCGCTGGAACGCGGCGGGCGCGGTCGAGGATGTCCTGCCAAGCGGCGCGAATGCGGGAGGGGCTTTGAAGCGCGGCGGGTGAAAGCGCCATGCGGGCGGTGAGGACGTTATGAATGTTGACGCCCGGATCGAGAGACGAAAGCCGCACCAGCGTCCGCGCGAGCATTCCTGCGGAAATCAACAGGACAACGGCGAGGGCGATCTCGCATACCATGAAACCGCTGTGCAGCCGGCGTGAGCTTCCCGCAACCGTGCGAGCTCCGGCGCGGAGCGTCTGTTCCAGGTGCCGCGTGGGAAGGCGCAGGGCGGGCGCGAGCCCGAACAGAAATCCGCTTGCGAGCGAAACCGCCAGCGCAAACAGCAGGACGTGCCAATCGAGCTGAACCTCATCGGCACGCGGCAGACCACCCGGCCAGAACACGATGAACGGGCGTATCCCGCAGGCTGCGAGCAGGACCCCGAGCGCGCCACCGCAGATGCCCAAGACGGCGCTTTCGGTGAGACATTGACGGACTAACCGGCCGCGTCCTGCGCCGAGAGCGGCACGCATCGCGAGCTCACGCTGCCGCGAAACTGCCCGCGCGAGCAGCAGGCTGGCGATATTTGCGCATGCGATCAGCAGAACAAGAGTAACCGCACCGAGAAGTAGCCACAACGTGGAGTTCGCATCGCCGACATCGGGACGAAGCGGCTCGACAGTGAAGCCGCGATCTTTATTCGTGTCCGGGTATTCGGCGGCAAGATGCCGGCCGATGAGCGCCAGGTCGGCTTGCGCTTGCAGCAGTGTCGTGCCGGGCCGCAGGCGCGCCACTGTCGTGACTGGATGGGGACCGCGACGCCGCATGAACGCCGCTGTGTCTTGACCTATGGGCGTATAAATATCGGCTTCGTCTCCGCCCAGCCGAAAACCTGGCGGTGCGATGCCCACAACGGTATAGCGCTTTGCGTCAAGAACCAGTGCTGTGCCAATTGCCGGCTGATTTCCGGCATAGCGGCGGTGCCAAAACGTGTAGCCGAGGATTGCGACAGGCGCTGCGCCGGGTCGATCTTCTTCGGACAAAAAAGTGCGCCCGCGAAACAGCGGAACGCCGAGAACAGAGAACAGGTTGGGCGAAGCCTCGAATTCCTCGACATGCTCGGGCTCGCCGGGCTCACTTAGTGTGCCGGAACTGAAAACCCAGCCTGTGAGATTGAGCGACCGGCTCGCGCGCGCGAGGTCGAGAAAATCAAAGTAGGCAAGATTCTGCTCGCCATAAACGGCGACGTTCCAGGCCTCGGTATGTCCGTGAATGCTGACCAGCCTGCCGGGATCCGAATAGGGCAGAGGCTTCAGCAGAACGCCGTTAACGAGGGTAAAGATGACGGTAGTCGCTCCGACGCCGAGCGCCAGTGTCAACAGCGCAACAGCCGCAAACCCCGGCTTCTGCCGGAGAGTGCGAAGCGCATAGCGGAAGTCTTGCCATAGGTCCTCCAGCCAGCGTGTGCCGCGCACATCACGACATTTTTCCTTCACTTGCTCCGGGCCGCCGAGGGTAAGCCGAGCTTCGCGTCGCGCTTCCTCCGGATCATGGCCGCTTGCGATCAGGTCGGCAGTGAGTTCATCCAGATGAAAGCACAGCTCCTTTTCGAGCTGCTCTTCCATCTGCCTTTTTCGCGACAGACGATGCCACCAACTCATTCCGCAGCTCCTTCGGCCATCTGGAGGATCAAAGCAACAGCTTCCGTTAATCGCTGCCAGCTCGCGGCTTCCGCCTCGAGTGCGGCGCGCCCTTTCCGCGTGAGGCGATAAAACTTGGCCTCGCGGCCGGTCTCGGTTTCCTTCCAGTCCGCAGCTAGGAAGCCGCGATTTTCGAGCCGGTGCAATGCAGGATAGAGCGAGCCTTGTGGAACCTGCACCACATCGCGCGAGACTTGCTGAAGCCTCTGTGCGATGGCGTATCCGTGCACCGGGCCCAGCGCAATCACCTTCAGGATCAGGAGATCCAGGGTTCCTTGGGGGAGATCCGACTTTGCCGCGGCTTCCGATACCTCGGTCTTCTGCATATCGACACTCTACCATGAGTAGAAGCCCAAAGTGTGTGTATTCTGAACAAATAGGGATGGATCTTAGGCAGCATTGGCGCATTCTGATCTCGGATGTGCGATACGGATCTCGCGCATTGGCCGCCGCGCCGGGTTTCACCGGAATAGCAGTGTTGGTGATCGCGCTCGGAATCGGCGCCACTGTATCGATCTTCAGTGTTGTGAACGCGGTATTGTTGCGCTCGCTGCCTTATGGCCATCCGGAAAAGCTTGTCTATCTCTGGAGCCCCAATTCAAATTTCAAGGGCGTTCCGCAGGAGATCGGCCCGAATGTTCCGGATTTTTATGAATGGCAACGTCTGAGTCACAATTTCTCGGCGATGACGATGTTGCGGTCGGTTGCCGTGAACCTTGTCCGGGGCGGTTCTGCAACGCGAGCGGAAGCGGCTTTCGTCACCGGCAACTTTTTTCGAACACTTGAAGCGCGGCCGCAGTTTGGCAGGAGTCTCGATGCGAACGATGACACGCGAGGGCATGAGCACGTGGCCGTAATCAGCGACGCGTTACGGCGTTCTCAGTTCGGCTCCAGCCGAAATGTTCTCGGGAGGCAGATTCAGTTGAGATCGCCAGAAATACACGGTCGTAGGAGTAATGCCGAAAGGCTTCGGATATCCGTTCGACGGAGACATCCCGTACGAATCATTCCGGATTCAAGCAAACGGATATCTGGGTGCCTTTGGCGCTTACCGCCGCCCAAAAAGCAAATCGGACGGACTTTACGAGTGCTGATGCATCGATAGGCAGGTTGCGCGATGGCGTTTCGGCGGCTACGGCGCAGGCTGAATTGCGGGCCATTGAAGCGCGCGTAGAGCCCTTATATCCAGCGATGTGGCGAGGCTGGACTGTTCTTGTCAAGCCGCTCGTCTCAACGATTATCGGGCCGGTTGAGAAGATGTTGTGGCTCCTGTTGGGAGCGGTAGCGATTGTTCTGCTGATTGCAATCAGTAATGTGGCGAATCTTTTATTAGCCCGCGCTACCGCGCGAGCGCACGAGTTGGGAATCCGAACCGCTCTCGGCGCGGAACGTGGACGCATTATTCGTCAACTGTTGACGGAATCGCTGGTTCTGAGCGCGGTGGGCGGCGCTTTGGGTATCGTTCTGGCTTATGCCATTGTGCACTTGTTAGCACGCCTCAATCCGGGCGATATTCCACGTTTCGATGCAGTCGCCGTCGATGGGCGAGTTTTGCTCGTCGCGGTAATGCTTTCGATTGGAGCGGGTGTTCTATCCGGACTTGCACCCGCCATTTCCGCCTCACGAGCCAGCATCAACGATCTTTTGAGAAAAGGCGGGAATCGAGTGGGCGGCAGTTCTAACCGGGGCCGATTCGCGCTCATCGTCCTGGAAGTGGCGCTCTCCGTGGTTTTACTGGCGGGAGCGGGTCTATTGATCCGCAGCTATCTCGCGCTCGAATCTGTCGAACCCCGGCTTTTCACCCGCAACACTGACATTCAAACTCAATTTGGACGAGCGTTATAACAAGCCTGAGCTGCGCAGCGCGTTTTATAAGAGCTTCCTGGAAAAGCTGCAAAATCTGCCAGGAGTGAAGTACGTGGGAGCGTCGAATTCCACACCGCTGAGTCATAGCGAGTCGCTGACGTTCGCCGACATACGGGGTTTTGGGAGATCGAAGGAGATGGTGGAGTACCGGTCCGTGACCCCCGAGTACCTCAGAGCGCTCGGTACACCGTTGCTGCGAGGCCGGGATTTCGATCTGCACGACGTCGCCTCAAAGACGCCGGCGTGATGGTGAATAAGAAATTCGTTGATACATATTTCCACGGCCGCGATCCGCTAGGCGGACAGGTTCGTATCGGGATGGGCGATTTTGCGGGAAGTCATTGGGCGACAGTGATCGGGGTGGTGGGAAATATTCGACATAACACGCTCGAAGAAGCAAGCCAGCCGCAGATCTTCCAGCCGGCGGACAACGGTGACAATTTCGCGATTCAGTGCCGTCTCCCGGCGCGGCAGGTGATCGATGGAGCCCGCACCGCGCTTCGGTCCCTCGATCCCGCACTGACTCTAGAAAGCGTCCGCACGATGAGCGAGAGAATGAACGAAAGCAACGCCCGCCGTAGTTTCCAGACAACGCTGCTGACGGGCTTTGCGGTGATTGCGGTCGCGTTGGCCTTGGTGGGACTCTACGGGCTGATGTCCTACGCAGTCAAGCAGCGCCGAGCGGAAATCGGTGTTCGTTTGGCTGTTGGTTCGTCGCGAGGCCGCATCTTGCGTCTCATCCTCTCGCACGGGCTGCGCTTCACTGTCTTTGGCTTGATCATCGGGTTAGCCGGCGCTTTCGCCATCACGCGTCTTCTCCGGGGGTGGCTTTTCGGCGTGCCGGCAACGGATCCAGTGACGTTCATAGCGGTACCGCTATTCGTTCTCGCGGTCGCGTGCGCGGCGTGCATTATTCCAGCCTGGAGCGCGACCCGGGTCGATCCGGTCGAGGCGCTGCGCCAAGAGTAAGGAAATGCTGTTCCAGCGCGCTCTGCATGACGGAGCGCGGAGCCGATTCGCCGGTCCAGATTTCGAACTGGCAAGCGGCCTGTTCCAGCAACATTTCTGCGCCGTAGATCACGGCGCAGCCTTGCTCTTGGGCCCGCTTGAGAAGAAGCGTTTGATGCGGCTCGTAAACCATATCAAACACAATACCCGCGGGAATGCGGCCCTTAAAGAGGCATTCCTCGGTCTTTGGAGACATGCCGACAGGCGTGGCGTTGAGCAATGCATCGTAGTGCTGCTTCTGCGCCTGATCGAGCGTGACGGTTTCCGCTTTCACGAGCTGAGCAAGAGCTTGCGCGCGCTTCATGTTGCGGCCTGTGATCGTGATCTTCGCTCCCAGGTCGGCGAGAGCAACCCCGGCCGCGCGGGCCGCGCCTCCGTATCCCGCAATCAGCACTGAGGCGTGCGCTAGCCGCAGATGACGGCTGAGCGGCTTTTTCGCCCCTTCGGTATCCGTGTTTGTACCGCGCCACTTTCCCGCCTTTCGCCAGACGGTATTCACTGCTCCGATGCGCTTGGCCAGGGGCTCGACAACATCCAGATAGCGCAGGATGCGCTGCTTGTGGGGAAAGGTAACGCTGAAGCCGGCCATGGGAAGTTTCGCGGCAAAGCGCATCCAGTCTCCGATCTGCGAAGCGGCAACTAAGAAGGGGAGGTAGACGGCATCGACGCGGCGGCACTGAAACGCCCGGTTGTGCAGAATCGGAGATTTCGAATGCGTGACCGGGTCGGCGACGATCCCGTACATTCGGGTTTGCCGGCGTACCTTTTCGAGGCGATACAGAGTACGCATGAGGTGGGCTGACACTTGACCGGAGCCCGTCACAGACCCGCTGGCCGGCGAGGCGTAGGTGAACTTCGAGCCGGACGACAGCGCGAGTAGGCGAGTGGGAGTACCCGTTTCAGACATGGCAAAAGCGATCAAGGGGAGAGCGCGATGCTCGCGGGCAAACTCAATCAGCCGCAGATTGTCGGTAGGTTTCCGCGCTGTTGTCACGATTTTGTAGGCGTCGGAGGGAATACTTTGAAGCCTGCGCAGGACGGGCGGCAGCGCAGGAGTGCCGTGAAAATCATGAAATGAAACCATGAGCGGGATGCTTTGGCGGATCTCCGCAACAGCCGGCTGAGCGCGTTCCGCCGATTCCACCTCCAGATCCGCAACTGCCGCGCCCGCCTTTGCTGCGCCCAACAATATGGCGAGTTGCTGCTCCACAGGACCGGTAAAGCCCCCGTTGTTCTGCTTATGACGGCACGTCGCCAGCACGTGCGTATCCGCATGGCGTCTATGGAATGCGCGAATGACATCGATTCCTGCAGCAGGATCGGGAAGATAATCGAGCCGAAATTCGAAAAACGTGCTGCCGTCTTTGTATTCACCTTCTGCCGCCCGGCTCAGATCGGAACCAGTGGACAAGCCTAGCGCGACGCAAATATGCGGAAGGGAGCGAGGAAGCGACGGCATGGAACCGTGCTGGATAGGATAACAGTAATGACGCCATCGTCAGCGGTGAAACCTACCTACGGAATCGACGTAGACTCCGCATCGCCTCTTGCACCAGAACCCTGGACCTTTCTTCGACGGATCACCTTTCGCTTTGCGTTTGTATACCTGATCCTCTATTGCTGGCCCGAAGCCGGACGCTCGAGCCTTCTGGATGCGATCCCGGCACTTGGGCCGGGATCGGCGAATGATAGCGACACCCAAATATTGACGCGCTGGCTGGAAGCTCCGTCGCATGCCCTAAATACCTGGGTTGCGACACACATCTTTCACCTCACTGGCGCGGTCACTCGTTACCATGTGACCGGCAGCGGCGACACTACCCTCGATTACATCCAAGTGTTTTGCTTCGCCGTGATAGCAATAATCGCGGCGGCCATTTGGTCGATTCTCGATCGGCGGCGGCAGAATTACCGCACCCTCTATGCATGGCTGCGGCTGGTCGTTCGTTTTACTCTCTCGTTCACTCTGCTGTCTTACGGATTCGCAAAGGTCTTTCCGCTGCAGTTTATTCCACCGGGCCTATCGAGGCTGACGGAGACCTATGGGGATTCGTCTCCTATGGGTTTGCTGTGGACGTTCATGGGTGCGTCGACGGCGTATACAGTGCTCTGCGGATTGGTGGAAGCGGCCGGCGGGGTGCTGCTGTTCTTTCGTCGAACGACAGCACTGGGAGCGCTTGTAGGCGGCGTGGCCATGCTGAATATCGCGGCGCTGAATTTCTGCTATGACGTTCCCGTCAAGCTCTACTCGGTTCACCTGTTTCTGATGTGCGTGTTTCTTCTGCTCCCCGATTTCGCCGCATTATGGAGCTTTTTCGCGCTTCATCGGGCCTCGCGCCTCGTCGGCGTGTGGCTGCCTAGATTCGAGCGCCGCCCGTTGCGCATCGCCGCCATCGCGCTGCAAGTTCTGGTGATCGTCTCGGTTCTCTACAACAACATCTGGGGTGGATATCGAAACGCCAAATCCTTCGCCGCGGAGTTTAAGCATCCACCTTTGTATGGCGTTTGGACCGTGGACGGCGGGGATTCACATTGGCGTCAGATCGTTATAGACGCTGCGATGTTCTTGACGGTGCGGACGGATACCGGCGAGAGTTTGGGCTTCAGGACGACATATGATTCTGCGAAGCACCGCATCGATCTCAGCAACCGGCGGACAAAGCACAGCGGCGAGCTGACGTTCGAGCGACCTGACGAGCAACACCTTATGCTCCGCGGGAAGCTCGACGAAAAACCCGTCGTCATCCAACTCCATCGGAACAATCCAAACCAGTTCCTGCTCACGAGCCGCGGTTTCCACTGGATCACTGAGGATTCGTTCAATCGTTAAGGCGAATGGCCGGTAGATAAAAGACCCTTTTAAAACTGCTCGACAATTAGAAACTGCTCGAAAAGCCCGCTCGGCATAACATACACGCTCAACGCCATGGTCTTCTTCTCGAATTGCGCCTGATATAGGCGAAAGGTCATGCCCCCGCGAAGGTTTTCGCGCGTGCGCTTAACGTCCTTCAGACGTCCCAAGGGCGCGAGGGATGTGCGAATATCCGCAAGCGCTTCATCCGTAAAGTAAAAGTTTGCATTGCTGGTGAATAGCGCGCGGTCGATGTGTCCCTTCATCAATCCCTCGACCGCCGATCGCACTTTTTCAAGCTCCGCCGGTGTCGCTTCGGAGCTCGAAGATTCGGGCTCGAGGATCGCCCGGGCCACCAGGCGGCCGACGGATCCGATCAATTCGATGCCGTCCTGATTCGAGCACACGATTACCGCCGCGTTGCGCGTTGGGAAGACGTAGTTTTCCGCTAAGAAGCCCGAAACCTCCCCGCCGTGCGACACCATAGGTATGTTGTCGAGATTTCCGAGACCCAGACCGAGCGCATAGTGCGTCAGATTTCCGTTCTTCAACGGGACCTCGCGGGTGAAATCCTCGTAAGCGCGAGGACTAAGAATCTGCTTTTGCAGGAAGGCGATGTCCCATTTCGCCAAATCCGAAGGAGTCAAACACAACTCACCGGCGGCGAAATACCAGCCCCGCCCTTCGCGCAGAGCCGGACGCGGCGGCCCCAACGCATATCGCGTGTAGGCGACCGCATCCGCCGGCGTTTTATCCACAGCGCAATCTCCCGCCGAGTTCATCGCCAGCGGATCGAGAATGTGCTCGTGCAGAAACTTCATCAGCGGCTCGCCCGACGCCTTTTCGACAATGCGACCGGCGAGCACATAATTCGTATTGCTGTACTGCCAACGCGTGCCCGGGTCGAAATCAAGCGGCTTTTTTGCCCAATGATCTAGAATCGCCTCCGGCGTCGTTGGCTTCGTCCACTCGGGTATCATGTAGTCCTGCGGCGCGTAGTCTTCGTAGCCCGAGGTATGTGACAGCAGCTCGCGGATGGTGATTTCATCCGCCCGCGTCAGATCCGGAAGGTACTTGGAAACCTTGTCGTCGAGAGACAGTTTCCCTTGGTCCGCAAGCAGCAGCACTGCGGCTGCCGTGAATTGCTTGCTGATAGACCCAACCGCATAACGAGTGTTTGCATCGGCCGCACGTTCCGGCGACAGAGCCGCGTTGCCAAATGCCTTCGCATAGGCCAGCTTCCCATCGCGCACCACCGCGATAGAGACGCTGGGAGCGCGGCTTTCCCTCAGTTCCCGCTGAATCGTGCCCTCAGTTTTCGAATCAAGGCCGCCGGACGGCGTTTGCGCCCGCAAGGGTACGAGCGCAAGCGCAGCCGTTAAGAGGGCCGCGACGAAAGATCGTCGCATCTAAAATTCGTATCGCAGCGCGAACTGCATGACGCGCGGAAGAGAGAGCTCCTGAGTGTAGTTACCGAAGGTCGGTTGCTGGTCCAGAGCTAAGCTGACCGACTGCACGTTGAAACGCACGCTGTTGGTGACGTTAAAAACCTCCCAGCGGAACTGGAGACTGTGGTTCTCGTTATACGGCATTCTCCAGCGCTTATCGAGACCCATGTCGATGTTGAAAACCCCGTCTCCCCGGAGATTATTGCGAGTACCCGATTCGCCCGGATAGTCGTTCCGGAAATAGCTAGCCGCGGCGGTTCCATTCGGGAACAAGCTAACGGTGCCATCACCGAACTGATAGGATCCGCTGGTTGGCAGCGTAGTGCCGGCAGGCATGGCGAGGCCGCCTATTTGCCAGTTCGTCGGCCACGTGGCGCCATTGCTCACGCTTACCGGAAAGCCGCTCGTCCAACGCCAAACACCGGTAAGTTGCCAACCTCCGATGATCGCGTTCACCCAATTGTTGGCATTCCGTGCGATGTACTTGTTGTGCCCAAAAGGAAGCTCCGCCACCCAATTCGCGGTGACCTGATGTGTAGTGTCGAAATCCGACGGTCCGCGTAGTGCCTTGTAATCCCAGGAATTGATCACTTGGCCGCCTAAGCCGCCCCACGCACCGATTCGCTCGGCGTCAGACGATATGTCGAGCGATTTCGAAAACGTGTAATAGAAGTCGAACTGCACGCCTTGCGAGAAGCGCTTGCGCAAAGATAGCTGCAAGCCGTTGTAAGACGAATTTCCGATGGTGCGCCAGGCATACAGCGACGAATACTGCGAATTGTAAAACGCGTTCGGCCCGAATTTGCTGCAGCCATTTGGGCAAACGTTGCCAGGGAAGTCCAGCAGAAACAGACCCGTGGTCTCGTTATGCAATTGGCTGCTCATCACAGAATAGGCAGCTTGCAGCGGAGTCATGCCCGGGAATCCGCCGAGCGTCGGGAGGTTAGGGAAAATATCGCCCCAATAACCGGCCGTCTTCCCCACGAGACCAGGCGTGATTGCGGACGCAGGTACACCCGCTTCCGCCAATTGCGAGAACCGCGTCGCGGCAGTGAAGTAATCGACACCGGTAGCAGTATCGACCAGATTGAGGGGCAGGGCAACATCTTCCTGAGTCAAGAGCCGGTGCGCAAGATGGCCGACATACGCTGCTTCGAAGATCATGTCCTTCGGCAGCTCGCGGCTGATGGAGAAATCAAGCTGATACGAGTAGGGTGTTTTCAGGCCGTTATCTAAGCCCCAGACAATCGAGCCCGCACTCGGCGGTGGGGTTTGCGGAAACCCGCCCGGAGGCGCTGGCAACATAACGGCGGGAGGAACCTCATTTAGGCTGGTCAAGCGCGGTGCGGTGGACAAATCGAGAGCCGCGGGCGGGCTAACGACCAAGCTCGAGAGCCCGTATGCGCCGTTTTGATCGAAGGTGCTGATCAGTCCTTCTCCAAAATTGTCATAGGCCACGCCAAATCCGGCACGAATAGAGGTCTTATCTCTCCCCAGCAGACTGCCCAAGAAGCTCGGACCGCCGTGAGGCGCCCATGCGATTCCGACGCGTGGAGCGAAGTTCTTGGTCTGCCATGGATACACACCCGGTTTTCCATTGGCTGATCCGGCAAGATTGAAGCTGACCGTCGGATCGGCGTTCGATGGAATGCCTTCGGCCCCGTGAATACCACGCTGCTGGAACCATTGCGAAATGTTGACGTTCGGCGCGACCTCGAGCCCGTTCACCTCCCACGGAGGCGACATGAGCTCGTAGCGCAGACCGTAAGTCACCGTAAAATTTGGTTTCAGACGGTAGGAATCCTGCGCATAAAACTCATATTCATCGAGGGCAAAATTGCGCTTGATAGGCGTCCCTTGCGGGAGCAACGTGCCGTTCTTGTCGTAGTTATATTCGGCGTCGCCTTCGGTAACCGCACCCATGAGCGCCATCAGCGGATAATCGTATCCGTTGTTGAACGTCGATGCCACTGCCGGGTACCCGTAAACCTGGGGATCCATGTAGTTGGTAGGTCCAGGGGCTTGGCCCGGAGCCCCCGTGTTTGCGATCCCCGAAAACGGTAGCCAGGAAGCATTGGTCGAGCCGTCACTGAAAGAACTGGTTAGACTCGTCTCCGGATTGCGAATGAATCGAATGTTCGTCCCAAAAGTAATCGCGTGATTCCCCTTTTTCCACGAGACATCGTCAACGATGTTGTGAACGGGAGTCTGGAACGTTGAGCCGTATGCGTACGGGCGCACCGTGTTGTCGTTTAAGCCACGCAAAATGATCTGCGGCAGATCGGCATTGCCGAGTGTACCCACGCTCTGGCGTGTAAACCCATAACGAAAGTTGCTCACCATAGTGGGAGTCAGAATGTCCGTTTCGCCAATTACGAATCCCCGGCTATGCGTATCGATGCTCGAAACGGGGTTTTCGCCCGGAAGGTAGGGTTGATTCTGCTCCTGATCATCCATCAGGTTGCCGCGCCAGAACAGATTGTGCTTGCCGTCAGCGGTCAGCATGTAGTCGAATCGCGCGATATACGTGTTGAACTCGTTATGGATGGGTGCGGCGAACCGATATCCGTCGTAGTTGAATCCGTCGCCTACCGTAGTGTCGTTCGGCGCCGGAAAGGACTGAAAGTACTTCAGGATAGTGGGGTTCGGCCCGATTCCCAATGGGTCCATGGCCGTCAACTGGGCAGCCGTCAATGTAGTGATTCCCCCGTTGACGTTTGGATAAACCATGGTGCCCTGGCGCAACGTCAGGCTGGGCACGACACGAACCGCACTCTGCTGCTGTGCATCGCGCCGGCCTTCGTAGTTCATGAAGAAAAACGCCCGATCCTTCTTGATTGGACCGCCTAAGCTCGCGCCATAAACGTTACGAATAAATTGAAGCGGCTTATTCGGCTGTCCGCTTTGGTCTTGAGCCAGCTTGAGAAAGTAATCGTTCGCCTCAGTTGCGGTGTTGCGGTTGTATTCATAAACCGAGCCATGAAAGCTGTTGGTGCCTCCCTTTGTCACGATGGAAACCTCCGCGCCCGAGGAACGTCCGGATTCCGCATCGTAGTTGGTGGTAGCAACGCGAAACTCCTGGATGGAATCTGGAGTCATGCGAAGGACGGTTGTGAATGCATACCCGCGGGTCTGATCATTCGCATCCACTCCGTCCAGCAGCAAATTGCTCTGATCGCTGCGCGCGCCATTCACGGCGCCGCTCCGGGTATCAGTGTTTTGGTCGATGTTCGGGTTGTTCCCGAGATAAACCACGCCAGGCTGCAAGCTATACAGCGCAGCGACGTCACGACCTTCGATCGGCAGCTCCTTGACCTGGTTTTCCGTCATCACGGAACCAATGGATGCGTCCGTGGTATTGAGCAACGGCGTCTCTGCGGTGACTGCAACCGTCTGGTTCGTTCCGCCAACCTGAAGCACGATATTTAGTGTCGCGGGACTGTTGACCTGTAACTGCAGGTTACTCGCGTCGTACTTCTTAAACCCGGGCGCTTCGACGCTCAAGGTATACGACCCGGGTGTCACCTGCTGAAACTCATACTCGCCGACGGCGCTGGACACCCCTGTCCGCGCCGTTCCCGTTGAGGTACGAGTAAGTGTGAGTTGCGCCTTAGGAACGGCGGCGCCACTTTGATCGGTGATGGTTCCTCGTATGGATGTATCCGCTTGACCCCACAGTGAACCGACGCCGGAGATGAGGATTGCGGAAAAACAGAATACGTGCGAAAGTTTACCCTTCATGAATGCCCCTTTGGATGAGCCTTGGCGGATAGCAACAAATCCGCGCAAAGCGAACATCGAGTTTTATTCGTGCGAGTATATCACGAATGGAGCGACGACGAAAAACTATTGACACCTTGGCAGCAAAGCTGTAATCTTGCCACAACAACAGTTCGGACTGGCCCGGGGAGGGGACATGCCTGACATGAGAATCCATCTTCTGTATTGCGCGTTCGCGCTTTCGCTCGGAACAATTACGTGCTTGGCCCAGGTGACGGAAGGGACGATTTCCGGCACGGTCACGGATTCGGCCGGGGGCGTTCTGGCGGGGGCAGCCGTCCAGATCAAGAACAGCGGTACCGGAGAAGCGCGGAATTTGACGACTAACAACAGCGGCTTATACGTCGCGGACTATTTGCCTCTCGGAGACTACGAAATCACCGCATCTCTGAAAGGCTTTCGGCCGGCGCTTGTACGGGGCATACACGTGACCAGCAACACGATTGCTCGGGCCGACATCACCCTTCAGATCGGAACGGTCCAGCAGACGCTTGAGGTAACGAGCGCGACGCCCCCCGTCGATACCGAACAAGGACGCATCATCTCCACCCTGAACGAGCGGCAAGTGGAAGATCTGCCGCTGAACGGCCGGCAAATTTACCAGCTTGTGCTGCTCGAACCGGGCGTAACAGCCACGCTCGCTCCCGTGATTTCGAACACGCAGTACAACACGTTCAATTACGGTTTTTCCGCCAACGGAACAACCCCGCGCGGCAACAACTACGTTCTGGATGGCGTGACGAACGATAATCAGTGGCTGGGCGGAACACCAGCCGTCTCGCCCTCCGTCGACGCGGTTCAAGAATTTCAAGTGCAGACCGTCAACTTTTCGCCCGAATTCGGACGAAATAACGGCTCGGTGGTGACGCTGGTGACGAAGTCGGGAACCAACGCCTTCCACGGCACGCTGTACGACTTCGTCCGGAACCCGGTATTCGACGCTCGCAATTTTTTCGACACTCCGGCGACGCACACACAGTTCAAGCAGAACGATTTCGGCGGATCGGTTGGAGGGCCGATCTGGCGCGACCATACGTTTTTCTTCTTTAGCTACGAGGGCGTCCGCGGAACAGATGCGGCCACAACGATTCAGCAGGGGGAGACGCCGCAGTTCCGAGCGCTGGTTGCGGCCGAGCGGCCCAACTCCCTTGCCAACGCCCTGCTACAAAAGTTCCCGTCGCCGCCCTGCTTGCCCGGCACAGAAAAAGACATCGGAAGCATCGCGCCCTTCATCTCACCGGCTGCGAATTGGTTCTTGGATGGCCCTCCAGACGGAATACCGGACCTGTGCGAGACGCCGTACGAATCCAGACGGCCGGTCACGGGAGATCAATACATGATGCGCCTGGATCACCAGTTCAGCGAACGCGATCATGCGTTTCTGCGTTGGGGCCTCGATTATCGGAATTCGGATGTGGCGCGCGAGCAGCTGGGTAGCTCGGAAGCTCGCGGCTTTCGTGCTCCGTTTTCCGGCAATTTTCCTTCGGCCCTGTTGGGCGAAACACATCTGTTCAGCGCACAACTGCTGAACGATTTTCGTTTTGCGTTCATGCGGGAGGATTTCGGTATCGGGTTTCAATCGCCGGGTTTTGCGGGCAACAATTTCCCGACCCTTTTCATGGACGATGGCGTCGCGCAGTTCGGCGGAGGGATTTTTGTACCGCGGCAATTTGTGTTCAACACCTACACGGTGCACGATTCCGTCGCGTGGACCGTGGGCCGGCACAATATCAAGTTTGGGTTCGAAGTAAACCGGATTCAGGAGAACAGTAATTACGAGCTGAACACCCTCGGCTACTACGAATTCAATGATCTCTTCACGTTCGCCAATGACGATCCGTACTACGCATCGGCGCTGGTCAACCCTGCGACCGGACAGTTTACAAGCACTCCGAGACATTTCCGGTGGTGGGAGATCGGTCCGTTCGTCTCAGACGACTGGAAAGTGACGCGAAAGCTGACTCTCAATCTCGGCCTGCGGTATGACCTGTTTACTCCGCCTACAGAGGCGCAGGGGATATTGAGCAACATGATTTTCCCGAATAACCCGGATTACGCGACGCGCATCGCAAACGCGCGATTGGGCCGCGTGTCCCAGCTCACCACGACTCAGACGCACAACTTCGCGCCGCGAATTGGGCTGGCATACGATCTATTCGGTGATGGCTCGACGGCCCTGCGCGCCAGCTATGCCATTGCCTATCTGGAGCCCTATTCGAACCTCTACACCAATTCGAGCCGGTTCGATCCGCCCGATAGTGTGTCCGCGTTCGCCTTTCCGTATTACTACGGCGGCTCCATCAACTACGGTGTACCGGCGATCCCAAGCCCTGGGTTTCAAACGGGGCTAACCCCAGCCGGAAGTATACCTGGCACCCGTATCTCGCCGTACGGTGTTGCTCCGAACCTCAAGATGGCGTATTCGGAGCAATGGTTCGGTGGCATCCAGCACAGGTTTCCACACTCGCTTTACGCATCCATCAATTACGTTTCAACAGCCGGTCACGATCTGTATGTCTGGAACGACATCAACCGGTTCACTGGAGACCGGACAAGCCTCGCCGTAGCCGCCAGGCGCATTAACCCGAATTGGGGGTCGACGTATTTTGTTCAAAACGGCGCCGGGTCCATTTATCACGGCATGAACGCGCAATTGCAAAAGCAATACAGCCACGGACTCATGTTCACCGTGAACTACACTCTGGGGAAATCGCTTGACGAAGTGACCGATCCGGGTATTGGGGATTATTTCAACGTGTGGCAAGCTCTCTATACAGGCACCATGGATGTGGCAAATGGGCGTCTGGATTACGGACGCTCGGATTTCGACGTACGCCATCGTGTCACAGCCAACGCCATCTGGGATTTGCCTTCGCCGCACGCAGGCTTTCTCAGAACCATCGCTGGAGGATGGCAGCTCAACGGCATCGTTACGCTTCAGAGCGGGAGGCCGTTCACTGTAGTGTGCGCGAACACAATTGTTTGCGATTACAACGGCGATGGAAATGCCTATGACCGGCCCAATACGCCCTCTTTTGGCAACACGCTAAGCGGGTTGAGCCGGTCGGATTACATCAACGGGATCCTGCAGGTCTCTGATTTCCCCATTCCCGTATACGGAACGGATGGCAATCTCGGCCGCAACACGTTTCCGGGCCCTGGGTTTGCACAAACGGACGCCTCCCTCTTCAAGAACTTCGCGGTTCGCGAAAACGTTCACCTGCAGTTCCGGTGGGAAGTGTTCAATGCGTTCAACCGGGTGAATCTGTATCTGCCGAATTCAGACCTGAGTCTTCCGTTCTTCGGAAAATCCACCCAGGCTTTCGCGCCGCGGCAAATGCAGCTATCTCTGAAGCTGTTGTTCTGACGAAAGGATGCGGATAAGAAAACGCCTCGGTGCGAGTGTCGCTGCGGCCCTGCTGTTCGCGCCTGCAGTGCTATGTGGGTGGCAGCAATCGCTTCATCCCGGGAAATGGGATGCGATCACCGATGTTCCCGGAGTGCGGATCGGCCATTACACCGTGCGCACCGGCACGCTCCGGGGTACAACTGCGGCGTTGTTCGACGGCGGCGGCATCTGCGGGCTTGACGTGCGCGGCGGAAATCCGGGCACGATCGGCGATTCCATCTACAATACCGTGAACATTGGCGAGGAATGTGACGCTGTCGTCTTTAGCGGAGGCAGCCTATACGGACTTGTTACTGCCGGAGGCGTCACAGATTTTCTCGCCGAGCATGGCAAAGGCATCCAAACCGCGCATGGCCTCGTGCCAAGCGTCCCTGGGGCGGTAATCTACGATCTCCGAATGGACGACAAGGCGCTTGATCGAATGACGCTGCTGCCCAAGAGTAGCTGGGGCTATGAGGCGGCTAAAGCGGCTGTTTCCGGTCCGCTCGAGCGCGGCAATATCGGAGCGGGCGCCGGCGGCACCATCGGCAAGTGGGCCCGCGGCATACCGATGAAAGGCGGCCTCGGAAGCGCCAGCCTCGTATTGCCGAATGGCGTGATCGTTGGCGCGCTTGTCATTGTGAATGCGCTCGGTGACGTAGTGAATCCACAAACCGGGCGTTTTTTCGCGAGTGAGGGCGGTTTCGATCAACCGATATTCGAAGGACCAGAGAAGCAGCGTCATTCGCAAATGAACACCACGCTTGTCCTGATCGCCACGGACGCAGAGCTATCGAAGGTGCAGTTGACCAGAGTTGCCCAATTGGCGCACGATGGGCTGGCGCGTGTGATCCGGCCCATCCACACGATGCTCGATGGCGATTCGGCCTACGCTGTCTCGGTGGGCATCGGGCACGGCAAAAAGTTGGATATGGAATCTTGGGAAGCGACGGACCTGATCGGCAATGCTGGCGCCGATCTCACCGTCCGGGCCGTGCTCAATGCCGTGCAAGCGGCGCAGAGTGTCCCCGGTTTTCCGTCGTACACCGACTGGAAGCGATCGCAAGGGGCCAAGTAAGATGGGGAAGCTTGCATGCGAGCTTCGCGGCGTGCGAACGCTATCGCCAAGCGTGAGTCTATCGGCCTCGCGCGTGCCGGTTTTGCCGCATCGATCGGAGTCGGGCCGGGCGCCGCCTCAGCTTCCTGCGTCTTCGTGAGCCCGAGCGCCTTGCGCAATTCTGAATCGATTTTGGCGCGGATATCCGGGTTGTCCTTTAGAAATTGACGCGCGTTTTCGCGGCCTTGCCCGATGCGCTCGCCTTTATAGCTGAACCAAGATCCGCTCTTCTCGACAACGTTGTTCGCAGCCCCCAAATCGAGCAGATCGCCTTCGCGCGACACCCCTTCCCCATAAATGATGTCGAACTCGGCCTCGCGAAACGGCGGCGCAACCTTATTCTTCACAACTTTGATCTTCGTGCGGTTGCCCGTTACCGTCTCGCCATCTTTAATTGCAGCTATACGACGGATGTCCAATCGGACCGACGAATAGAATTTCAGCGCGCGCCCGCCCGTGGTGGTTTCGGGATTCCCGAACATCACGCCGATTTTTTCGCGGATCTGGTTGATGAAAATCAGGCACGTATTCGATTTCGATACGGTGCCGGTCAGCTTTCGCATGGCTTGCGACATCAGGCGCGCATGCACGCCCATGTGCGAATCGCCCATTTCCCCATCGAGCTCCGCCTTTGGAACCAGCGCCGCAACCGAATCGACGATCAGGACGTCAATAGAGCCCGAAGCGATCAGCACGCTCGTAATTTCGAGCGCTTGCTCGGCATAATCGGGCTGCGATACAAGCAGGTTATCGACGTCCACTCCGAGCTGCTTCGCGTATACCGGATCGAGCGCGTGTTCGACATCGATGAATGCCGCCATGCCGCCCAATCTTTGCGCCTCCGCCACGACTTGCAAGGCAATCGTTGTCTTCCCCGACGATTCCGGCCCGAAGATCTCGCAAATCCGCCCTCTTGGGAATCCACCAACCCCCATCGCATAATCGACCGCAATCGATCCCGTCGAAATCGCCGAAACCGGAACGATCGCTTCCTTGGCGCCGAGGCGCAGGATGGAACCTTTACCGAATTGTTTCTCGATCTGGCCTAAGGTCAGGCTCAGCGTGCGATTGCGCTCTTTTTCATCCATAGGGTCCTTTCGAGCGATCCAGCGTGATCGCGAACACGGGGGATGCGAGTATTATACCCAAAACAAAACATCCGACAATTGTTCCGGCGTCAGGGCGTGCTCTTGTGCTGGTTGAACCAATCGACGATGTACTCTACTTTCGCCATCTGATGGCTCGGGCGCCTGGAGAGGCCATGCGGCTCGCCCGGCATGCGCACCAGCACGGTTTGCACCTTTTGTAGTTTCAGGCCGCTGTAGAACTGCTCGGCCTCCTCTATCGGTGTGCGGTAATCCTCTTCGCCGGTCATCAGCAGCGTAGGTGTTTTCACGTTGCCGATGTAGGAGATGGGTGAGCGCTTAACATAATTTTCCAGAGTGGCAGCGTTTTCCCATGGCGGGCCCGCGAACCAGTAATACGCGAGTCGCGGACCGATGTCGGCCGTGCCGATCCAGCTATACCAATTGATCACCGGATACAGCGACGCCGCGGCACGGAAGCGCGTGCTGTGCTCGATCATCCAGCACGTCAAAACGCCGCCGCCGCTGCCGCCTGTGACGAACAGGTTCGCGGGGTCGACATAGCCTTTGGCAATCACCGCGTCCACGCCGGAATTTAAGTCGTAGAAGTCGTCACCCGGATAGGCGTGATGAATGAGATTTCCGAACACGCCGCCATAACTCGTGCTGCCACGCGGATTAACGTACAGAACCACAAAGCCATTGGCCGCGAAGGCCTGTTTTTCGAAATCGAAGCGGTCCCCGTAGTTGGCGAACGGTCCACCATGGATCTCGAGAATTAGGGGATACTTGCGCGCGGGGTCGAAATCCGGTGGCTTGATGATCCAGCCTTCGATTCTGCGGTCATCTTTCGAGGAGTTATACCAGAACTGCTCGACCTGGCCTAGCTTGCGTTGCGCGAGCAGGCCCTGATTCACGTGTGTGATGCTGGTCACGCCACCGCCATCCTGCGCGTTATCTAGCGTTCCGGTGGCCAGATCGCCGGGGCTTTCGGGGCTAGCCACCGTCGTTACAAATCTGCCGTCCGCGGCGACCGAGAATGCATCGCCACCGCCATACGCGCTCACAGTAGAACCGAGGTGGTCGGCGATCTGCCTGAATTTGCCGTCGAGCGGAGCGTACCCGAGCTTCGTGTCGCCCTGATCGGCGTACAGGAAATAAACTCCCTTCCCGTCCGGCCCCCACTCGGGATTTTCGACATCGCGGTCCAAATCCGGAACGAGCGGACGCGACTCGGTTCCGTCGCTGCGCATAACATAGAGCTGCGTGACCTGATAGCCCTGGTGGCGGTCGTCGAAACCGGTATAAGCTATGTGGCTGCCATCGCGCGAAACCGTCGGCGAGCTGTCGGGCCCCTCGCGCGTGGTGAGTTCCTTGACTGCTCCGCCAGCCACGGGGAATTCGTAAATATCGGTGTTGAGCGGATCGAATTCCGCGTTGGGATGGCGGTTCGCCGAGAGGATGACACTCTTGCCGTCGGGCGTCCAGACCGGGCGGTTGCCTCCTTGTGAAGGACCTCCGAGCGTATATTGATCGGGCGAAATCTGGCGCGGCATACCGCCCTCGGCGGAAACGACGAAGAGCTGGGTCTTGCCAGGCTTGAGGTATTCGGCCCCATTGAAGCGGTAGACCAGCTTATCGATAATGCGCGGCGGCTCGGCCCAGTGCGCGCCTGCCGGTGGCGAAGGCAGATCACCCAGTTTCAGCGGCTTATCGGGAACCAATGCCATAAAGGCGATCTGCTGCCCATCGGGAGACCAACTGATTCCGCCAGGCGATTCGGTGAGATCCGTCAGGCGTGCCGTTTCGCCGCGATCCGGCCAGTATTGATAGATTTGCGTCGAGCCATCCCGGTCCGAGATAAAGGCAATGCGCGTGCCGTCGGGAGACCAGCGCGGCGAGCTGTCGTGAGAATTGCCAGAGGTGATCGGTCGATTCCCGCTCCCATCAAAATTGATCAGCCAGAGATTGGAATAGCGCGTGTCGGACTTGATATCGGCGAGGTTAACCATGTAGACAATGCGCTTGCCGTCGGGAGAGATCTGCGGATCGGCAACGGTTCGAATTTGGAAAACATCAGTGAGCAGGATATGCTCGGGCGCGCCAGCCTGGACCGCCGAAGGCGCTAGAGCAAACAATGGCAGCAAAGGGACGAGAAATCTCATACGAAGCATGTTATCGCCTCGCGCGTATGTCACGCACCCGCAGGAGAGAGCGTAGCCTTAGCTCGCTGCGCGAGCGTAATAGCCCTTGCGTGCGCGAACGATCAGATCTCTGCGGCCGCGCACCTTAATCTGAACCGGATGAAACTCGCCGTCCGTTTTCAACGGCTCGGGCCGGTAGAAAAGATTGTACTGATGCCGCAGCTCGTTGGCAATGTTTTCAAACGATTGGTCCAGATCCTTTGCCTGAAACGGGAAAAAGGCTGCACCACCCGTCTGATCCGCGAAGTATCTCATCACCTTGTCGCCATCCGTCTCGATGTGGCTGATGTTCGTTGAGATGGCGTAGATGACGGTATCGGAACGCTCTGCCATTTCGAGCGCCTGATCGCGGCTGTAGTGGCTCGCGTTGTCTTCGCCGTCGCTCAAAATGACCATCGCACGGCGGAATTTATAGAGCGGCTGGTCTTGCATCAGCTTGTCCCTGCACGCGAAAAACATCGCGTCATAAAGCGACGTGCCGCCGCCGGGCCGCAGATCGCGAACCGCGTTTTCCAACTTGTTGGTGTCGTTCGTGAGATCGGCAACCAGCTCCGCTTCGGTGTCGAAGCTCACGACCATCGCCTTGTCCTGCTCGTGGACCACACTATTGATGAAGTTCGTAGCTGCCTCCTGCTGAAAGCGGAAGCGCTCTCGAATGCTGTTGCTCGTGTCGATCAGAATCGCGAGGCGCAGCGGCAGGTTCGATTCCGACGTAAACTCCAGAATATTTTGCGGCCGTTTGCTTTCAAAAACCTCAAAGTCGTTTTTGTCCAGATCGGTAATGAAGTGACCCCGCTTATCAGTCACCGTGAACAGCATGTTCACGCGCGTCACCTCAGCCCGGATCGGTGGCGTATCGGACGGCGCAGGTATCGGAGTGGGTTGTTGCCGCTCTTGACTTAGGGCGAAAGAAGCGGCGAAGGCGATCGCCGCGAACCCAACTGCATATTTCATTCGGTTCTCTTCATTTTATCCGCGTCTTTCTGAGGCATTCGAGCAAACCGGCGAGATCCGGGGGCAACGCGCTCTCCACCTGGATGAACTCGCCCGTACCCGGAGACCGGAAGCGCAGTTTCCAGGCGTGAAGAAAGAACCGCCCCAAAGCAGGGCAGCCGGCAACCGAAGCGCGGCCGCCGTAGACACGATCACCGGCAATGGGATGTCCGATGCTCGCCAGATGCACACGAATCTGATGCGTCCGCCCGGTCCCGATTCGCACTTCGAGAAAACTAGAACCCTCGAATTGCTCCAGCGCGCGATATTCGGTGAGAGCTGCGCGGCCCGATGCCAGCCGGGCTGTCATGCGCGTTCGCCGCATGGGATCGCGCGAAATCGGAGCCGTCACACGGCCGGCCGGCTGCTTCATCCGCCCTTGAACGAGCGCCAGGTACGTCTTTTCAACTTCACGGTCGTGAAACTGCTTGGCCAGAGCCTGATGCGCAGCGTCGGTTCGCGCGACAACAAGCACGCCGCTCGTATCGCGATCCAGACGGTGCACAATGCCCGGACGCAAGTCGCCGTTAACGGATGAGAGCGTCTCGAAACGATGGAGCAGCGCATTTACCAGCGTGCCTTTTCGATGCCCCGCGCCCGCATGCACCACCATGCCGGCCGGCTTATCGATGACCACGACATCCGCATCCTCATACAGAATTTTCAGGGGCACATTTTCCGGCTCAGCTTTCAGTTGCGCGAGCTCGCCTGGTTCTACGAATACTTCGTCGCCATTTCGCATTAGATGCGCCGCTCGCGGCCGTTTCCCGCCGATCTCCACACGATCCTCTTCGATCCACGATTGGAGGCGTGACCGGCTAAATTCGGGGAGCCGTTCCCGCAGGAACGCGTCCAGCCGTTTGCCTGCGTCACTCGGACCAGCAGTTAAGGTCACGATCCTATCTTAAAAAGGAAATGGGAGTCACTGAATTGAGTCCAACCCGGAGGAGGAGTATCGTCATGCGGATGGCAATTGCACTTTGTTTCATCGCTCTACCGATGTTGGCCAAGGAAGAACCGGTAACGCAACGGCTGAATGAAGCCACCACCGTTTTCTCGGATGTTATGAAGACGCCGGACAAGGGCATTCCCACGGATCTTCTTAACCGCGCGCAATGCGTTGTCATTGTCCCGAGCCTCAAACACGGAGGATTCATTGTGTGGCGCCAAATACGGCAAAGGGTTCATCTCCTGCCGCAACAAGGGCGGCAGAGGTTGGTCGGCTCCAGGCTCGATTCGGATTGAGGGCGGAAGCTTCGGCCTTCAGATCGGCGCCTCGGCTACGGATGTCATTATGCTGGTGATGAACGATCAAGGCGTAAACGCCGTGTTATCGAGCCAGTACACGATGGGCGCGGGCGCGTCGGTGGCCGCCGGTCCAGTGGGCCGCGATTCCACTGCTCAGACGAGCGGCTGGGCAAACGCGGCTATCCTTTCCTATTCTCGGTCGCGCGGAATATTTGCTGGAATCTCTTTGCAAGGCTCTACTTTGCGGCAAGATCTGGACGATAACAAGGCGCTGTATGGAAAGAAGCTCGACAACAAGGAGATCGTGACGTCCGGGACGGTTGCCGTTCCAGATGCCGCGCAGCCTCTCGTCTCCGCGCTGAATCAATATTCGCCGAGCCAGAACAAGTCTTAAGAACGACTGCTGACGAGCTACTCCGTGTGGCCCGTCCCGTAGCGCAGTTCGCCCGCCGCCACCGCAAAGGGCAGCGTGTTTTCTTTTGGCGGTAGAGGACAGGTCGCGTAAGGCGTGAACGTGCAGGGCGGATTGTAGGCTTTGTTGAAATCGAGATCCACTTTCCCGCCTGCGGGTAACGGCGTGTTCAGCATCCGTCCGGCTTGGTAGGTCCGCGTTTTGTTGGTCGCGTCCTTGAACAGGAAAAACAGCGTATCCCCTTCGTAGATAGGCCGGAGACGGTACACTTCGCCGCGAAATGTGAACTCGACCAGTCCGGGGCTATCCTCCGCGTCCGTCTCGCCGAGCACATTGAGGATTGGAATCTTCTTCGGCTCGGGAATAAACTTCGCTTCAAAATGCAGGGCCGGGTTGATCGGAAAAAATTTCATTCCGCTGAAGTTCTTGAGAACCGGACTGGCGCTGTCCTTCGCGCGAATCCCGATCCGATCGCCGCGTTTAATCGCAAAAAAAGAGACAGTGCCGGCGTGAATCACATCTGGCTTGTCCTCGTTGTAGGACAAGGTGACGACGGATCCATCCGGCCTCGTGAAAATCACCTTGTCGCCATTGAGGCGCAGCTTGCCGATGTAAGCGGGCGCCGAGCCTTTTGGCAGAACGAAATCGTTCGAATCCGCCGATCCGATTGTGCTTTCTTTCCCGGCACTCAACCAAAACAGCCCGGCTAATGTCAGCCAGCTATTCGGATCGCGCAACCCCGCATTCCGATGCTTCTGCCATTTTTGAATTGATTCGTAATATGCGGGAGATACATCTTTAGCCGCCGCAAACAGCGTTGCGGCCAGAACTGCGATCCCAAGGCCACGAAACACTTTCAAGTCTAACAACCAGATTCGCTACTCTCGCAGCTCCACAATGGTTGCACCCGCGCCGCCCTCGGACTGCGGAGCGGCATAAAAACGGCTGACATGCGGACTCGAGCCCAGAAACTCGCTCACCGCGCGTTTCAAGACTCCCATGCCGTGACCGTGAATGATACGGACGCGATTCACGGAAGCGAGCGCCGCCGAATCCAGAAATTTGTCCAAATTTTCCACCGCTTCGCCGGCACGCTGGCCAATGATGTTCAACTCCCGGTAAGAAGTGTCCCAGCGCGGACCTGTTTCCACGCGGACATTCGTTGGCCCCCGGCCCTGATCGGCATTCCCGCCCAAAATCTCCGCAATATCCTCGCGCGCAACTTGCATTTTCAAAAATCCCGCTTCCACTTCGAACATTCCATTCTTCAGCAGCCGCCGCACCGTGGCCGGCTCGCGTACATCTTTCAGGCGCACTCGGGAGCCTTCCGCAAGCGTAAGCGGCTGCGCAGCATTGCCGGCCGTAGCAGCCGACGCGGGCATGGCTTCAGCAGCTTCTTGGCGAAATTCACGCTTGGCCTTCGCGATCGCACGCTGCGCCTGCTCGGAAGCTTTCCGATGCTCCGTCGATTCCGCCATGCGGTCCATCGTCATCTGCGCGCGGGCCTCGAAATCGGCGATAACAGCTTCCGATTTGCGCTCCCACTCCTGGCGCCGCCGCTCCTCGCGCCGCACCGCTTCCCGCTCCAGCTCCATTTGCCGCTTGCGAAGCTGATCTTCCGCTTCCTGCATCGCCCGCGCCCGACGCGCGTTCTCTTCTGTCTGCCTGTGCAGCTCGGCCAGGAGTTCCTGAAAATCCGCTTGCATGCGAGGCATTGCCGCCCGCGCATGCGTGAGTACCGCTTCGGGCATTTCGAGCCGCGTTGCAATATCAAGGCCAGCGGATTTGCCCGGCAGCCCCAGCCGAAGTTCATACGTGGGCTGGAGAGTTGCATCATCGAAACCCATGGAGCCGTTCAACACGCCCGGGGTCTGCGCGCCGTAGAGCTTGAGCGGAAGCAAGTGCGTCGATGCCAGGCAAAAGGCGCCCGACGCTCGAAACGCATCGAGAATCGCTACGCCCAACGCACCACCCTCCTCGGGATCGGTCGCGCGTCCCAGCTCATCCAGCAGAACCAGGGTGTCGGAGGTCACGCGTTCCAGCATGTCTTTCACGTGAAGTAAGTGGCCGGAGAAGCTGCTCAGACTTTGCTCGATCGACTGCGCATCGCCAATATCCGCGAGCACATCCTGGAGCAGCGGAAATTCAGCTTCCGCCGCAGGCACCGGAACGGCGGCGTGCGCCATTAAAGCAAGCAGCCCGGTCGTCTTCATGGCCACAGTCTTGCCTCCGGTATTCGGTCCGCTGATCAATAGACACCGGCGATCTTCGGAGAGCTCGAACGAGATCGGTACGATCGGTTTCTTTTGTTTACGCAACACCGCTTCGAGTAGCGGATGCCGCGCCTCGCGAAGAAGAAGTCTACGGCGGCCCGTGCTGAACCGCGGAATTGTGGCGTTGAAAGCCATGGCAAAGCCTGCCTTCGAAAACGTGCAGTCGAGCTCCGCCAACGCCTGGGCGGTGCTCGCGATCTCGGTTGCGTGCTCCCGAAGCGCGTCGGTGATTTCCGCTAGGATGCGCTCGATCTCCCGCAGCTCATCTTCACGCAGCCGCACGAGCTGATTATTCAGGCTAATGGTTTCGAGAGGCTCAACGAACAGCGTCCGGCCGGTTCCGCTCGAGCCGTGGATCACCCCGTCCACGCGGCCCTTTTGGCCCGCGACGATCGGGACGACATACCGGTCTTCCCGGATCGTGACGAAATCTTCCTGCAGCGTTCCATCGCTCCGGTGCGCGCGTATGAACCGGTCGAGCGATTCCTGAATGCTCCGCTGCTGCCGCTCGATCTCGCGGCGGATCCGCCGCAGGGCCGCGCTCGCCTCATCGGCGAGCGTTCCATTGGGCAGAAAAGCGCTCTGATACCGGCGCGCGACATCGCGAACATCCGCCAACATCGTGGCGCGATTTCCGAGGTGCGGATAGCGTTGCGCAACGCCGAGCAGAATGCCGCGATACTCGCCCGCGATCGAGACCGTATGGAATAGATCCAATATCTGCGGGCCTTCCAGAGCAGCGCCTTCCACACGGAGAATCCGAACGGGCGTTTCGATGTCTCGAAGCTGATCAAAGCGCAGCCGGATGGCGGCTCCGCGGCCGCTTTGTTGCGGGCCGGAAGTTTCGCGCAAGTAGGCCATCGCCTCGCCCGTTTCGGCTAGCGCCGCTTCCAGAGCCGCACGGTTGTGATATGGCTCGAGAGCGTCGATCAAATCCCGGCCCGCAGCGCTGCCGGCATAGCTCGCAAGCAGATCCTTAAGCTCATCGAATTGGAGAAGGGAAGCGCTGCTGAACGGCATCGAAATTGGGAGTTACGGACGCGTGACATACGAACAGGTCGCGAGCTCGCCGCAACAGGTCTCGATCACTGCGCGCGTCCCCTCCGTCATCTGCACCATTGCGAGCGACTCAATGGGAAACCACCCCACATTTGTCGAATCATCGCCGGGCCGAAGCTCACCTCCCGTAATCGCGCAAAAGAAATCGATCAGCACATAGTGATATTCGCAGGCGCCCGACGCATCCGGCATGATGCGCTCGAAAACGGTCGCAATCGCCCCGGCTTTCACCTCAAGGCCGGTCTCCTCGAAAACTTCGCGGACGAGTGCATCTTCCAGGCGCTCGCCGGTCTCCACGACGCCTCCCGGCAGCGACCAACAACCGGCAAGAGGCGGGCGACCCCGCTCGACCAGCAGGACATCATCGTGCCGTAAGATCAGTGCGCCGACACCCAGCACAGGCCGTGCCGGAAACCGGCGAGAATTCCCGCTCACACGAGTTAGACGCCGGCGTCAGGCAGGATTTCGATCACGATTCGCCCGCACCAATCGGTGGTCTAGCTAAATGCGCGTGTTTTGGATCCGCCAACACTGGTGAGTGTTCCCACTCGCCCGGTTGGGACGGACCCAGTCCGTGCAGGTGCAGCGCCAGTCCCAGCATGCAGATCGCGCTGAAGCCAAAGTAAGCGCCCAACCAACGCAAACTCTGACCCGGTGAGGCTGGGTCGAGCTTGATCCAGCGAAACACGAATGCCGAGAACGCCAAAGCGAAAGCAAACGAAGCCACTCCGGAGGCAGCCAGAAGCCATTCGCCGAGAAGCTGATGCTGCCGCCGCAACGTTCGTGCGGTTGCTAATGCATACGCTCCAATGCTCATTGCCATGACGACGACCAAGAGCGCGACGATAGTGAAGGCAAGTCTGCCGGTCCAGAAAGCAAAGATCAGTCCGAGCGCGCTACACGCAACGCCATTCAGCACCAACAGCCACGATTTGCCCTTTGCGGGTTTCCAAATGCCGGCCGCGATGGTCGAAACTCCAGCCGCCAGCATGAGCTTACCCTGAAATACAACCGCGCCATTCCACGCATGGAAAGTCAGAGGGCCATCCTGGTGCTGCATGACTAAGTAGATGACCGAGATTATGGCGTCAAGTACGCCGCACAACCCCAGTAACCACCAGTTCTTTATCGGCGTTTGGACCACCTCCTGTGGCGTTGAGGGCTCGGCATTCATGATAGCTCCCGAACGTGTCCGCCTCATCCCACATGTACAGAATCACGTTTGTTCCGCGCAACCAGGTAAAATCTGCAACCAAGAACACGTGCAATCAACGATGGCAGTTAATCTTGTGAAGAGCCTTTTCCACAACTGTGGAGTAGTGATCGTGGGGTTTGGTGTAGCTTTTCTGGGAACGAGAATCGATTCTCCACTAGGGATAACCGGCTTTCAATCTGGCTTCACAACAACTGGTGGGTGCCTCTTTCTAACCATCGGTTTTCTATTACGAGTGTGGGCGACGTTCCTCTTCTATGAGCGGCACATGAAGGTGATCTCGCTCGTCCCGCAGAAGAAACTAATTACTGGGGGCCCTTATCGCTTCTCAAGAAATCCGCTGTACCTCGGCGGGAACCTATTTATCTTCTTGGGCGCGGCATTGTTTCTCGGCTCTCCAACTGGAATTGTTCTTACCGCTATCAACATCCTCGTTGTGGATTTTTTCATTCGGCGGGAGGAGAAGCAACTTCAACGAGAGTTCGGTGAGGAGTGGATACAGTACAGGAACAGCGTGCATCGATGGCTCTGACGCGAGCAGCGGATTAACCATGTCCGCCATTTGATGACTCTGTATTTTCTGAGTATCTCCACCGTTTGTCGGTCCCGATGCCGCTCTTCCAACCGAACCCCACCGTACCTGAGCCATAAGGAATAAGGCGATCACCTTCGCCAGGGATTGTGATTATATCGGTTAGACGCCGCGCTCGACGACAGCGGCCAGCACTTCTTCGGCGTGGCCCTCCACTTTCACTTTGGGAAAGACATTCCTAATCCGACCCTCCGGGCCGATCACGAAGGTGGTCCGCTCCACGCCCATGTACTTCTTGCCGTACATGTTTTTCTCTTTCCAGACGCCGTACGCTTCCGCCGCTTTATGGTCCACATCGGCCAACAGCGTGAATGGTAACCCAAACTTCTGCTTAAATTTGGCTTGCGAAGCGCTCGTGTCGGGCGATACCCCGATGACCTCCGCTTTCACTTTCCCGAAGCGCGGGAACGAGTCCCGGAACGCACAGGCTTCTTTGGTGCAGCCTGGCGTATCGGCCTTCGGGTAAAAGTACAGAACCACGTTTGTTCCTCGAAGCCCAGAGAGTCGGAACGGCTCGCCAGAATCGGTCTCGAGGGCGATTTCCGGGGCGGCATCGCCGATCTTTCAGGTTAGCGCATATGTTTATTAGGATGAGAGTTGGAGGGCCGGAGCCGCGGCTCAATTGGGTTTAGCGCAACACCGAAACATTATTTGACATCGTCATGATCATATAGTATAATTAAGAAGGTAGAAAAGAGATACACAATGACCATGTTGAAATACAATTCGTTCAACCCCGAAGTGGAAGAATTCCCAGCCGGTTTGCGGCTGTTCCAGGATTCGCTTTCGCGGTTGTTCAGCGAGCCGGCTTCCCGCCCGTGGACCCCGGCCGTCGACATCTACGAGACCGAGAGTGAGCTCGTTCTGAAGGCCGACCTTCCGGATGTGGATGCCAAAAATGTCGCGATTCAGCTCGAGAACGGCACCCTGACCCTGAAAGGTGAGCGCAAATTCGAAGAGCAGAATAACGGTCGCGGTTTCCACCGGATGGAGCGGTCTTACGGTTCGTTTGTGCGGGCCTTCAGCTTGCCCGACACCGTAGAAGGCGAGAAAGTGAAAGCCGATTACAAGAACGGCGTCCTGACGATAGCGCTTCAGAAGAAAGAAGTGGCAAAGCCGCGGACGATCAACGTCGAAATCAGTAAGAACTAAAGACGCACAAAATCCGGCACGCGAGCGCGCAGCTTCGGCGCGGTCGATTCAGCTCTTCGGGAGCAGGATCGACCGCGCTTTTTCATTTCCGTCTGCCACTATGAAAGCGGATGCCCGCCCGCGCACGTGGATTTACCAGGTTTCTGTTTGCGATTCTGATCCTTCAGCAGTGTCACGCGTACTCGGTGCTCTCGCACGAAGCAGCAGTCGACGCGCTTTGGGATGTGAAGCTGAAGCCGGTGCTACTCGCGAGGTTCCCGAACGCGACCGGCGACGAGTTGCGAGAGGCGCACGGATACGCGTACGGCGGGGCGATTCTGTGCGACCTCGGCTATTATCCGCATGGCAACAAGCACTTTAGCGATTTGACCCACTACGTGCGCACGGGCGACTTCGTGCTCGCGCTGATCTCCGAATCCCAAACGCTTGACGAGTATGCCTTCGCTCTCGGCGCGTTATCTCACCACATGACCGACGACGATGGTCACCGTCTCGCCACGAATCCTGGCGAAGCAATCCTCTACCCCAAATTGCGCGAGAAGTACGGTGATGTCATCACCTATGAGGACGATCCGGCTGCCCACGTTATGACGGAGTTCGGATTCGATGTTGCTGAGGTTGCGAAAGGCAACTTTGCCCCCGAGGCATATCACGATTTCATCGGATTCTATGTGTCGAAACCCGTGCTCGAGCGTGCTTTCTACAAAACGTACGGCCTGCATATCGACGATCTGTTTGGAAACTTTGACCGCACCGTTGGATCGTTCCGCCGCGCCGTGAGCAAAACGATCCCCAAGGCGACGCGCATCGCCTGGGCGCAGCGCCGGAAAGAGATCCAGCAAGCGCAGCCGGGGATGACCCAGGCTCGATTTGTGTATGTCATGAAGCGGTCGAGCTATGAGCGGAATTGGGGTAAGCAATACGACCGTCCGACGGCGGGCGATCGATTCCTCGCCGTGCTCCTGAAAGTCCTGCCGCCCATCGGCCCCCTGAAAACGCTGCGCTTCAAGATGCCGACCCCCGAGGTCGAAACTCTATTTATGCAGAGCTTCCTCCGGTCAGCGGATGCGTATCGAAAGGCACTCGAGAAAGTGGAACAGAACGCGCTCGATCTGCGGAATACGAACTACGATCTAGGCGTCCCGAGCCGTGCCGGGCAATATCGCCTGGACGATGACATCCACGCGTACTGGACCGAGGAGTTAGCGAAAAAGAATTTTCAAACAGCCTCGCCCGACGTTCAGATCGCGCTGCTCGGTTATTACGGCGATCTCAGCGCTCCCATCCACACCAAGCAGGACACGAAAGCTTGGAAACGACTGGTGACGGACCTTGACACTCTCAAACAGAGCCGGGCGGCGCAGCAGAGCGGAGAATCTAGTGGCTCGGCCTCTCGAGCCAGCGGATCCGCTGCGGTGGCGACTGTTCGCAGCGCATCGTCTCACTGACCCCCGACGTGATATCGGCGCAGGCATTCGTCGCGCCGGATTGTAGCGCTGCTTCCTCACTCTTGGCCGACACAATGCGACACGCCGATCGGCCGTTCAAAGCCATGCACACCTCCACTCGATAACGGGGGCCATGGAACGTGGAGTATGCAAGCACTGCGACAAACGCAATCACGAAAATCGCGATAATAATCCCGATACGGTTCAGATCTGCGCCTCGGAGAAGAAGCTTCCCATGTGGCGAAATTTCACATATCGCTCCTCGAGAACTCGGTCTGGCGAGAGCGGCGACAGCTCCGCGAGAGCGCTCGCCAACGTATCGCGTACCGCCTGGATGACCTGATCGGGTGCGATATGCGCGCCACCCGGCGGCTCAGGAACGATTCCGTCGATCAGTTTCATTTCGAGCAGATCACTGGAGGTCATCCGCAGCGCGGCTGCCGCCAGCGGAGCTTTCCCCGAATCGCGCCAGATAATAGCCGCGCAGCTCTCGGGCGCAATCACGCTGTAATAGGCGTTCTCGAGCATGTATACGCGATTCGCAACCCCGATTGCAAGCGCGCCTCCGCTTCCACCTTCGCCGATGATGAAGCTGACAATCGGACTCCGCAGGCGCGACATCTCGCGCAGGTTATAAGCGATCGCTTCCGCCTGCCCGCGCTCCTCGGCATCGATTCCTGGATAGGCGCCGGGTGTGTCGATGAACGTCACAATCGGCCGGCGGAATTTCGCCGCCAGTTGCATCAGCCGCAGCGCCTTGCGATATCCCTCCGGCTTCGGCATCCCGAAGTTGCGAAGCAGCTTTTGTTTGGTATCGCGGCCCTTCTGCTGTCCGATCACCATGACTGGCTTGCCGTCGAATAGCCCCGTTCCGCCCACAATCGCCTGATCGTCGCCAAAAAATCGATCTCCGTGCAGCTCTTGAAAGTTGGTGAACACCGCGCTGATGTAATCGCCCGAATGGGGACGCTTCGGATGCCGGGCAAGTTGGACGCGGTGCCAGCTGGGGTTATCGGGCTCTGGTTCAACTCTGGCGCTCTGGTTCGGGTCCGTTTCCGGCGCTTGTTGCTCGTCGGCCATGATCAACTCGCCAGCACTTCCATCGCTTCCGGGCCGCAAATCTTCTCGATTTCCGCGCGGAACTCGCGATCCGGCCGCACCCGGGTGGTTACGTCCATGATGACGGAAAATTCGCGAGGTTTCTCCAGCCGCAGGCGAACCTCTGTCGTTCCGCTCTTCCGAACGAATAACTCGTTCAGCGCATTCGCTTTTGCGGTCGAGTTTTCATCCCTCAGACACACCTTGATCGAAATCAGCGATGGCAGGTCCAGACGCGCCTCTTCCAGCGCGACTACTTCCTGAATCGAGAGCTTCGGAGGGCCGCCTTCCTCCGGCAGCACCGAAGCCCGAACGAACACCGCAGCATCTTCCTTGAGCATCTTACTCAAATCGTCGTACTTGTTTGCGAACAGCATTGCGTCGGCGGTGCCGCGCCCGTCATCGATCTTCATCGATGCCCAATACCGTCCTTCACGATTGGTCTTGCGGACCAGATTCGTCAGAAGCCCGCATAACGCCACCGTCGTGTTTCGTTCCAGATCTTCCAGCCGGTCGGTCGAGTGAGTCGCCAACTCGCTCACTTTTTCTTTGAAGGCGTCAAGCGGATGGCCGGACACGTACACGCCCAGCACTTCTTTCTCGCCCGCCAGCTTCTGATCGCGCGTCCAGTTCGGCAGCCGCGCCATCGGATATTCCGTCTTTTGCTCGTCTGCAAAAACTCCGAACAGCCCATGTTGGCCCATGGAGCGGTCGCGGAACGCTCGCAGGCCCGATTCGAGCGCCCGATCGAGAGCTTCGGTCAGTTGCGCGCGATTCGAGCCCGTCGAATCCAGAGCGCCCGCTTTGATAAGGCTTTCCAGCACTCGCCGGTTGATGGCCGCGGGATGCACGCGTTCGCAGAAATTGTAAATCGAAGAAAACGGACCGCCCTCTTGGCGGGCAGCCACGATGGCCTCGACAGCGCCCTGCCCGACATTTTTCACCGCGCCCAAACCAAACCGGATCGCATCCTCCACCGGCGTAAAATCGCAATCGCTTTGATTCACATCCGGCGGAAGCACCCGAATCCCCATGTCGCGGCATTCGTTGATGTACTTCACCACCTTGTCCATGTTCCCCGATTCGGAGGTGAGGAGGGCGGACATGAACTCGACCGAATAATGGGTTTTCAAATAGGCGGTCACGAACGCCAGATACGCGTAAGCAGCCGAATGCGACTTGTTGAAGCCATAGCCGGCGAACTGCTCCATGAGATCGAAGATCTTCGCGATCTTTTTCGGCGGAAATCCGCGCTCCACCGCGCCGCTAATGAAGCGCAGTCGCTGGGTGGCCATTTCGTGCGCGTCTTTCTTCCCCATGGCCCGGCGAAGAATGTCCGCCTCGCCGAGCGAATACCCGGCCAATCGATTCGAGATCTGCATCACCTGTTCCTGATACAGGATCACGCCATACGTCTCTTGCAAAATCGGCTCGAGCTCCGGCAGATCGTAGACAATCGGCTTGCGGCCGTGCTTGCGGTCAATAAAATCGGGAATCATGCCGCCCTGAATGGGCCCCGGGCGATAGAGCGCGTTCAGCGCACACAAATCCTCGATGCGGTTCGGCCGGTAGCGCCGTAGAATGTCCCGCATCCCCGGCGATTCGAACTGAAACACGCCGCTGGTCAGTCCAGTGCTGAAGATTTTTTCGTAGGTTTCGGCGTCATCGAGCGGCAGATCTTCCAAAACGATTCGTTCGCCCCGGTATTTCTCGATGAGGTTCAACGCGTCGCTGATGATCGTCAGCGTCGTCAGCCCCAGAAAATCCATCTTCAGAAGTCCGAGCTTCTCGAGCCCCACCATGTCGTATTGCGTGACGATTTCGTTCTTGTTCGTCATGCAGAGCGGAACCAGCTCTTTCAACGGCAGCGATGAAATGACCACCCCAGCGGCATGCATGCCGGCGTTGCGCGCGACCCCTTCGAGCTTCATGCTGATATCCAGAACTTCTTTGACGCGGGGCTCTTTGGCCGCGACTTCCTTCAGCTCCGCATCTTCAATCGCTTTTTCCAGCTTGATGTTCAGTTGGCGGGGAACCAGCTTTGAGATGCGGTCCACCTCGGCAAAGCTCATATCGAGAACGCGCCCCACGTCCTTGATCGCGGCTTTGGCGGCCAAAGTCCCGAACGTGATGATCTGCGCGACCTGCTCGCGGCCGTATTTCTCCGTGACGTACTGAATGATTTCCCCGCGACCGCGAGTGCAAAAATCGATGTCGATATCCGGCATGCTGATGCGCTCCGGATTCAGGAATCGCTCAAACAGCAGTCCATACTCGAGCGGGTCGATGTCCGTGATCTCCATGGCGTAGCCCACCAGGCTTCCCGCCGCCGAGCCGCGTCCCGGTCCCACAGGAATGCCCTTCAGCTTGGCGAAGCGAATGAAGTCCCAGACAATCAGAAAATATCCGGCGAACTTCATCTGCTGGACCATTTCGATTTCGCGTTCCAGCCGTTCCACGTACTCCGGCAAATCGTGCTTCAGCCGCCCCTGCTGCCGCAGTGTTTCCAGGCGCGACCGCCGTTTCTCGAACCCTTCTCGCGCGATGAACGCGAAATAGGTATCGGCAGTGTGCCCTTCCGGAACGTCAAATCTCGGGAACGGGTCCGTGACTTTTTCGAGCTTCACCTGGCAGCGCTGCGCGATATCCCAAGTCCGGTCGAGCGCGTCTTCCACTTCCCCGAATAACGCGGCCATCTCGGCGCGGGACTTGACATAGAAATCCGGCGTGGCAAAACGCATGCGGTTTGAATCCGACATCGTTTTGCCGGTCTGAATGCACAGGAGAATCTCGTGCGCGCGAACATCGTCCCGCGTCAGGTAATGCGAATCGTTCGTCGCGACCAGCGGAATGCCTGTCTCGGTAGACAGGCGCCGGATTTGCGGCAATACTTTGCGATCCGCATCCAGGCCGTGGTCCTGCAGTTCCAGAAAGAAATTCTTCTTGCCGAACAGATCCGTGTATTCGTTCGCCAGCCGCTTCGCGTCCGTGTAGCGGTCTCCCAAAACGGCTTCGTTGATATCGCCCCGCAGGCATGCGGACATCGCGATCAGCCCGCGCGCGTGCTGGTTCAGCAGGTCTTTATCGATGCGCGGCTTGTAATAGAAGCCGTCCAGGTAACCCGTCGAGACAAGTTTGATGAGGTTCTTGTAGCCCTCCTGCGTTTCGCACAGAAGAACCAGGTGGTTGTAACGATCCGACTCCGATCGTGTCTTGTGACCCTGCTGCGATACGTACGCTTCGCAGCCGATCACTGGATGAATGCCGTGGGCCGTCGCCTCGTAGTAGAACTCGACGGCGCCGAAGAGATTGCCGTGATCGGTCATCGCGATCGCCGGCATCTGCTCCCGTTGCGCGACGCTCATCAGCTTCTTGATATCGCACGCGCCATCGAGCAGTGAATAATCCGTATGGCAGTGCAGGTGAACGAAAGGTCGTTCCGTCATCCAGGGTGTAACTCTAGTGTACCGGCAGTTCGGGATTAAATCCCACAGCAACTGCTCGCTGCGCTGCGCGAAGAACATGCGCCCGCGACCGTCACAGAAGAAACCCTGGTCCTGAACATCGCCCAGCACCAATGGCTCGCCGACCGTGCCCTCCGCCTTCAAGGCTGCGCCTTCGGGAAACGAGCGACGCTTTAGCGAAAGAGGTCGATCCCAACCGGCTGACTCTCTTCCTGCGCTATCACACGACGTATGAGCGCGCCTATTATCGCGCCCTCAACCACCTTCTAAGGCTCAGAAAAGAAAGATCGAAAGAAGAATTTGGCTTTGAATGGCAAAAATACAAACAGCGCGAAGAAGAGCGGCGCGAAGAACAGGAATTGGAGGACGAAGAAACGGTCTAGCGCATCGGCCAAATGATGGAAGCCGGCCAAAATGAAAACGGCTTGGCCGCGTAGCCCCTCGAAGTCTCACATTTCTAGCCGAGGCGCGCGAGCAAGTGGCCCGTCGCATTTCGCACATCGGCGACTTCCTATTCGAGAACTATTTCCAGCACATTGCGACTAAGTTGACGTGAAACACGGTGTCATTGATCCGGCACGGGCACATACGGCTGAACTCCACCTTCGCGAAATGCGGTTGGAGCAGCGCCGCAAGGCTGCTCTGGTTGAAGAAATTAAAGTGACTCGCTTCGAGCAGGTGCCACGGCACGACCGCGTGGCGGAACCCGAGAGGAATCGCACCGGCATCGGGAACCGTGATGATCACCTCCTGCCGCGCGAGGCGCGTGATCTCCCGAACTCCCGCTTCAAAGTCTGGGATGTGCTCGAGCACTTCGGAACAGAACACCGAGGCGAAAGCTCCGGTCTCGAACGGCGACGGAAAATTGCCGTCGTAGAGCGTGATCGAGGGCCGGAGCGCGGTCGGTATCGACTCGACGATGGGCGGCCTCTCTAATTCCAAGCCATGAGCCGGAGTGCCGAGCGCGTGCAATTCAGCCACCAGCGCTCCGCTTCCACAGCCGAAATCGAGAACCGGGCCGGGCAGCGCTTTTGTCAGCTCGATTGAGTTCGGGTCTGCCACCCTGCCGGGTGGCCCGACACCGTAGATCTGCTCGCGATGAAGCACTTCCGTAGTATCGAAAACGTTTCTGTAGTGGGGAACGAGGAAAGAGAGCGCGGCTTTGAAGCGCAACTCTTTGCTGTTCGGGTAGCAAACGGAAATGGATTGGAAGGCTCGGGCGGTGAGTTGCTCCGGCACAAGATACTCGATCACGAGTCCCGCGCGCGGAACGGACACGCGAATCTGGGATTCAACATCCCGGCGGGTTGTGCGGTAGTGCTGAAGAAACGGAACGCTTTCTGTATCGAGGCGAACGTCGGGGACAGACTTGGAGTGGAACGGAACGCTGGACCAGCCAACGATGCGAATCAAGCCGCTTGGATCGACTTCGATCGTGTCCAGGACCATATCCGGCACTCGCTTGTTCAGCGCGAAAGTGAGCGACTGCATTCGACGGAAACGTTTGCGAGAGGGAAGCGATGACTATTGTACTTCTGGCGCGAGTTGCGGCAGATGCCAAGGTGTCGCAAACCCGCGGCAAACCCGTTTTTATAAGAACGACGGCTTATTCGTGCCGCAACGCAACCATCGGCTCCACTCTGCTGGCGCGGTATGCAGGAAGAAAAGTGGCGAGCAGCGCGACAAACGTCAGCACCATAGCGACGCAAAGTAGCGTCACAGGATCAGTCGCGGAAACACCGTGCAGCATACTGCCCAGGAGCTTTGTCAGAAACACAGCCGCGATCAATCCTCCGACGAGACCTGCGCCGGTCAATCGAAGTCCCTGCCCCAGCACTCTCGACAGCAAGTCCCATCGCGTGGCCCCGAGAGCCATGCGGACGCCGATTTCGCGCGTACGCTGCGCGACAGCGTACGAGACAACCCCGTACACTCCTATGGCTGCGAGCAGCAGCGACAACGAAGCAAAAAACCCCAGCAGCCATGCCGCGAATTGAGCGGGCCTGCGCGCAGCCGACCGCAGCTCCTCCAGAGTTTGCACTTGGTATACCGGCTGATCCGGCGCGAGCTCCGAGAGCAATCGCTGCGCGGCGGAGACAAGAGATCGAGGATCCACCCGCGCAGCAATCGCGATCGACATCTCCGAAAACGACGCTTGCGCGAACGGAACATACGCCTGACCCAAACGGCCCCTCGAGTTCACCGCAACCGGATGATCGATGTTTCCTACCACGCCAACAATCTTCCTCAGCGGATCGGTTTTTCGAAGTCTCACCGACTGACCGATGGGGTCCCGGTTGGGCCAGTATTGGCGCGCCAGACCTTGGTCGATAATCACCACCAGAGGATCTCGCGCACCGTCTTGGTCGGAAAACAAGCGTCCGCGTATCAGTGGAATGCGCATGGCTTCGAAGTAGCCCGGGGTCGCGGAACCGATGATGACAACGGCGGCCTCGCTGGGTTTGGGCTCCGGACGGTCGGTGAAATGCAGCACACCGCCCTGAACATCGCTGCTCGTCGGCAAGGCGTCGATCGCTCCCGCGGCGCGCACTCCTGGGAAGCCGCTGAGCCGGTCGACAGCGTCTTTGAAGAATGCAATCTGCTTCTCTGGAGGATCGTATTGCTTGCCGGTCAAAGAAACTCTCATCGTAAGGACATGGCTGGCATCGTAGCCGGGATACGCTGTGCGGAGTTTCATAAAACTTCTGATCGTCAGACCGGCGCCGGCGACCAGCACGACCGTGAGCGCGATTTCGGCTACGACAAACAGATCACCCAGTCGCCGTTCCCGGCCAGAAGTTTGAGAGCGCTCTTTCAGCGGCGACTCGGCATTCGTCCGCCACGCTTGCCAAGCCGGCACCAAACCGAAGAGCACGCCGGTGAACAAGGCCAGGAGTAACGCAAACAGCAAAACAGCCGGATTCAAGCCGACGAGTTGCGAATTCGGCAGAGCTTGCGGCTCGAATCTCGCTAGCAGCCGGACGCCGAAGAACGCGGGCAGCACGCCGGCGAGACCCCCGCAAATCGCCAAAAGCACACTTTCGGTAAGAAGCTGGCGAATGAGCCTGGACCGGGTCGCGCCGATCGCGGACCGAATCGCAATTTCTCTTTGCCGTCCCATGCCGCGCACCAGCAAGAGATTCGCAATGTTCGCGCAGGCGATGAGCAACAGGAACCCAACGGCGCCGAAGAGCACCAGGACAAGCGTCTGAACGTTTTCGACATATGCCTCCTCAATCGGCTGCAGCCGTGTGCGGGTTCCCCCGTCATCTTTCGGATATTCGGCGGCAAGGCGGCTGCCGATGTCCGCCATTCTTCTCTGCGCCGCCGAAAAAGTAACACCCGGCGCGAGCCGTCCGATGGTTGAGATGAGCCGCAAACCACGTTCGAAGATGAAAGGCGGCTCGAATAGCAAAGGAACATAGAGCTCTTCGTCCGCCACTTTCACCACGTTCTTCGGCAGCACACCCAAAACGGTGTAAGGAGCGTTATTGATGATCGTGCTCTTTCCTACGATCGTGGGATCGCTGTTGAACCGGGAAGCCCACAGATCGTAAGTGAGCACCACGGCATGATTATGGCCGTGCTGCATGTCTTGTTCCTGGAACACACGCCCGAGAAACGGACGTACTTGCAAGATCTCGAACCATTGCTTCGTTACCGAGGCGCCTGGCACGTGCTCCGGCATGACGCCGATCAGCATGTTGAATCCGTCGGTGGTAAAGCCGGCGAGCTTCTCGAAAACGCCACTGTCCCGCCAATCGACAAAGTCGGGCACCGATGCTGGAAAACCTTGCGAGCCACTCGTGGGGCGATCGGTCCAGACCATCGCGACACGATTCGGATCCGGTACGGCGATCGGCGTCAGCAGGGCTGCGCGGACGATGCTGAAAATTGCGGTGTTCGCTCCAATGCCAAGAGCAAGAGTTAGCACCGCGACAGTCGCAAACCCGGGATTTTTGTAGAGACCCCGAGCGCCGTATCGAACGTCTTGCCAGAGCGTACCGAGCGGTCGAGTTTCGGAAGGAGCGGCGTCTTCAGCGGGACCGTGCGCGGCGGCTTCGATCTGATCTTCGGACGCGAGCCCGTCTGCTGCTCGCCTCATCAGACGATCATCGCCTTCAGTATCGCATCGAAGGCGAACAGATCGCCGGACGTTATTGGGCTTTGTTTTCGCTGGCGCGCGGTGCCATCTTGGGGTGACCCGTAACGATCACCGGCTGGCCATCACCAGCGGCCGAAACGGTCCTGCTCACTTCTCGACTCGGTGAGCTCTCGGGAACAGGCGGCTGAAAAAAACTGACCGTGCCCGCGATCAGGAAACAGACGAGACCAAAAGTGAGGACGAAGATCTGAATCGAGGTCTTTACCTGCTGCTTCGCTCTGCGAAGGTCAGGGTCCGGATTTCGAAGTTGGTTGGCCGTGGCGTGCATAGCTACTGTGCTTTTCGGTCGAAAGAAGCAAACACATGAACCGGAGATCGTCGTCCACCAGTCATCAAACCGTAATTCGGGTGTAATACCTCTCCGATACCTTGGCGCATTAAGGACCCAATGTGATGATCAAACCCATCTTGAGTTTGCTGTGTGTCTATGGCCTTGCAGTGCGGTTCCTGGCAGCGCAATCCGGCGCTCCGGCGCCGCCGGAAAATCCATCGCCGGCGAAAGCGACGACGGAAGACTTGAATCAGATCCGAGACCGGATCGCACAGCAGGAACAGCAAATCGAACAGCTGCAACAAGCCGTTGAGGCGCAGCGCTTGTTGCTCGAACAGGCGGTTAAGAATGCCAGCCAGCCTGCGACGGCAACCGCAAGCAACACGGGTGAGAGCGCGCCGGTCCGCATTGTGCCGGTGGTCAACGTGGCGCACCCGGATATCGCCGCTGAAGTAGCGAATGGGCAAAAGCCTGAAGCTATGGCCAGGTCACCACTGGGGATTCAGATCGGCAATACAACAATTACGCCCCTGGGCTTTCTTGATTTCACAATGTTCGGACGAACCACCGCGACGGGTAGCGGGATCGGAAGCAATTTCGCGGGCATTCCGCTCAAGACAGCCGCCACGAGCAATCTCTCGGAGCTGAATTTTTCTGCGCAGAACTCGCGGATCGGCTTCCGTGTTGATTCGACGGTAATGGGCGCGGAGGTTCTCGGCTACCTCGAAGCTGATTTCCTGTTCAACAACAACGCAAACAGCTTTCAAATCACGAGCAACTCTGCGGGTCTCCGTCTGCGCAACTATTTCGTAGATGTGAAGAAAGACGGATTCGAGGTTCTGGGCGGACAAGACTGGAGCTTTCTCACGCCGAACCGCGTCGGGCTCTCACCCCTCCCCAGCGACATCTTCTACACGATCGATATGGACACGAACTACCAGGCGGGCTTGGTTTGGACGCGGCAACCTCAGATCCGGTTCATTGCCCATCCTTCGGATAAGGTAGCGTTTGGCGTATCTCTGGAAAATCCGCAGCAGTATATCGGGGGTGAAGGGGGAGCGGGCGTGGTGACGCTCCCGTCTGCCGTTAGCACGGCGCTGTCAACGCAATTCCAGTCTTCGCCGAGCGTAACCACGGGAAACAGCAGCGTTGCCGGAATACCCAATCTGTTTCCCGATGTCATCTTCAAAGTCGCGTTCGATGGTCATCCAGGCGGCCGAGCCATGCATCTTGAACTGGCCGGCCTGGTCAGCGGCTTCAAGGATTTCATTCCTGCCAAAATCACCGGCGTACCTACGGGAACACATGGTGCTGTCGGCTATGGTGGAGAAGTAAATTTTAATCTCGAGCTCGCGAAAAACTTCCACTTCATCATGGATAATTTCGCAAGCGCGGGCGGCGGGCGCTACATTTTCGGTATAGGACCGGATGTGGTCGTGCACCCGGACGGCAGCATCAGCCCGCTGCGCACCTATTCCGCGGTCGATGGCTTCGAAGCGCAACTGAGCAAGAAGACTTTGCTCGCGGCGTACTACGGCGGGACGTACATCCAGCGCTATTCCATCTTCGACAACACCGCTTCCGGGAGCACGCTGGCGAAACCCGTATTTGTCGGATACGGATACGAGGGCTCAAGCGCTGCCGATAACCGCACCGTTCAGGAAGCGACAATTGCCGCCGTTCAGACCCTGTGGAAGAACGAGAACTACGGAGCACTCCAGGTGATTGCGCAATATTCCTACCTCTGGCGCAACCCCTGGAGCGTCGCTACAGGTACCCCCACGAACACGACGACGAATATCTACTACCTCGATCTGCGGTACACGCTGCCATAGGAATTTCGCGAACCCCTCAAAAAAAGAAAACGCCCCCGAAAAATCCGGGGGCGGAAGTTTCAGACGTAAAGCCTGCTAATGCAGGTCACGCCTTCGTTATTTTTTACCAGACTTTTTCGACGACCCCTTCTTGGAAGAAGAGGAGGATTTCTTCGAACCAGAACTGGACTTCTTTGTTGCGTTCTTCATCGAGCGATTCTCCCTAAACGTAAATTTGCAATCTGTTACAGATCGCAGTGTGATTCATATATAAGGTGGTTCGCAATAGAAAGTCAAGAAAAAAATTGATTGAGGTATGTTCCCGCGAATGCGTCCGGCGACTTTCGGAACCCAAAACGTCGCTCAAAGATTTTGTTTTACCCTCACACGGCCCTGTTTGCGTCCTTGGAACCGAGTGCGGAAGCGGGTTATCATCGGGGCATCGATGGAGCGGCGCGCACTGATCGCAGCGGCAATTTTTTCGATCGCAAGCTGCGTAATTTTTACTTCCTCCTGCCGAAAGCATCGCCATCTCGCCCGAACTCCTTCCGCGCCTTCGCCCGCGAGAGCGGCATCGCGATCGTCATCGACTGCCCCGCTTGCGGTTCCCCTGGGCCACGCGGAACAGGGCGTTGCGAGTTGGTACGGCGTTCCGTATCACGGGCGACCCGCGGCGGACGGCGAGATCTACGATATGGAAACCTTGGTCGCTGCGCACCGGCTTCTGCCGTTCAACACATGGCTGAAGGTGACGAATCTGACGAACGGCAAAAGCGTGAACGTCCGCGTGATCGATCGAGGCCCCTTTGTTGAGGGCCGCATTCTCGACCTTTCGAAGGCGGCTGCGCGGCAGATCGACTTGCTCGGGCCAGGCGTCGGAACGGTCCGCTTCGAAGTGATTGCGGCGCCCGTGGATAAACCTTCGACCGATTTCTACGCCGTCCAGATTGGCGCCTTTTCCGTGTACGCGAATGCGGAGCGCGTAAGAACGCAGTACGCGCAGCGCTTCGGAACGGCGCAACTTCGCGTGAAGCAGGGAGCCGCTCCGATGTGGCGTGTCTTGATCGGGAAGGAGCCGTCCATTGATGCTGCGCAGCAGCTCGCTCAGGTACTCTCGGCGGAAGAGAAGAACGTCTTCGTGGTTCGTCTCGACGACAGCCCGGCCCTTTCCGGCACGAATCCTTCTGCAGCCGCGACCGCACCTGCGCCGCCCGCTCCAACTCTTCCGCAGCCCCCAGCCGCGCCCCAGCGATAGGCACCGGAAGCGTTGGAGAGTTTCGTTTTCCTCCTGACACTACTCTGACGACCAGTTCTCGCGCGCATTCGTTAACGAGCCGTGAAGCCCCAAATCGCATTCGACGTTTCGCCACTTTCCACGCTCATCGGCACTTCACCCGCGATGAGGCAGGTGCACCGGCTGGTCTCTCGCATGGGGAAATGCCGGTTTCCGGTTCTGATACTCGGCGAAACCGGAACCGGAAAGGAAGTTGTCGCGCGCGCCATTCACAACATTCAGGCGCGAGGCCCGTTCGTAGTTGTCGATTGCTCCTCGCTCGTCGGGCCGCTTATGGAAAGCGAGCTCTTCGGATATGCCAAAGGCGCGTTCACCGGCGCGCACAACCAGAAGCTCGGCTTGCTGGACGCGGCCAACGGGGGCACCGCGTTTCTGGACGAGATCGGCGAGCTGCCGCTGGAGCTGCAAGTCAAGCTATTGCGCGTGCTTCAGGAGAAAGAGTTCCGGGCGGTGGGTGGCCTGGCTTCGCGGACTTCGGATTTCCGCGTCATCGCCGCCACGAATCGCGACCTGGCCGCGGAAGTCGAAGCGAAACGCTTCCGGCAGGATCTGTTCTACCGGCTGAACGTCATGCGTATTCGGCTCGCTCCGTTGCGCGAGCGCAAAGACGACATCCCGGCGCTGGCTCATCACTTCTTGGAACGCTACGGGAACGGTCACAAACTGAGCGACGAAGTAGCCGATGCATTTTCGGAATACGATTGGCCGGGAAACGTTCGCGAGCTGGAGCACACTGTTCAGCAGGTGGTCGCGATGAACTCGGGACCCTGGATCACGCCCGCCGATCTCTCCACAACCCTCGTGGCGCGACGGCTCGAGCAGCGCGTGAGCGATAGCCTGGACGGGCACGCTGCCGAGAGAATCCCGCTCGCCGGGCTCAGCGAATCGCCTCTTCCGGTCCTGCCGCTCGCGGAAGTGGAAAAACGCGCCATTCTTCAGGCCATTGGACACACCAAGGGAGATCGCACGTTTGCAGCGGCACTGCTCGGGATCGGAAGAACTACGCTGTATCGCAAGCTGAAGGAATACGGGCTGTAAGATTGGGAGCGTGCGAATTGCGCTCGATGCCACGTACAGCGTCGATCCGCAGCCGACTGGAATCGCGATCTATTCCCGCGAGATCCTCGATGGCCTTGCAGGCGCACATCCGGATGACGAATTCCTGCACTGCTACCGGCCCAAGCAGTGGATGCGAGCGCCGCGAATCGCCACGGCGAATGTGCGCCGACGCATTCTCCAACCGCCCCTCCGAAATTTTCGAGCAGATGTCTTCCACGCACTGAATCAGCGAGTGGATTTCCGGCCGGCCTCGAAAGTCGTTTCCACCTTTCACGATCTGTTCGTGATGACCAGCGATTACTCGTCACCGGAGTTTCGAAAGCGTTTTACTGAGCAGGCCCGGTGCGCTGCCCGGCACTCCGACTTCATCGTCGCCGTCTCGGAATTCACCGCAATTCAAGTTGCCGATTGTCTCGGGTTCGAGCGCGCGCGAATTCGAGTCGTGCCGCATGGCGTGCACCACCCAGCCGCAGCACCGGAAGTGCAGCGTGAAAACCTCGTTCTATTCGCGGGCGCTTTGCAGATTCGGAAAAACGTGGTGCGCCTGGTCGAAGCCTTCGAGAACGCGATCGGCGGAGCGCCCCACCTCACTAGTGGCGGCGACGCGTGGAAACTTGTGATCGCCGGGGGTCCGTCGGGCTATCGATCGGCCGAAATTCTAGATCGCATCGAAAAAAGCTCTTGCCGCCGCATCGAGATCCTCGGCTATGTGCCGCACTCGGAGTTGACGGGTCTGTATTCGCGAGCGTCCGTGTTCGCATTCCCCTCGCTCGATGAAGGATTCGGAATACCCGTGCTAGAGGCGATGGCATATGGGCTGCCCGTTCTCGCATCGAACCGGCCGCCGATCACGGAACTTGCCGGCGCATGCGCCCTGCTCGTCGATCCTTACGATACCGATGCGCTTGCGGATGCGCTGCACCGGCTGATGGAAGACCGCCGCCTGCGCGCACAGCTCGCAGCGGCTGGAAAAGTGCGCGCACGCCTGTATTCGTGGGAACGGACCGTGAGCGAGACCCACGCCGTGTATAGGGAACTCATGGAGTAATCGAGCGCTACTTCGATTCTTCGTCGACCGAGATTTTGAGCGCGCGCAGGAACTTGTGATCCTGCGAAGTCAATCGGATCTTGCCGGTCGATTCATACCGGACTGGCCGCTTCGCTTTCTGCCGAGGCGCTTGCTCTTCGGGTTGCTCGGACTCGTCGCGTTTGTTGAAGCCGATCGTCGCCTCAAGCACCAGAAAGACATCGTACCCTGCGTGCTTAATCTCGCCGATTGCGGCCGCGATGCGGTCCGATTCAGACAGCGATTCGTTGATCGCGTTGCCCAACTCCTGCATCAGCTCCTTCAGTCTGTCGTCCAAGTTCAATTCCCCTCTCGGGTCACCTTCAGCGTAGCATCCAAATCGCGGTTTGACATCGAGATCGGAAAACTTTCGAAAGTGCGAATCTACCCGTCTTAGTACTAGTGGATCTAGCTGCTGAACCCGTGCAAAGTATTTAAAGCGCGAGCGCCTAGGATTTACTAGGTCTCGGAGTTCTTTTGCTCGTAGGGCTTCATGGAATACCGCGCCGCTTCTTCCTGCGCCCCCGCCGTATCGTCATGCGTGCGAATGGCTAACTTGTATTCGTTCACGGCCCGGTCACGCTGGCCGGTAACGTCAAAGATTTTCCCGAGGCTCACATGCGACCACACTTCGGTCCATTTCGGATCAAGATCTCCGTTGATAGCCGCGCGAAATTCGTTGGCCGCAGCTTGGAAATTGTTCTGCTTGAAAAAGACCTGGCCGATCCGGTAATGCGCCAGCGAGTTATTGCGATTCACCTCCAGCGCCTTCTGATATTCCTTAAGGGCATTGGCGTAATCGTTAATTTCAACGAACTGCTCTCCGCGCCGGATGGCAACAGCAACTTCCATGCTTGGATCGAGCCTAAGCAGATCGTGATTCGGATCGATGATCACCTTTCGGGGCTTACCGAACGTATCGAGGCTGAATTCCGAAGAGGTGCCGGTCACTTCGATTTTCTTGTCCTCCGGGTTGCCTTCCGTCTCGATCCTCAGGTCAACAGGCATACGGAACGTATCGAGATCCTGCTCGATCTTGCCGACAATACGAAAACCCTTCTGCGTGCGCAAGACGGTGTATTGAAGTTTAAATTCGGGCGTCCCGCTGGATTCGAGCCACTGGATGAAAAAGTATCGGAGATCCTGGCCAGAAACCTGCTCCATCACCTTCCGGAAATCTTCGCTGCTGGCAGATTGCCAGTTGTACTTATCCATGAAGGCATGCAAGCCCCGCTTGAACTCTGCATCGCCAATGATGCCGCGAAGCATCTTCAGAACCGCCGCTCCTTTCGCGGCCGTGACCGCCCAATATTCAGGCGAGTAATCCTCCAGCCGGGCAGCTTGCAGAACAGGAGGATCCTTGACGGTCATCGCCTCGATATACGTGGATTTCCAATCGGTATCAGCCGCACCTGCGCCCGATATGCGCTCGACGTAGAGGAGCTCCGAATAGCGCGCAGGCCCGTTCTCGATCCACAAGCTATCACGCGAACTCGGCGAGACCAGAACACCCCACCATTGCCGCGAAATCTGATTCGCCAATACGCGCGTGTTTACTTGTTTGCCGATGGTTTCGGGCGAAAGAAAAACTATTCCCGGGGCAGCGTAGCCGTTCACCGCTCCCGCTTCCGTCTCGACGAGCGTGAGATTCACCTGGGGAGCAAGCCCGTACTCGGACGTGAAGACGCCGAGGATCTTGCCGGTGTCCTCGCCGTACGCCTGCGCGGTAGCATTCTCGTCGCCGCGGAAGAACACCTGAGCCGTCGCGCCCTGCGATGAGACACGGACCGGATCGCCTTTCACAATCGCGATGCTGCCGGGAAAGCCCGCTTTTTCGTAGTGGAATGAATAAATCGTGCGGTTGTTTCCGGCTGCATCAGTTTTCAGATCGCCGCTGCCCACAACTCGATATTCCGATGGAGTTGTAATATGCAGATCGGCCGCAAAGCGGTTCACCGTGTAGTCGTTCACGGGGAACCAGCGCGCCGGATACAGCAGGTATCCGAAGTCGGGATGGAGGCCAGCAAATTTGATGCCCGAGACCGGTCCGTCCTCATTGCCCGTCAGTTTGCCGTCATAGGTAATCGAAACTTCGGCCGGCTGGTGTTTGGTTAGCGCGTTCGGGAACGAAACCGTGAGTGTAAAATTCTGTGGGTTGCGGGAAGTTGTGAGCTGTTTGCCCTGGCCATCCACGGCCTTCGAGACGTTCAACGCATTGTTCAGCTCGAACACGGCATCGGTGGCATTGTCGAGCGGAGTAAACGCAATCTTCGCGGTCGCAACAATCGACTGCGTACGCGGATTGACCTCGGCATCGATCGTGTATTTCTGGACTTCCAGGCGCGCGTGCTTCCCGGTAGCCTGACCCCAGACGCTCGCCGCACAAACGAAAACCGCCGCCCATCTACAAACGCGCACCATCACCTTATTGTCTCCCGAACACGATCCCGTTCCACCGCGTGCGAAAGGCCGGGCGCCTTGAGAATCAATTCCGCCGCCCGGCTAAACGGATCTCCTTCGCTCGCGAGCATCCCTCGGACACTTGCCAAATCAGCGCGCATTTGATCGACCCGCTCGGGTTCCGTCAAAAGCTGCCCGGCTGCATGCGCAATATTCGCCGCGGTCATTCGGTGTTGAATCAGCTCTGGGATGATTTCACGCCCGGCGATCAGATTGACCATCGAGAAGAACGGAACCGTTACAAGACGTCGGCCAGCCCACCAACTTAAAGAATTCACCTTATAAAACGTGACCATCGGAGTGCCGAGCACCGCAGCTTCAACCGTCACCGTCCCGCAGGCGGCAAGCGCAATATCGGCGTGACCAATGGCGTCCCAGGTCTGGCCTTCTACTACTCGGACGGACAATGCCTGAATCGGTTCCCCGAAACTTTTCAAAACGTCTTCCGGATGAAATCCTTGTGGCGTGGCGAGCAGGACAGATAAGGAGAAGTTGCGGCGAAGCTCCGCGATCGCTTTTAGCAGCACGGGGAGATGGCGGCGCACTTCGCCCGCCCGGCTGCCTGGTAAAAGCACGACCGTTCGGGTGCCTGGCTCAAGCCCATGTTGCGCGAAAAAATCATCGCGCGAGAGACGGGTGCGAACCGTGCGTGGCAAGCGGATGACCTATATAGGTTGCGTCGACCCCTCGGTCGTGAAACCAGCGCTCTTCAAACGGAAATAAGCAGAATAGCTTATTTACAAGACCTCGAATCGCTTTGACCCGACCGGGGCGCCATGCCCAGACTTGCGGAGCCACAAGATAAAAAACAGGCACGTTCAGGCGTTTCAAGTGCCGTGCGAGGCGAAGATGATAATCCGGGCTGTCCGTCAGAAGCGCCGCATCCGGGCGATGCTGCTCCACAAACCGGATCAGTTTTCGGTATTTGTGATAGATCCTTGGCAGGTGTCCTAGAACTTCTGCCAGCCCAACGACTGCCAAAGCCTCGGAGTCCACCACCGCGTCTACGCCGGCTTCGCGCAGCTTCGGGCCCGCGCACCCGTAAAACTGAGCCGACGGGCACCGGTGCGCCAACTGGGAGACCACTCCAGCCGCATACATATCGCCCGAGGCTTCGCCGGCGGAGACGAGGAACCGCACCGTGTTTTCCTAAAGTGTAGCAACGGAAAGGGCGTGAAGTTTGGTCAGATACCCGGTACCGCGCGGACCGAATGCACCGGCTTGGGAGACCGGCTGCTCTGATAGAATCGAGATCGAAAGCTCGATGCCCACCCAACCCGAGCCGAACTCTACGAATCCGGCTCAACCCAGCCCCTCTAAACTCAGCGTTGGTCAGTTTGCGGAGCGATTTCGCGGCGAAGTTATTCCCATAAGCAATACCTTTGGGTACTTTTGCGCCTCTCTGCCGATGAGCGAGGAGGTCTTAAAAGAGTACCTGGAGGAGCCCGTTGCGGCGCTTCCGCCGGCTCTTGCGTCGATGCTGCCGCGCATCTCCATTCTGCTCGTGCCGTATCTGGAGCGCTCAGGAGACAGGGTAGGGCTTCGAGCCAACCGCACACGTCGCGCAGCTTTGGAGAAACTATCGGACTTCGTCGTAGCGGAGCGCCCCGCCGACGGCCACCAATCCTGGGCCTCTCAGGTCAGCTTTGAAAATGAGACGGTGCTGGTATTTGCTCTAAAGGAGCAGGACGTAGCCGAGTATCATTACCGGCTTTACCGCAAGCTGGCGGCGATTGTTGCTGAGAACTGGTCGACCGACGCTGGAAGCGGGTACAAAGCCATGATCCGGGAAGAACTCACAGCGGCGGTTCACGGCGAGGTGGATGACGAGAGCTGGCAGGCGAAACAAACGCTCATCCGGCGTCAATCGAACATCAAGCGCGAAAGCCCGCTGTTCGCCGACTACGTGCGGCAATCGTTCGTCGACACTCTAACGCTGTATCTGCATGGGATCTGCTGCGATATCGACGTGGAGACCGGGCCCCGGCAGCTCCCCAGCCGCTATTTGCGCAAGCGGCTGAATTTCTTCAAGTCTCTGTATCCGCCGCCCTCCGGGTATATCGTGTTCCCGGAAGAGCAAGACCGCCCGAAATTGGCGGAACCGACCTAATCCTCGTTAGCGAGCATCGTTCGCAAAATTCGGATCGCGCCTTCTTTCCCGCGTGGGCCGATTTCGTTGTGCGGGCCTACGCAGCTCGGGCAGCCGGCATCGCACCCGCATCCCGATGCGAGGTCCAGAGCCGCTTGAATCAGTTCGCTGCGCCGGCGGAAGAGCGCATCGCTTTGTCCGATGCCACGCCGGGATAGTTGTCGTACAGCACGATATCGGGCTCGAATGCGCCTTTAGCTTGGGCAGCCTCATCGAGAACCGCCAGACGCCAAGTCGCGCGGATCGGTCAACAGAAGAACAGCCGCCACTGTTTTCAGAACATTGCCGGCGCCGTGAAGCGCATCGCGCAAATCGGCGAGCGAAAAATCCGCAAAGCCGTCGAAAAACCCCGTCTCGTAATGAAGCCAGAACGCGGTCGTATGCATTTCGTGCTCGGGAAGCGACAAATTCCCGGCGCCAAGATTCTCGAGCGTGTAGAACTTGATCTTCTTGAAGCCGACCACCTGGCGCTTGACCCGAACCTCGCCGTGCGCGGCATGTGCGTTCCCATGATCCGCTGCCAGCGCCGCTCTCGAATTCCGCAAGTTCGCTGACCTGGGTGTAGACGATGGCGTCGGTGAAGTAATCCGAATCCACGTGGCGAACGAACGCTTTCCTGCCGTCATAATCGAGCCGTTCCACCTGATATTGCCGCGCTTCGTGCAGATAAATCGCTTTCTCGTGCAGGGTTGTCAGTGCCGAGGGAAAATCAACTTCGCCAATCACCCGGTGATCGCCCGTAGTATCGACGATCACGAAGTTGTCGCTGGTGACCGCGCGCAGGCTGACCGCATCGGCCGGGTAGCTGTCGCCCACCCAATGCCAAGCGTCACCGGAACGGTGCAGCAATCGAAGCTCGTTGGAGAGAAAGTCGCACAGCTTCGCCGTATCGTGTTCGCCAAACTGCTCTCGGCTGCGAATCGGCAGCTCGAACGCCGCACACTTCAAATGGCTCAGGAGAATTTCTAGATTATCGGCGTTGATGTGGGCCTCTTCGGGCGCGGATCCAAAGAAGTATTCGGGGTGCTCGATTACGTACTGATCCAAAGGCGCGCTCGAGGCGACCAACACCCGAATCGAGGAGCTCTGACGGCGTCCTGCGCGGCCCGCTCGCTGCCAGGTGGACGCGATATTTCCCGGATACCCGGCAAGCACCACCGTATCGAGCGACCCGATATCCACTCCTAGCTCGAGGGCATTCGTGGCGACAACTGCGCGAATCTTTCCGTTTTTCAGGCCTTCCTCGATCTGACGCCGTTCTTTGGGAAGATATCCGCCGCGATAGCCCCGAACGGCTTCATGGGAAAACGGCAGACGCGAGCAGCCGTTCTTCAGATATGTAACGAGAACTTCCGTCGCAAGCCGGCTATTCGCAAAAACAAGAGTTTGCTGCGCTTGGCGCAGAAACTCGAGCGCGATCCGGCGAGCTTCGTGCAGATAACTCCGCCGAATGCCGAGCTGCCGGTTCACCACCGGTGGATTGTAGAAGATGAAAAAACTCTCTCCCCCAGGCGCTCCGTTTTCGGCAACCAGCTCGATTGGTTTCGCAGTAATCGCTTCCGCTAACTCCTTCGGATTGGCGATTGTCGCCGAGCAGCAGATGAACTGCGGAGTGGAGCCGTAAAACTTGCAGATGCGGCTCAGACGCCGGAGAACATTCGCGAGATGGCTGCCATAGACGCCGCGATAGTAATGCAGCTCATCAATTACCACATAGCGCAAGTTCTCGAATAGCTTGGCCCATTTCGTATGGTGCGGAAGAATCCCGGCGTGCAGCATGTCGGGATTCGTCAGGACGACGTTCGCCTTATCGCGAATACTGCGGCGCGCATCTTGCGGCGTATCGCCGTCGTAGGTGTGACAAGAAAGCGGATTTCCAAGCGCCTCGTTGAGGGCTTGAAGCTCCAGCCGTTGATCTTCCGCCAGCGCTTTCGTCGGAAACAAATAGATGGCCCGGGCCGCCGGATCGCCCAGCACGGCATCAATGACCGGTAAGTTATAGCAAAGCGTTTTGCCGCTGGCAGTCGGCGTAACGACGGCCACGTTCTTCCCGGAAAGCGCAAGCGCGGTCGCGATCGCTTGATGCGAATAAAGCTGATCGATTCCTCGCGACGCGAGCGCGGCCTGGAGTGCCGGATTCAGTCGGTCGGGAAAGCGTTGTGAACTTTGCCGGCTTCGCTGGGTCATGCCGGATCGCCCGAACCGGCGACCCTTCCTGTTGCATCGACTGCTCGAAATGAGCAGCAAGCACAGGAACCGCCATAGCCGGATCGCTCCGCTGCCCTTCCGCCACGGCCTGCGGCTGGCCCAAATCTAGAGTAAGATTCATTCTGATTCGCCTTTTGTTCCACTTTAGCGCTAGTGGAGCCGAGCGAACAGGGAAGGTATCACCTGCAAATGAGGCGAATGAGTCAGCTTCCGGTCTTCAGGTGCTCGTCCAACTCCACGCGATATCCGCTCACCAGGGCATTTGTCGCATTCGCGAGACCCACCACCGCCATCAGTTCCGCGAACATCTCGTCTGTCATGCCTTTCTTTCGCGCCGAGCCGGTGTGGGATGCGATGCAATAGTGGCACTGATTCGTCGCGCTGACGGCAACGTATATCATTTCTTTCGTCACCGCGTCGAGAGCGCCCGGCGACATCACTCGCTTGATGTTTTCCCAAGTCGATCGCAGGGTGACGGGATCGGCCGCAATCGCCTTCCAGAAATTGTTGACCGAGTCGGTTTTTCGCGTCGCCATGATGTCATCGAACACCTCCCGCACTTCTGCACTCGCGTCTTCGTACTCGGTCAGACCCAATGTAGCCATCCATTCACCTCGATTTATGACGTTCCAATCAGTATTCCCGCGATAAATACTAAGACTCCGCCCAGCACCACCTGCAGAGCGGCGCGTACCAGTGGTGTTTCCATATAACGTTGACGAACCCAACTGATTACACCAAGTTCGATCGCGACCACCACGATCGCCACAGTCGTCGCGATTCGAAAATCCGGGATCAGGAACGGGAGCGTGTGGCCGATTCCGCCGGCGGTGGTCATCACACCCGTGACCGCGCCCCGAACCACAGGCCGCCCGCGCCCAGTGAGTGAGCCGTCGTCGGACAGAGCCTCAGCGAACGCCATCGATATGCCGGCGCCGATTGACGCCGCGAGGCCCACGAGAAACGCGTCCCAGCTTTTGTGCGTGGCAAATGCGGCGGCGAATAGAGGAGCTAAGGTCGAAACGGAGCCATCCATGAGTCCGGCTAACCCCGGCTGGATGAACTGAAGGACAATGACCCGGCGATATGCCTCTTCTTCCTCGCGGTGAACCTCCGGCGTCATGTCCCGCTCCATCGTGCCTGCTGCCGCGGTATGTTTCGCTTCGGCCTCCGCAAGGTCCCCCAGCAGCTTGCGGACCGATGCATCGGTCACCTTTTGCAAAGCCAGCATGTAGAATCGGCGAGTCTCGGATTCCATCGACTCGATGGATTTGCGGACCGCCTTCGGGCCAATGGGCTCGACCAGCCACACTGGCGGCCGCGAAACAAACCCCTTCACGTCATGGCGGCGAATGAGCGGGATGTGCTCGCCGAAGCGCGATCGATACAGGTCGATGAGGCTGGCGCGATGCTCCGATTCCTCCGCCTGCATCTCTTCGAGCAGCTTGGCTGTGGCTGGATAATTTCCTCGAACGCCCTCGGCGAACTCTCCGTAAATCCGACCGTCCTCTTCTTCCAGAGAGATCGCCAGCGCCAGAATCTCGCGTTCCGACAGGTCTTTGAAGTTTTTCGCCAAACTGTTAGCGCGTGCTTACGAAATGCACCCTGCTGGCGTAGACACTGCCGCCAGCACTACGCGCTTTGCGCTGCGCCTTGCGACATCTTTTGCATGGCCTCCCGCGCTCGCTTTTCCATTTCTTGCGGTGCGATGTCCTCGATGTGGGTGGCGACGGCCCAGGAGTGGCCGAACGGGTCCGTCAGCTTCCCGAACCTGTCGCCCCAGAACATGTCTTGAGGAGGCATGTCCGCCTTTGCTCCTGCCGAAACGGCCTGATTGAACACCGAGTCGACGTTCTCGACGTACAAAAAAATGCTGACCGGCGAACCGCCCAGCGATTGCGGCGAACGCGTCTGGCCTGGCATTTCATCGGACAGCATAATGATCGAATCGCCGATCTTAAATTCGGCATGGCCGATCCTTCCGCCGGGAGCGCCCATCCGATTGATTTCGGTCGCCCCGAAAGCCTTTTTATAAAACTCAAGAGCCCGGTTCCCATCGTTCACGACAATATACGGGGTCGCAGTATGATAACCGGAAGGAATCGGATTCGCTTTTGTAGCCATGGTCTTTTGCCTCCAAGAAACACCACATAACTTACCACAATCGAGGCGCGCGGAATGCGCGCTATGAGGCCCCTTACTTCAGATATTCAGCCGATCGATAATGCGTTCGGCGATGACGCCCTTCTTTCGCGCGTCGCTCTTCTTAAATTTCATCGTTTGCTCGCTCTCTCCGAATGTGAAGGTCACCGAGAGATCATCAGAATTGGCGGTCTCGGCCACTCTTGCTTCGTATCCGTCTTTTTGCAAAGCCGTCAAACCGCGATTGATCTCATCGATGATTTCTGGCGAACTTGCGACAACGTTGTTCGGCATAAAAACTCCCGGTTTTCGAATTCACGCGCTGGTCCCGCATGAGATTGTACCTCGTAGCGCAGCCCGCAAACGTACCGGCTGCCTCGCGTTTATCGGTATAATTTACGAAACCAGTTGCTCGTGCGTTCCGGCGAGACGTATACGTCTGCCGGGGCTAAACAGATGACCCTTCTCCAGCGATTTCCCGCGTTGCGGTCTCGGCACATGCCCTATTGGGCCGCAGTGCTGTTTGTGGCCGTGGCAGCGGCAACCTTTTTCGTCTCGACGTCGGTCCTCAGCGCGCCGTATCTGGTTCCCTTCATGCTGGGCGTGGGTGTTTCATCGTTGCTTGGGCTCGGCCCCGGCTTTGTCGCCGCGGTGCTCGCCACGCTGGCGAGCGATTTCTTCTTCATTGCTCCCATCCTGCAGTTGAATTTCGATCGTTTGACCCTCTTTGCAGCAGCGAATTATGGGTTGGCCGTACTGGTTGCACGTTTGGGCACGACGGTGGTTCGCCGCACGCTCGCGGGATCTATACTGTTCGAAAGTTTCGTCCTCGGTGGGACCCATCGGAGACGTTGTGGGCAGACTGGACGGGGGTTTTGACGGAGAGATTTTCGGTTGGGCCCTCGATCGGAATGAGCCCTCCGTGCCCCCAAAGGTCAATATTTATGTAGATTCGCGCCCGGTCGGCGAGGTACTGCCTGTTTGGTACCGGCCCGATGTCGGGCAGCACGCTTTCTTTTTCGACTTGACTTCGGTGTGCGCCGCAACTGGATCGGCGCAGGTTGAAGCGAAGTTTTCGAACCCCCAACCGCTCGCGAACTCTCCACTGGAACTTGTGATCCCGTCCCGTTCTCAAACTCAACGCTCCCCGGCAGTGCTGTTCATGCACATACCGAAGACTGCGGGAACGGCGTTCCGGGAAGCGATCATCACGAACTACAGAGCGTCCGAAGTCGGCTATATTTATCCGGACCCCCCCGGATTCCTCCTCTCTCAATTAGAGAACTTACCATTGGCGCAGCGCGCAAAACTGCGATTCGTGATCGGTCATTTCTTATTCGGTCTGCACACGTCGTTTCCGCAGGAATCGACGTACGTCACCATCGTGCGCGACCCGGTCCGCCGCGTGATATCCCACTTCTATTATTTGCTGGCGGAGTTTGGGCCGACGAATAAAGAGTTAGCATCGCTTCTGGTTGAAATACTCGAACGACAGCAGACGGTGAACCTCGATAACCTGATGGTCCGGTGCTTTAGCGGCGTGCCGGCTGCGCAGGTCCCGCCCGGCGCAGTGGATCGCGGGGTTTACGAGATCGCGGCTCACAATCTCCAGACTCAGTTCAAGTTCGTGGGCTATCAGGAATACTCGGACGAAGCTTATGCGGCGCTGCGCAAGCAATTTGGTTGGACTGGGCGCGCTTCGCTCAAGACCGTGAACACGGGCAAAGCCGGCCGATCTCGAAGCGTTCGAGTCCGCTCGATCCGCTATCGAGCACTTCAATCGCTGGGATTGTGAGCTATACCAAGAAATTCGTCGCATTTTCCCGTTGCATGTGTCGTAGTGCTTCTACCCTCCGATGAGCACACGACCGCGAGACGTACGCGCCCGCATGGCGTAAATAGATGACTTTTGTCCAGCGATTTCCCGCGTTACGATCACGGCCCATGCCTTACGGCGCGGCAGTGCTCTTTGTAGCCGCCGCGACGGCAACTGTCTTCATCTCCAGTCGCATTCTCAGCGCGCCTTACTTGGTGCCTTTGATGATGGGCGTGGGTGTTTCGTCCTTGCTCGGGCTGGGACCTGGCTGCCTCGCTGCAGTGCTTGCCACCTTGGCGAGCGATTACTTTTTCATCCCTCCTGTCATGCAGTTGAACTTCGATCATTTCACCCTATTCGCGGCCGCGAATTACGCCTTGGCCATACTGATTGCGCGTACCGGCGCGGCAGTGGTTCGCCGCACCATTGCGAGATCCGTGCTGTTTGAAAGTTTCGTCCTGGGCGGGGACGATCGAACGCTTGTGGGTAGACTGGACGGCGCTGTTGACGGAGAGATCTTCGGCTGGGCTATAGACAAAGACCAGCCACTCGTGCCGCCAAAGGTGAACATCTATGTAGACTCGCGCCCGCTGGGCGAAGTGCTGCCTATCTGGTACCGGCCCGATGTCGGGCAGCACGCTTTCTATTTCGACTTGGCATCTGTGTGTCCGGAGAATACATACGTACGAGTGGAAGCGAGATTTTCGACTCCCCAGCCGCTCGCGAATTCGCCTGTCGCGGTCCGGATTCCGCCGCGCTCGAAGAACAGAGCTCTAAGAACGGTCTTGTTCATGCACGTAGCGAAGACAGCCGGTACGGCATTTCGCGAGGCGATTGTCCAAAACTATAAACAGTCGGAAATCGCCTATATTTACCCTGACCCACCCGGATTCCTCCTTCCTCGATTAGAAGATTTGCCCCTGGCGCAACGTGCGCGGACGCGCTTTGCCGTGGGGCATTTTCAATATGGATTGCACGCGCTCTTTCCACAGGAATCAACATACGTCACGATCGTGCGCGATCCTGTTCGGCGCGTGATTTCGCATTTCCGCTATTTGCTGCCGGGGCTAAGGCCGCCACCCGGCGTAAATCTCGCCTCGCTGTTAATCGAGATGCTCGAACGGCGCCATACTGTGAACCTCGACAACCTTATGGTCCGTTGCTTCAGCGGCGTATGGGACGGCCGGTTCCCTCCGGGGCACGTCACTCGCGAGGTCTACGAGCTCGCGGTTCACAATCTGCGGACCTACTTTTCGTTTGTCGGATTTCAGGAATACGCGAAAGAAGCTTACGCCACATTGCGGAAACAATTTGGCTGGAATGCATCCGCTTCGCTCGAAGCGATTAACAGGGGCGAGGGGGCCGATCTCGAAGCGTTCGAGTCTGCTCGGCCCGCAATCGAGCACTTCAATCGCTGGGATTGTGAGCTATACCAAGAAATTCGTCGCGTTTTCCCGTTGCATGTGTCGTAGTGCTTCGACGCTCCGATGAGCACACGACTGCCTGCAGCCCAGCGCGCGCGTTACATATTGTTCGAGAAGATATTCCGTCGCGTCTACCCTGAGGAATCGCAATGGAAATACCGGTTAGCCCGCCATCTACTGTTTGGGGACGTTCTGCCGAGCAGCGAACCCGGAACGGCTCACCAGGTCGTAGGCGTTCTCGACGGAGACAATAATGGCGATGTCTACGGCTGGGCCCTCGACACGCTACAGCCTGCATCACCTCCCAAAGTAACGATCTACGCGGATAGTAAGCCTGTGGGCGAAGTTCTTCCGGTCTGGTACAGAGGCGATGTAGGACCGCATGGCTTCTATTTCGATGTGTGTGAGTTCTATGCGGCGCAATCCACGCTGCGCGTCGAAGCACGTTTTTCGAACCGCCAGCCTTTGTCGAACAGCCCGATCTCGATTACCACCCCTTGCCTAAAAGGCCCGAGCCGTTCGTCGGCGGTTCTGTTCCTGCATATTCCCAAAACGGCGGGCACGGCATTCCGAGAGGCGATCGCCGGCAATTACAAGAACTCCCAAATTGCGTATATTTATCCCGATATGCCTGGCTTCCTGCCTTGCGATTTCGGTTTGCTGCCACTAGAGCAGCGGGCGCGCTTCCGCCTGATTCTCGGCCACTTTTATTACGGCGTGCATGAATTTCTGTCGCAGGATTTTACGTACGTCACAATTGTGCGGGATCCCGTTGATCGAGTCATTTCGCACTTCCTTTTCTGGTCGCAGGAGCGAATCGCGGAAACGGCCGAAACAGACATCCCGAAGCTGCTAGTGGAAACCTTGGAGCGGCTGGAAACCATCACTTTGGACAATCTGATGGTTCGGCTCCTCGGCGGATTGACGGATATTGTGCCGCCAGGGCGAGTGGATCGCGACACGTATGAAACTGCACTTCACAACCTTCGCACCAGTTTCAGTTTTGTAGGACATCAAAAACGGGCTGGAGAAGCCTACGCGACGTTGAAGGAGCGGTTTGGCTGGAGCGTCCAGCCGTCGCTAGAAATGGTGAATATGGGTGCGCGCCGCGATATCAAACAGTTTGATTCGATTCGGAAGACAATCGAGCACTTCAACCAGTGGGACTGCAAGCTGTATGCGGAAATTTGCAAGCTGTTTCCGTAGCATCTCTATGATTTCTGGCGCCGCCGCCATTCGAATAGCACGACCCCCGCTGCTACCGAGACATTGAGCGATGCAACAGGTCCGGCCATAGGAATCCGCACCAGGACGTCGCAGTGTTTCTGAACGCCTTGATGTAGACCCGTCCCCTCTCCGCCCAAGACGAAGGCGGTGGGCGCGTTGTATTCAAGTTGGTCATAAAGTTGATTCCCGCGCTCGTCCAGGCCGTAGATCCAGAATCCTTTTTCCTTGAGCCGATCTAGAGTTTGTGCCAGATTCGTGATGCGCGCGACGGGAACATACTCGAGCGCCCCTGCAGCCGCGCGGGCCACTGCCTCCGTTAGGGGCGCACTGCGCCGATCCGGCACGACGACAGCATCGGCACCGGCGGCATGCGCGCTACGGATGATGGCCCCAAGGTTCTGGGGATCCTGCACGCTGTCGAGCAGAACCAGCAGCTTCGCACGATCCACAATTTCGTGCAAATCGATGTAGGATTGGGCAGACCCCAAGGCCAGGACACCCTGATGCGCGACGCCATGACTCGCACGGTCCAGCACTTCGCGGCGTTCGAATCGAACCGGCACCGCCTGCTCGCGGCACAAGGCGATGATCTCCTGGATCCGGGGGCCGGTTGCACCTTCCGCAAGGACAACTTTCTGCAGCGGCCGTCGGGCGCGGAGAGCCTCCCGGACTGGGTGGATTCCCACCGTTAAACGCATGCGCTTTGATGCTACCGTGGGTCTGACAGGCCCACTCTCGATGGAAGATCTGGCGCAACCGCACGCTCAGGATCCCGAAATCCCGAATAAGCTGTACTTCCGGATCGGCGAAGTTGCGAAGCTTGCCGGCATCAAACCCTACGTTCTGCGGTTTTGGGAGTCGGAATTCCCTGGGTTGGGTCCAAGAAAATCCGGGACGGGACATCGCTTATATCGCCGTAAAGATGTCGAGATGGTATTCGAAATCAAACGACTCCTCTACGAGAGGCGATTTACGATTGAGGGCGCGCGGAAAGTGCTCGAAGCCAAGCCGAAGAGAGAGCTTGCCAAATCAAAGCCCGCGCGCAAGCAAGGCGATTTGTTCTCAGGTACTTCAGCCTTCTATCAGGAATTGCGACGGGAATTGACTGAGATTCGGGACATCCTAAACCGCCCGAATACGAGAAAGTAGAGGCAGAATTCGACACATAGACCGGGGCCTATTCGGTTCTGCGGTACTCGTAGCCTAGGCCGCCTAGGAATAAAGTGAATGCGATGATCTGCCGATGACATCACTGAGGAGAAGAGGACAAGTGAAACGCGAAACTGAGACCGGCACGATCAGCCACGCAAAATACCTAGTTGATGGTGCAGGGCGCGCACTGGCGGAGTTTTGGCGCGATGAACGAGGACAGGATCTCATCGAGTATTCGTTATTGCTGGTATTTGTTTCCTTGGTCGTCATTGGACTCATAGGGAGCATCGGCACCAGCCTGACTACCTTCTGGACAAAAATCAACAGTAATCTGAGCTCCGCTGCCCACGCCGCCTCGTAGACTCTCAATTGCCCGCGCCAGATGCAACGTCCGGCTCGCGCGCTGTTGCCAATTGTTCCAATAAGAGCTGGGCCGCGCGCTGGCTTGCAAGTTTTTTCGAACTTCCTTGCCCGCTGCTGACGTACTGATTTCCGACTCGCGCCTCAACGGTAAATATTTTCGCGTGCTCCGGCCCGCTCGTGTGGGTTATGGAGTATCGAGGAACCGGCAAACCGAGCGCCTGGGTCTTCTCCTGTACCAAGCTCTTATGGTTCAGTAGCTCGATAGACATCACGGCGCCCTCATCCTTCAACGAAGCCAGAACGTGCTGCTCGATCAGCTCGCGCGCTGCATCAATTCCCCCGTCGATGTGCACCGCCGCAATCAGCGCCTCGAAAGCATTCGCAAGGAGAGCCCTTCGCTCGCGGCCTCCGGTGCGGTCCTCGCCTTTTCCTAGTAGCAGGTGCTCGCCCAATCCAAGCACCAGGGCACAGCCATGCAGATGCCGGGCACTCACCAGATGCGCTTTCCATTGCGAAAGCTGCCCTTCGTCCGCGGACGGATGCTGTCTTATAAGAGATTCGCTGACAATAAATCCCAGAATCGAATCGCCCAGAAACTCGAATTGCTCGTTATCGCCGCTTTCGGCGTCGGAAGATCTGCTTTCGATGAACCAAGAGCGGTGGGTCAGCGCCCGCCGAAGCAATTCTCTGTTACGAAACCGGTACCCGAGTTTTTCTTCCAACGACGCGACCGGAAGCGTCATATTAGCCCGCGCTACTTGGGCGGGGCGGGCGATTTGGCCTTCGTTGCCATATCCTTCTGCTGTTGAGCGTATTGCTTCACACTCGCAGGCGCATCGTTCATGGCCAAGACTTTGTCCGCAGTCGTGATCGCGTCATCGTACTGCTTGGCATCCACATACGCTTTCGTGAGGTGCGCCATGATGATCGGGTCCTGGTAGTCGTCGAGCGCAGCTTTATATTGAGTAATTGCGTCGGCGTAGTTCTTGCGTGCGCCGTCATCGGCCATGCCAATCGCGTCATGCGCCTCCGCGCTTAGCTGCTTCCTGGCCGTGGCCCATTTCTCGGCCGGAACGCCGGTCGGTGGAGGCGTCGAAGGATTTTTCAGGATCGTTAGCGCCTGGTTGGCGTTATCATCCACCTTCTTCAGGCTTTGATCTTTGTCCAAGTCGTTCTCGCGCGTATGCTGGGCAATGACCTCAGCCAGCAACACCCGCGCCTGCACGTCGTTTGGATCACTCTGAATCGCTCGCTCGCCGAATGCAACGGTCTGCCCGTAATCGCCTTTGGCCTGCGCGGCATTCATAGCCAGGTTGAGGAGCTGGTTCTTGAATTCGGTGTCCGTGAAGTTTTCGAGAACCGCGTTGATGTCCTGAATCTCAGCGTCCCAGTTCCCGGCCTGTTGGTCGGCTTGCACTTTCTTAAGCGCATCCAGCTCCTTTTGGCTTTTCGCCTTCGGCTGCGCTTGGGCAAAAAGCAGTGCCGGCAAAACGAGAATCGCGGCTGTTGTAAATAGACTTCTCATGGCTGTTTGTCTCCTGATACGGTCTGCAGTCCTTTTTCGGCGGCTTCCCGCGCTTTTGTGGAAGCGCCTTGCGTTGCTAGCGCAAGTTTGAATTGCGCTGTCGCCTGTTGCGAATCTCCGGCTTTCAACTCCAATTGCCCGAGATAATAGTGGGCCCAAGCGCCGATTGCCGAATTAGGGTTTGCGTCGACCGTACGCTGAAAGAGATTTAGCGCATCATCCCAACGTTTCGCCTGAAGATCAATCAGTGCCAAACCGTAGTACGCGCGGCTCTGCAGAGGCTTTTCAGCCGTTTGTTGGAGGGCCTTATCGAAGAACTTGCGAGCCCCTTCGAAGTCGTGCTGGTCCATAAGACCTTCGGCCGATTGAAGCGACTCTTCGGCGGGCGTCAGGTGCAGAACCGCCGGCGGAGCGATCACCCGTTCCGGCATGGACTGGGCGAACTCCACCTTCTTCAGTCGCTTCTCCTCTTTGCGGACATCGATCGCGTTGACCAGATCCGGGTAATAAAGCCGCAGCGCCAATTCCTGCTTTTCGTAAGCAGGAAGCAGATCGGCAAAAGCGGCGGTCAGTACGAAGCCTTCCCGCATCGCCTCATCCACGAACGCCTCCTTTTTCTCCGGCGAGTCATGCAGCAGCCGGCTATCGATCGCTTTCACCAGGCATTTTGTGACCAGCAGCGAGAAATCGTCTTTGTATGCGAGATCGAGAGCGGGTGCCTCGTTGGCGAATTTCTGGAGCGCTTTCTTTTGCTTGATCGCCTCGCTGTACTTGAAGCTGAGCGGATCGAGCAGGTATTCAAGATAGGCGTCGCGGATCTGATCGACAACCGGCGTGCTTGCAGGCGTGATGACGATGTAATAGTCGTCTCGATAGCTGCGGACCTGGATCTGGTCGGGTGCTCCCAAAAGATCCAGATAGATCTGAAACCGCCTTCCAAGATAGCCGGATGGGTTGCGAACGTATCCGTTCGCTTCAAAGAGGGCGTTGATGACGGGATCCTGGTACTCGGAAATAGCAGCGGCGTAGGCCGGTTGCGATCGATTCCAAAGTTCTTCCAGGCCGGCTTCCTTGTAGAAACGCGCTAGCAGGCTGCTGAAACCTTTCAGAGGCTCGACATCGGGAGGCACTGCGCCGGCTGGAAGGGCAAAATTGGGTGGTCCTTCGGCCAACAGCGCGAACGAGATGTATTGACCCAAATCGGCGGTTTCTGAAGCCTGCTTGTGTTCTTTGTAGAAGGCCTTCAGCTCGGGAAGGCAGGGGATCTTGCGTTTGGAGAGCTCTGCGCGGATTTGGCTCCGCACCCGAAATCGCTGGTTCAGGGGCGAATCGATACCGGCATCATAGCCCGCCGCGTTTATGGCGGCGAATGTCGAAAAGAGAGTGACACTGATCCCGAACTGGTTTTGCTCCTGAGCGGTTTGGTTCTCTGCAAATGCTTTTGCAGAGCCCCCCCAGTATCCCGCAACGAGGGAAACCAAGCACAAAAAGCGAAAAACAGCGGGGTGAGCGGGACAGCGGATCAAGACAACCCTGGGCGGCGGAGTATCTGACTTTCAACTCAGTGTAACCCACGTCCGCACACGGGCTTGGGAGTTGTGAACAGTGGGCTCGCATTCAGCGGGGCTAGTACCGGAAGTGAATCAAAACGAACGTTCCTTTCATCCATGTAATAGAGGAAACATGGCAGGCAACAACACACTGACCTTTACAGATTCAACGTTTGACAAAGATGTCCTGAACTCGGAAGTTCCGGTCCTAGTGGATTTCTGGGCGGAATGGTGCGGCCCGTGCCGGATGATGGGGCCGACGGTGGATCAAGTGGCATCGGACTATGTCGGCAAGGTGAAGGTCGGCAAGCTGGACGTCGATTCGAACCAGCAGACCGCGATGCGATACAACATTCGCGGCATCCCGACGGTACTCCTGTTCAAGAGCGGGAAGGTAGTTGAACAGAAGGTAGGAGCAATCGGTAAGCCTGATTTCCAAAAAATGCTGGACGCCCACCTGACCAAGGTCGAGGCAAAGTAATCATTCCGCTCGAAAGGCGCCGCGCAGTGTGGCGCCTTTTTTGTACTCCGAAGCGGTGATACGCTGTGGGGGTGTCCCCGGCGGCTGCCATTCTGGGAACCGCCTTGGGCCTTTCGGGCAATTGGTTCCAAGCGGCTGGCCCAATCCGGCGTATCGAGCTATCGCCAGTGGACGCGCTGCATGCAGCAGTTCGCGCCGGACAGCTATCCCAGATCGAGAAGCTTATTTCGACAGGCACGCCCGTCGATGCGCGCAATGCCAGCGGCAGCACGCCGTTGCATGATGCGGCTTGGCTCGGCGAAATCGCAGTTGCCAGGTACCTCTTGGCTTCTGGAGCGGATGCTAACGCGGAACAGTCGGGCGCCGGATCCACTCCGCTCCGGTTCGCTATCCTGGGCGGACGCGCCGAGATGGTTCAGCTTCTTCTTGCGGCCGGTGGGCACCCGAACGTTGCAGGGTCTGACGGCCGGACGTTGCTTCAACTCGCTGCTTCGCGTGGCCAGCCGGAAATACTCAAATCGCTGCTCGAATTCCATGCCGATATCGCGGCTGTGGATGAAAGGGGGAACACGGCTTTGGACGCCGCCGCCTCACACGGGCAGGCGGACGCGGCCGAAGTTCTGATCGCTCACGGGGCCGATCCCAATCGTCTCCATCCACCCGACAACCGGGGTCCGGTGGACGAGGCCTGTATTAGCGGTTCCGCGAATGTAATACGGGTATTGTTCGATCGCGGCGCAGAGCTGGCTCAACATGATCGCTACGGACAAACTCCGCTCGATCTGGCGCTCGCCTATAAAAATGGGAGCGTGGTAGCGATGCTGCTGCGCGCGAGCGCAGGCTCGAGCGCGTTGCGCGCCGAAGCCGGAGAGGCGATGGAATCCGCCACGGTTCGAGGAGAAGTGGAGATCGTCAGGATGCTGCTCGACAACGGCTTTGACACGAAGACTCGGGCCCCAGGCGGATCGACGTATCTGCACGACGCCGCACTGAAAGGTCAAAAGGAAGTGGCGGAGCTTCTGATTGAGCGCGGAGTTCCGGTGAATGCCCAGCGAGAGAGTGGCGCCTCCCCGTTACACGATGCAGCATTGGGAGGCGATCCAGGCGTGATCGAGATTCTTCTGGATCACGGCGCGGATATCAACGCGCGAGACCATGAGACCGGCGCGACACCACTCATGATGGCGGTTGCGCTTGGACGCACGAACGCGGTTATCCTGCTCTTGGCCAGGGGAGCCAATCCCCTCCTCAAAGATTTCACCGGGCGCACAGCGCTCACTCACGCGAGGGAAATGGGCGATCCGGCAATCATTAAGCTGCTCGAGACCGCCGTGGCGGGATCGAAAGCGGTGCAGACGGACAAACGCGGGAGCTGAGTCAGAAAACGTCTAAATTCAAGGTCTAAGATATCCCGCCGATAAGGGTAAGTGATCGGAAGGACAATCTTGGGACGAGGCAAACGAGTTATCCGAGTTTTGATTGCAGACCGGCATTCGCTGTTCCGCCGCGGGCTGCACGCGCTTTTTTCGGGCGAACAGGATTTTCAAGTCGTGGAAGAGGCGTCGGACGCGGCTGAAGCACTTCTGAAGGCGAGCGCCACCCAACCCGATGTTCTGGTTATGGAACTCGGGCTAGTGGAAGCTGACCGGGAGGCTGCGTTTGCGATCCGTAAGGCGCACCCCCGAGTGGCGATCCTGTTTCTGACACAGGAGGACGGCCCCAAACAATTGGATCTCGCGATTGCGGCGGGCGCTCGCGGCTACATGCTCAGGAACAGCGCGGCTGCACAGCTTTTGGCAGCGGTCCGGGAAGTGGTGTTGAACCCCGACGATCAGAACCCGCGAAGCTTGTCCCGCATCGTGCCCGATTTGCGAGCACTTGCAGAATCGAATGACGGCTATGCGCGTGGAACGGTACTAACCTCACGGGAGCAGGAGGTCATGAAGCTCCTGGCCGAGGGTCGGACGGTTCGCGAAGCCGCTTCGGAGCTGTCCTTGAGCGTTAAGACCATCGAGGCGCACAAGCTGAATCTAATGCGGAAACTCGATATTCACAATCGCGCAAGTCTCGTGGAATACGCGCTGCAAAAAGGCGTGATCACCCCCGCCCTGAGCTAATCAGGACGAGCTAAGACTCGCGGCTTGTTACTCTTCCAATGGGAGAGATTGTCTTAAGACATGGCCAAATTTCTGTTGGGCGTGCTGGTCGGCGTCGTTGTCACTGTCGTAGGCGGCCTGATCATCTTGCTTGCGATCGGGCGCATTTTCGCCGCCAAACAGCCGACCATTGCCGCGAACTCTGTGCTGATGCTGACCTTGGATGGCGATATCCCGGAAGCAGCTCCCATTGATATCTCTCTCCCATTTCTTCCATCCCAAAACACACCCACAATACGCGACGTCTGGGCCTCTCTGCGCGAGGCTGCACGTGACAACCGCATCAAAGCTGTGATCATTGAGCCGCGCGGCCTTCTCATCGGTTGGGCGCGTCTTCAAGAGATCCGGGAAGAACTGATGTCGCTGAAGAAATCCGGAAAGCCGCTGTATGCGTTCCTGCAGAGTCCCGATTCCAAAGATTACTATCTCGCTTCGGCTGCTGACAAGATCTTTTTGTCGCCCGATGACACGCTGAATATCAAAGGATTTCTTATTGAGGCGATGTATTTCAAAGGCAGCCTCGACAAGCTCGGAATCGATATGCAGGTGGACCATATCGGGAGATATAAAGATGCGGGAGATATTTTCACCCGATCCAACATGTCTCCGGAGACGCGCGAGGTCTTAAACGACATTTTGGATCAACTTTATGGTGACTTCTGCTCCACGATCGGGCAATCGCGGCGGAAAACCGCGGACGAGGTAAAATCGCTCGTCGATCAAGGTCCCTTTACGACGGATCAGGCGAAGGCGAACGGCCTTGTTGACAGCGCGGGATACGAGGATCAGGTGTTTACCGAGTTAAAGCAGAAACTCGGGATCGATGACTTGAATAAGACCAGCATCAAAAAGTATTTCCGCGCGGTGCCGAACCGTGGGGACAGGATTGCTCTTCTGGTCGGAGACGGCGAAATCGCAAGCGGGCAGGGAGAGAACGGGTTGGGGAGTCAAGCAGCCATCATTTCGGGCCCTTTTTCGAGGACAATTCAACAGGTGAGAAATGATGCGAGCATCAAGGGCGTCATCCTGCGCGTGAACTCTCCGGGCGGAGATGCTGTTGCCTCGGACGAGATTCTGCATGAGCTAAAACTTTTGAGCGCGAGAAAGCCCGTAGTTGTTTCAATGTCGGATCTGGCGGCCTCGGGCGGTTACTACATCTCGGTAACGGGAGATCCGATCATTGCCTATCCGGATACCATCACGGGGTCGATCGGTGTCTTATATGCCAAGCCCAACGTGCATGGGCTTTACGACAAGCTCGGAATCAACGAGGACCTGCTGACGCGGGGTCGATTGGCAGATATGGATTCGGAATCCGTGCCGTTATCCGATGCCGCCCGGCAGAAGTTGCATGAGCAGATTCAGGCGACCTACGCAGCTTTCGTCGGCAAAGTAGCGAGCGCGCGAAAGAAGAGCTATAGCCAGATCGATGCGCTTGCACAGGGGCGAGTGTGGATGGGCGAGCGGGCGCGCCAAAACGATCTGATCGATCAGCTCGGCGGGCTTGACTCGGCCATTGCGCTGGTCCGCCAAAAAGCCAACCTTCCCGTAAACGGCAGCACGAACTTAGTGATGTATCCACCTCGCCGCAGCCTCCTCGAAATCTTGACGAGTTCCTCGACCGATGCATCCGTCATGGCGATCGGGGATCGAAAGCTCCGCTCTCTTCTTCCCGACTTACCGGGCCGCGCGTTCCTCAGAGGGGGGATTTTGCGCATTTTGCCGTATCAACTGAACATCCACTGACTGCGATTAGAAAGCTGCCGCCGAGTGGATACCATTACCGGCAAGAGCAGTTTGCATCCGCGCGAGCGCGGATTTGTGAATCTGTGACACGCGGCTTTCATTGACGCCTAGCATCCCGCCGATCTCTTTCATGCTGAGATCCCGCTCATAGTAAAGCTTCACCACCTGCTGATACCGCTCCGGCAGAGTCTTCATCGCGACTTCCAGTTTCTCGCGCATTTCCGATCGCGCAAACACCTGGTCCGGGACCTGGTTCGGGGAGCAAGGCGCCTCCTGCATGGGCTGATCCTCTCGACTGACGGACGCCCGCAACTGTGCTGTAGCCAACCCAAGATTACGGAAATCGAGCATCAGCGCCTCCCAGCGCCGTCCGGTGATGCCCATCGCTTCTGCGATTTCGACCTGGGTTGGAGCGCGCCCGAGCTTCGCCGTCAGGTCCCGAGTCATGGCTTCCATCTGCTTATAGCGTCTCCGCAAATCGCGCGATGCGCAATCAAGCTGCCGAAGGCTGTCGAGAATAGCCCCTTTAATGCGATGCTTTGCGTACGTCGCGAAGGCGACGTTCTTATCCGGGCTGTATTTCGTCGCAGCATCCAGGAGCCCCATCGCTCCGGCGTGGACCAGATCATCAAGCTCCGTATGCACGTGCAGCGATCTCTGGACGTGCGATGCAATCGCGGTCACCAGTGGTAAATGCTCTAGTACCAGTTCATCGCGTTGCGAATTATCTTTTTCCGGCGCTTGGTTGTTTTGGACTCGCTTGGCTGCTGCGTTCACGTTTTTCTCCCTGCGCGGCGGGCTTTTCTTTCTGCCCCATCCGTCTTCGCAGTGAAAAAAGCATCCATGCAGCCACACGCGAGAGCAGTGTCTGCTCAGCGCCCGTAACTACTTCAGGACTGAAGGCGATGGCGATGATTTAGAGGAAAAAGTCGGCGAGCAAAACCACGCGTAAGGCCGGGTCAACGGCCCTGATACCGCCTGGCATGTTTCGGTCCGGGTTTCAAAATGGCACCACTGAGCCGATTTAGTCCGACAGTTCTAAGCGGGGCGGATTGGAACGACTCTCGCGAGTCTCTAGGATTTTTCCGCTCAGCCCGCTTGCGCTCGGTCGGTTGCGTTCCTGCGGCGCGATACTTCACGATTCGATGGTTTCTTGAGTGTTTGCTCATTTCGGAGCGTGGAGACATATGCATGGGCTGCGGCCATGGCGTCCTGTGTTTGATCGCGCCGCGATACTGCTGCTTCGGCAAGTTCCGCATCCCGGAGCAAATCGATCACGCTCATATCGAAGTGGGACAGAATCCGGTCCGCAAACTCCGGCGTCAGCTTCCGGACGCCTTTGAGCACATTGTGCATCTGCGGCTGCGAGACGCGGAGCATTCGTGCAAGCCCGCGCTCGGTGAATTCCCCATTTTGCAGGCGCAGTGTAATGTCGCTCACGAGGCGGGCCTGCAAGTCGCGGAAACCAACCTGTTGCTTCGTACTGGAAAATGAATTCAAAATGAAATAGGCCCCCACATTTTTCGTAAAATATGCCTAATTTTAAACACGGAGCTAAGAATTTATCAATAATTTTAAACCTAATATATTCATGGGGCTCAGAGAAAGCTGGCCACAAAATAAGCTCGGCAAGTGGAAAAATATTCAGCGCGTTTGTTGACGAATTTCTGTAGTACTTTATTGTGAACTCATGACGAACGGAACTTGCAGCGCTAATAACCGTTCGCGAAGTGTGGAAGGAAAATAACAGATAAATGCAGTGGTCTCGCTCAGAAACTCTCGCCCTAGCTCAGCAGTCCTGCACGTACTGCTATGGGCTCGGCCTGCGGCCGGGGCGTTCCGGGGTGTCCACCCCTTGTAATTGCGTCTTTCGCGCCATTTTTCGCGCGTGCTATACGCGGTTTCGACACTGTAGCTCAAAAGAAAAGTACGTCAGTCGTGTCTCGCTCGAAGCGAACCCCGGCCGTCAGCGCAAGTCTGTTTGGGGTCTCAAGAACGAGGAATTCATCGCGGATTTTTGCCTCGTCAGCCGGCGCACGCTGAATCCGTACGAATACCGACTTTTCAAATACCATTTCCTGCTCGGTGCCGACTGGAAACTGTGCTGCCGAAAGATGAATGTAGACCGCGGAACATTTTTCCACGAGGTTTATAGGATTCAGCAAAAGCTTGGCCGCACGTTCCGGGAGCTTGAGCCACACGCATTGTTTCCGCTTGACGAGTACTTCAACGGCGGCACGAGAGTCGCCGAGCCCACGGCAACGCCCTTTCGGGTCGAGACGGAAGCGCCCCCGAAGGCTAAGCCTATTCTCAAATTCCCGATAAAGCGCGCGGCCTGAGTAACTGGGGGCATCGCATCTCGTGCCCCGTTCACCTTCCACGCGATGCAGTTTTGATTAAAAGCACGTAGATGCTTCGGCCGGGCTTTCGAGCCCGGCCTTTTTATTTTGTGCAGGCGTTGATCGTTCCTGTTCACTCGCGCCGCCTGCGGAAAAAAGCCGCCATAAGATCGGCGGCTTCAACCGCCAGTAAACCTTCGTCCACCTCAACGCGATGATTCAGCAAATCGGAATCCACCAGGCGGAATTTGCTGCGGACCGCCCCGAAACGGATGTCGCGCGCCGCGAACACCAGCCGCTCGATCCGCGCTAGTACAATCGCCCCCGCGCACATCACGCAGGGTTCAAGCGTTACGTATAAGGTGCTTGCACTGAGCCGATAATTCTTCAAGTGAGTGGCCGCCCCGCGCAACGCCTGAATTTCCGCGTGCGACGTCGGGTCATTCGAAGATATTGGCCGGTTCCAACCCTCTCCGATTACAGCGTCGATTACAAACGACAATGGCACCTACCGGCACTTCTCCCGCCGCTTCCGCTTTGCACGCGAGCTCGAGCGCGCGGCGCATCAGTCGCTCATCGGATTCGGGCGAATGGCGCTGCATCTTTTCTTCCCGGAACGCGATCAAATAGTGGTTCGTATCTTTTACTATGTACCGTCCCTCGATGAACTCGCTTCCTCCGCGCGAAAGCCACGCTGAATCACCGAATTACGGTACCCTAACTTCAAGGCTTTCGGCATGTTCCGTTACTTTCTCTTTAGCATTTAAGAATACGCTTCGCAACCGGCGTCGAAGCGTCCTGACCATCTCCAGCATGGCGGTGTCTTTGTGTTTGCTCGGCGTGCTGATCGCGATGTATCATGCCATGTTTTTTGGCCAGGCGACTCCCGGCCAAGCGCTCCGGCTTGTGGTGCGGCACAAGTTCTTCGATCACACAAGCATCCCGCTCGCATATGAGGCAAAGATTCGAAACGTGCCGGGGGTGAAAGAGATCTCGGTCTGGAATTGGTTCGGTGGCACGTACAAAGATAGCCGTGACCAGCGGAATTTTTTTGCGCGTTTCGCCGTTGAGCCCAAAGCGTTTCTGGCCATCCGCACGCAAATGGAGATGCCTGAGGACCAAAGGCGCGCGTTCGTCAGCCAACGCACGGCTTGTGTCGCATCCAAGGACTTGGCCGACAAGCTCGGCTGGAAGCTGGGGGATCGAATCATACTTGATGGGGACATTTACCCCGTCCGGCTGGAACTGACGCTGCGCGGAATTTTTGACGATCCGGACGCACAGCAATCGTTATTTTTCGACATCGATTACTTACGCGACGCGCTCCCTCCCGAGCGCCGCAATCGGATCGGCACGGTCGCGGTTTTGGCTGATCGCCCCGACGACGTCCCGCGCATCGCAAGAACCATCGATAATATGTTCGCCAACTCGTCTCCGCCGACCAAAACCGAGTCCGAACAACAGTTCACATTGAGCTTTCTTTCCTTGCTGGGCAATATCAAACTCTTTCTTCTGAGTATTTGCGCGGCGGTGACGTTCACCATTCTGCTCGTCTCCGGGAACACCATCGCTATGTCGGTTCGCGAGCGGATTCAGGAAGTCGGGGTTCTGAAAACGCTCGGCTTCACTGCCAACACCATTCTTGGGCTCATCATCGGAGAGGCGCTGACGATGGCGCTGATCGGCGGAGTCGTAGGTTTGCTTTTGGCTGAAGTACTGACGGGTGCTGTGGGAAAGCTCGGTGAGGCGATCATTCCCGGGGCTGCACGGATTGACCGTTCAACCGATTACCGGGGCCATCGCGCTCGGAATAGCGGCTCTCATCGGCATCATCAGCTCGTTTATTCCGGCGTGGAACGCGGCGCACACGAAAATTTTGGATTCGCTCGGTTATAGCGGGTGATCTCTCCATGGCGATTCCTATCTCCTACAACATTCGTAATCTGACGAGTGCGGAAGACCACCACCCTCATGACCGCGGCGAGCATTGCCATGACAGTCTGCCGTTCTATTGGCCGTCCTCGCCCTAGTTGCAGGGTTGCGAACTGTGTTCGCGGCCACCGGCGATCCGCTGCATGTTCTTGTTCTGCGCAAAGGCGGAAATTCGGAGCTGACGAGCCTCTTGACACCGGAGCAATTTCAGATCGTGAAGAGTTTTCCTGGCATCTCGACCGGCCCGGAGGGCCAGCCTAGGGCATCTCTCGAAGTGGTGTCCATTATTAATCTTCCGGTGTGGACACACCGGAGGGCGCGAACGTGACCCTGCGCGGATTGCCGCTGGTTGGAGTGAAAATGCGCAATGTCAAAGCTGATAGCGGGGCGCCTGTTCGCGGCCCGGCCATCGCGAAGTTGTGGTGGGCAAGTCCATCGCACAGCGTTATCCTGTCGGCACAGCTCGGAAAGCAACTGAAATTCGGCAAGGGATTGTGGACAGTGGTAGGCGTGATTGACGCAGGTCAAAGCGCCGTAAATAGTGAAATCTGGGGCGACGGCAACCAAGTCGCTCAGGATTTCAATCGACCGGATTTATACAGCTCCGCGCTGCTTCAAGTCGACCGATGAGGTCACGGCTTCAGCGTTACAAAACTCTCTCCAGATCGATCGACGATTGAACGTGACGGTCATGAGTGAGAAGGACTATTACGCAACACAGACGCAGGCGTCAATGCCCATTCAGTTTTTGGGATTTTTCGTATGTATCGTCATGTCGGTCGGCAGTTGCTTTGCCGCCATGAACACGATGTATGCGGCCGTAGCGCGCCGCTCGAAAGAGATCGGCACACTGCGAATTCTGGGATTCACGCGCGGCAGCATTCTCACGAGTTTTTTCATCGAATCGTTGTTGCTTTCGCTTGTTGGGGGTATTCTGGCCTGCCTGATTGTTTTGCCGCTGAATGCCGTCACCACTCAGATCGGCAGTTTCACGACATTCAGCGAGACGGCATTTAACTTTAGGGTTGGCCCGGAGATCATGGTTATCGGGCTGGTATTCTCGGTCATCCTAGGAGCGCTCGGCGGTCTGCTGCCTGCGAGACAGGCCGCTAAGAAGGAAATACTCACGGCGCTGCGCGACGTATAGTCCGCCGTCTTCGAACGCATGGAAACAGAGCTAAGGAATCTCAAGATCGATCGGTCTGCCAAGGCGAAGCGTGAGCCAAGGCCCGTACTGCAGTTTGTCTTCATTGCGGTCGTGCTGGTCGCGGTCGCGGTCGGTGGAACGTTTGCATACGAGAAGGCAAATGCTCCGACGCCCGTGCAGGTGGTTGCGGTTGAATCTCCTGTTGCCGCATCCGCTGCGGGCGAACAGGTGATCCTTACGGCAACTGGCTATATCGTAGCCGCGCACAAAATCGAGGTCGCGTCGAAAGTTGTGGGCCGTGTGGCCTGGATCGGGGTCGACAAGGGAGATTCGGTGCGCGCCGGGCAAGTGCTGGTGCGACTGGAAGACGATGAGTACCGGGCACAATTACTCCAGGAACAAGGGCAACTCGCGAATCTGCAAGCGAAATTACAGGAACTGAAAAACGGTTCGCGTCCGGAAGAAGTCGCCAAGGCCCGCGCTGATGTGAACGAGGCAAAAGCGGATCTTGCCGACGCGAAAGCTTCGCTCAATCGCACGAAGCAGTTGGTCGCCGATGGCGTGCTGGCGAAGCAAGCCTTGGATGACGCGCAAGCGAAATACGATGGCGATCTCCAGAAAGTATCGAGCTTGCAACGGACACTGGATCTCTCCGTTCTGGGGCCGCGAAAGGAAGAAATTGCGCAGGTCCAGGGACAGATTGAGCAGGCGCGCGGCGCTCTGGATTACGCACAGACCGAAGAGGAGAACACGATCATCAAAGCGCCCGTCACGGGCACCATCCTCGACCGCAACGTGGAAAAAGGCGAGTTTGTAACGAACGGCTTCGTCGGCGATAAAGGCGCAAAGGGGTATTTGGTCACGATGGCGGATTTGAACGATCTGCAGGTCGAATTAGATATCAGCGAGAATGATTTCCCCAAGCTCGGGCCGCAGCAAAAAGGATTTGTCACCACCGATGCTTATCCCGATCGGAAATATCGAGGCGTCGTCGAGCAGGTATCGCCCGAAGCGGATCGCGCGAAGGCGACCATTCAGGTGAAAGTAAAAGTCTTGAATCCCGATTCGTATTTGCGGCCCGACATGAACGCCACAGTTTCCTTTTATAGCGAAGCGAGTGCGTCAGCTCCGCCTGAGGCGAAGCGCGTCATTGTGATCCCTCCCGGTGCCGTGCAGCAGGGCAACGTTTTTGTCGTAGTGAACGGCCGCGCTCGAAAACGTGCCGTGATAACCGGTGGAGCATCGCAAAGGGGAGTGCTGATTGACAGGGGATTGATCGGCGGCGAAAATCTAGTGGTCAGCCCGCCGGCCAATTTGAAGGACGGACAGCGAGTCCAGGTGAAGCAGTAACGTATTTCAGAGACAAACCATGACTGACGACGCCATTATTCGAACGCGCAAGCTAAGCAAAGAATTCGTGCGCGACGAGTTTCACGTGACAGCCCTTGACGAAGTGGATATTGAAGTACACCGGGGTGATTTTGTTGCCTTAATGGGTCCCTCGGGCTCCGGGAAGTCGACACTTCTTCATTTAACGGCAGCGATGGACAAGCCGACCGACGGCGAGATCGATGTGCTCGGCGTCAATCTGCGGCAACTCACCGATAAACAGATCGCACACTGGCGGAACGAACATATCGGCTTCATTTTTCAGTCGTTCAATTTAATTCCGGTGCTAACCGCGTTCGAAAACGTCGAGCTGCCGCTGAAACTCACCCGGCTCGGAAAGAAAGAGCGCAAAGAACACGCCGAAACCGCCCTGAAGCTCGTCGGGCTGGAGGACCGGATGGGCCATCTTCCGAAACAACTCTCCGGCGGACAGGAGCAGCGTGTTGCGATCGCCCGGGCGGTCGTGACCGACCCCGATCTGATCCTCGCCGACGAGCCCACGGGCAATCTGGACGCGGCCGCGGCCGAAGATGTTCTGACGATGCTTTCCCGTTTGAATCGTGAATTCGGAAAAACAGTCGTAATGGTCACGCACGATCCGCACGCGGCCAAGTTTGCGAAAACCGTTCGCTATCTCGAAAAGGGCAAGCTCCTTCCTCCGGGCGCATTTCCCGTCGACTGGGCCGGCGCGATGGCCACCAGAAATTAGTGGCGGAAATGCCGGATCCCGGTGAACACCATCGCGAGGTTGAGACGATCTGCGGCGGCGATCACCTCTTCGTCTCGCACGGAACCGCCCGGCTGGATCACTGCCGTGATGCCGTGCTTTGCCGCCTCCTCGATCCCGTCGGAAAACGGAAAAAACGCATCCGAAGCTAACACCGTTCCATCCAGCGGCAGAATCGCCTTCATCGCACCCACCTTCACGCTATCTACCCGGCTCATCTGCCCCGCGCCCACGCTGGTCGTTTGCCCGCGACGCGCGTATACGATCGCGTTCGATTTCACATGTTTCGCGACTCGCCAGCCGAATTGCAGAGCGGCCATTTCTTCGTTAGTTGGATGGCGTTTCGTCACCACCCGAAGCATCGAAGGATCGAGCCGGCCCGTATCGGGGGTTTGTACGAGAAATCCGCCTGAAATCGATCGGATGACCAGCTCTGATTTCTCGACACATCTGGCCTTGACGACCCGCAAATTCTTCTTGGCGGAGAGCACCGCCAACGCGTCTGTTGAAAATTCCGGAGCCGCAATTGCTTCTACGAATAGCTTCGCAACCTCGGAAGCTGTTTCCCGGTCGAGCTCGCGATTGAACGCGAGCACGCCGCCGAATGCCGAAACGGGGTCGGCTTCGAGCGCTCGCTCATAAGCCGCGACGAGGGTGGGCTGTTCGGCGCAACCGCAAGGATTTGTGTGCTTGATGATGGCGGCTGCGGGTGATTCGAACTCTTGAATCAATTCCCACGCCGCGTCCAGATCGACAAGATTGTTATACGAAAGCTCCTTCCCATGTAGTTGTTCAGAGTCCGCGATACCACCACCACGCCGGCTATAGAGGGCTGCCTTCTGATGCGGATTCTCGCCGTAGCGCAGCACAGCGGTGCGAGGAGCTGCGATTCCGAGATTTTGCGGCAGCTCCTCTCGCGCAGGTTCTTTGCCTTCGGAATCGAGCAAGACCAGGTGGGCAGATACGGCACGATCGTAAGCGGCGGTATGCAAGAAAGCTTCCTGCGCAAGTCTCCACTGCGTGGCAGCGCTGAGCGTCGCCCCGTTTTGTTCCAGCTCAGTACAGATGGAAGGGTATTGGCCGGGTGAAACAACGACCGCGACATCCTGGAAATTCTTAGCCGCACCGCGAATCATCGTCGGGCCGCCGATATCGATGTTCTCGATCAGCTCGCCGCGCGTAACTCCCGCCCGTCCGGCGATTTTTTCGAATTCGTACAGGTTCACAACCACCATCTGAATCGGAAGAATGCCGTGCTCCTCCAAAGCGCGCATGTGTTCGGGGTTGCTGCGAATGGCAAGGATCCCGCCGGCAATCCGCGGGTGAATTGTCTTCACACGCCCATCGAGCATCTCGGGAAAGCCGGTAATCTCGGCCACGTCGCGGACCGGAATATCCTTCTGGCGAAGCAAGGCCGCGGTGCCGCCGGTCGAGATCAACTCGATTCCCAGCGCGTGTAGCTTCGCCGCAAATTCCACGATCCCGGTCTTGTCCGTGACACTCAGGAGGGCACGCTCGATCCGATGCATGAAGGAACATTGTTACAGATGGGCTGGCCGAGACCGAACATCAAGGAAACGCATTACTAGAATCGGTATGTGCCACACAACTGCACGCTGATTCCTGGCGACGGTATCGGCCCGGAGGTCGCACACGCCACCGTGAGAGCGGTGGACGCGACCGGTGTCGATATTCGCTGGTGCCGCGCCGAACTCAATGAAGCGATCATTCTCGAAGCGGGAAAAACTCTGCCCCAATATCTGCTCGATTCCCTGCAGGAAACGCACGTGGGACTCAAAGGACCGGTGACCACGCCCGTTGCCGGCGGCTTTCAGAGCGTGAATGTCGCGTTGCGGAAAGCGCTCGATCTATTCGCAAACGTTCGGCCAGTAAGAACGCTGCCCGGCATCAAAACCCGTTTCGATGATGTGCGGATCGATATGGTGATCTTCCGTGAAAATACCGAGGATCTCTACTCGGGCCTCGAGCACGAAATCGTAAAAGATGTCGTAACGAGCCTCAAAGTGATTACGCGCACTGCTTCCGTGCGAATCGCCCGTTCAGCGTTCGAATTCGCTCAAAAGACCGGCCGCAAGAAGGTGACGGCAATTCACAAAGCGAACATTATGAAACTGGCTGATGGCCTGTTTCTTCGCTGCTGCCGCGAGGTGTCAAAAGCGTTCCCGGACATTCAGTACAAGGAGTTGATCGTTGACAACGCGTCGATGCAGCTTGTGATGCGGCCGGAGACCTTCGATGTCTTGCTCTTACCGAATCTCTATGGCGACATTGTTTCCGATCTGGCGGCGGGCTTGGTCGGCGGGCTCGGCGTTGTTCCCGGAGCAAACGTCGGCGACTCGCATGCGGTATTTGAGGCCGTGCATGGAAGCGCCCCCGACATCGCCGGGCAGGGTAAGGCGAACCCGACAGCGCTCATGCTCTCGTCTGTCATGATGCTCACACACTTAGGCGAGAGTGCTGCCGCGCAGAAACTGCAAGCGGCCGTCGAGCGAGTTTACAGGGAAGGGAAACACCTCACCGGTGACGTCGGCGGAACCGCCTCGACAGAAGAGTTTACGGACGCGGTCGTGAGCGCGATCAGGGGCTAGCTTGGTCTACAGCCCCTTCTTCCCCAGAAACACGATCAAATCGACCACCCGATTCGAGTAGCCCCACTCGTTGTCGTACCAGGCAACGACCTTCGCTAGATTGCCGTCCAGAACCTTCGTGAATTCCGCATCGACGATGGCGCTATTCGAATTGTGCAAGAGGTCCGTCGAAACCACCGGGTCCTCGGTGTAGGCGAGAATGCCTTTGAGCGGGCCCCCGGCAGCACTCTTCAATGCCGTGTTCACCTCGCCCGTGGTCGTGTTCTTCTTCAACACCGCCACAAAATCCACGACGGAGACGTCCGGCGTCGGAACGCGCAGGGCATAGCCGTCCAACTTCCCCTTCAGCTCAGGCACTACTAGTCCGATGGCACTTGCGGCGCCCGTCGATGTGGGAATCAAATTCAGTGCGGCCGCGCGTGCCCGCCGCAGGTCCTTGTGCGGAAAATCGAGAACATTCTGGTCATTCGTGTAGCTATGAACGGTGGTCATCGATCCTTTCTCGATGCCGAATGAGTCGTTCAGCACTTTCACCAGAGGGGCTAGGCAATTCGTGGTACAAGACGCGTTTGAGATGACCGTGTGTTTCGCGGGATCATACATATTCTCGTTAACGCCAAGCACGATCGTGACGTCTTCATTCTTCGCAGGCGCCGAGATGATTACCTTCTTCACCGAGCCGCGCAGATGTTTCTTAGCCTCGTTTGCGTCAGTGAAGCGGCCTGTCGATTCAACGACCACCTGGACGCCCAAGCCGGACCAATCGATCTCAGCGGGATCTTTAATAGCGAAAATTTTGATCTTTTGGTCCGCAACGCGAATGCTGTCTCCCTCGGTACGGATCTGTTCCTTCAAGTGCCCCAGGATCGAGTCGTACTTCAGCAGATGCGCCAAGGTCTTGGTGTCGGTCAGATCGTTCGCCGCGACAAACTCTACCTCGGGGTTGTCGAGCCCTGCACGTACGACATTTCGCCCAATCCGGCCGAAGCCGTTGATACCCACCCTGATCCGCATACAGGTCTATTCTACTTGTGGGATTTAGGTAAGGCTCGAAAAACGCGCGTTGAATCAGCGCGGTGGAGGCAAAGGCGGAGCCGTGGTCCCGCCAATATTAGCGTAGGATTCGTCTATTTTGATGACTTTGCCTTCGTTGAACGTGATGAACGTTACTTTGCCCGGCGGCTGTCCGTAAATCCAGTCTTCCAGCTCGTCGCCATCCTTGTTCGTCTCGCGAGTCTTGCTGACGGGCTTGCCTAGAGCAAGCAGGACCTGATCGCGGTCCATCCCCTGGATCGCCCGCTGTTCCTTGATCGCTTTCTTCATCGGCTCCGGCAGCTTGTCAACGTAAAGCTCCGTGGCGGTGTGCTTTTCAAAATCGAAAATAGGCGAGAGCATCTGACGCACGTCGGCGGCCTTCAGCGAGGGAACGCTGCCTGGAAACACGAGTGCTATGTGCGAACCGTTTGCCGCTCCTTGACGATTCTGATTCGTGCTCACGGGTGAGGTGTTTCCTCCCATGCCGACCTGCACATGGTCATACCAGTGCCCCGATTTTGTTCCGCCATTGATTTCGAGCACAATCTTGTTCGATTCAATAATGACGCGAGTGATCTGGATTTCATCGCCGAGCCGCGCCGCCGGTCCGCCTTCCCTAAGCGCGTCATCCCATGCGGCTTTGTCATACGTGCCGTTACTGTGGAAGACTAACGGCTTCTTTGATCGCGGCAATGAGATCTTCGCCGTCGCAAATTCGGCGTTCAGCCCCCGTTCGATCTCCATGCGCTCGTCGAAACTTAATTTATCCGCCGCGAGAGGCGGGCAGAGCGCCAGCACAAGCGCCGCGCCTAGAACGAATACGATTCCGGCTCGTTCAGGATTCGAGCAATTACGGCTATTTGCGGAACAACCGGCGCGCGTGCGAGAGCGAAAAATAAACCGACGAGAAAGATGGTGGTCAAGAGACCGCCTTCCGGGCCATAACTTCCTCCGCTCCAGAGAGGTCGCAGATCCCATCGATAAAAATACCTCGTTACCTCGATTGTAAGCCCGCTCAGGTTCGCTCCGAACAGCGGCAGCACCGCATTCCAGCCGTAGTGCAAGCCAATCGGGAGCCACAAGTCATGGCTCCGCAAGAAGGCATACCCAAGGAAAATGCCCCAAAGAATTGTGTTCATCACTCCAAGCGCCGAAACATTAGGGTTTAACGAGTGCGCAAACCCGAAAATAACGCCAACAGGCAATACGGTCGCAAACGGACCAATCTTCTGAATCAGCAACTGAAACGCATATCCGCGGAAGATCAACTCTTCCCCTGCTGCACCGAAAAGGAGAATCGCCAGGTAAAACATCACGCTCGCCGATCCAGCGTCAGGAACTTTACGCGCAATGAGATGCCCCGTGCCCGAAATAAGCGGCGCAGCCAGCATAAGCGCGGCGGATCCGGCCCCCAGCAACAGCCCTAAAACAAGATTTCGCCCGGAGCCCCTGGCAGTTCCCAAGCCGATGGCGATCAGCGGCCGCCGATCGAAGATGCGCAGTGTAAGGAAATTCGCGATTACGCCGGTCAAAAACAGTCCGATCGTGCCCGCCACCACAAAACCAAACGCATGCAAGAAGGCGGGCGCAATAAAGAAAAGACCGATGCCGGCCAGCACCACGAAAAACGCTACCCGCAGGAAAACGCCCATTCGGGTGTCCGGAGTGGCACGCGCTTCTGAGATGGTTGATTGCAGATTCATTACAGTCCGGCGGGTCCCGCCTGACCTACTTGCGTCTTATATCTCTTACGGTCTAAGCTGAGGTTGCAGTACTTCTCAGACGCTCTTTCCATGCTAGCCCCCGCCCCGGCGCTCACTGTCTCCTATGGCGCATCCGATGAGAGGCGTATGAAAGAACGACGAATTGACCCGCGACTCTTGTGTGCGGACCTGGTCGAGGTGATCTGGAACGATGAAGCCGGGCGTGCCTGGCGGCGAGTGGCGAATTTGGAAGACATTTCGCTTTCGGGAGTATGCCTGCAAGTGGAACGCCCGATTCTGCCAGGGAGCACGATTGCCGTGAACTACGGGCACGGAGAAATTTCCGGCCTGGTACGTTACTGTCTATTTCGGGACATCGGATACTTCCTGGGCATTGAGTTCGATGAAGGCTATCGCTGGTCCAGCGCGCAATTTCAACCGAAGCATCTAATGGATCCTGAGGAGCTCGATCTTCGAACCCCAGCGCCCGCCGTTGCGGCCAACCCTGGGCGAACGATCTCTGTTCCGGTGTCACGAGATCTCAACGAAGAGCCGGCGCCCGCCGCGTAGGAATTAGCGCGCCGCCATTGCCGCGCAGTTTTCATGGGGAACGCTAAACAACCGCTGGTCCAAAGCGGGGTATATGCGGCCCTGGCCACGCCGATGCGCGCGCATTCGGTGGAAGCGGATGCCGCGGCTCTGCTCGAATATCTGGACGAAATCGTTCGCGCGGGTGTCGACGGCCTGGTCCTCTTCGGCAGCACGGGAGAGTTCATCCATTTCGATATCGCCGAGAGAATGCGCGTGCTGACCCTTGCCGTTCGTCGTAGCCGGGTTCCTGTTCTCGTCAACGTTTCGCATTCGTCGCTCGCCGGGGCCATCGATCTGGCCGAACAGGCGATTGGCGTGGAGGCTGCAGGGCTGCTGCTCATGCCGCCGTATTTCTATCGATACGCCGATCCTCAGATCTTGCATTTCTGCGAACAATTCGCTGAATCGGTTGATGGAAAGCTCCCCATATTTCTTTACAACGCGCCGCTCGGTGAAAACCGCATCTCCGCTCACTTGGCCGAAACGCTGCTCCAATCAGGAGTTTTCTCGGGCATTAAAGATTCAAGCGGCGATTGGGCGTTTTTTGAAGCTTTGAACTCTCTGCGCAGGAAAGTTCCCTTTACGATCTTCACCGGAAGCGAGACGTTGTACCTGCGGACCCGGGTTGCGGGTGCGGACGGTGTCATTTCCGGAATGGCTGCTGCGGTTCCGGAGCTTCTCGTCGCGATCGATCGAGCCGTTCGCGCCTCGGATCAAGAACGCGCACAGCGCCTCGATGGCCTCTTACAGGAATTTTTTCATAAGGCGCGGCAATTTCCCGGGAACGCCTCCATAAAGCAAACAGCCGTTATTCGAGGATGGAAGCTGAACCACTTTGCCGTTCCTCCGGATGACGATACGGCCGCCGATCTGATCGTGTTTCTCGATTGGGTTCGAGGCTGGTTGCCCGGCGTTCTGTCAGAATGTACCGAAGGGACCGCGCGCAAATAATAACTGCATGCCGCGGTGTTGATTCGGAAGAACAACGCTTTGGCGCTCCACGAAAACGAGTTTCGCCGAATGACGCCGGAGGAATTCCGGGAAGCCGCGCACCAGCATGCGGACTGGATCGCACGGTACCTGGAATGCGTCCGCGATTTCCCCGTCACCTCCGATGTTCAACCGGGCGAACTGACCGCACTGCTCCCGAAGACCGCGCCTGAAAACGGCGAGCCGATCGAGGCAATTTTCCGCGATTTTCAAACCAAGATTTTCCCAGCCCTCACGCTCTGGAATCACCCTCGATTTTTTGCGTGGTTTTCGGTATCGTCTACGCCGCCGTCCATGCTCGCCGATTTTCTAGCCGCGACCGTGAATGTCAACGCCATGCTTTGGAAATCCGCCCCCGCCGCGACCGAGCTGGAACAGGTTACGCTCACATGGCTGCGGCAATGGCTGGTGCTCGATGAAACATTTTTTGGAATCATTTATGACACTGCATCGATAGGCGTTCTGCAGGCAATCGGCGCCGCTCGCGAGTGGACCGATCCGGATTGCCGGCTCAAGGGCATGCGGCCGGGATTGACCGTATATGTGTCGGAACACACGCATTCCTCATCCGAAAAAGCTGCGGTTACGCTCGGTTTCGGTCAGGAAAATGTCCGAAAAATTTCGGTTGATGAGAAGTTTCGGATGCGGCCCGATCTGCTCGAAAACGCCATCGAAGCCGATCTGAAAGCCGGCAAACGGCCCTGCTGCATCGTTGCTTCCGTAGGTTCCACGTCGACAACGGCGATCGATCCAGTCCCCGCGATCGTGGCCATCGCAGAGCGCCATAACGTCTGGCTGCACGTTGACGCGGCTTACGGCGGCCCCGCCGCGGTCGTTCCCGAAATGCGCCATGTCTTCGAAGGCGTGGAACGTGCGCACTCGGTGATTTTGAATCCCCACAAAGCATTGTACGTCTCGATTGATTGCAGTGTTTTGTATACGCGCTATCCAGATGTTTTGCGCCGGGCGTCTGCGCTTTCCGCCGAGTATCTTCGCACCGCCGAGGACGATCGGGTGGTGAACTACATGGATTACGGCGTCCAGCTCGGCCGCCGCTTCCGCGCTCTCAAGCTGTGGTACGTGTTCCGGTACTACGGCCGTACGGGCGTGATCGCCATGTTACGTGAGACGATGCGCCTGGGGCAACTGCTAAAAAGACTCGTCGAAGCGGACAGCGATTTCGAGCTCTGCGCACCCGTGCCCTTCTCGCTGGTCTGCTTCCGCTATCGTGCCGATAACCGGTTTAATGAGGCGCTATTGGCGGAAATCAACGCCACGCGAAAAGCGTTCCTTTCCCACACCGTGCTTGACGGCAAGTTCGTGCTGCGCTTCGCTATCGGCAATTTCCAAACGACCGAACAGGATGTTCGCGAAACGTGGGAAGTGATTCGCCACGCTGCGCGCACACTCGCGGCTCGGGAGCCCGCGCCGGCAATTAGCGGCTGAGTGCCTGATGGCGCACGAGCGGCTCGCTACTACCTTATGCGGCATCAGTTTCCGAAATCCCGTTTGGACTGCCTCCGGTACCTTCGGCTACGGAATCGAATTCGCTGAACTAGTCGATCTCAACCAGCTCGGCGGAATTGTGACCAAAGGTCTTTCACGCGACCCGATTGCGGGAAATCCCGCACCTCGCCTTTGGAATACCGCAGCGGGGATGATCAATTCCGTCGGACTCCAAAATGTTGGAGTCACAAGCTTCGTTCGCGACAAGCTTCCCAAGCTGCGCCGATATTCGGTCCCGGTGATTGTGAACGTATTCGGCTTCTGCGCCTCTGATTACCTCGAAGTCGTGCGCGCTCTCGAAGACGTCGACGGCGTTGCTGGATATGAGCTGAATGTTTCGTGTCCGAATACGGAGTCCGGAGGCATGTTTTTTTCCAGCGAGACGGCAGCACTCGCGAGCTTGGTCCGGCGCGTGCGCGGAATTGCGAAGCGGCCGTTGATCGTGAAGCTTTCGCCGAATGTCGCGGCTATCGCTCCCCTTGCGGAGATCGCAGAAGAAGCTGGCGCGGACTGCATCTCGCTAATAAACACATTTCTGTCGCTCGCGATCGACGCTAACACCCGCACGCCTCGCATCGGCGCCGGATTCGGCGGTCTCTCTGGCCCGGCGATCAAGCCCATCGCGCTGCGCATGGTGTACGAAGCGGCGCATGCGGTCAGGATTCCCGTGATCGGGATGGGAGGAATTGCGAACGGAATAGATGCTGCGGAGTTCCTTATCGCCGGAGCGCAAGCCGTTCAGGTGGGTACCGCCACGTTCGCCGACCCGCGTGCACCCTTGCGCATTACGAAGGAGCTCGACTGTTTCCTTGCCCGGCATAATGTCGGAAATGCACGTGATTTGGTGGGAACGCTTGAAGTAAAGCGGCTCTTCTCTTCCGCTTCCGCCGCGGAACCGCTTGCAAGAATAGATCGATGAAAAAAATTATCAGCAGCGACAAAGCGCCCCAAGCGATAGGCCCCTACTCACAAGCCGTGCGGATGAACGGATTTGTCTTCGTCAGCGGACAAATTCCGTTTGATCGCCAGACCGGCGAGCTCGTGGGTGGATCCATCCAGGCACAGACCGCGCGCGTTCTCGAAAACGTCAAAGCAGTGCTCGAAGCCGCCGGCATGTCGCTCGACGATGTTGTGAAGACCACCGTTTTTCTGAAGAATATTGGCGATTTCGCGCAGATGAACGAGGCTTATGGCAAGTACTTCGGCTCGAATCCTCCGGCGCGCTCCACGGTCGAAGTGGCAAGGCTCCCGCGGGATGTCCAGGTCGAAATCGACGCTATCGCAGTCGACCAGAAATAAATTTATTGTTTCGGGTTATCGCCGGTGGACGTGGGCTCGTGCGCGCTGTATTGCTTTTGCGGGCGGTTCAACTTGATATCCAGCTTTTTCTCGTCCGTATCTAAGTCGACATCGCGTCCATACGTCTGATACCGGTTCGCGATGATTTGAATCTGGACCGTACCCTGCGGGATCGGAGGGAAGTGCGCGATCCCTTCCTGATTTGTGTGCATCTCCCAATGTGTGGGCTTTCGCTTGCCGAGTTTCATGATCTGATGCCCGCCGCGGAAATCGAGAATCACAGCCGCGTTATCGACGGGCTTATCCTGCTCGTTTCTCACGGAAATTGTAAGCGTGGTCTCGAGCGATCGGGCGCTCAACAGGAATGCGAGAAACCACAAAAGCAGAACACTCGCCGCCCTCCACTGCATGCTACAAATTATCGCCCAACGGAAGCTGCTTGTGACGTGCCGCCCAGAAGCGGATCGATGACGCTCCGCAGCGCAGCTTCATCCATATTGCCCGGATGATATAGCCTCACGATGCCGCTTCGGTCAACCACTACGTTAGTGGGCGTCGTGCTCGCGCCATACCGGTCGAAGTTCGCGCCGTCCAGCGGCACCTGCATGTTCGGAATATCCGCGTAAAACCTGGCGTACACTTTCTCGATGAACGACTTCTCCTCTTCCGGGGTCGCGTGCTCGTCAGCCGGCGTGTACCCGTAGCGTTTTGTGGGACCGATAATCACGAGCCCCTTCGGCTCAAGCTCTCTTCCAAGCTGCGCGATGACCGGAGCTTCCGCTTTGCAGTCTGAGCACCAATGCGCCCAGAAATACAGGAGGATCACTCTCCCTCGCAACGCACCACTCGCCTGCGGTTTCGCTCCGATCCACTCGGATTCCCGGAGCGGAGGCATCGGCTTCCCATCGAGGGTCAAGAGATTCAGATTCTTTTGCAACCGGGCGGTGATCGAAGTGCCATTCCATTTTTGAAGCGCCGTCTGTAGCAGCGCGATCGCTTCGGCCTTCCTTCCGGTCTTATTCAGGACCTGCGCTTCCACCTCATACGCCGCCCCCAGCGCGATCGGCAATCGACGCTCCGCATCGAGCTTTCGATTGTGGAGCGAGACTTCACACATTCGCTCTGTCTTTTCCGCGTCCTTGAGCGCCTGCTCCAGTTGCCCGTCCTGGAGCTCCCGTCGCGCTACCCAAGAGAGCGCTTCGAGCGACTCAGGTTGATTCGCGCCGATGTCTGGATATTTGCCCACCAGAGCAGATCCGAGAGCGAATCCGGCTCGCCGCACGTGAGCCTGCCCTGTCGCCAGTACGATCGCCGCGAGCCCAAACATCGCGCCGAGGGCTCCCAGCCACATCCGTTTCATTGAGCGCATAAACCTTTGAGGTATTCGCGAAACGCTTGCCCGAGATCGTGCCGGTTCAGCGCAAACTCCACCGTCGCCTTCAAGAACCCGAGCTTGTCGCCCGCATCATACCGGGTCCCTTCAAATTTCAATCCGTAAATCGGCCGGTTCCGCAGCATGTGTTTGAGTGCGTCCGTGAGTTGAATCTCTCCCCCGCTGCCGGGCCCAATCGTTTCAATACACTGAAAGATCTCCGGCGTCAGAATATACCGCCCGATGATGGCCAGATTCGAGGGCGCGTCTGCGGCCTTCGGCTTCTCCACCATGTTGCGGATGCGATACAGTCGATTCCCTCTTCCATTGTCGGCCACCAGCTCGGCATCCACCACACCGTAGGCTGAAATCTGCTCGCCTGATACCTCCATCAGAGCGAGAACCGAGGCGCCATAATACTCGTAAACGTCGAGCAGCTGCCGGACGCAGGGTATCTCGGAAGCAATAATGTCGTCGGAAAGGACCACCGCAAAGGGCTCTTGCCCCACGAGTTCCTTCACCCGCAAGACCGCGTGCCCCAACCCGAGCGCCTCTTTCTGGCGCACGTAGGCGACATCGATCATATCGGAAACGGACCGCACCATCGACAGCAAGTCGGTCTTGTTCTTTGACTCGAGCAACTGCTCCAGTTCGACACTGACATCGAAATGGTCTTCAATCGATGATTTCCCGCGTCCGGTTACGATGATGATGTTCTGGATCCCAGAGTGCAGCGCTTCTTCGACACCATATTGGATCAGCGGTTTATCAACAATGGGCAGCATCTCCTTCGGCTGCGCTTTTGTCGCGGGAAGAAAGCGCGTCCCCAAGCCCGCCGCTGGAAACACCGCCTTTCGCACTTTCGCGATCATCACTGGTAATTATAGGGGTCGCTGTAGCTGACGCAGGTTTCGACGCACCCTGACCCTCAATGGCCGCCTGCAAATAACCAGGATCGACGCAATTAACGCCCCGAAAATGACCGTTCGCTAAGGCTGGTTTGTCTCTTTCCAGCCGCGTGTGCTACTTCTAAGTGAGTAGGAATCGAATTCACATGGCCTACGTAATCGCCGAACCTTGCCTGGGGATCAAAGACACAGCCTGCGTCGACGCATGCCCTGTCGATTGCATCCATCCCAAGAAGGACGAAGAAAAATTCGCCGGCGAGGAGATGCTGTATATCGATCCGGTAGAATGCATCGACTGCGGCGCCTGCGTTCCGGTCTGCCCTGTGTCCGCCATCTTTGCGGCCGACGATCTTCCCGACAAATGGGCCGATTTCGCGCAGAAGAACGCGTCCTTCTTCGGACGCTAGCGTTTCACAACCGCAGTTCCCCCAGCAAGACTAAGGCCTGTACGTCGCGCAGGCCGTATCAGTTTCCCAGAGCCTTACGAAAGCGACCGAAGCCGTTGTTAAATCGCGCTGGATCTCATCACAGATGAATTTTGCAATGTTCTCCGCGGACGGATTGATCTCGTCAAACGGCTTCAAATCGTTAATGAACTGATGGTCCAGATACTCGCTCGTCGCGCGCAGGCGTTTCTTTAATTCGGCGAAATCGTAGAGTAGCCCGTTTTCGTCCACCTCAGCGCCTTCGATGCCAACCTGTACTCGATAGTTATGGCCGTGTACGTTTTCACACTTTCCGTGATAATTGCGCAACGCATGCCCGGCCGCAAAAGTGTGTTCCACACAAATCTCAAACATGAAAAAACTGCCGCACGTCCTCTAATTGTTTCGTGAACCGGTACGCAGGCAGGCTGTCGAAAAATACGCGTCCATACCGGGTCTTGGTAATCCTATTATCCAGCAGCACGAGCACTCCGCGATCGGCACCCCCTCGAATCAAACGGCCAAACCCCTGCTTCAAAGCCAGTGCCGCTTGGGGGATCTGATATTCAAAGAACGCATTGCCTCCGTTCTGCCGGATGGCCTCCGCCCGGGCTGCGGTAACTGGGTCGGTCGGAACTGCGAAGGGCAGCCGGTCCACGATCACGCAACTGAGCTGATCACCCTGCACGTCCACGCCCTGCCAGAAACTCGAGGTTGCGAACAGAACCGCGTTCGGGGTGGCGCGAAACGCTTCAAGCAAAGCATTCCGGGGAGCCTCGCCCTGCAACAACACCGGATATTCCAGACGCGTTCGCAGCAGCTCGTATACCACTCGCATCTGTTGGTAACTGGTGAAAAGCACGAAAGCGCGTCCGCGCGATGCCTGCAAGATTTGGTAGATCTCGTCCGCCGCGCCGCGCGGAAAGGCCGGCTCACGCGGGTCCGGCAAATGCTCCGCTACGTACAGCAGCACCTGTTTCCCGTAGTCGTAATGACTCTCGACGTGTAACGTGCGAGCGTTTTCGAGTCCCAATCGCGCTTTCGCGTATTCGAAGCTGCCCGCGACGGTCAGAGTCGCCGATGTAAAAACCACGGATGGCACTCGGTCCAGCAAGTGCGTTGTGAGCGTCTTTGAGACATCGATCGGCGTGGCCTGCAGATAGAGCCCGCGTCCGCGCCGCTCAATCCAGTAGACGAATGTTCGGTCTCCTGACTCCATCCAGAAGCGAAGCGCCTCGCCAATCAAACGTCCCCTTCGCACCAGCGGCAGGGTATCCTCAAGTGCCCCTTGGGCCAGCTCCAGGCGCGTACAAAGGCCGTCGATCGCAAGTAGCAGCCCTTCATAAGCGCCTCCGTGCTCCTCGATAAGCTGCGCCTGTCCCGAAAATCCCTGTCGCCCTTCTTGCGGCAACAACCGGAAGAATTCCTCTGCTGTTCGGCCCAGATGAACCAAAGTCCGATCCAGTTCCGGAGTGGCAAACAGCTTGCGCCGTGAGATGGCAGCCGTGTCGTTGATGAGCTCTTGAACCTGAAGATCGCTGATCGCCATCCCGAAATACTGCCCTGCAATGTCTTCAATGTCGTGCGCTTCATCGAAGATGACCGCCGAGTATTCCGGAAGAATGCTGCCGAACCCCTGGTCGCGAACGGCGAGATCGGCGAAGAAAAGATGGTGGTTGACAATGATGATGTCGCTCTCTATCGCGCGCCGGTGCATCTCGGTCAGAAAACATCGCTCGAATTGATTGCACTTCTGCCCCGCGCACAGATCGCTTCTCGCGTCCAGCTTCCACCACGTGGCGCTGCCCTCCGCTAATTCGCGCAACTCGCTGCGATCACCTGTTGCGGTCTTCCGCTCCCAATCGCGAATGAGACGAAACTCCGATAATTCTTCCAAACCCGACAGAATCGGATCGCGCTCCGCGTCATAGACTTTTTGCCGGCAAAGATAATTCGACCGCCCTTTCATGTAGCACACCGGCGAAGGCCGGTCCAGAACAGACTGCACAAGGGGAACATCTTTGAAATAGAGCTGCTCCTGCAGGTTCTTCGTGCCGGTCGAGATGACGACGCGTTTGCCCGTCAGCATCGACGGGACCAGATACGCAAGCGTCTTGCCCGTGCCTGTACCGGCCTCGACGATCAGATGCCGGTGATCGGCGAGCGCCGACTCCACCGCCTCAGCCATTTCGACCTGCCCGGCCCGGTACTCATAATTCGGGTGAACGCGCGCCAATAGGCCCCGTGGTCCAAAAAACTTCTTGACTCGAAGCTTCGATACATGGCTGGCCGGAGCCTCGGTTTTCGAGTTGATTTTCACTGCAGGGTGGCGCGGAAATCCCCAGTGTAGTACGCGCTTCGGCAAGCTATTCTCAAAGAGAACGTGCGGCGAACGAGCACGACGGACGAGCCTCCTCATGCCGGAAGAAATCCTCTATCTGACCGAGATGCTCGGGCTGAAGGTCTATGACCTGAAAGGCCGCCGCATAGGCACATTGCGGGACGCGGCCATCGTCCCGCTCATCAACCCCGTTCGGATCGACCGGTATCTGGTCGGCGCAGGCCCAGGATGGCTCAGTATCCGATATGATCAGGTCCAGACCGTCGGCTTCCAGGGCATTCATCTTAAAGACGAGCTCCTCACCCCGTATCACTCGGACGAGTACATGCTCCGCATGGTTCGCGATCTTCTCGATCAGCAAATCATCGACGCACAGGGGCAAAAGGTCGTCCGGGTGAACGACGTCACATTCCTCAAAGAGAACGAGGACGGCCAGGAAGTACTTCATGTGCTCGAAGTTGACATCGGCCTTCGCTCGATTCTGCGCCGGGTGCTGCGCGGAATCCTGCCGCCTGCCACGATCCGCAGCCTTCAAAAACGGATACCTGCTCACTCCATTCGCTGGGAGTTCTGCAATATTCTCGAGCCCGATCCGCAGCGCCGGTTGCGGCTGAATATCTCAAACAAGCTGCTCGAGAACATGCATCCAGCCGACTTGGCGGATATTGTCGAAGATCTGGGCCACGAAGATCGCCAGGCCATTTTCGCCACGATGGATAACGAGGTCGCCGCGGAGCTGCTCACCGAGGTAGAGCCGAACGTCCAAACCCGGATAATCGAGTCCCTCAAAGCGGAAAAAGCAGCTGACATTCTGGAGGAAATGGAGCCGTCCGAAGCCGCCGACCTCCTCAATGAGCTTCAGGAGGACAAGTCGGAGCAGATTCTCGAGGAAATGGAGCCCGAGGAGAAGGAAGAAGTTGAGGAGCTGCTCGAGTTTCGGGATGACACTGCAGGCGGCTTGATGGACCCCGGTTACCTGTCTCTGGCCGAAAGCGCGACAGTGGCGGACGCCATGCGCGAGCTTAAGAAAGATGAGGAAGCTTTGGAGGACCTGCACAGCATCTTTCTGGTGGATAACGAAGGGCAATTGCGTTTCGCCGTACCGGTGGCGAAATTGTTTTTTGCGTCGGGCGATGTGCTGTTACGGGAATTTGCCTCCGACCCTCTTTTGTACGTTTATGCGAGCGAACATCAGGACCGCATTACAGAAATGTTCGATAAATACAATCTGTTGAGTCTGCCCGTCGTCGATGAGCAACAGCGGCTGATTGGTGTCATCACCGTTGATGATGTGGTGGCGGTGCTGCGGGAAAGATAAGCCGCGGGCGCAGGCGCAAGCTTCGACCTTCATAGGCGTTCAGCGGCATAAAACATTTCTGCCTTAATATGTACTGGAGGCGTGCAATATAACGCGCCCCACAACCCCTCGATGCGCTTCAGAACAAGTCTTTAGAACCAATATGTTGACCGCTTTTCCGAAACGTTCCCGTTTCGGTAACTGCAAAATTTCAAAGATCCCATGCAAACTCTTGAGCGGAACCAAAATGTAAGGTGAAATGGAAGCCGACAGAGGGCCAGGCATGGTAGCTGATCAGTGCGTATGTAGAATACGAAGACTTACCCGACGTATACGAGCTCTAAAAGAGCTTGTGGAGGAACTCATTACCCTCGCTGGTAGTTTGACCCTTCTGGCAGGTGCTGCCTATGGCTTCCTTCGTTTCATCTTGAAATAGCTCGGGTTCCCCCTACTGGGCGGACGATTTGGTTCACAACGAACCCCAGCGGTTCAAATCGGGATCAAGAATAATCCAATCGCCTGCAAAAATCTGTTGCGCGTTCCTCGCCATTGTTCTTTCAGCAACTTACACGCTTAGAACGGATGGCACATCGCATGCGACACAGAGGGCATGAGCATCCTCTTAATCCTCTCCGCCGTACAGATCCTGATCACCGTCGTGACCCTGGTTCGCGAATCCGGCAAAGACGCCCGCTTTGAAGGCGACAAGCTGGCGTACCGCAGCTAAGGTGGAACATACCGTGACCGCGCCGTTTCACTGAGCCACGCAGCGATCCCAGCGCGGGCTGAAGCCTCTGCTACACTGAGGTTCGCCGAACCTCCTTGTATGAGCTCGTACTCTCCTCGGGAGATCGTGTGCGCTCACAGCCCCGACTCCGACGACGCATTCATGTTTTATGCGCTCGCGACTAAAAAGTTGCGCTCGTCGCTGGTGCAGTTTCGGCATGTGCTGGAGGATATCGAATCACTGAACCGAAAAGCCACGGACGGTTTGTACGAACTCACTGCGATCTCTTATCACGCGTACCCTTATGTGGCCGACAAATATGCGTTGATGGCGAGCGGATCGAGTGTCGGAGATGGGTATGGGCCCATAGTCATCAGCTCGCGACCGATGCCGATTCAAGAGCTGAAGGGGAAGAGGATCGCGGTTCCGGGCACCATGACCACCGCCTTCCTCACCTTGAAGCTGTTTGAACCCGATTTCGACCACGTCGTGATTCCCTTCGATAAAGTGCTCGATGCGGTGCGCGATCAATCGGTGGATGCGGGTCTAGTAATTCACGAAGGCCAGTTAACGTACGGCCATAACGGTTTGCACAACGTAGTGGACCTAGGCACATGGTTCAAGAACAAATATCAATTGCCGCTGCCCCTTGGAGGGAACGCCCTGCGCAAGGATTTGCCCCCAGAGCTTCAGCGCGAATGTTCCAGGCTGATGCGCGAAAGCATTCAGTATTCACTCGATCATCACGAAGAAGCATTGAACTATGCGATGCAGTTTGCACGGGACCTGGATCCGGCGCTGGCCGAAAAGTTCGTTGGGATGTACGTGAACCACTACACGGTCGACGGCGGCGAGATTGTTCCGCGCGCTGCGCAGAAGCTGCTGGATCTAGGTTATGAAGCGGGCCTGATCCCACACCGGGCGAAAGTTGAGATCGTTCACTAGGGCTCGAGAGGCGTTCACGATGACGTTGTTAGCGGCGGTTCGTATTGTCTCTTGCGGATTCTGTCTGGGATGTCTTCTCCTGATCGGCCAAACCGAAGAGCAATACAACGCGAAACAGCGAATCGAGCGGATCCGGGAGCTCGGTAAGAAAAACGCTCAGGCGATTCCCGCGCTGGCCGCATATCTGAGCGACGGAGATCGCGAGATTCGGCTTGAGGCTGTGAAGGCGATCGTCAAGATTGACACGGCCGACAGTTTGGGGCCGCTTGCAAAGGCCACGCACGATAACGACCCGGAAATTCAGATCCGGGCGACAGATGGGATCGTAAACTTCTACCTTCCGGGATACGTCGCGAAAGGCGCTTTGACGGGGCCCATTGCGCGCGGCGTGCGGCAGGCAAAGTCGTTCTTTTCATCGCGCAACGATCAGATTATCGATCGCGGGATGACGATACGACCCGAGCTCGCAAGTGCTCTCGGTGACGAGATCCGCGGCGGTTCCAGCATGGATGCGCGAGCAAACGCCGCTCGCGCGGCGGGCATCCTGCGTGCCCAACCGGCAGTGCCGGCGTTGACCGCAGCTCTTCGCTCGAAGAATACGGAGCTTATCTTCGAATCTTTGATTGCGCTTCAAAAGATCGGTGATGTGTCGGCGGGTCCGAGCGCTTCTTTCCTGGTACGCGATCTCGACGACCGCGTTCAAGTCGCCGCGCTCGAGACAGTGGGCGTTTTGCATGCGGCAGCCTCCGCGCCGGATGTACGGTCGGCCCTGCGCAACGCGCGTAACGCGAGAATTCGGCGCGCCGCGCTGGAAACTTTGGCGATGCTTGCCCTGCCGGAGGATCGACCGTTATTTCAGCAGTATTTGTCTGATGAAGACGTCGACCTTCGCGCGGCCGCACTGGAAGGGCTGGGACGCCTTCGAGAGCCCGAGGATACTCCCGCGATCGAGCGAGCGTACAACGAAAAAGATGCCGACCCGAAGATTCATGTAGCCGCGGCGTTCGCCCTCGTCAATGAGGGGAAGGTGGACACATCCGAATTCAGTCCGCTTCAATACCTGCTGGAAAATCTCAATGTGAAAGGCCGCGCGTACGTCGCGCTCGCTTATTTGACAGAACTCGCTAGGCGTGATGAGGTGATACGCGCGTTGGCTCCGCTGATTTCAGAAGCATCAAAGGACCAGAAGATCGCGTTGTGTTCAGCGTTCGGGGCGAGTGGCAATCAAAACGCGATTCCGGTTTTGACCGGGCTCTCCAAAGACATCGATCCGGAGGTTTCAATGGCGGCCGCAAGAGCGCTTAAGACCGCCCAACGCCCCAACTCTTGATCTGAACGAAAGAGAATGCGCCTATTTTGCGCGCTTCTGCTTTTGCTGTCCGACGCGCACTTTGAAGTGTGCCTGCTTCGCTTCCTGGAACGCCTTGTGGTCATGCCGCGCGACGGCGTCCGCCAAATAGGCGTCGACGTCGGTGTCTTTGGGCAGCACTGCCATGATCGTATAACTCTCGTTGCACGTCGGGCAAAATGGCCGAAAACGCTTTACATTCGGGATTGCCATACGGTGTCAGGATAACATGCAACTCGAACGTTCTACTCAGGCTTTCGCTTGCGCGGCCGTCGTCCGGCGCCTCCGGCCGGGGCGCGTTTCCGCGTGGGCGTCTTCTTCGGCTTCGGGGGCGGCGGGTTCGGTTCGAAGATCGTCGGCTGCCCTTCCACAATCGGCTGCGGCTCGTCCTCTTCTTCGTCGACTGCCGCCTGCGCTGTTGGCTCGGGAAGCGCCGGGGGATAGAATTCGGCGCCTAACTGAACAATGAGGCCCCGCTCTTCATCGGGGTCTGTGCGCACAAGGGTTTTATCTTGTGCGTAGTTCAGAAACTCTGAAAATTGCTGAAAGCCGTATTTCGGAAGCTGAAAATCTGGCCGCTCCTGCTGCACCCATCTCTCCAACTCTTCCGCCGTAACTCCGTTTTCGAGCTCCATACGATGCGTTTCGAGCACATCGCGCAGAATCGGAAGTCCTTCTTCCGGTTTCGGCGCGGTCTTTTCCTGTGTGTGCCCGCCTTTGCGCTCGATGATGTAACGGCCCCCGGAGCCGCTGACGTTGATGAAGTCGGCTTTTTTCAGCTTTTCGACAAAATCCGAAAAGCTGCCCGCTCCATAAGCCCGCTCGCTGAACGCCGGATCGAGCTGCAGCATCGTGCTTTTCAGCAAGCCAAGCTGCGGTTGCACGGCGCGCCGGTCGAGTACTTGCAGCGCGCGCTCGACGAGCGGCATGGCTTGCGATAAATCCAGCGGGGCTGGGCGAGGCGCGCGTTCCCTTCGATCTTTCCGCTCGCCCCTTTCGGGCCGGTCGCGCCGCTCAGGCGCCTGAACCGCAACGATCCGATCGCCGTCGTCGAGCAGCGATTCATAGGCCACGAACTCATGGCAGTTCTGCTGGAGAATCGTGCTGGTGAAGGCCTTTCCACCCAGCACGAATACCGTCTTGCCATATTCCTTCAATTTGTTGACCAGGGGAATGAAGTCGCTATCGCCGCTGACGATGGCGAACGCATTCACATGCACGTGCGTAAACGCCATTTCAAGCGCGTCGAGCGCCAAGTTGATGTCTGCGCCGTTTTTATCTCCGCGCGGCGATGGAATGCGCTGCACCATTTGGACCGCGTTTTCGGCCATCTGGCGGGTAGCCCCTTCCTGGCGGCCCCAATTGGCGTAGGCGAATTTCGCTACCACGTCGCCACGCTCTTTGAATGCGCCGAGCGCCAGCGAAACGTCGAATTCACGCCGCAGCGTGGATTTCACACCGATCTCGATGTTGTCGTAATCGACGAACACGGCGATGTTGAGTCTATCTTGCATGACTATCCTTTTCTTGTCTGTCGCACTTCGTTTGCCAAGCACTCGAGCGAGACGAATCATCTCTTGCCGAGCCGGCGCTCAGGCGGGTTGTTTCACCGATTCGCGAATGAAGTGAATGATTTTTTCAAGCGAAGCTCCAGGCTGGAATATCTCCGCCACGCCGAGTTTCTTGAGCGCGGCGGCATCTTCGTCGGGAATGATGCCACCGGCCACCACAAGCACATCGGTCATCTCCTTCTCGCGCAGCAGCTCCATGACGCGTGGCACAATTGCGTTGTGCGCACCCGACAGGATGGACAATCCAATTACTTGGACATCTTCCTGCAACGCAGCGTTCACGATCATTTCCGGGGTTTGCCGGAGACCGGTATATATGACCTCCATCCCCGCATCTCGCAGGGCCCGCGCGATCACTTTTGCGCCGCGGTCGTGTCCATCGAGGCCAGGCTTGGCGACGAGCACACGGATGGGAACGCTCATACCTTATTAAACGCGCACAACGGACACCAAACGCCCTGTGCGCTTGCACTGTCCAGATTATAAAACGCGAAGCGCCCGGCGGATACCAGCGTTTCGCCTACACTCAAGAGGCGCACGAACGTGAGCGAACGGCCATTTGACGAGCCCCGGATAGCCCTGAACCGTATTTACACGCGGACCGGCGACGCCGGCAACACGCATTTGGTAGGAGGCCAGCGCGTCTCGAAGGACGATTTGCGCATTGATTGCTACGGCACCGTGGACGAGCTGAATGCGTTCGTAGGACTCGCGCGCACAAGGCTCGAGGAGCTGTCCCACAGGGCGCAGCCACTCGCCGAACTCGCGTCCATATTGAAGCGTGTGCAGCACGAGTTGTTCAATCTCGGCTCGATTCTGGCGACGCTGCCCGATGACGTGCACCCGAAGCAGCCCAGAATTACAGCGGCGGAAGTCGATCAACTGGAGCGCGAGATCGATCGCGCTAATGCTGATCTGAAGCCGCTGCGGTCGTTTGTTCTGCCGGGAGGAACACGGATTGACGCGGAGTTGCACGTTTGCCGCACTGTTTGCCGTAGGGCGGAGCGGCTGCTCGTCGCACTCGGGAAAGAGCAGGACGTCCCGAAGGAGGCGCTCCAATATTTGAACCGCCTGAGCGACGCGTTTTTTGTCTGGAGCCGATGGGTGAATCACGTGCTCGGCGCTTCCGAGACTCTGTGGGAACCGAACGCGGCGACCAGCGGTAAGGCGAACCCGGCTTGAGCGCACGCGCCACGCGAGACGATACGGCCGCCACCGGCCACTGGGCAGCTCTCATCGCGAGCTTTCTCGGATGGACGCTCGACGCATTCGATTTCTTTCTCGTTGTCTTTTGCCTCACTGCCATCGGCAAAGACTTCCGCCAGTCAGACACAGTCATGGCGCTTTCCCTCACGCTCACGCTCGCATTTCGTCCCGTCGGCGCATTTCTGTTCGGCCTCATGGCGGATCGCTTCGGCCGACGTCTACCTCTGATCATCGATCTCGTCTTCTATTCGGCCGTCGAAGTCGCAACGGGATTCGCACCCAACTTCACCGTCTTTCTAGTCTTGCGCGCGCTATTCGGAATCGGGATGGGCGGCGAGTGGGGAGTCGGAGCATCGCTCGCCATGGAAAAAGTGCCTCCCAAATGGCGTGGTGTCCTGTCGGGTTTTCTTCAAGAAGGCTACGCGCTGGGGTATCTTCTCGCGGCTCTGTGCTACCTGTTCTTGTTCCAGAGATGGGGCTGGCGCCCTTTGTTTTTCCTCGGCGGATTGCCGGCTCTGCTTGCGCTTCTTGTGCGATTTCGGGTGAGCGAGTCGGAAGTATGGCGGAAATCGAAGCAGGAGAGCTGGAGCGGCCTCGGCGCGGCCATCGCGAAGCACTGGAAACTGTTCTTGTACCTCACGCTGCTGATGGCCGGCATGAACTTTTCCTCGCACAGCACGCAGGACATGTACCCGACCTTTCTCGAGCGCTTTTGGAAATTCGGTCCGGTCGAACGCTCAGCCATCACGGCCATCTCAATGGTCGGAGCGCTACTTGGCGGCGTCGGGGTGGGTTTGCTGTCGGATCATATCGGAAGAACACGCGCAATCGTCCTTTCTCTCGTCGCGGCAATCGCGCTCACACCGCTTTGGGCCTACGCGCCGGCAGTCGGATTGCTCATCGCCGGAGCTTTTCTAATGCAGTTCTGCGTTCAGGGCGCGTGGGGGGTAATTCCAGCGCATCTGACCGAGCTTTCGCCAAATGAGATCCGTGGATTTCTGCCGGGCTTCAGCTATCAATGCGGCGTGCTGATCGCGGGAACGGTCGGCGCCCTTGAAGCGACATTTGCCGAGCACATGAGCTACGCGACCGCAATGGCGGTGACCGCGGCAACTTTATTCGCCGCGACGGCTATCATTGCGGCGCTCGGGCGAGAGCGCAAGGGGTTGGATTTTGCGCCCGATGTCGGGACTAATCGCCAAACCGCAGCGCATGATCATACCCGGTCATTTCGAGGTAACCGACGCCATGGGCCGGCTGTGAGCCCAACCGGCCCTGATACGTGACGGCGCCTTCCCAATAGCTCGGCGTGACACTGTCCGGGTTGAACAGCTCCTGATCCTTCAACTCGGTTTGCTCCGTTAGTTCCAGCGCTAACGACGGAATAGAGATGCTCCACGCGATTGGATAGCGCGCGTGCGAACCTGGGCTCTGCCAAAAGTCGGTCGGCGACTACCGAGAACTCGGAAGCAGCTAGGAAATGCGCCTGACCCCGAGCGTCGACGAATGTACCGGAGGAATACGGATCGGGCGCGCCGTCTTTCCGGCGCAGGCGATACAGCATGAGCTCTTCGCCGTTATCCAACTGAATTGAGAACCAATCCCAACCGGCCAAGCTCTTGTCGAGCTGCTCCGTAAAGAATTCATGATCCATCCATGCGAGCCCAGTAAGCGAAAACGACGCGCCGTTCCACTGCAATTCGCCGGCTGCGGCGAGACGGGTGAAGGAAAGATAGTGCGAAGCTTCGCCCGGGACCGGTCCTTTCACGCTGACGCCGTTTTGGCCGTGAATGACGAGGGGCTTTAACGGTTTGAGGTCGAGGTTAAGAGTGAAGCGGCTGCAGACAGCCTCGAGCTTCTGTTCTCCCGTGACCGTCGACATCCACCGGCTCTGCCAGTTGCCGTTCCAATACCGTTGCTGATCGAAGCCCGCGCCTGCCAATCCCGGTCCCGCGCGATTGATACGGTCGGTGTGATAAAACTCGCCGCCATCAATATCGCTCAAAGCGAGATGCGCGACATAGACTTGATCGGGCCGCCAGACGCTTTCGGATCTCTCCATCTTCGGCGGGAGGTCTACAGCCTCGCGGAAAAACGTCAATTCAAATCCGAAACGGTGGCCATCGGTGGCGCGGAGATTTCCCGTGTAGTACCACCATTCCGTGCGGTAATTAGGATGACTGAAGTGGTCCCGCGGAAACTGGTAAACATAGCCGGGCAAAGCGCGCTGCCATTCGATAGCAGAGGCGGCCGGCAACATTGCCGCTACCAGAATCGCGGCCCATCTACTCCTCATGAATCACCTCGATCGGGTTCATCAAGGTTGCGGTTCGAGCCGGGTACAAACCAGCGAGCACAGTTGCAATGTAGACGCCGGTGAGCGCGGCGAGCAGGATCGCGACGGGCAAATGGAATTGAATCGTCCAGCCGAACGATTGCTTGTTGATGACGAAAATCAAAATCAGAGACAGCAGAAGACCGAGAGCGAGGCCGATCCCATTGGCAAGTAAGCCGAGCAGTCCCGCTTCGCATAAAACGATTTTCCGGATTTGCGATTGCGATGCGCCCAGAAACCGCAAAAGCGCAAACTCGCGGCGGCGGTCGAGTATAAGCGCGAGGAGTGCGCCGGCGATGCCCATTACTGCGACGATCACGGCAACGGCTTCAAGCGCATAAGTGATGCGGAACGTTCTGTCAAAAACGGCAATTGCTCCGCGGCGAAGCTGACGATTCGTGAAGACCATTACGGCACGTCCCGAGATTGCGCGGTCAATCCCGCGGCGAACGAGGTCCCAATTCGCGCCGGACTGGAGAAAGACCGCGATGTTCGAGACGGCAGTATCGGGCAAGTACTTCAATAACGTCTGGCGATCGAGAATAATGAATCCGCGCTCGGTCGTGTAGTCGTAATAGATACCAAGCACCTGAAACGTGCGCTCCCGACCTCCAAGCGGCAGGCGAATGAAGTTTCCCGCCTGGAGATTGTGTTTATTCGCGAACGGCTCACTCACGATCGCGTAATCTCCTGTACGCAGCTTTTTCGAGGATCGTCTCGCGATTTTCACCCGTAAAGAAACGCGGCGCGCCAGAATTTCGAATACTGCTGGTATCACCGCCGGCGAGGGTGGCAGGCAGACCTTCGTACGAAATTGGGTAAGCGCGAAACCGGTCGACGGCCGCGACGCCGGGCAGCTTGTCAATTGCATCGGCGATGGCAACAGGCATCGTGGGATGCCGGTCGGCGGTAGGAGATCCCGCGGGGCGCAGGTAGAAGTCGGCTTTAAGTTGGTCGTCCATCCATAACGAAACAGTTTCACGGAAGCTGCCGACCATAATGCCGACGCTGGCGGTCATGGCGACCGCCGTTGCCAAAGCTCCCGTCAGCACAGACGTGCGTCCAAGCGAAGCGCGGAGTCCCCGCATGGCCAGCAGTGCTTCAACCCCAAGCAGCACTTCGAGCGCCCGATTTGACGCACGCGCGAAAAGAGCCACCATGTTCGGGATGGCCGCTGCCGTTCCAGCTACCAGCAGCAGTGCAGCCAAATACGCGAAGAGAGGGCGGTGGTCAATCGGAGGCAAGCGCGAGAACGCGGCTGCCGCAGCCATCATCAAGAGCGCCCAGAATAGGGTTCGCCGGGAACGAATAGCCGTTACATATTCCTGCCGGCCTCGCGCCATCGCTTCTACTGGGGGCACATACCCCGCTTCCATTGCCGGTGCGGCCGCGGCCCCCAGCGCAATCGCAATTCCCAGGCCCAGACCGGTCACGAGAGCGCTCACGGTGAACTGAATCGGTGCGGGCTCGCTGCTCACGTAAAGCGATTCAACCGTACTCGCCATCAGGCGAACCGCACCGGTTGCCATCATTCGCCCGATCCCTAAGCCCAGCAGGCTCCCGCACACTCCAAGAAACAACGCCTCGGCGAGAAACACGTCCAGGATCATCGTGCGGGTCGCGCCAAGCGCGCGCATGACTCCGATTTCCGCTCTTCGCCTGACGACCGATATTGAGATCGTGTTGTAGATGAGAAATGCGCCGACCAGCAACGCAATGTAGCTAAGAATGTGCACATTCCAGCGGAAGGCCGCGAGCATTTTCCGGTTTTCGCTGGTCCGTGAGCCTTGTGGGGCTACTGTGACGGATCGCGGAAGCTGTTCCGTCAAGAGTTTTTGCCAGTAGTCGACCGAATGGCCAGGCGGTATGACGACATCGATGCTATCGAGCTTTCCGGTTTTCCCCGTGACCTGCTGAGCGAGGCCGATATCGGCCACAATCGCGTTCTCCTCGCCGATGTCGCCGCCACGAGGCCTCAAAACACCCGCGACCGTAAATTCGTGAAGCTTGTCATTGATCAAAAGCCCGACGTCGTCACCCGAAGGAAGGTTTAGACGGCGCCCCACCCAGATCGGATCGGCGGCCACAAACTGGCGCGCGGCCTGCGCGGGATTCTTGTTGAATTGTTGTGCGCCGTGATACGCGATAAGGTCGAGCCCGAGGAAGGGGAGAGCCTCCCCTTTGCCGTTGATCGAAGTGAAATCCTCGATGCGCGGCGTGAATTCGAAAGCATAGGGGAGCTGCACGAGTTTCGCGAGCAGCTTCTCATCCACTCCGCCGGTTGCAGTGACGACCAGGTCGCTTTTGCCGCTCAACGCTTCGACAGAGGAATGAAAGCTGCCCGCAGCCGCGTCACCCGCAAGATCAATCGCGATCACGACAGCCACTCCCAACGCGACCGCCAGAATCGTGAGCGCGGTTCGCAGCGGCTCACGCCACAGAGGTCTGAGGACGAGCCGTGCAAACAGGAGGAACACAGCGCTCATCGCGATACTGTTGCCGGTTCCAAGCGTCCGTCGCGCAGATGCCATGTCCGATCGGTAGACCCGGCGCTTTCCGGACTGTGAGTCGCCATAATCACGGTGACGCCCAGCTCGCGCGCCGTTTTTCGCAATAAATTCATGACCAGGTCGCCGGTCGCGCTATCCAGGTTTCCCGTGGGTTCATCAGCCAGAACGACGCGTGGATTGTGGACCAGCGCGCGCGCGATGGCAACTCTTTGCTGCTCGCCACCAGAGAGCTGATGCGGGAACCGGTCCGCGTATTCGTCCACGTCGACCCAGCGCAACCGCTCCAGCGCAGTACTTCGCGCGTTTTTTCGCCGCGCCAGCAACAGCGGCAGCTCGACATTTTCCGCAGCGGTCAACGTGTGCAGCAACTGGAACGATTGGAAGACGAACCCGATCTTTTCGCGACGCACCCGGGTGAGCTCCGCATCCTTCAGTTCAGTGGTTAACTGACCATCGAGGACTACCTCGCCCGCAGTGGGAAAATCCATTGCGCCGCACAAGTTCAGCAGCGTCGTTTTTCCGCAACCGCTCTTTCCAGCAAGCGCAATGAATTCGCCCGCTTCAACCTCGAGATCGATGCCGCGGAGAGCGGCCACCGGAACCCCGTCCGCGCGATACTCTTTCGTCACGTTGCGCAGTTCGAGCAGAGCCATACATTTTCAGGATCGCAATCGCAGCGTCGCGATTTGCCCGGCCGCTGTCCATTACACTCGGACTTGGCTAACATCCTGGTCACTGGCGGAGCCGGCTATATTGGCTCCCATACTCGATACTTCCTCGAACAACGCGGGCATTCGGTCGTCGTCGCCGATAACCTGTCCCGCGGTCACCGAGAGATGGTCCCCGCTGGTCTGTTGCGCGTCTTCGACGTCCGTGATACGGACAAAATCGCGCAGCTGCTCCAGGAGGAGCATATCGAGGCCGTCATTCATTTCGCCGCCTATATTGCGGTGGGCGAGTCCACCCAGATCCCGGAGGTCTACTTTGCCAACAACGTGGGCGGATCTTTGTCGCTGTTTGAGGCGATGGTTCGCGCAGGCGTGAAACGGGTGGTCTTTTCGTCGAGCGCCGCCGTATACGGCACGCCGCGACGCGTGCCAATCACGGAAGACGAACCGCTTGCGCCCATTAATCCCTACGGCGAGACCAAACTCATGATCGAGAAAACGCTCGAATGGCTGGACCGTTACCGCGATTTCCAAAGCATTAAACTGCGGTACTTCAACGCATGCGGAGCGGAGCCCGAAGCGGGATTGGGAGAGCTGCATGATCCCGAAACACATTTGATACCGCTCGTTCTGCGCGCGGTTCAAACAGGAAATCCCGTTACTCTATTCGGCGATGATTATCCGACGCCCGATGGAACGTGCATTCGCGATTACATCCACGTCAGCGATCTCGCGCAAGCCCACGTCCTCGCGCTCGAGCATCTGTTGGGAGAGGGTGCTCCCGGAGCTTTCAATGTGGGGACCGGGACGGGTCACTCCGTCAAGGAGATTGTGGCCGAGGTCGAGCACACGACGGGAAAGAAAGTACCTCAGGTGATCGGCCCGCGCCGCGAAGGCGATCCACCCAGCCTGGTCGCCGATTCGCAGAAGCTGCAGCGAGTGCTCGGTTGGGCGCCTCAGCGCGCCAGCCTGGATCGCATTGTTTCAGACGCCTGGAAGTTCGCGCAGGCGCGCCAGCACTCCAGTATTACGTAGACATGACTCCGC